>JBAZBI010000001.1:0-636814 GCA_041671545.1 Ignavibacteriaceae bacterium
ACCACTCCAACTTATTCACTCTGAAGAATTTTCCAATAAATTAGAAGCTGAACAAAGAGAAAAGTTTTTTAAATCCGGCAAAGGAAGAGCTCAACTCAAAGAAATGGGATTATAAAACAAAATACATAGAAGGTCTGCAACCCGCCTTTGGCGGGCGAATCCGACCGGCGCCTCAAAAAAAATCGAATTTATTTCGAGTTTTTTTCATTTTTGAGGTAATAAAATGTTTTATGTTTATATTCTACGCAGTGAAAAAGATGGCAAACGATACATCGGATTTACTGCAAATTTAGACAGGAGACTTTTAGAGCACCATACCGGTAGTGTCACTTCAACTAAGAATCGCAGACCACTCCAACTTATTCACTCTGAAGAATTTTCCAATAAATTAGAAGCTGAACAAAGAGAAAAGTTTTTTAAATCCGGCAAAGGAAGAGCTCAACTCAAAGAAATGGGATTATAAAACAAAATACATGAAGGTCTGCAACCCGCCATTGGCGGGCGAATCCGACCGGCGCCTCAAAAAAAACTCGAGTCTTGCTCGAGTTTTTTAATTAAAGATAATAACATTTCTAAATGGCTATTTATCTCCCCTGGATTATATCTCGCACTTTTTCAGTTATCGTTTTAAAATCAATTTTCCCACTTCCTAATTTTGGCATTTCGGGCATTACCACAAATTTATAAGGTATCGCAATACTCGGCAACTGTTCAGCCATTTTGCTCAATGTTGCTTTTTCATCTATCGGTTTTGTTATTGCAGCAACAATTCTCGCTCCGCGGATTGCATCAGGGACTTCCACAACGCAACATTCTGAATCTTGCGGCAATAATTTTTCGAGAACATCTTCTACTTTAATTAACGATACCATTTCTCCACCGATCTTCAAAAATCTTTTAAGTCTTCCAACATGCCAGAGATATCCATCTTCATCTTTAAATCCCATATCTCCGGTGTCATACCAACCGTGACGAATACTTAATGAAGTTTGTTCGAAATCATCAAAATATCCTTTCATAACGTTATCCCCCTTTACAAGAATTTTTCCAATTTCACCAACTTTACAAGCTTCTCCTGTCTCATAATTTTCTACCATCACTTGAACTCCGTCAATCGGACGTCCAACACTTCCCGGACGATTATTTTCTAACGTATTTACTGTAATTGCCGGACTTGTTTCGGTTGCACCATAAGCTTCAAGTAAAACTTTTCCATGTTTTTCCATGAATGCTTTCCGCAATGCATCAGGGCATTTATCTGCACCGGAAAGAAGAATTCGTGCTGATTGAAAATCTCCCGGCTTAGAATTTCTCAAATAACCCCAGAAAAATGTTGGGGTACCAGCCATGAGAGTAACTTTTTCATCTCGAACAATATCGCATATTGTTTTAAAATCAAGGGGATTTGCATACGTTACGATCGACATTCCAACTGCCATAGGAACCCAGAGATTTGCGGTTTGGCCAAATACGTGGAAGTAAGGAAGATTAGCAAGGAATATGTCGTCAGTGGTGAATGAATATGCTTTTATGAGGCTTTCATAATTCTGGCTAATATTTCTATGAGTAAGTTGAACACCCTTTGGATCTTTTTCACTACCACTTGTGAAAAGAATAAGTAAAGTATCATCCTCTTCCCCTTTGTGGATACTCTTTAAGAGAAGTTCAGTTGGAAGACTTGCTTTTAACGCGGCTTTAATTTTATCCAAGATCGAAACGGATTTCATAATATCTTCAAGAAAAATCATCCCTTCTACTTTAGGACAATTTATTTTTTCAAGTAAAGCTTTCGATGTAATAATCGTTTTAAATGCACATTTTTTTTGTGCATAAATACTGTTCATTTCTGCACCGGTAGAATAATTTATCATAACAGGAATTCTTCCGTTCATCAACGTGCCCAGTATTGATAAAACAGCCCCTGCAGAGTTTGGTAACATTATTCCTAAGAAACCAGGATCATACTTCTCAAACTTTTTTGAAAGCATCAGTGCACCAATCAACGCTTTTTTGTAAGTCAATTTTCTGTTAAGCGTTTTATCTATGATTGCAAGTTTCTTTTCATACTTTTTTGCAACCCGCACAAATTGTTGATGAAGCAGCATTTGTAACTCCTTATTTAATTATTTTATTTTAACGGAAACTAGAAACACATTTTAGAGACGAGCATTACACATATATTCTATTTTTATAACCGTAATATATTTATTTAGTTTGTATTTCAAAGCGAAAAAAATCGGAAGGGGGTAATGATATTTGTACTAAAGATATTTCGATCTATACTCCCCATACTCAAGTAAAATAAAAATTTATCTTTTAGCGATAGAATGTTGTGAATGCATTCATTAATTTTACAATCATAATTATTAAATGAATTATTTCTCTACTATCCCGGTGTTAGTATGAAAACCAAGTTATTACTCTTTTCTTTCTTAATCATTTCACATTTTATCATAGCAGGCTCATTAGACAGCGTTAGTGTAGGTCCGGGAGTTACCCACTACCACGAGGTTATCGATGCCGGTCCCTGGAATATTAATGTTCTTGTTATCGAACTTCACAACCCATGGCTTAAATTTCAATCGGTAAAATCGGGCGATAAACTTACAGCTTTTGAAAAAACATCTTCGGCGGCATCCCGTAACAACTATGAAGGACATAAAGTTGTTGGAGCAATTAACGGGGATTTTTACAATACCAGTACCGGCGAGCAAGTAGGCACTCAAATTGTAAACGGAGAACTTCTTAAAGTTACAAGCGATTGGTTGAACATCGCCTTCGATATAAATAATAATCCGCTGATCGGAATGCAGAGTTTTTCTGGTTCAATCATAACGAGCGACAGCATAAAAAATATTTCCGGTGTTAATCGTATTCGTGCAACGGATGAGATGATATTCTACAATTCCTTTATGGGAAATTCTACATTTACAAACCAATACGGAACTGAAGCGCGATTAGTACCAATTGATAGTTGGCTTGTCAATGATACTATCCGGTGTCTTATTGATACAGTTATGGCTGGTGCCGGGAATATTCAAATCGGCAAAGGGAAAGCAGTTTTATCAGGTCATGGAATATCAGGTGCCTTTTTGACAAATAATTTTCACAAAGGTGATACGGTAAAAATTGTTTTAAATCTCTCACCCGCGTTTCCAAAATTGGAACAATTAATCGGTGGAAATACCTGGCTTGTTAAAAACGGAATTGCTAACAGTGATAATGGGGATCGTCATCCGCGAACCTCAATCGGATTTAATCAAGATACTTCCAAAATCTTTTTATTTTCAATTGATGGAAGACAAGCTGCATTAAGTGTCGGAATGTCCTACAAAGAACTTGGCGATTATATGATTAAATGGGGCGTTTATCAAGGTTTGAATCTTGATGGAGGCGGGTCAACTACAATGGTTGTAAGAGATGTTATTGTAAATAGTCCTTCGGATATCGGCGGAGAAAGATCGGTGGCAAATAGTTTATTGTTGATCAGCTCAGCTCCAACAGGATCGTTGGCTCACTTGAGACTCAAACCCAAAGAGGTATTTTTAATTAAAGGATCAGGTACGAATTTTTCTGCTTCCGGATTTGATGAATACTTTAATCCCGTAAGTATTAGCTCAGGCAGCCTTTTGTGGAGATGCGATTCAACAATTGGAACGGTCGCTCAAAATGGACTTTTTACTGCAGCGAACGATACGGTAACCGGCTATATTTATGCTGAAGTTGGTGCTATTAAAGATTCCGCACTAATTCATCTTACAAGAGCCTCTCAGATTGTTTTAGAGCCTAATCCGGTAATTCTGCAAGTAGGTCAATCACAACAAATGAAAGCAACCGCGTTTGATAATTATAATAATGTCATACAACTATCGCAATCAAAATTCAATTGGTCGGTTTTAGGATCATTGGGAACAATAACATCCGGTGGATATTTTGCCGCAACAAGTACCGGGATTGGTGAAATTGTTGCTGAATATGATTCTATAAAAGGTTCAGTTCCTTTAACGGTTGGAACCGCTGCAACAATGATCATAGATGATTTTTCAAATCCTTCAGGTTACACTCTAAGCGGAACAAAAATAAATTTAGCCGGATGTACTTTTACTACCGATAATTCAATTTTTGTCTCTCCGACATCTTCCGGCAGATTGAATTACAGTTTAACAACGGGCGGTACGAGCGCTTTATATTTAGCCAAAACAATTCCTATTTCAGGAACTCCGGAGAAGTTAAGCATTCAAGTTTATGGTGATGGGAAAAAACACTGGCTGCGCGGTGAATTTGCAGATAAAGATAACGAAAAATTTATTCTCAATTTTACCAGTGGTGACCCGGGAATTGATTGGATAGATACCTGGCAATATATTGAAGTTAATCTAAAAGATGCGGTACCAAGTTGGGCTAATCCAAGTGCCGTACTCACCTTCCCAATTCAATGGACTCGACTCTATCTTGCCGAGACAAGCGATTCAAAAAAAGATGACGGTTCCATCTGTATTGATGATTTTCGTGCCCACTTTACTTCAACCGGAGTTGACGAAGTTGCAAATGTTTTACCGGAAGAATTCAAACTCTTTCAGAACTATCCAAATCCATTTAATCCCAACACAACTATAAACTTTGCTTTACCAGAAAGATCTCAAGTCGTGTTAATCATTTATAATCAACTTGGTGAGAAAGTTGCGGTTTTAATTAACGGTGAGAGATCAGTCGGCTATTACAGCGTTGAATGGAATGCAGCAAAGTTGCCATCTGGGATTTATTTCTATCAACTCCAAACTGGGAAATATAGCGCAGTTAAAAAGTTGCTTTTAATGAAGTAGTTAATTTTAAGTGAGACAGCAACAAAGTAGATTACTTTTTTAAAAAATAAAAACCCTCATTATCAACAAGATAATGAGGGTTTTTGTCTTAAGTGACCCCAAGGGGATTTGAACCCCTGTTACAGCCGTGAAAGGGCTATGTCCTAACCACTAGACGATAGGGCCATGAGTAAAATTTTCGTTGCAGAAATCTGGGTGAGTAATGGGGTTTGAACCCACGACCCCCAGGGCCACAACCTGGTGCTCTAACCAACTGAGCTATACTCACCATGAAAATCAAAACATAAATAACAAAATAACAGTAGCGGGAAATTGTTTTTGCAAATTTAAATTATGTACGCCCAAGTGGACTCGAACCACTAACCTACAGCTTAGAAGGCTGTTGCTCTATCCAATTGAGCTATGGGCGCATAGTTCAAACTCTAATCCACAATTTCCAATAAACAAATAACAAAAATAAACTTGGAATGAGTTTTTGTTATTTCTAAAGTCGGGGCGGTGTGATTCGAACACACGACCTCCTGCTCCCAAAGCAGGCGCGATGAACCGGGCTACGCTACGCCCCGAATTTTTCAAAATATAAAGAACTTGGCATAGAAATGACTAAATCAAAAATTGTTAAACTTAAAATGAATTAGGAATTTCATATATTAGGATTGTAAATATAAGCTGAAAGCTCCTAATTAGCAATTGATTCTGATAATTTTTCTATGCGATTTTACTTCCTGATACTAAAAAATATTCTTTTTTCTAAAAAAGAGAGAAAATTCCTGAATATTTTTATTTCCATCGCGATTGGTGGGATTGCAATCGGTGTAGCAACGCTTATTATTGCCCTTTCTGTTCTGAATGGATACGAAAAGTTAGTAACAAAGAGACTTTTGCAACTCGATGCCCACATCCAAATAACAGGTTTCGGGAGTAAACCATTATACAATCCATCAAAAATTGAGAATCAGGTACATTCTTTAATCAAAAACGAACTTTTGTCGATACAACCGTTCGTAACTAAAGTTGGGATTCTCGGCAGAAAAAGGATTAAAGAAGGCGTTACCTTCTATGGAATTCAACAAAGTTATTTTGACTCCAACAATGGATTTAGAATTAATTGGGGAAAGATATTTAATCCCAATTCAAACGAAGTAATTCTTGGGAAATCGATCGCAAATAAACTTATGGCGGGTATCGGCGATACGATTAAACTCTTCGCGATTGCCAACGAATCTGATTTTTTTAATTCTTCTTCTCCGATAATAGAGCAAGTGACCGTTTCCGGAATTTTTGAGAGCGGGATGTCAAAATTTGATGATTCCTTTGCATTATTAGATATGAGTACTTTGCAGAATATTTTTTCACTTCAGCAGTCTGTTTCTGGATTCGAGTTAAAACTGTCTTCCCTTTCAAAAGTAGACAGTCTTGCAGATTTACTCCAGGAAAATCTCCGGTATCCGGCATATGTAAAAACTATTTTTACAAATTATAAAGCTATCTTCACTTGGATCGAACTTCAAAAAAAACCAATCCCGATTATTTTAGCGTTAATTATTCTGGTTGCAGTTTTCAATATCATTAGCACCTTGTTAATGATTGTGATTGATAAGTCCGAATTCATCGGAACATTGAGAATTCTCGGAGCTCGAGAGATTCAAATTGTATTTGTGTTTTTAGTACAAGGAATGATCATTGGGATTGCCGGTATTCTGCTTGGAAATATTTTAGCGATACTTTTAATGAAGTTGCAGACGACTTTTAATATCATTACACTCCCTTCAACGGTCTATTTTGTATCTGAGGTTCCCCTTTATTTTCAACTATGGATCTCGCTATTGGTTTCTACTGTTACTTTTGGTGTCACTCTAATAGTTTCTGTTCTGCCAAGTTTTGTCGCTTCAAAAATTCAACCGGTAACAACCTTGCGGTTCTCATAATGAAGTTTGAACATTTTATAACTAAACGCTATCTCTTTGCAAAACACAAGATAAATTTCATCACGATAATTTCTTATTTGTCAATTAGCGGAATTGCCATCGGTGTAGCTGCGTTAATCGTTGTTCTATCCGTATTTAACGGATTTAGCAATCTGGTCACATCCTATCTTATTTCTTTTGATCCACACGTTCGAGTCGAAGTGGTTGATGAGACATCTCAGAAACAACTTTTAAAACTTCAATCAACGATTGAAAAAGAAAATCCAATTTATGTTACTCCATTTGTAAAAGGGAAAGTTCTGTTGGTATATGGAAATCTCAACCAAATAGTTGAGTTAAAAGGAATTGATTTCGACAATAAAAATGTGTGCAATAATTTTAATGGGAAGATAATTCTTGGAAATAATCTTGATCCAGTAACCAAAGAAACTCAGGAGATTCTAATCGGCGCATTTTTAGCTGATAGAATGCAGTCAACAATTGGAGATACGTTGTCAATCATTTCTCCTTCTGCAGTTGAAAAAGCTGTTGCAAATTTTTCAGTCCCGAAAATTCACAAAGCCGTAATAAAAGGGATATTTCTTTCAAACAATAATGAATATGACGCTTCTTTAATGTTTTGTACCCTGTCCGAGGCTCAAAGCATTTTTGGTTATAAAAATATTTATCAAGGACTTGAAATAAAATTACAAAATGAAAATCAAGCATTTCAATTTAAAGAAAACCTTGAATCCAGATTATCTCAAAACTTTTCCATAAGCACGTGGTATGATTTTCATAAAGATCTATACTCTGTAATGAACATCGAACGATGGGTGGCATACGCTTTATTGTTGATGATCATTGCGGTCGCTGTATTTAATATTCTAGGGTCACTCAGTATGTCGGTGATTGAAAAGAAACGTGATATTGGAATTTTGAAAGTGAAAGGTGCCACTGAAGGCTCAATCAGAAAGATTTTTTTATTACAAGGTTTTTATGTGGGAGTTATAGGAACTTTTGCCGGTTTCGCTTTAGGATTACTCGTTTATTATTTACAAACCGAATACAAACTTTATCCATTAAATCCTTTAGAATATAAAATTGATGCAATTCCAATGAAACTTCAGATGATGGATTTTTTTACCGTCGGAGGTGCTTCAATTTTATTATCAACAATTGCGGCGCTGATACCGTCAAAAAAAGCATCTGAAATTAATCCTGTAGAAGCAATAAAATGGGAATAAAATATTTATTATTGAAAGAATTGTTTACAACAACATGAATATTATCGAAGCAAAAAACATTTGGAAATCATATCCGACCGGATTGAATAACCGTCTTGAAATCCTTAAAGATATTTCTCTTGAGATACCTAGAAATAAAATATCTGTTATTATAGGTGCCTCCGGTGCCGGGAAAAGTACTTTACTCCACATTATAGGAGGGTTAGATAAATCTGATAGTGGAAATATTTTAATCGATGGGAGTAATGTTGCAACATTTCCGGATAAAAAACTTTCGGCTTTTAGAAATCAGCATGTTGGTTTTGTTTTCCAATTTCATCACCTTCTTCCAGAATTTACCGCTTTAGAAAATGTGATAATTCCTCAATTGATCGGAAAAGTTTCTTATAATAAAGCGGTCATCAAAGCAAAAGAACTTCTTGATATTGTTGGATTATCTGAGCGGATTGGACATAAACCAGCACAACTTTCCGGTGGTGAGCAGCAACGTGTTGCCGTTGCCAGAGCACTTGCTAATGATCCAAAATTAATTTTAGCTGATGAACCTACCGGAAATTTAGATACGGTAAATAGTGAATTGCTGAATGATCTCTTTGTGCGGCTTCGTGATAATTATGGGAAAACTTTAATAATCGTTACTCATAACAAAGATTTAATGGCGCTTGCCGATGTTATTTTTGAGATGAAAGATGGGAAACTGAAGACATAGAATTTTCATGGGAACACTCGTAACTGTTTAACGCTTCTTTAGTGGTCGAATAAGTTTTATATATCTTAACCATACCATTAAAAAACATTTGATTTGAGAGTGAATTCCCAGGTTGAAGAACTAATCTAATATCACCTTTTCTATTTCTTACTCTTCTAAGAGCCGCTACTAAAACCCCCGCAAAAGATGAATCAATAAACTCAAGTGAAGTAAGATCAATAATGATTTTATTGGCGCCTTCATCAATCAAGTTAAAAAGAAATTTGTAAAAAGTTTGAGACTCGCACATAACAGCGCGACTTAGATTTATTTTTACTAAAGTAATCCCACAGTATCTATGATGTTGAAAATCCATACGGACATCAACTTCATTAATAAATTTTTCTAAAGCTTTTTCATGAAAATTTCTAACGAATTTACTTTCTGCTAAAGTGTTGCTTTCCATTTGCCTCCCAAAGTTTAATTATCTCGCTTCATGTTAATTACTATTTTTTTTGATGTAATAATAGTTATCTAACTTTACTTGCTATATGGACATCATCACGCTTGTGTGTCTAATCACATATACCAAACCATTGTTTTATACACTCTTTCATTTATCAAAACGAATTATTAATTGTTCCAAAGGTGGAATTTTTAAAATTAATATTTGCATTTATTGTTCATCAGATATAATTTGCGGTTAGTTATTCTTCGATTTCGAAGAATAGTTCTCTTGAAATGGAAAGAATATTCTCACTATAAAGCGAGTATAGTATGAAAATAAATAGTTTTACTTCTAAAAGAACATTGATTTTCTTTTTCTTCTTCTGGATGTCTATTCCAATAGTCCTTTTTTCACAGACCTTCATTGTCCAACCTCCACAAGGGTACATCTCAGGGAATACTACTCCAAGAATCAAAATCTTTTTCAAACCTTCCGATAGTGTTATAGTTGCCTGGAACAAATCCTTTCCCGCATCAAAAGTAAAATTTAAAATTGGTAGCACTACCGGAAATTATAATTTAACTTCACTGAATGCAGCTGGCAAAAGATTAGGTTTTATTCCTAAAAATAATCCACCAAATTTGTCAGTTGGTAGATATAGAGCACTAATAACAAATTCTGCAAAAAATACTTTAAGTGAAATTAAAACAGATTATTCAGCAAATCCTACCTCAATAGACTTTTCAAACGAAATTGAATTTATGATCGAATCTCCAAATGCTCCTTATGCTGAAGCGCCAAGAGGAAAGATTAAAAACTCTACTCCAACATTCCAATGGAATTCGATTCCCGGTGTTAGAGCATATTGGTTGATAGTTTCCAGTACTCCCTTTTCTGTTGTAACCAAACCAAATGGAGACGTATCTGTTGAAGGAGCAAATGTTCTCTGGAATTATTTATCTACAGGAACTTCTGTTCAATACGGAAGCATTGATCCGAATTCTCCTTTTACAATACAAGCTCCTCCCTTGATTCCGGGAAACGAATATCACTATACAATTTTAAATGTTTACGACGAATATGATATTACTTATTCAAGCGGAGTATTTGGCGGAGTTGTATCTTTTACTTATGAAGCAACAGCGTCAATTCAACCGCCAACTCTTATAGCACCGATTGATAATGCAACATTTTATGCTGATATAAATATTAATCTGCAATGGAACTCTGTACAGAATGCGAATGGTTACACCGTTTTTCTTTTCCAAAGAGTTTCGTCATTCGCAGGAAACGAACAACAGATAGATATTCCAATATGGTATTCTTCAACCACCAACACTTCAATTCAACTTCCGGCAAGGACAATGTTAACCAAGGGGAAATATATCTGGTTTGTTGTTCCGCGAGATAATTCCGGATCTGGAAATAAAAGTGCCATTAATATTTTCAACTACATCATTGACCTGGGAAAATTTAGAGTTCAAGCTAAATCTTCTGTTGACTCATCGAATATCATAGGGTTTAAAGTTTACGCAAATTCATTAAGTGGTGGTGTTACCCCGCCTAATCCGTTTATTGTTACAAATTCAACTAGCTATTCAGATAGTTTAGTTCTTGGAACTTACGAATTTAGAGGAGAAAAATCCGGTTTCTATGATTCAACTTTTGTTACTACTCTCAATAAAACTTCAACGAGTGATTTTACGATTTTCATGAGACCATATCCGGCAAAACTTTCAGGTAGAGTTGTAGATGATAAAGGAATTCTTTTGAGCAGTGCACTTATAAGATTGCGTAATCTTCTCAATGGCAATGTACAGACCGTAACAACTTTAGTTGATGGTTCATTCAATGTTGCTCTTCCTAAAGGAACCTATTCTTTACAAGCCAGTAAAGCAGGTTATCTCGCTTCATCTCCAACAACAATTACTTTAGATGTTGATCAAATGATTTTACCAACCTCAATTGTAATTAAAGCTGACAATGCTTCCATCACCGGAAAAATTATAAATGATGAATCAAATCCGGTTCAATTGGTGAATATCTTAGCTAAACAAGGAAACGTGACTCAGCAAACTTCCTCGGATAATGCGGGAAATTACTTTTTAAATCTCTCATCTGGAGACTGGACAGTTGAAATTAAAAAAGATGGATTTATTAGTCCTTCTCCCAAAATATATAATCTGATTACCGGAGATAATTTACAAAATCAGAACTTCACACTGATCCCGAGGGCAAATCAAGTTGTAGGGAATGTTTATAAAGTGACCAAAACTTCTACCGGTGAAACCGGAACATCTCCATTTGCAAACGTTACTGTTACAGCTACTCCAACAAGTGGTCCAACCATTACAGCAGTTACGAATTCCGCCGGACAATATACTTTCAGTTTAAAGACCGGTTCGTGGATTATCACAACAGCAAGTAACGGTTATACTTCAACTAATAATGTTCAACTTAATTTGGGTGTAGCAGAAACGATTTCGGGAATAAATTTAAATCTTACTCCGAATCTTTCTACTATTTCAGGTACCGCAACAGACTTAGCCGGAAGCGGATTAGCGAATGTATCAATTTCAAGTTCAAGTGGAACATCTACTGTTTCACTCTCAAATGGAACATATCAGTTAAGTGTTCCAGCCTCCACCATAACAATAACAGCTCTGAAATCCGGATATTCAAGTCCAAATCCCATAACGCTCTCTTTATCTCCCGGACAAAATTTATCCGGTATCGATTTTCAATTAGCTGAAAATGCAGGAATGATTTCAGGTAGAGTTACTTCGCTGCAGGAACCAATTCCTAATGCGGTGGTAAAGGCTGTCCTGGGAAATCAGACTTTAAATTCAACAACCGACGAATTCGGGAAATATATTATTAACATTCAACCAGGAACCTGGAGTATCGCTGTTTCAAAAAACGGATTTCTCCCATCAAGCACAAAAAACATTTCAGTCGGTTCAGGGCAGCAAAGTATAAACAATGATTTTAGTCTTACCAAAAATGAAGCAAGAATTGAAGGTGAAATTAGAACTATTAACTCCCCTCTTCAAGATGCACAGATCGTGATCTCAGAAGTGAATGATCCAACTAAAAAGATAAATACAGTTTCGAATAACAACGGATTCTATTCTGCAGTTGTTGAAGCCGGCAAAGCATATAAAATAAGTGTAAAACTTGTTGGGTATGGGTCTAAAGATCAGCAAACCGAAATTTTAAACGCTTCAGTTACATCGACAAATAATTTTACTCTTTCACCAAATCCTTCTTCTGTTAGTGGAAATGTATTAAGTAACTTGCAAACTCCACTCGCTGACGCAGAAATAATTATTTATAATGCAACAACAGGTGCGGCTATTGATACAATCATTTCTGATAATAATGGGAACTATTACATTGGTTTACCTCCCGGGAATGATAAACTTGTTGCTACTTTAAAAGGTTATTTGAGTGACAGTATAAACGTTGTATTATCTCTTGGACAAAATCTTACGAATATTAATTTCTCTCTCAACGAAAACTTTGCTTTAATCAACGGAATAGTTAAAGATAATGCAAACAAGACAATTGCAGATGCTACTGTAAATCTAACGGGGACTAACAATGGTGCGACTGTTTTGTCCAACCAGGATGGAAGTTTTATTCTTCCAAGATTGATTGGCGGAAGTTACAATCTTAAATTCTCAAAAAAGGATTACGGAGATTCACTGCTAACTGCTTTTTCAATTTCAGATGGACAAACAAAAAGTCTAAATATTACACTCTCACCCCTCGCAGGTAAACTTAAAGGAAGCGTTAAAAATAATTCGGGACAAGCAATTGCGCAGGCAACGGTTTATGCTGTAAATAACAATAGTCAATCGTTTGTAACTACTACACAATCTGACGGAACATTTGAGTTTCCAGCCGTTGCTTTTGGACAATACATTGTGACCGCAAATAAAACTCAATACACAAGTCCAGGTAGTAAGGAAGTGAGTATAACCGTTCTTAATTCAACCGGGACGGTAAATTTCAACGATTTAATATTTAATAACGGAAGTCTTTCAGGAAAAGTTCTGGACGATATGAGCGGTTTACCAATTTCCAACGTTAGTTTAAGTTTAGAAGGTAATTTGGGAAGCGGAAGTGCAGTTACAAATACTTCAGGAGAATATGCAATTAGCACACTTGCGCCGGGTTCTTACCTAATTAAAATAAGTAAACCGGGATATACCCTAAAGGATACCACAATCAATATTTCGGGTGCTGCAAGTCTAAATCTATTCATGATAAAAAATAAAAGCAAGATCGTTGGTATCGTGAAAAATCAGAAGGGAGAAGTTCTTTCATTTCAAGCTCCGGTGGTTGCAATTTCGAATAATGGAAATGTTTATTCAACGATAACAAATGCCTCCGGAATATTTAGCTTTATTGAAGTAGAAAGTAACGCGAGTTTCAATATCTATACTGATATTTTCAAGCAAGGAATTATAAACGATTCAACTTCGGTCACTATCCCCTTAAATACAACTCAAGTTGATGCAGGCATTATTACAGTCATAAAAAACTATTCAGTTATAAAAGGCAACAGCGGTATTGGTAGTGCGAACATTCAATTAAGCAGTACCACTAAATCTTACTCCGTACTTGCTTCGCCTGATGGCAGTTTTGAATTAGGCTATTTGCCAGAAGCTTCGTACACTGTAAAAGCTGAAAGAACAGGATATACTTTTACTCCAGCCACACAAAATGTTTCACTTGGATTTAAGGATACGGTTCAAATAACCTTCACAGCATCAGCTAACATAGGAAACATTAAAGTTGTTGCAAAAGACCCATCATCCGCAATTCTTGAACAAGTAAGTGTTTCTGTTGTAAGCAGTGATACTACCGTTATTGCAACCGGAGTAACCGCATCAACAGGAGAATTTACTTTTACAGGATTACCGGCAGGTAAAACGTATTTGATAAGAGCCAGTAAAACTGATTTCACAGCTTCTCCTGAAGAAATCGCTAAAGCATTAACACTCAACGAAAATGCAGCTGTAAATTTTACTTTAACAAAAAACACTTCAAAAGTTACCGGTAAAACATTACAGTTAATTTCTTCTGCTACGTCTGCTCTTGGTTCTGTAAATGTGAAATTAATTTATCCGGCAACGGGACAATCATTTTCAACAACATCAGATGCAAGTGGAAATTATACTTTCAATAATGTTTCTGCCGGAGCTGCAAAAGTTATTGCAATAAAGGCAGGTTATATTTCCGACACACTCTCTTTTACACTACAACCAGGACAAACGAAAACAAATCAAGATATAAAACTAATTCCATCAACGGCAACTTTAAACGGCAAGGTACTTTTTTCAGGTACAGGTTTGTCAAATGTTTCGGTTAAAGCTACATCAAATAATACTTTTGAGGTTATAACCGATCAAAACGGTAATTTCTCATTTAAGAATTTGCCAATTAAAATCGGTGCAACAGATAGCACATTCTATGAAATAAAAATAGTCGAATCCGGTTTACCATCATTAAGTAAAATTGCTCTGATTCCTTCAAATCAATTAGGCAAGACTGTAACGCTTCCCTCTTTCGTTATTCCCAGTGGAAAAATTACTTTGCGAGCAACTGATGGTGTAAGTCCTCTCTCCGGTGTGCAGATTGATTTTACAAAACCTGACGGACAAACAATTACTACAATCACTACTGTCTCTGGATTGTACGAGAGTGAAAATAAATTGTCGAAAGGTACTTACCGCGTTAGTGCATCAAAAGATAATTATTTAACGCAAGATGAAAAATCACTTCGTGTTGAATTAGCCACCGACACTATGAAAATATCGAAAGATGTTGCATTACCGTTTACGCATATTCCTTTAACTTCAATTCTTTCTGATAAAGAATCATTGATAAGAGTTAAGTACAAAAAAACAAATACAAACGTATTAGGAAAGTTGTATTACAAATTGGCTTCAACAGATGTTTTTACAACTTTAACTTTAACTAAAACCGACAGCTCCTACGAAAAGAAAATTCCCGCACTTTATACACTTGAGGAAATTCAATATTATGTTGAGCTGACAGATACAGCACAAAAAATGACTTATTCTTCCCAGCGAATTTCAATTAAACCTTCTGCAAGCGGAATTCTGTCATCCGTCGCTCTTTCTCCAAGCCTTGATAATTCGGTTTTAAGGAAAGGCGATAGCTTCAAACTCGGTCTCGTTATTCGTGATGGATTGAGCCAATCTTTGGTTAATAATTTTACAGGAGTTAATCACACCGGGACCATTAAATGGGAAGTTGAAGATCCCGCTTCGTTGGAAATATCCTACCCGAATTCCTCAGACAGTTTAAATATATTATTGACCACGCTAAAAGAAGGAACTGCAGTCTTCAAAGTTTCTGTTCATTTAGGTTCTACGGTTTTGGATCAACAGTTCTCCGTAACCGTTACTGAAGGTGTTTTGAAAGATATCAATGTTTCGAGTCAAGTTGAACGATTGAGTAACCGGTCAACCGGTTTACAGTTCAGCTTAACCAGCACGGATACTTCATCAAAACAAGTTCTGTTGGGAAATAATTTGGAATGGACATTAGACCCGCCTGAAGCCGGAACAATTACGAGCACCGGATTTTATCAACCGGCGGATACAAATTATATCGGATTTGTAAAAATATCTGCGACAGATAAAGTTTCAGGTTTGGAAGGAACAACCGAACTTTCTGTTTATGCAGCTATCAATCCGAATCAAAATTATGTATTAACTGATAAAAAGGGAATGATTTATTCGCTAAAATCTGGCGCAGTTAACTTCCCTATCGAACTCTTTTTAGCAAAACCGCAATTTGGTCCGGCAAAAAAATATTTTACACCGCAGAATTCAAGTGAGACTTTTATGGTCTCCGATAAGCTTTACAACTTCAGATATATTTCGAGCATTGCTTTGCCGGGAGATACTTTACAAGTTGCATCCTCCCTTGAGTTACCACTCGATAAATCTCTTCAATTTACCGAGGGAAGTAAAACCATCGGTTTGTATGATCGGTTATCGAAATATTGGAATCTTTACAATTCTTCGCTTGAAAATAATTCTGTTTTGTCCAACTCAGTTTATCGCTTTGGCGAATTTGCTGTGCTGACTGCTAACGAACCGCTTGGATTAAAACATGTGAGCATTTTACCGAATCCGTTTTCACCTGAAGTGGCTGCGCTTAAGATTGGATATTTCCTAACGACAAATATTCCACCTGCACTTGTTTCAATTAAAATTTACAACCTCCGGGGCGAATTAGTGAGAACATTGTTAGACGATGACATTCAATTCCCCGGTAAGTATGGAAGTAGAACCAGTCTGAAAGAAATTTCTTGGGATGGAAAAGCCGATGACGGAAGTACGGCACGAAATGGAAGATACATCATTCGAATAATTGCAAAAGATAACTCCGGCGAAAAGTCTGAACTGATCCCGGTTGTATTAGTTAAATAGATTTAGTAAAACAAATTAAGTTTATGAAAATACTGAGGATATAAAAATGAAAAATAAGATTATCTATATTTTTCTCATCTTCACGTTCTTGCAAACACCTGCGCAGGAACTTTCCAACTTTGCCGGAGCTTTTGTCGATATTGGCTTTGGTGCAAGACCAGCTGCTCTTGGAAATGCTTTTGTTGGACTTTCCAATGATGTTAACAGCATCGTTTGGAATCCTGCCGGAATATCATCATCAAAAAAAATGCAAACAGCGTTTACGTATACAAAACTGTTGGGATTAGTTGACTACAACTACCTCGCTTTTTCAATGCCAATGAAAAATGATCAAGGAGCCGGAGCGGCATTAATTGTTTCCGGTGATGCTGCATTACGTGAATATACCTTGAACCTCGGTTATTCACGAAAAGTTTTACTCGATAGCTTATTCATCGGTTTTGGATTTAAACTTCGTTACGCTTCCTTCGGGAACAATTCCCTTAATAGTAGCGATTATCTTTTATTTGAACCGGATGAAATCTCTGATGGTATTTTAAATCAAGTTAAAGGTTCAGCGTTTGGTTTCGGATTTGATTTTGGAGTTCTCTATCATCTTAACGAAAAAATTAACGTCGGATTAATGTTCAGAGATATTTACTCTCCCCTTTTCTGGAATTCCAAAGTTGATAATCCTAATAAAAAAGCAAAGGGGAAATATTCCGAACTAATTCCCTTTGAACCAACGATTGGAACAGCATTCAAAGTTACTGAACAAATCACTGTTGTAACAGATTATACTTCGGTTGTGAGGAAAGATGTAAGTGATAAACTTCGAGCCGGAATGGAAATATCGCTGTTAAAAATTCTTTCAGTGCGCGGCGGAGTGCAATATTTTCTGAATAATGAAAAAGATGAAAAGTATAGTTTTGGGTTGGGTATGAACTTCGGCGCCGGAAAAGAAAGAAGAATTCGTCTCGATTATACTTTTATGATGGAAGAGTTAGCCAACTCTCAACGCATTTCAATCGGATTGGAGTTGTAATATGAAAAAGATATTTCTACAAACAACCATTGTTTTAATTTTCACCAGCATATTTGCACTTGGACAATCCAGCGATACTCCCAAAATGCTCTATTGGATCGGGGGGAAATTAAATCTTAAAGTAAGTGGCGGTGTTAACAGCTCAGTTGGCATTGGAAGCGGAAGCGGTGTTTTTGGAGGAATGATCTCTCCGAATTTGAACTACGGATCAACATCACTTTTTTCTAATCCGGCTGAATTAGCTTATCTAAAAAAAGCGAACATTTTTTTTGAATCAAAACTTGGAGCCGGAATTTCGAATTTGTTAACTCCCGCCGATATGAAAAAACAAACTACGGATATGTTGAAAGATACTTCAACCTTCATTTTCACACCGGGAACGTATCGAAAAGATATGGAAGTTGGTGAACAAGAAATTGCACAAGTCGGTGGATTGGCGGCTCTTACCGGCGCTATTCCCTTTGAAGATTATTTCGTACTTGGTGGAGGTTTTTCTACTCCGGTTGATTTTTCTTCCGATCTGCTCATCAACGGAATCTCCACTGATCTCGCATCTTCTAAAATTGTGGCAGAGAATGAAACGAAGATCGACATCATTCTGAAACCGACGATTCTTGCCATCACTAAATTAAAAGTGAATCGTGTTTCGTACGGACTTGCACGCGAAGTTATGAATAATGAGCAAGGTCAAGTTGCTGTTGGTTTTACAATTAACCGGTATGACATCAGAAATTTTATTAATCTCGATCTTGATTTCCAGGGGATGGTGGTACTGAATAATCTCAATGAATATTACTTCAACGATGTAAATGATCCCAGTATTGATCCGGCAAAAAATGAATCGAACAATTTGTTCTTCAGAGCCAAGGGAAATTACAAAGATACACGTGTGGGATTTACGCTCGGCGCAAATTACAATCCCGCCAATAAAAATAATTGGCTTTCGAGATTTAATTTCTCATTGGTTTACAACTATAACCCGGACTTCGTTTTGTCAGATAATTCAGCCTTAATGGAAAGTTACCAGCCTCGTTTTATGGTTGGCAGATTTAGCGGAAAAGGTGACGACAAGTTTGATGTTTCGATCGATTCAATGGATCTTGCAAAACCTAACTTGACCAAACCGACTCAAAATTATTTCGCAAGCGAAGTGTTGATCAAAATGCCTTCATCCCTAACTGTGGGAGTTGACGCAAAATTCGGTAAACATAATGTTTCTTTAAATGTAATTAAATATTTCAATGAAATGTCGTATCAGTTTGATAGATATAAAATTGGAAAAGATATGAATTTGGGAATTCGTGCCGGAGCTGATTTCGTTTTCCCTGAAGAATTCAAAGGTTGGGCATGGGCGCTGCTTCCTATTCGTTTTCTTTACCTCGATCTAGATGGATTCATTATGCAACTGTTTAGAAAATCTACTTTGTATGAAAATCCTCATTATAGATTTTACGGCGGTATGAGTTTCGGAAATTCTATTGTTGATGGTTTTGCTGATAAGGATACAAGAAAATCACTTAAAGATATGATGGATTTACCGATCCCGGCTGAGTTTGGATTGACACGACAGTACACGATAATGAAGAATATAAATGTAGGTGTGATGGTTTTTGGTTTCCCCGATATGTTCTTTAGATTTTCTTTAGGGTATAATATTTAACTTTTATGGTGCGTCTTAGCTGAATGAAAAATCAGTTAAGACGCACCAAATCATTTCTAAAATTTTTCGTCCTTTACCGAATAGTTGACCGGATATTTTTTTAACCTTTCCATGAAATCAATTGATGGAACAACTTGCGGAGCTACAAACGCACCATACTGTGTAATCTTCTTTTCAACAATCTGCTGGCAAACTAAAGCCGGGGCGATTGCCGTGGCATAATTTTCTTCGCAGTAGATTTCAATTGTACGTTTCAACTTTTCGCCATTTTTCTTTCCTGTAATGGTGATAGACAAGAGCGTATCCGGACTTGCCGACTTAGTGTTTCCAAGTTTCATCAATAAATTCAAAAGCATCTTCGCCCGTTTTTCATTCTTCGCGAATCCATATTTCAATCCGAGGATTAAAGCCAATCCTTGACTTGTACTTTGCGAACCTGACCAGAATGAAAGTTCTTTTAATCCCGTCATTCCCGGGATGACAAGAATATCACGCGTTAACGAAACACCTAAATAAACTTTTTGTTCAAATGGTTTTCCAACATACTCCTTTGAGCTTACAACTTTCGGTGTAATCCACTCAGTTTTATCCCAGACCAATGGTTTTACATCGAACATATATTTTAATTCTTGTAAAGATGAAACTGAGATGCCCTTAAATCCCGCACCAAGGACAAACACAATTCTTCCCGAATCCATTTCATCAAAATCGTTTTTTGCGCTCATCAAAGCGATTCCGGGTAAACCGGGGTTGGCTCCTAAAGCAGTGATGAGGGTAGCTTTATTTTTTTTTGCTGTTTCATTTAGAGTTAGTACTCTTTCTGCGAACTCATAACTTCCGGCGACATCCAAATAATGAATTCCATGCTTGGCGCACAACTCGACTAACAGCAGTGGTGAATTTGTGAAAGGTCCGCTAAAACAATTGATAACTACTTTAACATTTTCAAATGCAGCAAGGATTGAATCTTCTTTGTTGATATCGATCGTCTGCCATTCAGCATTTAATTTACCGGCTAATTCTCTTGCTTTACTTTCATTTCTTCCGGCGATAACCGGAATTATAGGTTCACTTTTAGATAAAATTTCCGATACTACTGTTCCAACGGTTCCATATCCCCCAACGATGAGCACTCTTTCCTTTTCCATTTTTACCTCTTTATAAAGTATTAAATATTGTTACTTTATTTTCTGAATGAACCAGTTAAATACACCACTACATGTAACCACTCCCTCAGCATCTTTTACTTCAACATTAACTTCAATTAATGCCCTTCCCTTTTGCAATAGTTGGTTTTTAAATACGATTGATTTTTCTTCCGGGATGGAAGGATGTGCAGTAATGGTTTTTTGCGCAGGGCATTTGAACTTTATTTGAGCGTCTCGCAAAACGGGAATAACATTTTCAACAAGTTCGGGAAACAATGTTTGGAGCAGTTCTCCACTTGCAGTTTCCGCAAGCGTAAATTGCGCCCCGGCGTGAATACTTTGCAGGTGATTCTGAACTTCCGGTTCAATAGCTAATTCTAAAACCCCATCACTGTTTTTTTTCAATCCAACTTTATTTACAAAAGGAATTTTTAATATATCCACAACACCTCTCCATAAAAAGAATACTAAAGATTAACAAATAAACTTGTAAAGTCAGCATTAAAATTGATCTAAGAACGAGGATCAACGATTTTAGAATTCAGAAGTTTCAATCCACCAAAGATCGAAAATCGTTAATCGTTATTCTTAAATATTATGCTACAACTTCAAATTATTTAAGTCTTTTGGAAATTCAACCTCGATATTTAACTTGAACTAACTCGGAATTTCATTCCGCAAATATTCCTCTACTTTTGCTATCATTTTTTCTTTTAGTCCATCTTCAAAAAAACTTGCGCGAAATGAATTCTTTGCAAGTTTAGCTAATTCTTCTTTTGAAAGATTCAATGCTTGTGCAATTGCCAAATAATTTTCGTTGATATATCGCCAAAGTACGCGGGGTCATCGGAATTAATTGTCACTAATAGATTTTTCTCAATCATCTTTCTTAACGGATGATTTTTCAAATCATCAACAACTTTCAATTTCAAATTTGATAACGGACAAACCGTAAGTGGTATTTGTATTTTTGCCAGTTGATCAATCAAAGCTTCATCAGCCAGTGAGTTGTTTCCGTGATCTATTCTGGATACTTTCAGATGTTCCAACGCTTCCCAAACATAATCTGCGGGTCCTTCTTCACCTGCGTGAGCTACTGTTAAAAAGCCTTCTTGATGCGCGAGGTTAAATACGTTCTTAAATTTCGATGGTGGATTCCCAACTTCAGCAGAATCTAACCCGACGGCGACTATTTTATCTTTATGTGGTAAAGCTTCATGGAGAGTATTAATTGCTGATTCTTCATCCATGTCTCTTAAAAAACATAAAATTAATTTAGATGAAATACCAAATTTGTTTTCTGCATCCTTCATCGCTGAGTAGATTCCGCTGATAACGATATCAAAATGAACTCCCCTACTTGTATGGGTTTGAGGATCGAAAAACATTTCGCAGTGAAGGACGTTCTGTTCGTGTGCTTTCTCCAGATATTCCCAAGTCAT
The DNA here is from genome assembly GCA_041671545.1 of Ignavibacteriaceae bacterium. GTDB lineage: Bacteria > Bacteroidota > Ignavibacteria > Ignavibacteriales > Ignavibacteriaceae > UBA1563. The sequence continues at coordinate 21,863 of JBAZBI010000001.1, forward strand.
CTCATAAAAATCAAGTTCATGAAGCAAAACTTCGGCTCCTTGATAATAGAGATTTAGAAAGTCTTGCAGATTTCCGAAATCATATGCTTTTTTTATTTCATCAATTGAGTTGTACTTAATTTTTATATTATTCCGTTTAGCAATTTTGAACATCAACTCAGGATTTAACGTCCCTTCAATATGAAGGTGCAGTTCTGCTTTGGGTAGTCCATTTATGAAATTTAGCATTTATGATTCTTTCAGTTGATTATTTATCCATCTTATACTAACGATATATAATCGATTCAGGAACATTCTTAATAATCAATGGAGCTTGATTTTTATTATTAATGATGAAAACAACTGGTATTTCTAAAGTAAAATTGATTTTTTTTCCACCTTGCATTGCTGGATTCCATAAGTGATGTCTCATAGCCGTGTTAATAGACGAAACAAGAGGCGAATTTAGATCAACTCGTTTTTTATCAAAAGTAAGTTCAAAAACATGTACTTCCTGCACGATACCAAACGAATCTATTTGCACTTTCGCTATATATCCTGTTGATATGTTTGTTCTTCGTGCAAGGTCATAGTAATTAATGAAAGTCGAAAGTGAGTCCCATCCGATAAGCGGACTTGGGAGTATAATCTTTTCTTTTGTCTGAGGTTGTGAAAACAAGTTTGCCAAAAGGACAAATAATAAAATAAATAATATCTTTTTCATCGAACTATCTTTCTCATTTTCAAATCAAGTTAGCGCACAATTTTTCAAACCTCCCAACACTTTTTACTTCTTCAAATAAATTATCGCAAAACAAGTAACATAATGGTTGGAGTGGCTCATTGTTATTTTCAATTCCTTATCCTCACCCAGGTAATCCGCCAATTTGCCGGAAAGTTTTACGCTCGGCGCGCCGGATAGTTCATTAAATATTTCAACATTCTTCCAGTTGAAATCATTGTTCCAGCCGGTTGCAAGTGCTTTGGAAACGGCTTCCTTGGCTGCGAAGCGGGCTGCGAGATGTTGATATTTATTTGCTTTGCTTAAACTGTATTCAAGTTCGGTGGGAGTAAATATTTTATTCAAAAAGTGCTCACCGAATTTATCAACGCTTTCTTTTATTCTGTCGATTTCAATTATGTCTATCCCTATTCCAACTACCATTAATATCCCTCCGCCAGACCGTAACCGCGCCTATCACTTACTCCAACAAACTCTCCGGTTCGAGAATCGTAACTAATGGCTTCAACAAGTCCTAATTTTCTTTCCGTACCAAATTTATAACTTTTCTCAAGCAATTTTTGTCTAACATCTTTTGCTATCCCAAACGGTTCGGTATAAATTTCATCCGGCAACCACTGGTGATGAATTCTTGGTGAATTTACTGCTTGCTCAAGATTCATTTCAAATTCTAATCTGTTTAGAATTACTTGTAAAACCACCGTAATAATTGTTGAGCCGCCCGGTGAACCAAGAGCGAGTACCGGTTTACCATCCTTAAGGACAATTGTGGGAGTCATAGAGCTTAACATTCGTTTGCCGGGTTGTATTTCATTCGCCACACTGCCGATAAGTCCGAATTGATTTGGTACTCCCGGCTTTCCGCTGAAGTCATCCATTTCATTATTAAGAAGAAATCCCGCGCCTTCTACAACCAATTTAGAACCGTATGCGGAATTAATCGTTGTGGTAACACTAACTGCGCAACCATTTTTATCTATAATAGAATAATGAGTTGTCTCTTCACTCTCTTTATATTGTTTCGGATCTCCGGGCTTAATTTCAGTAGAAGGAATTGCCAGACCGCCTATTTGAGCAGCTAATTTCTTTGCATAACTTTTTGATGTTAGCCATTTCTCCGGCACATTATAATAGGCGGGATCGCCAAGGTGCATTGAGCGGTCTGCATAAGCAAATTTCATTGCTGAAACTAAAACGTGAATATATCTGCTGCTGTTCCATTCATCTTTTTGAAATGAAAAATTTTCTAAGATGTTTAACATCTGAACAAGAGCAATTCCACCCGAAGAAGACGGAGGCATTGAAACAATTTCGTATCCTTTGTACTTCCCTTTTACAACTTCGCGCTCAACCGGTTTGTAATTTTCAAGATCATCTACAGAAAAATTTCCGCCAAGCGCTTTCATTTGTTGCAGCATCAGTTCGGCAATTTTTCCTTTGTAAAAACCGTCTCTTCCCGATTTTTTAATTTCTGATAACGTTGCGGCTAAATCAGGTTGTTTAAATATCTCTCCCTCTTGATATGCAACTCCGTTTTTAGAAAATACTTTGAGTGAAGAGGGATATTTTTTAAAATCATTTAGGGTCCATTCAAGCGATCTTGCATTTGAAGCTGATAATGGAAATCCGTCTTCGGCAAGATTAATAGCCGGTTGAATTACTTCTTCCAACTTCATCGTCCCGTATTTCTCCAAAGCGTAAAGAAGTCCGGCAACACTTCCGGGAATTCCGGCAGAAGTGATTCCGTTTTGACTTAAATCAGCATTGAATTCTCCATTCTTGTCCAAGTACATATCTCGCGATGCAAGTTTTGCGGCTGTCTCCCGAAAATCAATCGCAGTATTTCTTCCATCTGGAAAATGAATTGCCATAAATCCGCCACCGCCAATATTTCCTGCAACGGGATAGGTAACCGAAAGTGCAAATCCTGTTGCTACTGCTGCGTCAACTGCGTTTCCTCCTTTTTTTAGGATTTGGAGTCCGACTTTAGTTGCAATCGGTTCGGCAGAAACAACCATTCCCCTTTTCCCATGCGCTGTATTCGCGTTAAGCGAGAAAGTAATAATTACAAAATAAATTGAGAGAAACGTTCGCTTAGAACAAATCAACATTTACCCCTTCATTCTTTAATTGTTCGGTAAGTATCTTAATTAATTCTTTCACATTCTGCAATGTTTCTTTTAAGTCGGTAACTAATTTATCATCATAAAGAAGTTTACCCGCCGCATTTTTTTGATCTTTTGTCTCTACCACAATTTCATCTAGTTTGGTGATGAACGAATCAGTTTTTTTTACAAGCGCAGAAACGTCAACAATAGTTGTGTGAAGAGATTCTTTATTCTGAGCGAAAAAATCTTTTGCCTCGGAAGTAAGTTGTACGCTGTTTGAGGTTAAAAGTCTTATCTGATTTCTATTCTCAGCAATTACTTCTTTTAATTGAGTAGAAATTTCCACAAGATTTGAAGCTGCAGTTTTTACATCGCTTTGCAAATTCTTATCCGCAAGATATTCATTCAACGAAGTAAGACTCATATTCACTTGCTTAAACATCGTTGGTAATTCATTTTCCAATTTTCCTATCATCGTCATAACGGAAGGGACATCAGCAGAAAAGGAACCGATGTGAGTTTGTCTAATGTCTAATTTTTCGTGGGAAATACCGGGAAGTATCTCCACTTTTTTCCCTCCCATAAGATCGAGCATCATCACTGTAAAAACCGCATCGCTACGAAGATCAACATCGGGTTCAAGCGATACATCAACTACAACAAAATCATTTTTCATTACGATCTCATTTACAAAACCTTTACGGACTCCGTTCACTGTAACGTTATCACCAACTTCAAGTCCGGCAACATTTTTAAATTGCACTCTGACCATCTCTCTATTTGAGTTGAGTGAAAAGTTTTTTGCCCAGCCGATGATCCAAATAAAAAGGAGGAGAGAAACAATTACAGTCAATCCAACTCTTATGTCAGTTTTTCTTTGATCTTTCATTTTTTAACTTCGCTTCGATAATTGCTTTAATATTTTCTAAATCATTTGTAGTAACAACGCTATCGTTTAGATATGTATCTAAACTGTCAATCACATCCTCCACAGAATTCAAATGAACCGTTTTAAATTTTTTAATATTTTCCGCAAAGTAATTGATCTGAGAAAAAAGGGAATCTTTTTCCGGAGTCTCTTTCACGTAGCCAAATTTATTTTTTAAATCCTTGGTTACATATTTTACAGAGAAATTTTTAATGGGATTGACTATATAATCATCAAGTTTATTTGTTGCAATATAAAATACTACTGCAAAAAATATCGTGGAAGCAATGAGTGCTTTTATGAAACAACCGGTTTTCATACGAAAGCCTTAAAGTAAGAGGATCGAACTGAAATAAAAAAACAAAGCAGTAGTAAAACTGCTTTGTGTGTTAATAAAAGTTCCAACTGGAAAACGCCTGCGTTAATTGAGTTTTAGAACGGAAGGTCTTCTGCATCTGCATCAGGCATGATGCTCTCTCCTTCAGAACTGTTCGAAGAAGAAGATGATGAAGTATCATTTCCACGTCTATCTAACGGAATAATTCTGTCTGAAACAATTTTGGTCGAATATTTTTTATTTCCCTCTTTGTCGGTGTAACTATCCGTTTGAATTCTTCCTTCAACGTAAACTTTTGCTCCCTTTTTCAGGACTTCTTTAAAATAGTCTGAAAGATTAAAAGAGACAATGTTATGCCAGGTTGTTTCGTTTACCCAATTGCCATCTTTTCCTTTATAGCTGTTTTCGGTGGCGATGGAAAAATTTGTCACCGAAACATTCGAAGGAGAAACTCTTGTTTCAGAATCTCTGCCAAGTTGACCGATTAACATTACCTTGTTTAGAGAGAAAGCCATAAAAACCTCCTAATGATATTTATTAAAATTAAATTTTGATTTGAACACAAATTAAGGATTAACAACGATAAATGCATCCTTATAATTTTTAGATTTCCAGAGTTCATTTCTTACTGATTCTGCTTCAGATTTTGTTGCAAATGGTTTCAATTGTACCACATAAAGTTTGAACTCTTCCGAAAAAGAAACTACTATCTCTTTTGAAAGTCTCTTTTTTGCGAGTGCAGCGTTTTCCTCAGCGGAAGCTTTTGATGTAAAAGCTCCAATTTGTACAAAAAACTTTTTTACCGGTTCAACTTGTGGAGCCGTAACTTCTGTCTTTTGTTGTGTTGTAACTGAATCAACTTCCGAAGCATCAAAAACGTATTCTTCTTTTTTAATTTCAGTTTCATTTTCTTTTTTTGTCTGTTCTTCCGAAGATGAACAGCCAATCACAAAAATGAAAGAAACCGAAATCAAGAAAAAAAACAAATTACGCATTACTTATCCTTTAAAAAGAAGGATGGCATAAAGCCATCCTTCCAATTCACCAATTAAAATAGCAAGTTATCAAAGGCTCCAGCTTGGAATTTTGGAATTCCAAAATGATCAAAGCTGATTCTCTTATCAAGAGTAAAACTTGGATCAATTGAAGCAACATTTACTAAAGGAATATTGCCTCCCCATTTTGAGTTTATCACTTTAATAAACTCATTAGCTATGATCGCATGACCATGGTTTGATGGATGAACTCCGTCTAAAGAGAAAAGTCCGCCGGAAATGTATCCCGTTGTGAATTTGATTCCACCATAATAAGTGCCACCTGAATAATCCTTAGCACGAATTAGGTTGAAAAAAGAATTGATATCTACAAGTGCAAAACCTTTATCATTCGCAGCACTCAAAATAGTAGCATTAAAACTGGCAGTTGCAGTTTTTGCCATTGAAATTTCAGTATCATCCAATACTAAGAAATCAGGCAAAGGATTTAAAGGATGAAATCCAAATGGATAAGCAACATTTACGTATGCCGGTTTAATATAAGATTCTGGAATTTTTAAATATGCCGCAAGCGCCGACCATGCTGCACCAGTTTTATCACCTAAGAATGCAGCGAAACTTCCTGCAACTAATGTCAAATCAACTTTCCCAGTGAATAATCCGATTGAATCAGCATAAACACTTGTATCAGGGAAAGCATTGGCGGTAGTATTATGCTTTACATAATAGAGTCCCTTTGACCCGATAGCTTTATTTGCACTCCAATGGACACTAGTGTCTTTTGCTAATTTTGGACCGACAGTATTAAAGAAAGGGATTGCCGTTACATCAGGCAGATTTGCCACAACAACTTTAGTGTTTAAAGATTTTAAGCTATCGGCTAAAGCTTTATAAAGTCCATTAAAAGTAGCTGCGTCTGTTGGCGAACTTGGAGAAAAACCACCACTTGTTGCAAAACCAAGTACATCATTATTTCCAATCCATAAAGTGAGTAAAGTTGGATTTAGTGCTTTAGCTTGCGCAAATTGAGAACCTTGATTTCTCAAGATCAAATTAAACATAGCGTTTGGTTTATTACCAAATTTCCCTGAAAAACAATTCAAAGAATCTGTAGCATTAAGAATATCGTACAATGTTGCACCGGGAATACCTAAATTATTGTATGGCGCAGCATAAGTAAGATTTAATGGACTTCCCTTCAAGGGATTATTTACGATAGTTGGAGTGCTTGTTGCAAAATTGAAAGCAGTAAGTTCCATTCTTCCGCCTGTTCCGGGATCGGAGTAGGTCGGCATTGCGAAAGATGCGCCAACTTGTATTGCTATTAGATTACCGTAAGCAAAGTCTTGCGCACTCTTATATAATGCACCTGATTGATAACCAGCAGTTATACTGTTTCCAACCGTTACAAAACGATCATAACTTGCAGTCCCTGAGGTTGGGGCACTTATATCACTACGGTCTTCGCATCCAACGAAAACAACAGCGATAAAGCTAAGACTAAAGAGAACATTTAATATTTTTTTCATAATTTCTATTCCTCCAATGGTTATAAGTTATATGATAAACTGAGTGAAAACAAATTAGCAGTTGAGTTATATGTTCCGTTAAAAGGTTCTTTAAGCTGTGGATCATAAGTAACACTGCTAACCATTGAATTAGTAATTGTTCGTTCAAACATTCTTAAAAACAAGTAGGATACATCAACAGACAAATTATCCATTACTTTGTATCCGGCGCCTATTGAAAAACCTAATCTATCTGCATCCGGTAAAGTTGCATCAACAAATTGATCCTTAACAGGATTTTTATCGTATAATAATCCGGCTGAAAAATCAATATCTTTACAATATTTATAATTTGCGCCAAATCTAACTGCATAATTATTTTCATAGAGACGTGGAGCAGCACTAGAAGTGTTGGAGGAAGTAAAATTAACTTTTAATGTATCATAACTTGACCATCCAACCCATTGAAAATCTGTTGATAAGAGCAATTTATCATTGTATTGATACGATGCTCCGATTACCAATTGTTGAGGAGTGGTCAGACTGGCGGTAATATCGCCTGAAGGTAATGAAGAGGCAGCTACAGTAGAACCACCGGTTGATTTAGCAGTTCCGGTAAAATCAAATTTTACTTCACTTCTGTAGTTAACTCCGATGTTAAGATTACAATCCATTTTGTACATCAAACCGGCTGTAAATCCCATTGCAGAGGTTGCATCACCGCTCATATCTACATTAGCGATGGTTTCACCAAGATACGCTGATGGAATTTTAACATCTTTGTTAATTAACACGTTACCGAAAGCATACTGCAACCCAACGCCGATAGACAAATTGTCATTAATTTTATAAGCGATTACCGGGTTAAGGTTGTAAGTTTCCACAGCTATTTCCAAACTTACAAATCTTCCGTCCCATGCAGACGGCCATTTTGTACCCAGACCGAAAGGATTGTTGAAACCCAAACCTGCGTAGAGCTGATCAGTGATCTGGTAGGTAGCGTAGAAATGGATAGGAGTAAATAACTGGCTTTCCATTTTGGTTTCATTCACTTTAGGACTGATACCTCTGAAAGTTGAACTTGGAGCAATTAACGTTGTCCCCATCATCAATTTAAAGCCGCTCATCTGAGTAATACCTGCATTATTGAAATACAAGATTGAAGGGTCTAATGCAGCAGCAGTAAATGCTCCTCCCATTGCCATCGCCCGCGCGCCATGTTCATTGATTTGGAATCCACTTCCGAATGCCGTTGAGCAGAGAAGTAGAAAAGCGCACAAAGCAGTATTGAGTTTTTGTTTCACGTAACCTCCTTATGGTTTAGTGTTTTGTATGTAGTTATGAATTTGAACAATTATCTATTCGATCCTAAATAGTTTTGTCCCTTTTTCAACGGGAGTATTTTCGCTAACATAGATTTTTTTTAACAATCCGCTATAAGGTGATGTAACCTCGTTTTCCATCTTCATAGCTTCTAAAATGAGCACAGGTTCACCAATCGTGATTTCTTCATTTTCATTTTTCTGGATTTTTAATACCATTCCCGGCATGGGAGAAACAACATCCTCTTTATGATGACTTTTTTCAGAGTGCGCTAAAATCGTTTCGGCGTACTTTTCTAATTTTGTCTGAACGTTACATTCAAAATAATTTCCTTCGGTTAAAATAGCAATTTTATTTTTATCTTTTACAACTTTTGTTATGTCAAAAGTTTTTTTATTTAACCTGAGGAAATAGTGAAATTCATTCTCGCTGGACATGTCATAATGATATTCTTTTCCATCAATCAGCACTTTATTACTGTTGATGAATTGAACTACTTTTTCTTTCCCGTTAACGGTCACAAATAGTTCATTCATACTGAAGCCCTGCCCATCTATTTGTTCCGTGGACTTTTTTGGAAGGAACATGATTTTGCGGTAACTGCTTCAAATATGCTGCAAAGATCGCGGCGACTTCTTCCAATCCTTCATTAATAAAAGGATCCTCATTTCCCGTTTCGCCGGAAAGGAAATCTTCCTCTATAAGATTAATCGAATACTCTCCACTCATGAATTTTTCATTACGAAGAATTCGTTTTAAAAAGGCTATGTTCGTTTTTATTCCGGCGATTAGATAATCGTTAAGCGCAATGTCCATCCTTTTAATGGCTTCTTCTCTGTGTTTCTCCATAACAGAAATTTTAGAGAGAAGAGGATCATAAAAACGGGAAACCTCTGAACTCGTTTCTATTCCTCTATCGATTCTAATATTCGGACCTGATGGAAGCCGATGGTATTCAACAGTTCCAGTAATCGGGAGAAAGTTGTTCTCGGGGTCTTCCGCATAAACACGGCATTCTATAGCATGACCAAGAATACGCAGATCATCTTGTTTAAAACTTAACTGTCCGCCTGATGCAATTTTTATTTGTTCTTTTACAAGATCAATTCCGGTAATGAATTCAGTTATCGGATGCTCAACTTGCAAACGGGTGTTCATTTCAAGGAAGAAAAAGTTTTTATTTTTATCCATTAAGAACTCAATCGTACCGGCGTTGTAATATCCGCAGGCTTTTGCAGCATTAATTGCTGCTGTGGTTATTCGATTGCGCGTTTCATCATCAACAAAAGAAGAAGGCGCTTCCTCAATTACTTTTTGATGACGACGTTGAACGGAACATTCTCTTTCAAAAAGATGACAATAATTTCCAAACTTGTCGGCAATAATTTGAACTTCAATATGCTTTGGATTTTCAACTAATTTTTCAATATAAATTGAATCATCCCCAAATGCCTTTAAAGCTTCTCGTTGTGCAGAAGAGAAAGCTGCTTCCAACTCATCTTCCGCAAACACACGCTTCATTCCTTTACCACCGCCGCCGGCGCTTGCTTTTAAAAGAATTGGATACCCGATTTGATTCGCACTTTTTTTTGCTGAAGCGATCGAAATTATTTTTTCTGTTGTACCGGGAACTATCGGAACTCCATTCTTCTTCATCAATTCCCGTGCGGCAGTTTTACTGCCCATCATTTCAACTGAGCGAGACGAAGGACCGATAAAATTAATTCCGCTCGCTTCTACCTTTTTTATGAAAGCAGCGTTCTCCGATAGAAAGCCATATCCAGGATGAATGGCATCGGCTTTTATTTCAAGTGCAAGTTCAATTATTTTATTTTGATTAAGATATGATTCCGATGGGAGTGATTCACCGATGGAATGTGATTCATCGGCTAAACGAGAATGCAGCGCATACTTATCAACTTCAGAATAAACTGAAGCGGAAATGATTCCTAATTCTTTGCATGCCCAGATAATGCGGACTGCAATCTCTCCCCTATTGGCAATTAGAATTTTTTTAAACAAATGCGACCTATTTAAGTTCGACGATAGTTATTCCTTCGCCGCCGAATTCAACCGGAGCGAAATAAAAATTTTTCACACCTTCGTGCTTTTTAAGAATATCTTTTACCATTTTTTTCAAAGCACCGGTACCTTTACCATGAAGGATTTCAACTCGATCATAATTGCCTGTGTATGCGGCATCCAAAAATTTAATTACTTCAAACTCAGCTTCGTCCGGTTTTTCACCGCGAAGATCTAATCTGTATTTTATTTCCGAAGTATCCGGCGAATAAAAATTGCTTTCACTCGCTTGCTTAACTTCCTTTTTTGAATGTACCAAGGAACTTGTTTTTACTTGGATCTTCAACGAACCAACTAAGATCGAAACTTCTTTTTTATCCTTCGACATTTCAAATATTTTACCGGAAGTTGTCGTGTTTTTTATTTGAACATAATTACCTATTTCAAAATTAAGAGAATTTGCGGATAAGTCAATATCTTCTTTAACAAAATCTTTTATCGAATTATCTAAATTAGTGACCGTTTCCCTCGTCACTTTTATGCTCTCTTTGTCGGCTTTATGTTCTTTGATCTCTTTAATTGTTTTTTCAATTGTCTTTTTGGAAGTTATTAAAAACGATTCCGCTTCATGTTTGGTTTTTCTTAATATTTCTTTCTTTTCTCTTTCTAATTGTAGATTTTTTTGCTGATACAAATTCGTCAGACTCGTTAACCGACTATTTTCAATACTGATCTGATTAAGTTGTGTAGTTAACGAATTTGATTTCTCTTCAAGATTTAACAGCATCATTTCCATTTTTTGTTGATCGCTTTCGAGAAAACCTTTTGCGCTGTTCAAAAACTCATCATCAAAACCGATTCGTTTTGCAATCTCAAACGCATAACTTGAACCAGGAAATCCTTGTTTGAAACGGTACGTCGGCTTTATCGCAGTTAGATCAAATTCCATTGAAGCATTTTCAAATCCTTCAGTTTGATGCGCCAAAACCTTTAGACTGTTGTGGTGAGTAGTGGAAAGTACAGTAGCATTTTTTTCTTTTAATGAAAGAAGAACTGCCGAAGCAAAAGCGCCGCCTGCTGATGGTTCGGTTCCCGTTCCAATTTCATCAAGAAGAACAAGTGAATTATCATCAGCTTTTTCAAGAATGTTTTTCAAATTCATAATGTGGGAACTGAAGGTACTCAAATCATCCTCGATTGATTGTTTGTCGCCGATGTCCACGAGTATTTTTTCAAATGAATGGAAATTACTGTCGGCATGGGATGGAATATGCATTCCGCACATTACCATGAGCGACAATAATCCAACGGTTTTTAATACAACGGTTTTACCTCCGGCATTCGGTCCAGTGATAACAATGATTTTTCCACTATCAATCTTAAATGATAACGGGATCGTTTTCTCTGCTCCGAATTTATTTAGTAAGATCGGATGCCGTCCTCCTTGCAAGAAAAAGGATTGTTCGTTGTTCATCGTTGGGAAATTTCCGATCACTTCGATTGAATATTTTGCTTTGGCAAATACCGAATCGATCTGAGCAAGCGCTTTTAGCGAAGCCTGGAGCGGCTGCCGTACTGTCCCGATCTTTTTAGTAACATCTTTTAAAATTCTTTCTATTTCTCTTTTCTCAGCGAACTGAAGAGAAATAATTTCGTTATTCATTTGAAGTGTTTCTTCCGGTTCAATATAAACCGTTTGTCCGGTTGAAGATTCGCTATGAATAAATCCTTTTATATGCCGCTTATGTTCTGCCTTAATCGGAATGACCATGCGACCATCGCGCAGAGTTATAAATTCTTCGCGGGTAAAATCTTCTTCCATAAATTGCTTTGAAATTCTTTGAACGATCCGGTTCAGTTCATTTTTCTTTTCAGCAATTTCCTGCCGGATCTCATAAAGTTTTTTACTCGCTTTATCTTTTATTTCCCCGGTCTCTGTTATCACTTGATTTATCAAATGTTCAAAAACCTTATCCACAAAAAGATTTTGTGTCAACTCTTTCAATTCATTTGCTTCCGATTGATCAGCTTTTAAGAACTGGAAAGTAGTGCGGGAAATCTCAGCTAATCTTTTGATTTCCAATATTTTTTTGGCAGAAAGTAAAGCTCCTTCTATTCCAGAGATTGCCAGGTCTTCAACCAAATCGGGAAGGTATTCAATAGGAGGTGAACTCTGTTTTATCAGAATTTCTTTTGCTTGCGAAACTCTTGTCCCTTCATTAATTATTTCATTTTTATTTTCGTAAGGAAGGGATGACAGAATATTCTGTTTCCCGTTCGCAGTGATGCAATATTTAGCAATAAAGGTAAGTACTTTGTCAAATTCTAACGCTTGAATAACTTCGGCTTCTATCATTCTTTGATCGAATCTTTTTCAATGATGAGTTCTTTAATCGAAGTCTTCGGATTGGGTCCGTATTCTCCGATGTAATCAATCGTTTTTGGAAGTAATTTGTAGAGAGTAGAATACGAAATTGATTTAGTCTGATCTTTCTCAGAAGGAACTTTAAAAATGTGTAGAAGATAAAGTGCGGCGCTTACGAAATATACAATTTGAATTACTCCAACAACTCCCCCGGTAATTCGATTCATCATGTTATTTACTTTATCAAATGGATGAATAACCCGTTTGAGAATTGAAGTTATCATGATCACCAATAAAAAGATGACCAATCCGCCGAGAATTTCAGCCAAATATTTTTCCATTCCAAACATTTTATTTAACACGCTGCCGAGTGTATCGGATAAAAATATTCCAAGAAAAATAGCAAGAAAAAATCCTAGAGAACCGATAAGTTTTCTTACAAATCCGTCTTTAAATCCAAGGATGAATGCAGCAATTGCAATTCCGCCGAAAATGAAATCGAGATAGTTCAATTCACTCCCAGAAATTTTTCTACCAAAGCTTTCACGGCTTTACCATCTGCTTTTCCTTTTAGCGATTTCATCACCGCCGGCATTAGTTTTCCAAAATCTGCTTTTGTGGAAGCATTCACTTGTGCGGCAATAGCTTTAATCTCTTCGATTATTTCATCCTCGGAAAACTGTTTAGGTAAATACTCCTGCAATATTTTTAATTCTGCACTTTCTTTATCAGCAAGCTCCATTCTCCCGGCATTGGTGAACATCTCGACAGATTCTTTTCTCTTTTTAACAGCAGTAGAAAGCATTGCAATTTCATCTTCCGGTGTAAGTTCTCTGTTTGCACCACTCTTGTCAAATTCAAGGATTAAAGCACGGACCGAACGAATTGTTTCAAGTCGTACTTTATCTCCCGACTTCATCGCCGTCTTCATATCTTCAATTATTTTTTCTCTCAAACCCATTTTAATTCTCCATCAACTTTAAATATTATTTCTAAAATGTTTATCAACTAACAACAAACCACTCACGGTCACAAAATTAAACCAAAATGCCTTCTAAAAAAACACTGTTACGATCATTTGTACCCGAACATATTGACCGTTGAGTTTGCCCGGTGAAAAACGGGTATTACGCACGGCACGCATTGCCGCTTCATCACAACCGGAACCGATGCCTTGAATAATTTCCGTTCGAAGAACTTTTCCCGTTTCGTCAATGTACGTCTTTACTAAAACTTTACCGGAAACATTGTTCTGTTTTGCCTGTTCCGGAATAACTACTCTTGATTGAATTGCGCTATAGCCGCCTCTTGGTTCCGGCATAAAATCAACTGCTGCATAATATTTTGCTGCAGGTTTCGGTTTTACCTCTTTTGGAATTTCTTCCGGAATGATTTTTACATCTCCAACTCCTGAACCATCACCTTCTCCTTCTTTGCTCCCTGACAAAGTTTGCTTTGCAATTTCAACCGTATCTTTTTCTATTTTTTTAACTGCCTTGGGAATCGCAAACGTTTCTTTTTTTAGTTTACTACGTTTTACGAATTCGGCTCTATCAAGCGATATTGATGGTGGAGGTCCTAATTCGGAATACTTTAAGATTCTTACAACATTTCCCGGGACTTCTTCATCGTTAAAAATATTTTGAAAGACTAAAAAAAAGACAACTAAAAAAAGATGAATACCAAGTGAGTAATAAAAACCTACTAAAATATTTTTTCTAAAAAATTCATTCATTTACTTACTACAAAAACTCTTTCTGAACTTGGGCGATATCATGCTACTTACTTTTCTTCAAAAGAAATTTTGCAAGCACCGGAAAATGATCGCTATAACCACCGAGATAGCGATTACCACCGAATGTTGGGAATGGCGCTCCTTCATATTTACCGAAATGAGTAACAACAAAGTCAGGTTTATAAATTTCAAATGAAGTACAAATAAGATGGAAGGTTTTGTTGGTTAAAAGATTACCGGAAACGATTATTTGATCGATCATATCCCATTCAGACTGATATTTGTAACTTCCTTCTCCGTTCATTTTTTTACTGTACGCCAGATTGAATAATTTCGTTTGGTAATCTTTTGAATGTTTCTCAACATCTAAACATGAGAAAGGCAGAGCATTCAAAGTTTCTTTTATACTGTTGTTGGTTGGTTCGTCGTTAAAATCTCCCATTGCTATTACGTTCGCATTTGCAGATTTGAACATGAATTTGTCAATTCCCGATTTGAGTGTTTGTGCCGCAGCCACTCTATTTGGATCTGATGCTTCTGATCCCCCTCTTCTGGAAGGCCAATGATTGACAAATACATGTAACGTATCTTTTGTTTTAGTGAGAAGATTAGCGTTCAAGATTAATCTTGTTGGGTAGTGATCAGGAAGATCAACTGTATCAGCGCTCATGGAGAGTAAGGTAAATTTATTTTTCTTAAAGATCAGTCCAACATCTATCCCTCTTTTATCAGGCGATTCTTTGTAAACGATCTGATATTTGAAATCAGCCAGATGTTTTGCTACCATCTTTTCAAGTACACTTTGATTTTCAACTTCACACAAACCAAGAATGTCCGGTCCGTTGTTAATATTCATCGAACGGATAACTCTTGCCATGTTGAACATTTTCTTTTCGAAGCGTTCTTCAGTCCATTCTTTTTTTGATGAAGGTAGAAATTCCGAGTCATCTTTATCCGGATCGTCGGTAGCATCAAATATATTTTCTTGATTATAGAACGCAACTACCAGGGTATCATATTTCTGTGCGAATAAATTTTGTGTTTGAAGTAGTAATGCTAAAAATAATAGCACACCGATATTTTTCATTTTCATATTTCTATCCTTGTAACCACACCATGAATTTTCCGGTATGGCAGTTTATAAAATTGAACAAAGTTTGGGGTCATTTTTTTGAAGAACGAGTATAGCTTTAAAGTGAAACTACTTGTTACAATATCTTCAACTCCATAAAAAATAACTTTTTCATTTATTTCATGTTTCTTAATAATAGAAGGAAGATCAACAATTTCCATATAGCCTAACGAGATTGAAAGTCCGTGAAGCCCACTCGCTAAATTTTCAACACATTCCGATTGAATTCCGTAGGGACTATCGGTTCGCTCGATTGAAACCAAAACATTTTTATCATAAATAATATTGGAACTTATTATACAATGTGCAACATACGGTGGAATATCATAATTTGTTCGTGAGAAGAAAATTGCAGTTCCCTCGATATTATGTCCACGGTTGTAAATTTGCTCATAAGCAATTTTAAAAGTGTCTAAGGGTAAAGAGCGAAATGAACGGTAAATTCTTTTTTGTCCGTTCATCCAGATTAAGGTAACAGCCAACGGCAGAGAAGCTATAACTAAAGACCAATAACCGCCGTGCTGCAATTTGTCCGTAAGTGAAAATAAGAAAAGTAAATCCACTAATAACACCAACACGGCTAAACTCATCTTCACTAAAGATTTTTTATGTTTGAAAATCCAGATCATCAAAATTGCACTTATGGTCATCGTAACGGTTACTGCTAATCCATAGGCAGCCGCCAAATTAGAAGATTGTTTGAACAGAAGGATCATGAATAAAACAGCAACTAACAAACCCCAGTTTACGGCACCAATGTATATTTGAGATTTCAAGTGTGTCGATGTATATTTTATTTTCATGAGCGGAAAAGTGCGTGTCGTAATTCCCTGGTAAACCAATGAGAACACAGCAGAGATCATAGCCTGGGAAGCGATAATAGTCGCAAGGATCGTTAAAATTATAAATGGAATGTAGAGTACTTCAGCCTGCGATTTTATCATTTGAAAAAGAATTAAATCTGTACTTTGATTAACTAAAATGTAAGCTCCTTGCCCAAAGTAATTGACAATAAGTGCAATAAATACAAATCCCCAGGCTCTTCTAATTGGCAGAGCTCCGAGATGTCCCATGTCAGCGTATAACGCTTCACCTCCCGTAGCGCATAATATTACTTCGGAAAGAACCAAAATACCGGCAAGTCCGTTATGTGTCAAAAACCCGATGGCGTATGTAGGGCTTATCGCTAACAAGATCGAAGGCATTTTCAAGATCGAAATAAAACCCGAAACAAAAAGTGAAATGAACCAGATCACCATAATGGGTCCGAAAGAACTTGCAACCTTGTCCGTTCCTTTATACTGGAATGCAAAAAGAATTATTGTAATGATCATAGTGATCAGAATAACTGCATTGCCCATTATCCATTCAAAACCATGAATTAGTGGTAATCCTTCTACTGCCGATAGAATACTTATTGCAGGCGTAATTACTCCATCTCCCATTAATAACGAAATTCCGAGATAGCCTAAATAACCAACAATGGTAGCTCTTTTCCCCTGCTTGAAATAAATAGAAAGAACTTCCTTCAAAACAATTACCCCACCCTCTCCTTTAATACTCAAACTCATGGCAAGCCATGCGTATTCTATCGTAACAAGAATAATGAGAGTCCAGAATATTAGAGAAAGGATTCCGAATAAATTATCGTGTGTTGGTTTTGTTAAAGTAAAAACAATTACCAACGTATAAATGGGACTCGTTCCGATATCGCCGAAAACCAAGCCCATCGCCTTAACAATTTCGAATAAATTTAATCTAATATTTTTCAAAGTATGCGGCTTACTTTAATAAGATACGCGAATTGGCAATATGACAAATGGATATCCTTCGTGATATAATCTTCTTTGTACACTAAAAACAATCTGATTGTGCAAGAGTCTTGTAAAAAAAGTTTCGTTTGGAAAAACAAGTTGTCCGCCGAAGAAAACTGAGTTCGGATATTTTTTGAAAACTTTTTCAGATATTTCTGTTATTTGATCTACTACATCCGTGCCGATCGAAGTAAAGCTATCTGCGGAATATCCGCTTCGTTTCATAAAATCAACATATTGGTTGGTTTCTTTTTGGACGAATTCTTCCAAATTAGTTACTTCAGCAGAGCCTTTAAAACCACCTGCATCAACTACACCGGCTTGTACAAAAACGTAATTCTTAAAGATGCCGGGAAAAGTTTTTATTAAACTTAGAAGCGTGTGAGCTCCCAAACCGTTAAAACCATTCACCAAAACAACTGCAGTCTTATCTTCAGGGTTAAGTTCTTTGTTGCTATCTACAGTTGTACTTTTATCATTATTCAAATGATATAAAGATGAAGTAATTGCCGGGATGATATCACTATCTAACTTTTGAATTAATATATTGGCTGTATTGTAATGTTTTTTTACCAATAACGCAAAAGCGATTACACTCCCGGTGACAATTAAAGTAATCCAACCACCTTCAAAAAATTTAAGTGCAACTACTGAAAATAAAATTATAGTAGTTAGCGCTAAACCAATTCCATTAATGGAAATTTTGTGCTTCCAGGTTTTTTCTTCTTTTCTCACATTCCACCAATGATTTACCATTCCAAGTTGTGAAAGGAAGAAAGTAATAAAAACGTTAATACTATATAGAACAATCAGCAATTCAACCTTACCTTTAGCGAGTATCATGGTAACTAATGCAGCTCCTCCCATTAAAAGTACACCGTTTTGTGTTACTAATCTATCGCTCAATATCGCAAATCTTGTCGGGAGCCAACGGTCAGTAGCCATATTTGCCAGAACTCTCGGTCCGTCTAAAAATCCCGTTTGTGCTGCAACAAAAAGTATTACTGCTTCCGAGAATAAGATGATGAAAATAAAGGGGATGCTTATTCCGGTTGACCAGTTTTGAGTAATATTTTCAAAAAGCACTGCATTTAAAGTTTTCCCCGGCTTAGCAATAACACCAAATAACAAATAGGCGATCATTAAGCCAACTACCATAAACGTAAGTGAACTCGCCATCAGTTTCATTGTATTTTTGGCAGTATGGACTTTGGGGTCTCTCAGGATCGGTAAACCGTTACTTACCGCTTCAATTCCCGTGTAAGTTCCGGCTCCCATTGTATATGCCTTCCCGATAAGCAGGATCATTCCTACTAGTCCTAATTGATTCCGTGATGCCGATAAATCACTTGACGTTGCCGCAATTATTTGTGAAGCATTAAATAAATGAGTGAAAATGGCATAAAAAATTACAAAAGCATGCAGTGCTATGAATAGAATAAAAATCGGGACCAACGGAACGACCGATTCTTTCACTCCTCTTAAATTCATTATTATTAAAACGATCACTCCAAAGACAGCAAAATCTAATTTATATTGATGAAAGGCTATCGGGAAAAAACTAAATAATGCATCTGTTCCGCTTGCTACAGAGAGAGTGATTGTTAAAACATAATCGATTAACAATGCCGAGCCGGAAACCATTCCGACTTTAGGCGATAATAATTTGCTCGCGACCAAATATCCGCCACCCCCCGAAGGAAACAATTCAATAATTTGCGAGTAGCTAAAACTGATAATAAAAATGGTAATGCCTGATAAAAGAGCAATTACCAAACTTAAAAAGTGATGCTGTCCCAAAGTTAGGAATGCTTCCGCAGGTCCGTAACAAGATGAAGATAACCCATCTGTGCCAAGTCCTACCCAAGCGAGAAAAGCTGTTAGTGAAAGCTTATGAAAAACCTGTGGATCGTTTAAGTTCCGGGAGGCGCCAATTAGTAAAGTTTTACTTTTGTTTAAAAGTGATTGTTTATTTGAAGTTGACATTTTCTTTGGTAATTGTGATACAAATATTATTCTGAATTTCTTTTGGTACGCAACGCTTTTATTAAAAATTTTCCGGTAAAAAAGATGATGATACCCCATGCAAAAGTCATCATTATTATAGCTGAAGTTGTCATTTCCATCAATTCCTTTCTTCTTTAAGTTCATCTGCCTTCTTTTTCCGCCAAGCAAAATGAACCGCTATGGCGATCAAGGCGAAGGTTGAAACTAATAATATTCTCGTCATATCAATAACAAAAACATTCGTAATTAGACCATTAACAATCCAGCGGGTATCGGAAATCCCTATGTTAAAAATTGTACCAATTACGCTATCCGGGGCAAATTGCCAACCGTTTCCGGTGAATAAATTGCCGAATGCTCCAGTCCAGTTTCCATCAACAGGTTTTATCATCGAACCGATAAAAACCGCTAAGAGAAAAGAAGGAGTAACATATTTTATTATGTATTTGAAGAAGTGCGGAATTTTAATATCTGCTCCTCTATTAATTTCTTCCCAGGCATTATCGATCCCGAAAACCCAGACGAAAATAATCGATTCTCCTAAAGCAAAAAGAACTAAAGAAAACGTTCCTGCCCAATAATCAAACTCACCAAAAGCTCCGGCTTCATAAAAGAAAATACAGGGGAGCGCTAAAAGAAGAGTGAGCAGTCCAAATGTTAGCGCGGATTTTTTACGTGATTGATTGAATGAATCTTGTAAAAATGCCATCACCGGCTGCCCCATTGCAATAGAACTCGTTATACCTGCAAAAAACAAAAGTCCAAACCAGGTCATACCGGCAATTGCCGCCAATATTGGTCCCCAATGTTGGAAGAGCATCGGCATAGTTCGAAATCCCATTTCAAATCCAACGTTTGCCTTTATCCAATCAAGACCGAGATATGCAACGGCAATCGGGATAATAATCGAACCGCCGAGAAGAACTTCAACAAATTCATTCATCCAGCCGGCAGTGGCAGCATTTAAAGCAATATCTTCTTTTTCTTTAAGATACGCCGCATAGCAATGGATTGAACCCATCCCAACCGAAAGAGTAAAAAATATTTGTCCCGCAGCAGCTAACCAAACTTTAGGATTTGTAAGCGAGTCGAATTGGGGTTCCCATAAGAAATTTAATCCAACAATCGAATCATAAATTGCACCGTGATCTCCGGCTTTTAACGTTAATGCTCTGATGGCTAAAAATATTCCGAAGATAATTAGGATCGGCATTCCGATTTTGCTTGCAATCTCAATTCCTTTGCTGATTCCGCGAGAGAGAATCCACAAATTTAACCCGATAGTTATTAGGAAGAAGATTACGCCTTCTGAAGGGAAATTAAAAATTGTTCCATTTCCTAAGTCCAAATAATGCGAAAAGAAAAGAGAAATTTGCTCGGTTGTTTTACCTGAAAATGTCCCTGTGATAGAATGCCAAACATAAGAAAGAGTCCATGACTCGATATAACAATAATATGCCGCGACAGTTAAATTGGTAAATATTCCGAACACTCCGAAATATTTATAAATTTTTGATTTACCAAGTGAGTCCAACATTCCGGGTGTAGAATGGTGCCCATGCATCCCGCCGTGCCTGCCGATTGCCCATTCTATCCAGAGCAGCGGAATGCCCATCAAGAAGAAAGAGACGAGATATGGAATGATGAAAGCGCCGCCGCCATTCTGTACAGCCTGAGCCGGAAACCGTAAAAAATTTCCTAAGCCGACAGCATTACCGGCAACGGCTAAAATTAAGCCGATCCTGCTTCCCCACTCTTCCTTCTTTTTGATTTCTGTCATGCACGCCTCTTATTACGTTAAATAAAAACTTTCTTAAGTTTGCCAAAAATTAAGAATAAATCACTTATAAGAAAAATTGTTTCTGAAATAGAAAAGAATTATTGTTTTTACGTTATAAATATGAGTTGGTGAGTAATCTTATGCCCTTCCGAGTACATAAAGAGAGAAAAAAGAAAAGACACATCCGGGGACATGTCTTTTCTTTTTAAGGAATAATAATTTAACATCGTAACACAGAATATTATTTTGTGTTACATAGATATTTAGGCGATGTTATTTAAAATATTTCACGAGTGTCTCGTCCAATTTTTCGCCGCGCATAGTTTCATCCATTTCCAATATTTTCCCTTCGGCGCTTATCAGCATAGGTTTAGGAATTCCAATTACCTCAAAATTATCTGCAAGTTTTCTTCCTTCACTGTTACCGATGAAACTGTTCTTCCATGGCATCTTCCATTTATCGTTTCTGAATTTAGTAACATCAGAAGCATCGCCATCCATTGAGAGGCTGATAATTTCAAATCCTTTTCCTCTGAATTTCTCGTACGTTTTGTGGAGTGTTTCCATTTCTCCAACACATGGTCCGCACCAAGTAGCCCAGAAATCGATCATATAAATTTTGCCAAGCATACTTTTCTTTGAGATTTTCTCATTCGCGTTATCGAGTGAAGTCGCTTCAAAATCCGGTATTTCAACTCCGATTTTAATTTTAGACTCGATCGGATATCTCTTCAACATATCCTGCAATTCTTTAATATCGGAATAATCGTTTCTGATGAGTGTATGAAGTCTTTTTAATTCTTCATCACTTCTTGAAAATTTAGCCGTCGAAAGTTTGTTTGATAAGATGGCGATTTTAATCTGCTTACTTTTAGTTTTCTTTAGAAAATTATCTTGCAGTTCATTCCATTTGAATTGTGGAAACAAATTATAATATGCAAAGAAAGCGGTGTGTGCCAAATCCCAGGCTGAATTTTCGGGTGAAACCGATTCAAAAAATGCTATAGCTTTTTCGTTGTTATAACCTTTGGGTCGAAAAGTGGAAAATGAAACGTAGATTAACTTCAAATAATCTTTTATCTCTTTGTTTTTCTCTTTTTCAATTTTGGTGAGGAGAGTAATTAAATAATCTCCCGCATCGTAAGTAAAATCTTGGTAATTCTTTTTCGATTCTATAAAGGCTCGCATTTGATTATTTGCATCTGTACTTTTTTTCAAATATTCGTCGCTGTATTTAAAGATTTTCTCATCAAAATCACTTCCTTTAAAAGTAACTTTGTAGTCAGCATCTCTAATTAACAGTTTTGATGGATCAAAAACGATGAGGGCTTTTCCGCCGACAGCTTTTACAACTGACCGATAATCACCTGTTGAATCTAATTCATACGCTTCGGACTCCGGATTGTTTATAGTTCTTCCGAGCTTTTCAATTTTACATAACTGATACTTGACTTCTTTTTCGTCTGTTGTAACTTCATAAACATATGTACCGTCTTCTTTTTTCGTCATCTTTTCAGGAGAACGAATATTGTAACCATTGAATGCTCCTGTAACACTTACTTCATCGAAGTTATCTTTATATTTGTAAGGAGCCAGTGTTACATCGATAGTTACGGTTTTGTTTTTGTTATTCATTACCGGAACCTGCACAGAATTGTGGCTTGGAATTGAAAATAAAAGTCTGTTTACTCCCGGAGTGGTTATATCTATTGAGTAATTCCCTTTTGCATCACAACTTATAAAATTGTGTCCCACCGTGCTTGTTGAAGGAGCAAAAGCCACAAGTGCAAACTTGTTCGGCTTTCCATCTACATCTAATAATTTCCCTTTTACGTGGGTAATTTGGGCGGTGAGCATAAAGTTTAACGTAACCAGAGCCAGAACTGAACGGAACACGAAACGAAGGACCCGTACTGAATTCATGTTAGCCTCTCATTAATTATGAAAACTTATTTTGGTTGTTAAAAAATAAGGAGATTTATTTTATTAGAAAAATTATCAGTAGTCCAAATAAATTGGGTGAGACTTGGTAATTACAAAAAACATTTCTAATTTTTGGAAAACAAATCAAGAAGTAATCAGGTGAACTTATTTCTCAGTTTCTATTAAATAATAATTTTGTGCTTAGTGGAGTAAACTATTCAAGTCCTTTTACTCTATTCTCAACCTATACATCCCAACCGGATTCTATAAAACGTCTCCTTCAAATTCATTTACAAAATAACTATTTAACAAATACTCGATGGAGGTAGTATGAAATCATTGCTCTTTGCTCTGATAACAATTTCTATTTTTTCTTCGCATTCATCTGCGCAAAGTCAATTCATTGAAAAAGATGGACTTGGCGGGTTGGTTTTTGCTTCAACAACTTCGGATGATTATGGAAATGCAGTTGGTGGCGGAGTTGGTTTATCACTCGGAGGTTATGTAGACCTCGGATTTTCTATTGCTAAAGCTAGTGCTGGAAATGTGAATACAGAAGTTACCGGAGGACATATTGGAATTTTTTTATCCAAAGCCAAAGCTAATTTTTCTTTGGATGTAGGCTACATGAACGGCATTGGGTATCATAATTTGTTAGTAGGATTTAATTTTGGCAAAAACATCAAATTGTTGAATAATTTGCAAATTCAACCGGTTTTCTCTTATCATTTAGCTTTTTTATCAGGAGAATCAAATACTCCGCCGTCGTCTTCGTTTGGTGTATCTTTAGATTTTCTCATAGCTAAACATTTCGTAGTTTCACCTAATTTTGGATCTGTTAATAATACGATGTTCGGTGGCTTGAGTGTTGGCCTATTCTTCGGAAGCTAATTATCAAATTATTTTTTAATTAAAATACCTCTAATGGGGATTATATGAAAAAAGCACTTTATATTCAGTTCATTTTCCAACTCATACTTGCCTCTTCTATTTACTCACAGGTGAATTTTGACGAAGCCAATTCGACAAGGATATTTATTAAGCCGAGTAATAGAGAAATTAATGGTCGAGTCGTCGCCGTTGCTTCATATGGATTAATTTTGGAGAAGGATGAAACCATTAATTATAAAGTAATTTCAAGAATAGTAACGGATAATGAAAAATTACTTGATGCTGTTTTAACTTTCGTTTCGAATTCTGCAAAATCCATTGACGGCAATGAATACATTCTTGAAATGAAAGAAGCCGTATCTCCAAAACCTGTGGCCACCGACGGCAAAATTTTGCAGGATCAAGTATGTATGTTTAATGTTTTGGTTAGTAAAACAGAAAAAGTCGGGATGACGTTTAATTTTTCACCAAGAATGTTCAATAATATTTACTTCCAGATCGGTTTCTCAACAGGAAGTTATTCTGGTGGTAATGCCTATAGTGTTTCAAATGCATCCGCTGCAATAGGGAAAAAAACTCAAGTAACTTCCGGTGGTGAAGTATTGATGGCAATAGGTGTTTGTGAGAAAGTACTCAATATTTCTTCAAGGAAACATATCATTGATCCTGCATACAAAAACGATACAAAAACTTTAGCGTTTCTTGAACTTTTATACAGAATACAACCATCCAATGACTGGGTGACTTTTTCGTTAGGGACAAAATATTTTTTATCAAATGTCTCCGTTTTTGAAGATGATTCAAATATCAGCCTTAGTTTAGGAGTAGGTATAAATTTCAGTGCGCTATGAATTCCTTATCTTTAATTCTATCTTAGAAATATTACTCATGATCATTACCTTTTTAAAAGATGTGATTTTCTACAATATCGGATACTTTACAGTAAAGATATTTTCTTATGGTAAGTACCCCCATAAACATGATTCAATTATAGGGGATAACTTTCTGGAAATTTTAGGTGCTTTAATTGCAGTGTTGATTGTCTCTTTTTTAGGTGTTGTATTATCGTAGGATAAATAAATATTAGATTGAAAATTATCAGTATAATAATTCCGGAGAACCTTTGACCAAAATAATTCTCATCTCGTTTTTTTGTTTAGTTTTATCTTTCAATGCTTTGGGACAGCGTGTAGTTATTGATGCAATATATTTCCCAGATGGTTTAGTGCTTGAGAATTTAAGCAGTTTTGGATTCGTACAGAATAGCAATTACGCCATCGAAAACATTTCAAGTTCCAATCCGGCATCACTTATAAATTTTGATAGTGCCTTAGTCGGCATTTCTTATCAATACGTTTCTACACAAAATCCCGGTGGACAGGGTGACATTATGCATAATCGTGCCTATCCGCTTCTTCCACAATCTCTTGGTGCAGTTTATCCTATAAACAATTTCCGAATCGGAATCGGAATCAGTCAACGTTATAATTCACTTTTGGATTTTGGAGAAATACGTATTACATCTGTTGAAAATCCTTATGGAATTGGACAATCTTATACACCAAAGTTTGAAACATTGATAATTGGTTTTTCTAATCTTTATTCATACTCTCTTCCATCACTTTTTTATAAAGATGATGTTTTGAGTCTCGGTTTTCAATTCAACTTAGATCGAATGGACTATAATTCAAAGTTTATACAGACAGAGGGAACTTCGGGAGGATTTTCTACGAGTTATAGTTTCGGTCTCCACTATAAATCTGACAAAAGTTTACACCCCGGTTTGTTTGAGATCGGTTTCTTCTATGAGAAAGGTTCTTTATTTAAAAAAGAAATGAAATTTAATTATAAGAGTTCATTACAACTTTACAAGCTAAATTCGGATTCATCACATCCTCTATTTCCTGTTTTGGATTCACCTACTTGGTCTGTGATTGCTAAAACACCCGACAAACTGAATTATGGTTTTATTTATTCACCTGAAAGCAGACTCCATTTCTCTCTTAATTCCCGCACTGTTTATTGGAACAAGGGCAACGAAAATTGGAAGAACTGTTCCGAGTTTTCTTGCTCAGTTCTTTTTGATTATTCCCCAACCACCCGGTTTTCATTTGGATTATTTTCTTCCATTCCTAGAGTTGAAGACAACAATTACAACTCACAAGAAATAAATGAAAAGCAGAAAGTAGTGTACGCAACAATTGGACTGCATCTTGAAACAAATAATTTTATTTATGATATTTCTCTCGCTGACAGCCATATCTATTCCGGTTTATGGAGAAGACACACCATTCTCAAAAGTGCTGTTGCGATTAAGTTATGATAGTAGCTCAAACTTGCATTCAGTTTATCTTAAAATTATTAGACTAATAATTCCGGAGAACCTTTGGATAAAATATTACCCATCTTGTTTTTTTGTTTGATCAGTTCTTTAAATATCTTCGGACAACGTTCGGAAGTTCAAGCACCGAATTTTCAACATGGTTTAGTTCTTGAGAATTTAAGTAGCCTTGGATTTGTTCAGAACAGTAACTATGCAATTGAAAATATTTCAAGTTCAAATCCGGCATCGCTTGCAAATTTTGATAGCGCCTTGGTAGGCATTTCTTATCAATACGTTTCAACACAAAATCCCGGGTGGCAGGGCGACATTATGCATAAGCGCGCCTATCCATTCCTTCCACAATCTGTCGGAGCGATTTATCCTTTAGATAATTTGAGAATTGGAATAGGAATTAGTCAGAGATACAATTCGTTATTAAATTCTGGAGAAATGAGAGTTACAACAATTGCTCAGCCGGATGGGACCGGAGAAACTTTTACTGCAACAGATAAAACGTTGGTAATTGCATTCTCAAATCTATATTCATACTCGTTCCCATCCCTTTTCCACAAGAATGATCTATTGAGTTTTGGGTTGCAATTTAATTTGGATAGGATGGACTACCTTGCAAAAATTTGGTATGCGGAAGGAAAAGCCGGCGGAATTAAAACAAGTTTCTCCATTGGTCTCCACTACAAATTTGAAAAAAGATTACATCCGGGATTGTTTGAAATTGGTTTCTTCTTTGAAAAAGGTTCTTCATTTAAAGAAGAAATAAAAACGAATAATGTATCAAACCTTGTCCTAGTTGATGTAGAAATAGATACTTCACAACATCTAAATCCTGCAATATTGCCACGGATTTTTGATTTGATCACGAAGACACCGGACAAGCTTAATTACGGATTTATTTATTCACCCGAAAGTATGCTTCACTTCTCCCTTAATTCTCGCACGGTTTATTGGAACAAGATTCACAGTGAGTGGCAGAACTGTTCGGAATTCTCATGTTCTGTAATTTTTGATTATTCCAAAACTGCGCGGTTTTCGTTCGGTTTGCTTTCCTCTAATCCTCAAATTACAAACAACAGATTTTATTCTCAGGATGCCAATGAGAACA
Organism: Ignavibacteriaceae bacterium; assembly: GCA_041671545.1. GTDB lineage: Bacteria > Bacteroidota > Ignavibacteria > Ignavibacteriales > Ignavibacteriaceae > UBA1563. The sequence continues at coordinate 48,895 of JBAZBI010000001.1, forward strand.
TGAAAGCAATTTATGTTACCTTCGGATTACATATTGAAAGACATCGATACATTTACGATCTTTCTCTCGCAGATAGCCACAACTATTCCGGCGCCTGGCGAAAACATACAATTCTTAAAGGTGCAATTGCAGTAAAATTATGAGAATTAAGTGAGTTGAAATTGTATCACAGAATAGTATTCTGTGATACGGTGGTATTTTATAGATGATGAGTTAGTATTTAAAATGGAGATTTTATGAACACAAATGATTTAATAAACTACAAATACAACGGCGCTCGTTCGATGGTTTTATTGCACGAGAAATATTTAACTTCCCTTTTACAAACCTGGCAGGAAGCAAAGAGATTAAATATCAAACTGCCCGAAACCGATGATGAGGATTATGAATCGTTGGAAACTCTGCTGAGACACATTTTACGAGCTGCCGGTAGATACATGATCTGGATGTGTGACAAATTGAACCTTCCCGATCCGGGAATTGAACCGGCGCCGGAACCGGATAATATTGAAAGAGAAGCAGATAAGTATCTGGTGCATCTTCTTACTAAATGGCGAACTCCGTTGGCAGAAGTTGAAGAAGATAAATTTATGTCTTCAACTTACACTTCCCGTTGGGGAGTAGAATATTGCATCGATGCAATGCTTGAACATGCAGTAATGCATCCTATCCGGCATGAGTATCAATTGCGAAATTTAATAAACGGATTGTAGGTCGAAACTCCGTTTCGACCAATAGTCGGTTCGGAGAATCGACTTACGGACATAATGTGATCTTATAAATGAAAATTGAAAAACAACTTAAAATAAAACAACAGCTTTATACCGAATGCGTAAACTATGTTGAATCAAAGATAGAGTTAATTACAACAGCCGTTAACGAATTGCAGCAAGCATCAAAGCTCGAAACGAAAAGCAGCATGGGCGATAAATACGAAACCGGAAGAGCTTCTATTCAACTTGAGATGGAAAAGTATGCTCAACAGTTAAACGAATTTACAAACTTGAAAAAAATCCTTTTTCAAATTAACGCTGATAAGCAATATGATTCAGTGCAGCCGGGCTGTTTAGTTTGTACGAACACCGGTAATTATTTTATTGCTATAACCGCCGGAGAATTTGAGATTGAAGGAGTAAAGTATTTAACAATCTCTCTCACCTCCCCGTTCGGGAAAGAATTACACAAAAGAAAAACCGGAGATACTTTTTCCTTTAGAAATAAAGAGTTTAGGATTGAGTTGGTAATTTAATCTGAACTGGTTCTCTGTGACTCTGTGGTAAATTTCTTTTCACTACTGAGTCACTCAGCCACAGAGAAAATAAAGGTTTATTTATTTTCACATTTGGCAATTTCCCAAAACATCTCTATGTTTTAATTAAAGAATAAGATCACTTTATTTCTTTGTCTAGATGATTTTGTTTTTATACAATGGGTTTTCACTCCCCTTTTGGGATTTTTAAATTATAAATAAATTTACTTATTAATTTTATGAACAATCAATCACGCTTTATAAGAACGATCCTAATATCAACCTTTCTGCTGACAACTTTCTTCGGGGGATGTAAATCATCCATTGTTGACGATCCCGAAACATCTATAAGATTTTCAGTACCCCAAGATTCACATGTAAAGCTAACTATAGAAAATAGTTATAATACTCAGGTTGCAAAACTTGTGGACGAGAATAAAACAAGTGGACATTATAATGTAAGTTTTAGTGCAAATGATTTAGCCGAAGGTGTATATTTTTATACTCTTGAACTGAAGGGGATTAATAATAATTTCTATTCAAAAACTACCAAAAACATGTTGTTAGTGAAATGATGATAAAATATTTTTATACCATTAGCTTTTTTCTCTTCACCTTCACGTTATCCATAATTCATGCTCAAAATAAGGTCGATCTTCATTTTGGATATGGACATTACCTAAACAATTCTGAGAATTCAATGAAGTTAATGAGTGAAGAGAAATTCCGCTTTTATAACTTCTATGGTTTTACTTATCAAAGAAATGATCTTTGGGGATACAATCTTATTCTTGATTATGACTATAATAAGATAATAAAGAATAACATCATAGAATTTGTTAGAACCGGTCCGGACAGTCCCGATCCACTCTTTTTCTTTAGTGGAGATATAACGCTTATCAATCATAATATTGATTTAGATATTGTTAAGAAATATGACCAATATTTTTCTTATGGATTTGGTCCCTCTTTCGTAATTACAAATAGAATTCTGGATATACCGGATCATCTATATGACAAACTTGCTTCTTCCGGATTAGGTCTCAATGGTTTTATAGAACTTTCAGTTCCTCTTGATAAAGACGAACAATTCTTCTTTACTTCCAAGTTAAAAGTTAGATATACCTACTCAATATGGTTTGATAAAGGAATTCGGGATCTCGATGACTATTATCAAGAATTCCTTACTGCTGAAATATTTGCCGGAGTTGGGTATGCTTTTTAGTAAATAACCTCCAAATAATTATAAACTGTTTTTAAAGAGTTAAATATGAAACCATTAATAATTACTTTGTTTGTTCTCCTCATCATCCAAACCAACAAGGCACAAAACTATATTCATTTGGGAGCTAATATCTCACCTTCCATTACATTCCCGGTAACTAATCCACAATCAACTAATTTAGATGCCTACTCTAATTTTTCCTATGGACTTAGCGGGCTTCTCTCTTTTAATGATCGTTTATTTATCCGAACAGGTCTCAATTTTAATCAAAAAAGTTATTCAACTAAAAATATTCCTGATACCAGAGCAGTTCCAAATGATATAGACGGGAATTCTGACATCATAAATGGAGGCAGGATAAACTACAATCAGATTAATACTTATAGCGATTATGAAACATTCCAATCGATTAATCTGCCCTTAACTTTAATGTATCTACCTTCGGAAGTTAAGAACACAAACCTGGTGTTTTCGGGTGGTATTGAAATCGGCTACTTGTTTAATGTTAGATATATTTGGGATCATAACAGCGGTGGACAAGATATTTACAACATAAAGCATAATCAGTTTATTGGTTCGATTAATTTGGGCTTAGGATTATACCAATCGATATTGAACAATTATACACTGGTTATTATTCCAAAATACTCCTATTCATTTTATCCGGATATGGGAAAAATCAAACTAAGCTTTCATTCAATTTATATTGATACAGAGTTTTATTTTCATCTGAATTAATGGTGCATTAGAATATTGTTATGGTTCCCATGCGACACAAACGCAAATTATATTACCCTGTAGGGCTTCTGAGCCTTTCCATTTTACTTTTCTTATTTGTCGTAGACACAATCAACGATTCTCTTGCCCATCTCCAAAGCACTATGGAAGTAAACTTATTTCCCGGAAATTACCGTGAGTATTTAGAACATAGACGGGACTTTGATAATCTTGATATTCCTCCGAATGGGAATTGGAATATTTTCACGTTCACTGGTGATGAAAAAAGTAATGCTAAAGTTTTTGACTCTCTCTATACTGCAATTAAACAATTTATCCTGAAAAGAGATTCACTAAGAAGTATTGAGATTCGTTTAGACAGAAAGATGCCTTACAGTCGTTTTGTACTTATTATGGACATGTTGCCATTCGAAAATGTTTCCCAATTTAGTCTAATTGATTCAAGTATCTGGGTGCCCAGATTCCCCAGTTATAGAAAATCTCAATATGATGAAGTCAATGTGGGATCATTGGGCCACTGTGTGATGTTTTATCGCGAAGAAAAGATAAGATCAAAAAATGTGTTTGTACAGTGGGAAATGTACTTCCGGAATGCAGTAACAAAAATACCTTTACCTATATTGTTGGCATGGCTCGGCTTATTTTCCTTAAATATTGTACGCCTTGTAAAATGGCGCAAAGTAAAGTGATAGACATTAAGTTATTAACATAAAATTCAACATATACCTTCAATTCATAACAATGAAGAATAAACAAATAGTATTCATTTATTTTGTTTTCTATGCGCTATTACTTTCCTCCACCGGAAGAGGCCAATCCGATAATTATGATGTCCATTATGGAAGTTTTGGCTATAATAATCATTTGGGTGTTCAACAAGCCGTGAATTTGGCTACTGAAGGAGAAAACTATTCAAGTAGATATCTTCTTGAAATAAAAATGATACCTATTACATGGACAACAAATGATAAATTCAATGATCACAGAACCAATTTTGCGTTTCCTCTTTCGCCAGTTGTATTTGTGTTGCAGGGAATTATTTTTCGAAGATATCTTGAAACGATATCTCCTATTCTCTGGAAATTTCCACAGATTATTTTAGGGAGCAATCATCATTTATTTTTTAACGATCTTTATGAAAAGGGAAACTATTTATCCCCTTATGGTTTTTCTGTTTTTTACAAAAATGATCTTGATTTTTTCACGTTTCAGTCTCATCATTGGATGAGTTTTTCTCCCGGTATTGGGATTAGTTACTTCCATAATTTTAAGAATGGTATTCCACCGTTACGTTTACAGCTTGGATATTGCAAAAACTATTCTTGGAACTCTTCCTCAATCATCAAAACTCCAACAATCTTTTTTGAAATTAGTGTGATTGGAAGAAATGATTGAAATCCAAAAAGTAAAAGTTGGAACCTTTGAGTTTAAAATTATCCGCTTCCCCATTTGGCAATTTCCCAAAACATTTCTATGTTTTACTTACAAATAAACAAAGAATTAGGTGCCTTTATTACTGAGTTAGGATTTTATAGTACTGCATTTGTTTTGATGGACTTTTATCCAAACATTTTTATTTGCTCAAAGTTAAAATCAATTTTTCATCTCCTTTTTTATTCGCTTTTATTTTCTTACTACAAGTAAAATACTTAATAATGCTATGCGTGAGGTAAAATGAAAAAACTATTATCCCTTTTAATCTTGATTTTTTGATTTTCCACTTTTTCAATGTCGCAAAGCCAATTCATTGCAAAAGGTCAGACAGTAGCATTAATACTCGGATCATTTGCTGGATCTAAATTTGGTAATTCATATGGACTTGGAGTTGGATTTTCTATAGCTGGAGTTGTTGTTATTGGCTTTTCTGCTGCTCAATCTAATTCAAGTGAAAGTAGAGGAAATGAAAGGGCAATTGCAGAAGTATTTACAACATTTTTTTATCCAAAGGTAAAATAAATTTGGCCGCAAATTTTGCTTACGTAAACGATGAAAGTTCTGAGTATACTTTAGTCGGTATTAGTTTTGGTAAAAACTTCAACTTATCCGGCAATTTACAACTCCAGCCGGTTTTGTCTTATCATTTAGTTTTATTATCATGATTCCATATGAGTATGCTTTCTACTTCTATGTTTGGTTTAAGTTTGGACCTTATTACAAATAATCACTTTATTGCATCACCTGGTTTTGGTTATTCTAACAACATATTAATCGGAGAATTGAGTGTTGGTCTTTTAATAAATAGCTAATTTTTGTTAGAACATAGTCTGTTTACTGCCAAATAGACTATTAATGTTTCGGCAGCAAAATTAAAACCCAATATTAAAGAAGGAGTTCAATGATGATGTCCCCCAAATTGAAGGCAATTGCTAAGGAGAACCATTGGCATTTTTGCAAAAACAGTGTGTTTGGTTTATTTAATGAATCTTATTTCCAAATAGATGATGGACATGGGTTTAAGAAAATGACATCTTATTATAATGAGATTACTGAAGAGACAAGACAAACACTCTTAAATAATCTTCTCGAAAATAAAAATGAGTTAAAGATAAAAGAGGTTACTGTAAAATTAAATTCCTTGTCACTAACTTTTAGCGAACGATTTTTGTCTGTAAAAAAGGAGACTCTTAAGGCGGTTTTAGAATTTGTTGCGAACCTCTTAAAAGCTAATTCAGTTTTATCTATGAATAAATGCTCCCAGTGTAATAGTTCGGACTTTTTAGAATATTATTTCCATCCGACAATTGAAACGAGTAAAATGATTTGCCATACCTGTGTTGAGAAGAACGAAAATGATTATTCTCAACAAGAAAGGAATAAGATGTATGAAGAGAAATATTATTTACGGGGTTTACTTGGAGCTTTTTTGTTTGCAATGGCTGGTATTATTGTCTGGGTTATAATTGCATTTTACTTGCGTCAGTTAACTTCACTCGGTGCCATAGTACTTGGGTTGCTAAGTTTTCACGGATATAAATACTTTAAAGGTACAATGAATAATAAAGCAAAATGGATGCTATTTGCTATAATCATTCTTTCGATTGTGCTTGCAAATTTTATTTCTGTAGGCGTTGATATCTATGCTTATAATCATGGAATAGATATACGGGATATCGTTCTTAATTTATTTTATAATGATGCGATCAGTAGTGTGGTAAAAGAGAATACACTTATTTCGTTAGCGCTAAGTGCAATCCCTTTCTATTATATAAACAACTTCATCAATACTAAAATGAATTTAACAAAGTGGGTTTTAGCAAAAAAAATGAAAGCGTAAAATTTAATTTGATAAGAATTATCTGGTTATACTTTAGTTAAGATCTAAACCCTCCAAAGTTTCTAAAACCTTGGGGTTTTATTTGCGTTTGGCAATTTCCCAAAACATCTCTATGTTTTGTTGTAGAGAAAAGCTAAATATTTTGCCATCAATGATCACTTTTGATTCATGCAATACATTCAGTAGTCAGAGGAGTTAAAATGAAATCTGTTTTTAGACACCATAAAATATATTTGGTAATAGCTATTCTCTTACTGAGCTTTATTAGTTATGAAAATAATGCGATCAGTAAACCATCAATTTTAAATTCAAAAGTTATTGGAGAAGGAACTGTCGTTTTCTTTACTCCGAGTGGTACTCGAGAAATCCATAACCATTCCGGCATTATCTTAAGAAATCCGATATGGCTTATCCCGCCAAAAGATAAAATATTATGGACATATCTTGAACCTTATTCAACAATTAAATTATTTATGGGTAAGCATGTTCATATAGAAGGTTCGCATATCAAAATAGCTGGGAGGAAATTAAGTAATACTTCAGCGACAAATCCATATGATCTTATTATGGTTGATACTATTTATTGTATTGAATAAGACGGTGTTCGTATGGTTTTGTTAACAAATATTTTTCTTCCCCGTTTGGCAATTCCCCAAAACATCTCTATGTTTTGCCGTATAAATAATTAAGAGATCAGTCAGCTTTATTTCTGAGTTAGTTTTGCAGCAGATGAATTACGAATTTATAAATTACATTAAGTCAATTGTAGATGTTCCTCAAGGACAAGAAAATAAATTTTGTTCATTGATTTCTATCCAACCTATTAAAAAAGGAGCAAACTTTCTTGACGAAGGGCAGCCGGCAAAGACCATCGCGTTTGTGAAAAGCGGATTATTTAGATATTACTATGTTGATAAAAAAGGGAACCAATTTACAAAGGGTTTTTTTGCTGAAAATTCGGTTCTGGTTTCCTATAGTTCTCTTCTTGAACAAAGAGGTTCTTATTTTACAATTCAAGCGCTTGAAAATTCTGAGATCGAAGTAATTGATTACATCGAATCACAAAAATTATTTGTTGAACATCCTTGTTGGAATAAATTTTTAGTTACCCAACTACAAAATGCTTTGATAATGAAAACAGAGCGAGAGCGGGAATTTTTATTATTTGATGCCGAACAGAGATACCGGGCATTCCTACAACAATTTCCCGAACTTGATAGAAGAGTAAAACAACACATCATAGCTTCCTACCTTAGAATAACTCCCGAATCTTTAAGTAGAATCAAAAGAAAAATGAAACGTTAACATAGGTCAATGCGATCTAAGTTCACTGGTTGTAATTTTGCAGCATCAATAATTAAAAAGGAATTACAATGGTCTTACAAAAAAACACAATACTCATTACGGGCGGTAGTTCGGGAATCGGACTTGCATTAGCAAAAAAACTTATCGAAAAGAATAATAAAGTTTTAATCTGCAGCCGATCAAATGAAAAGCTTGAAAAAGCAAAGACGAATAATCCGGCTGTTGAAATTTTTCAATGTGATATATCCAAAGAAAAAGAATGCGAAAGATTAACAGATTGGATTAAAGAAAAACATCCCGAATGCAACATACTAATTAACAATGCTGCGGTTGTTCGCATTGCTGATTTTAACAAAGATGAAAAAATAATTGAAAAAGCTAATGCCGAAATTCAAACTAATTTATTAGCCCCAATAATATTATCAAAGTTCTTAATTCCTATTATAGAAAATAATCCTAATCCCAAATTAATCAACATTACATCGGGATTGGCTTATGTCCCCAAGACTACTTACCCTTTTTATAATGCCACAAAAGCCGCTTTGCACTCTTTTACACAAGTACTAAGAGTACAAATGCAAAAATCCGCTATTGATATTATAGAAGTGTTTTTCCCGGTCGTTGATACACCCTTCCATAAAGGTAATCCACCACGGGGTGCAATCTCTGCTATAAAAGCTGTTGATGAGATGATTACCGGTATTGAAAAGGGGAAAATGGAAATACGGGTGGGAATTATAAAAATGCTTTACGTAATGTTAAGAATAGCGCCTAAATTTATATTTAAGAAATTAAACAGTTAGACAAGTAAACCATAACTTTTACTTACACTGCTATAACCGAAATGATAAATTATTATTTGTGCATGCGATAAGTTTTTGCAGCGATCAACTCAATTAACTATTCAAGGAATTAAACTGAACAATGAAAATACTTTTTCGAAAACTTGCAGCATTTATAATTCTCGCTCCCGGATTAACCGGTGTATATTTTCTTTCATTACTTGTTGGTAAAGAAAAAGCCATTAAACTATATGGACCCTTGTTTACATTTATAACTTTACCTTTTGCCGGATATTGGGTACCGAAAATAAAAAGCGCTTCCGACTTTGGTGATTTTTCTAAAAGAACGAAGAAAAAATTTTGGTTGTGGAAACTTTTTTTTGATTTTTCAATAGTTCAAGATAAGAATGATGTCTTTAAGTTGAATGTTACCTATTGCCCTATCTGTGATGTTATAAAAACGTTTGGACTTTCCGATTTAACACCTTTTGTTTGCGAAGCGGACTGGCGGGTGGCAAAAGAAAATGAAAATAAATGGCTCTTCAAACGTGAACATCAATTAGCTACCGGCGATTCTTTTTGTGACCACACCTACTTAAAGAAAATTGAAAATTCATAAAATTGTAGGGACATGCCACGGCATGTCCCTACCACGGCAAATCCCTAATGTTATTAACTATTTTTCTTCCCCATTTGGCATTTTCCCAAAACATCTCTATGTTTTAACTACAAATAAACAAGGAATTAGGTGACTTTATTTCTGAGTTAGTTTTATATAGAAAATCCTTCCCAAACGGAGTGTTATGCACTTCCCTTTTATATTATTTTAATAAAGAATTATTTACTTTATAATAATGGATTACCGATTAGAAAATATGGAAGCTAACCAATTTGAGAAACTGATTAATAGTATATGTCAGAAAATTCTTGGCACTGGTGTGGTAACATTTTCCACTGGAAAAGATGGTGGACGCGACGGGAAATTCATTGGAACTGCACAGCATTATGTATCTGATGTTGACAGATGGAGTGGGAAGTTTGTCATACAGGCAAAACATACAACTTCCCCCATTGCATCTTGTTCAGATAGCGAATTTGAAAAAATTATAGATGATGAAATAATAAAAATCAAGAACCTAAAAGCAAATAATGAAATTGACAATTATTTGTTTTTTACAAACAGAAAATATTCTGGTGTAAAGGGGGAAAGATTACCCAAGAAAATTATAACGGAAACAGGCGTTCAAAATGCTGTTATAATAGGGAAAGAAACCATTAACAACCAATATCTTAATCCGAATAAGGATATTGTGAAACTATACAAATTAGATTTAAACCATATCCCTTTTGATTTTTCAGATCAGGAAATAAAAGAAATAATACTTGCTTTTAAACAACAACTACCTAGTATTTCATCAGATATAAAAAAAGAAGTTGAAAAATTGAAATACGACTACTCACATATTGAAAAGGACAAGAAAAATGAGAAAAACAAATTAAGCGGGGAATATTACCGTGACAGTATACTTAATAAGTCGTTAATGGATTTTGATAAAATTGAAAAGTTTCTGAATAACCCAGTAAATGAAGAATTAAAACAGTATTACTTTGATACAGCTCATGAGTTGAATCAAATTATTTTTATGAAAAGAGAAAATTATGAAGCTTTTGAAGAGCTATTCGTGCATATCTATCAACTAATATGTGATGGTTCGGTTCCTTTAAAAGGTGGGAAAAGACATATAACAACATTTTTACATTACATGTATATGGAATGTCTAATAGGAAAAAAATGATAAAACCCGACAGACATACAAACCCTGATACTTCAGTAGTTAATATCGGAGCCTTTATCTTAAAACAGCTCAATCCTTTCTATGATATTAGTTATGATGATTTAATGGCAAAAGTCATTGAGAATATTGGAGAAGGAGCAAGGGAGAATTACCCATACGCACTCAACTTTCTCTATCTTTTAGGGAAGTTAGAATATTTAGAACAAACTGATTCATTTAAGTATTATGCAACTAAGTAAATTATATAGCAATAAAGAAAACTTTAAAAATATTAAGTTCAATTTAAATGGACTCAATGTATTATATGCCGAAGTTAAGGCCAATATTAATGAGAAGAAAAACTCACATGATTTAGGTAAAACCAAGTTTGCCGAAATCATAGATTTTATGTTGCTAAAAGAAATTGATAATAAGCATTTCCTTCTCAAAATTAAGAAGCATGAGAAATCTATTTTTACTGACTATGTTTTTTTCTTGGAGTTATATCTTAATTCTGGGAAATATCTCACGATAAGAAGAGATATTGATTCTAACACTAAAATTTCATTTGCAATAAATAATCAAACCACAGAAGAATTTATTTCCCCAACAAATTGGAAATTTGAAAATATTCCTATTAAGAAAGCGAAAGGAATTCTTTCAGATTTTCTTTCGATGGATTTTTTTCATAATAAAGATTACAACTATCGGAAATCAATAAGTTATTCCTTGCGCACTCAAGATGATTTCAAGGATGTTTATAAGCTTAATAAATTTTCAGCAGGTAAAGATATTAACTGGAAACCTTTCATGTTTGATTTGTTAGGTTTTAAAGGTGAATTGCTACAGTTGAAATATGAAAATGATTCAAAAATCGAAATAATTAAACCACTTATAGATAGTTTAAAGAACGAGTATTCAGTTAGGGTAGAAGATAGAGATGAAATTGTTGCGGAAAAAGCTATAATAGAATCTGATTTCAAAGAAGTCGAAGAACAAATTGATAGATTTAATTTTTATGAACAAGATAAAAGATTAATTGAATCGGGTATCGACGAAATCGAAAACAAAATTGGATTACTCAATAGTGATTCATATCGATTAAATTTTGAAATACAAAAGTTAAGAGCATCTGTTAAAAATAATTTTTCGTTCGATATTGAGAAAGTAAAAAAAATATTTGAAGAAACATCTATTTATTTTTCAGATCAATTGACTTCTGATTACAAAGGATTGATCCAATTTAATGAAAAACTTACTACCGAAAGGAATAAGCTTTTAAAGGATACTATTAAAAATAAAGAGACTGAGTTAAATGAGATAAATGAACAACTTATTAATATAAATCGTGAACGAGAAAAACTATTATCACATCTTATGGATAGTGATACTTTTTCCAAATTTAAATATTGTCAAAAGGAACTTGTAAAGGTGGAAGGAAAACTTTTGAAATTTCAAGAAAAACTTAACACGATTGATATAATCATAACAAAGGGAAAAGAAATTGACGTTCTAAATGATAAAATTAAAGTAACTTTAGATGAATTAAAAAATATTAATCAAACAACAGATAAAAATGAAAAATACTCCACTATAAGAACACATTTTACAAAATATTACAAAGCCGTAATGAATGAAAATGCTGTTTTATCTTGGAATATAAACTCAAACAATAATGTCGATTTTATATCTCCTAAAGTGAAATCAAAATTCGACGATAAATTAGATACAGCCAAAGACGAAGGGAATACATACATGAAACTTCTCTGTATCGCATTTGATTTAGCAATACTATCCACTTATAATCAAGAGTCATATTATCGTTTTGTTTATCATGATGATGTTCTTTCTCAACAGGATAATGGGATTAAAACCAGACTTTTGAAGTTGATTGATGAATTAACAAAAAAATACGAGCTACAGTACATTTTATCAGTAATAAAGTCTGATCTTCCTGTCGATTTAGAATATAATCCTATAGAATTTTCAAACCAAGAAATAGTTTTGAGACTTCATGATCAAGATGCCTCAGGTACTTTATTTGGATTCGAATTTTAATCAATCAAATACTTAGCACGATAGTAAATAATTCTAATTTTTTACTATACTTTTAAGATATCTGATTTAATTGCTCGTATAGGTAAGTTGTGTGGATAAAGAGTCCCTCTTCTCTAATTTCATCCTAAAAAACTCACTCCCTTAAACCCCAGCTAAAAACCAACTTCATGTTCTCCGTTCAGTAGAATTTCTACAAATTGTTTTTTTACTTCGTGTAAATTCGTGTTATTCGTGGCTGGTATTTCTCTCCACTTGCAACTTTCCACCGATTCCGCTTAAATCACGCCCATTTCTTCGTTTTTAGCCCATATTAACCATTTTCCCCTACTTGAAAATACCTTCGGAATATGCGGGGCTCTCTTCGGAGGTGACGAAAATACCTTCGGAACTTGCGGGGCTTTCTTCGGAGGCTGCGAAAATGTCTTCGGAGCTGTCGGGACTTCCTTCCGAGGTGCGGGGAATGTCTTCGGAAGTGTCGGGACTTCCTTCCGAGCTTCGGGGAATGTCTTCGGAACAGTCGGGGCTTCCTTCCCAGCTTCGGGGAATGTCTTCGGAACAGTCGGGGCTTTCTTCCGAAGTGTGGGAAATGTCTTCGGAAGTGTCGGGACTTCCTTCCTATCAGTTGATTCTTGTTTCGGAATTGTCGGGATATTCTCCCCGCTGCTTGAAATTTGCTTCTCGACCATCGAAAATCCTTTTTCAGCGATGATCAAAAAAATTATTAGTTCCGATCGGATAATTGAACGACAATATGACTGAATGGGTCACATTCAACCATTCATCCATTCGCTATGGAATTCGTAATTCTTTCAAATTTTTTTTTTATTTTACACCGGCAGAAAAAAATCTTTTATTATTACAATAAACAGATAATATCAATAAGATGCATAGGTGTATGATGGATGTTACAAATCTTAGAGGTTACGGCATTGCCGGAAGTGATGCAGAAGCAAACTGGAGTCAGGCTTTCAAAGCAAAGTTGAAAAAGACTTCTCAAAAAGTGGTTATGAAGCATCTTAACCTAAAACAAAAATTCCAGGTTCTTTATTGGTTTGCAAAAGAAAAAAAACGATCCGCTGCATTGGATTTATCAGACATCCGCGCCAAAGGTATGAAGAATGATATCTTTATCAAACAACAATTAGAATACCTTTCCATCTTTTCCACATTGAAAATTGTTGTAGGGTTGGATTCGGCTTTAAATATTATGTATGCAGTTATGGATGCTACAGCAGAAGAAGCTCTTTTACTTTCTTTGCCGGAAGTTGAGGCTATAAGAAATATGGGAGAACCGTTTGAAGTTCTACGCTCTTACTCTGCTGTTTTCCCGGAGACTGCTAAAAAAGCTGGCTGCCACGAAGGCGTTATTACTGAAGAAAAACAAAATTCTTTCCAATTCGATATTCATTATTGTGTTTGGCTTGAATTAGCTAAGAAGATGAACGTTCCCGAAGCATGTATTCCAAACTGTTATGCAGATGATCTCGCTTACCCAAAATATTTTGAATCGTTGGGAATTAAATATACCCGAACTGGAACTCTCGCCAAAGGTAATGCTTGTTGTGATCTAAGATTTGAAAAGATGGAAGGGGTTTCTAAGACTCGTTGATTTTTGAAAGCTTTAGTTAATATTAGCCCATGAAGAAGTTTTTCCATCATTGGCTTCAGATAAACCTTCGTGTACTTTCAAATAGTCTTCATCACTGCTCAATATTTCATCAGTTGGATCAATGCTGTCACGATTCTTTAAGAACGAGATATAATTAAAAATTGATTTCAACGTTTCATCATCAAAGTAATTAACGTCCGAATTGATCTGTTTTATCATCGATGTTCTTGTCATATTAAATTCCTTGTAATCTTATCTTTAATTTGAAATCCATCTTTTTGTGATGGTAACTTAACCAAAGTTTATTCTTTTTTCAAGATTGAAAGAAAAACTTATATTATAGATAAAGTATTTATTTTTTAAGTATGAGATAAGAGAGCAAATTCTTAATCGCTTTGGCGGACGAATTCCTTAGTCATAAATGACAGAGCTATAACAAAGTGTTACTGTTCATCGATCGTACGATTGAATGGCTGCATGAATGAATGAATGAAAAACATTCATCCATTCAATTCCATTCATCCATTCGGTTAAATTTTTAAATCATTTATTATTATTGCCATTTTGCGTAGAATATTTTCCCTAACTATCCATTTATTCAGGTGCTATGGAAACAACAAAAAAGACAACGCTAATTCGCGGACTTTCATTAACCGCAGCTACAATGCTCGTTGCCGGTTCTATGATCGGTTCCGGTATTTTTAGAAAGCCTGCTACAATGGCAGGTCAACTCCACTCACCGGAATTGTTAATTCTCGTTTGGGTTGTTGCCGGACTAATTACTTTTATCGGCGCGCTGGTAAATGCTGAGATCGCCGGAATGATAGACGCCACCGGCGGACAATTTATGTACTTCAAAGAGATGTACGGCGACTTTACCGCTTATCTTTACGGCTGGTCTATTTTAGCGGTAATTCAAACCGGTAGCCAGGCGGCAATTGCTTATGTGTTTGCAGAATATCTCGGCTACTTTTTCAAATTCCCGGAAGCGTCAAAATATCTGCAGGACATTTCCCTTTTCATGCCCTTTGTGGGATCGATTCATCCCTTTGCGGATTTCGGAACAAAAGCGGTCGCAATACTTTGCATTCTCTTTTTAACCGGAGTTAATTATATCGGCGTTGTCTTCGGCGGACTTGTGCAAACGGTGATCACTTTTATCAAAATCGCTTCTATCATTTTACTTGCGTTCGTTCTCTTAGCGTTTGGCAACGGCTCGGCGGCAAACTTCTATTACAACTTTCATCTTCCAACCGAAACAAGCGCTAATCTGATTGCAATGATAGGTCTCGCTCTCTCAGGCGCCTTCTGGGCGTATGACGGATGGAATAACGTAACTTTTGTTGCCGGAGAAATCAAAGAGCCTCAGAGGAACGTTTCCAAAGCTTTGTTGTACGGAACTTTGATCGTGATGGCGGTTTACGTTTTAATTAATATTGCTTACCTCTATGTTTTACCTGTTGAAGAGATGAAGAACTATCCTTTGGTTGCTTCCGCCGCCGCCGAGAAAATATTCGGCGGTATGGGAGCTTCGATCATTGCTATAGCTGTTGTAGTTTCTACTTTCGGCGCGCTGAACGGTTCTATTCTTTCAACTGCCCGTGTTCAGTTTGCTATGGCGAGAACAAAATTGTTTTTTGTTTCTCTAGGAAAAATTCATCCTAAGTTTGCAACTCCGCATGTTTCACTTGTTGTGCAGGGAGTTTGGTCGGCGGTACTTGTTCTCTCCGGTTCGTTCGATACCATTTCCGATTATGTTATCTTTGCCGCATGGTTGTTCTATATGCTTGGCGCTTTTGGCGTATTTGTTCTTCGTAAAAAAATGCCCGATGCGGTGCGTCCCTATAAAGTTTGGGGTTACCCATATACTCCGGCAATTTTTATCGTCTTTTCGTTTTTGTTTTTAGTTAACTCGGTTGTTTCGGATTCACAAAATGCGGCAATGGGACTCATCCTCATTTTACTCGGACTCCCCGTTTATGTTTACAGTAAATATTTTCATCATCGTTTTCAGAAAAAGTAAGTATGAATAAAAAAATAATTTTTATCGATGCGATGGCTTTGACGTACAAAGCTTATTTCGCTTTTATAACAAGACCTTTGGTAACAAAAAAAGGTGAACCGACTTCGGCGGTCTTCGGTTTTGTTAATCAAATAATAAAAATATTAGAAGATATTAAACCGGCTTACATGTTCGTCGGATTTGATTCAAAAGAAAAGACTTTCCGTCACGATAAGTTTGAAGCGTACAAAGCAACACGCTCCGCAATGCCGGAAGATATGATCCCGCAGATAGGAAGAATAAAAGAAATAATTGAAGCGCTCAATATTCCCGTTTTTATTTTGCCCGGTTATGAAGCGGATGATATTATCGGTACCGCGGTAAAGAAAGCCGAATCACTTGGCTATGATTCTTTTATGATCACTCCCGATAAAGATTACATTCAACTTGTTACGGATAAAGTAAAACTTGTTAAACCGGGAAAGTCGGGCGAAGAGATTGATGTTATTACAAAAGAAAAAGTTTTTGAAACATTGGGATTTGCACCGGAGAGAATGATCGATTACTTATCGCTTATCGGCGATTCAAGTGATAACATTCCCGGCGTTAAAGGCATTGGTCCCAAAGCAGCGCCACTATTAATAGAGAAATATTCCACTCTTGAAAATATTTACGAACATATCGATGAAGTTGAACCGGCTTCGGTAAAAGCAAAACTCATTGCCGGCAAAGAGAATGCTTTCCTTTCAAAGGAACTTGCAACAATTATGACCGATGTTCCGATAGAAATTGATTTTAATAGAACGAAGATCGGAAAACCGGAGATTGAGAAGATAAAAGCAATTTTTGAAGAGCTTGAATTCAAGAACCTTTACATTCGTTTAAGAAAGTTCTTCGGTGAAGAAGAAGTTGGAGAAGTAATACCCGAAGTTGAAACAGTTACGGAAAATAAAACCTTTTCAAGTTCGGAAAGCAACCATGTTTTGATCACTTCAGTGAAAGAAGCAAAAGATTTGGCTGATGAACTTGCGGAACAATCTTTATTTGTATTTGATACTGAAACCGATTCGCTCGATTATTTCGATGCGAAAGTAGCCGGAGTTTCATTCTGTTATGAAAAAGGAAAAGCTTTTTTCGTTGCACTGAATCCGTTTGTACAATCAACATCGTTGTTTGAGAGAAATTTAGATGATAGACTTTCGCAGCATGATTTTGTTTCCATCTTTAAATCCGTTTTTGAAAATGCCGGAATTAAAAAAATCTGCCAGAATGGAAAATTCGATATCTCGATAATGCGTTCTCTTGATATTCACGTTCGTGGCTTTTATTTCGATACGATGCTCGCAAGTTTTCTCCTTGATCCCGATCAGAAACACGGTATGGATGATCTCGCACAAAAATATTTACAGTACAAACCAATTCCCCTTTCAGAATTGATCGGCGCAAAGAAAGACGCAAAACAAATATTTGATGTTGACTTACACAAGTTAAGCGATTACTCTTCCGAGGATGCGGATATTACTTTTCAGCTTTATGAAATCTTAAAAGAAGAAATTGATAAAAACAATTTGCACAAATTAGCTTACGAAGTTGAGTTCCCTCTTGCCGAAGTGTTGGAAGAAATGGAACGTTCAGGTGTAAACATTGACAGAAAGATGCTTGGAGTTTTGAGTAAAGAATTAGAAACTTCCATGAATGAGTATTCCGAAAAAATATTTCGTTTAGCCGGAGAAACGTTCAACATCAATTCACCAAAACAAATGCAAAAGATTTTATTTGAAAAACTTCAACTGCAATCTTCCCGGAAAACAAAAACCGGTTTCTCTACCGATGCACAAACACTTGAATCTCTTCGAGGAGAACACGAAATAATTGAAAGCATTTTGGATTTTAGACAAGTTGCAAAATTAAAATCTACTTACGCTGATGCTCTCCCCAATTTAATTCAACCCAAAACCGGAAGAGTGCACACCTCGTTCAATCAAACTATCGCATCTACCGGCAGACTTTCAAGTGTCGATCCGAATTTGCAAAACATTCCAATTCGCACTGAACTTGGAAGAGAAATACGTAAGGCATTTGTACCTCGCGATAAAAATCATAACATCATTAGCTGCGACTATAGCCAAATTGAATTGCGCATCATGGCAAGCATGTCCAATGATGAGCGGTTATTGGAAGCATTCAAACAAGGTGAAGATATTCATAGACGAACTGCCGCACTTGTCTTCCAAATTCCTCAAGAAGAAGTTACTCCCGATATGCGAAGAAAAGCAAAGGAAGTTAATTTTGGAATATTGTATGGCATCGGAGTCTTCGGATTAAAAACCCGTCTGAAGATTTCACAACAGCACGCCAAGGAAATTATCGATACTTATTTCAGTACATTCAAGAATGTTAAAGCATTTATGGATGCTTCAATTCAATCTGCACGAGAAAAAGGATTTGCTGAAACGTTACTTGGCAGACGCCGTTTCCTAAAAAATATTAACAGCAAGAATTTTTCACTCCGCAATTTTGAAGAACGCGTTGCTATCAATATGCCGATACAAGGCACAGCCGCCGATATGATAAAACTTGCAATGATAAATATTCATAATGAACTTTCGAGAAGAAAGTACGATACCAAAATGATTCTGCAAGTGCACGATGAGTTGGTTTTTGATGCGTTGAAAAGTGAGACCAATGAAGTTGTTCCGCTTGTAAAAGATTTGATGGAAAATGCTCTACCTCTGAACGTTCCGATTCTTGTTGAAACCGGCATTGGAGATAATTGGATTGAGGCACACTAAAGGATGCCAAACCTACGAGGTTTTAATCCAGATATAACTTTCAAACCCCGGTGGTTTTTAGAAAGATGAGAAATATTTTTGTACTTCTTCAGCCGCGGTATTGCCGCTTTTGATCGCCCCTTCAATTGTTGCAGGTAAACCGGTATTAGTCCAATCTCCCGCGAGAAAAACATTTTCCAACTTCGTTTTAACAGATGGGCGTTTCAATAAATTTTCTTTATTCGGAATGAACGTTGCCCGCTTCTCTTTGATGATTTTATAATGGGAAATGTTTTCTCTAGTGATTCCCAAATACGTAGATAATTCGACACTAATGATTGAGAATAATTCTTCTTGTGATTTTTCGATAAGCTCATCTGCATTGCTTGTAACTGTTGTAATATACTCACCATGATTAAATACCCAATGCAAGCGTGAATCTATGAAAGCGTAGAAAGGTTTTTTCAGTTTATTTTCTTTTAACCATAAGTGAAGAGTCAATATTGAAGAAGTGGTCAAATCAGTTTTATCATTATCTATGATTAAATATTTCTCGTTGATTTTATCTAAAGCATAAGAAGGAACCGCAATAATCATAGCATCAAAATCATTTATAGTTCCCTTATCAGTAAATCCCGCAATTGCTTTGTTCTGAGCAATAGAGATTTCGAGAAGTTTTTCAGAAAGAGATAATTCAGTTTTGCTACTTTGAAGGAAATTAAGCGCAGGTTCAATAAATGCTTTTGATAAGCCAACTTTAGGAATGATCATTGCCGCCGCCTTATTCCCATTCAAGAAAATAACTTTTAGAATGTCAATAAAGATATTTGCTGAAGCATTTTGTAATTGACTATTCAACGCTCCGACTCCAATTACTTCCCAAAATGCTTTTATACTTCTTTCATTCTGTCTGTTCTTCTTCAGCCAATCAAGAACGGAAACGTCGGAATATTTATTTGAATCGGTAAATAGAAGTGTTGAAATAAGTGTTTTAATTTTTATTTTATCTAAGAGTGACAAAGCATGGTAACTTAGAAGTCCGGCAAGCAACCCGAAGGGATAAGGTAGTTTTGCAGTTTTAAGATGGTATTCCTTTTTGTTTTGATCAATAAAATTTATTTCCAATCTCTTTTGGAAATAAAATTGATCTTCCGCACTAAGAAGTTTAATTAATTTAATCGTTTCATAATAACAGCCAAGCAGAAGATGTTGACCATTATCAATTTCATTTCCGCTTTTTTCATCAACAAATGAATAAGCTCTGCCTCCGAATTTTGGTGATGCTTCTATAAGTTGAACTTGAATATTATTTTTTGCGAGATAAACCGAAGCGGAAAGACCGGCTAAACCTCCCCCGACAACAAGACATTTTTTCATTTATAGACTAAATTATATTTCGCCCAAACCCCAATAGATATCCCGACTTTTTCAAATGTGCTGATCTTAATGTTTTGATTGAAGACATCATACTTAGCGTGAATAATTCTCTCAAGCATTCTGTAATAAATATGCTGCATTGCCCGCGCTGCAACCATCGAAGCTTTATCATCAAGGTCTAAATTATCGGTCGCTTTTTTGAAATATTCTTGCGCCCTGTGAGCTTCAAATTCCATTAATGAGATAAAATGTAGATTGTATTTTTTATTTAAGAGATCACTTTCGCTATAATGGAATTGTTTCAATTCTTCCGACGGTAAGTAAATTCTGTTTTCTTTTGCGTCTTTATTTACATCACGAATGATATTTGTAAGTTGAAGTGCAATACCAAGATTCTCAGCAAACGATAACGCTGATTTATTTTTGTATCCGAATATTTCAATACACATTAACCCAACAGTTGAAGCCACTCGGTAGCAGTAAAGACGAAGTTCCTCGAAAGTTTCATACCGTTTTTTCTGCAAATCCATTTCCATTCCCTTAATTAACTCAAAAAAATGTTCTATTGGAATATGGAATTGAGAAATTGTTCCGGCGAGTTTGTTAAGTAACTGAAGTTCGGAATTGCCCTTAAAAGCTTTCTCGAATTCAGTTCTCCACCGGACTAACTTTTGATATTTAATCTCATCGTCATCCTGACCTTCATCAACAATATCATCAGTTTTACGGCAAAACGCATAGACAGTATTCATCGCATCCCGCTGATTTGCCGGTAACATATTAAAAGCGTAGTAAAAACTGCTTTTACTTTCTTTTGCTATCTGTTTAGCTGAATCGTTTTGCATAACTGTATGATTTAATTAATAATGTTATCATTTCATATTTCTTCAGAGATGGTCTGTTTTTGAAAACGTTGCATCTTGTTGCTTCAATCTTTTCCAAGATAGTTCTTCCACCAAGAATTGTCCATGCAATTTCTATCTTCAATCTTTTAGGTAAATAATTCAGTAATGCTTCGCCTTCTATAAATAAATTCTTTGCACGTTCAATCTGGTATTTCATTACTTCACAAAGCTTACTACGCAATGTTGGATCAGTAAAATTATTTTCATTCAGACCAAATTTAGTCAAATCACTTAATGGAATATAATTTCTCCCTTTCTGAATGTCAACTTTGAAGTCTTGATAAAAATTGGTGAGTTGAAGTGCCGTGCAAATACTATCGGAAAGTAACATTGCTTTGGGATCGCGGATATCATGCAGTTCGAGGATCAATCTACCGATGGGATTAGCCGAATTATCGCAATATCCAATCACATTTTGGAACTCCTGGAAATTCTTGAAAAGAATATCCGACCGGAAGGCTTTAAGCAATTTAAAAAATAGAATGTTTGAAAGTTTATTTTCTTTTATTGTTTCAGCAAGAGCATAATCAAATTTATCTGCATAAATTCCGTTCAATAAATTTTGCAGCCGTTTCTCTAATCTTGCGAGTTGTTCTAATCTTTGTTCAAGAGACAAATCCCCTTCATCTGCTATATCATCCGCGGTACGCGCGAACCAATAGATGATGGCTATATGTTTTCTTAATTTCTTCTGGATTAGAAAAGATACTACCGGGAAATTCTCATAATGCTTCCGCGCAAATTGAATTGCTTCTTCGTATGCAAGGTGGAGTGTGTTTGAATTTGTTTTCATAGAAACTTGTGCCCGAAAGGGGACTCGAACCCCTACGGAGGATCTCCATTAGACCCTGAACCTAACGCGTCTACCAATTCCGCCATTCGGGCAAATTATTTTCATTGAAAATTTAAGAAGAAGTATCGTCTTTTCAAACTTTTTACCAGCCGGAACCTGATTCTTTTTCCTGTATTGGGATTGCAGAACCTCCATGTAAGTTACAATTCTGCGGTTTGTGCGAAACATCTATCAAATCAAAAACTTTAGTAGGGCAACTTTCATTTGCAAGTCGTGCATCTCCTCTATCGATCGACTCTTTACAAAATTGTGCAGATTCGACTCCTTCCGGTAAAGTAAAATATTCCAGAGGTAGATTTAATTGTTTATATGCTTCGGCCATAAACTTCGCCCAAATCGGCATTGAAGCTCTTGCTCCCTGTCCGTACCATCCGTTAAATTTCACTCGCCTATCATCAAAGCCGGTCCAAACTCCACCAACTAATTGAGGAGTGAAGCCAACGAACCAAGCATCAGCAAAATCTTGAGTTGTTCCCGTTTTGCCGGCAGCTGGTCGGGAGAAATATTGTCTCACTCTAGCACCCGTTCCATAATTAAGCACATCTTCCATCATGCTAGTAACTAATGCAGCTGTTTGAGGAGAGATCGCTTCTCGATATTCCGGTTTGAACTCATCGATTAAAATTCCATTTTTATCTTCTATCCTTAAAATTGATATTGGCGAGATATAAACACCATGGTTGGCAATCGTTGCGAATGCTGATGTCAATTCTAAAGGAGTCACCTCAACCGTTCCTAATGCAATTGAAGGGAAAGCGCTCAGTGACGAATTGATTCCCATTTTATGGGCGTATTTCACGACCATATTGGGAGGCGCAATTTCACCGATCGTTAGTCTTCCGGCAATAACGTTAACCGAATTTGCTAAAGCTTGCCGAAGCGTTAAATAACCGCCGTAATCGCTGTCACTGTTATCGGGTGACCATCCATTAAAATTGAATTTTTCGTTCAATAATGAAAATGCAGGAAAATATCCGTTATCAATCGCAGTGGTATAAACCAAAGGTTTAAATGATGAACCTGGCTGACGTCTGATTTGTGTTACGTGATTTAGTCCATACTGAAAATCTTGATCTGCCCCGCCGACTAATGCTCTTATCTCTCCGGTTTTGGGATCGATAACAACAAAACCTGTTTGAATAGTACTCTCAATTGTTTTAACCGAATCAATGAACGCAGCATCATTACTTAACTGATTATAGACAGCTTGTTTTTGCATTTGCGAAACAGCTTGTTTGTAAGCCACAGTATTTTTAATCGCTCTATCGATTAATGGTCTTAAAATCGATTTGTTGTTCTCCCATTTCCAGTTCTTATAAAAAACATCTTGATACTCTCTTAAATGTTCAGCAACAACTTTGTTGGCAATTTTCTGCATCGACATATTGATCGACGTGTAAATATTTAATCCGTCTCTGAATAAATCATAACCATATTTATCTGCCATTGCGATCATTTGCTGGCGGACGTATTCCATAAAATGAGGCGCTTCGCTTCTCATTTTCACTTTCTTCCCTTTTGCTAGAATTATCGGTTCTTCTTTATATTTTTCATACTCGGACTCAGACAAATAACCTGCATTAACCATATTATGCATAACTAAATTTCTGCGTGCTATTGCGCGTTCCATCCTGCGTTCAGGATCGTAATTCACTGATGATTTAAGAAGCGCAATTAATAGTGCAGACTCAGGAACAGTAAGTTCTTTAGCTCTTTTACCAAAATAAATATTGGCGGCAGTTTCTACACCAAAGGCGCTCTTACCGAAATAAGAAACATTCAAATAGAGTTCAAGAATTTCTTTCTTTGTAAAATTCCTCTCAATTTGAATTGAAGAAAGCCATTCACGAATTTTCCTTGCAACGGTTTCAACTGAATTTTCATTAACTGATTTTAGGCTGTAAAGATTTTTTGCCAGCTGCTGGGTTATAGTACTTGCACCTTCACGAGAAAAAGTTAAAAGATTTTTCGTCATCGCCTTGCCGAAGCGGATAAGATCAACTCCCCAATGACTGTAAAAATTTCGGTCCTCCGTCGCAATCAACGCGTTGATGAGATGAGCCGGGATACTATCAACATTGGTTTCTATCCTGTTTTCAATATAAAATTGGCCAAGGATTTCTCCATCAACGGTCCACACTTTACTGGCTAATTGTGGCCGCGGATTTTCTAATTCTTCAAGAGACGGCAATCCCCAAAAAACGTAAACGGTGAATCCTAAAAAAATCAGTGCTAGAACTGAGATTACGTATTTATACTTTTTTACTAAAGGATATTTTTGGGATATATTTTTATTTCGTTGCAATTTTTCCATTCTATTGCCAGTCAACTATTTGAAAACTATCATTCTGAAATTTGCCATAACACGGTTGATCAAGCCAAGTACCTAAATTAATATAATAACCGTCATTAACTTTCTCGAATTCTCTTTTATGCGAGTGTCCAAAAATAACATAATCATGGTGATCTTTTAAAATTTCTTTAGCAGCCTCAAACATTCCGTCGATCTCTCCGTAATCTTTTTTAGCTGTGTAGTCTCTGCTGGTTTTGCTCGTTTTGCTTGCCAGAGATATTCCAAAATCGGGATGAACTAACGAATACATTTTTTGAAGAAATTTGTTCCGCAACACTTTTTTTAGGATCAGATATCCCACATCGTTTTTAACTAACCCATCTCCATGCGCAAGATAAAACTTCTTCCCATCTATTGTTACAGAAATACCATCGTGATATAAATGCGCTCCAATTTCTTTTTGAAAAAAATCACGATGGAGGAAATCATGATTTCCAATAAAATAATGAAGTTCAACTCCGTTCTCAGATAAATCTTGCAACGCAGTGAGAGTCCTAAAAAATCCTTTTTGATAAACTCGCTTATACTCAAACCAATAATCGAATAGATCACCGATAATGTAGAGTGCACTTGCATTTTCTTTGGCATACTCCAAAAAAGATACCAACAAACGCTCTCTCTTTTTTTCGATGTCGGGAGCTAAAAGTCCTAAGTGAATATCGGAAATAAATAAAACAGGTTTAGACATTTTTACTCATAAGGATTAGTATCATTAAACTCTACAAGCAACCAACCGCTTGGATCAAGCTTGAGTGAATTCATTTTCTTTTTAAGCTTGATCGTTGTTTCGTAATCCGATCCATCAACAATTATTTTTTCAGAATAATCATCTCCAGGATTATCGAATAAAAACTGCACCTCAACCGGAAAGTGATATTCAGTTTCCCCTTTTTGAACTTGCTTTAGATTTATGACAACATAATAGGTTGAGTCGTCATCTTGTTTAACTTTCCAGCGGTAATTAACAATCGGAATATTCTCTCCAACGTAAACCCACTGATTAAAAAACTCTGTCAAATCCCTTTTTGCAACTTCTTCACAAACTTTTCTAAAATCTTCGGAGGAAGCATTTTTATATTGATATAAATCAAAATATTGATGAAGAATGGTGAAGAAATTTTCATCACCCACTTCCCATCGCAACATGTGAAGCACCCAAGCTCCTTTTCTATAAACTTTGGAACTGAACAAATTACTTCCCGGATTATAAAGTGGACCTTCAAATTCAGTACTGAAATTCTTACTCATATTTGAGAACAAAGCATCTTTCCCGAAAACAATTTCATCATAAAGCGCTTCAGAATATGTAGCGAATCCTTCGTTGAGCCAAATATCTTTCCAACTCTTCGGTGTTACACAATTGCCCCACCATTGATGTGCTGCTTCATGCACATAAATATCAGTAAACATTTTTGCGCCGTTTACAAAATTACTTCCAACTCCGGTGATGGTAGCGCTTTCCATTGCACCGCTCTGCCATAGGAATTCTGCGACACCATATTTTTCTTTTACAAATGGATATTCTCCAAAAAGCTGTGATAAAACTTTTAGAATTTGCGGATGTTCTGAAAAATCTGCTTTTGCGTTTTCTAAATGGTTTGGTAATGCGTAATATTGAATTGGAATTGAATCACCTAAAGCAGTAACATATTTTTCAGAAAAAGTTTTATATCCTGAAGAGTAAATAGCTGCAGTATAAGTCGGCAGCTCGTAATTTGTTTTCCAATGATAGGTGGCTCTTCCATTTGTGTCGGATTTTTCTAACAATATTCCGTTCGAAACAGAAACTTCGGAAGAGGCGTTGGTTATGTAAAAATCGAATGTTGCCTTATCGGTTAAAATATCATTACAGGGGAACCAGGTTGAAGCGAAATTCGGTTCGCTAATATTATAGACAAGCGACTTCCCGTTTATTTCACCGAACACAAATGAAGATAATCCAAGATTTTTGGGTCTTCCTTCGTACATAATTTCTACGTAATTGGTGTCGTTAATATTTTTTGGTTCGATGGTTAAAGAGGTTTTGTAATTTGAATAATTTGTAGCTAAACCATTCCATAATACTTTATGAATTTTCAAGTTATCGTAGAAATTGATATGGAATTTCTTATCTAATGAGTCGGTAAAAACAAATTGAAGAGTAACATCTCCTTTTAAGCGTTTTTGTTCGGGAAATAAATCCAACTTGATTGTGTAATGTAGTACATCGATCAATTTTTGCTCAGGTGAGTTGTAACCGTCTTCCTCTTCATCAGCAAGCCAGGTTCTACCAAGGCCAATCCCGTTACTTACATACGAATTGGCTCTCTCAATCTTGGAAGAAAAGAATCCGCCAAACAGAAAAAACGAACTGACGAAGAAAAGGATTGAAAAGTAAATTTTGTTTTTTGTCATAAATGTTTTTGAAAAATCATTTTTGTGTCGGATGCAATTTAAGATTTTTTTATCTGTTGTGAAAAGAGAAAAGAAAAAGCCGCCCGGTTTTACGCGGAGCGGCTTTTGGGAAGAAAGAAGTTGAATTTTATTTAAGAAGTATCATCTTTTTTACGCTGCGAAATGTTTTGTTTGAAACTGTTGAATTTGAATTTATGACATATAGGTAAATACCAGATGGTAATAGATCTGAAAGGAAGTTATAATTATAAGTACCGGCTGACAGAGTCTCTCGGTCTAGAACCACTTTTACAATTTGCCCTACCATATTATAAATATTTAATGAAACGGTAGATTCCTCAACCAACCCAAATGCGATATTGGTTGACGGGTTAAATGGATTAGGATAGTTTTGTGATAGATAATATGCTTGCGGTACAACATAATCCAACTTTTCAACCGATGTAGTTGATGTTGAAATGGTATTGGAATTCTCGCTCACGTCATAGATGTTATTATACGCTCTTAACCTGTAGTAGTATAAGGTATTGTCAACCAATCCAGTTACATCCCAACTATTTGTTATACCAACATCTTTATTGTTGTAACCAGAGACATAAGTAGCAAACATATTGCTAGTAGAGACATCAAGCTGATATCCAGCACTATTTGCTACACTATTCCAATTTGCTTTGAAGCTTGTCTTGGTTATATTAGTAGCAGTTGTAGCAGATGGTGGAGATGGTGGATTAATATTGGTTGTTTTAAACTGCCAAGGACCACCAGAATTCCAGGTTAATAAACCGGCAGAATTTACTGCTCCAATGCCCCAATAATATGTAGTACTTGTGTTCAATGTACCAGGATCATAATAAGTGTTTGTAACGTTACCTTTATTGTCTGCATCATTGCTTAAAGTTGGATCTGTTCCAAAGTATACCTTATAGTAAGATACCTCATTACCGCCACCAGTCCATCTAAGAATGGAGGTTGTTGGTTGGTTTATAGCTCCATCACTTGGATTTGGATCTTTTGGTGGTGGAGGCGGTATATTATATTTGATTTTTAATATTGGAGCATAATTACTGCCATTATCTTTAGAGTAAAATGATGCTGATGTTTCGTTTGTAGCGGGTATTAATACAAAACCATTATTTATTTCTGCGTTGTACCAAAGTTTAACAATTCCCGTTACATCATAATTTGTGTATTGCTTGGTCCGCCCAACATCGAAATTAAAACCGGATAGGAGATTAATTGAAGGTTTATTATTCCATGTAACGGCAGATTCCGACCAAGAAGGTATCCCTAAATAGCCAACATCAAATTTCACAGTTGTCGTAGATTTATCGAAACAATAGAGACTTAGTTCCGCATCCGTAATTAACGCATTTTGAGGCAAAGTTGGGAGGTCAAAAAATATGAGACTATACCCTAGACCATTAATTGATAATTTTTGTATAGAAAATAGAGTGCTAGCCCCAGTGTTAGCGTTAGGAGCTTCTTCAAAAATAGCGGCATCTTTTACAAGGGTTGCGGTTTTTTGGTACTGGGTATACAATGGCTCCACAAATAAGAATATCGTAGTAAATGAGACAACGACTACTTGAATAAATTTATACATGAGTATCTCCTTTTTCTAAAACTGTTTTGGAAGTGAGTTTCAATAAATTAATGAGTAAGTCATTTTTATTAATAGGGGAAATTATTTGTGACTACTTTTTTTCGCTGCTTTAGTTTTACTACTACTTTGTGTTTTCCGATGCTTGCTTAAAGTTTTCTTCCTTTGAACATGTTTGTTCGGTGTAGGTGATTTCATGTTTAACTCCGTTATTATTTTTAAGTACGTCTTTCAAAATATTTTCAATACAAAATTAATACATCATTTAAGTAGTTAAATACCTCTTTTTGAGTATAAATGTTCGTTGCATGGGTATTTTTATACTAAATGCTATGGGATTGTATGGTGAGTTAGATACTAAAGAAAAAAGTTATTTAGCTCTGCGGTTGTTTTCAACCCTGTTTTTTCCAGTATATTCCTCCGGTGTGTATCTACCGTATTTTTACTAATAAAAAGTAGTTCTGCTATTTCCCCACTGCTTTTCCCTTTCATTAGCAATTTTACAATTTCAATTTCTCTATCTGTTAGTGAGTATTGCGTTTTAAGTTTTTGAGGCAAGATAATTTCTAATTTTTCTTTTTGTACATTGCAATATCTAACAATTGCTTCGCTCAGCTCATCAATATCAACTGGTTTTAAGAGATAATCAAAAGCGGCGTTGCGTATCGCTTTTATTGCATACTGGTTATACCCGGAAACAAAGATGAAAGTTGGGAAAACATTTTTTGCCCTAATTTCTTTTACAACTTCAAACCCATTCTCCTTCGGCATTTCAACATCAAGAAAAACTATATCGGGAGAATATTCTATTACTTTCTTTATTCCGGTTTCCACTTTTATCTCTGTGGCGATAACTGAAATATTTGGAATTTTTTCCAAAAGACTTTGCAGCCTGTCGCACGCTTCAATTTCATCATCAATTATAATACACTTAATAAGTTTTACTTCTGTTTTCATAAATGTTATTCTCCCGGAATAGTAATATAAACTTCAGTACCTAATGGCTGTTCTTTTTCATCTGTGATGTCTTTTATAGCATAAGTAATCTTAATTTTCATCAAGGTCTTGTACAATTCAAGGATTTGGTCAAGTATTTCCAATCCTTTGCTTGTATTATCAACTTCAATAGTCTTAGCTTTTTTTCTCCCAACTCCATTATCCCTGATAACAACAACACAACTATTTTTTATTGAGGTAACGGTAATGATCAGCTCTCCCTTTCCTTCCAAATGTTTTAGCCCGTGTTTAATTGCATTTTCGGCAAATGTGTGTACTAACATTTTTGGGATATTTATTCCGAGGTTAGACTCATGGTCTGTTTTAATTTCATAGTTGAATTTGTCGTTGTACCTGAATTGTTCAAGATCAAGGTAATTCTTAACATAATCAAATTCATCAGCCAGGGTTGTAATTATTTTATCGGAGTTCAGAATTGTTGAACGGAGCAGTTTACTGTACTTACCAAATATATAGTCAGCTTTATATTTGTTCTGCTTATAAAACAATGACCCAATCGAATTGATGATATTAAGCGTAAAATGTGGATCAACCTGGTTTTTAATTGCCTTCATTTGCAGTTCAATAATCCTCTTTTCCGTTTCATATTTTAGTTCCGCTCTGTGCTTCTGCGACTTTTGAATAAGCAGAATGAAGAGGAAAACAATGAAATAAATCCCACCATAAAGAGGAAATCTCAAATAATATAAAGAGTTGGCTTTATAATTAATAGTGTACATATAATTGTTGGACTGGACAAAAAGTTCAGACAAATTGGCGCCATTCAGTTTCAGTGAAACACTCTGTATGTTGTTTGCCCCAGGACAATTAACCGTGACATAATCTGATAAATCATTTCTAAAAATGCTCAATTGCTGTAAATCGAAATTCCATAGTAATACTTCATTTTCCCCATCCAGGTCAATGTCCATCTCAAAGTCATTTATTAGGTCGAGTACCGGGGAATTTATTTGTTCCACCACATTCAATTCGGTATCAAGTTTCTCGAAGGTTCCGTTTGTTTGTAGGATATAAAAATAATCATGATTAACATTTTCACCATAATATAGTTTAGCGCTCTCCCATTCTTTTGAGTATACGAATTTTTTCTCTTTCAGTTTGTTTAGATTTTCATCGTAAAGAGCTAAAGTAGAATAATGACCATTTGTTCCGAAATAGATGTTCAGCACAACAAAGAAAGTTCCTTTGTTATTTTTAATTGAAATCACATGCGAATTTGAAGGATAATATCCGATTTTAACAGGTTTATATTTAAAGGTGAGATCATTATTAAAAACCATTAACCAAGCATACATATCAGAGTAAGGTATGTTTTCAGCACAATTACCAACAGCATTGGATACGGTGAGAAAATAGAGATCATTAGTCTTACTACCATAATCTGCTAACACGTTTTCGATTCCAGCACAACTTTTTTCGGAAAAATACAAAGTGTCTTTTGACAAGTCATATGCAAACATTTTACGCGGTTGTACAGAAAAGCCTGTGTTTGCAAAGAAGTAAAATTCCTTTATTCCATCTTTATTTTCATCATAAAAACCGCATGGAATTATAACACAATCAATTGATTTATCGAAAGGAATATAACGGCATATTTCTCTATCCTTTATTAACACTATATTTTTAAGTGGTGATATACAATTCAGAAATATTTTATGATCGTGATTAGTAAAAACAAATACTTCAGCTAAACCGTCACTATCAAGATCGTTCCATAAAGGCAGACTACTGCTAATGTATTTACCGTTAAAATTCCATTGTCCTACGACTTTGTTATTTTTATAAACTCGCAAACATGTTTTATTATCATAGTTTGTTTCTATGCTAATTTTTTCACTTATCTTATCAGAATTCAAGTCAGTGTAAAAAAAGTTCTGGAAGGGAACATTTTTTTTCAGTGAAACAATTTTAGCGGTGTATTTAATAATAATTTGAGGAAGTGCGGAGATTATAATAATTGAAATTAACAAACTTAGGACAAGGGGATGTGTCGAAATATTTATTACCCCAGTTCTATGTTCCCCAATAAATCCGCGGAAATATTTTATTAGTTTGTAATATATTTCACTCATTTTTGAACCACCTGAGATGAATAATGCCCTAAATATCTATTATCGTCAAAGAAAATATCATCTAAATTAGCATATCTATCCAACGTTAGAAAAATTAACATAAATAATTACCCCAACTATTTTAAATTAATGATTTTCGGAATAAAACAAAGCATTTTTTTATAAAAAGAAAATCAAAAGGGAAATAAAAAAGCCGCCCGGTTTACGCTGAGCGGCTTTTGATTAGAATTTGGGAAATTATTACTTCATCAAAATGAATTTCTTGATCTGATTGAAATTTCCAGCTGAGATCTTGTAGAAATACATTCCGCTTGACAATCTGTTCGCCTCAAAACGGATATCATATCGTCCCGCATTTTTGAACTCATTTACTAATGTGGTGACTTGTTTTCCAAGTACATCATAAATAGTCAACGAAACGAATTCCGAATTAGGAAGATCGAACGAAATTGTGGTTGACGGATTGAACGGATTTGGGTAATTCTGATAAAGATTGAATTCAGTTGGAATTGCCGCTTCATCCGTTACTCCGGTAATCATAAACGGAACTTCTTTAGATGCCATGCTTTCGTTTCCGGAGAAATCAAATGCTGATATCTTGTAGTAATATAACTGTCCTGGAACTGCTGATGCATCTTCAAAGGCATTGGTAGCAACACGGGCAACTTGATTTTCTTTTGCCGGAACGAAATTAGCCGTTGTGCTTCTGTAGATTGCATAGTATTGGAGATCAGCTTCCTCGTTCTTTTCCCAGGATAGCGAAGCAACATTTCCTTGAGCTGCAACAGCTAAGTTTGTAGGAACTCGCGGTGCAAGATTGTCTAAGGAATAACCGCTGTCCGGTTCCGAAGCTGCTATCATCA
The DNA here is from genome assembly GCA_041671545.1 of Ignavibacteriaceae bacterium. GTDB lineage: Bacteria > Bacteroidota > Ignavibacteria > Ignavibacteriales > Ignavibacteriaceae > UBA1563. The sequence goes on from JBAZBI010000001.1 coordinate 81,117, forward strand.
CAGGATTTATTCCATGTGCAATAACTTTGAAAACAGAATTAAACATTCCTTCCGTTTTAGTTGAATCAAATAATGTTGCTGCAATAGCTGAATATTCTGGTTGAGTAATTGCAGGAACTTCTACTGCAAATGTCCATAAATCTTTATCCAATCTCCAGATACTATATTTAGCAACCGGATTGTTCTTCATACCATCATTTTTCGATGCATTCCATGTTACAAAAACATGTCTTCCATTATCGTTGGGTACATCAAATATTTTAGTGATGACAGGTTTATCAAGAAGTGTATCATTTACAAAAGTTTTTGTAATTAATAACTGAAGGATATTACTATCGCCACTTAGATTAAGTGATTGATCAAACGCTTTTAATTTGAAGAAATAATTTGTCGGTGCATCGTTAATCAAAGGAAGTCCGGTAACAAGATAATTATTCCTATCAAGCACTAACAAAGGAGAATTCCCCTGATTAGCGCCGGTTCCATTCCAGTTAATCGAATCGAGAGAATAGTACAACTGATAACCGCCAAAATCAGGTTCTATATTTTTAGTCCATGTGAAAGTTGCAGAAGCATTCCCAATCGAATTGCCGGCAAAATTTTTCGGTGGAGCCGGTGGAACATTATCTGGGACCATTATTGCACGATACACAAATTTTGTATCTGCATTATCTGCTGTGATAGTGGCGGTAAATACATTAAATCCGGTTGAATCAGGATTTGCACGTACAAAAAAAGTTGTCGATGCTGAACCCTTCGCCGGAATATTCCCGAGCAGTACAACCATCAGACCATTTTCTAAACTTAGCCCATTCTTTAAATCTAAAGTTACTGCAACGTTGGATGCAGAAACGCTTCCGGTATTAAAAATGTCATATCTAACATAGAATGGATTTGGAAATAGATTACCATTTTCAACCGTAAGCGCAGATGGAGCAGTTACATTTACTGCTAATGGTGGGAGTAAATCTTTGTTCGAGCGTAAAAACCGTTGTGCTCTATTATTCGATTTGTTTGATTCTACCACATAGTTATTTGGATCAATTTTAATTACTAGACTGTGGAATTCTGGTCTAATCGGAATGATGTAATCGAAAACAAAGAGACCGGTTTCACCTGCTTTAATTAAAGGTAAAATATCATTGGCGATCGGCACCGCGTTTCCAGCATCCGGATCACCATCGTAAGCAACAACCGGAACATTTAGCGCATCAACCGCACCGGTATTATGCAATGTAACAGTAACGGTAATTTTATCTCCCGGGACGTACAAGCTGTCTGCAATAGAAAACTGTATGTCATCAACCGAAAGAGTTAAATCTGGAAGTTTAGCAGCATAACTGAGAGGCATAAAATCAGCTCCCGCGCCTCCATTACTTTGGAGAACAGAAACATTCCCGGTTCCTTCAATTTTATAAACATAATTTCCGTAATCAGATGAAAAATTATATACTTCACCATAATTTAAAGTGCCGTTATAAATTTCTGTGGCAGAAGGATAAGGGTAATCTGTATTTACTCCAAGACGAGTAATTTTAACATTGTTGTTTGTCTCGAATGAAAAAACATGAATGTTACTGGCTATTGTTGGTACAAAGAATAATTTTCCTGCACCGGTACCGGTTTCATCGATTGCACGGGTCATGTAATAGTAACTTCCCGACCAACCGGCATAAGGAATATTCGCAGTTGTTACAGGACCTTGTGAAACTACAGCCCAGTAAGTAGGCGCATAAATTCCTTTTGTGTAAACTTGTCCACGCATTAAGGTAAGAGTATCAATTACAGATCCGTCATCAATGTTCTTGATGGTAATAAAATTATTATCTGCATAAGAAGTAATAGTAATACTGTTTGTCCAACCTCCTTCATATGCGGAATAACCATAAAATTCGTTACCGGTAAATGTACCGTTTGCAGAAGGGACATAATAATCTTGGTCAGTATAAGACAATGCTGAAATCGGTTTTGTCCCATTAACTTGAAGCGCGGTGCTATAAATTGATGAGATTAAGCCGGCTTGACGGAAGGAAAAATATTTTCCTTTATCTAATGTTCCGGCATAGATGATGTCTTTTGTTTGCAGATTTTTAACAGTAAAGCCGGTATTATCTTCATATGCAAAGATTACAAATTCATCCTGCCCTGTGTTGAAAGACCGCATCATCCATGTGTTTAATTTAAGAGAAACACCTTTGCCCGCTTCATCTACAGCAAAATATCCGTTAACATAATTATTGATAGCATCGCCCACCAGAATTGTGAAAGATTTATTTGCAACTATTCGGAAAATACCACTTCCATGATTTACATTAAATATTGTGTCTGAAGCAAGAGTCACTTCATCACTGAGTGTTCCGGACTGGTCGTAAATCTTTACATGAGTATCGCTGAAATAGGAAAAGACCACAAGGTCACCGAAAGTGTAAACCGTGGTCTCAAACGAATCAGCTGCAACTTGTTGAGCAATAGAAAAAGTAGTATTTGCTTTTTCCATATCTGTTACAACGTTAGGTTTGAAATTTGGCGGCGCTCCACCAAAGATTTCCGTTTTCTGTTGTGCCCATATATTCGCACAAAAGATAAACGAAAACAGAATGATTGAACTGTCTTAATTTTCATAGAGCCTCCGAAAAAAATTAATAAATTGTTAAATAAGCGGTGGAAACTTGAAGAATTAGTTAATGATTGTCAATGGAATTTTTTTAATTGCAACGTGAGTGTGATGCTAAGCAAAGATAGAAGGAACGTCGAACTCATAAATGTTTGTTCAACTATTCGACATATTTCTAAAAAAGGAATCCGTAACTCAAGATCAGTAAAGCCGCAAGAATAAAAAATCCGAACCCAACGGTTGTATATCGAGCTAATAATTTTGTTCCCAATAAGACAGCAATTATTCCTTTAAAAAGAAGATTTGCGAACAACGCGATAATAATTGAATTAAGTGCCACAAAAGAAGAGACAGTTTTTTTTGCCGAGAGTTGAGCCATTGTTAGAGTTATTGCATCGATGTTTGTAAGCCCGGAAATGAAACTTACAATGTAACTTCCCCTATCCCCAAAATTGGATTGCGCTAATTTGGAAAATAGAAGTATCGTCCCAAAAATCAATCCAAAATAGAGTGCAGATTTTAATTCAAATGGATTCTTCAAATTAATGCCGGTTAATTCAACTGCATTTATTTTTTTCCACATAATGAGGCTTAATACTATTCCAACAATCATAAAAATAAGCATGGGAATAACTGCCAACTTCGCAAGCTCACCATTTACAACGGCTATTTCTAAAAGGACCTTTGGAAAAACCATGATGGTAGCAATCAAAATGCCTACACCAAAGTTTGTAGAAAGAGAATCATTCTCTTTACTTTTCTTTGCAAATGAAAATGTTAAAGCGGTGCTTGAAACTAATCCTCCAAAAATTGAAGTAACAGAAATTCCTTTTTTATACCCAACATATTTTGTTAAAACGTATCCGAGAAAACTTATCAATGCAATGAAGATAACCATCATCCAGATCAACCTAAGATTGATAACGTTATTCGGACCAAACGAGCGTTCCGGCAAAAGAGGCATAATGATTATGGTTACTATCGATAACTTCAAAACTGCAAAAATATCTTCACCCGTAATATTTTCAACAAATTGATGAAGCTGAATTTTCAGAGAAAGAAATACTGCCATAATCACAGCCACAATTGCCGCAATAAGAATAAAATTCCAGTAGATCATTGATCCAAGCACAAACACCATTAAGGCAGAAAGTTCTGTAGTAATACCGATTCTGCCGCCACGGGATGTATTGTAGTAGGATAGTCCAACAAGAATCATTATCGATACAACAAATACAAAATAATAAGCGATGTTAATATATGAAGCCAGCATCGCGGAAATAAATCCATACATAGCTATAAGTGGGAACGTCCTAATTCCGGCAAATGATTTTGCGCCCGGAGTTCTCGAATGTTCCCGCTCCAATCCGATCAATGCACCGATCAAGATTGCAATTCCAAGTTTCTGAATTAAAATGAAAAGTTCATCATAAGTAAACTGAGTATTCATTTGTTTAATAATGTCCGGGAGAAGTTTCAGACTGTCGCTCATCTTAACTCACGTAAATTGTTTTAATGTTTACAAATTCTCTTATTCCGAAAAGTCCAAGTTCTCTTCCATAACCTGATTGGTTAATACCGCCAAACGGTAAGCGTGGATCAGATTTAACGAATGAGTTTACAAAACATGAACCGCTTAATATTCTTTCTTTTGCAATGTGTTCCCCCTTTTCTAAATCTTCAGTAAATAATGCGGCACCCAATCCAAAAATAGTTTTGTTAGCTAAACGAATTGCATCGTCTTCATTTTGTGCTTTGATTAATGGTGCAACCGGACCAAATATTTCTTCTGTAAAAGCGATATTGTTTTCATCCACATTTGTTAGTACAGTCGGAGGATAAAACGCACCTACTTCGGATGGAACAAAACCACCTAAAAGAATTTTCGCACCTTGAGCAACACTCGTTTTAACTTGTACATGCAATTCATCTCGAAGATCAAGGCGTGCTTGAGGTCCAATATCGGTTGTTTCCTCAAACGGATTCCCCATTTTCCTTAATTTCATTTGCTCAAGAAACAATTCTTTAAATTGTTCAAATACTTTTTCCACAATGATGAATCTCTTCGCGGCAATACAGCTTTGTCCACCATTTATTAACCGCGATGTTACACATGTTTTCGCAGCTTTGGATAAATCGGCATCTTCTAAAATTACGTAGGGATCGCTTCCTCCAAGTTCCAACACTGATTTTTTCAATACGTTACCGGCAATTGCTGCAACCGATCTTCCTGCCGGAGTACTGCCCGTTAATGTTACAGCTTTAACAAGCGGATGCTCAATCACATTTTTTACTTTCGATGATGAAATCAAAAGTGTAGTGAATATATGCTCATCAAATCCGGCATCTTTAAATATTTTTTCAATGGCAAGAGCAGTTCCGGAAACATTTGAGGAGTGTTTTAATAAACAAGCATTTCCGGCAAGTAAATTTGGTACTGCAAATCTAAACACTTGCCAAAATGGGAAATTCCACGGCATCACTGCCAGGATTATTCCCAACGGTTGAAACGAAACAAAACTTTTTCGCGCATCGGTAGAAATAATTTCATCAGCCAAAAAATGATCGGCATTTTCACAATAATATTTGCAAAGCCAGATGCATTTATCTATTTCAGCTCTCGATTGTAAAATCGGTTTCCCCATTTCAAGAGTCATTAACTTAGAAAATTCTTCCTTCTGCTTTTCTAATAGAGCAGCTACTTGAAGCATCAATTTAATTTTATATTGTAGAGTTGAATGATGATACCGGAGGAAGGCAATTTCGGAATTTTCTATACAGTTAATGATTTTTTTGTCCGAATACTTTTCATATTCGGCTAGAATTTCTTCGGTGGTTGGATCGATTGAATAAAGCATTTCAACTTTTACACATAATCGTTAATAACTTTTGTGGCAAATTAATTTTCTTTTTTCTTAATTACAACAACCGTTTTGTCATCGTTGTATTCTCCACCTTCAGAATATTTCACAACTGCTTCAATAAGCAAAGCCGCAATTTCTTTAGATGAACGGTGAACATTTTCGGTCAATATTTTCTCAATTTCCTTCTCACCGAAAGGTTCAAAATCTTTGTCGGCTGAATCGATCATTCCGTCACTGTAAATCAAAAGCACATCTCCTTTTTCAAAAAGAATGCTATCTACCGTATAATTTGCTTTCGGCGCAGGACCTAATACCGGACCGGTTGGATTTAGATAATATATTTTTTTCTCTTTTCTCTTGTAAAAGAATGGCGGATTATGCCCGGCGTTAGCATATAGAAATAAACCAGACTTATCATTTGACAATTCACCGTAAAAAAAAGAACTGAATTTATCGTCGCTGAATATTTTATTTACGAGAGTGTTTATCCGCCTCATTAAAGTTACTATTTTTATTTCAAAGGTCATTGCCATACGGATTGCGCCGGAGATGTACATTGCTTCTGCAGCAGCAGCTATACCTTTGCTTGCGGCATCGCCGAGAACAATTCCTAATCGGTCTTTGTCGTCACCGATTTCGAGATAATCAAAAAAGTCGCCGCCAACAATTTCAGCAGGATAGGTAATTCCGTATAAATCAAAATCAAAGAACGGATATTCATGTTGAGGAAGAATTGATTTTTGAAGAATGCGGGCTTTGTCAATATCAGCCTTTATCGAACGTTCACTTTTGGATGAACGCCACTGCTTCAACTTTGAAGTTACAACCGTAGCAATAATATTTAACGAATATTTGTACTCTGAACTTACACTTGAACTGTTAAACGCTAAAAGATATTCGTAATATTTTTTCCCATTCAGTTTAATTTTGTTCCCGACTCCCGAAGCGTAGTATTTTGCAATTCCTTTCTTCTTCAGAAAATCATTTGTTTCCGACCGCAGAACCGTTCTCTCTTTTTCCAGATTATCAAACAGTGGGTAATCACTTATCGAAAGAATAAAATCAGAATTTATTTTAGATTTCTTTGCAGTCTGATAAATAAGCTCATAGCCTTGTTTTTCTAATGAAAATCTCCAAATTCTTCCACCGAGAATTTGAATATCTTGCTGCTTAACAAGTTCTTGAACAACCGTTACCAGCATATCAATTTCTACAGCAAAGAACTTTGAAGTTATTGTCTCTATTGTTTGATGAAGATCCCTGTAAAACATGATACTCTTTTATTGTTAGGAAATATTTAGAACACGAACATTTAAAAAACTTATTTAGAGTAAAAATCTATCATTTCTTGAATTGCTTTTTTACAAACCGGACAAAAATTATTTACAGATGCCGACTTCATGGAACAATCATAACTTGGGCGATATATACCCTTCGTCATATAACCACCTCCCTCAAACAAACCAACTTTATTTTTATAGGTTGTGTCATTTGGAGTTGGAATAGGAATATCTTTGTCAATCATGTTCTTCCATTTCGCATCGAAGTTGACTCTAGTGGTTAAATTTGCTTCCAACGGTTCGATGTCGGTCGGGTAAAAATCCAAATATGCCGTTGAGCTTGTGTAGTATTCATCCCCGAGGAAAGCAAACCCATGTCCAAACTCATGAACAAATATGTATTCGCTCTTAATGTTATCAGCTACACAAACCGAATAATGATTGTAAATTGATCCACCGCCATATTTTGAAGAATTGACTAAAATATAAATTTGATCGTATGGTGCATTTGCTGCAAAGTCACGCACGGATTTATAATCCGAAGTCATACAGTATCTATCTTCATCAAAAGTAAAAAAAGTTGTATTCACATTTGTTCTTTTCCAAATATTCAGTGCAGGAATATCTGTTCCGCTTTCTTTTGACGGTGCATCAATTCCCCAAATGTTAAAGCTTTCTTTATTTTCTTTATAAGGCGAAGCATTAAAAAGGTATTGAGCAAATTGATTGCAGTCGGTTTTGAACTTTTCCATTTCTTCAACTGTATAACCATCCGGGATAATTACAATATCAACTTTTTTTGCCGGGTCTCCAGAGTGGCTAACCTTGAAATTTGGAAATTCGTTCCTTCTATCTTTTGCGATAAAATAATTTTTGGGATTTATGACCAATTCAAATTTTTTGTGCAACTCATTTCTTCTATCCCTTGAAAATAACGAAACGATGACCGTCTTTTTAGGGAAAGGAAAAACAACCGACTCGTTAAAACTTTTTTTATATAATTTTGCTTCCGCGGTGGTTTGCCATTCCGAGAATAATGTTGAATAGTACTTTGAATAAATCACACTGCTTGTGGCAGAATCAACTACCTCAACTTTATACTTACCATAGTTGAACAAATCTAGTAGATGTGTTTGAGACCCTCCCCAATAAGGTTCTTCACGCAATTCATCAAAAGAGTATTCATCAGTAATATTATCTCCGGTATGGACATAATCGACTCTCAAAGTTTTGTTCTCAAAATAAGTATCAAATTTGAATTGACTGTACATGGAAATGCAAAGACTGATAAAAAGCAGGATGTATTTCATATTAACTCTCGTTGTTTTTTTGTAGACGTATATCCATTTGAGGAAATGGGATTTCTATTTTCTCATCTCTGAAATTGTTAAGGATAGTTTCTCTAAGCTCACTCCCAAGTTTCGCAATATTCTGATAATTTTCTGTGAAAGCTGTTAACCGATAGTTTATTCCGGAATCACCCAATTTAATTACAAAAGTTTCCGGCACGGGACTCTTCGCAACCAAAGGATGACTTTCTGCGATTGAGAGTAAAGTTCTCTTTACTTTTTCCGTATCGCTATTATACGAGACCATTACTTCCACAACTACGCGCGAAAGAGCGGAGGGATAAGTTAAATTGACAATCCGTGATTTAACAATATCATTGTTTGGAACAATTAAAATATTATTATCAAAATCCAAAATCTTTGTACTTCTAATTCCAATCTCGATCACGTCACCCACCAAATCCGGATTAACTTTTATTCTATCACCAATTCTGAAAGGTCTGTCCGTCATAATGATAAAACCGGAAATCATGTTCGAAATAGTTTCCTGTGCTGCTAAAGCTATTGCTAGAGAACCAACACCGAGTGAAACAATAAAGCCGCTTATATCGATTTTGAACTTTGCCAGCACAATTACAAACGCTAGGGCAGTTAAAAGAAGTTTACTTAATTTCTGGAGAAGTGGAAACAAACTTCCGCTTAAATTTTTGTTTTCTCCTGAGTCGATCTTCCCTGAATACCAGTTGAACAGTATCGTAATTGTTCTGAAACTTATGACCAAAAGGATTAGAACAATTAATAAAAATAAAGCGTAGTCTGCAGCGATCACAATATCTTCGAAATAAGGATGATAGGTAATTAACTTTTGCGGAGGACTGCCCGACTTTAACGATAAACCACTTTTAAATATTCCCAATCCAACAGATAATCCAATCAAAATGATAATCTTAAAGAATGTTGATTTCATAAGTTCAAACATCTGATCATCAATTTGAGTTTTTGAGCGTTTGACTATCGGCTTCAATATTTTTCTTAATGCCAGAGAAATCATTTTCCCGAAAACAATTATGATCGCCGCAACACTACCACTAATGATTGCTATGTAAAGCAAATCATTATTAATGTTGTTTCGGAAATGTTGCAGCAGATTATTTATCATAAAATCTTTCGCGAACCAGGTTTAACAAGTTGAATATTTTCTTTGCAGAGATCACAATTCTCCGGCTCAAAGGAAATTGCTTCGAGTGAAATGACACTTTTTTGCGGAACTCCAAACTGAACTTTTCCGTTGCTTCGGTCTACAATAAACCCAACACCAACGGGAATTGCTTCAGCGTGCTTAACAATATCGATAACTTCGAAAACAGAACCGCCGGTTGTAACAACATCTTCACAAACCAATATCCGTTCTCCCTTTTCAATTGAAAAACCACGGCGCAAATTTAGTTTCTTATCTTCCCTCTCAGCAAAAATAAATCTCTTGTTTAATTGACGAGCAACTTCCTGTCCGACAACAATTCCTCCAATCGCCGGAGCAATAACAGTGTCAATCTCAACATCTCTATAGTGGTTTGCAATAGCCGTGCATATATCTTTATTGTAGTCAGGATATTGTAAAACTTTGGCGCACTGGAAATAAACATTGCTGTGTCTTCCCGAGGTTAGGAGGAAATGTCCGCCTAAAAGCGCTTCAGTTTTCTTAAAAATATTTAGGAGTTCTTCTTCTGTTAATATGTTCATGTTCGTTTATTTATTTTTCATTCAATGATTTTAATTCGAAAATATTTTCTTAGTTAATTAGCCAGCCTCTTCTTAAGAAGATGAATGTAGTCAATTTCACTTGGATCTTTTCCACGAAGAATGGCGAGATAATAGGAAATCCAATCGGTCAAATAAATTAAATCAAGAAGTCGTTCTTGAAATGTAGTTTCAGAACTCGAGAGTGATATTATTTCAACTCCGGCTTTTTGAAGCAATTCCCCTGTAATATTAAAACGTTTTTTGATTTGCGGATGAGTGATCTCTTCCTCAATAAAAACAGCTTTTAATTTTGCAACTCGTTCATCATAAGTTTCCCATCCAATAATTTCATTATGATTCAATTCAGGAAAAGAATTATTGAATGCATGCACTTTTGAATTTTCATTTAACTGGCATTTAAATCTATTCCCAACCGCAGAAGTTAAATCCGAAGTAGAATAAATTACCGGAACAAATCCGTTAAGTTTTTCAGCAAGTTGGTATGACAAATTATCTTCAACCGACAATTCTTCTCCCCGCTTCTTCCAAAGTGAAATAACTTTATCAATAATGTCTTGTTTTGTAGTAACAAGCTGCAATGTTTGTAGCACTTTTAATAAACTGAAAAAGCTCAATCCTAAGGAGTAACGCGGTTGAAATCCTTTTTTCATTTGCACAACCGGAAGTTTTTCTCTGTCGGCTATGTCCTTGATTGCTCCGCCGGTAGTCAAACAAATTATTTGGCATTTTCTTGTTAGACCTTCGTTCAAAACCGAAATTGTTTCTTCCGTATTTCCGGAATATGAAGATGCAAGTAATAGTGTCGAAGAATCGGCATAATTCGGCAGAGAATAATTTCTGTTTACTTGAAACGGTAATGAAATTTCATTGTGCAAAAAGTTAAGCATCAAATCACCGCTGATTGCAGAACCGCCTAAACCACTGACAACTATATTTTTTATTTTGGATGTGTCAATTTTAGAAAGTTCATAACTGTTATTTTTTGCATATTCTATTTGTTGATAAGTATTTTTCAATACTTCAAATTGATTTTCCGGGTCGTATTTTTTCACTAGTTCCGAAATGGTCATAAAATGTTCCTTGTTCGTTGGATAAGATTATCTTTAAAGAATTTTTCGATTGTTTTTATTATTGCTTCTTCCGATGATAGTTGTAAACAATCTTCGGCTAATTGTTTTGCTTTTTCGTAATTCAATGATCGTATTGTTCGTTTTACTGAAGGAAGCGCTGAAGGAGAAACACTCAAACTATCTAATCCGAGTCCAACCAGTAATGGAACAGCAAGAGTATCCGCAGCCATTTCACCGCAAATGCTAACCATAACCCCTGACTTCTTTCCTTCAAGCACTATGTGCGAAATTGTTCTTACAACTGAAGGATGGAATTCCTGATACAAATCTGACACGTAATCGTTCCCTCGGTCGACAGCCATTAAATATTGAATTAAATCGTTCGTTCCAATACTTAGGAAATCAACTTCAGCCGCATATTCGCGAGCCATAACCGCCGCCGATGGAACTTCAATCATAATACCGATTTTTAAGTGCGGGTCATACGGGATTTTCTCTTTATGAAGTTCATCTTTACACTCATCAATCAGTACTTTAGTTCTCTTTATTTCCTGCAGAGTTGAGACCATGGGAATCATGAAACTCACATTCTTATGAACGCTGGCTCTTAGAACAGCTCTTATTTGAACTTTAAATAGATTTTCATTTTCTATTAAAAGTCTAACGCCACGCAATCCTAAGAAAGGATTAGCTTCCTGGAGATCAAATTGCCGAACTTTATCTCCGCCAATATCAAAAGCGCGAATAGTTACATTTTCTGGATAAATTCTATTTGCTAAAGCAGAATATATTTTTGTCTGCTCTTCTTCATCAGGAAATTCCCCGATATCTTCAATAATTTGTTCAGTGCGGAATAAACCGATTCCCTTCGCACCGTTTGAAACAAGCAGATCAACTTCGCCCGTCACATCAACGTTGGAGAGAAGATGTATTTTTCTTCCATCAAAGGTTTCTGCCGGTAGATCTTTTAAGCCTTGTAATTCTTTGTTTATCTCAACTAAGTGTTTAATTTTTTGATTAAAGTATTTTATCTGATTTTCATCGGGATTTATAAAAACAATTCCATGGAATCCATCAATGATAAGCAGATCTCCATCCTTGATTTTCTCACTCGCGTCATGAGTTCCGACTACCGCCGGAAGGTTCAACGATCGTGCAATAATTGCCGCATGAGAAGTCAAGCCACCATGATCCGTAACATAACCGACGGATGAAGATTTAGTAAAGAGAATGGTATCAGCCGGGGTTAAATTTCCACTAACAACAATTGCATCAAAAGGAATTTTTGACTGCCATCTTTTCTTTTGCAAATTTCTAATTATCCGGTTTTTAATATCCTCGATATCAAGCGCGCGTTCTTTCATATAATGTTCAGTTGCACCGAACATCAGTTGTTGATATTTAGAGATCTCATCATCAACAATAAATTCCGGAAATCTTTTTTCTGATCGAATGCGCGTAGTAATATTTCCAATAAGTACAGGATCATCCAAAATCATTAAATGGGCTTCAAAGATCGCTGCACGAACGTCTCCCATTTTTTCCTTTGCAAAGCCGAATATCTTTTTTAATTCTTTGTGCGATTTTTGCAAAGCTTCATTGAAGAGAAGAATAGCCTCGTCAATGTCGGTGATTTGATTATGATTGATCTCCAAAACTTCTTTGGTAAATACATATGCTTTCCCGATTGTTAATCCCGGGGCGGCGGCAATTCCTGTAATATAATTACCGGAATGTTTTAATATTTCTTTTAGTCCTTTCACAACTCGTCAAAGCCTCCTTTGATGTAACCGGATATTTCGTCATTCATTTGTTGCTCGTCTTCCCCTTCAAAAGTAAGCAGTAGTTCACTCCCCATTTCAGCTGCTAAAGTCATTACACCGATGATGCTTTTTCCGTTAATATGCAGACCATCCTTTGAGATAAAAAACTCGGACTTATACTTGGAGGCGAGTTTAACAATCGTTGCTGCCGGACGAGTATGGAGCCCTGCTTTGTTAACTATTTTAACTTTAGTCTCAATCATTAATATTTTCTCTTGATAAGTGAATACGCCAAGAATGTCAGCAGTTGTCTATCATTTACATTTTTAATTTGATTCAACTGACGAAGCGCTTTTTGAGTATATAAAACAATCTCTTTTTTAGCATCGTTAAGGACATCTAGTTTCTGATAAAGCATTTTATATTTTTCAACTTCACCCGGTTGAATTCCTTTATTCACTATTATTTTTTGAAAAGCAGCCTTATCCTTCCCTTTCGATTTTTCCAATGCTTTCAAGAAAAGAAAAGTTTTTTTCCCTTCAATCAAATCTCCTCCGATCTTTTTACCAAACTCAACTTCATCTCCCGCAATGTCAAGAAGATCATCCTGAATTTGGAACGCAATTCCAAGATTTTTTCCGAAACGAGTTAGCGCTTTAATTTCGCTTGATGAGCCTCCACCAATTCTGGCTCCTACTTCACAACACATCTCGATCATAGCTGCGGTTTTCTTTGATATCATTATTAGGTATTCTTCAATCGATACATCTTTTTTAACTTCAAACTCTTTGTCGAGACTTTGTCCTTCACAAACTTCCACTAAACCTTTTGTAAAAGATTTAACAACTTCATTTCCCGGAACGATCAAATTTTTTAACAAATACTCATAAGCAACTGCTAGCAGCCCGTCACCGGCAAGAATAGCTGTGTTCACATCATATTTAATGTGAACCGTCAACTTGTTGCGGCGTTTATCGGCATTATCCATTATGTCATCATGAACGAGAGTGAAATTATGAAGCATCTCGACTGCCAAAGCTGCGTTATAAGCTTTTGCGTAATTTCCTCCAACTGCTTTTGCTGTCAGAAGTACCAATAATGGTCGTAATCTCTTCCCTTGATCAGCTAGAATATAATCCGAAGGCTCATATAACGAACGTGGATTTCGCTTTGCCAAAACCGACTTCAGTTTCGTGTTTATTAATTTTCTTTCTTTTTCAATTAAAGAATTAAATTCTTTCTCAGAGATCAATGTATTCCTTTTTTAAGATTAATTTTCCCTTCCCAAAACTACGCAAATTTTGTGAATCGGTTAAGAACATTATACGCTTCACATCCTCGAACCAATTATTGATTAGATCTTTTACTCCTGCCTGATCTTCTTTTACAAGTGTCTGTAGGATTATCCTCGCTGAAGCGGTAAAATCAGCGCCGAGAGCCAATGCTTTCGCTATTTCAAACGAAGTATTCACTCCGCCTGAACCGATCAACATAAATTTATTTTTCTTTTTTAATTCAGAGATGGTTCGGATACAATAACTTGTCCGTAATCCCCAATCCCAAAATGGATTTTCATTTGATTGCTTATTTCGAAGAATCTCAACACCTGCCCAGCTTGTTCCACCCGCACCGGCAACATCAATTCCTTTTACACCTAACTCCAAAAGAATTTGCGCTGATTTTTTTGAGATCCCTGAACCAACTTCTTTTACAATTATTGGAACTTTAGTTTGCTTCACCAACTTTTCAATTGATCTCCGAATTCCACTAAAATTTGCTTCTCCGTTTATCTGCAAAAGTTCTTGCAGTGGATTCAAATGGACTACCAACACATCGGCTTCAACTTTATCTAACAAATGAAAGAGTGGCTTGAAAGATTTCATTTTAATTATTTGAGCGCCACCAATATTCCCAAGCAACGGAACCGTTTTAGCAGCTTTGCGGATCTGTTTGAAATGATCATCATAATTATTTGTATCGAGAGCAAAGCGGAGACTGCCCAATCCCAATGGAATATTCAATTCCGCTGCAACTTCTGCCAATTGAAGGTTGATATTTTCTCCTTCGGCAGTTCCTCCGGTCATACAAGAAATTAGAAATGGATATGAGACATTCTTGCCAAAAAACTTTTTTGAGAGGTCTATTTTTTCAATTTGGACTTCTGTAAGGGCGGCGTGAAGAAAATCAAATTGTTCAAATCCGGAAGTTTTTTCTTTGAATTTGACTTCATCGGTCTTGCACAACTCAAGGTGTTCTTTTTTTCGTGAAATAATATCGTCGATCTGATCTGCCATTAATAGTTTTCTCTTTCTTTACTTAAAGATAGAAAAAATATTTTATTTTCCGTAATTCATTTGGAACTGAATATTGTTTTTCCTTCAAAAACTATCTCTCTTACCGTAATGGTTTTTCGCACTGAGTTGGTCAAAACTACTTTTTTCGATCTCTTCAGATCATTAATGGTAAGCACCTCTTCTTTCACATCATGTTTTTTTATAAAATGATCTCTGTAAATGCCAGCAAGGATACCGGAAGAGATTGGGGGGGTTTTCCATTTATCATCAAAAAATAAAAATATATTGGTTATCGCTCCTTCAGCAAGTTTATTTTGTTTATTCAAGAATAAAACTTCGTCAAATCCTTCTTGCCGATATTTTAGAAGTTCTGAGTCATAAATAGCTCTATTTGTAGTTTTGAAATATTGAAACCGATTTTGCTCATCAATTTTCAAAGAAGAAATCACCACTTTTGCAGCTTTCCATGATGAATTCTTTAGTTCATTCACCTTTACCGACACTTTACCGAATTTGTTTATCGAAACTTTTATCTTATACCTTTTTTTATTACTCAACGATTTGAAACATTTACTCAACTCCTTTTCAACTTTTTCTCCGTCATAAAAAAACAAAAAATATTCGACTGAACGTTTAAGCCGTTTAAGATGCTCTTTGAGCAGAAATGATTTTCCATTTTCATAAAGGAGAGAAGTAAATATTTCGAATTGATTTGGCGGTTGCGTTACAAACGCTCCTTTGATGAGAACTTCTTCATATTCATCTTCCGCATTACTACCCCAGGTAATACCGGCGCCAAGTCCGATACGTCCGGAGCAATTAGATTTATCTATTTCTATCGTTCTAATTGCAATATTAAAAACATTTTTTCCCGGAAGGAGTAATCCGATTGAACCGGTATAAATACCGCGCGGATGTTTTTCCAACCGGTGAATTATCTCCATTGTTCTAATTTTCGGCGCCCCGGTAATAGATCCGCAAGGGAAAATATTTTTTATTAAGTCCGAGAGTTTTGTTTTGTCTTTCAATCTACTTTTTATAATAGAAACCATCTGAAACAATGATTCATATTTCTCAACCTCAAAAAGTTTTTTTACAGTAACACTATTCTGTTTGCTGATCTTTCCAAGATCGTTCCGCAATAGATCAACGATCATCAAATTTTCTGCACGGTTTTTTTCGCTTAAAAATAATTCCTCTTTATTTCGTAAATCTTCATGGAGATTTATACCCCGGAACGCAGTTCCTTTCATCGGTTTAGCAGTTACCGATTTTCCTTCAAACTTAAAAAATAATTCCGGTGAAAAGGAGAGAATGTTTTTATCCGGTAAATTTATAAATGCCGAATATTCCGCCGACTGCTTTACCAGCAAACTGTAGAACAATCCTTCAACACTTTCGTTAAAATTGAAAGTCGCCGAAGAAGTTAAATTAACTTGATACGTCTCTCCTTCGGCAATTTGCGTTTTAATATCTTCAACTTTATTTGAGAAAGACTTCCGGGATTCATTCAACCGAAAATTGGAAACATTGAAATTGTTTCTCTCCATTCCACCAAAATCAATATTGGATGTTTTTATTCTTTTTGCATTTTTTTTGTTAAACGATACAATAATTGCATTTTCAAGAATCGCCCGCTCATCTTTTTTAGTTAGAATCTTTCTTAATCTCTTTTCAAATAAAAAACCCAACTCGTACGGAAGAATTGTATAGGCGAATAGTTTTTCCCTGTGTATCTCATCCAACACTGAAAGAAATTCATCCACATTCTCTAGGTTGTTGATAACGTGAATTCTTTCCGGTTCCAAAAACAAATAAGATTCCTCATCCCCCCTTTTTAACGGCGAGTAAAAAAACGCGGAGTAAGGGGATGAAACTAGTTTTAAAATATCTATTATTTTTATCATAACTTTTTTGTAATTGGAAAAGTACAATCTCAACTTTTAAATAAATAATCTTTTTACAAGCCCCCTACAGCCTAATAGTCTAACAGTCTACAGCCTAATAGTCTAATAGTCAAACACCCTGCTTTATTTTCCCTATCCTTGCACGGTACGTAAAAATCAATTAATTTTTGTCTCAAATTACAAAAGAAACTTTCTCTTTATCAAACGGCAAAGGAATCTGATATGAAAAAACCGGCTCTCTCTTTTTGGCAAATATGGAACATGAGTTTTGGGTTTCTGGGTATTCAATTCGGCTTCGCGCTTCAAAACGCCAACGTTAGTAGAATATTTGAAACATTAGGCGCAAGCATTGATGAAATACCGATCCTTTGGATCGCCGCACCGGTAACGGGTTTGATCATTCAGCCGATCATCGGACATATGAGCGATAGAACATGGAATCGATTTGGGAGAAGAAGACCATTTTTCTTAATCGGTGCAATACTCGCCTCATTAGCATTACTGATTATGCCAAATTCCCCCGCACTTTGGGTTGCTGCCGGGATGCTGTGGATAATGGACGCATCTATAAATGTTTCAATGGAACCGTTTCGCGCGTTTGTCGGCGATATGCTTCCGCCTAACCAACGTACCATCGGTTTTTCGATGCAAAGTTTTTTCATCGGCACCGGCGCAATCGTTGCCTCTGCTCTTCCTTACGTTATGACGAACTGGTTCGGCATCAGCAATACCGCGGCTCATGGGGAAATTCCTCCTTCGGTTAGATTTTCATTTTATATCGGCGGTGCTGTTTTTCTCCTTGCGGTTATTTGGACGGTGGTGAAATCAAAAGAATATTCACCTGAGGAAATGGAACAGTTTATTAAAGAAGAAAGTGAGACTAATCCTCAAGCGCAAAGAAATGAAGAACTACTTCCCCATTCACAATTTTATAAAAACGGATTTATCTGGCTTACTACCGGTGTGGTTTTGTTTCTTGCTTTCTACTTTTTTATTTACATGGATTACGGATTAGGCGTTTTCTTCGGCGGTGTTGCTGTGTTCGGGATAATTCAACTCATCGTTGGATACTTAACTCAATCTTCTAAAAAAGAAAGCGGACTTGTTGTAGTTATCAACGATCTTTACAAAATGCCTAAGACAATGATCCAACTTGCTTACGTTCAGTTCTTTTCGTGGTTCGCCCTTTTTGCAATGTGGATTTACACAACCCCCGCTGTAACACGACACATTTACGGCGCAACTGATACTTCTTCGGCTTTGTATAATCAAGGTGCTGATTGGGTTGGTGTTCTAATGGCTGTTTATAACGGTTTTGCGGCGGTTATGGCTTTCTTGTTGATCTGGCTGGCTAGTAGAACCAGTAGAAAAACTGTCCACATGATAAGTTTAATTTGCGGTGGAATAGGGTTGGCTTCTTTTTACTTTATTAAAGATCCAAAACTTTTATTGATCTCCGAACTTGGTATTGGATTAGCGTGGGCTTCAATTCTTGCAATGCCTTATGCAATTCTTACCGGATCGTTACCGAAGAATAAACTTGGCGTTTATATGGGAATATTTAATTTCTTTATCGTCATCCCGCAGATAACAGCCGCGGCTATACTTGGATTTTTCGTTAAAAATCTTTTTGCAAACCATGCAATTTATGCCCTCATCCTTGGCGGTGTTTCTATGTTCCTAGCGGCAATTATGGTAAAATTTGTTGATGATGATAATTAGGACCTTAACATTACAGTTTGTGTATTTCTCTGCGGCGAAGTGGCAGAATATTAATGAGACAAATAAAACGATAGAATGACTGAATAAAGATGAATGGATGAATGTTTATCATTCAACCATGCTAATGTGATACTTTGGTTCCGGTTTAAGCGATAGCTTTTTGGCGAGATTATCCAGATTAGGGATGAAATTGCCAAAGTTGTTTACAATCCGGTTTGTGGAGAAATGATATTAAAAGTGCTGCCCGAAAGAGCAGCACTTTTTTTTGCAAGTTTAACAATGACAAGTTTTAATAAATTTCCGGCACAAAACTTTGGTCGGTCATCGGTGGACGAATGTAGCCGATGTCCTGTTGTTTTGGCGGTAACTCAATTTTATCTCTTTTAACTTCTCCATACGGAATAAGACTGAGCAAATGAGATACACAGTTCAACCGCGCTTTCTTTTTATTGTCCGAATTTACCACATACCAGGGCGCTTGTTTAATATCCGTAAACGCGAACATATCATCTTTCGCCTTTGAATATTCAACCCAGCGGCTGCGCGATTGCAAATCCATCGGACTTATCTTCCAGCGTTTTGTGGGATTGTTTATTCTTTCCACGAATCTTTTTTCCTGCTCCTCATCACTTACAGAGAACCAATATTTTATCAGAATTATTCCCGACCGGATGAGCATTCTTTCAAATTCGGGACAGCTTCGTAAAAATTCTTTGTATTCTTCCTCTGTACAAAAACCCATAACTTTTTCAACACCGGCGCGGTTATACCAACTTCTATCAAAAAAGACCATCTCGCCGGCAGCCGGTAAATGAGGTGTGTATCTTTGGAAATACCATTGTGTTTTTTCTTTTTCGGTTGGTGTGCCAAGAGCAACTACGCGGCAAACGCGCGGATTGAGAAATTGTGTGATCGCTTTTATTGTTCCCCCTTTTCCGGCGGCGTCGCGTCCTTCAAAAATTACCACGACTTTTAGACCTTCATGCTTTACCCACTCTTGAAATTTTACCAGCTCAATACTTAGCCGGATAAGTTCCTTATTATAAAATTTCTTATCGACTTTTGAATTTTCTTTTGGAGTTTCCGTTTCTACTTCCTCTTCAAGAACTTCAAATTCTTCTTTCTGATCCTTCTTCCCCGATTGCTTCTTTTTTTTCTTATGAGACATCGACACACCTCATTTAGTTAGTGAATATTAATTTCAACAAAACCGAGCAATTTGTAATGGTCTAAATTAATAATTTTTAATTGAAAAAAAACAAATGAATTATTAAAAGTCTAACAAATAGTGTTGTAGCCCGATCCCGAAAGCTTTCGGGATCAACCCACGGATAAAGAATATTTTTATTTACTCCTTGGTAATTAAGCAAAACCTTTTTACGTTTGTTCGTATCAATTAAGCCCTGTTACTTATAAAGTTCTTACTCTTAATCGTATGCTTAATCTTAATCGATTTAAGTTTAAGTCTCTTTGCACAACTTAACTAATTAATAAAGTAGATAGGCAGAGTTATTTTCTGATAATGAGAACAGAGGAGAAAATATGAAATCATCAAGTTCAATCGTAGTTTTTCTTTCAATGCTATTAATGACTTTTTTACTCTTTGGCTGCGCACATCAACCGTTGCCAGCAACACCCGGCGCGCCCGGATTTTTATTAGGATTATTACACGGTTTTATTGCCCCTGTTTCTTTTATTGCAAGTTTGTTTACCGATTACCGGATCTATCAATTCCCGAATAGCGGTTTATGGTATGACTTTGGTTTTATGATAGGAATAAGCGGATTTAGCGGAGGAATATTTAAAGCATCGCGGCATAAATAATGATTGATAAATCACGTTACGCATACAAATGACCCAAACCTTGAAGGTTTTGCTAATCAAGATTAAAATATTGAATACTTTGCGATTTCTCTTAATAAAACCTTCAAGGTTTTTAATACTTGCATAACGTGAGTTAATGATTTTAATGTGCAATAGTTATTTAACTTTTTTTTCTTATCAGCTATTTATAAAGGTAAAATAAATGAAAACCGTACTCTTTATTCTCCTTGCGCTTATCCTTGGCGGATTAGCGGCGTTTTTTACTTTAAGGGAAAAGAAGAAATGCCCTAATTGTGAAAGCAAAAATATTACCAAAACCGGTAAGAAAATTCACGAGGAAGAAACCTCAATTGCCGTTATTGCTTCTCCAACTTCATATCATAAATTGGAATATAAGTGTAATGATTGCGGGCATCTCTTTTTAATAAAACAGAGATCATTACTTTTTGAGTAACATATAAACCGGCAAAGCCGGAACCAAATTGTTAGTTTGAATGACTACCATTGGTAGTTAAAATTGAATGGCTGCATGATTGAATGAAAAACATTCATCCATTCAGTTATACTTTTTTAACCGTTTAATATTCTTGCTATTCTGCGTAGAATATTTTTACTAACTATATAATTTGTAGGGTGATTCTCTTCAATCGCCTATGCGTTTGGTAATTAACCCAAACCTTTTTACGTTTGTTCATAGTAATAATTAAGAAAATAGGCAGCTTTATTTCTGAGTTAGTTCTGCAGCGAGGTTCTTTCCCAGACGCAGTCTTTCCTCTCACTGTTTATATTCTGCAAATGATAAACCGACAAAAAATCAGACTTTAATAAATAGTGTTCTATTGAAAAAAAAGACATATGGAATACATATAACTTCCCATGATTCTGGATGCATTGTTTTCCACATATGTATTCTTTGATTAACTCAGTGGTTCAAAATAAGTAGTAATTAGATGGATAAAATTATGATCATTATGAAAAATGTAAAATCAATAATTATCGTAGTAACAAGTAGTCTTCTTGTCATTATAAATTTATCATGTAAAAAAGAAGCGGGTATAACAAATAACGATAGTATTGCAGATTCATTAAAAACTCCTTCTCTACTTAACATAAGTGATTCTGTTTATATATTAAATGATACTACGGTTATATTTACGTCTAAGATAAAGACGAACGGTTTACCAACAACATATTATATTGAATACGATACGTCTCGATATTTACTTAGCAAAACCACCAAACCTAAAAACATAGTCCCAGATTCAAATATCATAATATTATCTGATACTGTGTCGCATTTAATGTCGAATACAAATTACTTTTATCGCATGATATTTATAAGTATTAAAGACACCGCAGCCAGCGCAACCAAATCATTCCGCATTATTAATGAGATACTGCATCCGACAATAATTATGGATACGGTATTATCAATCACTGCAACAAGTGTAGTGTTGAGTGCAAAGATTAATCTGTGGGGGATTAAGTCAAAGTATTATTTTGAATTTGGGACTTCCAAAGAGTATAAGAATAAAACAATTGAAAAAAATATCGATCCTAACTCGTTTGAAGTAGAAGTTAGAGATTCTGTTTTTAACCTAATGGCTGGGACTTTATATCATTATCGTTTGGTCATATCAAACGATAATGATATAACCTTGGGGACAGACAAAACATTTTTAACACTTAATGTACCCAAAGTAACACTGGGGCAAGTAAAAGATATAACAACAAACAGCGCTACACTCTCAGCATGGGTCAATCCTAAAGGAAAAAATGTAGCCTATTATTTTGAATTTGGAGAAACAATAACATATGGAAATAAGACTTCAGAAGTAGCGATCAACGCAAGTCAATATGATATGATTGCTGTAGCAATGATTGATCATTTAAGATATGGCACACAATACCATTGGAGGGTACATTGTCGTTTTGACAACGAAGAGGTGTGGAGTAATGATGGAGTTTTTACTACAATAAATATTATAAATCCCGTAGAGTTTTCATATCCATTAATAATTGGAACCACACTTATTTATGATTACCGATTGACTTGGGAGGGTGGAATCTCTGGTTCTACACCTCCAAGTGAACAAAGAAAAGGAATTCGTATTTGGGAAATAAAATCAAAAAGTGTCTCAAGTGATTCTATTACTACTTACAATATTCTTTGTACTGCAAATGATACGGTGTTAAAAAGAATCGAATTTAATATGCCACCAGATACAACCTACTATAGTGAATTAATACCCTTTACAATTGTTTTTACAAAAGATTTAATTTATGTCGGATTTGATAAAATAGTAAAATTTGCAAAAGGAAATCGATCCTCACCAATCGTCCCAATACCACGTTATGTTGCTAGTGGAACGACTACAGTTCAATTAGGTGATGTTTTATACTCAAATGGAGTTGGTCTTAAGACTTATCGTGCTGGGTTTTTCAGTAATACAGGGGGGTACGCTGAAACTTTAATTCTTAGATAAACATTTATTGACGAAACCCAGATTAATATACACGTTAACTTCCATAATAAATAATGTATCAGTAAACATTTTATTCGGAAGTATTGCGAACGCCCCCTTAGCAGTTCGAACTTTGGCTTAAAACTTTTAGAAATGGACATATAATGCGAAAGATTGAAATTGTAACAATAGGTTTTTTATTTGGTGCAGTACCGATCATTAGTTGTTTTCTCGCCGGGTGGTGGCTCAGCATTCCTTTTGTTCCTGAATCGCGGATATTTCTCTTCGCTCTTGCCGGTTTTGTTGTTGGAGTAATTATCGATATTCTTTTTCTAAGAAAGTGGATTCAAACCACCTATTCCATGAAACCTATTGTTTGGATGATGATTTATCTTTTCTATTCTTTTGGAATGTTCGGCATCTTTATGGGAGTTCCGGTTTTCAATGTAGCGCTTGCCTTGCCCGCCGGTTTTTTCATCGGTGGATGGTTAGTAAATAATGGCGCTGATCCTGCCCGCATGAAAAAAGCAGCACGACATTCCGCCCTATTCACCACAACTGTCCTCGCATTTATTTGCATCGCATCAGCTACAATTGCTCTAATCAGTACCTCTACAACTTCCGATCTCCAAGGAATGTTCGGTCTCCAGATTACACACGGGATGATCGTAGGCATTATTTTGGGTGGAGGCATCTTCATCCTTATTCTTCAATGGTGGCTCACATACTGGTTCGTACAGTTAGCGTATAGATATTTTGTTGCATTAAATTCGGCGAAAAGAGTATTTTAGTCTCTGACACGAATTACACAAATTATCACTAAATAATCTCCAATTCGTATCCACCGCTTTCCACTTTCCACTCTATTAAGCTTAGTTAACCTCTATTTCTTCATTTTTAAACCATTTTTGCCATTTTGTCACACTTTTCTGCCATTTCTGAAACGAACGGATCGATTTCTAAAAAAAACAAGCGATTTCTGAATTGTTCGCATCGATTTCTAAAAAAAACGAGTCATTTCTGAATTGATCGCATCGATTTCTAAAAAAAACGAACGATTTCTAAATTATACGCATCGATTTCCAAAAATGAACGAACGATTTCCAAATCGTCCGGAGCCATTTCTAAAATGGAAAAAGTTATTTGGTATCCGGTAATGTTATTGTCAAAGTGAAAGCACCCATTGTTAATTACAAATTGTTTTAATCAATAGGTTACAAAGTAATTTTTTTTGGAAGAGAGAATGCGGGAACAGAATCTTTATAAATTATTATTTTTTGTCATATGAAGATAATGTTAGTTAGAAAGATTTCCCTTTATCCCCGAAGCAAACAAGGTTATCCGTTGATATTTTGTTAGTTCTCAGAACAGACGTAAAGAATATTAAACAAAATGTCAATTGATTTTTTTTATAACCCCTTTTGATAAGGTGAGTTTATTCGAGTTTTTAAGAAAGAGCATTTAGTAAATAAATGACAAATTATGGTTGATTATTTCAATGTTCATTCCTATAATTGTAATAAACAAATGCTCGGTATTTAATATGAGTCAAAGCGAATATATTAACGAAGAAGAATTATTTAATAAAGCGATCCGATTATTAACGGAAAAATTAGGTCCATTAGAAACAAGCAGGTTTCTTTCCATTGCCGGAAAGAGGAGAATGGAATCTGTAAAACGTCATCGTCAATGGCAAAATAGTTTAGATAAAGAGAAATTTTTCAAGTCCGTTTTCGCTAAATAGTTATAGGGTATTATTTCTTTCTTACTTCAATTTCTGTTTCATTGTGAACATCCCTAAAAGATGAATAACCAACGCTGTAGTTAACCCCACAATCATCGGTTCAACCTGAAACCATAACGATTCAGTTGAAATAAATTTCTTTACAAAGAACCAGAGAAGTGAAAAACCCGAAGCAAAAACAATTTCCGCGGCGGCATAATTCTTTTCAATTTTAAATGAAGAGTAATACGAACCAACAACCAAAAATATTATCCCAGGAATTGCGATCGATCCTATCGTGTACCATAACTGCACCACCGATGGAATAAAATATGCCAGAAGCGCGGCAAATATTCCCGTAACAATTAAACCAAACTTTGTATTGCTTATTACTTTCGTAGATTTGTTTTGCGATAGCTGGGAGATGAAATCATTCCCGATTGTAGTGGCGCTTAAAAACATTAGACTGTTAAACGTTGAAAGGATTGTTGCAAATACTCCGGCGTAAAATATTCCCTTAACACCGGGAGCTAATATTTTATCTGCTAAAAGAAAAAATGAAAGAGAGGGATTTTTCAAATTAGGAAAAACCGCTCGTGCATAAAGTCCGGTTGCCGTTGTCAAGAAATCGAATAACGCCCAAAATGCAATTGATATTAAAATCCCTTTAACAGCTACTTCCCCGCTCTTTGCCGCGTTACACCGTTGATGAAATCCGGGATCGGCGAACGTCCATAGAGCAATTAAGAACCAAACTAAAATAAATATTGGCGAAGCTCCGCCGGTTAGTTGAAGATGAGTTGCGGGCAAATTGTTTGTTAGAAAATTAAAATTCCCTATCGAATTCCAACAGAAATAAAAAAATAAAATAAATCCGCCGAACATTACAAAGAATTGGAACGCGTCAGTATAAATATCTGCGCGGTAACCGCCTTTTAGCATGTATGGAAGAATGAGGAGAAGTGCGATCACTAATCCGGTAAGCAAATTAGTTTTGAACAACATGGTAAAGATATTCGCGAGCATCAACAAATAAGGAGCCGGTGAAACAAGAATAAAAACTACAAGCGCAGAAAGCAGTCCGACCTTTTCCCCATACGTTTCTTTCAACTTTTCCGGTAAAGTAAAGAGAGAAGCTGCACGAATTTTTTTTGCAAAAAAGAGTGCGAAGATGAAAGCAAAAATATAATAAGGTAATCCTTGAGTAAACCAGCTTGCCAAACCATAATTGTAGGTGAATTCTGTAATCCCCAAAACTCCGCCATACCAGGTTGAAACATTTGTTAATATAAAAAGGGACAGCCCTAAATTTCTTCCGCCGAGAAGATAGTCCACAGGTTCGTCACTTTTCTTCCTGGTGAAATAAAATCCAATGAAGAAGAGTATTCCAAAGAAAATGAGAATAATTGAAATATCAAGATTACCTAAAGAGATCATGTTTTCTCATTGTTTCAAAATCTCTTATTACAAATATTTTCCCGCTTTTAATTTTTAGGGTAACTTCTCCTTTAATAGCAAGATTGCTTGTACTTTCACGAACTCCAAATGGAAGTTGTGTGTTGATTAATGGATACTTCAATCCTTGCGATGTAATCATTGTTTTTTTATCGAAAGCATAAAGTGAAATGTACTCTCCTTTTTTTGCTGCAAACGAAACTTGTTTCTCGTAAACAGTAAGTAAAGAAGTTTCCGAAATGATTCTCACATTAATTTTATCATGGAACTTCAATGCAATTCCAAGATTACAGAATGAATGATCCAACCTGTCACCGGTAACGCTTAACAAAACAGCTTCGCTATATTTTTGCTTGAGAGCATACTTCAAACATTTCTCGATGTCCGTATCGTCCTGTCTTTTTACTTGAATGATTTTCGATTTGTTCCGGTATTCTTCCAACAAGATTTTGTCAACCGAATCAAAATCACCTATTATATAATGCGGAATGATCTTTAGTTTGTGCGCATGATGCAATCCGCCATCTGCACAAATAATTGTGTCGTATCTCTTTTTCATCAAGAATAAAATCGTCTTTTTCTCAGGCGCTTTTCCATTCCCGATGATCAAACATTTTTTCATCTTAAATCCCTAATTGCAAACCGGCAACAAAATTTCGTTCTGCTGCGGGGAAAAATTCTTTCCCGATTGCATACATCGAAAAATAAGTATCAAAAACGTTATTGATCTGTAAAAACAACTTTGATTTTGTGGGAGTGTTGAAAAGTCTCAACTCATAACTGGAAAATAAATTTAATACAATAGAAGCATCGTTTACATTGTCCTCATAACCAAAATGTCCGGGATATTTTAAAAGATAATTCTTTAATTCATTTCCATAATTATCCGAATAAAATTTTCCAACGTATTTCCCATCGAGTTGGAAATAAAAATCATTTAATGAATAACGGATGGAAACATTGGTAAGAAAATCCGGGAAGCCGCCGATACTATTTCCATCTAAAGATAAATTACCAACAGATGGAGTTCCAAGTGAATCGTAATAAGTAATAAACGATGAAGCGTTAGTAATTTTGTTTTGGCTGTAGGTTGCATTAAAAATTATTTGTAAATCTTCCATCGGTTTTAGTGATGAAGAGAATTCAATTCCTGAATGAACTGTCTGTTTTGCATTTCCCATCATCGGCGCGCCAAAAATATCTAACCGTCCGTTTTTAATTAATTCATTTTCAAATGACATGTAGAACAAATTTACATTGATCTGATAGTCTTTTTGATTAATTGAATAACCAAGATCAAAACTGTTCATCGTTTCCGGCTTAACTAATGGTTTAGATAAATCATAAGTATTATCACTTCTCAATTCAAATTGTGGGACTGCACCGCCACTTGATTCAACGGCATTGTAATAATCATTCAAGCGCGGTTCACGAGATACTCTAGCAAAAGTTGCGTATGCACTTTTTGTTTCATCAAACTTGTAATTAATTCCAACACGAGGATTAAAAAATGTATGTTGGATAGAAAAATCATTCTGCAGAAACTTTTCATTGTAAAGACGATATTTATTATAAGCGATTTGGAGTTCACCCAACAGACTGATTTGATCATTCACTTTGTACTGTTCATTCACAAAACCGTTAATGATATTTTTCGCTCCGTTAAACTGATAATAGCGGTAATTGATAATATTATTATCTGTGATATCATCCGCTGAAACAATTAAACCGTAATGGAGAGAACGATGGTTGCGTAATTCCAAACCTGTAGTCAAAACTCCATTAGAATGATTTATTTGAATTCTCGGAATCCATCCGAATTGTTTATTCTCTACCATTCCACGAAGTAAAGTATTTGTTGGAATAATTGTTGAATCAAAACCACCATCATTTAATCTAAAATATCCTCTAACATAATCATCGCCATAAAGATTAGCCCAACTTCCATCGAAATCAAAGAATCCTTTTCCAATTACTAAAAACAGCGCTGAATTTAGGGTAATGTTTTCATTAAGCTTATATTCATTTAACATTTCATAATGAGGTTGAGAAAAGTTTTCAATTTCTTTGTCGCGTCGTTGAAAAGTGAGAGAATCAATAAAATTAGTGTTTGAAGCTTCCCAGGACGAAAGATTTTTTCTGCGATGATTCTTTTCTTTTATTGCAAACTTTGGCAATCCATTATAAACCAATCCATCTTTAATTGGTCCTCCATACAAATTTATTTGTGTGGTAAATGATTCATCAATTCTGGAAAGAGAAAAGTAATATGATTTTAAATCCACCCAGGAACGGTCGCGGTAACCACTACTTAATGTTTGAGATACTTTTCCGGAGAAAGAATATTTCCCATCTATCAATCCGCTTGAAGCTGCCACACTATATTTTCTTGTGTTGTAACTTCCGAGAGTTGAAGAAGCCGTTACATATTTATTTAACGAGAAGTTTGAAGTAATAATATTAATTGAACCACCAATCGCCGGATAGCCGAAAATTCCGCCGGAACCTCTTTGCACTTGAATAAATTCTGTTGTGGCAAGAATATCTGAAAAATCTACCCAATAAACGTTATGATCTTCGGGATCATTTTGAGGAACACCGTTAATCGAAATAGAAATTCTCCGTTGATCAAATCCCCGAATACTCAAATAATTGTATCCAATTCCATTTCCCCCTTCCGAATAAAATGTAGTTGACGGAATTGAACTTAAAAACTCCGGGATATCCTGCACTGAGTATTTCTTCTCAATCTCTTTTCCCGATATTTCAGAAAAGGTTGCAGGCGTTTCTCCTTTTTTGTGTACCGAAGCAGTTATCAAAACTGTTTGCGCCGGAAATATTTTTCTCTCTAATTTAATGACCAGATTTTTACTTGCATCATTGATAGAGATACTTTGATGCTTGGTTTCATAGCCGATATGAGTAACAGCTATTTCAACTCCTGGAATATTTTCATCCAATTGAAGACGAAAATATCCGCGATCATCGGCACTGATAATAGTTTCTGTGTTGCTTATTCTAATATTAGCAGAAGGTAATGATTCCATTGTTTCTACATCTACAACTTTCCCGGAAACAATATTTTGCTGCCCGAATGATATTGTAGAAATTAAAAGAAAATAAAAAATGTATTTCATGATTTGTTACTCCAAAAAAAAAGCCGTCTTGTTAGGGACGGCTTATAAATAAAAAATAATTCAGTTTCCCTACGCCGGAATTACCCGGATCAGGTTAAAGGGTATGTTCTCAGTCATCACGCACGAAAAAGTGGGACAACACCCCTAACGGTTTTCAGTAAAATAAGAACGAATTAGTTGAGGACTAACTTTTGTCCAACAATAATTTTATTTGAATTTAATCTGTTCAGTTGTTTGATCTCAGTAATCTCTAAATTAAATCTTTTAGCGATTGAATCTAAAGAATCTCCTTTTCTTACCTTGTAGGAAGTGCTTTTGGAAGATTTTTTTGTTACAGAATCTTGTGATCTTCTACTTGTTTTGCTTACAGGTTCACTGTCACTGTAAATTTTCAATTTTTGTCCGGCAAGAATATTGCTTCTCTTAATTGCATTCCATTTTTTGATTTCGGAAGTAGAGACGTGAAATTGTTCTGCAATCTCTCCGATCGTTTCACCTTTTTTTACCGTATAATTGGTAAGAATTCCGGGAGTTTTGGAAATTGCATCACCCATTGAAGAGGATTCTGAATTATGAATTTTTAACACCTGTCCGGCGGCAATATCATTTGAATTCAGTTTATTCCAATTACGGAGCTGATTGATCCGAACTCCAAATTTATCAGCAATTTTACCAAGTGATTCACCACGGCGGACTTTATATTTAAATGTTCTTTGTGTTGAGACTGATCTCTCTGTTTTTTCTTCAGCGGAAGCAAAGCTGTTAGTTTTTGGCTCGCTGCTAATTTTAAGTTTTTGTCCTTTGATCACTCTGTTTGAAGATAGATTATTCCAATCTTTAAGAGTAGCTACATTAACTTTGAATTTGGAAGCAATAGAAGTAAGATTATCTCCTCTTCTAACTTTATAATATGTCCAGGCTTTTTTAGTAACATCAACTGAACTGCGAGTAGTTTTTTCTTGAGAGGTTTGGTTATCCAAACTAGCATAATAATCTGCTTTCTCTTCAGGAACATATACATTTAAAGTCTGTGATACTTTTATTGTTTCGGTGTAAGGAATGTTATTCCAGTTTCTTAAATCACTTACTCTTACGTTGAAAAGATCAGCGATGCCCAAAAGGCTTTCGTTCTGTTTTACCTTATAAGTAACAACAACTTTTCCGGCAGGTTTTATATGAACCGGTTGATCTTGATCAGAAGCCAGTTCATCATTTTCTTCAATTCCGGCTTCATCGGCAACAACTTCTTTTGAGTCATTCATCAATGTGGGAAGTTGAGCTAATTTTTCGTTATTCAGATTTTTATAAGGAGAAACATATTCATCTGAATTGTTTTCTTCAGAAGTTTCAACGGCAGAAGTTTCATTTGAATTATATGCAAAATCGGTGCTGTTAAAATTAGATTTATAAGGAATTTTTAATCTAATTCCTCTTTTTACTCTTGTTTTAACGGAAATATTATTTGCATCTGCTAAATCTGCTTTTGAAATACCGTATAACGAAGCTACTTTAGCTAAAGACTCGCCTCTTTTAACTGTGTGGAAAGCAAATTGGCGTTTAGCGCTCTGGGGAACGTTTTCCAATGCTGCTGCAAATAAGTTTGCAGTTCCAACAGGAATTTTTAACTCATATCCACCAACTGTATTGGATGGGGTTGAGTTCATAGTCAATTCAGGATTCAAATCTGCTAACTCTTCAGCAGATAAATTACACGAACTTGCAAAATAGTCTAATCCAATAGCATCAGTAACCTTAATAGTTTCAAATTCCAACTTCTTCTGGTACTGAATGTCTGAAAATCCATATTTTTCCGGTTCCATTGCTATCATTGTGGCAGCAATATACTGAGGAACATAACTTCTTGTTTCTTTTGGCAAATATTGTTGAAGTTCCCAGAAATCTGTTGTCCCTGAACGTTTAATTGCTCTTTGGATTCTTCCCTCACCTGCATTGTATGAAGCTAATGCAAGGTACCAGTCTCCCAGTGAATTATGTAAATCTTTCAAGTGTTTTGCAGCTGCTTTAGAAGCTTTGAGAACATCTCTTCTTTCATCAAAATGGAAATCAGAAGTAAGTCCATAAATTCTTCCGGTGGAACGCATGAACTGCCACATTCCAACCGCTCCTGCCCAAGAACGTGCAGTAGGATTAACGCCACTTTCAATCATACAAAGGTACATTAACTGTTGCGGAGTTCCTTCGTTTGCAAAGATTTCTTTTAGGATCGGGAAATATCTTCCTGAACGTGCAAGCCAAAGCGCCATGTGGTGTTTACCACGACCCTGGAAATAGTCAACCCATTGTTGTACTTGATCATTTACAACTAAAGGAATTTCAGAATTGATTACAATTTTTTCCTTTGGTTCAGTTGTCTTTTTGTTTGAATTAAGACTGATCTCAGGAACAGATTTTCCAATCCATTCCTCTAACGCTGCAAAGGAGGCATTCTCAGGAAGTTCGGGTAAACCATCAATATATGATTTGTAGTCATCAATTATTGATGTAGAAAGTTCTGTATAGGCATCATTCTCTTCGATGCCGGGATAATAACTTAAGTTGTTGATTATACGAAGTGCATTTTCGTAATTGTTGATAGCTTCTGCAACACTGTTTATTTCTTGTTTTGCTAAAGCTGATACATAGGACTGGCGGGCTTGTTCTAATAATTCGGAAACTATTTCACTTTTTTGTATTTCCGGTTGCGTTGTAACGGCTTGTTCGTTTTTTGCTACTTCTTTATTCGTTCCGCATGATGTTAATACGAAAGCTGATAAAGCGGCAGCAAGAAGCCATATTGTTTTTTTTTTCATTCTCGCTCCGATTGATAAATGAATTACTATGGATTACAAAATAAAACAAATCACTTTGTAAGTCAAGTAAAATTTTAACTAAATGTTATAAGAATATGAAAAAACAAGAAGTTACAATCAGACCAAGTTAGAGAGGGATATTAGAATGTTTCTTCTTTGGATTGCTGTCAACCTTTGTTTTTAACAGTGAGAACGACTGTATAATTCTCGCTCTCGTTTCTGAAGGAGTTATAACATCGTCAATAAAACCGCGCTCCGCAGCGATATAAGGATTAGCAAACTTCTCAACATAATCGCTCAGTTTTTTATTCAATTCTGCTTCGGGATTTTCCGAAGCGGCAATATCTTTTTTAAAAATTATTTCTACAGCTCCCTTTGGACCCATCACTGCAATTTCAGCCGAAGGCCATGCAAAATTAAAATCACCACGAATATGTTTGGAGTTCATAACATCGTATGCGCCGCCGTAAGCTTTCCGGGTAATTACCGTAATTTTAGGGACAGTCGCTTCAGCAAAAGCGAAAAGAAGTTTGGCGCCATGTCTAATAATTCCGTTCCACTCTTGATCGGTACCGGGTAAAAATCCTGGAACATCTTCTAAGACCAACAGGGGAATATTAAAAGCGTCGCAGAAGCGAACGAATCGAGCACCTTTAACCGAAGCATTAATATCAAGAACACCTGCCAAAGATGATGGTTGATTTGCAATAATACCAACTGACATTCCCCCGATCCGGCTGAAACCAACAATGATATTTTCAGCATAATTTTTATGAACTTCAAAAAAAGAATCTTCATCGACCAGGAGATGAACAATCTCTTTCATATCATAGGGTTTGTTTGGTGAATCGGGAATAATGGCTTCCATCTTTTTCTGAGGAGCTAATGAGGAGTGATCAAATTCAATTTCCTCAGGTTTATCCATAAAGTTTTGCGGAAGGTACTCCATCAACTTTCGGACTTTAGTCAAAGTTTCAATTTCATTCTCAAAAATAAAATGAGCGACACCGCTTTTTGAAGCATGCGTTTCGGCTCCTCCCAAATCTTCAAAGGAAACATCTTCGTGGGTTACGGTTTTTACTACATTCGGACCGGTAACAAACATATAGCTTGAATTTTTCACCATGAAAACAAAATCGGTAATCGCCGGAGAGTAAACTGCCCCACCTGCACACGGACCAAGAATAACCGAGATTTGGGGAACAACTCCAGATGCAAGTGTGTTGAGTAAAAATAGATCGGCATAACCGCCAAGACTACGCACACCTTCTTGTATTCTTGCACCACCGGAATCATTTAATCCGATAACCGGAATTCCCAACTTCATGGCTGTGTTCATAATTTTACAAATTTTTTCTGAGTTCGTTTCCGATAGTGAACCTCCAAGCACTGTGAAATCTTGGCTGTAGATTGCTACTTCCCTTCCATGAATTTTCCCGAAACCGGAAACAACACCATCTCCCAGAAAATCAACTTTGTCCAACCCAAAATCTTTGCTTCTCTGTTTAACAAAAACATCGATCTCCTGGAAGGAACCTTCATCCACAAGAATTTCGATCCTTTCTCTCGCCGTTAATTTTCCTTTTTGGTGAAGCGCTTCAATTTTCTCAATTCCACCGCCAAGTTTTGAAATTTCTTTGAGACGGATCAATTCGGTTATTTTATTTTTCATCGATTTTTCTTTTTGTTTAAAATAAGAAAAGGCAGCCATTTATTTGACTGCCTTTTCAAAAAAATAAAATTTCATTTAGAAAATGAAATTTACACCAAGGCTTGCAGCATTGTATTTAGCTAAACTGTAATCAACACTTAAGTTTAGTAAAGCTAATTTGATTGAAGCGCCAACCGTTAAACGAGTTTTATTTTCACCGTCAGCAGAGAAAGAAATTTTGCTTGGGACAGTAACACCAGGAACTGATGTAGCTAAATCCACATCATAAGCAACGTCTACACTTGAGCTTTCAATAGCAAATCCGGCAAACGGTGTAATTGAAATTCCCCATCCGAAAGTTTTACTTGCATAAATTCCAAAAGTAGTTGCACTTGCTTTGAAAATATCGCCAACCTTTAAAGTTTGTGTAAAGAAAGCTGCAGAAACATCAACCGGTAATGGAACTGGAATGAACATTGCCGGATTGTGTTGCAAACCAAATCCGAAATAGCTGAATTTACCGAGATCTCCTACTTCAACACTTGGCAAAAATCTGAATGTTGCCATTGTTCCGTAAACGGTTCCAATTGAAAATTGTGGAGCTACTAAAGGAAGTGCAGGTGCATCTCCTAAAAATCCCATTGCTTTTGTTCCTACGGATTTAGGATCAACTTTGTAAGTTTGACTATTATAAGTAATATCAGCACCAGAGAAATCAACCATAACTTCTGATTCTTTTTTACCAACAATAGTTGGACCGCTGATTCCAACGGTAAATTCTTTCTGGGCGACTAAATTTGCAAGCTCATCCTTTTGACCACTTGTTAGAATAAGTAATTTAGGATCAGTAGTACTTGCATCAATCATTTCGCGAGCTTGTGCCTGGCTAAATCTGAATGTACCGGTTGTACTAAATGTCTTATTGTTATCGCCAAACATTGTTGCCATAGCGACTACACCAACTTCAAGATCAATTCCAAAAACTTTTGATGAAGGTGATTTATGAACCCATCCCGAATTGAGATTTGAGCCGAACGCAGAAATAATAGGAGCAACATAAGCCTCTCCGGCTGTTCCGGTTAGCTTTGTTAATGTCTCTTGTAGTCCCTGACTTTTCCCTACTCCTGTGAAAATAAAACACCCAGAATAATCATCGTAAAGAAACTGTACGCTCTTTTCATATCGAACTCCTTTTTGTTATGACTGAATTATGTTTTTCGAATTCTGACCGAAACATATGTAATTCATTCTTATCGGTCAAGTATTTTTTGCGAGCTTTTTTTAACAATCTAAAATTAGAATAATTTTCTACTGATTGAAATAACGCATTTGCACTATTTTTAGACATCGGTCATTGGTCAATAGTCAAGAAGGATCAATCTTATCTCGCTTCAATTCTTATCGAATCAAGAATTAAAAAACGGATTGGAATGTATCTCTCTCCCGATTGTAGAGCTATATCCATGACCTGGAAATATTTCAGTTTGTTTCGGAAGTGTAAAAAGTTTTTCGCGAATTGATTTTATTAAGGTTTGATAATTCCCTCCCAATAAGTCGGTTCTGCCTATTGAGTTCTCAAATAAAACATCACCGGTAAAACAGATGCTGCTTTGAGGGAAGTAGATGGAAAATTCTCCAGGTGAATGTCCCGGTGTAAACAAAAATTTGATCTCATCTTTTCCAATCCACAACGAAGTTGCCTCGGAAAGAAAATTTTCACACGATTGTACCTTTGACATTTCCATCCCGAACATCCGTGCTTGAGTTGGAGCGTTTTCAAGCAAAGGTTTATCAAACTCCGGTATATAACACTTAGGTTGAAACTCATTTAATACAAAATTGTTTCCGAAAATATGGTCAAGATGGCAGTGAGTATTAAACAGATACTTTACCACAAGTTGTTTATCTAAAATGAAATTTTTTAATTCGTTTTCTTCTTTTACTGAAAAACAACCGGGATCAATTACAACTGCCTCTTTCGATTCCTTTTCCCAAGCTACATAAGTGTTTTCAGAGAAAGGATTAAACGTAAAAGTTTTTACTTCGATCATTTTAATTTGAAGTTTTTACGAATTCGAGATTCAAGTTTTTTACAATACGAATTATAATTGTCTTTCGTTTCCTCAAGTGAATCGCCGCCGAATTTAATCAGAAGATATTTTGCCAAAACCCATGCAAGCATTGATTCACCAATAACTGCACATGCAGGAACGGCTACAAAATCACTTCGTTCCCGGCGCGCATCAACAGTTTTAAAGTTTGCCAAATCAATTGAAGCAATCGGACTCATCAACGTTGCGATAGGTTTCATTGCAGCCTTAACAATAATCGGCAATCCGGTTGAAACCCCGCCTTCAATACCACCAGCACGATTTGTTTTTCTGGTAATGCCTTTGTTATAAATAATTTCATCGTGTGAAGCTGAACCAAAAGCATCGGCGCACGCAAAACCGGTTCCTACTTCTACTCCTTTTACCGCATTGATCGACATGAATGCATGAGCAATGTCGGCATCAAGTTTAGTATCATAATGAACAAAGCTTCCCAATCCGACTGGCAAACCTGTTGCAATAGTAAAAAATGTTCCTCCTAAAGTATCACCCCGTTTTTTTGCAAGTTTTATTTTTTTGATAATTTTTTCTTCGTGCTCTTCCTCTAAAACACGCACTTGACTTTTATCAGCCCACTCGGAAAGTTCCCAAGCATTAAAAGTTTTATTATTGTTGAATAATTCTTCAGCGAAGTTTTTCTTCGGATAAATTCCGCCAATGCTTTCAACAAAACTCCCGATCGTGATTCCGAATTCTTCTAAAAATCTCCGTGCAATTGAACCGACCGCAACACGCGCAGCCGTTTCCCGTGCACTCGAACGTTCGATCGAATTTCTGATGTCGTCAAAATTATATTTTGAAACGCCGACAAGATCAGCATGACCCGGTCTTGGGATAGTAATTTTTTCAACTTTCCCTTTTTTATTTTCCGGTGACATTTTTTCGATCCAGTTCTCCCAATCGCTGTTTCGAATTAAAAGTGAAATTGGCGTTCCTAAAGTTTTTTGAAATCGGATACCGGAAAGTATTTCAGCTTTATCGGTCTCAATTTTCATACGCAAACCGCGTCCGTAACCGGCTTGTCTGCGGGCAAGATGAAAATTAATGTACTCGTTCGTTACCGGAATGTTCGAAGGGAATCCTTCGATGATAGTTGTTAAAGCTTTGCCGTGCGACTCGCCGGCAGTTAAAAATCTGATCATATGCTGCTATAATCCTCTTAATTCTATTAAAACAAAATTCTCATTCTTCAATATTCATTACTATTCATTAAATGATTTACCTGTCCGTCTTTAACGGATTAAAACGTTAGTAGAAACAATATTAATATTATTTGCACTACTTAGAAGATTCTTGCAGTCCCTCCGATGCTCGGACCTT
Source organism: Ignavibacteriaceae bacterium (assembly GCA_041671545.1). Lineage (GTDB taxonomy): Bacteria > Bacteroidota > Ignavibacteria > Ignavibacteriales > Ignavibacteriaceae > UBA1563. The sequence goes on from JBAZBI010000001.1 coordinate 118,177, forward strand.
TTATAAATGCATATATGAGAAGAGCATCAACAACTACACCAATTGCAATGGCTGTCCAAACACTGCCTCCTTCATCAACATAAATGTATTTATTTACTTTCGAATTATTAATAAATTCTAACACATTATTTTTATCTAAAATAGTAATTATTGTTACATGTTTATTCCCTTCATCAATTTCTTTGAATCCTTTGTAGATACCTGATGCTATAGTTGAATCGGTTAATTCTAGAATTATCCGTTTCTCCCTATTCAATTTAATTATTTCTTCATACTTAATTTCTTTTTCACCTTTACTTACATGATTATCCAAAGCGACCATTCCACCTAACAATAAACTGCATGAAGTGAATGTTATGGAAATCAATATTAGAGATAAAAATCTTATCAGTACTTTCATATAATTATTTTTGTTCTTATCTATTTCCTATTTCATAATCTGGACAAGCCAGAACTAAAAAAAGTTTTCTTCTTTGTGTCCTTGTGTCTTAGTGGCAAAACTTCCTCGCCACAAAGCCACCAAGGCACGGTTTAATAATTAAGCGATTCAATTTTCAACATACAGAAAATATTCTTGCCATTCTGCGCAGAATATTTTTACTAACTATCTAATCCCTAATTATTTAGGCTGTGCAAAGATAAATTGAATGCAATAAAAAACCCAATTCCAAGAGCGGAATTGGGTTTGAAATCTAACTTTTCTTGTAAGATTATTTGGGAATCTTTAATCCGACAAATCTCGAATTACCTTCATCATCACTTACTACAAGAAAAACGGCTGAACCCTTTTTGTCTTCGATTATTTTTTTAAGATCAGCAATTGATTTTATTTCTTTTTTATCGGCTTTGGTAATGACCAATTTTTCACCTAATCCTTGATTAGACGCTGTGCTGTGTTCTTTAACTTTAGAAATGATAACTCCGTTTGAAATTTTGTAAGTTTCTTTCTCCCGTGAGGTCATATTCTTTACACTTAAACCGATATTATCAAAACTTACTTCATTCGAAATAGTTTCTTCCGGTTCTTTCTCTTTCCCCGGCGAATTATCTACCACTTCTGTTTTTTCTTCGTCTTTTGGTTTAAGAGTTACTTCACGCTCAATATTTTTACCGTCTCTAAAGATCAATAATTTAATTTTCGTTCCGGCTGATTTGCCCGCAACATAACTTTGCAACTGGTTAGGTTGATCTACTGTAAGGTTGTCAATTTTCAGAATAACATCGCCGGTTTTAACATCTTCTTTTGAAGCCGCGCCACCTTCAACTATTTTTTCAACAATAACTCCGGTTGGTTTATCCATCCCAAGAGAAAGTGCAAGCGACTCATCAACTTCTCTAATTTGTACACCGATATATCCACGGCTAATTTTTCCGTGTGCAATTAAATCTAATGCAACGCTTTTTGCCATATTTATTGGAATTGCAAAACCATATCCAATATAAGTCCCGGTCTTTGTAGCAATTGCAGAATTAACTCCAATGACTGCTCCGGAAAGATCAACTAAAGCGCCGCCGGAATTCCCGGGATTAATAGCTGCATCCGTTTGAATGAAATTTTCAACACCATACTGTTGGTCTTTCAGTAATCCAAGCCTTCCTCTGTTTAAGGCGCTAACAATTCCCGCAGTTACCGTCGAGGAAAGTGCAAGAGGATTTCCGATAGCCATTACCCACTGTCCGACTTTTAAATTATCGGAATTACCAAGATATGCGACGGTCAAATCATCAGCATTTATTTTTATCACTGCCAAATCGGTTAAGGGATCAGTTCCGATGACTTTGGCTTCAATTGTTCTTTTATCATGCAATCCGACGGTTACTTTTGTAGCATTTTCAACAACGTGATTATTAGTTAAAATATAGCCATCTTCACTAATAATAATTCCACTTCCCGAACCTTCTTGTTCATCAGGAATCTGAGTTTCAAAATCATGAAATTGAAAAAATGGATTTTGTCCCAGCCTTTTTTGAAGTTCCTTTTGATCAACTTTAGCGACAACCGTAATTTGCACGATTGACGGAGTAACTTTTTCTGCAACTTCAACAAAAGCTTGATTAAAAGCGCTGGCGTCTGCATTTAGATTTACCGGAGGTTTTGAGGCTCCAAGTTTTATATCAGACAAACTTGGATATGCCCAGCCAAAGCCCGATACCATTACAGCGCTAAATAATACTCCAATTGTTAAGAGTGCAAAAACACCAAATAATTTTTTCGTTTTCATATTTCTTTCTCGTTTTGTTTTACATTTGCAACGATTTAATACCATTAAAACCTTGAACATGAAACTTGAGGAATTTTTCAAGGGCAACGATCAATTTTTTCATTGCCGGGAGATTATAATTTTTTAACCTCTTTCCTACTTTTAGACTATAAATTTGTTCAAAAAGTTCCATTGGGATCTCTAAAAATGTGTGATAGAGATTTTTGCAGTCGTTACACAACATCCCATGTTCATAATTGAATCCGTTTACTCTCTCCTTTTCGATCTCTTTATGACAGATCGAACAAGCATCCATCTGGATTTCAAATCCGGTCTCCTGCAAAATAAATAGGAAATATTTTAGAAAGAGAATTTCCGGTTGATCGTCCGATGTATCCATCAATTGTAAAATCTTTTTTGACCCTTTGTACAAACGTTGATTTGATTCATTTTCAACCGTGAGATATTTAAGAAGTTCCAGTATTGCATAAGCATATTTCATACGCTCAAAATCGTTGTGGATTTTAGGGAAATAGGAAAGCATTTCCGCTGAACTCAACAGTTGAACATCCCGGTTCTCTTTATTATAAAGGACAAGATTGATAATGTTCAATGGGTCAATCATCATACCTACTTTTGAATTTTTCCCTCTTCCGCCTTTTACTATCGCGGATATTTTTCCGAATTCCTCTGTATATAACGATACAATTTTACTTGAATCACTGTAGTCGAGTTTCGATAAAACTATCCCTTCGGTTTTTTCAATCTGGCTCATTTAAACTGATATGGAAAAGTGAATAAACCTTTCTCTGTGATGATTCCCGAAATTAATTCCGATGGAGTAACATCAAATGAAGGGTTATAACACGGATAACTTTCGAGCGTAATTTGATTTCCATTAATTGCAGTTATTTCTTTGGAGGAACGAAGTTCAATCGGGATTTCTGAATAGTTGGAAATTGAAATATCAATTGTGGAAGAAGGAGCGGCGATGTAGAACGGCACTTCATGATATTTACAAAGTACGGCAAGATTGTAAGTACCAATTTTATTTGCAATATCTCCATTTGCGGTAATTCTATCTGCACCGGTAATTGCAATATCTATTCTCTTTTTCAGAAAAAGCGATGCAGCGGTTGAATCGGTTATTATTTCAAACGGAATTTCATTTTTCGAAAGCTCGTAGGCAGTTAATCTGGAGCCTTGTAACAAAGGCCGGGTTTCATCGGCAAAAACGGAAGAGACCAATCCATTTTCAAAACCTTTTTTAATAACACTGAACGCCGTTCCACCTTCAGCGGCAAGAGCGCCGGTATTACAGTGGGTTAGCACAACTGATTTTTTTTTGAAAATGCTCAGCCCGTGTTCCCCCATCTTTTCACACATCTTTGAATCGTCATCTTGAATCTCTTTTGCTTTTAGCAGAAGGTTACCGTAAATATTTTCTTTACCGATTGTTTCATCGAAAACCTTTTTCATCTGATTCAAAGCCCAGAAAAGATTCACTGCGGTAGGACGTGTAACTGCTAATCGGTTGTAAGCTGTTTTAAAATTATTTTCAGAAGAATTATTTTTTATCGCGAGAGTTAAAGCATAAGCTGCGGCAATTCCTATTACCGGCGCGCCGCGTATTTCCAATCGTTCTATCGCTTCTGAAATACGCGTGTAATCATCAGTGGTTATATACTCTTCTACAAAAGGAAGTTTTGTCTGATCTAAAAATGTAAGCGAATCATCCTTAAAAGCTAAAGCAAAATAATTACTCTTCTTCATTAAACCGTGAGATTGTTAAAAATTCTCTAAACCGGTCCTGGATGCGCAAGTTTGATAGTCCTTCCAAACCTTTTGTACTGAATTGCTCAACGCAGAAAGACGCCATTGTGCTACCATAAACAACCGCTCGTTTTAAACATTCGGGACTTGTATCCTGGCTCTTGTGCAAGTATCCAACAAAACCGCCGGCAAAAGAATCACCCGCGCCGGTTGGGTCGTGGATCATCTCCAACGGATAAGCCGGAGCAGAAAATACTGTGTCTTCTGTAAACAACAACGCACCATGTTCCCCCTTTTTAATGATGAGAGAAGGAACTCCCATTTCTCTTATTGCTTTTGCCGCTTTAATTAAATTCGGTTCGTGTGCTAAGAGTCGGGCTTCGGAATCATTAATGATCAGAACATCAATCTTAGGGAATACTTTTATAAGTTCATCTTTTTTCCCTTCGATCCAATAGTTCATCGTATCGCAAACCACAAAGTGCGGTTTTTCAATTTGGTCTAAAACTTTAAGCTGCAATGTTGGATCAATGTTTCCAAGACAAAGGTATTTTGATTTTTTTAAAGGGTCTGGAATGACCGGATCGAAAGTTTCAAACACATTCAGTTCTGTTAAAAGTGTGTCACGGGTGTTCAAATCGTAGTGATACTTACCGGCCCAACGGAAAGTTTTTCCACCGGGAACAATTTGCAAACCGTCACAAATTACATCGTGACTTTCGAGCATGGAAATGTATTCCTTTGGAAAATCTTCGCCGACAACGCCAACAATATGAACAGGTCCGCTGAAATAGCTCGCCGAAAGTGAAATATATACCGCCGAACCACCTAAAGCGTTATCTACTTTATCAAACGGGGTGGCAACATTATCCAACGCAACTGAACCAACAATTAATAAGCTCAAAGTTTTCTCCTGATGTTAAAAATGGTAAACAAAAATAAGGGATTGTTAGTTGAAAAGCATCTTTTAGATGAAAAGAATCTCATTTTATTTCAACAAACCGTATTTCTTTTTCTTTCTTCGTAAGAAAAGAATAAATGATGTCTAATGATTTTTGCTGCCCTGTCCAGGCAACCATTTTTCTTGCTTTCTCTTTACTTACCCAGCGAAATTTGCAATGTTCTTTGGAGATTTTTACTTCGTCTTTCTCATTCACCAAACACAAAAAGACGGGAACGAAATTTATTGAGTCATTGATGTACGAATAAAAGGAGTTTACGTTTGGGACGATAAAGAGTTTCTCGACTAACAAATCCGTCTCTTCCTTCACTTCGCGGAGAATAGTCTCAAACGCCTTTTCATCTTTTTTTACTTTTCCGGTAACCATTTGCCAGAGTCCGGGATAATTGGCGTTCTCCCCTCTTTTCAACATAAGAAATTCATATTTCCCTTTTCTCTTCCGGTAAATGTGAGCTTCGATCATCGATGCATTTAATTCCATTTCATCACCTTTATTTTATAAAACCATTTTAAATACCTTCATACTACTTCTTAATCGTAATCTTAATCCTAATCATAATCGTTTTTTTTCTACGTTAAACAGATTAAGAACAAGATTAAGATTAAGATTAAGATTAAGATTAAGAAATAATTTTTAATTCTTTCACTACCTCAAATTAAAAAAATGCCCTCACTTCCACCTTAGCCGTATGCACGATCTTTCCGCCGCCCAATTTCCTACCATCGTAATTAGCAGTTGAAAGTAAGTTTGTCCCAAAACGGTAATCAAAAAACAATCGCCACAGATAATTTTTACCGACAACATTTCCCGCAGTCAATTCAAACGGTAGATAGTTTTCTACCGTGTTCGTTGTCAATTCATTCCGTTCAACTTCAAAACGTAACCTGCCGTAACCGGAAAATGAAATATTAAGTCGCACTGTTTGCCCGTTTGTAAAAATTTCTGTTGGTATAACCGGGTAATAGTCACTGCTTTTGGAGGTTTTTATTTTGAAACCAACTTCAATATTTCTTTCCGGGCGATAAGAAAAATCAGTTGTAATTCCGTTACTTTCAATCGCACGATTTCTATTCGATGAAGTTGCGGCAAACAAATTATCAATTTTATTTTCCAAATCGGTTTGGTTCCCGATCTCTGCGAGCATTTTAAATTTAATGCGCAGACTTCTCTCTTTTGCAAATCCCTTTTCCGCTCCACCGCTAAATTGGTTCATACTTCTCCGCTGCGAATAGCGAAGTCTAAAAGAAAGTTCAGAACTATTTTCAAAGACGAAAAAGTCCTGTTGAAAATATTGCGACCCGCGAACCGTGTTCTTTTCATTCAAGAAGGAAGAAAGTTTTAATAAATATATTTTCTTCAGATCAGTTTCCTGACTATTCTCTTCAATCCTTCCATACGTCTCAGTTGAAAGAGTTTTTACCACCGATCCCGCAAAATTATTTGCCGAGTAAATATTCTCATAATTCAGTTTCAATCTTGCGGAAGATTTCAAATCAATTACGGGATAAAGCTGATCCGTGGGAATATTTACAATAATATATTCGCCGTCATAAAGAACCGGTTGGAATTCGTTTTCTTCCGCTACGCCGTTGTTATTTAAGTCGCCGAGATAAATATAATTCCCATTTCCCTTTTCAACTTTAACAAATACTTTTCGCAGCTTCGCGGTTTTTTGTGTCTGCACTTCATAAAAGACATCTCCGTTAGCCGCATTCTCTGTGGTTGAAAACCTTGTCTGCGAGCGAACTAAAATTGTTTGATAATCAAGTTGTCCTTTCACTTTATACGCGTCGGTATATTTTTTATTCTGAACAGTAATTCTTAGTTGTGATGAAATTTCTTTTTCCCCGGCATAAGACAGTTCATATATCTGTCCATATGAGTTCGATTCCTTTTGCAATTTTCCAGCTAAAGGGAAATAGTCTGTTCGGAATAAATATTTCAGCAAAGCATCAACTCCATAAAACTTTGCAATTTGCACTCCCGGATTTCCTTCAAAATATTGGAGACTTGAAGAGAGAAGCGAATCAGATGGAGATATTTTCTCAAGTTTTTTTTCAGCGGTAAAATCGAACAGAGGTTGAACTACTCCATAAGTAAAAGATGATGTTCCCCTTTGGCGAAGCCAACTGCTTCCAAGTGCTCCGTTATTGGTATTTACAAAATCAACTTGATATTGGAATTGATATTCTTTTTCTTTTGCAAAGTTGGTTTGATTTGAGAATTTCTCCGATGAAAATGCTGAACCTTTTTTCAAACTTCCGTAAGAGAAAGTCGATTGCAGATTATCAACCGGTTGAAGAGTTAAACTTCCTTCATAAAGTTTTTCATTCCCTTGTGTTGCGCTTGATGAATTATAGTCTCGCGAAAATTCCACTTTATCAAATCTTTCAAGAGAAGTAAATTTGTCCTGAATAAATCTTTCGCGGAGTGAAAGTCCGATTTTTCCAAAATTAATTCCTCCGAATTCAACTTTCAGCGAGTTCATTTTAAAAGAAAGATTTCTCGCTAACCCGAAATTATCTTTTTCATCCAGAGATGAGAAACGATTCTTGTCCCATGAACTTCCGGCAATCTCAGCCTGGAAATAAATATCTTTTGTCGGATTGTATTGGAAAAATAAATTCCCAAATTGTTTTAACTCCGGCAGTGGTAAATAAATGAGCGGCAAATAAGCGCCGAGATTTTTCCCCGCGAAACGATATTGCCCGAGACTTTCGCGAACATAATCGCCTTGATAATCCCCAACATAACTGAACGAAACATTGTATAAGGCAGAATCACTTCCCGGATTATATAAATAATATAAAACCGTCTGACCGTTCATTACGGAATCTTTCTTCTCATAAACACCTTTTAGTTTTCCAGTAGAATCAAGTGCAGCTAAACTGACACCACTCTTTACTGCCAGATCTTTTCTATCACCGGCGTTCTCTAAAACTTTTTTATCATCTTCACTAAGCGAAATATCAATCGGAGAATTTTGATCATCTCCTTCGCGCAAATATTGAAAAGCAATTTTGAATTTATCATTCAACAATTGCGAACTCATTCCCGCGGCAAAAAAGTTTCGGACAAATCTTCTGTCGGTATATTCAAAATCAATTGCAATTCTGCTTGCTGAAGTGATTAACCGTTGTGGAGTAAAAATAATCTGAGAATTTGAATAGTCGATTGTGTAATCATTTCGCTCGCCACGTTTCATTTCTTCACCATTTACAAAAACTTTTTCCGAACCGGCGATGATGATAATATCCCTCTCATTATTTTGTCCGCTTAACCGGTAAGGACCTTGCACACCATCTTGCCCGTTAAAAGAATTGGAATTGAATTTGCCTTTTGCATTTGCCAAAGCTACATAACCTTCAGTTTTTCCAAATTGAAATTCTCCTAAAAGTCCTTGCAGCTTTCTATTTACAACTCCAAATTCGCCATATCTTTTTTGTACTTCATAATCGCCAAAAGTAGCTGCCGCATTTTTGTGTTTCAGCTGAATAAATACTTTGTCAAGTTCATCCAGACGTTCAGTATTTCCTTCAGGTTGAATGGGAGTATTTTCATCAGTTAGCGCGGCAACAACTTCAATGTCATCGGAAAGTTTGCCGGCTAACTGTAATCGAAGTCCGCTTTGTAGAGTTAAGTCTTTATTAGTTCCAACTGTAAAACCTCGAATGATCGAGCCGCTTTTTTCAATCGTATTCCCGAAGATGGATTCAGCATCAATCGGTTTATTTAATCGTACTACGCGCACCGTATCTTTCCCCATTTCATCATAACGAATGATCAACTGCCGCCGCTGATATTCTTTTTGCAAGGAAAGTTTTACGGATTGATAAGAAACAAATATTGTATCGAAAATTGAATAAGGAAGCGAATCGGATAAAGAAATGGTTCCTAACGCATAATTGATTTGGTAATCATGTTCTGTTAGTTTTTTATCTTTTAACAAAATTACTTCTGTTCCGGGAAGAATGTTTGTTGATTTGATTCGATAAATATTTTCTAGATTGATTTGGAATGAATCAACCAGACTAACTCTATTTCCGGTTTGTAAATATGAGAGGGTTTGACCTTGAAGCCAGAAAGCTGAGAGAAGGATTAAGTAAAGAGAAAATATTATTTCTTTTTTCAAGGATGCGTAGTTTTTTTATTGTAAATCTAACTTTGCAGATTAAAGATTGCAAGTGAAAAGAAATCCCTTTATCATTATTCTGATATCAGTCGATAACAAAGAATTATTACTTTTTCAATCTGAATGAAAATTCCGAACCAACCCCGACCTTACTTTTCACTTCAATTTTGGATTGATGAGCTTCAACGATGTGTTTTACAATCGCCAAACCGAGTCCCGTTCCACCAACATCTCTTGCACGGGTTTTATCAACACGATAAAATCTTTCAAAAATTCTTTCGACGTCTTTTTCGGGAATACCTGAACCGGAATCTTTTACTGTGATCAGTGCATTGTTTTTTTCTTCTTCAACTAATAATTCAATCTTACCTGAACTGGAATACTTAATAGCGTTCTGAATAAGATTGATAAGCACTTGCCTCAGTTTTGTTTTATCACCGAAAACTTCCAATTTGTTATTGAATTGATGTATCTCAATTTGAATATTTTTTTCGAGAATCGTCGGATCAAATTCTTTCACTACTTCAGTTAAAAAATCCATCAAGTTGAAATAACGAAAACTGAGCCGCATCTCACCCGATTCGATCATCGAAATATCAATCAGATCGTTTAATAAGTTATTAAGATTGTCTGTGTGTGCAGCAGCTTTTTCTAAAAATTTTCTGTTTACTTTCGGATCTTCTAACGCACCGTTCAAAAGGGTTTCCAGAAATCCTTGAATGGTAAAAATTGGAGTTCTTAATTCGTGCGATACATTTCCTAGAAATTCCGTTCGTATCCTCTCCAGACGTTTCATCTTTGCGATGTCGTTTTTATGTTTCTCGTTCAATTGATTGAGAGCCTCTTCAATTTCCTTAAATGAATAAGATAATTTTAATGAGTTGTCATCGGCAGAATCGTCTGAACTCGTTCTGCTGATTCTCTTTTCAATCACCGAAAATATTTTTTTTAATCGTCTTCTCACAAAAAATGAAATGATCACAAATCCTCCGGAAGACCAGAGGATAAATAATAATTTTCTTTCCGGTCGAATAGGAGAAAAAATGATCGGAAGAATAAATAGGATTATAAATATTAGAATTTCTGTTCTGAAAAGAAGAAGAAATGCAAATCGGTTGGAAAGATTACGAAACATTTTTCATTCGATACCCCACCCCTTTAATGGTCTCAATCATTTCTGAGTCATTGCCAAGTTTTTCTCTGATTTTTCTAATGTGAACATCTATCGTTCTATCAACTACATAAATATCACTTCCCCAAACATTCTGCAAAATTGCGGAGCGTGTTAATATTTTGCCGGGATTTTCGCACAAATAAGTAAGCAGTTCAAATTCTTTTCTCGGGAAAAAAGTTTCTTCACCCTTAAGAAATATTTTATAGGTGTTTTTATCTATTAGAATCGAACCGATAGTAAGCACATCTTTAGTTTCAGAACCATGAACGCTTTTCCTTAAATTGGATTTGACTCTCGCGATTAATTTTAGAGGTGAAATCGGTTTCTGAATAAAATCGTTTGCCCCAATTTCTAAGCCTTTTATCTCATCTTGCTCAGTAGATTTTGCCGTTAGAAATATTACCGGTAGATGCGTAGTCTTTTTATTTTTACGGATTCGCTCACAAACTTCAAACCCATTTAACTTCGGCATCATAATATCGAGTATCGCTAAATCGGGATTTTCACTTAATAGAGAAATTGCTTCCTCCCCATCTCCGGCAGTAATTACAGCAAATCCCTCTTTCTCCAAATTGTATTTAAGAAATTCAAGGATATCTTTTTCATCATCAACTAATAAGATTTTTTTCATACTATCAGAAATAAACTTCTTTTTTACTTTGGGCAGATTGATACATCGATTCAATTACTTTCATTCGCGGAAGCGATTCTTCTGCTGGTGAAAACAAAGGATTTACACCTTGAACGGCTCCGAGAAAATGTTTCAGCTCATTCAAGTAAGATTTTTTAAAGAGTGAAAGATAATTGTCACTTCCCGAAGGTGTCATGTCAATTTGTTGATCGTTTATTTTTTTGAAAACACGAAGAGGATTAAGTGAAGCATTTCCTTTGCTTCCGTAAATGTCTAGATAGAAAGCATCCTTTTCAGAATTCAGAGACCAGCTTGTTTCCATGTTAATGAGAGCGTTTGGTTTACATCGGATCATACTCAAAGAGCAGTCTTCAACACTTGTTGTATTAATAAAAAAGTTTTGAGTGGAAACCGAGGCTATCTCCGGGAAATTTAATAACCAGAGAGAAAGATCGAGCAGCACTATTCCTAAATCTAAAATTACTCCGCCACCGGAAGATTCTTTTTTAGTAAACCACTGTCCATCTGAGCTTTGTTTACGCAACCAGCCGCATTTCACATAAAATATTTCGCCCAAATCACCGGAGTTGATAATACTCTTGAGTAACATTACATCCGGACGATAACGGAAATTCATTCCCACCATTATTTTAACATCATTTTTTTTTGCAGCATCAACAATGATCTGTGTTTCTTGGAGAGAGCGCGAAATCGGTTTTTCAATAAGTATATATTTTTTCCTTTCGATGCATGCCAAAGCGATTGGTAAATGCGTATCGGTTGGAGTTGCTATTATCACTGCATCCAAATCTTCTTGATCAAGCATTTCTTCATAATTGACATACTTATTTTTTATTCCGAATTTTTCTCCGACGTTAAGCAATCGGTTTTTGTTCACTTCGCTCACGGCTGTAATAGTTGCATTGTTCAGCTTTTTCAACATCGGTAAATGTACAAGTTGAGCAATACTACCTAAACCAACAATTCCAATTTTAACTTGATTCATAACAACCCTGTAATTTTAATTTTCTTTTCCAAGAAACTTTTTAGTTCTTTTTATAATTCCTTCAGCATCTATCTCAAGCAATCTATATAATTCTGCTTGTGTACCATGTTCAACGAATTCATCCGGTAACCCGATACGTAGAAGTTCATTCTTGTAACCTTTTTGTGAGAAGTATTCCAGAACTGCGCTTCCAAATCCGCCTACAATCGTATTTTCTTCTAAGGTAATAATTTTTTTATGTTGATCTGCAATTTCATCAAGCAGCTGTTGGTCGAGGGGTTTTACAAATCGCATATTAACCACTTCAGCGTTTATTCCTTCAGTCGATAATAATTCAGCGGCTTTAGCTGCAAATTGTACCATCGAACCAACTGCAAGAAATGCGATATCGTTCCCGGATTTTATTCGTTCCCCTTTTCCAATTGGAATTTGTTCAAACGATTCATTCAGTTGCACTCCGATTGCGGAACCTCGTGGGTAACGGATCGCAATTGGTCCTCCTTTATATTCGGTTGCGGTATAAAGCATGTTTCGCAATTCGGCTTCATCTTTTGGAGCCATGATTACCATATGAGGAATCAAACGCAGATAAGTCAAATCGAATGTGCCATGATGTGTTGGTCCATCAGCTCCAACTAAGCCCGCTCTATCCAGTACAAAAATTACATGAAGATGCTGCAAAGCTACATCATGAATTATATGATCAAATCCTCTTTGAAGAAAAGTAGAATAGATAGCAACAACCGGAATAATTCCCTGAGTTGCTAATCCTGCTGAAAAAGTTACCGCATGTTCTTCAGCTATTCCAACATCATAATAATTATTGGGCGATTTTTCTCTTAAAATATCCAGTCCTGTTCCATCCGGCATTGCAGCGGTAATTCCTACTATGTTAGGATTTTGTTCTACAAGTTGAGCTAACGCTTCTCCAAATATTTTTGTGTATGAAGGAACCGATGACGAACTCTTTAATGCCATCCCTGTTATTTTATTGAAAGGTGTTGCTGCATGTAAACGTTGGACATCGTTTTCAGCAGGTTTATATCCCTTCCCTTTTTCAGTAATTGCATGAATAAGAATTGGACCTTTATAACTTTTAACTTGTTCAAAAAGTTTAACTAACTGATTTACATTGTGTCCGTTCACCGGACCGAAATAACGAAAACCTAAAGCTTCAAATAACATCCCCGGAGTAATTACTGCTTTGATACCACTTTCCAACCTCACTGCAATTTTTCTCAAACGATCGCCAAAATTATCGAGCTTCCCGGTCAGGTCCCATACTTGTCCTTTAAATTTGTTGTACTCCGGATGAGAAATAATTTCAGTAAAGTAATTAGAGATTTGCCAAACATTCGGAGCAATGGACATGTTGTTATCATTAAGTACAACAATTAAATCAGATTTGAGTACACCTGAGTTATTCATCGCTTCATAAGCCATTCCACCGGTCATGGCACCGTCGCCAATAACTGCAATAACTTTTTTCTTTTTAGTGGAATATTTTTGGGCTACCGCCATTCCCAACGCAGCAGAAATAGAGGTTGAAGCATGCCCGGCACCGAATGTATCATATTCGCTTTCGGATCGTTTTAAAAATCCGGAAATTCCGCCAAACCGACGGATTGATTTTAATTCTTCTTTTCTTCCGGTAACTATTTTATGGGGATAAGCTTGATGCCCGGTATCCCAAACAACAAGGTCTTCCGGTGTATTAAATACACGATGGAGCGCAACTGTTAATTCAACTGTACCGAGACCTCCGCCAAAATGTCCACCGATTTCAGAAATAACATCGACCATATATCTGCGAATATCTGCACAGAGTTCTTTTAATTCTGTTAGTTCCAGATTTCGGATATCTGCTGGAGAATTTATTTTATCTAATATTTTATAATTTGTTTCGGACATTTAGGGAAGCTCCGGATTTGGCATCAATTTAAAAATTATTATCATCGGTTACATCAATTTTAGATTTAAGTTCGGTTACTTTAAGTTCAGCTTCGCTTAAAGTGGTTAAACATTTTTTTGAAAGAAGCATTCCTTCTTCGTAGAGAGCAATTGCATCTTCCAGATCGATTTCTCCACTATCTAATATGATGGAAATTTCTTCTAATCTTTGTAAATCAGTTTTAAAAGATGATTGGTTAGTTTTTTTCTTCATAGTTTTTATTTATGTGAATTTTGTCGTCGTAAAATATCAGTGTATGCGATTTGGCAGTCTGAAATTTTTTTGCTCTTGTTACAAATTTATCTTCTTGTTTAACTAAAACAAAACCTTTAGAGAGAGTTTTTTGAACATCATGTGAAGAAAGTTTTGAAGTAACTAATGCAGTTCTGTTTTTTTGATAATTTAAATACTTTTCAACAGATTGATTTAGCTTATACAAACCGGTATCAACTTGTTGACTGTACAATTTCAGCATATCAATCGGAGAACGAAAGCCATATGAATTCACTATTGAAGCGACCTGTTCTTTTAATCCATCAATTTTTTCAAACACTTTTTCAGTTATTTCATCGTCATAGTTCCGGATGAGATTTTCCAGTTCTTGTTTTTCTGGTGTTAGAATTTCCATTGCTGCGGTTGGAGTTGCTGCACGATAATCGGCAACGAAATCAGCAATTGTAAAATCGATTTCATGTCCAATACCGGTCACCACAGGAATCTTCGATTTGTAAATTGCGTAAGCAACCACTTCCTCATTAAATGCCCAAAGGTCTTCAAGAGAACCACCACCACGCGCAACAATAATGACCTCAACATCGTTCCGGTAATTTAATAACTTAATAGCTGCAGCGATGGATTCTGCCGCATTACTTCCTTGAACTGTGCAAGGAGCAATTAATAATTCTGTGAGCGGGAATCTTCTTGTTGCAACGCTAATCATATCCTTCAGAGCAGCAGCGCCAATAGAAGTTACGATGCCAATTTTCATCGGGAACTCGGGAATTTCTTTTTTCCTCTCCTGGTCAAATAATCCTTCCCGTTGAAGTTTCTCTTTTAATTTTTCAAAAGCAAGTTGAAGTTCTCCAACTCCCGCCGGCTGCATTGCGCGAACTTCAATTTGATAATTTCCACGAGGCGGGTACACTGTTATTCTTCCAATAATAGTTACTTTCATTCCGTCCTGTGGCGAAAAGAAGACATAATTATTTACTCCACGCCACATTGTACAAGAAATTTGTGCATCGGAATCTTTTAATGTAAAATACCAATGTCCTGAAGAATGAGCTTTGAAATTTGATATTTCCCCCACAACGCTTACGGCTGAAAAATTTCCTTCAAGCTCTTGCTTGATTAAACGGGTGATTTCAGAAACAGTTAATGTGGTTTCACTCATTATTTTTTTCTTTCCTGAAGATTAAACAGTACTGATGATGCCTATTTGAGACCCATGCACTGTTTATTCCTAAAGCTATGAGAGGTTTATCATCTTGAAGCCAGATTTTTTCATCTTTAAGCGTCCAGCTTTTCTTCCCTCTTTTTGTTAAAGAAATTGCTGTATCAAACGCGAGCGGAAAAAGTTTTCCATTAAAATAAACATTATTTGTAATCACGGTTAGATAACCGTTCTCCTTCGTGAAAGAAAATACTTCATCAAATATTTTTGCTTGCGCCTCAAGAAATTGTTCATAGCTTTGGATGTTACCGATATCTTCAACTTGGTTTGAATATTTTGTATCGAGTCCTTCTTCTTTCCGCTTTTTTTGACGCATGGAATTTCGCTCAAGTTGATTCCAGTATGGTGGAGAAGTAATCACAAAATCAAATTGTTTTGTAATTGATGGATTTTTCTTCAACATGTCACGCATGTTTTTAGATGAACCACAAAGTGGGAGAACTACATTTTTAAATTTTTCTTTTTCGATTCTTTCTTTTGCAATTTTAAAATAATACTCACTTAATTCAATACCGGCTGCATTACGTCCAAGCTCACCGCTTGCCATCAAGGTACTTCCTGTCCCAAGGAAGGGATCAAAAACCCAATCGTTTTCTTTTGTAAAAAAGGAAATAAATTCTTTTATGAGTGATTCCGGAAACTTTGCCGGGTGCAATACTTCATTCTTTTTTCTTTGACGTGGTTTGTGAATAAACCATGATTTCGAAAATTTTATCCACTCCTTTCCTGTAAGAAAATTAAGTTTGTTGGCTGAATTATATTTCCCGCGTTCACCTAAATCGACTATCTCACTATTCTTTTTAGACATTTAATTTCTTAATAATTAATGTAAATCGATCCCGAAATTTATTATATGAAATAACCAAGTGATGCCTACCAATGCAAAGTAAAAAATGAACTGTAAAGACCAATCGATAATTCTGAAAAATCCACTCCGGTCCTTCCCGGTGAAAAGTTGTATCGGTATCGTGAATAAAGGGTAAACACATTGTATATTTTAAACAGACCAATAGACAATTCAGGACTTATCCCATTGAATCCTCGAAAATCTGTAAATCCATTTAATCCCGCAGAAAGATATTCAAGCTTCGGGATCTCATAAATGTGTTTATAACCGAGACGAAAATAATTTTTCTTTTCAGCTTTTATAATGTGAGCATATTCAACAGCTATATAACCGCTAGGATAATTAAATCCACCAGAATAAAATGATAACACTGGAAGTTCTTTATTCAATCCGAAATACGTTTTCCCATTAGCGTGAACTGCTGTTATGGATGGAGTTAAAAAGACAACTCCACCGGTTAAGCAAGTAAATAAATAACTCGATTTAGATTCAACCAACTCTTCCGAATGTGAAAGTTCAAGTTCAAACACTTCACTTAATGACTTTATTCCGGCTTCGTTTTCCATTTGAATTACATAATTAACTTTACTCTTTTTTATATTAATTTTTGCAATATCAACTTCGATGCGATGATTGTCTGTTATTTCATCGGAAATAGGGAAGATCAGGTTATTATCAACAATGAGTTTCGTTTTACAGGACACGCTCGTGTAGAACGAAAGAATAAATCGGTTCGGATTTTCCGGCGGAACATACGAATCAATGATAAAAACTTCAATCGAATCAGCATTTGATCCGGTTTCTTCCTGTCCGAAAATCTGTGTATTTAGTTGGGAAATAAATATTGCAAAAGAGAGCAAAAATATTTTCAATCACGACTCCATTTTTTTTATTACTGTCATTACAAATATATTAATTAATAAGATTGTTTGAAGTATAAAAATCAGTCTTAACCCCTATTATTAAGGAGAAACTCAATTTTTAAGAAATTCTTGCTCCCGGTGACACTAAAAAAATATTAATTAATGTTATATAAATCAAAGTATTTCTAAAAAACTTTTATTATATTTTATCACACAATTTCAACAAAACCTTTAAAGGTAGCAAAATGCAAGTGCGCTTTTGGGGAGTTCGCGGATCAATCCCGGCTCCGTTGAATAAGAAAGAAATTAGAAAAAAAATGCTTCGAATTCTTGAATTTGCGGCTGATAAAGATATTTCTTCTTTACAAAACCGTGAAGCGGTTATCGATTCATTTGCGAATGAAGAATGTCTGGTTATCGGAGGAAATACCACTTGCATTGAAGTGGAAACGAACGATGCACACATCATTTTTGATATGGGCTCAGGCATCCGAGAACTGGGATATGAAATCCTTGCACAAAATAAAAAAAATAAAGATAAAGATCTTCATATCTTTCTGTCCCATACTCACTGGGATCATATTCACGGATTTCCTTTTTTTCTCCCGGCATACTTACCAAATTATAATTTAAATTTTTATAGCGCCCACTCCCAGCTGCAGGAAAGATTAAATTATCAACAGGATTTTCGGTTCTTCCCTGTGTCAACTGATTATATGGCAGCAAAAAAAGAATTTGTACAACTGGAACAAGATCAAGAAATTAAAATTAACTCGACTACAATTAAACATATTGAGTTGCATCATCCAGGAAAATCGTATGCATATCGAGTCGAGTCAGAAGGAAAGGCTTTTGTTTTTGCTACCGATGGAGAATACAATAATCTCTCTTTCGATCGAATAAACACTTACATAGATTTTTATCAAAATGCTGATTTACTTGTTTTTGATGCACAGTATTCATTCGATGAAGAAATTGAAAAAATTGATTGGGGGCATAGCTCTGCACTTTTTGGAGTAGATATATCAATCAAATCGGGTGTAAAAAAACTTGCGATCACTCATCACGGACCTGAACAGAATGATGATACAATCAGAAAACTTTGTGCTAATGCTGTACTCTATAAAAAGAAAAATTACAAAGAGAATGAACTCGAAATCTTTTTAGCACGCGAAGGACTAATCGTCACAATTTAACTTAGTTTTGTAGGTTGTACTTTATATACAACCTACTTCACTTCTATAATACCACTCTTAGGGGCATTATAGCTGATCGCAACTCCTTTTTCATCTCTTAGATCAATACTTGTAATCTCTAAATTCGTAGTTCCTTTTGCTATTCCCTTAAACACCAAATTCAAAATTTTACCTGAACCGCTGATCGACTTATTCGGAAATGAACCAAGATCCGTAAGAAACGCCGATGTAATTTCAATTCTTCCAGTTTGATTAACACTTTTTAAAACATATGCAGTATCGGTTAAATCGGGAACAGTTAATTGCTGAAATCTTTTTTGAATAACGTAGGAACCCGAAGATGCAGAAACCAAATTGAGCTTACTTCTATCAAAGGCGATGACAATACTGAATCCGGCTAATCCGTTAACATCTTCCATCCAAATTCCAACCGAATCTACTTTGCCAACGGTGATATCAGTTTTTGTTTTAAAGAACATCAACGATGGACCTTTGATTGCATCAATAAAAAATTCTCTTTTTAACGGAGTTGGTTCAACATTCCCACTTTTAGCTTGGACTTCAAATCTAAATTTTCCTTCATCAAGATTTGAAAAAGTAACCTCTGTGGTGGTTGAATAAGTTGTCCAATCTTGATAAATCGTTGGGAAATTATCTGAATCTAACGACAGTAACCTATACTTGAAACTGTAACCGGAACCATTTCCTCTCCATGCAAAAACAATTTTATCTTTCGATACAATTTCACTGTCTTGGGGCCCGTCAATAATCTCTAAAAATGGCGGTGGATTATCGACCACTCCACCGGTATTGCAACTCATTGCAAATAAACTTAGCAAAATTAGAGAGAAATGTTTTGTAAAATATTTCATCTGTTTTTCCATTTTCAAAAAGCGTTTCATAATAGACCTCATAGACAGCATTACTTTAATAATACCATTTTTTTAGTAGCATGGAAATTTCCGTTAACACCGGTAGCGGATAATCTATAAATATAAACTCCGCTCGCCAATCCTTCTGCAACTTTTCCAGCATCAAAACCAAATTGATAGTAACCTTCATTTTGTTCTTCATCAATCAATGATGCAACTTTTCTTCCGAGTATATCGAAAAGGATTAAACTTACTCTCGCTTTAGCTGGAAGCTCATAATTGATTGTCGTTCTCGGATTGAACGGATTCGGATAATTTTGCGACATGTTAAAACTGTTCGGAACTTCTTTTATCGAATAAACAATTTGCTTGGTGAAAGTCTGTTTCAACGATTTATCGACTCCATTAATAAAGATCACGATCGAATCTTCATTCGATAGTCTATCCATATTTGAAGTGAGTGTTGAAATAAACTGAAGCTGGTTATCCAAATTCCCTTTCAAATCAGCATAATTTATTGTCACTATTCCATTGATCGAATCAAGGTGAGTTAAGGTAAAACCACCTTCCAATTTTTTATTTACTCCGGCGATTGAAGAAGAATCAAATCGCATTCTTGCCGGATTATAACGAACTTCCGCAGATAAAGCGATCAACTCATTCTTTTCATCAAGATTAATTGCATGAGTAAACGCATTCTCCCCTTTTCTAACTCTAAGTTCGTGCCGCTCAACCTGTTCAATTCCTTGAGAAACGGTAACGCTCTTTTTCGGGAGACTTCTCGTAGTTTGGTAATAATTCCACATATCAACAAAAACGAAAAGGTCCTGAATATTTAATCTCGAATCTCCAACAATTCGAATGGATGGAATGGAATCTGTGTATGGAGCTAGATCAGCACCAAATGTAGAATTTGGAGTACTCCAAGCTTTTACAAATGATGCAACATCAACTAAGTCTATAACGTTGTCTCCGTTAAAATCAGCCGCTGCAGAAGTTTTAAACTGAGTATAAAAGACTTGAGAATTGCCCAACCCATCGGAGACTGTAAATTTAACATTATATTTTGTCGATGTTCTTAGAGATGGAATATAGATCGTATCGTTAGTTGTGGTAACCGAAGAATCTGTCTCGTAAGTATCATCAGTTGAATAGGCAACATTATATTTTATCGAACTGTTGGAATCGGTCGCTGCTGTCCAATACAACATGGTTCTTCCCCATCCAAGACTGGATGGTTCCTGCATCTCACTGATATTTGCAGCATCGAACTTTGGAGCAACATTATCAATTCCAACACTATCAAGTTCAATTACATAAGAAATCTTATAATTGGATTGCAGGGTAATTTTAACTTTTAAGAAACCTTCAAAATTCGGAAGGTTTGTTTTAGCATCCCATTTTAACGTATCTACAACCGGTCCCGGTGTGTTGTTCTTCAAGAAAGCTACTGAACTTAATACATCAATCGGGCTGTTTGTTTCATTGAAATACTCAAATTTTGTCATGTCAAGTATTTCGCCGGGAGTACTAAAATCATAAGTGAATCTAACTGTATCCTTCTGAATTGAATGAAGCATTGCTACCTTTGGATAAGAACCGATAACCAAATTAGTATCGTTCACATCGTTTATGGTAACATCATACTGATCTGAAATTCTCAATCTTGCAGATACGGATTTTTGATTCCCGACATTCCAATCATAACTCTGCAATTTTGCATCTTGAACCGGGAAACTCGTAGGCCAGGTCAAACCGTTATCAAGAGAAAGTTGAATTCTAACCGAATCAATATTCTTTGATTCCCAGGTAATTTTTTGAACAGAATTATTCTGAACGGCTATCAGTTCATTATGGCTCGTCATTATGATTGAGCAAATTGAAAAGAGTGTGTCGCTTGCATCATAAATAGATGGATATGCAAAATCACTTACTCTCACCATGCACTGTGTTGATGGTGTGTTCGGGATCGTCCAATTAAATGTTGTGGAATCCGGATTGATGTTCCTTGCATCTTCAATCGGATTCCAATCAACTCCACCATTGAGTGAATAATCGATGGAGATACCTTTGAGATAAGCACCTTCCCAGGAAATTGTATAGGTCTTTCCTGCTTGTACTTTTTGGGTCTTACCGCCGTTCGGATATTTCAAAGCTATATAACTGATAACTATTAAACTATCGCTTGCATCAGTTACACCGGATTGTGAAAAATCGCTTACACGAACACGCGCTGACTGAGTTGGAGTATTTGGAATTTTCCATAAATACTGGACAGAGTCTGCAGAAACAGTATCAATGTACCGCCAATTTTTATCGTCAATCGTGTACTCAAGTTTAACTTTCTTAATCGTATTTGGACTATGGTTCCAACGAACCAAATAAGAAGTTCCAATTTGCTGCCCACCACCACCATTTGGTGAAGTTAATTTCAAATAACTAACTGTAAAGTTACTGTTGCTTGTATCTGCGATGTTTGGATTTTCTACATCTCTGATTCTGACTTTAAAATTTACATCAGCAAAGTTGATATCATCCGGGATACTCCAACTATATTTTTGGAGAGATGCAGCAATTGTGTTGGCTGTTATACTCTTCCAATCAACTCCATTATTTGTTGTATACTCGATTTGCAGGTTTGTTACGTATTTGTACTGCCAGGTAATATCCTGGTTTGTTCCTGTTTGCCAAACTTGCCCACCGTTAGGAGTTAAAAGTTTAAATTGAGCAATTGTAAAGAGAGAATTGCTCGTTCCACTGAAAGTAATATCTGAAGTGCTTCTAATTCTGATCGAACAAGAATCAGAAGGAGTTTGTGGAACTAACCAATCAAATTTACCCGATGTGGAATTAATCGCTTGAGCATTTGCGATCGGAACCCAGGTTTTCCCGTTATCGGTTGTGTAATGTAGATCGACAAGAGGAATATTATTACTTCCACTCCACTGGATCGTATAAACCGTGTTTTCCAAAACTTTGATTGAAGAACTTGGGAGTAAAACTTGTAGCCTACCAATTCGGAATGGACTATTGCTAACGTCTCTTATTTCTTCATTTGCTACATCAGTTATACGCAGATAAGCTGAATCACTTGAAACATTTTCCGGAACTGCCCAACTGTACTCACCAAGACTTGCAGAAATTGAACTGACAATCACGCTCCAATTTTTTCCGTTATCTAAAGAATATTCCAACTTCAGATTAGAGAAAATAGGATTTTTCGTCCAGGTAATTTTATTTGTTGAACCAGCATGGAAGAATTCTCCTCCGTTCGGTGAAACAATTGTTAAAATACTTATCGTCAGATTTCCACTGCTCGTATCTTTTATGTTTGAGGAAGTAACAAAGTCAGTAATTCTGATTTTACCGGCAACAACAGGAACTGATGGGATTGTCCAGGTATATTTTCCAAGTGTTGCATTCACGCCGGTAGCAATAGTCTGCCAAGAGTTATCGTCAAAATATTCAATTTTGACTGATGTTACACTTGCACTTGCATTCCATTTTATATCTTTTTGACTTCCTGCAAGCCAGTTTTCATTTCCGTCCGGAGAAGTGATACTGATCCATCCAATTGTAAATGGTGTACTGCTTGAATCTTTTACAGTTGCAGCTGTTACATCAGTAATACGAATTACTCCTTGTGCGGTAGATAAACCATTCGGGATCTGCCAGGCATATTTTCCGGTAGTCGCATCAACAACATCTTTTAACACTTGCCAATTAGTACCGTTATCGGTTGAGTAATCAATTCTTATACTTGCAACATATTCTGCATTCCATCGTATTGTATCAACAGCACCAGCGGCGAGACGTTCTCCTCCATTCGGATAAGTAAGAGAAACCGACGGGACAAAAATTGTAAATTTGTTTGATGTATCACTTATGTTTGTGTTCAGTACACTGAATATTCTAATTTTCGCTTGAGTGGAAATTAACGTACTTGGAATTTTCCAATCATAACTGCTGTCTGAAGCCGTAACTGAAGTTGTAACAGTATCCCATGAAAGTCCGCTGTTAGATGAATATTCGATGCGAATATTCGCAACATTTGAGCTGCTGTTCCATTTGATTGTTTGAGTTGAACCGGCAGCCCAATTTGTACCAAGCAGCGGGGCAGTAATTTTTAAGATTGAAACTTTAAAAGTTGTATCACTAATGTCTGCAATTTGATCTGCGGCAGTCGCATCGGAGATTCTTATTCTACCTAAATTAGTAGAAATATCTGATGGGATTGTCCAATCATATTTTCCAGTTGAAACTTCGTTTGAAGCAATAACTTGATAGTTAGAATCACCTAACAACGAATACTCAATTTTCACATTAGATATGCTGCTGCTCTTCGTCCAGGCAATTTGATAGGTTCTTCCCGCTTGGAAATTTTCATTTCCGTTTGGAGAAGTAACCGCTATCCAACCAATTTTAAATGCGGCATCGCTTGTATCGGAAATTGAAAGAGCGTTTGCAACTACAACATGGACTTTCCCCTGCGTAGTTTGATATGATTGTGGAATCGCCCAAGAATATTGCCCTAAGGATGCAGTCACTCCGGTTTTAATCGGATCCCAGCTCGAACCGCCGTTCGACGAGTATTCCAAATTAACCGAAGCTACATGAGAACTGATCTCCCATTGAATAGTCTTCGTAGTTCCGGCTTGATATATTTCTCCGCCATTTGGAGAAACCACTTTCACTCTCGTAACCGTAAAATTATTTGAACTTGAATCAGAGATAACCGGACCGGAACGAACATCACTTATTTTGATTCGTGCTTTGTTCGTTGAAAGAGTATCCCAGATGCTCCATTCATACTTCCCGGTCGAAGCTGAAACATTAGATTTCAAAACTTGCCAGGATTGTCCTTCATCTAAACTATATTCAATATTTATAAAATCGATAAGTGAACTTGACCATGTAATATTTTTTGTTAGTCCAGCTTGCCAATTCTCATTGCCAACCGGAGAAGTTAATGTTAATGAAGGATTATATATTTTAAATTGACTGCTGATCGTCGAAATCGTTGCGTTAGCTGAATCAGAAATTCTAATTCGTGCCGTCGAAGTTGTGGTATTCGGGATCAACCAGCTATATGAATTAAGAGCCGCAGAAACTGAACCGGTGACAGGAATCCATGAGGTACCATCATTGGTTGAATACTCAATTTTTACCGTTTGAATATTTACTGAATTCCACGTAATCGTCTGGTTTGTATTTACCTGCCATTCGTTCGCCGCTGCCGGAGCGCTTATTTCCAAATGCTTAACGGTGAAGACTGCTGCACTTGAATCTTTTATATTCGAGAATAATGAATTACTTATTCGAATTCGACCATTTGTTGTAGCGTTGGCTATCGCACTTGGAATTGTCCAATTATACGTTTTTGCAGAAGCAATTGTATCAGCAATATAATTCCAACTTGTTCCATCGAAGAATTCCAACTTAACACTTTGTGTATTGGAACTTGCATTCCAGGTGATAGTCACTTTCTTACCGGTTTGATAGGTCTCACCGCCGTTTGGTGAGGTCAAATCAACATTGCTGATCGAAAATGGAGCGCTGCTTTTATAAGAAATTAAATTTCCTGAAGATGCGTCGCTGATTCTTAGTCGCAATAAATCCGACGGAGTATTTGGAACACTCCACGTATAGGTTGCCGGACTCGAAGGAAGCGCTGCCTGCAATGTTGTCCAACTCGTTCCATTGTCAGAAGAAAGTTCTAATTTAACCGTCGCGACACTCGCGCTGCTCTTCCATGTAATATTTTGTGTTGAATTCGCCTGAAGATTTTCACCGCCATTTAAATTAGTAAGTTGAACATATCCAACTTTAAAACTCAAATTGCTGGTATCTCCAATTGCATTATCATCTGCATCTAAAACTCTAATTTTTCCATTAGAAGTTGATAAAGAAGTATCCGGTGTCCATGTAAACTTTTGCGAATCTGCAGACTGTGTATTTGTAAGTTGCTGCCAAGAGGTTCCGTTGTAATAATCGATTTTAACTTTTGATACGAGCGTGCTGTTCCACTTTATTTGATATGGTGAACCGGCTTGAATGTATTCACCGCCATCGGGCGAAACTAAAGCAAGCGAAGGATAGAAAATTGAAAAAGCTGAACTTGTATCAGAGATTGTAGCATCAGCCGAATTATGAATTCTCACTTTAACTTGACTTGCATTCAGATTTGCCGGAACGTTCCAAGAATATTGAGCCGCACTTGCTGAAACAGAAGTTTGGATAGTATCCCAAACAGTTCCGTTGTTGGTAGAATAATAGAGATCAACATTAGCAACATCACTGCTGCGATTCCATTTCACCAGATTTGCTTTACCGCTCCTCCAATTTTCGCCACCAAGAGGAGAAGTTAATTCGATGTTGGAAATTGTAAATACTGCATCATTTGAGTCTTGTATCGCAACGTTTGAAGCAGCATCAGTAATTTTGATGCTCGCCTGTTGGGTAACGGCATTTGGTAAAAGCCATGAATACGAGTTCGTTGAGGCTGTAAGATTAGTATCGATTGGAATCCAGTTTCCTGAACTCGAAGTTTTATAATAAAGATTAACTTTTGAAACGTTAGAAGATGCGAACCAGGTAATATTTTTCTTGTAACCGACTTGCCAACGTTCTCCCCCATTCGGAGAAGTTAAAACTACATTCGCAATTTTAAAATTAGCGTCGCTAGCATCTGAGTAAGATGGATTAAGATCATCGCTAACTTTAACTTTAACTGCAGAACTTGAAACGTTTGGAATTGTCCAATTATAAAATCCCGTTGAAGCTGTAAGATTCGTTTGAATATTATTCCAGGTTACTCCATCAGTTGAATATTCCAATCTTACTTTGGTAATATTTCCGCTTGCACTCCATTCAACTTTTTGAACTGAACCAACTTGATATTGTTCACCACCGTTAGGTGTTACCAACCGAATTCCATTTACTGCGAACTGATTATCGCTCACATCAGAAATTGTAAAGTTTGATAACGCATCACTCACGCGAACTAAAAACGCATTTCCAGGTGTAACCGATTGACTCGAAACTGTCCATAAATACTGTCCCGAACTTGCCGCTTCATTATTTTTGATAAGATTCCACGTAGCACCGTTATCAGAGGAGTAATCAATTCGTACAAGAGAAATGTTTGAAGATGCATTCCATTTTATAGTATCAACCGAACCAACAAGAACAATTTCTCCACCGTTTGGCGCAACAACTTTTACATCGCCAACAACAAACGGATTTTGATGAGTTGCAGAAATAGTATTATCAGAAGCATCACTTACGCGAATTTTAACTTGCGAAGAAGCAAGAGCTAAGGGAATTGCCCATGAATATGTTCCCGCAGTTGCCGGAGTTGAAGCTATGATCGTACTCCAACTTGTTCCATTATCACTTGAATATTCCAATACAACGTTAGTAACAAGAGTACTTGTCCAAGTTAAATTTTTGGAAGTACCAGCTTGCCAATATTCAGTTCCCGTAGGTATAGTTAAAGCCAATTGTTCAACAGTAAAATTGCCACTTTGACTTACAATTGTTCCATCAGCACTATTGCTGATTCTAATTTTCGCTTGTGCGGTCGTAGAGGAAAAAGTTACAGGATATTTGCCATCACTAGCTTTTACAAGATTACTGTAAGAAGACCATGTAGAACCCCCATCAGTTGATAGTTCAACTTTTACAAAAGCGATATTCGAGGAAGCCGTCCAAGTAATAAAATTAGAATAAAGTTTTCCGGTTTGAACTTTCTCTCCGCCAAGTGGTGAGGTTAAAGCCAGTGAATTTATTGCAAAGAGATTGTTACTTTCGTCTTTTATTGAAGAACTCGTCGCATCGCTAATCCTTATTTTCGCTGAATCAGTTGCGTTGCCAGGGACTAACCAAGAATAAGAGCCTGTATTTGCAGCCGTTGTTACTGAGGACCACGTTGAACCATTGTTTGTAGATAATTCAACAAAAACGTTTGCAATATTATTTCCGGCTGACCAGGTAATATTCTTTGTCGCTCCGGCTTGAAGTATCTCTCCACCGTTCGGTGAAGTAACTGTAATATTACTGATTTTAAAAAGTGAGCTAACTAACGAGTTTGATGAATTTAGCACATCAGATATTCTTATCAATGCCTGGTTTGTTGCAAGATTTGTTGGTAACGTCCAATTATATGTACCACTTGAAGCAGCTATGCTTGAAATGACTGTCGCCCAAGTTGAACCATTATTTGTTGAGTAATCTATTTTAACATTCACAACATTGCTAATGTTCCAGGAAATTGGTTGAGTAGTTTCACTTTGCCAATATGAGGCTGCCGTTGGACTTGAAATCGTATAACTTGAAATTGTAAATGTATTATCGCTAACATCTTTTATCGAAACATCCGCATTATCGCTGATCCGAATTTTACCTAAAGTTGTTGCGGTATTTGGAACTGACCACGAGTAAGAACCCGTATTTGCTGTTGAAGTCAATGTTACCCAATTAGCACCATTATCAGATGTATATTCTATGAGCACGTTTGCAATATTGGAACCGGCAGTCCATGTAATATTTTTAGTAGAACCGGTTTGCAAATTCTCTCCTCCAATTGGGGCAGTTACTTGCAGATTACTAATCTTGAAAGCCGAACTTACAATTAAGTTCAAAGGATTTGCAACGTCGGAAATTCTTATTAAAGCTTGATTGGTGGCAATGTTCGAAGGCAGTGTCCAATTGTATGTTGTACTTGATGCCGCAACACTTGAGATAACTGTCGCCCAGGTAGAACCATTATTGGTTGAATATTCTATTTTAACATTCGAAACATTACTTATAGACCAAGAGATTGGTTTAGTTGATTCACTTTGCCAATACGAAGCTGCTGTTGGGCTTGTAATACCAAAACTTGAAACCGTAAATGCATTGTCGCTAACATCTTTTATAGAAGCATCAGCATTATCGCTGATTCTTATTTTTCCCAAAGTTGTAGCTGTGTTTGGAACTGTCCAAGAATATAAACCTGTATTCGCCGTAGTGGCTAACGTTACCCAATTAGTTCCGTTATCTGAAGTATACTCAATTAAAACATTTGCAATGTTTGCGCCCGCTGTCCAAGTAATATTCTTGGTAGAACCGGTCTGTAAATTCTCGCCGCCATTTGGAGCGGTAACTTGCAAGTTACTAATCTTGAATGCTGAACTGACAATTAAATTTGAAGGATTTGCCACATCGGAAATTCTTACCAATGCTTGATTTGTTGCAATAGAAGCTGGAAGAGTCCAGTTGTATGTATTACTTGAAGCTGCAACACTTGAAATCACTGTTGACCAAGTAGAACCGTTATTGGTTGAATATTCTAATTTAACATTCGCAACATTACTTATAGACCAGGAGATTGGTTTTGTTGACTCACTTTGCCAATAAGATGCAGCTGTTGGACTTGTAATACCGTAACTGGAAATTGTGAATGTGTTATTACTGATGTCGGTGATTAAAGAATTTGTTTTATCGCTTATTCTGATCCTACCAAAAGTAGTTACCTGGGAAGGAACTGTCCATAAATAGGTTCCCGAATTTCCTGCAGTAGTTAGGTTGTTCCAGTTACTTCCGTTATCTGAGGAATATTCTATCAACACACTATCAATATTTGAACTCGCCAACCATGTAATATTTTTTGTTGATCCGACTTGTAAATTCTCTCCGCCGTTTGGTGAAGAAACTTGAAGATTAGAAATTTTAAATGCTGGACTTTCTGCGATTCTTGTTATATCAAGCGCATCATAAATTCTAACTTTAGCCTGGTTAGAAGAAATGTTGGAAGGTATCGACCAATCTAATTGTCCTAATGAAGCCTGAACCGGTGATGCAGTAATTGCCACCCATGAAACACCATTGTCTATTGAATAATCGGCTCTTACATTAGTAATGTTTGATGATGTCCACTTAACTGTTTTTGTTGTTCCGCCCTGCCAGTAAGAAGTCACTATAGGTTCGGTAATTGATAAATTTGAAACAGTAAAAACATTATCACTCGAATCTTTTAAACTTGTGTTTGCCGAATTGGTGATACGAATTCTTCCGGTTGTAGTTACAGTATTTGGAACAGCCCACGAAAAACTTCCATTATTGGTTACAGTCGTAATCGAATCCCATGTTAAACCATTATTTGTTGAAAATTGAATAAGAACATTCGCAATATCGCTTCCTGCTGTCCATGTAATGGATTTTGAAGTT
The DNA here is from genome assembly GCA_041671545.1 of Ignavibacteriaceae bacterium. Lineage (GTDB taxonomy): Bacteria > Bacteroidota > Ignavibacteria > Ignavibacteriales > Ignavibacteriaceae > UBA1563. Next base: position 147,447 of record JBAZBI010000001.1, read on the forward strand.
CCTGCCAACCAATTTTCACTTCCGTTTGGAGAAAGAACTCTAACGTAAGTGACTTTGAATGGTTGAGAAGAATCTGAAATAGTAGGATCGGAAGCAGAACTAATTCTAATTTTTGTACTTGCGGATGAAACGTTATTCGGTATTGTCCAGTTATATGATAACGCATTTGCCGGAGTTGAAGCTATAATATCAGTGTAACTTCCGCCGTTGTTGGTGGAGTACTCTAATTTGACATTAGATAAGTATGACGATTCCCATGTTATTTGGCGGGTGTTGCCACCTTGTAAATAATCTGAAGCGACCGGTGTTAACAATCTCAATTTTGCAATGGAGAATAAACTGTTGCTTGAATCTTTTATTGCTGAATTTGAAACATCAGAAATTCTTACACTCATCTGGTTTGAATAGATCGAGGTGTCAATCGCCCAGGCAAATGTTCCCAGAGCAGCATTTACCGAAGATGAAACGGTAAACCAATTTTGTCCCGAGTTTGTAGAGTATTCAATTTTAATGTTCGCAATGGTTGGGCTTGCACTCCATGTAATATTTTTTGTAGCGCCTGTCTGCCAGACTTCCCCGCCGTTCGGCGAAGTAACTGTAAGTGCAAGAAATGAAAATTGTCCGCTTGTGCTTGCAATATTTAAAGATGATCCGGCATCGCTGATTCGTATTCTTCCGGCTGATGAAGATAATGAAGGTGGGACAGTCCAAGTATAAGTTCCACTGGTAGAAGGATAGTTATTTACAATTGTATTCCAGTTTGTTCCGTCATCTGTCGAATATTCAATTTTAACTTGTGTAACGCTGCTGCTATTCGTCCAGGTAATTTGTTTGGAAGAGCCGGCTAAGTAAATATCACCGGCTATTGGAGCGGATATCTGCACTGTACCAATTTTAAAAACATTATCACTCTGATCAGTAATTACAGTGTTTGATGCATCTGAAATCCTGACTAGCACGGAAGATGAACTTAAAGAACCATTCAATGCCCAACTATATGTACCGGAAACAGCCGGATATGAAGAAACTATCGGAAGCCAATTTACTCCATTATCCAACGAATAATCAAGATTAACATTTGTAATATTGCTGCTCGACCAAGTTATTGATTTGGTTGTACCGGCTTGCCAATACTCTCCCCCATTAGGAGAACTCAATGCAAGTGAAGAAATAGTAAATAAGCCTGAGCTATCTTTTATTTGTCCTGTTGATGCGTCACTCACTCTAATTCTTGCTTGAGAAGAATTTAAATTGCCGGGAATTGTAAAATTGAAAGTTCCAGCAGAAGCGCTGATTATGCTTGGAAGAGTGGTCCAATTACTTCCATTGTCAAGGGTATATGCAATTCTAACATTATTAACGCCCTGCGAAGTCCACTTTGCAGTTAAAACTTTTCCGGATTGATAAAAACTGCCTGTTAAAGGTTCGGTAACTGTAATCTTTCCCACTATAAAGGTAGAAGCAGATGAATCTTGAATTTCAACGGTTGCAACATCGCTAATTTTAACCAACATCTGGGATGAAGGCTCATTTGGAATTGTCCAAGCATATGTTCCTAAAGAAGCTGTTACCGAAGCAGAAATACTTTGCCAGATCGAACCATTATTTGTGGAATATTCTAATTTTACATTGGAAATACCTGAACTACTCCAAGTAATATTTTTAGTAGTTCCAATTGTCCATCCTTCACTTCCATCCGGAGCTGTCAAATCAAGTTTTAAAATATTAAATGTTGCATCGCTCTGGTCAAGTACATCGCCAACTTCTGCATCAACAATTCTAATTCTTGCAAGTTGAGAAGGAATGTCGCTAATTGTCCATGCATATGTTCCAACTGAGGCGGAAACATTGTTCGCAATTGCCGACCAATTCAATCCGTTGTCAGTTGAAATTTGGATATTCACTAAAGAGATATTTGAAGCCGACCAGGTAATATTTATTTGCTTCCCTACTTGTAATTTTTCATTCCCGTTCGGACTTGTAACTCGAATTTTTGCAAAACTGAAAACATTATCACTGATGTCATAAATTTGATTATCGGTTACACTTGAGACACGAATTCTTGCTAAAGAAGAAGGTGTTAATGTATCAGGGATACTCCAACTATAAGTTTCCGCACTGGCGTTAATGTTAGTTGCGATCGAGATCCAATTTATTCCGTTATCGGTTGTGTAGTCTAAATTAACTTGACTGATCGTTGAAACATTTAACCATGTAATTGTTTTTGTGTTTCCAACTGCCCACTTTTCATTTCCATTTGGTGAGGTTAACCGGATTGAACCGAGTGTAAAATAACTATCGCTAACATCATTCACGGTTGAATTACTTGCATTGCTAATTCTTATTCTTGCAAATAATGTTGGATCGTTTGGAACAACCCATGTATATGATTTTGTAGAAGCTAAGGTAGAGTCAACAATCGTCTTCCAGGTAGTACCGTTATTTGTTGAATATTCAAGTTTTACTTTTGAGATCGATGAATGATTTTTCCATTGAATTGTCTGCAAACTTCCAATCGAGAAATTTTCCCCACCGTTTGGTGAAGTTAAAGAAAGTGAACTGATATAAAACGCACTGCTGCTTGTACTCGTAATGCTTGCCGCCGGAAAATCAGCATCACTTATTCTGATTCTTGCATAATTTGTCGGTGTATTAGGAACCGTCCAGTTATAACTTTGTGCCCCGCCCGGTGTCGAGCTAGTTAACGTTGTCCATGATGAACCGTTATCAGTTGAGTATTCAATCTTTACATTTGTAACATTGCTGCTGTTCCAAAGAATTTGTTTTACACTATCAACCGGGAAATATTCTCCCCCTAATGGTGAGACCAAATCCAATCTTTTTATAATAAATACAGCATCACTTTGATCATAGATATTTAAATTATCTGCATCGCTTATTCTGATAAGCGCCTGGTTGGATGAAAAATTGCCAACCGTCCAATCATAAAATCCGGTATTCGCAGCAATATTAAAAGCTATGGGGATCCATGTTGATCCGTTATTAGATGAAACTTCTATCGTTACATTTGCAACATTTGTTGAATTCGTCCATTCAATTCTTTTCGTTGTTCCCTTTTGAAGCATCTCTGCACCGTTAGGAGCTACAACAGAAACACTCGCGACTTTAAAACTATTGTCGCTTACATCATAATTTGTAGAGTCATCAGTAGAAACAATTCTAATTCTTCCGTTTGAAAAAGAAAATCCCGGCAGATTCCAAGTCAATGTTCCGAGACTAGCATTAACAGCATTTTGGATAGCGACCCAATTGTTGCCATCATCAGTTGAGTATTCCACATTAACAGTACTGATCGAACTTGATGTCCAGGTGATATTCTTCGCAGATGTGGGACCAAATCCCTCTCCGCCATTTGGCGAAGTAATTTTTAAAGATGATATAGTAAAAACATTATCACTGATATCGTTGATTGATGAAACAGCTGCATCAGAAATCCTAATTTTTGCCTGTGCCGTAGCAGAAGAAGCTACTCTCCAAGAATAACTTTCACTCGATGCAGAAATTGGATCGTTATTTATAAAATTCCACGTTGAACCATTGTTTGTGGAATATTCCAAATTTATAAAATCAACATTTGTGGAAGTCCATGTTATAGTTTTGAATGAACCCGCAAACCAATTCTCTCCTCCATTAGGTTTAGTAAGTAAAAGAGATGTAATTAAAAAATTAGCACTTGTATCTGAAATTTCGGGAACGGAAGACAGACTAATTCTAATGTTAGCATTTGCTGAAGGAGTATTTGGAATTGGGTTCCAAATATAATTTGCCGGAGCTGCTGCTAAATTCGAGACTATTGTTGACCACGATGTTCCACCGTTTGTCGAGTATTCTAACTTCACGGTTGCTACATTCGAACTCGCTACCCATTGGATTGTTTTTGTTCCGCCTGTTTGAATTTTTTGATTTAATGTTGGGCTTGTTATCGCTAATCGAACGATTTGAAAAGAAGCATTTGAAGTATCGGCAACTAAATTATCATCGAAATCTACAATTCTAATTTTTGCTTGATTGGTAGAGATTGTATTTGGGATTTCCCAAACATAACTCCCTGCACTTGCAGAAGTCTTGTTAATTACCGTATCCCACGATGCGCCGTTATTTGTAGTAAACTGAATTTTTACATTTGCAACCGCATCGCTTACCCACTGAATTTCAGTTAACCGCCCGGCTTGAAATATTTCACCACCATTTGGAGCAATAACAGTAAGAGATTTTGGAGCAAAGTTTTGCGAGGCAGTTTTAGCTTCCCAGTTATTTCCACCATACATCACATTGGCAAGCAAAATAAAAGAAAAAGTAAATTGTAAAAATTTTTTCATATAATTACTCTCCTATTCACCAATTTAAGATGTGAATATGATTTTCATTCGAAAGCATACTATTAATAATTTATTCTGATTACCGGAGAAAAAACCAAGTAAGAAGTAGTACGGTAAAACGGTAAAGGTTTGGTCGAAAATCTGTAAGACGTAAAATACCTGAAATCAAAACCGATGGTATTATTTAGCATAAAAAACATTTTAAAACCTAAATATCCATATGATTCGGTATAATCATAACTAAATAAAGTAGAAAGGTTATGAGCTAGTAACCCACCTTCACCTGAAATGAATGCTTCGGCCAGGATATTATTTTTGAATTTACCTTTGTTATTGGTCTCAAGGTCTGTTAGTTTTATCTGATCCGGATCAAGTAAAAAATGATAAATGTCATAAGAAGAAAGACCTAATCCAACTCCCAAAGCTCCCACTTCAGAAAAGTTGACTAATTCTTTTTTTCTAACCATAAAAGTAAAGTGGTTTCGCTGCGAATAAAACTGAGTCAAGTAGTTTATCTTAAAATCTTTGGTCTTGTACTGGGTTAGACTCAACATCCCTTGAAGAGTAAATTCAAGTTCGATCATGTCATCCCAGAAAAGTTTGATGGGATTTCCCACCGCTTTAAAGTAGAGGTTTGTTCCGGTATGAAATAATCTCTTAGAAATTTCTTCCGACTCAATTCCCAAAACCGGTTGACGTGCAGGAAGACCTGTTCCCATTTCCAAAATATAAGTATTGTTTGGGCGGTTATTGATAAGATAATCAATGTAAGTGACTTTTACACCGGCAACGTAATCCGGATAATACCATCCAGGAATATTGATAAAATCATTGCCCCATCTACCGATCGCAGCAACCAAATATTTATTTTTTTGATTTGTTGTTGCGCTCCAAAACATTAGTTCCGGATTAAAAAAATGGAGATAAATGTCGTAGTTGTAAGAATATTTGTTGTCATAAGGAGTTTTTGTTAAATCATTCAAGGCATAAAATTGTTTTTTTAAGTCTTGATACATTTCTTCACCGAGTACATTTTTGATAAAAACGTAATCGCGAATTTCATCGAAAAAAAAGTCGGTGCTGTCTTGAGAAGCAAGTTTTGACTCGGTAAAAAATCTAAGGATTTCAATTTCGTCATCATAATATCTTTTTCGCAACTCAACAAAAACATTACCATCAAAAATATCACGTGCTTTCGCTTTCAGAGTTTCAAGCGAAGGTTTAATTCCTTCAATAGTAAGAGCATTTTTAACAATGAAGCGATTGAAAAGTTCACGGACATAAACCGGATCGGTAACAACCCAGGTTTTTTTAAGATCGTTGAAGGCTGTAGTGTTGTACTCCAAGTTTCTGTAGATTTTTTCAAGTCTAAGTTCTTTAGGATCAGTAATTTTTAATTCAGCATATCTTGGTGCAGGCGCCGGTTGTTGCACAGGACTTTGAGCTATAGTATCTATTGTAGGCTGAGTATTCTCAGTTGTTGTTTCAACTGGATTCTGATTTGTGACAAGAGAGTCTGTCTCTTGTGCAAAAATGGTTTGAAGAAAAATTAATGACAAAATGGTAATAATTTTTTTCATAGAAATCTCTAAAATCCGTATCGATATCTAACAGAAAAATACGAGGCGCCTTCTTCGGCTTCCCATTCTTTTATCGAACGCATAAACGGAGCCGAAATATAACTTGTTTCAAAACGGAATGAATGTAAAGAAGAAAATTCTATTAACTTTAACCAAAATTTAATTGTCAACTGATTATCAAACAGTCTAAAACTCGATCCAAAAAAGTCAATATTCTTTGGAGCAAAATTGAGATATAACGTAGTTGCCGGTTGAATTTTATTAAAAACTTGATTCATGCTGCCACCGGTAGTGTAGTTAATTTTTTGGATATTATAATTTGCCGCGCCAACATCAAGTCTAAATCTCAAAGTCATATCTTCGTTTGTGTTCCAATAGAAAGACATTGAGGCTTCCCATTGCTGAGGGCTGAAATACGCAACTGATTCACCTTTTCTATCAATAAATTTTACTGAAGGATTAAAAGCTTTTGTTGCACCTGTAGCTAAATAGAAATTTACAAAAGGCATTCCATATGCACGTGAAGCGCTTAGATCCAACACCAATCCTGAACCGACATTCAGTTTTGGCTTGGAAACAAACACAAAAGGTAAACTTCCGACAAGACTTGAGGTATTCAATTTTGCGCGTCCCATCAATCTTGCATCTATGATAAAATCTTCTAAAAGATTCTGCGAAGCGCCTGAAATTGTAACAAGCGAGCGTATTCCAGCAGTGATGGACATTGCCTGCCAGGGATGTACATTGAGAACTTTTGCCCCCATATTAATCTCACCACTTATGGTGCTATAACCCAAATCCAAATCTTTATAAAAGAAGGAAACATCCCCAAAACTTGCATCAATCTTGTAGTCTGTGGCAGCAGTTTCCTGAACCTGTCCACGCGCACGTCTTGCTTTTTTTTGAGTTTCGAGAACAACTTTGGGATAATGATGAGTGCTGTTTACTGTTTGAAAATTTAAGAAGTCTTGATTGTTTTTACTTGTAATCCCTTTGCTTTTGTTAACTTGTTCGTCAACCTTTATTCCGAGAAGTTTTACAGGTTCATTATTATGGATGAGAAACTCAGTCAATTTAAACAGAGCAGTATAAGTCTCGGGATGATTAAAATAAAGTTCTTCAATATCCTGAAATGTTAAAACTACGTTTACTTCCTTTGTTGGTTCAGATGAGGATGTCCCGAAAAAATCACCAGTTGAAGCAGCTTTATCAACAGTTTCTTTAACTTGAAGAACCGTTGTTGAGTCAAATTCCGTATTCTCTTTCATGAAAACAATTTCGTAAGAATATGTTTCCGCCGGATTAAAATTAAAGGGAGGTTTTTCGTTTATTCGAGGAATATTTTGCAAACCTTCCAGACGAACCGAATTAGCCTGAAACATTATGGAATATGTATCTAAATAGTTTTTATCTTCAACAAGTTTACGTTCAATTTTATTGTACGTGTTTTTAAGATTAGTTTGTGCAACAATACTCTCAAAACTTGCGAGTAAAAAAATGAAAAAAACTACAGAACCGGTTATTTTTTTCACAAATGTTAGCAGATTAATAATTTATTCTTATGATCGGTGAAAAGACCAAGAATGAATCATATCGCCATGGGTCATACTTTTTCTTATCAACGCCGTAAGTATTAAAGTAGCGTATATCCATTCCAAAAGTGTCATTCAGCATAACTTTCATCTTTACACCAAAGTATCCAAATCCACCTTGAACATTATAACCAATTAATGTGTGAAGGTTATGTTGAATCAATCCGCCGGTCCGTTCTACTCCGAAATCCACGAATGCAAAGTGGGAAAATTTATCAAAGAGACTTTTCGTCCCTTGCAGATCAGTAATTTTAACGGCAGCCGGATCGTATTGGAGATGATGAATATCGGCAGATGCAACTCCACCGCCAAGTTCAAACTGACCAAAATCAAATAAATTGAAAAGATTCCTTTTCATCACTTCTAAAATAAAATAGGTTTTGTTGGAATAGAAATCAAACTTAGCCGGTTTTTTCCCGTAATCCAATGTCTTCAAATTATCAACAAAAGTATATTTTGTTTCAATGCTAAGATCAAAATCAGTTAAACTTTCATCAATATATTTCATAAAATCGCCTGATACTTTTACATACAAAGCTTTTCCGGAAACAAAGAGTGGTTTTGCCGGCGCTGTTCCAATAAACGGTTTGCTAGCAGGAGCATTGGTTCCTAAGGACACCGAATAGGTATAATTTTGTTGATTGTTACTGATATTACTGTAGTAAGTAACTTTGGAGCCAAAGATATATTCGTTTGCATACCATCCCGGTTGCATTATACGGTCATCACCCCATTTCCCGAATAACGACAGGAGATATTTATTTCTTGCGTTGCTTGTTGTATTCCAGTACATAACATTTGGTTCAAGCAGATCTAAATTAAGATCAAAATAATATCCAGATTTAACGTCATAATCCGTTTTTGTTAAGTTGTCAAAATAATAATCTCGGTTTCTAACTTTGTCATAAATCTTATCATTCAAGATTTCGCGTAAGTAGAAGCCATCAACCACCGGATCAAAGGTGTATTTCGGTGTTGGATTATTAATTTCTTCTTCCGGAATAAATGCAAAAAATTCTATTTCATCATCATAATAACGCTTACGTACTTCGATAAGAATATGCCCGTTATAAATGTCTTCCGTTTTTTGCTCTAAAAATTCACGGGTAACTTTTTTATCATTAATGCGGAAAGCATTTCTAACCACAAACCGGTTATAAATTTCCCTAATAAATACCGGATCATTGATTATCCACTGCTCTTTCAAGTCGTTGAAAGCAATTGTGTTGTACTCTAAAGAATTATAAATCTTCTTTAGGTTAGTAACGGTAACAGAATCGGTCTCTTGAGAGAATCCGCTCTGAAAAAAAACTAAACTTAAAAGAAGTAAACTAAATTTTTTCATAATTAATAATCTCTCTTTAAATTAAAATCCATACCGGTAACGTAACTGTAGAATAGCACCGCCGTCTTTGTTTTCCCAAGGACGATTTTTTCTTGCTACTGGAGCTGAAATGTAAGTTCCTTCAAATCTGATAATATGTCCGCCACTGATTTCCGCTAATTTTAACCACGAAGTTAAAGAAACTTGGCTATCGAAGAATCTAGCTTTAAAGCCATAGAACTCGCTGTTATCTGAGAAGAAATTAAAGTAAAAATTTACTACCGGATAAAAATTATCCTGCACCAATTCTTTTTTGGAAGGACTCTTTGCTGTTCCAATATAAGTCCCTTTCCAAACGTCATAATATCCGGCTCCAACATCCATTCTAAATCGGCTATTCATTTTATCACTCGCATTCCAGTAAAATGACATTGTCGCTTCAGCTTGTGAAAATGAGAAGTAAGCTTCACGATCTTTTCCTTTTGGAATTGTAACAGCCGGGCTAGCATAAGCAGGACCGCCAGCATTTAAGTAAATGTTCAAGAATGGAAGTGTAAATGGTCTAGTTAGTTGGATATCAAATCCTCCCGAAGTTCCCATGTTTAAAAGTGGTTTATCTGCAGCAACAAATGGAAGTGAGCCAATAATTTTGGAAGTATTCATTTTCAATCTTCCCATAATTTTAACATCGACCATAACAGCTTTATTCAAATCTGTTTTCTTATCTGAAATACTGATGAGCGTTCTAAAACCAGCATTAAAAAGTGTTGCCTGGTAAGGGAGCAAATTCAAAACTTTCTCTGTGAAACCGTATTCAACACTTGCACCACCCATCGCGAAATCCATAATCTCATGCGAGAAACTGATTTGTGAAAAACTTGCATCAAGTCTGTAGGTTGTTTTTACTTCTTCCTGTAAAGCACCTCTTTTAGCTTTCACTACAATCTTCGGTTTTGGATACCAATGAAGATGATTAGTACGCATAAAATTCAGGTAATCGGTATTATCCCTTGAAGAAATACCCATACTTGTTTGGATATCAGTATCCGGATTGATGCGTAATAATTTTTCAGGAGGAGCATCTTCATTCTTTTTAATATAATCAGATACTTTTGTATATAAGGCTTTATATTGGTCGAAATGATTCAATTTCAAATCGTACATATCTTTAAATATAAAATCGCGGGATATATCGGTTTGTGGACCACCGCCACCGCCACCGAAAAAACCTCCTTCACCGGCACTTTTATCGACGCGTTGTTCTATATAAAGAAGCTCTAGAGAATCGATACCAACTGCATCCATTAAAAACACGAATCGGTAGCTTGTATTCTCAGTAACTTTAAAAGAAAATGGATCATCATCCTTCCTAGGTAATGTAGCAACGCTAGTTGGGATTGAGATTGGACCTGTAAAATCGATATAATGCAAATTAAGATAAGAACTATCTTTTTTTAACTTTAGATCAATTTTACGGTAAATGTCATCATACGTTTGAGCATTGATGCTAACACTAAAAAGTATGAGGTTTAATAAAAACAGAACAAAATATTTTGGTCGCATAAAAGTCTCAATTAAAAGTAAATATTATCTTATTATAGTTGCTCGAAATTCTTTTTTAACATTATTTTCAAACTGTGTAGAGAAAGTTAAAGTTATTTTAATGTCTTGACTTTGCCCTACAGGAATACCAGAATAAACATCGTCGTTAATTTGTAAAACCAAGTACCCGAAACTTCCCGCTTCGTAAGTAGTTAATCCGTTGATCAACCCTTCAAAATCACTTGTAACTCTGTAGTTTCTAAATTTAGGTTTTACAACAACAAAACCGGTTGGAGTGTTCCCAATATATGTGAAAAGAAATTCACGATCTTTCGGATTGTCGATACTAATGTAGAATTCTTCACCTTTATCGTCCTTAGTAACAGTCTTCCATCCTGCAAATTCGGTTAAACTCGGTTTGTTAATAGTTATTTGCCAAGAAGATTTTTGCAATTCGTTTTTTGAATTTTTAAAAGTGAACTCTTTCCCGTTATACATTCCGGTAATGTTTAATTGTTTACCAACAAATTCCGTATTATTTAAGACAGTATCCAAATTTACAATTGGGCCAGCTCCACTGACTACTGTCCTTCCGCCATCTTCAATTTTATAAGAGTAAGCATTGATATCGCCAAATTCAACAGTAGCAAAACTGAAAGTTCCTTGTTCACCAAAATAATAATTAGGTCTTATATTTAAAGCGGAAGCAATTGTAGGGTAATCTACATTTACAAGATAATAGAATTCTTTGTTTAGACTACCAGTTTCTCCAGTAGCTTTAACAGTAACTCTAATATAAAAAGTTCCGGTTTGTTCAACTGATTCTTTAATAAAGAGAATAAAGGTGGTGCCTCTTCCTCCAGCAGTAGCTTTTGCAAAATCTTCTTTTTTAGGTTTTTGATAGAAGTTTTTACATTCTCTAACTTTTTGCAGATTTGCATCTAACAAATCGATAGTATAATCGATTCTTAGAATATTACCTAGAACAAATGGAGAAACATCAAAATTTTGAAATGCTGCAGCGTTAATGGTGTCCCTCACTTCTACTTTTTGAGCTAACGAAAAAGTAGAGATTAAAAGGATAGACAGGAAAAATAATACTTGTTTCATACAACTCTCTTTTAATTAATTAAAGTTATTAATTAATAACCTATTAATCTGTGAACTAAATCAAAAATAAAAATAAATATTTACCATAATCCCAAATGAGGGGATTATGGTAAATAAAAACTATGCACTAGTAAACTTCTATACCTTTGGAAACTTTTCCACCCTGGCGTTTAGCACTGATAGAAAAAGATTCAACCGGACTTTTAGCAGTTTTTTGTTCTCCAACCATTTGTTTTAAAGCTTCCAGTAAAAATTCCGGTAAATAGCTTGGAAGTTGTCTTTCAACTTTACAATAAGCTTTAAATTGAAAATCTCCAGCGGTTTCAATTTTACCGACCAATTTACCATTTCCATCATCTGATCTTACAATTTGGAAACTCTGATTACTAGAACTAATAGTTAAACCTCCGTCAGGCCAGCCGGCTGGTTTACCTGAACCCGGTGCAACATCAACATGAAACTCTACTGATTTTTTCTCTTCATCAGAAACAAGTCCGATGGGGGTTAATACCACAACAACCTCTTTGTTTTCCGGATCGCCAAGATTAAAATCTGTTTTTGCCTGAGGAATTGCAAGTAACAAGGGACTTTTATATGAAGCAGCCATACTACTCAACATTTTATGCCGTACTTCGTTCTGAGCCTCTTCAAATTCATCTCGCTCTGTAATAACTACGAGTAACTCCGTAAGCAAAACAATATAGAGGATAAAATAAACTAAACTCTTTTTCATTTTTGTTCCTCTGCTTGGTTAAACTTTAAAACTTTGTTTCAATTCGTTCATTGTCTTCATGTATTCATTTCTAATCCCGGTAATTTTCTGAGTTAATCCGGCAATTTTTTCAACGTAAACATCAATTCCTTTAAGCTCTTCCATTGCCGTAGCTCTGAACGTGTCAGCCTTATAAGTCGCTTTCACTTCGCTTACTGCAGTGAGATATTCTTTGTTCATATGAGCTAACCGTTTTGATATCTGCGTCATTTTTTCAACATAGTCATCAATAACTTTTAGATCTTCGTAGGCAATTCCCTTTAATTGAGAAAGCTCTTGTTTAATCATTGTAACATCCAGTCCAAATCTTTCTGCAGCCTTAGGATTATGTTCAGAAACTGAACCATGAACTTCTTCGGGAGTAAAAAATGTTACTAATGATAAAATGAGGAGTAAGAAAAATTCTAGAAAAAGAGCAATCATAACCCAGTTAGGGTCAATTTTACCGTCTGTTCCTAAAAGAAATTTTGGAACAACCGCAATTTTTCCTGCAACAGAACCCAGCCCCCTTAAACCAACAACGATAATAAGAACTGCGGCTCCCATATATACAATGCCTTGTACATTGTTTGCATAATTTGGGATTACCGTATGAACCATCCACTTCCCAAAACCTGTCTTGGGTGTGTTAGCTGTTTTGACTTGTGTACTCACTTGCTGTCTCCTTACTTTGATTGATAAAGATTATTTAATTGAAAAGTACCTGTATATTTTGAAAGTGTCTTCGACTCTAACCTCCTCAAGAATATCAAGAAAAGAGGTTAAAATTCTGTTAGAATAATTTACTTGAATACTTGGGAACAAGTTTATGAAAAATATTTTAATATTTCAATAACTATTTTAAATATTTTTATTTTTTTTCTACAAACCATGAAAAGAATTCACGCAAAGCTTCCCGCCTTTCCGGCGGAACATAATTAAAATTAATTCCGCGGGGAGTGATTTCCCAGAATTCTTCGTTGGTGGTATTGAAGATAATGTCTTTTACTTTTTCAATTCTACTACTCGGTTCTACGGTCATATCCTGATAGATAATGCGAGCCAAGTCTTTATCACCTTTCAAGAGATAATATCCTGCCAATTTTACTTGTGCAATACGAACTCCGATAAGTGAAATTTCTTTTGTATCGATCCCCTTCCCCTTGGATTCCTCAAGCGGTTCATCAAGTTGAAGGAACTGCATGAGCAGTGTGTGCATATTTGGTACTTTTAGATCAAAGGCAATTTCATTGAGTCGGCATAAATCATGAGCCGCCGTTTCAAGAATAAATAAAACCTGGTTTTTATTTGCTTCTTGTCCGTAATAACGAAAATAGAAAGCAACTTTTTCAACATCAACCGGATTTGTTAAAAGCAACTCTTCACCTACCACTCTATAATGTTCAAGTGTGTTGAATGCAGAACGAGGGTCTTTTTCACGAATTGCTATTCGAAGGTAAGAGTTAAAATATTGAAATGCGCAGGTAAGAGCGCCTTTATCTTTTATTTGAATTGCCTTTATTGCAATCAGTTCAGAATTTAGAAGAACTCCTGAAGCTACATCTCTTAACGTTAAACGAGAGTTATTAAAAACTAGTTCCAAAAGTCCGAATATTTTTCTTTCAATTAAAACTTTTTGTTCTTCTATCTGGCTCATTACATATTGCGAGTAACTGGAAAAATCGGGATCGAAATATTCATTCCCTGAAAGTTTGAACCATTGTTGTTGAAGTTCTGATTTTCTGTTCATGTATGCTTCGACGATTTCACGAAGCGTATTGATACAAAGAAGTGTTACTGCTCTATCACCCTGATAAACGGAATTGAGAGCTATATCTCCAACGAAATTAATGTTTTGAGTAAGTTCGTCTTTTGCTTTAACTAAATCAGTTTCTTTTCCGGAAATTACGTTATCAATAATTTTCAAAGATTTCTTTTGAACGTAAGAAAGGAAATTGTTTGGTCGTAAAAAATTAAAAACATAATTAAAATGAGGGAGAACTATTACAAGACTAAAGATTATCAACAAAAGATTGAATCCAACACTATAGAGAGTTGCAAAGTCGTCCCGGATAGTGTTGGTTACCAAAATTGTATTTACGCCGGTAATAATGAAGAGTCCGATCACGAGGATATTTGTCTTGTCCGTAATGAACAGGTCCATAATTTTAGAGGAATATTTATTTGCCGCCAATTGAACGATAATTGCAACTACGGTAATTTCAATACCTAGAATGGAAGTGACAAGTTCGCCTAATCCTCCAAGCGTATTTGTAAGAGTACCAACATCTTTATTGAAGAAAATATAGAAGAGCGATTCAAGGTTAGCCTTTATTAAAATTGTATCGATCCAGCGGTTAACAAAATAAATTGTAAAACTGAACCCGATTATTAGAAAAAGGGGTTTAATCCATGGAGAAGAATTAATTTGCGCAGTAACAACATTCTTTTTCATTAATTCCTAATAAAGTTTATTCAAAAATATCATTTACTACCAATTCTACAAACAAAATATTTTGTAATTCAAAAAAAAACCTTTAGCTTTGCAACAAAATTATTAACCTTTAATTCTATTCCGAGAGATAGAAAAGGATCAAATGAAAAACAATATTCATAGATTAATTAAGAAGGACCTCTGCGGCTTTTAGCCAAGGAGGATTTTTTGTATATGGACATTAAAGCAAAAATAATTGATGAGATCGGGCTCACCCGCATCATCACCCGTTTTACCCATGAGATTATTGAACGAAACAAAGGTTCTCTCAATTTAACATTGATGGGAATGCGCACCCGCGGCGAGTTTCTTGCAAAAAGAATTCACGCAAAAATAAAAGAAATTGAAAAAGTAGAGATTCCCTTAGCCATTCTCGATGTTACTTTGTACCGTGATGACTTCCGGATGCGGTTAAAACAGCCGCAAGTTTCTGTCTCCAATATTACTTTCGATATCAACGAAAAAAATATCATACTGATTGATGACGTTTTGTACACCGGCAGAACTGTTCGCTCTGCGATGAGCGCAATTATGGATTTGGGGCGACCGGCTTCAATTCAGCTTTGTGTACTTGTTGATCGCGGACATCGCGAACTTCCCATAAGTGCCGATTATGTCGGGAAAAATATTCCAACTTCAATTAATGAAGAAGTAAAAGTAAAATTAAAAGAAATTGACGGCGAAGATGCCGTTTATTTAGTAGAAGAAAAATAGAAGGATTAAATAAAATGCCTCTTTCAAGCAGACATTTATTAGGTTTAGAAACTACTCCCAAAGAAGATATCAAATTAATTTTAGATACCGCCACAACCTTCAAAGAAGTTTTGGAAAGACCAATAAAGCGTGTTCCAACATTACAAGGAAAAACTGTTGTTAATTTATTTTATGAAAATTCCACTCGCACGAGAATCTCTTTTGAGCTTGCAGAAAAAAGACTTTCTGCCGATGCTGTAAATTTTTCGGTCTCGACGAGCAGTGTTTCCAAAGGAGAAACATTTAAGGATACAATTAGAAATATAGAGGCGATGAAAATCGATATGGTTGTTGTCCGCCACGCAGCAGCCGGAACGCCACTCTATCTTACACAACTTTGCGATGCGCACATTATAAACGCCGGAGACGGAATTCACGAACATCCAACTCAAGCTTTGCTCGATATGTATTCGATCCGCGAAAAACTTGGGAGACTTGAAGGAGTTAAAGTTTGTATCGTTGGAGATATTGCACACAGCCGCGTAGCTCTCTCAAATATTTTTGGACTGAAAACAATTGGCGCTGAAGTTTCCGTTTGCGGTCCCGCAACAATGATTCCGCGCAACATAAAAGAACTCGGCGTAAAAGTTTTTTACAACATTGATGAAGCCATTCAAGAAAATGATGTGCTGAATATTTTACGTATCCAGCTTGAAAGAAAAGCCGGAGGAAATTTCCCTACTCTGCGTGAATACCACATGAGCTACGGAATTACGAATGAACGACTCGATAAAAATGGAAAGGACATTTTAATTCTTCATCCGGGACCAATAAACCGTGGTGTTGAAATCTCATCTGAAGTCGCAGACGGAAGCCACCAAATTATTCTTCAGCAAGTAACAAACGGCGTTGCTGTCCGCATGGCTGTTCTTTACTTATTAGGAACTCAAAACTAAGGAAATTGAAATATGAAAATCGCTTTCAAAAATTGCCAGCTTATTCAACCGCAGCAAAAAATAAATAAGAAATCAAATCTTTTAATTGAAGATGGAATCATAATAAAAATTGGGAATCTTTCCGCTGATGATTTAAAACATGCAGAAGTGTTTGATCTAAAAGATAATTTCGTTTCACCGGGATTTTTCGATATGCATGTTCATCTCCGCGAACCCGGACGTGAAGATGAAGAAACCGTACAAACCGGCTGCGACGCCGCAGCTCAAGGCGGATTTACCGGAATTGCCTGCATGCCAAATACAGAACCAGCATTAGACTCTGCCGAAGTAATTTCGTTAATAAAAGAAAAAGCAAAAGATCATTTGGTCGAAGTTTTTCCGGTTGGAGCTGCTACTGTCGGACGCAAAGGCGAAGTCATTTCACCGATGGCAGAATTATTTAATGCCGGTGCGGTAGGTTTTTCTGATGACGGAGTTGCAATTAAAAATGCGCGCATATTAAAAACAAGTCTGGAGTATTCTGCGATGTTTGATGTTCCGATAATTGAGCATTGCGAAGATGAATCGCTTGCCGGTGGCGCGATGAATGAAGGGACTACTTCAACATTCTTGGGACTTCCTCCAATCCCTTCTGTTGCAGAAGACTTAATCGTTATACGTGATATTTTAATGGCAGAATACACCGGCGGCAAAGTTCACATCGCACATATGAGCACAAAAAAATCAGCGCAAATGGTTCGAGAAGCAAAAGCAAAAGGAATTCGCGTTACCTCTGAAGTTTCTCCGCATCATTTTACTTTAACTGAAGAAGCTGTGAAAGGCTACAATACAAACACGAAGATGAATCCCCCGCTGCGCACGCAAGAAGATGTTGAAGCGATGTTGGAAGGATTGAAAGACGGAACGATCGACTGCATAGCCAGCGACCACGCACCGCATTCGCTTGAAGAAAAAGAAATGGAATTTGAATACGCCCCAAACGGAATTGTCGGACTCGAAACGCAAATCGGTTTAGCGCTAACAGAACTTTATCACAAAAAAGTTTTAACGATTGAACAACTTGTAGAAAAGTTTGCAATTAATCCTCGTAAGATCCTCAATCTGCCTATCTGCAAATTTGAAGTTGGCGAAGCAGCTAATCTTACAATCCTTGATGTTAATGAAATTTGGTCGGTAGATATTTCTCAATTCAAATCGAAATCGAAAAATTCTCCCTTCAATAAACGATTGCTTAAAGGGAAAGCTGTAGGAGTGATCAATAAAAAGAAAATGATTCTAAATGGAAAATCAAAAAAGATTTAGTTCATAAAGAAATGACCTATCAAAATAGATAGGTCATTTCTTTCTTTTCCAATTCCTTCTTCGTTTAAACAAACATTCTTTTCAAATTAAAACTGTGCTGATAATCCTAAAATTGGTAGAATTCCAAAATCAAGTCTCGGTGTTGTGGTAATAACTCCGGTCGCATCAACCTTTGATGAATAAGAAAGTACGTTCTCGCGATTGTAAACATTCCACAAATCAAGATATGCTGTTAATGTCCACTTCTCAAACACAAATTTTTTATCTATTCGGATATCGAGTTTATGATAATCGGGCAGCCGTGAAGAATTATACGCGCCGTCAACTGCATAGTAAGTTCCGTTTTTTATTGCAGCGCCAACAACCGGTGTGTAGGGATTGCCCGAAGCATATTGAAATTTGAATCCTAACTGCCATGTTTCAGAAAGTTCAATACCTCCAATCAAATTTACAATATGTGGACGGTCATATTCAAAATAGTAAGTTTCTGTGTTTGAAGCATCTCTTCTTTTGGAAACCGAATAGGAATATGATGCGCTTCCGACAATTCCATCTGTAAATTTTTTCTGAAGCGAAAATTCTATTCCCCGTGCAAAACCGCTTCCGGCATTTGTTAAAACATCGGTTGTATCGTTAGCAACAAATACCTCTGTTAAATCTTTATAATACGCCTCTACAGTAAATTTTGTATCTTCTGCAAAAAGATGATCGATTCCAACTATATTATGAGTAGCAAGACTGCTCATCAAAAAAACATTATGCGGATCGAGTGCAATTTGATAAGCTGCAGGTGTTTGATAAAATCTTCCGAACGAAGCGTTCAATGATGTTTTATCCGTTAAGTGAAATGAAGCGGCTATACGCGGACTAAAGTTACTTTCTTTTGTAAATGAAAAGTAGTCATATCGAATACCGGTAGAAAGTGATAATCTGCTAAAAGGTCTCCACGTATCTTGCAAGAAAAAAGTGACTTTGTTACTCATCTCCGGTAAAAAAGAAACAGAAGTGGCTGGAATGATTTGTCCGATGCGAGTCGTGTCTGCCGGTTTCCATGTTATATGTTTTGAATCGATGAATCGTAAATATCCTCCCGTTTTAAGTTCTAAATTTGGAAGAACATTAAAGGTTATTTCATTCTTAACATCAAAACTGTTTTCGCGAATATCTTCACCGCTAATACTACGATCCGTTTCCGTTCCTTGCAGTGTATTCCATCCGTTACCGGAAAACGAAAGTGTTGTTAGAAAAAAAGCTTTAGGAGAAAAAAGATACCGCCAATTTAATCCGAAAGCGGTTCCATAATCATCGCGAGAAAGATAGTCGTATTTAAAATTTGTTGCTTCGGAGGTCGTCTTTTTTGTTGTGGAAGTTCCTTCGCGTATTATTTGATCAAGATAATAAAATCCTACAATGCTAATTCTGTTTTTTTCATCAAGATCATAAGTAAGTTTCGCTACAGCATCGTAATATTGTGGGGCTGCGGGTTTATTCATAAGGTTTGTAAGTAAATCAAAAAAACCACGGCGAGCGGAAAAAATCATTGTCCCGTTTCCAGGCACAGGTCCATCAACCATTGCACCAAATCCACCTAAGTTCGCATTTATGTCGGTATTGTACATCTCTTTGTTCCCGTCAAGAAGCGACATTTCAAAAACCGAGGACATTTTATCTCCGTATTTTGCCGGAAAACCACCGGTCATAAAATCTACCCCTTTTAATAAAGAAGGATTAATAATACTGATAATCCCCATAGATTCGCCAGTGCGGGCAAAATGGATGGGATTATAAATCTCGATATTGTCTAGTAACGTTAAATTCTCATCCGGACTTCCCCCTCTAACAATCAATTGCGCACTTTTGCCACCTGCAGTTGCAACACCCGGTAATGATTGCATAACCCGGAAGATATCTTCCGCCGAACCGGGAGACCGGCGAATTTCTTGTTGGGTAAGAGAACGAATGCTTAGCGATTGATCGAGCGGCTTTTGAAAATATCCCCCGGTTACACTTACTTCATTCAATTCAATTTGAGAGGGGAAAAGTTCTATAGATGCAGAAGTATTGCGCAATTGAACCACCAAAATATCTTCTTTTAATAGAGAAGAATATCCGATATAAGAAGTTTTTAGTTGATAAGTACCCGGCGTAATTTTTTTTATAACAAAATATCCCTTGTCATCAGTAACCGCCCCGAATTGTGTCCCGACGACCGAAACGTTAGCATAAAGAAGCGGTCTCTTGCTAACGGCGTCTCGCACTTCACCGGATATAGTTCCGGTATTGTCTTGCGCATAGGCAATAATAGAGTTAAGATTTATCAGCACTACGGTTAGTCCAATAAATCGCCCGAAATATTTCTGCATTAAAAATTTCATTTTGTTCCTTTGTTTTATTCTTTGATGGAATTTATCTGATATCGATTCAGAATTAATTTTATTAAACGCACTATTCTTCAATTTGCTTTCTCCTTCATCTCAAAAAAATAGTCAGTGCCTGCAATATTCTTCACTTCACTCCGTTCTGATCAGAAAGGCAGCTTTGTAACGTGAGTAAAATAATCATTTCATTATGATGTAAACTTAATTTTCATACCATTTGGACGGCGAGAAATAATCATCATCCGGATCAGTGGGAAAATCCTCTTTCCCTGCACAGATAATGTTGTTGTATTTTGGAGGTTTTAATTCATTGATTGAGCTTGTCAGGTTCCGCCTGTTTTTAACTGAACGAAGTTTTTCTTTGATCGCATGGATCAGAACAATAATAAATTCTTTAATAAATGAAAAGATTTTTTTGATAATAGTTTTCACGATGTCATTTCCAGTTTTTTGTAACTATGAACTTGTTTATTCCCTTCCAATCGGTGTGCCAGGAAATAACCTTATAATATCGCATCGATCGCAATAAAAAAAGAAGACATTTAAACAAGTTCGACAATCTTGACGAATTGTTTCGACATGGAAGTCGAAGTTTGGTTTTCTTCAGCCGTGAATCGACTTTTCAGAATGTTCTTAAATTTCTTTTATAAATAAAAGTCGGGTAATTTCTTTAAATTTGAATATCATATTATTTGTAATTACCGATTCAAAACGATGGTAACACAATGAAAGAGTAACAATGAAATATCTTATTTTTCTTCTTTTCACCTGCCAAACGATAGTTCTATCTCAAACAGAGAGAAGTGAAAACTCCCCGTACGATTTTGATTTAAAAGCAAATCATTTAGTTAGAGAGCAGTTTTATTCCTTGAGCGCCGTCTATCCGTTTTATAAAAATTTTATTGGAGAAGTGGAATATGGATATGTTTATTACCACCGCGCGGGAATCTATCTCGGGTATCGGTTCAAACAAAACAATTATACACCGTTTGTAATTTTCGGAGTGTTCTATCAACGGGAAAACTTTACAAAAAATACTCATTACTATGAATCATGTTTGAAACTCGGAGTTGGACTTGAGACTGAACTTTCAAATCACTTCTTTTTCAATTTTGAAACATCTGCATTAAATTACCTCTCCATCAATTATTCAATGCGTAAAATAAAATATAGAGAAAATTATGATTTTGGCGAATCCTTTGACTACACGGTTTCTGTTGGTATTGGGTATCGTTTTCATTTTTAATTCATGCGTTCGTGAAGATGAAAGTTTAACTGAAAGGGTAAAAATAATCGCTCACCGCGGTTATCATTTGGTGCAACTCGAAAATACTTTTGAAAGTTTTCAGACAGCATCAAAAAAAGGGTTCAAGTACCTTGAGTTCGATATTAATTTTACAAAAGACTATCAACCTGTTATTCTCCACGATAATTTACTTGATGCGCAAGCTGATACTTCCGGATCGATCAACAATTTTTATTTCGCTGAAATCAATGCTATCACCTTATCCGGCGGGTATAAAATTCCATCATTCGATACCGTTATGCAAAAATTGGGAACAAGTTTTGAAACTTTTTTTATTGATCTGAAAGAACCTTGTCCCGACTCGGGATTGATAAATTTTGCAAAAGTGATTGAAAAAAATCATGCCTACGCTACAACCATTATTACATCAGCAAACCCTGATGTCATCAGAAAATTAAAAAACTTAGACCCCGCACTTATTGTTGGAAGTGATGATGCTTCCGGTGATTTTGAAGACAATTTGGATGAATGTATCAAACAAAAATATAAACACCTTCTTATTTCATTTGAGTTGCTTGACAAACATTTATGCTTTATTGCTCATGCAAACGGGATTAAAGTTTATGCTTATACACCAAATTCAGAGCAAGATATGTTAAAATGTTTAAGTTTTGATATTGATGGTATTATGAGCGATAATCCTGATTTATTAAGACAGATAATTTATTGAGAAGAAGTTGCGGATATTAAATAAAAAAAAGGTGACCTTAGGTCACCTTTTTAATTTCAGAAGAACTATTTTCTTCCTCTTCCTTTACCGTTTGATGCGCTTCCGGTTCCGTCACAAACACCTGTTCCGGATCCGCTGCCGGAGCCAAGTCCGGTGCCGTCACAAATTCCTGTTCTGCTACCGGTTCCAAGACCTTTTTTGCCTGAACCTTTGCCGAACATGTTTTTGCTGCCGCTGCCGTCTTGTGGGCGAACAAAGTCTGCATCCTGACCGTTAGGGATTCCGTCCCCATCAGCATCTAATGCGTTATCGTTAATTCCGTCGCCATTCAAATCAACAAAGCCTTTGTTTGCTTTTTTGCCGCCGCCGTATTGCTGCGCGCCGGCTTCTGATGTGAAGAAAACGGTGATGAAAAGAACCAGTGCGAAGACCGATGAAATTTTTGCTAAGGTTTTCATGATCTAACTCCTTTTGTTTTGTTTGTAATAATTAGTTCGATACTAATTATACAACCGGTGTGCCAAGTCTTTATAATTCAAATATGAGTTATTATAGAGGGATTTTAATTCGTTAGAAATAAAGTTCGACACTATCGGCGTTTCTATCCGACATGAAAGTCGAAAGAGTTAGAATCTCAATCGAACTGAATGAATCCAACATTTGTAGTTATTTAACAAAGATTTCTTTTAATTTTAAGTATGAAAATTAAATTCAAAATGCAGCCAAAAATTATCATCCTCATTTCCTTGATAATGGGGGTAGTCATGATAGCTTCAGCTTATTTTGAATTAAGCGAAAGTAAAAAAGAAATCTACCGGCTGCTCGATAGAGAATCAGCTTCGCTCATCGAAACGATCCGCCTTTCCAGTATCAATACACTTCATGCTTCGGATGAAATAGAAAATTTACTTACCAATCGATTATTAGATAATGCAAGATTCATCCGCCACCTCGATAGTTCCGGAAGATTGACCGAAAAAGATTTAACTGCCTACGCTAAAATGAATTCCCTTTTTAGAATCAATATCTTAAACGCAGAAGGAATACGTGTTTTATCAAACGGATTTTCTACTCCCTGGAATTTTCGCAAAGGAGAAAACAACTCCAGGCGTCAGAAGGAAATAAATGAACTTCTCTCCGGTAAAACAGACCAAGTAGTTATCGGATTAAAAGAATCTAGATTCGCCGGAGAACAACGGTTTGCCGTTGCCGTTGCAAGAGCAAATAAAAAAGGAGCCATCATTATAAATCTTGACGCCGCTTCTTTGCTGGAGTTTAGAAAAAATATCGGCATAGGAAAAATTGTACAGGACATCGCCTCTAACCCGGGAATTGTATACATCGTATTACAAGATTCCGACGGCATTATCGCCGCGAGTAAAGGAGTCACCAAAATCAATTCGGTATCTGAAGATAAACTTCTTCAACAAGCACTAACTATAGATAAACCGTTTACGAGAGAATTCACCTTTAAAGGAACCAAGGTTTATGAGGTAATTCAACAGCTCAGTTATGAAGGAGAAAATGTCGGTATTTTCAGGATCGGCTTAGCGATGGATGAGATTAGAAACTTAGAAACGAGAATGGTTAGAAGAGTAGTGATTCTTTCTTTTTTGCTTGCTGCAATTTCAATTATCGTTCTTAGTATTGTTTTTACTATGCAAAACCTCAAATCTGTTTCAACAGAATTGTCTAAGTTCAAAACATTCACCGGAACTGTGCTTGGCAATATGGGAGAAGCCGTTATCGTGGTCGATAAAGATTTTATTGTTTCTCTTTTTAACAAACAAGCGGAAAAACTTTTTCATACTTCTTCCGAAGAAGTTCTTAATCGGCATCTTAAATTTTTTGCGAAAGAATTATTTGAAGAGTTGGATAAATTAGTTTTCCAAGGAACTGCAAACGTATTTGAGTTTTCTACAGAGTTATTACAAAGCGATAAAACAAAATATTTGTCGGTTACAGCATCACAAAGCGATGATCAAAGCGGAAGCATCACTTTGGTAATTAAGGATTTAACCGAAGCAAGATTACTGGAAGAACAAAAAAAGCGGAATGAAAAACTTTCGGCTATGGGAGAATTGGCTTCCGGTGTTGCGCACGAAATCCGTAATCCGATAAACGCGATCGGCATGATAGCACAACGTTTGGGCAGAGAGTTCACTCCAACGGAAGGAAGCACAGAATATCATGATATTACAAAAGTACTTAAAACCGAAGTTGAACGAATTAACAAAATTATCACTCAATTTTTAAACTACGCCAAACCGATTGAACTGCAAATACAGAAAATTAACTCCGGTGAATTTTTTAATGAACTCTCCCTCCTCTTCAGCGAACAGGCGAAACAGCATTCAATTCGTTTTGATGTTACCGCTGCAACAGAATTCGAAATGAAGGTTGATCCTGAATTGATGAAACAGACTCTGCTTAATCTTCTTCAAAATGCATTTGACGCTACTGCGGAAAACGGTTCAGTGAAATTAAATTACTATAAAACAGATTCAAATATTATTATCAAAATTACCGATGACGGCAAAGGAATTTCTGAAGAGAATCTTTCGAATATTTTTAATCTCTACTTCACCACCAAAAAAGAAGGCAACGGCTTAGGATTGAGCATCGCACAAAAAATTGTAGATCAACATCATGGCACAATTCATGTCACAAGTAAACCAAATCAAGAAACAACATTCACTTTAACTATTCCAAACTATGAAAAATTTTAATTTACTTATTGTTGATGACGAACAAGGACAACGGAATATTATTTCCGGATATTTAAAGAAAAAAGGATACTCTGTTTACACAGCAAGTTCGGGCACAGAAGGAATTCAGAGTGTTAAAAATTATCCTATTGACATTATTATTTCAGATTTCAAAATGCCGGACAAAACCGGAATTGAAGTGCTCGAAGCAGTAAAATCGATTAATCCCGAAATTAGTTTTGTAATGGTAACGGCTTTCGGTACGGTTGAAAATGCCGTTAAGGCAATGCGACTTGGCGCTTATGATTATCTGGCAAAACCAATCGATCTTGATGAACTCGATCTTTTACTTGAAAGAATAATTGAAAATAAAAATTTGAAATCGGAAAATCAGTATCTAAAGCAACAGCTTGAAGAACGATTTAAAATATCTACGATTATTTCTCAGTCACCGCGCATGGAAGAAGCCATCAGCCTTGCAGCGCGCGTTGCCGAAAGCAAAGCAACCGTTTTAATTACCGGAGAAAACGGAACCGGAAAAGAAGTGTTGGCTAAAGCGATCCATTTCATAAGTCCAAGAAAAAATAATCCCTTTATTGCAGTAAACATTCCCGCTCTATCAGAAAATCTGATGGAGAGTGAATTATTTGGACATGAGCGAGGCGCGTTTACCGGCGCTGATAAAATGAAAAAAGGACGTTTTGAATTAGCCGATAAGGGAACAATTTTTCTTGATGAGATCGGTGATGTCCCGATGCCGATGCAAGTAAAACTGCTTCGCGTGCTTCAGGAGCAACAAATAGAACGTGTTGGTGGAACGGAAATAATTCCGATTGATGTACGAATTATTGCAGCTACAAATCAAGACTTAGAAAAGAAAATAAAAGAAGGGACTTTCCGCGAAGATCTATTTTACCGGTTGAATATTGTGGCGATAAAAATTCCTCCATTACGCGAAAGAAAAGAAGACATCCTTCCCTTAATTGAATTTTTTCTTTTGAAGTATGCTAATGAAAACAAAAAGGAAACTTTCACAATCTCCAAAGAAGCTGTTGACCAGCTAATGAAATACTCCTATCCCGGAAATGTTCGCGAACTCGAAAATAGTATTGAGCGTGCCGTTGTATTAGCCAGGGGGAATACTCTCACACAAAATGATTTGCCGTTGTCAATAAAAGGTTTCGTAATTGAAGAACCGTATTTATTGCAAGAAGGAACGTTGGTAGAAATTGTTGAATCTTTGGAGAGGAAATTAATTACCGATGCACTACAAAAGAGTAACGGAAATCAAACTCAAGCCGGAAAGTTGTTGGGACTAACGGAAAGAAATCTGCGCTATAAACTACAGAAGTACGGAATTAAAAACTAAATCCCGTACTTTCAATTTTTCTTTTTTGATACAACAATACTAAAACGAATAATCAAGTCCGATGGAAAAAAGTTGATTATCGTATTTGTAGAATGCATCGTTCGAAATATTGAGAAGGTAATTCCAATTAAAATGCGCCGCCAATCCGGAGACATAAGTAGAAAGATCATTTTGGATTTCCAATCCAACGCCAAATTGGTTATCTAATCGAGTTGAAGCAATGATGTTGCCGTAATAATCGAAGACCGGCAGCATTGAATATTCTCTTTTAGCGTAAGTTAACTCTGCTTTCATCCCGAAGGTTGGAGAAAATAATTTTGATAAAGAAATTCCCGTCTCAAAACCTTCATTTGAAAACACATCGTTGAAGAGTTCATCTTGATAAAAAAGCGTATTGTCGTAATAAAATGATCTGGTCGTTTGCGAAAGATTGCTTCGCAGTTGAAAATAGAGACTCAAACCGGTATTCTCAGCAATAGCTTGCCCGACTTGAGTAAATAAGTTGAGTTGATACGCTTCGCTCGCCGGATTTCCTTCTGCGGCCGGATATAATTTGGCGCTTAAATCACAGCTTAGAATCAAAGAGGTTTCTGTCTCGAACGAAGTGTTGAATCTTAAAAAAGTTTTATGAACCGAATGTGAGAATAACGAAAAATTTGTAAAACTGTTGTTATAGTAAATGTAGCCACCTGTCAAGATGTCTGGTTCGGAAAATGAATGTCTGTAGTTTCCATACGCTGAAATCTGAGAAAAATCGAGAATCGTAAAGACATCACGGTTGTTTTTGATGCTATAATTTATTCCAAGATTGAGTGAATTCTCATCAGAAATCCGGAGGTTATCAGCTATCCCGTATTTCCTTAGAAAAGATGAGGTCCCCAGGTTTTCTTGATAGTAATTGATCGAATTTTGATTATACACTTGCAGCATATTTTTTTCACTGCTAAAATTATATGCACCATTCAAAGCTGCGTTGTAAATATTATCCGAAACCTTGACTGCACTGTTATAAATGTTGTCATCGGAATATCGGTAAAATTCGGATGAGAGTTCGAGTTGCGCGAACAAGACGCTCGACAAAATAATTACATTGAAGAAAGTGATTATCGTTTTCAATGGTTTCCTTTTCCCTTTCCTTTACCATCGCCCAATCCTTGGCGATTACGTTTTTTTAATTTTTCAAAACTCATTCCTTTTGCGCGGAAATCGCAAATTCCATCTCCGTCTTTATCAATAAAAACATCATTTTTCTTTTTCATATTAGGCGAAAAATTAATCTTATCGTCTGATTGGACCACCGGTTTTTCTTTTTTCTTTCCAATGGTTGTTGAATCCTGTGCTATCCCTAGAATGGGAAAAAGGAACAGCATAGTGGTAATAAATATGATTTTCATTCTACACTCGTTATTCAAAATCTTTGCTATGGTATTTTCATTATTACTGATTTTATTCAACGAGTGTGCCAAGAAAATAAAAGAGAAAAGAAGTATAATTTATGCGAAGTGATGGGAATGGTTCGACTATTTAGGCGATAAGCCGACAGTAAGGTCGAAGAAAGTGGAAAATATTAAATATTAAAAAAGGAAATCTTTCGAAACTTTACGGCTCTTTAGAAGAGATTTCCTTTTAATTTATAGGAAACTAGAAGGTTGAGATAAAATTCAACGAAAAGTTTTTAGACGAAAGCGGATTGGGATTAGCGTCAAAATAAATATTCCAGCTTGTCTGCTGTTGTAAATTTTTATTGTAAGCAACAACCGAGCGAACAGCATTAATTATGCTAACTAATCGGTTTACCAACATCGCCCCGACTACAAATTGTAAATTATTATAAGCGCGCTGGCTCGAAAGCCACATTCCGCGGTACTGGCGGCGTTGTGTTTCATTTTCCCATTTCCAATTCATAATATTTTTGTCGAACATTTCCGTAAATCGTTGTTCAAGCGCTTTTTCATCGTTGTACTGATCAATATTTTTATAATTTCCGATAGTTGCAAAATAATCATCATTTTTTCCGATCGAAGCAACTCCTCCGTACGTTTGAGCGAAAGATTTGTAGTTCTCCTTCTTCCAATCTCCATATGTATTCACACCAAAATAAACTCCATACAGTGCAACATCGGTAATGGTAAAATATTTGCCAGACTCATAATTATCGGCGTACAACTCCCCCATCCCCGGTAACAAAGCCGAATATAAAATTGCAACAGCAATATTTTTCTTCGCCGGTGATGTCACAAAGAATTCTTGATGAATAGTAGTTTCGCTTTTAAGTTGATCGGTAAAACTAAAATTATAAGAACCAGTCTGATCTTTTATTTGGCTGACTGTTGTTCGAGACATAATTGAAACCGCAACAAGAATTAGGAAGAAGAATTTTTTCATATTTTTTTTAATTAAACTTATGGATTAAACTGCTAACCGTTCAACGGAAAAATTTTCCCCTTCAAGCGAAGCGTTACAATAATTTCCGAGAACTTTTTCAATGCTCACTTCTGTAAACTGATTCTGTAATTCATTCATGAACGGATGAAAGACTCTAATATAATTTGAAGTAAACCCTTTAATTATACCGTTATCATCCGCTTCTTCAAAAAGGACTCTTTCTTGTTTACCGATAAATTTTTCTTGAAATGCAAATCTTTTTTTATCGCTAAGAATTCTCAACAGTGTACTTCTACGTTTACGCTCTTCACTACCAACTTTTCCAGGGAATGAAATTGCTTTTGTATCCGGACGCTCTGAATAAGCGAATACATGGAGATATGAGATCGGTAATTCGTTGAGAAAGTTATAAGTTTCTTGAAAATCTTCTTCAGTCTCGCCGGGAAAACCGATGATAACATCAACGCCAATTCCGATTTCCGGATCGACACTATTTAATTTTTCAATTAGAATTTTATAATCTTCAGTGTTATAACGACGCTGCATCAAACGAAGGATTTTATCATTTCCACTTTGCAACGGAATATGAAAATGCCTACAAAGTTTTTCAGTTGATAAAGTAAGTGCGATAATTTCATCGGTTAAAAGATTTGGTTCAATAGAACTTATGCGGATTCTAAAATCTCCTTCAACCATAATTAATTTTTTCAGTAGATGAAAAAAATCTATTTCAAAAAATTTTCCGTAATCGCCTACGTTCACTCCGGTTAAAATTATTTCTTTATAACCTTGCGCTACAATCGAACGGAATTGTTCAACTACTTTTTCCGGTTCTAAACTCCGACTTACACCACGCGCCAATGGAATTGTACAGTAAGTGCATTTATAATCGCATCCGTCTTGGATTTTAAAATATGCGCGGGTTCTTGAATCGATATCCGTGGAAGATGCGATACCAAAACTATGGTCGAGTTCATTTTTTGTTGAAGTGTAGATGCACGCGAGTTCTTTCTTTTCAAAATCATCTAAGTAAGAAAAGAGATCAAATTTTTCGTTGCTTCCCAGAACCGCATCCACACCGTCTATCCTTGCAATTTCTTCCGGGCGAAGTTGTGCATAACAGCCGGTAACAATAACAAACGCTTCTTGATTTTGTTTTAATACACGACGAATAACCTGCCGGCATTCCTTTTCCGCATTTTCAGTTACCGAGCAAGTGTTTAGCACATATACGTCAGCGTGGTCCGAAAAATCAACAACCGAAAAGCCGCGAGTGGTAAACTGTTTACCGATCGCCGCGGTTTCTGAAAAATTTAATTTACAACCTAAGGTATGCAGTGCAACTTTTTTATTCATACTCTTTAAAACATAGAGACATGCCATGGCATGTCTCTATATTAATTACCTGTTCATTTATTATTCTTGAACTTGTTCCGGTGGAGCAAGACTTTCTTCCGGAAGTTCAAAGTTCGGGAAGTCTGCCGAGTTTACCGTAACTGTATCAGCCGTCATTACATCTTGCGGAGTCATTTTTTCGAGTTTATGCGAAGTAATGAATTCCTGAATGACAGCTTCATCTTTATCTTTTAAGAACGCTAACGCACTCATAACAATTTTCTTGTTTTCTTTATCGAACTCAATGACTTCTAAATCAATTTGAGTGTCGATCGGAAAATGGATCGAGAGGTTTTTGATCTTTGCAGTTGAAAGATGACTTGTAGGTACAAATCCGTCAACATCAAGCGGAAGTTCTACAATAACTCCTTTTTCAATGATGCGTACGATCTTGGCTTGGGTCTCAATTCCAACAGCATAAGATCTTTCAAAGATATCCCAAGGATTGTCTTGAATTTGTTTATGGCCAAGAGAAATTTTTCTCTGATCAACATCAACAGAAAGAACGAGAACTTCAATTCTTTCACCTTTCTTTACAACTTCCCCGGGGTGACGGATTTTCTTTGTCCATGATAAATCGGAAATGTGAACCAACCCGTCAACACCAGGTTCAAGTTCAACAAATACTCCGAAGTTGGTAAGATTTCTTGCAATACCGTGATGCTTTGAACCAACAGGGTATTTCTGCATTAATTCTTGCCATGGATCCGGTTCGAGTTGTTTAATTCCAAGAGAGATTTTCTTTTCTTCTTTATCCAAACTAAGAACAACAGCTTCAATCATTTGACCCATTGCAACAACTTGCGATGGATGTTTGATGTGTTGAGTCCAGCTCATTTCGGAATTGTGGATCAATCCTTCGATTCCTTTTTCGATTTCGATAAATGCACCGTAATCGGTTAGTGAAACTACTTTACCGGCAACTTTTGTACCGATCTGTAATTTCTCTTCGATATTTTCCCAAGGATGAGGAAGAAGTTTTTTCAAGCTAAGTGAAATTCTTCTCTTCTCTTCATCGAAATCAGTAACAACAACATTAATGGTTTCATCAAGTTTAACAACTTCATTCGGATGATTGATTCTTCCCCAGCTAAGATCGGTGATATGAATTAATCCGTCAACACCGCCAAGATCTACGAACACACCGAAGTCGGTAATTGCTTTAACAATTCCTTCGAGGATTTGACCTTTTTCAAGTCTATCGAGAATTTCTTTGCGTTGATCAGCCATTTCTTCTTCAACAAGAACTTTATGAGAAACGACAACATTTTCAGTCGGGATATTGATCTTAACAACTTTGAAGTCCATCATTCTACCAACGAAAGCATCAAAATCGCGGATCGGGCGAACATCAATTTGTGAACCAGGTAAGAATGCTTCCATTCCCATAAGGTCAACAACCATACCGCCTTTAATTCTGCGAACAATTTTTCCTTGAATAATTTCACCGGTATCATGTGCGCGAACAACTTTTTCCCAAATTCTGAGAAAGTCTGCGCGTCTTTTGCTGAGAACAAGATTACCTTCTTGATCTTCAACGCTTTCGAGAACTACTTCAATTTCAGCACCGACTCTAATCGGTTCATCAGGAGAGAATTCGTCTTTAGGAATTTGACCTTCGGATTTAAAACCGACATCGATAATAACAGTATCTTGTTGAACTCTGACAATAGTTCCTTTTATGATCTCGCCTTCTTTTACATCACGGAAGGAATCTCCGTACAGTTTAGAAAGTGCAGAGAATTCTTCTTGAGAATATTCCTCATCATGGAAGAATTTTTTTGCACTGTTGAATTCATCAAGGAGTGATTTTTTTTTCTTTTCGGACATTAAGCCTCCAAAAAAATAATTATCTGTATTTACTTTCCAAGTCATCAAATGAAAATAAAAACAGAGAATTTAGTTTTACATTATTAATTAATGATGACTTATAAATTTCTAATTCTTAAAATGATCTTCAATAACATTTTTAATTTCTTCCATCACCCATTGCGGTGTAGAAGTTGCGCCGGTAATTCCAACAGTTTTGGCATTGTTGAACCACGAAAAATCTATTTCTTCTCTTGATTCGACAAAAAAAGTGTCGGCATTTACCTCTTTGGCGATTGAGTAAAGGACTTTCCCATTACTGCTCTTTATTCCTGCTGTAAAGATAAGAACATCGTTTGAAAGGGCAAACTCTCTAAGCTTTTTTTCTCGCCCTGAAACCTGCCCGCAAATCGTGTCTTTTGCGTGAAATTCTACCGCTTCGTCTTCAATTGTTCCAATAACCAGTTCTTTGACTTTTGCTTTTAGTGCCGCGGCGATTGAAGCAAAAGTCTCTTTATCCATCGTTGTTTGTGAAAATAGAACAGTCGGAAGTGATAAATCTACTTTCTCTAAAGCTTCGGCCAAAGTTAAAATAACGATCGCTTTATCACCGGTTACACCGCGCAGACCAATTACTTCAGCGTGATCTTTTTTGCCGAAAATTACAACCTGGTAATTTTTATCAACGAACTTTTTAATTCTTTCCTGAACTTTTGTAACCACCGGACATGTAGCATCGACTAATTCAATTCCAAACGCAACTGCTTTTTTATATGTTGATGGCGGTTCACCGTGAGCGCGAATTAAAACTTTACTCCCGGTCGGAATTTTGTCAAAATCGTCAACCGAAATTGTTTCCATACCCAGTTTTGCTAGTCGTTCTACTTCCAAAGCATTATGAATTACATCTCCAAGCGAATATAATTTTGATGAATTTTGCAGTTCTCTTTCAGCAAAATCGATAGCGCGAACAACTCCCCAGCAAAATCCGGCGTTTTTATCTATTGATATAAGCACACTTAACTCTCATCGGGATTTGAACTAATGTCGTTATTCATCAAGTCACCCAATATTAATTCTATCGCCTTTTTCATCTCTGGAAGATGATCGGTACAAACAGAGTAAACCGTCTCAGAATCAATATCAAAATAGTGATGAGTGATGATATCTCTCATTCCTTTTGCACTTTTCCAGTCAATTTCATTATAGCTTGCGAGAAGTCGATTTGAGGTAATTTTATCAATTTGTTTTAAAGCTTCACCGATATTAATTAATTGCATACAAATGCTATCAAGCTTTTCTAAACCTTCATCATCAACGATAAAATCTTGGGATGATTTAATCTTCGCGAATCGCTTATCAATTTGATTCAACGACCAGTTGATGTTTTTGAGAATATCGATAACAAGCTCGACATCAAACATAAATCGCATCCCGTAATATTCTTTTTTTTAGGACTTGATTCATCTCTTTTCTAAATCTTACAACGTCAACATTAACATTCATTGCCTCCTGAAAGGATTGTTTTATTCCAATCAAAAAAAAGAGGTCAGGTTTTTCCAATTCAACAACAATGTCAATATCGCTCTCGCCGTTTTGCTCACCACGTGCATAACTGCCAAAAAGTCCGATTTTTGTAACACCGTATTTTTCTTGAAGATTCGGCTTCTCCAACGATATATATTTTATTATCTCTTCTTTGGTCATCGGGCATCCTAAAGTTATTCTTTTCTTTGCAAAGATAACAAATTTTTCAACCTCAAAGTTCAACACCTTTTGAGAGAGCAACTTTGGCTACTTCATCGTAAATAAAATTTACTTGTTCATCAATTGTTAAAAAAGAAGTATCAACGGGAATCGCATCTTCAGCCTTTAAAAGTGGACTTTCTTTCCTACTCGAATCAATTTTATCTCGATTCAACAAACTTTCTTTTACAATTTCTTCATGAACAGGTTTTCCGTTTTCAGTCATTTCTTTTGTACGTCGTTTTGTACGCTCGTCTATTGTTGCGGTTAAAAAGAATTTCACATCGGCATTTGGAAATACAACTGTTCCGATATCTCTTCCTTCCATCACAATTCCACCTAAAGCACCAATTTCTCTTTGCTTATCAACTAAAATTTGGCGGACTTGTTTAATTTTACTGATGTCGCTTACTTTTCCATTCACTTCCTGATTTCTGATTTCGTCCGTAAGTTCCACTTTGTTTGCAAAAACCCGGGAAATTCCATACGAATAATTGAGTTCTATTTCCGTCTTTTTAAGAAGATCGACAACTTCAACTTCATTTTCGGTTATATTTTGCTTCAGTGCAAGATAAGTGATTGCACGATACATCGCGCCGGTATCCAAATAGAGATACTTAAGTTTGTTTGCAAGAAGTTTTGCTGTGGTACTTTTTCCTGAACCGGCAGGTCCATCGATTGCGACAATTAATTTTTTAGACATGGTATGAAAAGTTAAGGAATTATCAAAAATTTTACAATTTTTCCCCGGTTAAAATCCCCCTTTTAATAAACTTCTTTACCGCCTAATTCATTTTTTATAAAATTATAGAGTTTTGTATCAGGTGTACCGCTTTTGGTACTAGACGAATCAGAATCTTCCCCGGATTTCTCTTCATTTTCTTCTTTTTCTACAAAATTGAATTTTAGTTTTGTTCCAAAAATTTCATCCGTTTTTTGAGTGAAATAGTCTTCATGTTTAATGATCACATCTTTCGAGAAATCATCGGCTAAATGAACATTCAAAGTCGATTCGATTAAACTCACGGGAGAAATTTGCCCCAATATTTTCCCGAAAAGTAATTTCTTCTCTTTTGTAATTGCTGAAACAAAACCTTCCCATTTATCAACAAAAGTTTGGTGATCAAATTGATCATTTTGGAGATTGAAGGTGACTTTGTCAATCGATTTGTTTGGGATCAACTCGGTCTGCGAAAGTTTAGGAGAATTGGGGGCATTACTCACTCTTTCTTCTACCTTCTTTTCAACTGACTTTGCCTGCTGTATGAAGTTGTTTTTTTGTTCGGGAAGAATTTCACTTCCTCCACTCGTCATCTGAATTTCTGAAAACTTTCCTGAATTTACCATTCCTACAAGTTGCGAGATCGTTAAAGTTGACTCTAACCCGATGATAAAACACAACGCCATCTCAACTTTTAATTTGTGATTAACTGCGAAACGCAATTCTGATGTTGTTTTGGTGAGTGAGTTAATAATCCTTATTAAATCATTTTCAGTAAATAAATTCCGGTTTGATTTGTAGAGTTCCTTATAAACTTCTGCTGTCTCGATGAGTGAAGTTGTTCCCGATAATTGCACAGTTAAAATATTTCTAAAATGTTCTATCAGTCCTTCTAAAAAATCGGTAAAGCTCCAGCCATTTTGATAAATTTTTTCAGCTACGGAAAAAGCCGTTTGGTAATCTTTTGTTTTTATAGCATCTGAAACTTGAAAATACAATTCATCATCAATAAAGTTGAGAATCTTGATTACCGTTTCATACTCAACGTTCTCTCCGCAAAAAGCCACTACTTGATCGAAAAAACTTTCAGCATCACGGAGTCCGCCATCAGATTTTTTTGCAATCAACGTTAAGGTTTTATCATCAATGGAAATTTTTTGATCGGTGGCGATTTTGCTCAATAAAGTTTTGATAGTGTTGACGTCAATTCTTCTAAAATCGTAGCGCTGGCAGCGGGAAATAATGGTGATCGGGACACGGTGAATATCTGTTGTTGCGAAAATAAAAATCGTATGCGACGGTGGTTCTTCTAAAGTTTTTAGAAGTGCATTAAAAGATTCTTTTGTAAGCATGTGCACTTCATCGATAACATAAACTTTATACTTCCCTTTTGTCGGAGTATATTTTACCGAGTCGCGCAGTGTACGAATGTCATCAATACCGCGGTTTGATGCAGCATCAATTTCGATAATGTCCATCGATTGAGTTGATTGAATGGACTTGCACATTTCACATTCGTTACAAGGTTCGGCATCTTTTGGATTTTGACAATTTAATGCTTTAGCAAGAATTCTTGCTGTAGTTGTTTTCCCAACTCCACGCGGACCGGTGAATATAAAGGCGTGGGCAATTCTTCCGCTTTTAATTCCATTTTTCAGCGTATTGGTAATGTGTTCTTGTCCAACAACTTCATCAAAAAGTTTCGGGCGGTATTTTCTTGCTGTAACAACAAATGACATATGAATTCCTAATTAACAAAAATTTCTTGCGCTAAAAACTTACATAGATCTTCTAAATTTTTTCTATCAGTCTCGTTAAATGCGTTAAATTGATAGCTATCCAAATCTAAAACTCCAATTAACTCATTACCCTTCAAAATCGGAACGACGATTTCAGAATTTGAACCATCATCGCAAGCGATATGTCCCGGAAAAGAATTAACATCCCGGACGATAATTGTTTCCTTTTTCAATGCTACAGTTCCGCAAACGCCTTTGCCAAGTTCAATTTTTGTGCAGGCAACTTTCCCTTGAAACGGACCTAGATAAAGTTTTTCGCCATCAAAAAGATAAAAACCGACCCAGCTTATTTTGTCAAAAGTCTGTTTTAATGCGGCAGTACAATTTGAAAGATTTGAGAGCAGGAGATCGTCTTTACTTAATAGAAATTTCATCTGCCGTAACAAAGCAGAATATTTTTCTTCATCAGTTAGATTTGAGCCTATTTTAAACTCTTCCGCCATTTATTTCTTTTTCTTGGTGATTGCTTTCTTCTTTGTTACCGGTTGTTTTTTCTTAGTAGCGGTTTTTTTAAACACATACGGAAGAGCCTGCTCAATTCTTTCGATCGGAATAATGATTAAACCGTCTTTCACCTTTGGAAGAATTTCTTTCAAGTCGATCTCATTATCCTTCGGAATTAAAACGGTAGAAATATTACTTCGCTTTGCAGCGATAAGTTTTTCATTCAATCCACCGATGGGTAAAACTTTTCCGCGCAAAGTTATTTCACCGGTCATCGCAACGTCTGATGCAGTTGGTTTACCCGAAATTGCGGAAAGCATCGCCATCACCATAGTTATTCCGGCAGAAGGTCCATCCTTCGGAATTGCACCTTCAGGCAAATGAATATGAATTTCTTTTCCTTTAAAAAACTGTTCCGGTACGCCAAGTTTTTTTGCGTTTGAGCGGATGTAACTTAATCCGGCTTGAGCAGATTCTTTCATCACGCTGCCGAGTTGTCCGGTAAGCGAAAGTCTTTCTTGTCCCGGCATGATGGTTACATCAACTTCTAATATTTCACCACCAACACTTGTCCAGGCTAATCCCGTTGTGCTTCCGATGCGGTTTTCTTTCTGTACAGCTTGCCGTCTATATTTTGGAATTCCCAGAAATTCTTCAACTTTTTTCTCATCGATTACTAAAGGAGATTTACTTTTAGCACTGCTGCCGTTACTCGAACTTCGTAGTACAATTTCTTTTGCCGATTTTCTGCAAAGAGAAGCTAATTCCCTTTCAAGATTTCTAACGCCGGATTCTCTTGTATAACCTGAGATAACTTTTCTAATCGATTCATCAGTAATCACTACATTTTTATCTTCGAGTCCGTGCGCCTTTATTTGTTTTGGCAGAAGATGACGTTTCGCAATTTCAAGTTTATCATATTCCAAATAACTTGGCAGTTCGATTATCTCCATCCTATCTTGAAGCGGCAATGGTATTGAGTAACGAATATTTGCCGTGGTAATGAACATTACTTGAGACAAGTCGTAATCAACTTCTAAATAATGATCCTGGAAAGTGTGGTTCTGTTCGGGATCAAGAACTTCAAGCATTGCGGATGAAGGATCGCCGCGAAAATCATTGCTGATCTTGTCGATCTCATCAAGAAGGATCAACGGATTTACCGTTCCGGCACGTTTCATCGCGTGAATTATTTTACCCGGCATGGAACCTATATAAGTTTTTCTGTGTCCGCGAATTTCGGCTTCGTCTCTCACTCCGCCAAGACTAATTCGAACAAATTCTCTTCCAATTGCACGAGCAATCGATTTGCCGAGAGAAGTTTTTCCAACTCCGGGAGGACCAACAAGACAAAGAATCTGTCCACGCATTTGCTTTACTAAATTAAGCACGGCAATATGTTCAATGATTCTCTCTTTCGGTTTTTCCAATCCAAAATGATCTTCGTTCAAAATAGTTTCTACATGTTTGATATCTAAATGATCTTCCGATTTTTTGTACCACGGAACATCGATCAGCCAATCCAAATAATTTCTGATAACCGTAAACTCAGGAGACATCGGAGGTATTTTTTGTAATTTGTTCAGTTCTTCTATCGCGGCATCATTGGCGAGTTTAGGCATTTTAGCTTTTTTAATTTTGTCGCGGAGTTTGCTTATCTCGGAATTGCTTTCCTCATCTTCTCCTAATTCATCCTGCAGAATTTTAATTTGCTCTTGAATGATAAATTTCCGCTGTGTCTTTCCAATATTCTCCTGGACTTTTCCGTCAATTTCTTTTTCTATTTTAAGAATATCGATCTCTGAGTTCAGCAGTTTAATTACTTCGTAGAATTGGTCTTTAATTTCTGTTTGAACAAGGATTTTCTGTTTCACTTCAAGCGTTTGATTGATATTTGCCGCCGCATAAAACAACTTTCTATCCGGTTCTTCAATTGCCTCAAAAGCGTTAATAGCTTCCGACGGAATATTCCGGTTTATCTTCACATATTCTTTGAAGAGTCCCGTCATTTGACGGACAAGAGCTTTCATCTCGTGGTCGTTTTCAATCTTAGGAATTATTACTTCTACCCTGGCTTCAAAAAAATCTTTGTTTCCGGTGAACTCAATAATTTTTCCTTGCAAAAGACCATCGACTAAAATTTTCATTAACCCGTTTGGCAGTTTTAGTATCTGCACAATTCGTGCAATCGTTCCTTCAAGATAAATATCTTCTTGCTGCGGGTCTTCCAAATTTGATTTTTTTTGACTTGAAAGAAAGATAAATTTGTCCCGGTCAACAGCAGCATTAGCTGCTCTAATTGACTGTTCTCTGCCCACCAGCACCGGGAAGATCATGTATGGGAAAATTACAATATCTCTTAAAGGTAAAACCGGTAGGATTTCCGGCAAATTATCGATTAACAGGTTTTCGTCCTTGGGTAAATTTTCAATTTCAACGTTCACGTTCTAAAGTTCTCCTTTTTCTCAAATTTCGGAATGAAATATACCAAATTTTTATGGAGAAGTAAGAATGATATTTCTCCCTTTGCTGGGAGAAAACAATGGTACGCGGATTTATTAAGATCAATTATGATTTTTTATGAATTCAGAATTTCTATCTTATTTGATCTTAACAATATCATAACTAATCCACGTCCCATTGCGTTTTTACGACCGGCTGAGTGTTATTCCCCTTTCTTTATCTTAAATTGTTGAAGCATTTTTTACATTATTCGGAGTTACTATGATTACTGATTTAATTACCGTTGCTAAAGAAGCGGGAGAAATTATCCGTGAAGGTTTCGGAAAGAATTTTTCAATCGAATTTAAGACAAACGAATCGAATTTAGTTACCGAGATAGATAAAAAATCTGAAAAACATATCATTGATTTCATCACAAAAAAATATCCAACCCATAGTTTACTTACGGAAGAATCGGGTGAGCATAATCAGAATTCGGAATATGTTTGGGTTATTGATCCATTAGACGGCACGTCAAATTTTGCACATAGTCTGCCGATTTTTTCAGTCTCTATCGGTTTGCAGAAAAACGGAGTAACTATTGCCGGAGTTGTCTATGATGTTATGCGAAAAGAAATTTACTCTGCCGAACTTGGCAACGGCTCTTATTGCAACGATGTTAAAATTTCCGTTAACCAAAATGATAATTTGCGGAGAAGTTTTCTCGTTACCGGTTTCCCTTACAACATCGAAGAAAATCCCGATAACGCAATTGAAATTTTTATTGAAATGATCAAACGAACGCGTGCAGTGCGACGTCTTGGTTCGGCTGCAATTGATTTTTGTTACGTAGCAAAAGGAGTATTCGACGGCTTCTGGGAAGTGCATCTTCATCCATGGGATATCTCCGCCGGAAAACTTATTGTTGAAGAAGCCGGCGGAATTGTCACCAATTTTAGCGGAGATAAAATCGATATTTTCTCAAAACAGATTTTAGCTTCCAACGGGAAATTGCATGAACAGTTGATGGGTGTTATAAAATCAGTAAAATCATAGAACGTAAAACTATTTGATTATAATCATCTTCATCATCTCATGGTTGCAGTCAGCAGTTAGACTATAAAAATATATTCCGCTTGAAAACGACGATGCATCGAATCTTGTTCGATATGTTCCCGCTTCCATCCAATTATTTACAAGCGCTGCAACTTCATTTCCAAGAAGATCATAAACTTTTAAAGTTGCATGACTGCCTACTGCCAATTGCCAACTGATCTCGGTTACCGGGTTAAATGGATTTGGATAATTCTGAAAGAGTTGAAATTCATTTGGCATCTTTAAGCTTTGTTCGTAAACTGCTGTGGCACTATCCGGCATCGGGTGCGCTTGAAAAAATTCCCACATCAAATCATTGCATTAATAACTTTAGATGGTTCGTCTCCCGGAAGATATTTAACACCGCCGGGCCATGAATGTCCCCCATCGCGTGTTATATAAAAATCTATCTCCGAATTGTTGACGCAGTTACTCCATTTAACAAGTAAATAATCCTGATCGTTTTGAATCGTATCTTTTTTGAGGCAGCCGTTAACATGCATCCAGACGTTAAAAACAGAATCGAGTGGAGGATTGTAATGATCGCTAACTCCGCTTCCAATTCCACCGGTGTAAGGAACATTGGTATCATTGAAAGAGTGAAAATGAATGATTGGAACAGCGCGTGAAGCATTGACTGTAGTTTTAATTACCATTGTTGCGGCAACCGGTGCTATTGCGGCAATTTTATTCGAGAGATCGCTTGCAAGCCGGTAACACATCATCCCGCCGTTTGAAATTCCCGTTGCAAAAATCCTTTTTTGATCGATGTTATATTCGACAGAAAGTTTTTCGATGAGTGTATCAATAAACCCGGCATCATCAATATTAAACGATTCTGCCGATCCACAGCATCCTCCGGCATTCCATGTTCTAATCCCAAGCACTCTAATTCCTTCCGGATAAACAACAATAAAGTTTGCTTCATCGGATTTAATGCTAAGCAGAGATTGGTTTTCGATATTCACAGCGCTTCCGAATCCGCCGTGCAAAGCTATAATCAAAGAAGCTGGTTTTGTGTTTACATATCCCGGCGGAACGTGTATAAGATATGTTCGCACCAGACCTTTGAAATTTAGCGAATCATAAACAGAACTGTAAACACTTTTGACGTGACACGATACGCTTGATACTAAAACTAAACAAAAAATAATCGAAGCAATTATTTTTATTCTCATGGCATCACCTAATA
This sequence comes from Ignavibacteriaceae bacterium, assembly GCA_041671545.1. Lineage (GTDB taxonomy): Bacteria > Bacteroidota > Ignavibacteria > Ignavibacteriales > Ignavibacteriaceae > UBA1563. Next base: position 188,590 of record JBAZBI010000001.1, read on the forward strand.
AGAATTAGTTTCTTTATTGCCGATTTGTTACCGGCGCTTAATTTGTAAAAATATATTCCGCTTGAGAGTGATGATGCATTAAACTCAACTTTGTAATTTCCCGCTTCCAGAAAATTGTTTACAAGTTCTGCAACTTCATTTCCTAATACATCATAGACTTTTAAAGTTGTGTGATTGCCTACTGCCAATTGCCAACTGATTACAGTACTCGGATTAAACGGATTCGGATAGTTTTGATTCAATTCAAATCCTTGCGGTATTTCTTGCCCATCATTAATTCCGGATACTCCCGATGTTTTGAAAGTAATAACCGTATCATTCATCACTACATTGTTAATGCTTTTCAAATTCTTTAGTTGAATTGAGTAAGTTGTCCCCGTTGCAAGCGCAGGAACTTGAATGAGTATTTTGGAAACGTCACTGTTCACTCCCCATTCAATATTCGTTGGGTTCCCAATTGAATGATCAAAAATAAAATTTTGCGGAGTTACAGCAACTGTAGAATCGAGATAGCGCGAAAAATCAATTAGTATTGAAGAAGAATTCATTTCGGCTACCGATACAACAGATGGAGTCATTGTCGTTTTCCATATTTCCGTTGCATATTCCGGATGATCGATAAACGGGTTTCTATTTTTTTGAATTCCATAAATGGCATTGTTACGGTTAATTTCTTTAGCACTTACGGTATCCAACACGCTCCATGAATATAAAAGATTTGCATACCAGGGTAGTAGTTCTGCTTTATTTGTTCCATTACTTGAAGACCAACCGGAGTCTTCCAAATAATATCTAACAGACATATACATGTGCCCACGGGCAAAATCACCTTTATATGCATCGATCGGTTCGAAGACGGTTCCTGTAAATCCCGGGAAAGTGTTTGGACCTAACTTACTTCCGTTTTTAGAAGTCCAGGTTGGAGATGAAACATTTCCATAGTTATAATTACTTCTCATACCATTTACTTGTCCATCAGTAGGGAAAAGATGGAAAAGATCAGAATACATCGGAGTGAGATCATTAAACCAGCTTTTTGGCCATGAGTGTTCACGATTGTAACAACTTCCTTCGCCGCTGTAACTGCCGCATTGATCTGTTGAAAACGTATATTGATATGGCGGAGTTCCGCCAGGGATATCAGAGTACATATCCCAGACTTTTCCGTTCGGTTTTTTATCTGTAGTTACGAAGGCAGTCCAAAGACCTGAATAACTTATAGAGGTATGTCCTTTTATAAGATTGTGCAAAGCAGTTCGGAGTGCAGTACCATATAATTTATAAGCTGCATCATAGTAACCGTTTGTTCCTAAGGTTGTTGCGGAATTATTCTCTTGATTCTCTGTTTCAACAGAAACTCCGCCTACAATAAACTTTTGATCCGATTGTGAGTAGCTATCAATCGAAAATAAAATGATCATCAAACAAATCCCCAGATTTCGAATAAAAGAACCGGAACGAACTTTCATTAATAACACCTTTCAAAATACCCTGTATATTAAAAATTTGGAGGGTAAATCTACCACATTTCTTTTCAATTAAAAACGAGTTTTCTTCAAACTACAATTTCGTTTATGATTTTAGTATCCTTGGAAGAAGAGATTTTAGAGATGCAATTACAAAAAAATGCCCGGTAGTTGGACTACCGGGCTTTCCAGATTCACTATGGGGGGTAAGCATAATGAATCCTTATACCAAAACTAATTCCCTTTATGTTGAAAGTCAAGGGGAATTTCAAAAAAAACTTTTATCGCTGAGAAAAAGTGAAATCAATTTCAACAATCTTTACGAAATCGTTATAAGTCAAATGTTTCCTAGTTTTGTGTAAAAAGAGAATAAATGATTATTATAGCAGCCGGGAAAATATTTTTTTCTCGTTCATTAATGTCCAGAAGCTAATAATTAGAATAAGAACCACTTGATGCAAAAATACAGTTTTATTTTATACCTTTTATTGATCATAACAATAAATGTTGTGGGGCAAACTACCAGCCATAATTGGAAACCATTAATAATTAATGACGATCAGCGGATGTGGTACGACCGCTCGCAACTCGATACGATCAACAGTCCTGCTTTTGATATTTGGATTTTAGAAATGCACCGCCCTACTCTTTCACTCGAAGGGATTTCCGACAATATTATGAGAACCAAAACTCTTTATGCTGTTGATCTGCAATCATATAAATACGGATTGAAAAAGGTAGCTTATTATGATCCTTCCAATCAGTTAATAAAAAGTTTTCAATACGATACGAACAGTTCCACAGAAGAGTATAAGTACATTTTCCCGATAACGGAAAATTCGTTTATGCAAAAACTTGTTGATGAACTTTTAAGGTTGAGAAAACTAAAGGAATCGGTTAAGTAATTATGCCTTTTGAAAAAGATTTATTTGTAAAAGAATCCGGAATTCATGGGTTTGGAATTTTTACTTCGGTTGAAATAAAAACCGATGAAGAGATAATGGTAATTAAAGGGGACGTTATTAGTGAAGAAGAATGCGTTCGCCGGGAAGAAGATGAAGGGAATGTTTACATTTTTTGGAACGGTGACAATTACATTGATGTATCAAACACTGAAAAGATAAAATTTATTAACCATAGTTGCTCTTACAATTGCTACGTTGATGACCGGGATGATGAATCACTTTGGTTAGCTGCCAGCAGAGATATTAAAGCCGGTGAAGAGTTAGTGATTGACTATGGATATGATGAAATTTATGAATCGTGTTCTTGCGATGTTTGTTTTATCGGAGAAGATGAAGCACAATAACTTCATCTTCTCGATAAACTTTAGATTTTAATTCCCCGCATTTTGCTCGTCCGCTCTTTTAGCGGCTAACCTTGCAGTTTTTCTATCCATATCTGTTAAATATTTTTTTCTGATACGAATTGCCGTCGGAGTAACTTCAACGTATTCATCATCGGTAATCCATTCAATTGCCTGCTCAAGCGTATGAATTAGCGGCGGTTCCATACGAATCGCTTCATCAGCGCCTGATGACCGCATATTAGAAAGTTGTTTTGTCTTAGTAACATTCACACCCATATCATTGCTGCGTGAATTTTCACCAACGACCATTCCTTCATAAACCTTTGTTCCCGGTTCGATAAAGAATACAGCACGTTCCTGTAACTTCCACATCGCGTATGCTGAAGCAATTCCGCTTTCCATTGCAACTAACGCACCGCGCTGCCGTTGAACTATTTCTCCTTTGAAAGGTTCATACGTGTGGAAATTGTGGTGAAGAATTCCGGTTCCTCTGGTATCATTTACAAATTCGGATCTGTAGCCGATCAATCCGCGTGAAGGAACGAAAAATTCCAAACGGGTATTTTGGTTAAAAGTGATCATGTTTTTCATTTCACCTTTTCTTTTTCCCATTTTCTCAATTACAATTCCAACATATTCTTCCGGAACATCAATGATCACGTGTTCAATTGGCTCTGACATTACATCCAAAATACGCTTCATAATTACCTGCGGTTTGCTCACTTGCAACTCATAGCTTTCGCGACGCATGTTTTCAATAAGAATGGCGAGATGAAGTTCGCCTCTTCCGCTTACTTTAAAAACGTCTGCTGAATCTGTCACTTCAACACGAAGACTCACATTGATTTTCAATTCTTTTGCGAGGCGTTCAAACAGATTTCTTGTCGTTACATACTTACCGTCAATTCCGGCAAAAGGAGAATTGTTTACAACAAAGTTCATTGTAATTCTCGGTTCTTCAATTGCAAGTGAAGGAAGTTTTTCCGGCACGCGCTTGTCAGTAAGTGTATCGCTAATATTAATATCTTCAATTCCAGCAACGGCAACAATATCTCCCGCTGAGGCTTCTTTTATCTCAACTCTTTTGATGTTTTCATACGCATAGAGCTTACTAATTTTAGCTTCACTTCTCTCATCTTCGTGAGTTATTAGAAGAACTTGATCTCCTGCAGCAACTTTCCCGTGATGAATTTTTCCAATGCCGATTCTTCCAAGATAATCGTTATAATCAATTGCAGATATTAGCATTTGAAATGGTTTGTCCGGATCAGCTTCAGGTGTTGGAGTTTTTTCTATGATAAGATCGAGAAGTGGAGAAAGCGTTGTGCTTTCATCTTCAAGATGAATTTTTGCAATACCTTGTTTTGCAATTGCATAAACGTAAGGGAAATCAAGTTGCTCGTCGGTTGCGCCAAGTGCAACAAAAAGATCGAATATTTCATTTAGCACTTCGTTTGGACGCGCATCTTTTCGATCAATCTTGTTGATAACAACGATCGGTTTAATTCCCAACTCAAGTGACTTTTTCAAAACGAATTTTGTTTGTGGGAGCGGTCCTTCAGCGGCATCAACTAAAAGAAGCACGCCATCAACCATTAACAAAGTTCTTTCAACTTCACCGCCGAAATCAGCGTGACCGGGAGTATCGATGATATTGATTTTATAATCTTTATAAAAAACGCTCAAGTTTTTTGCAAGAATCGTTATTCCTCTTTCCCGTTCAAGGTCGTTGGAATCCATAATTCTTTTTTCTACTTGCTGGTTCTCTCTCCAAGCGCCGGTTTGTCTAAGAATATAATCTACCAATGTTGTTTTACCGTGATCAACGTGAGCGATAATAGCAATGTTTCTAATTTTATCTAAGCTGAACAAAATCGTACCTCTTTTTTAAGTTATCAGTTTTCAGTTATCAGTTTACAGTTTTCCGTAAACTCGTTTCATAATTTGAATGTTAAGGTTGACAAGAAGTTTTGATGAGATGAATCTGTGACAGCGTATTCGATGTTCAATTAACTTTTTTTGTGTCTAACTTTTCAATACCGTGAATCTTTTTATTTACTTTGCCCTTCTCCATCAACCTTTACACATCATCCATCAACTATGGCGGATGTTCAAAATGTCTCCATCTTTAACAATATATTCTTTTCCTTCTAATCGCCAGGCTCCGGCTTCTTTGCATTTGGCAAACGATCCGTGTGTGATATAATCATCATAATGAACAACTTCAGCGCGGATGAAACGATCGTAAAAATCTGTGTGAATAACACCGGCAGCATCTTGCGCGGTCATATTCTTTTTGATAGTCCATGCGCGGCATTCATCTTCGCCAACCGTGAAGAAAGATTGCAAACCAAGGAGTTCATAACTTGTCCGTAATATCCGCGTAAAAGCCGATTCACTAATTCCAAAATCATTTTTAAATATTTCAGCCTCTTCATCCGAAAGTTGAGTTAGTTCATATTCAAACTGAGCGAAGAAAGGAATGACGATCAGCGAATATTTTGAAAACTTTGCCTGAATATCTTTAATAAAATTTTCTACTACATCTTTAGAATTTTCATCAAAATTTATCCCGACGATGAGTGGTTTTATCGTTAAAAATTGATACCCAGATAGAAGTTTTCGCTCATTATCGTCAAGAGTCATTCCCCGCAATGGGAGTTCTTTTTCAACATGAGTCTGCATTTTCTTGAAGAGTGCCAATTCTTTTTGAAGTTGATCATTTTTGATCTTTAAAATATCTTTTGCCAGCTTTTCAATTCGACTCTCAATTAACGCCATATCAGCAAAAAGAAACTCTGTTTCAAGAAATTCAATATCTCGTGCCGGATTAATAGTTACTTCCGGATGAGGGACCGTATCATTTTCAAATTGCCTAACTACATGTAAAAGAGCGTTATTATTTTTTACTTTATTCAGAAAATCCGATGTGATCTTCACTTTATTATCGTCTGAAACTTGGAGTCCGGGAATGTCAATCATTTCAAGCGTAGCGAATACTTCACTTTTCGGATTGAACAATTCAGTCATTTTATCTAAGCGGGCATCAGGAACTTTAACCACAGCTCTAGAACCTTCAGCTTTTTGCTGATGTTGCGACTCAGAACCTTTTGCAGACAAAGCATTAAACAGCGTTGTTTTGCCCGAGTTCTGTAATCCGATCAACCCGATTTGCATGAATCCTCAAATATTTTGTTATAAAAGAGATGCAAATATACCGATTCCGCGACAGGGAAACAAAAAACTCACTCGTTTAAGAAAATTTATCGAACAGGTGTAAAAAAAATCTCAGAATGCGTACCAAACTCTTTATTTATTATGTTATCTTTTTTATATTGATACCGCATAAGTAAAACAATGTAGGAGCTGGAAATGCAATATCAAGGTTCAACAATTACAAGAGATACGATCACAATGGTTCTTGCAGGCGGACAAGGGGAACGTCTTTATCCGCTCACAGCATACCGGAGTAAGCCTTCAGTTCCTTTTGGAGGCAAGTATAGAATTATCGACTTCACTCTAAATAATTGTCTTAATTCGGGGCTTAGGCGAATCTATGTCCTCATTCAGTATAAATCTGATTCCCTTAGCCAGCATTTATTTGAAGGATGGAGTATCTTCAATCCTGAACTTGGTGAATTCATTTACACTCTTCCGCCTCAACGAAAAATGAGCAACGATTGGTATCTTGGAACCGCCAACGCAATCCATCAAAATTTAAATTTGATCAGCAGTGATAGAAAATGTAAATGGGTCTTAATCCTAAGTGGCGATCACATCTACAAAATGGATTACATGAAAATGCTCCAAAACCACGTTGATAACAAAATTGATCTATCGCTTTCATGTATCGAAGTTCCGGTTGAAGAAGCAAGCCGTTTTGGAATTGTTGAAACCGATGACAAAGGAAACGTGACCAAATTCATGGAAAAACCGGAAAATCCGCCGGAAATTCCGGGCAAAAAAGGTTTTTCATTTGTGAACATGGCAAGTTACGTGTTTAACGCAAAAGTTATAAAAGATGTTTTACTTGAAATGCAGGAAAAGAAAATTAGAAATAACGATTTTGGACAGGATGTTATCCCCTACATGATAAAATCAGGTTACAAAGTTGTTGCTTATCCCTTTATCGATGAAAATAAAAAGAATAAACCTTACTGGAAAGATATCGGAACGATCGACAGTTATTATGATTCCAGCATGGATTTGATCAGCGTTATTCCTGAATTCAACTTGTATGATTTTGATTGGCCTCTACGGACTTACCAATATCAATTTCCGCCGGCAAAAACTTTGTCGCATGAAGGAGAAAGAATCGGACGAACCCTTAACTCAATGATCTGTGACGGAACAATCGTTTCCGGAGGTTTGGTTGAGCGTTCAATAATTGGAAATAATGTTCGTGTGAACAGTTATGCTTATGTAACCGATTCTATCATCATGAATAATTGTAAAGTTGGAAGAAGAGCAAGAATTCGCCGCGCGATCATAGATAAAAATGTTCAAATCCCTGAGAGTTATGAAATTGGATTTGATTCGGTTGAAGATAAAAAGAAATTTTTTGTCACTGAATCTGGCATAGTAGTAATTCCTAAAAACTACATCTTTAAAACATAATTAAGGGATCATTTTCCAGAACAGATGAATGAAGTTCTTGAGACCAAACTGAATAATTTACCCGCCTCGCCGGGAGTTTATCAATTTTTTAATGATAAGCAGAATGTTATTTACGTTGGCAAAGCAAAAAATCTGAAGAACCGTGTCCGCTCTTATTTTCATTCATCGGTAACTTCTGCAAAAACTGTCGCACTGGTTTCAAAAATTGCGGACTTCGAGTTGATAATGACTACCTCCGAGGTTGAGGCATTAATTCTTGAAAACAATCTGGTCAAAAAATTTAAGCCGCGTTACAACGTTAATCTAAAAGACGATAAAACCTATCCCTTTATTAAAGTCACAAACGAGCCATTTCCGCAAATCTATCCAACGCGTAAAATCTATCGAGACGGTTCAAAATATTTCGGTCCTTATACTGATGTTCGGAATATGAGAAATGCTCTCCGTGCAATTAATCAGATATTTAAAATCAGGAGTTGCAGATTTGCAATAACTCAAGAAGCAATTGAAAAGAAGAAATTTAAAATCTGTCTCGATTATCACATAAAAAAGTGTGATGGTCCGTGCGAAGGTTTGATCTCGGAATCCGCTTACAACGAAATGGTTTCTGAAGTTATTAAAATGTTAAAAGGAAAAACTGCCGACTTATTAAAAGAACTCAGAAAAAAAATGGAACTCTACGTCAACGAACTTTCATTTGAAAAAGCCGCAGAAGTACGGGACAAAATTAGACAGCTTGAATCGATAGCCGATAAGCAAAAAGTTGTGAGCGATGATTTTCTCGACCGTGACGTTATTGCGATCGCTTACGAAGGGAAAGATGTTGCTTCCTCCATCTTGAATATTCGTGAAGGAAAAATTTCCGGGAAGAAAGAATTCCGCTTATCGGTTGAACGCGAAACCGAACCGGCGGAAATTTATTCAGCGTTGATCAAACAATATTATGCAAATGATTTTGTCGACATTCCGAATGAAATTGTTGTTGAAACTGAACCGGAAGATTTAGAGAGCATAACTGAGTGGCTTTCAAACTTGACGAAACACAAAATAAAAATAACTATTCCGCAGAGAGAAAGTAAACTTAAATCCATTTTGAAAATGAGTTCTGAAAACGCCCTGCTTCAGTTAAAAGAATGGCAGCTTCAAAAAATGAAAAAAGAAGGAAGTGTTCCCTACGCACTTTCGGCGCTTCAAAGGGATTTACGGTTAAAACAACTGCCCAAGAAAATCGTTTGTTTCGATAACTCAAACTTGCAAGGAAGCGATGCCGTTGCAAGTATGGTTACTTTTGAAAACGGTAAACCGAAAAAAAGTGAGTATAAAAAATTTATCATTAAAACTGTTGTTGGACCCGATGACTTTGCCAGCATGTATGAAGTTCTTACCCGCCATTTTACGAAATTGATTGAAACAAATCAGCCGCTTCCCGATTTAATTATGGTGGATGGTGGCAAAGGTCAGCTTTCCAGTGCTGTTAATGCGCTTCATCAGCTGGGACTTACTTCTTTTCAAATAATCGGTCTGGCAAAAAGACTCGAAGAGGTTTTTCTTCCGAACGAAAAAGAAGCGATGATCATTCCAAAAACTTCATCTTCGTTAAAACTCTTGCAACGTTTACGCGATGAAGCACATCGGTTTGCCATAACTTTTCACCGACTACGGCGGGACAAACGAACTATTACAAGTGAACTTTATGAAATTAAAGGAATCGGGAAATCAATCGCAGAAAAATTATTGAAAGAATTCGGCAGTGTTTCGGTAATCAAAACAACTTCGAGTGAAGCATTAGAAAAAATTATCGGAAAGAAAAAAGCTGAATTGGTTTTTACTTATTTTACTACTGTAAATGAAACTAATTAAAGATGTTATAATGAGATTTTTATTTTCAATTCTATTGATCGGTTTAATACTTTCAGGGTGCAGTAAAAAAGAGAAGGTTTATCAATTCAACGGCAAAGGGATTGAATATCTTATCTCAGAAGCAACACGAGGGAATAGAGTTGCAAATGATAGTCTTTCCAATTTATTCGATATCAATCTTCCTTATCAATCGATAATAAACAAAATAGAAATTGACAGCATCAAAAATGCTTCAGGCAAAACGTACTACGGAGTTCTTGTTGAATTCCCGAATCCTTTTTTCAACCGGTTTGCTGTGTACGATTCATCCATGCGATGTTATTTTATAGATAAATCGTTGAACGGTTATCTTTCACTTACATCAATTCACTCAGAGAAGAAAAATTATTTCCAGGTTTTTGAACAGTTTACTTCAAAAGATGTTCTTTCGTTAAAGAGAAAAAATCTTTATCTCGTTAAAGGTGATACGGTACATCTCGCGCTGCGATTGTACACACAATTCTTTTCTCCCGATGATCAGCTGATTCAGGAAGTAGAAACTTTTACTGACGATTTGATCGGCACAAAAATTATAAGCGAGAAGGGATTAGTTCCACAGCAAATGTGGGATACTTTTTCTTTTGCCGAAGGTTCGCTCGAGTTTATCAGCGGTGACAATTATTTTGATAAGATTGTCCTTCAACTCACAAATCAGTTTTTAGTAAAACCGGTGAAGCCATTCTTTTACGACCAATCTTCTGCTTTAAAGGGATTAGGTGTAAAACTTTCGATTGATTCTGTCCAATCTTACAACAATTATAAAAACAAAAAATCAAAATATTCCCTCTATTTGCCCGAAGGTTGGAAAGCGCTTCAAAGAGTTTCTTTCAAAGAAATTTTGTCGGCGGATTTGGAAGGAACGAAGTTTCTTAACGCAAATCTCGGCTCTACTTTCGGAGTAATGAAACTGAAAGAGAATAGTAAAGCCGAAGATTACGTGAACATTCCATTCAATAATAAAGTTGAAGGAAATTATTCGGTTCGGTTTACCGACAAAACCTTGATTGATAGGAAATATTATGTTTGTTTTGAGATCAAATGTTACACATTGAAGTTTTTGATCATATTCCAATGTCCGGAGACAATTTATGAAGCGAATAAACAGTTGTTTGCTTCAATCGTTAATTCATTTTGGATGGATTGCTAAAAGTAAAAAAAAACCGGATAATCAATTACACAAACTGAATACTTGCCGCTGCTTCCTTTCGGACCTGACGGGGTTGGGCAACAATTTGTTAACAATTATCCGGAAAATTTTCAAAACCAAAATCTAAAAAAAACTGCTAATTTCCAATTTTCTTTTGCGCTTGCAAAGAATTTCTTTCCCAAAAAACTCCATCTGTGAATCCTTGAATCGATTTATCATCAACAGCGATTTTAAGTCTCTTCTCGGCTAAGCAACAATAGAACTCATCGGCTTCGACACCGACGTAATTCCGCTTCAACTTTTTTGCAGTTACAGATGTTGTCCCAGAACCAAGGAAGGGATCAAAAACGATATCACCTTCGTTTGAACTTGCGAGAATAATTTTTGCCAAAAGTTTTTCAGGTTTCTGTGTCGGGTGATCGGTATTTTCCGGCATCGACCAAAATGGAATCGTAATATCCGTCCAAATATTTGAAGGAGAAGTTAAGCGGAAATTTCCTTCTTCACTCACTGACCAGTCTTTTGGTTTTCCATCTTCTTTGTATGGGGCAAGTACTTTGCGCTTTGTTTTAACTGCATCAAGATTAAAAACGTAATCCGATGATTTAGTACAAAACCAAATATCTTCAGAACAGTTTTTCCAATTTTCTTTAGCGCCTCTTCCCTTTTCTCTTTCCCATGTTATTCTATTTTGAATCAGAAAATATTTTTTAGCGATGTTATAAAGACCGGGAGACGATTTCCAATCACCGCACAAATAAATTGATGCGTTCTCTTTCATCAATCGTAGGAGTTTAGAGACCCAACTATCCAACCATTCTTCATATGCTGCATCTTCCATCTGAGCAAATTTAAGTTTGTTAAATTTTTTATGAAGATTGTATGGTGGATCGACAAAAATTAAATCGCAAAAAGCATCAGGCAATAAATCCAAAACAGAAAACATATCTTGGTGAATTGTTTTGTTAAGAATTTCATTCAAAGAAATTTGTTCTTTAACACTGATTAAATTTGACGAATACAAATCCTTCTCATCTTCGGTCAAATCGAGCGTTCTATTGTATGGAGCTTTTTCTTTTTTCATTTAAATATCGGATGTGAAATGATGATAAATACCTCGAATAGTTTTTGTAATTCCCTATTTATTGATGGGCAAAATTAGCACTTAAAAGGAATAATGAATATCGAACATGGAATGAAGAATATCGGCCGGCAATAACTTCAACACTCGTTATTCCTTGTCCGATGTTCGATATTCAAATTCAAAAATCTAATCTTGCCACTCATCTCGGTCCTCCGCGGCGGATTTTTTCTATCTATCAATTTTTTCCAGTGGAGCTAAGCGGGATCGAACCGCTAACCTCTACGTTGCGAACGTAGCGCTCTCCCAATTGAGCTATAGCCCCGAAGAATTTCCAAATAACAAATAGCAAAAACCAACTTTATTTTGTAATTGATTTCTGCTTTTCAAAAATAATCAAAATTACTCTAACATAGAAAATTGATTTATAGAAAGGGTTCGTTAAGCCATTCTTAAAAGTTCAATGATGCTTCAATTTATTTAATAACAACCATTTTTCTAATTTGAGCGTAACCCTCACTCTCCAATTTGTAGAAATAAATTCCGCTGTTCAAATCAGTTGCATTGAATTTTATAGAATGCATTCCTTCATCCATCACACCGTCAACGAGAGTTTTAACTTCCTCACCCAACAAATTGTAAACCGAGAGTTTTACTATTCCATCTGAAGGTAACTCAAAATTAATATTCGTTACCGGATTGAAGGGATTTGGATAATTTTGCTCCAATCTGAATGAGCTAATGCGGCTATCGTCTTCCACATCTGTAACTTTATCGGCTTTTAATATTGCAGAACCATAAGCCTGAATAGAAATGTTTGGAGAACAATTTATCGTTCCATCAGCAGCAATTGTTAATTGTCCGGCATCTTTATTTGTGATGAGGTCGGTAAGTTTGTAATTGCCGACCGGTAAACCGGAGTAATCGTTTCTCGAAAAGTTTGGATTGTTTGCGATTATACCGGAAAAATTATGAATAGGAATTACTATTTCTCCGGTTGAGCTTAAATATCTTGCCGAAGCATAAATAGTGTTGCTTGTGCTGTCCAAATAAAAATATTTCCCTCTTCTTAACGCGGGACTATTCTCACGAATCCGTATTAACTTTTTATACCACTTCAATAACGATGAAGTGTCACCACTCATCTTTTCTATATTGTAATCAACATAAGTTGATGGAATGTTTTTCCATGGGAATCCGTTTGTGAATCCGGCGTTAGTACCGCCCGTCCATTGTAACGGTGTTCGTTTATCGCGGTCGTCGGATGAATTAAAACCCGTCATTCCGATTTCTTCACCGTAATAAATAAATGGAACACCCGGAATTGTGAGCAAGATTGAAGCAGCAAGTTTTGCTTTGTTGATATTGCTTCCAAGTTGCAAAAAAATTCTTTGTTGATCGTGGTTAGTTAAAAATGTTCCGTATTGTAAAAAAGGATAACCTTGTTGAATTGCACCTTTTACACGGCTTATTAATGTGGATGGAGTTCCATTTTTAACTGCGGTGATAATATCGGTTGCGAGTTCAAATTCAAAACAAAAATCTAAACCGGTTCCGTCAACGTAAGGAATTACTTTCGAGGTTGAACTCCACGCTTCACCAACGGATACTGCATCGGGATTAATGCTTTTTGTTAACGTTCTAAATTCCTGTAAATACTGAAAAGTTGATGGCGCATCTTCCATTACATTTCCTTCTTCGCAAAGGTATTTCACGGCATCGAGTCGAAATCCATCAACCTTAACAAAATCAAGCCAAAATGTTACAATGTTTGCAATTTCATTTTTTACGTCTTGATTGAAATAATTTAGATCAGGCATTCCGCTGTTAAAAACACCATAATAGTAATAACCATTAAATGAATTCCAGACAGTTTCTCCCCAAGGACCCGGGACTCCCGGATTTGTTGTACTCCATCTGTACCAATCTCTATTAGAAACATGAGGATCGGATTTTGCGCTTATAAACCAAGGGTGTTGGTCTGATGTATGATTTATAACTAGATCAATTATTATTTTAATTCCCCTTGCATGTGCGCTATCAAGAAAGGTCTGGAAATCTTGATTTGTTCCGTAATCTTTTTCGATTTTTTTATAATCAACAACACTATAACCATGGTAACTTGGTGATTCCATAATCGGCATTAACCAAAGTGCTGTTACTCCAAGATCAGATGTTGTGGAATCAATGCCGTCATTCAGGTAATCAAGTTTTTGAGTTAACCCTTTGAAATCGCCAATTCCATTACCGTCGGAATCGTAAAAACTTCTTACAAAGATTTCATAAAAGACTGCGTCATTCCACCAGTACGTTGTTTGTGCCGAAGTGGTTTTGCATAACAAGAAAAAAATAAAAAATGATAAAAAGTATATTTTCATGAGTGTCGGTTTACATTTCAGAGGATTAAAAATTTGTTTTTAAATTGCAGAAATATTTAGTCTATTACAAATCTTTGAGAGTCTGATAATCTAAAGATTTATTTTAAAACTCTTTTTCCGATTTCAACTAATTTAGTTATTTTAGAACAAATCCAGTTTGAAATAAGTACATGAATGATAGTCTTCTTTAGCAAAATGTTGTCTTCAAAGAAAATATTACTTTCCCTTTTATTAGTGTTCTGTCAGACACAATACTTCGCACAGAATAAAGAATACAATATCTCCGGTTTTATAAAAGATGTTGTAACCGGCGAGGCTTTAACTGGAGCAAACTTACTTTTATATAAAGACAGTATCGATACAAATCATCAACCCTATATCGGAACAACTTCCAATATTTATGGTTTTTATGTCTTCCCCAATCTCCCTTCCGGGAATTATTATTTAATAGTCAGATACATTAGTTACAAATCTGCGGTAAAAGAATTTATCAATCTAAAATCAAATACCATTCACTTTAACATTTCTCTAATACCAAAGGAGATCGAAAAAGAAGAAGTAGTAATTATTGGTAAAAGAATGGATAAGTCTTTGATTAGCAATATTGATGTTTCACCTGAACTCTTATCAAAACTGCCTTCGCTTAGCGGAGAAATGGATCTCTTTAAACTGCTGCAAATGCTGCCGGGCGTAAAAACGGAAAGCGAACTCTCGAAAGGATTATATGTAAGAGGTGGTTCCCCGGATCAAAATTTAACTCTCGTGGATGGACTAACAATTTACAATCCTTCACATATTGGAAATATTGCAAGTGCTTTCAATTCTGATGCTATTCAGGAAATCCGTTTAATTAAAGGGGCATTTCCGGCAGAATACGGCGGCAGACTTTCGAGCATACTTGATATTAAATTGCGCTCGGGAACAAAAGAAAGAAATAAGGGAAGTATCGGATTAGGCCTTATAAATTCATTCTTCACACTCGAAGGACCAATGAACAACAATTCCACGTATATGTTTTCAGGTAGAGGAATGTATTATGATGTTTATCAGAAAAAATTTAATAAAAACAGTACTATGCCAAGGTATAATTTTTCAGATTTGAATTCCAAAATTAATTACGTTCTTTCTGAAGAAAACATTTTGTCGATCAGCGCTATTTATAGTAAGGATAACCTTTATAGTCCATCCTCTATGACTGATTTGAGTTATTCAACGAAGTGGGATAATTTATCTCTTGGTCTGAATTGGTTACACATTAATTCCAAATCATTCCTTTTAACAACCGGTTTAAGTTTTACCGATTACGGTTTCAGAACGCTCATCTTCGATTATAGCTCGGAAGATGTAACAGATAATTTTTTCTCATCATCACGTCTCCGTGATTATTCTTTAAAACAGAATGTTGAATTACACTTAAACGAAGACCATACGCTTAAAACCGGAATCGATCTTACTATGCACCAATATGATCTCCTCTACAGCACAGCTTATGACCCTTTGCTTGAAATTGATCCCTATGCCGGAGACAACCAATACTCACTTGAAGCAGCTCTTTATTTCCAGATGGAATCCCAGTTTACTTCTCAATTTAAAATGAATTCCGGTTTAAGGTTTTATTATTTCGGCGATAGCAAATATTTTAATGCCGAACCGCGCATTGAATTTTCCTACGCCATCACTGAAAAAACTTTTATAAAATCAGCCTACACACTTACGCATCAGTTTCTTCACTTGATCGTAAGAAATGATGTTTCACTTCCTACCGACCTCTGGTATCCATCCACAAAAAACATTCTACCCGGAAGTTCAAATCAGTATGTATTAGGAATAGACCAATATTTCGGTGAACAGGACTACCTTCTTTCTCTTGAATCCTATTACAGAAACATGGCTAACCTTTATGAATATAAAAACAGTACCGCATTAAACTCAGTAAAGAGTTCTGTTGAAACTCAACTTGTAAAAGGAAAAGGGGAAGCATACGGTGTAGAATTATTCTTTAATAAAAAAACCGGTGCAATTTCGGGGTGGTTCGGTTACACGTTATCATGGACAAGAAGAAAATTTGATGAGCTGAATAACGGGAAAATATTTTACCCCAAGTACGACCGTAGACACGATTTATCGGCTGTTGTTTCGTACAACATAAATGATAATTGGTCTGCCGGCGTTACCTGGACTTACCATAGCGGAGAGAATTACTCGCTTCCTCCGGGACAATACCAGTTTACTGAAATTTCTCCTGGAACCGGTTCAAATGTTTATGTCCATTATCCCGAAATGAACAAAGCTCAGCTTCCTGCATTTCACAAGATGGATTTTAATTTAACTTATAAATGTCAATTATTTAATCTGCCTTTTGAAGCTTACCTTAACATTTATAATTTGTACAACAGGCAGAATCCCTTTGCACGCTATGTTTCAAAGGAGTCTGAGAATGGGAATTCCGTTGTTAAGGTAAAACAGCTCGTATTATTTCCCTTTATCCCGACAATCGGATTTAATTTTAAGTTTTGATATGAAAAAATATTTCATAATAATTCCTTTCATTTTTGCACTCATATCTTGTGAGAAAACTGAAATAGTTGAGAGTGAGATTAACACTCAAACTTACATCGTTGTAAATAGTGAGCTCAATCCCTATAAATTATTTGCGGGCGTCACATTCACCAAAACCCTTCCGGTTGGAGTCCCTTACGATATTAAAGCTGCCGAACTTAAAGATGTAAAGGCGTATATAAAGATTAATGGAGTGCAAGTGATCCCTCTCCATTTTACCTATGATGGAATTTACAAACCAAAGTATGACGAATTAATAATAGAAAAAGGTAGTACTTACGAGCTATTTGCCGAGTGGGGTGAGACGGTAATTTATAGTTCTACAAAGGTTCCCTCTCCCCCAGAAATAATCAGCGTATCCTACGATGCCGGTGGTAATTATCTTCAAGCAAATATAAAAACTCACCCCGACGAAGTCTACGGCGCGATTTGGGTAATCGGCAGCGGCTCAGCAAAAGACGCAACATTCCCCAATTTAAGTATCCCGGAAGCAAGTGCGTTAAATACGAATGTAATCACTTCTCCGGTACCGGTACAATATAGAGGAAGTGAATACAACGGGAAAAGAAATATACAAGTCTACGCATTTGACATGCAGTATACCGCTTATTTTAATTCTGCAAAAGTAAATGTTCCGGTTGGAAACGCGTTCACACAAAACGGCGGGACCATCAACTGGAATGTTTTTGGAAATAATGTTATTGGAATGTTTATTGGCGTTGCCAAAGGAAACCAAAAAAATGTTAATTGACAGATGAAAAGAATAAAACTTCTGAAATTTTTAATTATTCCGGTAACTCTTTTGCTTCTTGCCAGATGCGAAAAGGATAAGATAACTGATCCTTTATCCATAAAGACTGAGGACTGTGCAAGACTTCTTTGGTATTTAGAGGATGAAGGAGACATTATTAATACTATTCCTCTTCCCTCATTAGAAGCATGGGAAGTTAATGAAAACTTAGGTTCAAGTTTAGTTATTGACCTTAGAACTAATTCCAATTATATGGAAGGACATATCATAGGGGCCATTAATATCCAGCATGATTCACTCTTTAAATACATTCAGACAAATTATTTACGTTTCAGTGATGTGGTTTTAGTAAGCGCTTCAGGGCAATCTGCTGCTTATTACACCTCACTACTTCGTCTGGCCGGATTCTCGAATGTTTATTATATGAATTTTGGAATGGCGTCTTGGAATACGATGTTTTCATCGGTTTGGAATGACAGACTTGCCCTTGAGCCTGATACAACAATATTATTTACACACACTGACTATCCCAAACGGAGTTTTTCTTCCCTCCCTCAAATCAATATCATTCCTTCTAATTTACCGATGAAAGAATTTGTTGAAACTCGAATTGAAGGCATGATAAAAGAAGGATTCGACGAGGAGTATTCTACTTCTACCTCAAACTCAACCATGAGATTCAGCGACTGGAAAAGTAGGAAAGAACAACTCTATACAATTTGTATAGGATCGCAGATGTTCTACTCTTCAAGTTCTGATACTACAATCACATACCATCCTGAAGGAGCAGTTCTCTACCATATTCCCGGTCCGGCTGATTTTAGAAGTACTTCTTATTTGCAGACTCTCCCGTCCAAAGGATCAATTGCCATGTACAGTGGAACCGGACAGGAGAGCGCATTTTATACAGCCTATCTCCGTCTGCTCGGTTATAATGTAAAATCTATTTTATTCGGAATGAATAATATTGACTATTATATGTTACTCCGTGCCGATGAAATTATTCCCTATGCGTTTCAACTCTCAACTATCATGAATTATCCTTTCGAAACGGGGCAAGGGAATAAATAGTTTCATGCCTCTTGAAGTAATCAATTTCTGATTAGTGATCGACTCCCCATTTTATAAATCAACACAGACCATCATCATTTCGTCATCAGACAAATTTTGGAACTTTCTATAAATTTTTTCGGTTAGAAAATAAAGCTTCTGGAAAAATGAATAGCTATCATTATTTGTAAAAGGGACAGATTCTCTTTATGATAAAAAGAATTACCCTTCTCCTCAAGAAAATCCTTGCTCTATTTTTTCTTGTTACGCAACAGTTTTTGCATATCAAAAACTGTTTTTATCAACCAAAAAATTAGCCGGTTAAACCGGGAAGGAGTTTTAATGAATAAAGTGCTTAAGTTTTTCATTTGGTTGTTTGGGGGAATTCTACTTGTTGTAATTGTGGGAATAACTATTTTTAATCTTTCATTACCGAAATCCAAACCTCCATCAGAGATTAAGGTAGAATTAACTGCAGAAAGAATTGAACGAGGAAAATATCTCGCAAACCATGTTACGGGTTGCATGGATTGTCACTCACCGCGAGATTTTAGCTATTACGGCGGTCCGGTTCTACAAGGGAAAGCCGGTTCGGGCGGTGACATTTTTGATATCAACTTAGGAGTTCCCGGAAAACTTTTTCCTCCAAATCTTACTCCCTTCAATATGAAAAAATATACCGATGGTGAGTTGATAAGAGCTATGACAGAAGGAATAAACAAAGAAGGTAAAGCACTTTTCCCTCTAATGCCATATCCAAATTTTACTCACCTATCAAAGGAAGATATTTACTCGATTGTAGCTTATATCCGTACTCTGCCTTCTGTTGATAATACTGTTGAGACAGGTTCGCTCGATTTTCCCATGAACCTAATTGTGAAAAGAATTCCACAACCTACTGTGTTAAACGGAAGTTTTGATAAAACAAATAGTGTTGCGTATGGAAAATATCTTGTTACCGTTGCTAGTTGCGCTGATTGCCACACACCGATGGATAAGGGAACGCCAATACCCGGCAAAGATTTCGCAGGTGGATTTACCGCAACTTTTCCAAAATTCAAAGTTACTTCTGCAAATATTACTCCCGATATTGAAACAGGAATTGGATCTTGGTCGAAGGAGACTTTTATTGCACGATTTAAATTATATAGCGATTCTTCTTACACTCCAGCCAAGCTTGACGATGGAGCTTTTAATACTATTATGCCGTGGCTGTTTTATTCAGGAATGACGGAAGAGGATCTAGGCGCTATTTATGATTATTTGAGAACACTCAAACCGATAAAAAATCAGATTACACGTTTCACTTCAAATTAACTTTTAACCGGACAGAACTAACTCGAAAAGTGATTTGCTTCTTAGAGGATTTGCACTGTCCGGTTTGCTTTTTCTACTTTTCGTATCATTATAGAGGAAGATGACATACTCATTGTGCAGAGTAAAGATAGAAAAATATTTCCTACCCTTGATAATATTCCAAAACATTTTTAAGTTAGCATATCTAAATTAAGGGAATCAGGTGGTCTTATTTCTTCATCAATAATAAAACAGAGATTACAAATGAGTGCACTATCGTGATCATCTTACTTTTTGTAATTTACATTTTTCCACCTACCTATCGTAGATACTCAAGTGATTTGAGTTGAAAATGCCATTAGAAATTATTCGCTAAATAAATATATGGGAACAAACTATGAAATATTTTCTCTTTTTTCTGCCGGTAATTATGATATTTTTTTTTGTGAGTTGTAAGGAAAACCCCAACGATACAGTTGTAAACAATTACTATCTATCTGATTCTCTTACTAATCCAAACGTACAGCCAAGAGTAGTTTTTACTAATCCTGCTAATAATGCAGTGGGACCGTTTGTAAATTATAATCGAACAAGTGATTATTACAACATCTCAGCAAATCCTCAGATAACGATTCAATTTAACAAACTTATAAACGTTCAGAATTTGACCAATAAAAATTTTAGTGTAGCTACCGAAGACACTACTTATATTCCCCGTCTCATCGATTATCAGTACAGTAATCAGGCTGATCCTTCACTGCGAAATATTTTAATCTTTAATCTCCCAATTAAGTATCTGGTAAATAAAAAATATACTTTTACAGTTGATACAACCTTTGTAGATATTCATGGATTAAAATTAAACAAGCCCTACGTTTTCACTTATACTCCTGAACCACAATTTAGAGTTTACAGTTATTTTCCAACTACAAGTGATATAAATCCTCTCTACGGGACTTCTATCAAATTAGATTTAAATAGTAGTGTTGATTCAATCTTTTTAAGTAAGGTCCAAATATCACCATCAATAAAAGGAAACTGGAGTTATTCGTATAATTACAACGGAAATTTTAAAACCGATGACTCTACATACATTTTTTTGAACACAAGTGATACTCTACTATATGATACAAAGTACACAATCTCAATCCCTGCTGATGCTAAAGATTCAAAAGGGCTTTTGATTAATGCTCCGTATCAATTTTCATTTACAACACAACCTTTCCAAATAAATTTTTCATCATCTAGCTCATATACCGGGCCCGGCGGTTTTACTGTGTATGATCATTTTTATTTTACTTGCAATGGGAATATTGACACATCAACTATCAGGTCATCGATTTCAATCACTCCAACTTTACCTTTTGGGGCTAGTTTCTATTCCTATAATCAAAATTGTCGCGAATTCTATCTGAATCCTGATATTCAAAAGATGCAACGGGGTACAACATATAAGATAACAATTAATACAACTTTACGTTCGAGAAAGGGAGCTTATTTGAAATATCCCTATACCTATTCTTTTACAACAGGTTCTTGAGAAAGATAACTAAATTCACAATAGACATGTAATTATTGACTGATAAATAGCGGAGACAAACTGAAAATTGGAAAAAGTATTCACTCTGAAATACCGGGATATAATAAAGAATTGGGCGATAATTCTTCTCTTAATTGGACTTGTGTTTATTATATCCTGCCACGAACCGACTTCTCCTCCGGAAGAAATTTCAGATGTACTTCCGGCTATTGATGTACCATGGACAGCACAACAGTCGGTTGTTTGTTTTGGAACAAGTCTTACTTACGGATTTATTTGGGAGGAACCTATCGTTGTTCCTGGTGAAAAAAAATTGCACCAACATCCCATAACACCACTTTTAGATAATTCCAGTCAGTCGAATTCTTCTTATCCAACATACGCTTATCCGGCGCTGCTTGGCGCTTCTCTTAAAATTAAAGTCTACAATCAGGGAAATGTTGGAGCGACAACACAAAGAGCGCTTGACATTGTTAGAGATAGTATTTTTAATAAAAATCCCGCACTGGTCTTGTTGGAATTTGGGGCGAATGATCTTTTGCGAGGGATAAAAGATAGCCTGGTTGAAATACGGTTAGGGAATTTAATTGATACTCTGTACTCATTCGGAAGTAAAGTAGTGCTCATAAGTTTTTTGAATCAGGGGATAATTGAATCAATTCCGACCGATCATTTTCTTGCTAGTAAGAAATCAGATGGTACAAAATTTCTCTCGATGTTGCAACGTGTCGCAACAAATCATTCTCTACTTCTTGTTGAAAATGCTATGAGTGGTATTTACTGGAACGATACGATGATGTCTGATGAATTTCACCCAAATGAAAATGGGTACAAAAAAATGCAAGAGAACATAAGCCGGACACTTCTTAAAACTTTTCAAAAGAATGGAATGCTCAAGTAAAAAACTTCAGTTATAGCATAACCAACTATTCTTAACTCCTCACGGAGATTGATTTTTGATTAACACTTAAAATGTGAAGTGGAAATCAATTTTTCATGATCTTATTACTTTTTAAAAGATTCATCATTCTTTTTTTGTTATTTTTACAATTAGAATTCTCAACAGTTTTGCAATTACACACCGTTGTTTTTCTTAACGTTTGTTGCAGTTGCATTTCACTATTATTAAAAGAAGTACCAATGAAAAACAATCTCCGATCATTATTAAACCTATCAGCTTTAAAAAAACTATTATCCATCTTTATTTTATTCTGTATCTGTTTGTTAGCCGTAAACACTAATGCTCAATCCATATCCGTTGGAAAAGGAAGTTACAGCACAACACTTCCTTCCGGTAAGATCGGACCTCAAACTTCATCCGGAGCAAATGCAGTTCCAAAAATTTCTGCACCCTTTAATAAACCAATTCAAACTAACGATTACTGGAGCAGTTTGATCTATCCTTTTTACGGAGACGCTTTCTCAAATAACATGTATGCTCATCCTTTATATTTTAAAGCTAAAAATAACGGACTGCAACTCGGATACACTTCATCTCCAACTTACGCTGCAGCTGATTACCTCTTCCCTTTTTCTCAACAACTCACCGTTGGTGTTACCGGATTGAACGCAACCAAAACCCTTACTGATGATTATGGTGATTGGACAGTTACCGCTCTTTGGGATGATGGTACCCGAAAAATGAAAGCCACTTTAGGTCACGGACTCCCGTTTGTTTTTCTAACGATCTCCGGTGGAAGCGCATCTGTTACGTGCGGTTCAACTCCAACTATTTGGTATAATCAGAATGGTGTTATGGGAATGACTGTTGCGGGACGACATTATGGAATTTTTGCACCCGATGGTTCAACATGGAGCGGAACAACCATAATGCAATCTTCTCTAAACGGAAAAGATTATTTTTCAGTTGCATTGCTTCCAGATAATCAGTTAACTACTCTTGAAACTTTCCGTAAACATGCTTACGCTTTTGTTACCGGAAGTACCGTAACTTGGGCATATGATGAAGCGACTACAAAACTGATTTCAACCTTTACTTATACAACGGATTTAAAAGAAGCAGTAAATGGAAATCTTAATCAAACTCTTACTGCTTTGTATAGGCATCAATGGTTAAACACAACTGATGTTCTCACAAGTTTCAGTTATAACTCGGTTGCAGGAATAATGAAAGTGTTTGACGGAAATCAGTTTACAACAAATTTAACTTTTGAAGGTGTGCTTCCATCACTCCCCGACCAGGGTAATTATAACAAAGCTGATTTATTAGCGATGGTTAATGAAGTTTCAAAAGAAACACTTCCTACCGGGCCAACATATGAAAACGGAAAAGCAATTGCTCGTTTCGCTCACTTGGTAAATATTGCCGATCAACTTGGTGCTATTGCTGCTCGGGATCATTTTTTAACTGAAATAAAGAAACGCCTTGAAGATTGGTTTACTGTCGGCGGAGCTCAAGAATATTCATATAATTCAACTTGGGATGTATTGACCGGTTACCCCGCTGGTTATGGAACTGACAATCAGATAAATGATCACAATTTTCATTCAGGTTACGCAATTATGGGTGCGGCAATTGTTGCACAATACGATTCTGTTTGGGCGGCGCCGGAGAATTGGGGTGGAATGGTCGATCTTTTAATAAAAGATGGAAACAATTTTGACAGAACTGATTCCAGATTTCCATTTCTCCGTTCATTTGATCCGTACGCCGGACATTCGTGGGAAGCTGGGCATGGTGATTTTGGCGATGGTAACAATGAAGAATCAAGCTCGGAGTCGATGAATTTTGCGGCAGCAGTTACCTTATGGGGGGCAATAACTCATAAAAAAGATATTCGTGATTTAGGAATTTATCTTTACACAACCGAACGTACCGCTATCGAACAATATTGGTTTGATATAGATAACGCAGTATTTCCGGCTGATTATCCTTATAAAGCGTTAGGAATGGTTTGGGGTGGAAAAGGTGTCCACTCAACCTGGTTCGGGGCAAATCCTGAATTCATTCATGGAATAAACATGCTTCCGATTACCGCCGGTTCTTTTTATCTGGGACGCCATCCGGAATATGTTCAAGCGAATTATGATGAGATCGTTAAAGAATTAAATGGTCCTCCGACAATTTGGCAAGATATTATTTGGCAGTATCTCTCTTTTTCCGATCCAAGTTTGGCTTTGTCTTTATACTATGCAAATCCTTCTTACACACCGTTTGATGGAGAAACAAGGGCGCATACTCACCATTGGCTGCACAACCTAAAAAAAATGGGACTTTTGGATTATAGTGTCACGGCAGATATTCCAACGTACGCAGTCTTTAAAAACAGTAAAGGAGAAAAAACATACATCGCTTACAATCCGGCATCCCAACCGGTTAGTGTGCATTTTACTGATGGTTATACAATGGATATTCCCGCCGGATTGATGAAGTCCATCAGTACTGCTGTTGCTGATCTTAATGCGCCGGTGGCTCTTTTAACAGCCGATAAAACAATTGGAAAGATGCCGTTAACAGTCACTTTCACCGGAAGTAAAAGTTTTGATCGGAATAATTCTCCCTTATCATATTTGTGGAATTTTGGAGATGGGGGATCATCAACAATTGCCGACACAACTCACACATTTACTAATGCGGGAATTTATAAAGTAACCGTAACGGTTACAAACCAACTCAATCTCTCATCAATCGACAGCACAACTATCACCGTTCTTGGAAATGGAACTCCTTATTCAGGCACTGCAGTTTTGGTTCCCGCACTTATCCAAGCTGAAAATTTTGACAATGGCGGCGAAGGCGTAGCTTATCATGATAACGATGCTAAAAATGTTGGACTTGCCTACCGCCCGAATGAAGGAGTTGATCTTGAGCCTTCTAACGATCAAGGATTTGATGTTTATTGGATGACCGCCGGAGAATGGCTTGAATATACAATTGATGTTCCGGTTGAAGGCAATTATGATATTATTCCTTATGTCTCTTCTGTTCCTGGTTTTGGTAATTTCCATATATTAATTAATAATGTCGATGTCAGTGGGAAAAAGCTGGTAGCAAATACCGGCGGCTGGCAAAGTTGGAAACCAATAACGATAGCGAATGTTCCGTTAAAAAGCGGGAAACAAATTTTGCGCATTGAGATTGATTCCGATACGGATAAAAAGAATTGGTTGTTCAGCTTAAATTCAATTGAAATTAAAAAATCAACTTCAGTCGGAATTTCAGGAGAACATTCACTCCCCAACTCATTTTCGTTAGAACAAAATTATCCTAACCCGTTTAATCCGGAAACGAATATTCAATATTCTGTTGTCGGTAATCAGTTTGTAAGTTTAATAGTCTATGATATTCTTGGAAACACAGTTGCAACATTAATCAATGAAGTAAAACCTGCCGGGATTTATAATATTACTTTCAACACGCAACAAACAACAACCAACCAACCATTAACAAGCGGCGTATATTTTTACCAGTTAAGAGTTGGAGAATTTGTCCAAACCAGAAAAATGTTATTGTTGAGGTAGAATATTTTTGATCCCGCTTGGTAATTTCCAAAAACATTTTTAAGTTCGTTTGTACTAATAATTAAGGAATTAGGTGATTTTATTTCTGAGTTAGTTTTACATAGAAAAATATTAACAAGCATGGCATTGCCCTCTCCTCTTTCATATTCTGCAAATGTACAACTGGATTTTACAACTTTTATCATTTCCATTTTTAACTCATTTACGGATAAAATAGTTGATAATTATGCCTCAAAGAGGTTTTAATTAATATGCCTAGTGCAAAACCAGATTATGCTGAAATAAAACTTTTTAGGAAAAAGCGGAATCTTTATTACAATCAGCGTAGTAATCTTTTTAGTAAAATTTATCTTGAATGTAGTTCTGCAATAGAGGGAGGATATATAACTCAAGAACGGGCAAAAAAACTACTTCAGTTTATAGAATCCGATAATTCAGTAAAGACAGTTTTTCCCAATAATCTTTTGTATGAAATATTATCTACATATTGCGGAAAAGTTGAATGGAATGACATTTCAGAAGGAATATTATTGGATTTCATAGCAGAACTTTACGTAAATAATCCTACCCCAACAATTGGAATTGAACTTGTGATAACTGGCTCTCCCTTGAATATAGACGATCAGACCGATACAATTAAACCACCAGAAATTAATCCTTCTACTATAAATATGTTATTTAACAAATTCCCATTTGTAAATAACCTGCGAAGTTATCTATACGATACTCTAATGACTGAAATTGCTTTACAAGATCGTTTCTTTGGTTTTACTGGAGACTTTGACAACTATACTAGAAAAACTTGTTTTGAAAAAGTGCGATGTTTTGGAAGTGTACCTTCAGACCCGACATATTATTTAGATTATTTATTTGTTGCAAATAAATTAATAAACGAAAACTTGATTTCAAATAAGTTGTTAACTTCAATTTATTTACGTCGTTTATACGGAAACCCGCAAATATTAACTGAAGACGATTGGGAAAAATTAGTTGAAAAGCAAAAACGAGGGAATTATGGAAACAATTAAATTTTTGGTCCAAGGTTCTGCTAACGAACCATATGTTGTTGTATTTCGTAAAATTGAAAACAATTTCTCAGCACTATGCAGTTGTCCTGCATGTGAAAATGGTATGTATTGCAAACATAGGTTTCGTATAATGGAAGGTTCGACTGAAAATATTATTAGTAATAATAAAAGTGATGTTGAAATCGTCAAATCCTGGTTAATTGGATCTGATGTAGAAAGTGCTATCAAAGAATTAAAGGAAGTAGAGAATGAATTACTTCGTGCAAAGAAAAAAGTATCTGATTTTAAAAAGAAGCTATCAAGAAAACTCATAGATTAATTTTTAAGGAAATACAATGGTATCAGAATATTTTGATGGTTTTAACTGGGCTTTACCGAAAGCATTTGCAGAGGCTTTATCAAAATGTCTTTTTGAAGTAGGAGATATTATCTATGATACTCAAAAAGCATATTCTATTCCTTGGAATGAAGCTAAAAAAGTAGTAAAACATTCTATCCAAATAAAATCCATTTCATCACCAAATCTTTATTTAGAAGAAAAGAATAACGAATCAATATTTAACGAGAATTGGGATTCGGAAGTAGTATTTGATTATTATGATTACCATTCCCTTAATAAAATAGAAATAAGTACAACACAAGGAAGACTTTATTCACTTCTGTGGAAAGGAAATGAAGAATATATATTATCGGCTAACATACCTGCTACAAAACCATGTATGTTAAAATCCGTTTTTAAAAAAATAGCAGATTATAAACTGGAAATATCAAAACTATCTGACCCCAATTGTGAGTATTTGTTTTATTTCCCAGTTGATGTTGCAAATCAAACATTTAATGAGAAATCAAAAAAAATAATAAAATCTTTTAAGAGCAATGTTGATTTAATTTCCTATCGCATAAAATCATATTCTCCGCAAAATCTTAATAGCAATACCTCATTAACTTTGTGCCCAACTCTAAAATTCATTGTTTTTGAAATTTCTGGCTCATCAGAGTCAATTAATGAAGCATTAAAAAAAGCGCTATACATACAGAGTAAGAACAAAAAATCGGAAAAGGAATACTTTCGTTTGAAAGCGCATGGTGCTCTCTTTCGAAAATATTAATTCGTAGAGTTCCGTTTTAACAACTTGTCCCGTATGGCTTGATAACGCTCCGTAACGTGGCTAAATAGGATTATGATATGAATATTGACATTCCCCCAAAAACCGATACAATCAGTTCGAATACTCTATTTCACTTTACTAATAGTGCAAGTTCTTTAATATCCATACTGTTGGATGAATTTAGACCACATTATTGTCTTGAGGATTTTAAATTTTCTGTAGAAGGTGATGAACCTTTTGAACTTGCAATTCCGATGGTATGTTTCTGTGATCTTCCATTATCTCAAATTAAAACCCATTTGAGATTATATGGTAATTATGGAATTGGAATGAACAAACTTTGGGGACAGAAAAACGGCATAAGCCCAGTTTTATACTCTTATCGTGGTTCATACTTTTTCCGTCATATTAGGGATATTCTTACAGAAACGAGTCAATCACTTGCCAATCCTAATAATCAAAGTTTGAAATATGAAAAAAGATTTATTGGCATTTTAAGTTTTATCAAACCATACTTAGGACCATTTTGGAGAAAAGACAATTATATCCCAAGTGTTCGATTTTACGACGAAAGAGAATGGCGTTATGTACCAGAGACGCTACCAAACAAGGCGGCAGGTTTTAGTGATCCAGATCTTTTTTCTATAGCGGATATCTTACAAAAAGAAGATTTTCTTAACCCAGTAAAACTTGCAGACAATAATAGAAAAATTGCTCGTGATAAGTTTAGAATTCCATTCAGTCCTAATGATATAAAATATTTAATTGTATCTGAAGAAAATGAAATTCTTCCTTTGATAAAATCAATAAGAGAAATAAAAGGTAAATATTCACATGATGAAGTTGATTTACTAACTTCACGTATTATTTCATCAAGTCAGATAATTGACGATTTCTAATGCCCATCCTAACATCTTTAATAAATAAAGAGTCAAGAAAAAAATAAAGTCAATTGATTACTTCATGTTCTCAATAGTAAAAACTCCCCTTTCCTTTTTCCATCCCTCAAAAATTCTTACTTTTCATCAGTTAATTTTATAAAAAATGAGTACATCAGTTACGATCCATTTCTTTAAATCATAGTTCACGGTCTTTAAGGATTGAAAATGAAGAACAAAAAACAAATTATAACCTGGTCGGTTGTTGCAGTAATAATAATTATCCTCATCTTGCAGAAAGTAAAACTTAGCGGAGAGGTAAATGACAATGAAAACAAACCGGGGACTTCTAAACGGCAAACCGCAGTTAATGCCATAATCATAAAAACAAAATCAATTCAAGATAAAATCTTCTCAAACGGAACACTCATCAGTAATGAAGAAGTTGAACTACGGAGTGAAATTTCCGGGAAGATCACCAAAATTCTTTTTAAAGAAGGTCAGCAGATAAAAAAAGGAATGGTTTTAATCAAGATCAATGATGCGGAACTACAGGCAACGCTGAAGAAAAATCAATCGAAAGAATCTTTGGCACGCGATAAAGAATACCGGGTAAAACAATTGTTCAACAAAAGTCTTACAAGCCAGCAAGAATATGATAACGCCCTGAGTGAACTCCACTCTGCTGAAGCCGATGTGGAATTCACAAAAGCGCAGCTTGATAAAACAGAGATAAGAGCTCCATTTGATGGAGTGATCGGACTCCGCTCAGTTAGCGAGGGAAGTTACATTTCGCCCGCATCAAAAATTGCAACGCTGCAAAATATCAATCCTGTAAAAGTAGATTTTTCCGTTCCGCAAAAATATTTTGGCATCGTTAAAGCAGGAAAAACTATTCTGGTTAAACTCGCATCAACCGGAAAAATTTATACAGGAAAAATCTACGCCGTTGAACCGAAGATTGATGAAAGCTCACGCACCGTACAGGCACGTGCAATTATTCCCAACGATAGAAGTGAACTTACTCCCGGCGCATATGTAGAGATTGATTTAGTACTACAAGAAATAAATGCAGCGATAATGGTTCCTTCGGAAGCGATCGTTCCGGATGTACAGGGTGAAAAAGTTTTTGTTTACAGAAATGGAAGAGCAGTCCCCCAACTTGTAACTCAAAATATCAGAACAGAAAATGAAGTGCAAATTGTAAACGGTCTGCAAGTAGGTGATACCGTTATAGTCTCCGGAATTATCCAGCTTAAACCGAACGCCCCGGTTAAACTGAAAGAGATAAATTAAACTGAAAGCTTAACTATATTAAATTAATAGAGTCACGTTACGTAAAAGATACAATTGATGTCTTAATCGTAATCTTAATCTTTTTCTTACTCTTATTCCTTATTGTGTATTTAATGCAGATTAAGAATATGATTAAGATTAGGAACCATGTTCATTTCTTGCGTAAGGTGAGTTAATAGATTTAAGCAAGCCCCGAAGGGGCGAGATACATCACCCTAGGGCGTTAGCCCTAGGGAATAGAAACATGAATAGACACCAAAGCTCTGAAAGAGCGGAATAAATTATGGGACAATCACTAGTAAAAAACTATATTCATATCATCTTCAGTACTAAACAAAGAGTACCACTAATCCATCAACCTGTGCAGGAAGAATTGTACAATTACATAGGTGGCATCTGTAAAGAAATGGAATGTTTTCCTATAAAGATAGGTGGTCATACAGATCATCTTCATATTCTCTGTTTGTTATCAAAGAAAATTGCTTTGATGAATTTATTGGAAGAAGTAAAATCACATTCATTTAAGTGGATGAAAACAAAAGGAACAGATTGTAAAAACTTTTACTGGCAGAATGGGTATGGAGCGTTTTCCGTAAATCCGTCTGAAATAGATAAAGTAATTACTTATATCGAAAATCAGAAAGAACATCATAAGAAGAAAACATTCCAGGATGAATACAGAGCATTCTTGAAGAAGTATAAAGTGGAGTATGATGAAAAGTATGTATGGGACTAATGTTTATACCGCCCTTTCAGGGCTTTACTTTTTACCCGTATTTTTTCTTAGGGCTTCGCCCTGTGTTGATGTATTTCGCTCTTTCAGTGCTAAGAATTTTCAATCGAAACTTTTAATAAACATTGCAACAGTCTTATGTTGACTGGTAAAATGTTATAATGGAATTGGTACGATAATTAAAATATTACTAACGAAAAAGAATCATCATGAGTTTATCATCCCTTAGCATTCGCCGCCCGGTTCTTGCAATTGTTATGTCAATTGTAATTCTACTTTTCGGAATAATCGGTTATACTTATTTGGGAGTCCGTGAATATCCGAGCATCGACCCGCCGATCATCACCGTTTCAACAAGTTATGTCGGTGCCAATGCAGACATTATCGAATCACAAATAACAGAACCGTTGGAAGAACAGATCAACGGTATTGCAGGAATCCGTTCACTAACTTCTACAAGCAGAGACGGCAGAAGTCAAATTACGGTTGAGTTTGATATCTCAAGTGATCTTGAAACGGCTGCGAATGATGTACGCGACCGTGTTTCAATTGCCAGCCACAACCTTCCGGCAGATGTCGATCCTCCAACAGTTTCCAAAGCAGATGCTGATGCCGTTCCCATTGTCTTTCTTAGTGTAAAAAGTGATAAACGAACACTGCTTGAATTATCAGACATCGCCCAAAACACTTTTAAAGAGCGTCTGCAAACAATTCCGGGTGTAAGTCAAATAGCTATTTGGGGCGAAAAAAGGTACTCAATGCGGTTGTGGATGGATCCGGCTAAACTTGCCGCTTACAACATCACACCAATTGATGTTCGCAACGCATTGAATAGAGAAAACATCGAACTCCCTTCAGGCAGCATCGAAGGAAGAAATACCGAATTGACCGTGAGAACACTCGGGCGGTTAACAAGTGTGGATGATTTTAATAATCTTATCATAAAAGAATCGGCAAACAGCATCATTCGTTTTAAAGATATTGGTGAAGCTCAACTCTATCCGGAAAATGATAAATCAATTCTTCGCAGAGATGGAATTCCAATGGTGGGTGTAGTTCTCATTCCGCAGCCCGGCGCTAACTTTATACAGATCGCGGATGAGTTTTACAAACGGTTGGAACAGATAAAAAAAGATTTGCCTGCAGACCTTGAACTCGGGATTGGTTTTGACGTAACAAAATATATTCGCAATTCAATTTCAGAAGTTGAAGAAACAATTATCCTGGCATTCGCACTTGTAATTCTCATCATCTTCTTTTTCCTCCGTGACTGGCGTACAACACTTATCCCCATTATCGCAATTCCCGTTTCGCTTATCGGCGCTTTCTTTATCATGTACCTTGCAAAATTTTCAATCAACACATTAACATTGCTTGGAATAGTTTTAGCCATCGGCATTGTTGTGGATGACGCGATCGTAGTACTTGAGAACATCTACAAAAAAGTTGAACAAGGAATGAATCCGATTGAAGCAAGCACTAAAGGCGCTGCTGAAATATTCTTTGCCGTTGTTTCAACCACGGTTACGCTTGCAGCAGTATTTCTTCCGATCATGTTTTTGCAGGGAATTACGGGAAGGCTCTTTGTTGAATTCGGTGTAGTGATCGCAGGTTCCGTTCTTATCTCTGCGTTTGTTGCATTAACGTTAACGCCGATGCTCAGTTCGCGAATTTTAAAAACAAAAGAGAAACACAGCTGGTTTTATTACAAGACAGAACCTTTCTTTGTCTGGATGGAAAATACATACCGTAATTCTCTAAACACTTTTATGGAAAAACGGTGGCTCGTATTCGTTATAATGTTTTTCTCTGCAATTATAATTTATTTAACCGGAACAAATTTACAATCCGAACTTGCACCAATTGAAGATAGAGGAGAACTTCAAGTACGCTCAACCATGCCGGAAGGAACTTCTTTTCAATCGATGGATAAATATATCCTCCACATGGTTCAAGTGTTGCAAGATTCGATAAAAGAATCCGATGCGATGATTTCCGTTACCGGTGGCGGCGGCGGATCAAGCGCGGCAAATAGCGGTTTTGTTCGTTTAAATTTGATGGATGCAAATGATAGAACGAGAACGCAAAGTGAAATTGCAGAGCAAGTAACCGGAATAACAAAAAAATTGAATGACGCCCGCTCGTTCGTAATTGAAAGTCAATCCATTTCAACACGGCGGGGCGGTTTGCCGGTTCAGTACATTATCCAGGCGCCGAACTTTGAAAAACTCCGCGAAGTTGTACCAAAGTTCTTAGAAAAAGCGCAAGAGGACCCGACGTTTGCTAACGTAGATGTTAATCTAAAATTTAATAAACCGGAAATTGTTGTTGAGATAAACAGAACAAAAGCGAGAGAACTTGGAATTTCCGCGATGGACATTGCGCAAACGCTTCAGCTTGCGTACAGCGGGCAGCGGTTCGGCTTTTTTATAATGAACGGGAAACAATATTCGGTTATCGGACAAGTTTTAAAAGAAGATAGAAATAAACCGGTCGACCTCACCTCTCTTCATTTGCGGAATAACCGTGGTGAATCAATTCAGCTTGATAATCTTGTAACGCTGAAAGAACGCAGCAGTCCGCCGCAGTTGTATAGATTTAACCGTTATGTAAGCGCAACGGTATCGGCAAGTCTCGCGCCGGGTAAAACTATCGGTGATGGAATTGAAGCGATGGATAAGATCGCAAAGAATGTTCTGGATGAAAGTTTCTCCACCGCGTTAGACGGCGCTTCAAAAGATTTTGTGGAAAGTTCTTCAAGTTTGCTCTTCACTTTTATGCTTGCGCTTGTGCTCATCTATTTAATTCTTGCGGCGCAGTTCGAAAGTTTCCGCGATCCGTTAATAATTATGTTTACCGTACCGCTTGCAATTGCCGGAGCGGTTTTTTCACTCTGGTATTTCAATCAAACGTTGAACATCTTTAGTGAGATAGGGCAAATTATGTTGATAGGATTAGTAACTAAAAACGGCATCTTGATCGTTGAGTTCGCAAATCAGAAAAAGTCACAAGGACTGAATGTAGTTGACGCTGTAAAAGAAGCCGCACGGCTCCGCCTACGCCCAATCTTAATGACAAGCTTCTCCACTATCCTTGGAACATTACCTATCGCCCTTGCGCTTGGTGCGGGCTCCGGAAGCAGAGTTTCAATGGGTATTGCGGTAATCGGCGGATTGATCTTTTCAACGATCTTAACATTGTACGTTATCCCGGGGATTTATTCCTACTTCTCAGAGAAGACAAAGTCAGTTAGTAACGTTGCGGCTGGTGAAGTTGAAGAAGAAATGTTAAAAGTTACTGAGTAGTTTGAAGCAAAGGAGTCTTGGAATTGAAGATTAAAGCCATAGAAAATCACTCCAATTGATTGGAAAGGAACTCCAAGTTGACGGAAAATCGTTCCCATCGATTGGAAAGGGGCTCCAAGTGTACGGAAAATCGTTCCCATCGATTGGAAAGGAGCTCCAAGTGTACGGAAAACGGTGTGTTTACTGACTTGAACTGTCTCATTACTGGACTGTTCGATGTGTTTTCTGAAAAATTTGTGTGATTACTGCACATTCCGATGCGATTACTTGAAAGTTCGATGCGATTACTGAAAATTCTGAGCCATTACTGAAAAGTTCGGTGACATTACTGGAAATTCTGAGCCATTACTGGAAAGTTCGATGAGATTACTGGAGGATTCAGTCTCATTACTGAACAGACAATACCTTTTTTTTTTTGCCCCAACCTTTTACTCCTTTTTACTTTCCCCTTTCTACTTTGAACTTTTTACTTTCTACTTTTAACTATCTACTTCCCAATCCACTTCATCTCTCTGTACCATGCAACCGTTCGCTTAATTCCCTCTTCAAGCGAAATTTCTTGTTTATATCCGAAATGATCGAAAGCTTTTTGAGAAGAGCATATCCAGTCTTTTTGAGTAATGTCCCGAGCTTTTTCCAAATTAAGAGTTGCGGCTTTGCTTGAGAAGATGGAAAAGAATTGTGCAACCGCCGCAATACCGTAAACTAAAAAGTGAGGAACAATAATATGGAGTGCATGACGGTTCAATGCTTTTTCCGTCACCTTCCCTATTTCATCCCAGGAATAAATTTTTTCCGAAGTGATAAAATAGATTTCTCCTTTCGCTTTTTCGGAAATTGCGGCAAGATAAAATCCGCGAACTAAATCTTTAACATGAATTAGATTAATATGCTTTATGTCCAACCCGATCGTTGTAAAAATTCCGGTGTGATATGTTTTAAAGAAGATTAAAATTTCGGTGTCACGTTCTCCGTAAACGGCAGGGGCGCGGCAGATCGTTATCGGTAGCACATTAAAAAATTCGGCTGCTACTTTTTCCTCTTCTAATTTACTTCTTCCGTACGTTGTAATCGGATGCGGTTCCATCTCTTCAGTAACCGGTTCACCATCAGGCGAAGGACCTCCTGCAGTTTGGCTGCTAACGATCAAAATCTTTTTAAATGAATTCTTGAACTCTACAGCGGTCTCTAACAAAGTTCTTGTCGTTTCCACATTCCCTTTAAAATAGCCTTCCGGTCTTTTTGATTTTACCACTCCGGCAACATGATAAAGATAAGAAGCTCCGGCAAAAGCTTTCCGTAATCCTTCCTTATCAAACAAACCTGAATTAATTATTTCTACATCCTTGTCCTTCAACCATTTAAGGTCGCTGCTTTTACGGGTAATACATCGAACAGCAAAATTCTGTTCGAGCAAATAATCTACTAAATGGCTTCCCACAAAACCATTGCCGCCGGTAACAACTGCAATTTCCTTCATTTTTTTTCCGTAATTTGATTTTGAAACTATTTAATTATAGATTTTAAATGAAAAATTACTAAAATAAGTTCGTATAAATAAACTATTTACTAAATAACCGATTTACGGAGGATCTTTTGGATCTATTTAACAAATGTATTGAATTTACCCGTGCCGACGAAGTTAAAAAACTTGGGCTTTATCCATACTTCAGACCTATCGAAGCAAATGAGGGACCTGTCGTTCAAATTGAAGGACGAAAAATCGTTATGGCAGGCTCAAATAATTATTTGGGGCTAACCGCTCATCCGGCTGTAAAAGAAGCCGCGATTAAGGCTATTGAAAAATATGGAACAGGTTGTTCGGGTTCTCGTTATTTAACCGGAACGCTCGATCTTCATATTGAATTAGAAGATAGATTGGCAAAATTTTTAGAAGTTGAAGCTGTTCTATTATTTTCTACCGGCTACCAGACTGCTCAGGGAATTATTCCTACTTTGGTAAACCGCGGTGAGTATGTTATTTCCGATAGAGACAACCATGCTTGTATTGTTGCCGGAAACTTAATGGCAAAAGGTGTTACTGCTGATGTTGTACGCTATAAACATAACGATATGGCTGATCTGGAAAGAGTAATTTCTAAATTGCCGGAATCTGCCGGAAAACTTGTTGTAAGCGATGGCGTTTTTTCTACCGGCGGAGAAATAGTGGACCTGCCCGAATTAAATAGGATTGCTAAAAAATACGGTGCAAGAATTTTAATTGATGACGCACATTCAGTCGGTGTAATCGGAAAAGGTGGTAAAGGAACTGCGAGCGAATTTAATCTTGGAAAAGAAATTGATCTTACTATGGGAACCTTCAGCAAAACTTTTGCATCGCTTGGCGGTTTTGTTGGCGGCGCTGAAAGAGTTATTAATTATTTAAAACATAATGCCGCAGCATTAATTTTTTCCGCTTCGCCTACTCCGGCTTCTGCCGCCTCCGCGTTAGCCGCTCTTGATATTTTGGAAAAAGAACCGGAACGTGTTGATAAAGTTATAAGTAATGCCGCAAAAGTTAGAACCGCTTTAATAGATGCAGGCTTTAAAGTTGAACCTGGAAGAACAGCTATCGTACCGGTTATTGTCGGCTCTGATGACGTTGCT
Source organism: Ignavibacteriaceae bacterium (assembly GCA_041671545.1). Lineage (GTDB taxonomy): Bacteria > Bacteroidota > Ignavibacteria > Ignavibacteriales > Ignavibacteriaceae > UBA1563. Next base: position 225,121 of record JBAZBI010000001.1, read on the forward strand.
TTTGTAATGTGGAAAGCGTTATTCGAAGCCGGTGTTTTTGTTAATGTTTTTATTTCCCCCGGCGTTCCGCAAGGCAGACAGATGATGAGAACAAGCTACATGTCAACACATGAGGATGAACATCTTGATTTCATTGTAGATACTTTTAAAAAAGTCGGTAAAGAATTAGGATTAATTTAGTCATAGGTCATTTGTCAATGGTCATTTTGTTTTACTGATGACTATTGACCAATGACCAATTTGCCTTTTAGATTACTATCGTTTAGAGAATTTATTGTCAGGAGTTATGATGAGCGCTTCCGTAGAAATTTCCATTGTAAAAACAAAATCGGAATTGATGGAGTTTATTAAATGCCAATGGCTGTTCTATAAAAATGATCCGTACTGGGTTCCGCCTTTACTAATGGATAGGAAAAAACTTTTGAATAAAGAGAAGAATCCTTTCTTCAAACACGCGGAAGCTGATTACTTTCTTGCCAAAAGAGATGGAAAGATAGTAGGCCGAATTGCTGCGATCAAAAATGATCTGCACAATAAATATCATAATGAAAATATTGGCTTCTTCGGATTCTTCGAATCGATTAATGATCAAGCGGTTGCGAATGCTTTGTTCGATACGGCAAAAGATTGGCTTGCCAGGCAAGGATTGACTCACATGCGCGGTCCGGCAAATCCTTCTTCCAACGATGAATGGGGAATGCTGCTCGAAGGCTTTAACGATTCTCCCCGTTTATTAATGACGCATAATCCAAAATACTATTTGGATCTTTGCGATAACTACGGATTCTATAAAGCAAAAGATCTTCTTGCATATCAACTTGAAAACAAAAAAGTTAACTCCTCTGAAAAACTAAAACGCGTTGCTGAGATCGCTAGAAAAAGATCCGGTATAAAAATTACTTCTCTTGATATGAAAAATTTTAATTCTGAATTAGAGAAAGTAAAATTAGTTTATAACAAAGCTTGGGCGCCTAACTGGGGCTTTGTTCCCATGACTAATGAAGAAATTGACGCTTTGGCAGCAGACTTAAAACCATTAGTTGAACCTTCGCTCGTCTTGTTTGGTGAAATTAAAGGCGAAGTTGTTGGCTTTGCGCTTTGCATGCTTGATTATAACCAGATATTTAAGGAGATGAACGGGCATCTTTTCCCTTTCAACTTTTTAAAATTGAAAACGAAGAAAAAAGAAATTAAATGGGCAAGAGTTATTACGCTTGGCATTATTCCCGAATATCAAAAACGCGGTTTGGATGCTGTATTTTATATGGAATGTCTTAATCGCGCGCATACTATCGGAATAGATTTAGGCGAAGCAAGCTGGATTCTTGAAGATAACGAAATGATGAACCGCGGCGCAGAAGTTATGCAAGGCGAGGTTTATAAAAAATATAGGATCTATGAGATCGCAATTTAGATTCTTCCTCTTTTCCCTTTTTCTTTTTTACACAGCTTCATCATTTTGTCAATACAATCAAAGTGATGAAGCCTTAGTAAAAACAACTTTCACAAGAACGTTCGATAAAAAAATTATTTCATCCTATCTCAATTCAACTGATGAACAAAAAATAACCGCCGCTCTCCTTTCGATCAGTCATTCTGAAGATTCTTCGTTCATTCCGCAAATCTGTTCACTTAATTTTCAAAAGAATTATGAAACTGTTTGTTTTGCTCTCGGACAATTAGGTGAGCATAGAAGTTCGACAGCATTTCTTTGGCGAATGTTTGAGAAATATCAAGAAAAAGAAATTCATAAAATCGTCTTGGAAACAATCGGAAAAACCGGAGACAAAAATGATCTTCAGAAAATTCTTTCTTTAGTCGAAGAAGGAAAAGTGATAAGTAATTGCGGAGTTGCTTTATCTCTTTACAATTTTTCTTTGCGAAATATTTCTGATCCTAAAAGTATTTCTGTCTTAAACAATATTTTAGTCAAAAAAAATGAAGGAGTAGAAGAATCTCTTTTTGTTCTATATAGAATCTGGACTTCGGATTCAATGTTTCTTTCTTCAGTTGAAAAAATTATCCGTGAAGAAATCAAAAAGGAAAACCCTTCCCAATTTATCGTTCAATACGCACTTGGAATATTCCGCAAAGCGAAGTTTTTCCCCAACGATCCGGCGTTTCTTTTTTCTTTAAGTACTAATAAAGATGCGGTAATTCGCATTGAGACTGCCAAAACCGGGATTTACTTTCCTTTTAAGAATGACGATAATTTCGACTTTCTCTTTCAATTGCTTCTTGATAAAAACTCGAACGTTGCAAGGCAAATGGCGATTTCCTTCCGTGAAATTCCGCTTGAAAACAAACAGAAAGATATTGTTGTGCGGTTTATAAGAAATCAACTGAAGAATGGTAATCTTTCAAAAATGGTTCGTGGCGAATTGTTCATTACTTTCATCAAACATCTGCAAACACTTGATACTTATTTCATTAAAGAATATGAACCGTTCATAGATCAAGCTTTTATCTATCAGAGCTGCGCTGAACTAAATATTTTACCGCAAGATATTTTTATTTATCTAATCGAACAATATTTCAAAGAGAGGAAAGAAAATAAACTTTTCATCCTCTCTTCAATTTTGAAACACCAAAAGAGTTATGGCGCTAATGAATCTTTCAACGATTTTGCATTTAAAGTTTTCGCAGAAAAAGATATTTCCCTTTCCACTTCACTGCTCGATGAATTGTCGGATGAATTTATTAAACTTCATAAAAAAGAAATAACCAAAATTATTTTTGCTGATGCAAAGCGAAATAAGAATAACTTGAATTTTGCCGGGAGCGTCGAGAGTTACTACAAAGCAGTCGAAAAGATTGACAAAAGTGCCGCTAAAAAACTCTGTAAAACACTAACCACTTCTCAAGTCTATTCTATCGCAAAGTTTGCTGCAAATAAACTTGGGAAAAAGTCTCCGGTTCTAAATAACGGTAAATATTTTGGACAACTTTGGGAGTGTGCTTTTAAATATTCAGGTGTAAAAGTTAAAACTTCGAAAGGTGATTTCACAATTGAATTTCTTCCCGATGTGGCGCCAATTTCAGTTGGGAATTTCTGTCTCCTTGCGGAAAAAAACTTTTTTAATGGATTGAAATTCCATCGTGTTGTTCCCGCTTTTGTTATACAAGGCGGCGATCCGGAAAATACCGGATGGGGTGGTTCAGCTATCCCTATCGTTTCGGAATTTTCTCCTTATCAATTTCAAACGGGAATTTTGGGAATGGCAAGCAGCGGAAAAGATACCGAAAGCTCCCAATGGTTTGTGATGCAGGCTTTTCACCCGCATCTTAACAGCAGATATACTATCTTCGGAAATGTTGTTGAAGGAATGGAGACCGTTTTACAGACGGAACAACAAGATGAAATCCTTTCTGTAGAGTTGCTTCACTGATAAATTATTTCATCATACTTTCCGGCATGCGGCGGATCAACTTCTTTTAACGTTTTGAAAATAGATTTGTCGGGATAATCTTTTAAGTCTTCAATAATCTCCTGGTACTTCGCGTCAAAAAATACTTTTATGAATATGCTGCGTAGATCAAGTTTTGATTTTAATGATTGCAATACTTTTACAAGAGAGACGATTTTTTTCTGTCCGTTCTCTTTATTTACCTCGTAAAGATCGATCCCATAATGATATTCCGAAATGGCTTCTCGGAAAGGTCGGTAACGTTCATTCAAAATATCTTCTACCAGATCGCGCCGGTTGTAAGTGCCGGAGCTTTTATCCCATCCTTTGCTGAATTTGCTGCTTAACGCTAAATGAACAATATCAAGAGCTTTCGAGAACATTGGTGTTCCGCTCATCTGTTCCCACGAATCGTTATCCATTCCTATAATTAAATAGGCGTAGTAATCTAAAAAACTTGTAATCGAATTATTTACCATCGGATTAAAATAAAGCGCCTGGTTCTTTTCATAACCGAAATTCCAATTGTTGTCGAGGATTGTTAACATCGGAGAATTATTCGTAGAGTTGTAGATTTGTCTCTGACTGCCAACAAACACTTGTGTAGAGTATGAAGTTTCATCCGAAGCTGATAAAAAGAAAATGGTGAACGTGCATTTTATCTTTGGGTTATTCCAAGTTGTTCCGGTAAACCGGTTGTTATTTAGATAGTCTTGAATTACCTGTGCAAAATTTACGAGACTTTCTTTATTAAGAACCGGGAGATTTTCATATTGAACCGTGACCGTTGCCTGTAGTTCCTGCGCTTTTATTGACATTGTTAAAAGCAGTAATAAACCAAGTATGAACTTCATAATCATTCCTCAAAATCAGTTTTACAGAGCAGAATTTTTTTACAATGAAATTTTACTGAATTTATCATTAAAAAGAAAGGGTGAAATGGGAAAATACCCTTTCGCGCAAATATCCTTTTCATTCCCTTCAAAATTTCTTAATTTTGAACCCAACGAAAGGGAAGAAAGTTTTTATGGTACGATGGAATTTTTCAGTTCTATTTCTTTTTCTGCTATTCGCAACCGGTAGTATCGCACAGCAAAATCCCGGAGCAAAATCTATTTCGCTTGCCAATGCCGATGTGGCTTTGAGCAGCGATGCTTTTTCCCTTTTCACAAATCCTTCCGGTCTTGCGCAAATGAATTGGATTGAAGGCGGTGTATTTTATTCCCCTTCCCCGTTCGGAGTAAAAGAACTTTCCAACGCTTTTTTTGCCGCTTCTATTCCTACAGAATATGGTTCGTTTGGGTTTGGAGTAACAACCTACGGTTTTGAATTATACAAAGAAAACAAATTTGTTCTCGCTTACGCCAACAGATACGCAAAGAATTTCTTTTACGGTGTTTCACTTTCACTCAATCATCTTTCAATAAAAAACTATGGTGTAGATAACGCGTTTACATTTGCATTGGGAGCGCTCTACTATATTTCGTCCAATCTTCGTTTTGCGTTTGCCGCCGACAATTTGAACAAGGCGAGCTGGGGAAAAGAGAAGAATCAAATTCCAACGGTTTATAAATCCGGGCTAAGTTACGATGTACTACCCGAAGTGAGTATGAATCTTTCTCTAGAAAACGAAGTCGGTTTTAACCCCTCATTACAATGCGGGATTAACTACGACATCAACGAATACTTTTCTCTCAGAAGCGGTTTTGCAAACGAACCGGCAAAATACAGTGCGGGAATCGGTATAAATTATTCTCAATTTGAAATAAATTATGCAATTTTCACCCATCAAGAACTTGGTCTAACTCATCAGTTTTCTGTTTTGGTTGGATTGGAAATACTTGAGAACCGTACCGGTAAAATTCGAAAGTATTTAGGATTTTAACGGTAGTGAAAAATCCCATTATTCCACTCATCATCCTTTTTTTCGGTTTGAATGTTGGATATGCGCAATCGGATACTTCGTCAACCGACATTGAAGAATCATTAGAAAATGTTTTGGAAGAAACGACTGATGAGTCTGAAGATAACTTTCTTTACGATGAATATGATAATCTTACAAAGCATCCGATAAATTTAAATACATGCACTCTGGAAGAACTTCTGCAGGTTCCGATCTTGGAACTTGCCGACGCAAATTTAATAATAGCGCATAGAAAGAAATTTGGAATGTTCATTTCCTCTTCCGAATTATTTTCAGTTGAAAATCTTAGTGCAGATAAAGTGAAAAAACTTCTCCCCTTTGTTTTTGCCGAACAATCGGTTTATGAAGAAGCTCAGTCGAATGAAATTATACAACAAGAATCTCAATTAGGCTCTTTCTTCCATAAGATAAATATTGATTACCGGAGCCGCATCGTCAGCGATCTTCAACCGCGCGCCGGATTCCTTGAGAATAAATATCAAGGGAATAAAATAAAATTTTATAACCGGACAATTTTTGAATTTGATAGTAGGTACCAACTTTCAATTCTAACAGAAAAGGATGCCGGTGAAAAAAATCTGAATGATTTCACTTCCATTTCCCTTTCCGCAATAAAACTGGGAGATTTTTTTTCTGTCGTTTTGGGAGATTATCTTCTTGAATTTGGACATGGACTTGCGCTATGGTCTCCGTATGCTTCATCAAAATCAGCAGACATCGGATTTGTAACAAGACAGCGCGACAAAAATATCATCCCTTATAAAAGTACCGATGAAAATAATTTTTTCCGGGGCGCTGCGGTCCAGTATGATTGGCATCCGTTCAGTTTTTCTTTTTACGCTTCAAACAATTATTTCGATGCAAGCATTGATTCAATGCGAAATGTAATTTCTTCAATTCCTATTGATGGTTACCACCGCACCGAAACCGAGTATGCAAAAAAGAATAGCGCAAGAGAACAATTCCTTGGCGGACGGGTTGATTATAGAATTGCAAATTCACTGCACGTAAGCGGACTTTATTATTCATCAACCTATTCCCTTCCGATTGAAACCTCTGTCGGCATGAGCGCACCTAAAGGGAAAACGTTTTCGCATTCTTCACTTGCTTACTCATTTGTTCAGAATTCATTTCTTATTTCAGGAGAATTTTCATACAACGGAATTTCCGTTGCCCAGCTTCACTCATTGCAAAATACTTTCTCAAGGGATTTCAGTTATATTTTTTCTCTGAGAAGTTATCCGAGAAATTACTATTCACTTCACGGAAGAGCGTTCGCGGAAAATCCTTACAACTTGCAAAACGAGATAGGTTTGTATAACGGAGTGCTGCTAAAAACTCCATTCGGCAATATCAGTTTTTACTATGATCAGTTTGTTTTTCCAGCTGCAACGAGCTCTTCTCCCCTTTCTTCCAAAGGGAATGAAGTGTTGCTCAGTATTTCGTCCCGTGTTAGTAAAAATATCGAAACGGTCCTTCGTTATAAAAACGAGAAAAAGGATGTTCTAGTATCTGGCGAATCCGTGAAAGAATTTTCGGAAAGATACCGCCAGCAATTCCGATGTGAAGCGGTATTTTCGGTCAATGCAAAACTTGAATTAAAAAATCGGGTTGAATATAATTCTTACGCTTTAAAACAAAATTCTTTCCATGAAAAAGGTTGGCTCTTTTTTCAAGACGTTAAATATAAAATGCAGCAAAATATCTCGTTATACGGAAGAATTATTTTCTTTCAAACCGATTCATTCAATTCTACCATTTACGAATTTGAAAATGATCTGCCGGGTGTCATGTCAAACCTTGCAATGTACGGAGAAGGATTCCGCTGGTATTTCATGGTGAAAGTTAATTTGGTAAATAAGTTGAACCTTTCATTTAAATATTCCGAAACCACCAAACCGGAAGAAAAAACATTAAGCAGCGGGAATTCGGAAATTTTTTCCAACGTCGATAATAACTTCCACCTGCAATTAGAACTCACTTTGTAAAAGCAACTTCATATTTCTTGTATAAATTTTTCATCCGATACTTGTTTCTCAACTGATTATCCTCTATTTTTATGTAGATTGAATCTAAATAATATGAGAAAGAACTTTGGCAACACAAAATGCAACCGACATTTTTAGAGAATTTCTAAAAAACGGTAGTAATAGAATAACTCCCGAGCGCTTCGAAATTCTCGATGCAGCTTTGCAATACCACGGACATTTTTCTGCGGATGAACTCTACATTGAAATGAAAAAGAAAGATTCCAGCATCTCACGCGCAACAGTTTACAATACCCTTGAATTACTTGCTCAATGTGAACTCCTTTCCACTCGTAACTTCGGCGATAACATGAAGCGGTTTGAAAGTAATTTCAAAAAACAAATGCATGATCACCTCATCTGCATTGACTGCGGTAGAATTGTTGAGTTTACTTCAAAAGGTCTTGATAAAATTGAGCAACAGGTTTGTGAAGATTTAGATTTCCTTCCTTCAAGTTATTCGTTTAATATTTTTGCCCGGTGTAAAAAAGGGAAGAAATGCAAATATTACCATGACAAGTAAAACGTTAGACAAAATTAAAAAAGGAACTTACTTTACCATTGAGAAGCTCCCTTCCGGTGTTATTAAAGTTCAACTCATCCGGCTTGGTTTATCCGAAGGAGACACTATTTTTTGTTTAGAACGACTTCCCGGCGGAACAATAATTGTTCAAAAGAATCGACAGGAAATCGCCATCGGATTTGAACTTGCAAAGTTAATTTCCGTAAGAATTAAAATTAAGTGAGAAGAGATTTGAAAGACATCATTGAACATAAAGAACATCATCTCCATTTAGAAAATGGTTTAAGCAATGGGATGCAGTCAACTATTCCCAAAATCGTTCTTGTCGGGAATCCGAATGTCGGGAAATCTCTCTTCTTCAATTTTCTCAGCGGAACTTATGTTGATGTTTCCAACTTTCCCGGAACGACAGTATCTATAACAAAAGGATTTTATAAAAATTCGGAAGTTTACGATACTCCGGGTGTTTATGGAGTGTCATCGTTCAACGACGAAGAAAAAGTAGCTCGCGATATTATTCTAAATGGAGACATCATTATTAATGTTGTTAATTCCCTTCATCTAGAACGCGATTTATTTCTCACTCTTCAGTTGATTGATATGGGAAAGAAGATGTGTGTTTTCTTAAATTTTAACGATGAGCTAAAGAAAAGAAAAATTAAAATTGATGCTGCAAAACTTTCCGAATTACTTGGTGTGCACGTCTATGAAACTTCAGCAGTAAAAAAAATCGGATTTGATAAACTTGATGAAGCAATTGAGTCTGCTAAAGTTGGTATCCAACCGGAGGGATTGCATCACGTATTACACGAAACATTGAACCGCGTTGGTTCGCAAGCAGAGGCGTTGTTAATTACTGAAGGTGACGAGTTTGTTGCTGCCCGGCATGATGTTCCATGCGGCTCAGGTGATGATAGAGAATTTATTTACATCGAACGGAGAAACCGGGTTAATGAAATTGTCTCGACGGTTGAACGGGAGGATTCATCGAAAGGACTTTTCTTCAACGCTTTGGGGAAATATTCACTGAGTCCACTCACCGGACTTCCAATTTTACTTCTCATGCTTACAATTCTTTATTTTTTTATCGGAGATTTTGTTTCGCAGCGAGTTGTTAACTTTACTGAAAAAACAATCGGCAAAAGATATTTTGAGTATTACTTGAAATCGTATGTAGCGAATTATACTCCATCCGAAATTTCAGTTACTTTAAAAGATGAAACTGATCCGGTTAAAAAAGTAAAAGTGTACTCTTTTAAAGAAAATTTGAAAGAGGATCAGAAAAAAGCAGATGATTTTAAACATAATTCACGTGATGATAATGCGGTTGTTGATTTCACCTTTTCAAATCCTTTAATAAAGATTCTCTTCGGTGAGTTCGGGATCATCAGCATGACGATCACCTATCTCCTTTTCCTTCTTCTTCCACTTGTTGCCGCATTTTATTTTGCAATGGCACTACTCGAAGACAGCGGTTATCTTCCGCGGCTCGCCACCATGCTTGACAGGATGATGAATAAAATCGGATTGAATGGAAGAGCCGTAATACCTATTATGCTTGGTTTCGGTTGTGTTACGATGGCGACCATAACCACCCGTTTACTCGGAAGTGAAAGAGAAAAAACAATTGCTACTGCAATTTTGCAATATGTTATTCCTTGTTCCGCACAACTTGCAGTAATTGCTGTCTTGTTAAGTGGCGCTGGTGTGCTGCCTTTGATAATTTATGTAACGGTAATTTTTTCTACACTCGTTGTTATTTCTACAACTTTAAATAAATTTCTACCCGGACAATCGACTCCCCTTTTAATTGATCTACCGATAATGCGTTTGCCGAGATTAGATAATGCATTCAAAAAAACTTTCTTCCGAACTTATGGTTTTATGAAAGAAGCTTCTGTTTGGTTTTTTGTTGGCGCTTTAGCGGTAGGCATTTTAGATATAACCGGAATGTTAGTCATTTTCCAGAATATCTTGGCGCCGGTTACTACGCATTGGCTTAAACTGCCGAAGGAGGCAGCAACAGCATTTGTAATGGGTGTTGTGAGAAGAGATTTTGGAGCGGCGGGATTATTCGGTTTAAATTTATCTCCGATGCAAATAACCGTAGCGTTAATAACCATTACTCTTTTTGTTCCATGCATCGCCGCTTTTATAATCATGATTAAAGAACGCGGTATGAAAGAAGGGTTGATCATCTGGTTCAGCGCATGGATTTTCGCTTTTGTAATCGGTGGAATTGTTGCACAAATTATTATCTAAAGTATTGCGATGAAAAAGAAACAAAACAAATCAATTCAAAAATTTCCAATTGTCTGGAAGAAGAAAGATTTTTCAATTAAGATATTCTGCTCGATTCCAAACATCGCTACCGGAATATTACTTACTGCCGGAACAAATCATTTTATTGTTGATCCGGGCGATGGAATTCTTCGTGACTTAAGTAAAGAACTTGGAGTAGAAAGATTGAAAAACATTTCTCACATTTTTGTCACTCACGGACATCACGATCACCTTGGTGGTGTTTGGTCTTTGCTAACTTATCTTCGAGTGATGAATAAAACTTCCCCGCTCAAAATTCATTATCCCTCAGGTTGCGTTGAGATCGAAAGTATTTATCACGCGTTCATCAAAGTTTACTCCAGTAATCTTCCCTACAAGATTGAACTGAAAAAAATTGGTGAAGAGAAGAAATTTTCCGTTAAAAACGTTGCCGTAAAACCCTTTTCCGTTGTTCATAAAGAATATATTGCAAACACAAAAGAAAAAAGGATTGTCCCGGCATTAGGTTTTAATTTCAGTTTTGATGGAAAAGTTATTTGCTACGGCGGAGATACCGGTTATTGCGATTCACTGGTAAAAGCTGCAAAGAATGCTGATCTGGCTGTACTTGAAGCGGGACATGAAGACACTACTCCGGATGATATGCACATGACAATGGAAGAAGCTCATACAATCGGGAAATCTGCAAAAGAATATGTGCTTGTACATATTTCTGTCTAAATTTTTCTGATTTCTTACGAACAATTCTTATCTTTTAAAGAAACTTTAAAACCAATTTGGAGCTATATGAAATTCTTTCTTTTTCTGTTCCTTGCAGGAATGGCATTCGGTCAAACCACTGACTCACTTCGTTTCCCGGAAGAAAAACATTTTAAAAACATTCGTATGATTACTCCCGATGGAGAAAATGCCGAAGCATACCTTTCCTTCGATGAAAAAAAATTGATCTATCAATCCACACATGGCGAGATGAAGTGCGACCAAATTTTCACAATGAACTTAGACGGAAGCGGTAAAAAACTTGTCTCAACCGGAAAAGGAAGAACCACCTGTTCATATTTTCTTCCCGGCGATTCAACAATTATTTATGCTTCTACTCATTTAGCAGATGAAAATTGTCCTCCGTTGCCGGATAGATCGAAAGGATATGTTTGGAAATTATACGAATCGTTTGATATTTTTTCTGCAAACGCCAACGGTTCAAATGTAAAAAGATTAACTTTTGTTGATGGTTATGACGCCGAAGCTACGGTTTCTCCCAAAGGAGATAAAATTATTTTCACGTCAACACGTGATGGCGATCCGGAGCTTTATTTAATGGGGCTCGATGGTTCAAATCAAACCAGATTAACTCATGAAAAAGGATATGACGGTGGAGCCTTCTTCTCACAAGACGGAAAGAAAATAGTATTTCGTGCAAGTCGCCCAAAGACTGAAAAAGATTTAGTTGATTATGATGATCTAGTTAAAAACGGTTACGTTCGTCCAACCGCACTCGAAATTTTTACTATGGATGCTGACGGGAAAAACATGAAACAGATCACTCAACTTGGTAAAGCTAGTTTTGCCCCTTTCTTTTCTCCCGATGCTAAGAAAATAATTTTCTCGTCCAACACGGGAAGCAAGTCCGGAAGAGATTTCAATTTGTTTATGATTGATGCAGATGGTTCCAATTTAGAACAAATAACTTTTTACGAATCATTCGACGGTTTCCCAATGTTTACACGCGACGGCAAGCATTTGATTTTTGCATCGAACCGATTTAGTAAAAAAGAAGGTGATACAAATATTTTTATTGCCGATTGGATCGAATAAATGAATGGAATTCTAAAAATGAAAAAGAATTTTTTGATTTTATTTTTTCTTTTGTTGTGCGGTTCCATCTTACCGCAAGTGAAACATCATGAAAGCTTGATAACGGCAAAAGAAATTTCTGAGCACATTTCTTATCTCGCCTCAGATGAAATGAAAGGGAGAGCGAGTGGAAGTAAAGAACTAATAAAAGCCGCTAACTACATAAAAGATGAATTTAAATCATTCGGATTAAAACCGCTTTTCAAAAATTCTTTTTTCCAGGAATATTCATTTACCTCTGATGCTCGAGCTTCCAAAAACAACACGCTTGTTTTTAAAGTGAATGGAAAAGAACTAAAGTTAAAATACGGAAAGGATTTCATCACTGCTCCCTTCTCGGGCAATAGTAAATCAAACTCCAAATTAGTTTTTGCCGGATACGGGATCTCTGTGCCTAAGTTAAATTATGATGACTATAAAAACCTCGACGTGAATGGGAAAATTGTTGTGGTGATGAGAAATAATCCCGAGTACGATAATCCCCATTCACAATTTGATAGATTTTCCAGTTTACGTTCTAAAGCAGCGGTTGCAAAGGAGAAAGGGGCTAAGGCAATTATTTTTGTAAACGGTCCTCTTCCGGAAGATTCTACAGACGAACTTTTACAATTGAAATATGATAGAGCAGGCGGTATAAAAGATTTTTCGGTTATTCATGTAAAAAGAAATTTCGTAGATCAACTTTTTAACGCCGAGAATTTGAATTTTTCAGCGTACCAAAAGATGATGAAAGACAGTAACAAAACCGCTTCATTCGAATTTGCAAAATCTTCCACACAACTTGCTACAGAAATTAAAGAAGTGAAAAAGAAGACTTTAAACGTTTGCGGTTATCTGCAAGGAATTGATCCAAAATTAAAAGATGAATACCTAGTTATCGGTGCACATTTCGATCACTTGGGAATGGGAGGTGACGGATCTTTGTACAAAGGAAAAGATGAACAAATCCATAACGGTGCTGATGATAACGCTTCCGGTACCGCGGGAGTTCTTGAACTCGCAGAAAAATTCGCTTCAATAAAAGATCAATTAAAACGGAGCATTATTTTTGTCACTTTTTCCGGTGAAGAATTAGGCCTACTCGGTTCAAATTATTTTGTAAATAATTCACCGGTGCCGGTCGGGAAAATCATCACAATGCTCAATCTTGATATGGTCGGAAGATTAAATAAGGAGAATATCTTAACAGTTTACGGAACAGGAACTTCATCCGGCTGGAAAAATTTACTCAACGAGAAAAATATTGATTCATTTAAATTAGCTTTTAATGATGAAGGTTTTGGCCCAAGCGATCAATCATCTTTTTATGGAAAAGCTATGCCCGTCCTTTTCTTTTTTACAGGAGTTCATTCAGATTATCACCGCCCCACTGATGATGCTGATTTGATTAACTCAACCGGTGAAGAGAAAATCTTGAATTATGTATTTAATGTAGCATACTCGATTGCCAATCAACCGGAGAAACCAAATTATATTAACGTTCCAAGAAACGAACAAAGTGCAGGCGGATGGAAAGTCTATGTTGGAACTGTTCCCGATTACTCAAGCAATAGCGAAGGATTTAAACTTTCTGGTGTTAGTCCCGGAAGCCCCGCAGAGAAAGCCGGATTAAAAGCCAACGATATTATGGTGAAGTTCGGCGGTAAAAAAATAGAAAATATTTATGATTATGTTTACGCTTTGCAAGATCACGTTCCCGGCGATGTTGTTGAAGTTCAAGTTAAAAGAAATAGTGAACTGATTACGGTTACCGTTACTCTCGGAGCCAAATAAACTTTTCGTTGAATGAAAGCGAAGTTGAAACACTGTTTCACTTTGCTTTCGTTTTATTATTGCACTTCCTTTTTCTTATCTTGATTTAGCGCAATTCCCATTCATCATCTCAATTATTCCATCCTTTTTCAACCAGGATTTTCTTAATTTCATATTGAAACCGATATTTTTTTACTTTAAATGGTTCAATAATGAAAAAACTTTTCATCCTATTTGTTTTCTTCTTCTTCTCAGCACATTCTTTTGCGCAATATGCTTCTATGTGGGACCAAGTGCCTTCAAAAGTAAAAGAGCGAAAATCTTTTAAACGATTAGAATGGTTTTATCGCCAACGAGCATATCCTTTGGATACAATTCCCCTTACCAAATATTTAAGTGAAAAGGAAAAACAAATTTCTCTTGAAAAAACGTCACTCTCAAAATCCACAGCTGCGGTTTCATGGACAGCAATTGGACCAAAATCAATCACTTCGGGCTGGCCATTTATTTGGGGGAATGTTAGCGGAAGAATACGCGGACTTGCGGTTCATCCTATCGATCCGAATATTGTTTACATCGGCGCAGCAGGCGGTGGAATTTGGAAAACCACCAATGGAGGTACTACATGGCAGGACTTATCTTCTCAATTTGAACTATTAACCTTCGGCTCGATCGCAATTGATCCGCAAAATCCCGAAACCGTTTACGCCGGAACAGGAGAACTTCTTGCCGGATGGGATATGAATACTTACTCCGGTGATGGGATTTATAAATCAACCAATGGCGGAAGTACCTGGACCAAATTAAATCAAGGAATTGGAAACTCAACTCATGTAGCAGCGATTGCAGTTAGTCCAAGCAACTCCAATATTGTTCTCGCTGCGTTGGCAAGCGGCAATTGGTTCAAAGGCGATATGGCTAATGAAGGCATTTGGCGCAGTACCGACGCCGGAACAACTTGGACAAGAGTGAAATCATTACAAGATCCAAACGATATTGTTTTCCATCCGACTGATCCAAACAGAGTTTATTTTTCTTGTGGCGGAGGTTTTACAACTGCCGGAGTTTATGCATCCACAAATGCTGGAGTAAACTGGGTACAATCCAACTCGGGATTACCGACAACCTCATCGATTCGTCGCATACAGATCGCCTTAGCTGTATCGGTACCTTCGACTTTATATTCTTACATTTATACCGATCAAACCGATTTAACTTCTAAAGCTTATAAATCAACAGATAATGGTTCAACCTGGTCTCAAATTTCATCGGCAAAAAATCTTGGCGGAAGTTATGACGGATCGACATGGGATGACCAAGGTTGGTATGATCTAACTTTAGCAGTAAAACCTACAGACGCTAACTATGTTCTGTTCGGAAATATGGAACTGCACAAAACTACAAACGGATCAGCAATAAATGTTGTTAGAAACGTTAATGGTCCAATGAGCGGAACAACTGCATGGGACAGCCCGATGCATGTTGATTACCATAAAATAGTTTTCGCTCCTTCGAATAGTAATTATGTTTATGTAGGATGCGACGGCGGAATTTACAAATCAACTAACGGCGGAACTTCCTGGTCATCTGTAAATAATTTAATCTCCACACTTCAGTTTTACCGATTGGCTTCTCATCCAACGAATGAAAGCATTCTTCTCGGCGGCGCACAAGATAACGGAGTATTCAGAACAACAAATAAAGGAAGTTCGAGTTGGAGTTTTGTCAGTACTGGCGATGGCATGGAATGTTTTTATGATTACACAAATCCCAACATCGTTTATTACAGCACACAACAAGGAAGTCTGAATAAATCAACCGATGGCGGAGTAAATAACTGGTCGGATGTTTCTCCGACATGGGATGTAGCTTCAGCATGGACAACTCCCTTTGCTATGCATGTAACCGATCATACGATTCTTTACACTGCTTCAAACAGTTTTTGGAAATCCACAAATTCAGGATCATCATGGACGAACATTTCTCCCGATGCAGCTTCAGAAACAATTGTTTCATTCGATCAAAGCAAAGTAAATACTAATAATTTTATTTTTGTCGCAGGTGAATATTCAAAAACTCCGGAATTAAAAGTTTCAACCAACGGAGGAATTAACTGGATAGACCGCACTTCAAAAATTCCAACTCCTAATAATTATATAGCAAGAGTTATAACTGATCCGGTTGATGCAAACACAATGTATTTTGTCCGATCAGGATTTGGAGCAGGAAAGGTTTTCCGCTCAACTGATCTTGGAAACAGTTGGACAAATATTAGCGGCGACTTGCCGGATGTACCTTGCAGCGATCTCTTCATTGATCCGGTAAATAAAGCTTACATGTATGTTGCAAATGATTTTGGAGTCTATTATACCGCTAACAGCGGGACAAGTTGGAGTAGATTGGGCAACGGAATGCCTTACGTTCCGGTTTTGGATTTCAGCTACTTTAATAACGGAACAAAAAGATTACTCCGTGCAGCAACCCACGGAAGATCAGCATTTGAAATTAATTTAAATGATATTCTCACTGCAATTTCAATAGAAGAAAATTCACCATTAGCACCAACACAATTTTCTCTCGAACAGAATTATCCGAATCCGTTTAATCCGGCAACGATAATTAAGTTTTCAGTTCCGCAAAAAAGTTTTGTCTCGCTAAGAGTATTTGATGTATTGGGAAAGGAAGTCCAAACATTAGTAAATGAAGAAAAGTCTGAAGGAACTTATGAAGTTACATTTGATGCAACAAAATTACCTTCTGGTGTTTACTTCTACACGATGCAAACGAATAATTTTCTTTCGACAAAAAAATTAGTTGTCTTGAAATAGGAGATGATAAAGATATGAATAAGATAAAACACGAAAACAAAGTATCACAAAACGTTGAAAACTTTATAAGCTTAAAAAGAATGATTTTGTTCTCACTTCTTCTTTCCTTCTCACTATCGGCTCAATTCAAAAATATTCGTGTTGATGCCGCAAGTACGACTGACGCAGAAGAAGTTACGATAGCGATTAACCCAAAGAATCCCGCGCAAGTTGCAGCGGGTGCAAATATCAGTTATCATTTCTATTCGTCTGATTCCGCTTTAACCTGGACGCAAAAATCTCTAACTTCTACTCTTGGGGTTTGGGGCGATCCATGTGTTATTTACGATGGATTAGGAAATTTATATTTCGCTCATCTTTCTTATCCAGGTTATGTTACGGCAAATTGGATAGACAGAATTGTAGTGCAAAAATCTACCGACAACGGAAAAACGTGGAATGACGGAAAGGGAATTTTTTATAATCCGCCTAAACAACAAGATAAAGAATGGCTTGCCGTTGATCTTCATTCTCAATACAAAAATAATCTTTACGCAAGCTGGACGGAATTTGATAAATACGGCTCAACTGCAAAGTATGACAGCACGAGAATTCTTTTTTCACGCTCTACCGACCAGGGAAGTTCTTGGTCAACAGCTGTAAAAGTTAGTGACAAAGGTGGCAACTGCATCGATGAAGATAATACCGTTGAAGGCGCTGTTCCCGCTGTTGGACCAAATGGTGAAGTTTATACGGCATGGTCGGGTCCGCTTGGAATTATGTTTGATAAATCACTTGACGGCGGATTAACATTTGGAAAAGACAATTATGTTACTTCGCAACCGGGTGGTTGGGATTTTATGGTTCCGGGTATTTATCGCGTTAACGGTTTACCGATAACGTTATGCGATACCAGTTCATCTTCAACACGCGGAAATATTTACGTCTGTTGGGGAGACCAAAGAAACGGAACAGATAATTCGGATGTTTATGTAATAAAATCAACCGACGGCGGAAGTAGTTGGGGAGATGTTGTCCGTGTGAATAATGATAACACTACGCGGCATCAATTCTTTCCGTGGATGACGATTGACCAAACGACGGGAACTCTTTACGCGGTTTTTTATGATAGAAGAAATACTACCGGTTATGCAACGGATGTTTATCTTGCAAAATCTACAAACGGTGGTGAGAGTTTTGAGAATTATAAAATAAGCGAATCCTCTTTTACTCCAACTGCGGGTGTGTTCTTTGGAGATTACACAAACATTTCAGCGTTCAATAAAAAAGTATATCCAATCTGGATGAGACTTAACAGCGGAAAACTTAGCGTTTACACCGCTTTAATAACCGACACATTGAGTGTGGTGGATGTTAAGGATGAAGTTGCAAAAGTCTATGATTTTCAATTGTACCAAAATTTCCCAAACCCTTTTAATCCAACAACATCAATTCTTTATAATTTAAAAGAAGAAAGTTTTGTTACGCTAAAAGTTTATGATGTGCTTGGAAAAGAAGTTGAAGTTTTGGTAAACGAAAATAAATCCGCCGGACAGCATGAAATATTTTTTAACGCAAAGAACTTGGCTTCGGGAATTTATTTCTATGGTTTAACTGCGGGAAAAATTCATGAGATGAAGAAGATGATTGTGGTAAAGTAAGATGGTAAATGAAAAGAGCGCTCGTTTAATTTAAGATTATCACTAACGGGATAGGAATTTCGGATGGAGGTAATTTATACTTGACACACATTTGGGGAAAGAGTAAGTTTGCAATAAGAAACAGGAGGTTCTTTTGTCGGAAGGCTCTTCGGAGCGGAAATCGTTTGAACATAAAAAATACGAAATGAGTTTTACTCATTACGGGATAACTCTGACCTTTTATTACTACACCAATTTTTTAACACTCATCTCAGCCAAAAAGAAACAGTTCGCCGGTGCATTGAACCGAGTCTCCGTTATTACCGGTGAGTTCGTTGTGACCGTGGAAAGGTTCTCCAGCCGAACCGAAGGTTTCCCCGTGCGAAAAAATAATTTCTCCAAACGAAAAAATGTCTTCTCCAAGGTTTGGGTTGGGTTAGGCGTGGTGAAGGAGAACTTCTCCAAGACAAAGGATGGTATCGGCAGAGTGAAAAACAACTTCTCCAGAGGGAAAAACGATTTCTCCGTTACGAAAAATGACTTCTCCGGGGTTGCGAATGACTTCTCCGGGGTAAAAAATGGTTTCTCCGACGGGATGACTGACTTCTCCGAGAAGAAAAATGGCTTTTTTTGATAAAAACGTAACATTCATGGAAATATCTTCCGTTAGAGAATATATCGTCCCTAACGGGACTGAGAAATAACTATGAATAATAACTACCAATATTAAATTCCTACGGAATTATAGTATGACTTATAAAACAGAAAGAAAAAGAATTATTCAGGGAAAGAATGAAAAGAAAGAAGGAATTTTTACGGAGGGGCACCCGATTTAGCCCTAAAAAATAACTTAATTTCTACATTATATAAAGGATTCTTTTATGGCAAATTCAACAAACTATCTTTTACAAGATAGTGAAGCGGCGTTAGTTTCGGTTAACGCAAACAGGGCTGCATTAACGGCAAAGGGATTTTCCGATGCGGCTTTTAACGAATTGGTTGACGCAAGAAACGGATTGAAGAGTACGGAGCTTGCTCAACAAAAAGCGGTTAAGTTAGTTGAGGGGAAAACCGCCGAGCAAAATGAGGTAATGACAGGTATTACGGAGTTGATAAGGAAAGTCCGGAATGCCGCGAGAAGTGCGTATGAAAATAATCCGCAAAAGTTAAGTCAATTTAAGATCGGCGAGAAGATACCGGATACGGTAAAAAAACTGCGAACTACTTGCGAGTTTATTGCAAGCGTGGTTGATGAGAAGAAAGCCGATTTACTGCAAAGCGGTTTGGTACAGGATGATGTTGATGAGTTGAACACAGCTTCCGACAGATTGGCTGCCACGGATGCGGCGCAAGAGGCTGCAAAGAAAACTCAGGTAAGCGCAACTTTGGGCAGGGATGCGGCGGAAAAATTGTTGAAGAATAAACTGACGAAAATGAGGAATTTTGTGAAAGCGGCTTTTGCAAGTAAACCGGAATTGCTTGTGCAGTTTACTCCGATACCGAAAGGACGCGGCGGAAAAGGGAAACCGGGAAATGACGAGAGCATTCCCCCGCCAGATACGCCGACGCCACCGACAGGGTAAATAGAGAGTAGAGTTATGCCAAGAGTAGAGACTTGCCGTGGCAAGTCTCTACATTAAAAATAATTGTTTGGTTTGCAGGGTTGGGATGAAACGGAGAATAATTAAAATGTTTTTTATTTGAATAAGGGTGCATTTTCAATATTTTAATAAGGCTTTGTTGGAGAACATTCCGACAGAAACATAAGTGGGGAAGTAAATGAAAGTGATGAAAAAGAAATAAACGTTCATGATGTGTCAAGTTTGTACAATTTGTCATGCTAGTAATGATAATATTTCGGTAGGTGCATCTAAAAGTTAGGAAGTGATTATGGAAGAATATGAAATATTCCAAAATAAAAGAACCGATAAAGTTTACCTAAGTAAATTAATTGAGGTCCAAACGAGACAAATCGATAATGGAGAAATTCAAGAGATTACTAGACCATTACGTATATTATCGAAAATTATTGATGTACACGAAAATCACAAATTTATTAAAGATGGAAAAGAAATTTCTTTAAGAATTACACCTGGTGAAAGACAAGAAATAAAAGCAAAATTTTATGAAGATACTCGAGGTGTCTCTACTTTACAAATTCAAAAATACTCTGTCCAAAGTGGTAGCCCCCATAACACATATTTTACTTTTACCGGTCTGGAAATCGAAAAATTATATTATTTTGTTAAAAATATTGCATTACTACCAATAAAAGATGAAAATAAAGCGAGATTTGATGATAAATTTTTAGAAGAGATAATCCTTACAAAAGAACAAGCTCTAAAAATTATTTCTGAACACCCAGAAATAATTAAAGAGATAATTGAGAATGAAATCACTAAAAAAGATATTGTTAATCTCGGGTACAGGAAAAAACAATTAATTATTTTTGAAAAGTTACTACATGATGAAGACTATTTTCTACTGTCAAAAGATGAGTTAGGACCAAATAAAAGAAATGAGGACGTTTGGCAGGAATTTTTTGAAAGGAATACTTGGATTCTAGGTTATGGTTTGGACTTTGTGATTAATTCTCCTTTAGAAGATAAAAAACTTGAACAAGTTGTAAGTGGCCACTCATTTAACTCAAGTGGAAAAAGAATTGACGCACTATTAAAAAGGAAAGGTTTAATAAATTCACTTTGTTTTGTTGAAATCAAAACTCAAAGAACCCCATTATTAAAACAGATTAAGAGAGGTTATCGACCAGAAAGTTGGTCTGCCTCTGATGATTTGGCTGGTGGTATAGTACAAGTCCAAAAAACTGTTCAAAAATCGATCAAAGGAATAAATACAAAAATCCAAATTAAAAATGAAATGGGTGATTTGACTGGTGAAGAATTATTTTTATATCAGCCCAAATCATTTTTAATTATTGGAATGTTAGATGAGTTTAATGGAGAATTTGGTATTAACGAAGATAAGTTTTCCTCATTTGAATTGTTTAGACGTAATACTCTTAATCCTGAGATTCTAACTTTTGATGAATTATTTGAGAGAGCTAAGTATATTGTAAAATCAAGCATTTAACATCATTAATAAGTAAAGAGCAAAGAGAAAAATAAATTTTCGAACAATTTATTATCTGAAGTGTAAGAAGTTTTGATGTTCAACGGTTGAGTTTGATATAAGTAAAATGTTTATGGATATCTTTAAATAATTAATTCTGCTGTAATACATTTTATCTTAACACAACGTTAGGTTAAAAAAAGGAACCATGAAAGAGAACTTGGAAGTATTGTTATTGATTGTTAGTATTGTGACCCCAATTACTATTGGGGTATGGTTCATTTGGAAAAAGCGACAAGCTACGATACTAGAAAATTACAAAACTCTAGCTCAGGTCTGGACCAACGAAGGCGCTATCATTAGTAAAGAAACGAAATTCATAACCCTCAAACTTTCCTTAGAGAACGGAGAATTATATGGAACTCTCGAGTCACCCAGGTTTGAGAGAGATTTCGAAGCACATGTATATCCGGGTTGGTTCTCATCAAAATTAGAAATCAGTGAGTTGATTGGAAATCACATAATCCCTAAAGCAATCATAAAAATAAAAATTAAGGGAAATAGAAATAGGCTTAAATGGAAAGCACAAAAATTAATAGATGTCGATCTATTACCCAAGAGCACCGTTCTATGGGCATGGAACAATAGAAAGACAATATAAAAATGTTTGTGCAAACCATAAATCCTAAAACAATTTCAAAGCTTCCTGAATTACGAAAGCAAATAGAATTATCTAAGGATGAATATGCGGAAACAAAGTTAAAATTTATACGACCATATTGTGTAGCGTATTTAGATCAGGCAATGAGGACAATAAGGAAAAATAAAGAAGTACTTTTAATGCCAATCCATCCGGATGTTCATCAGTACTTAAAGCAATGTGGT
Organism: Ignavibacteriaceae bacterium; assembly: GCA_041671545.1. Taxonomy (GTDB): domain Bacteria; phylum Bacteroidota; class Ignavibacteria; order Ignavibacteriales; family Ignavibacteriaceae; genus UBA1563. Next base: position 247,292 of record JBAZBI010000001.1, read on the forward strand.
TTCGAGTTTTTATATGGTAAATGCAAAAATGCTGAATCTTTTAATGATGATATCATTGTTCCGTTAATAAGATTTATCCCTGGGGAACACGACGAAGAAAATATAATTAATTGGCTAGATCAAAAAGTAATAAAGTTCATTCCCCAAATGAACAGAGAGCTTAGAAAAAAAATTGTCGAAAATTTTTGGGAAATTGTTTATAATGCTTTTGTTCATAGTGAAAGCGAATTTGGTATTAGCGCTTGCGGGCAGCTCTATCCCCAAAAAGGATATTTTGAACTTGCCTTTTACGATGGCGGAGTCGGTTTGGCAAAAAAAATTAAAAAGTATGGAGCTATAAAGGAAGAGTATGAGGATTATTTGTGTATTGAATGGGCACTAAAAGAAGGCACCTCAACTACTGACAAACCTTCAGCCGGCTTGGGCTTGCATTTCTTGCGGGAATTCCTTAAGATAAACCAAGGAAATTTTCAATTTATTTCAGGCAAAGGCTATTTCGGCAATTTTAATTCTTCGATTGCAGAAAAAATACGATTGGATAATTCAATTGAAGGAACCCTAATAAATATTAGGATCATCTTCGATAATAAATAAAAGAAATATAAAGTTATGAAAATTATAAAAGTCATCTTTGCTTTAGAAACAGCCCATCTTCTAACTGCAGAAAAGGGTTCTGCTTTTTTGCAATTAGTAAAGTCAGAATTAAATAGTGAAGATATTGTGGAACTGGATTTTGCTGGGTATGAATTTATTTCAAGTTCATTTATTAACCGGGCATTTGGAGATATTTGTCTTGAAAAGGGGTGGGATGTTAAAGATTTTTATAGTAAAGTAAAATTTACCAATATTGATAAAGATGATATTGATGATATAGAGCTTGCCATCTTCAATGCAAAACACCGGAGAGAATTAATGGATTCAGGAAAGAACCTATCCGACTATTATCCCCCTTCATACGCATACTGATTATGGCGAAGGTTATTGACGCCGAAGATTTAGTACTAAGAAAAAAGAAGCTTCCTACAGAAGCTTTTTTTGTTGATACAAACATCATTATACTCTACAAAGATCCTTTCAGCGCATCTCTGACAAATGAAGAATTGAGTAGATTTTCAGAAAAAGTTTCGTATTCCATGGAATATCTTAAAGCCAACTATAAAACCTATTCAACTATTTACTCTGCCTTTGAATATTATAAACATTTACAACATCATTATTTCACGAGCCAAACCGGAGATAGGTTTTTAAATACGAGTAAGTTTAAAAAGTTAAAGATTGAAAATGAAGTATTTAAGGATGGTTGGAAACGGCATATGATTTCATTTAGAAAAGTATTTTATAAAAATTTTCCAATCATTAATTCAAATGAGGATAAAGCTAATTTAATTTACCAATTTGAATCAGAAGCAATGGATTTTGGTGATTATGCTATCTGGAAAGCAGTCGAATCGTCCAAAGAGACATTTCATTGTATCTTTTCAAACGATTCAGATTTGTATAACATCTCCGATGATATTTACCTCCTTACTACAAACCCCAAAATCATTATTGAAGCAAAAAGTAACGGGAAATTATTCATTTAAGAAAAAAGTATTTAAACTTTTCTCTATTTAATCGTTATTAAAAATCTATTTTGTTTTCCCCTTCTCATTCAAAATCATATGCCCCATTTTATCTCTTTTAGTTTCCAGGTAGCGGAGATTATTTTCGTTCGGGAGAATTTCTATCGGGATGCGTTCTATTTCAAATCAGCGTAGCCGTAAACGGCAACGCTGCCCGAAATAATCATCGTAAACGATGATCACCAAACAATTCATCCCGATTTATCGGGATTTGTTTGTGTAGCGTAATCCATTCATGCCTGCCTGCCACAGGTGGGGTTACGCGGTAATAAATTAGCAACGACGATGTTACTTCTTCTTCCCCTTCTCATTCAAAATCAAATGTCCCATTTTATCTCTTTTAGTTTGCAAATAACGGAGGTTGTTTGCATTAGGAGCAATCTCAATTGGAACGCGTTCAACAATTTCCAGGTCATATCCTTTTAAGCCGACAACTTTTTTAGGATTGTTTGTAAGCAATTTTATTTTGCGGATACCAAGTTGAAGCAGTATTTGCGCACCGATTCCGTAGTCTCTAAGATCAGCACGGAAACCAAGCGCTTCATTCGCTTCAACTGTATCTTTTCCTTCGTCTTGCAAATTATAAGCGCGGAGTTTATTCGTTAATCCGATTCCCCGCCCTTCCTGGCGCATATAAACCACAACTCCGACTCCTTCTTTCTCGATCATATCGATTGCGCTGTTAAGTTGGTCGTGGCAGTCGCACCGTAATGAATGGAAAACATCTCCGGTCAAACACTCGGAGTGCATACGAACGAGCACCGGTTTATCGGGATCAATTTCACCTTTTACCAACGCGAGGTGTTCTTTCTTTTCAATTTTATTTTCGAAAAGAACCATTCTGAAATTTCCTTTTGTAGTAGGAAGATTTACTTCGGTAACTTTTTCAACAAGACTTTCTTTTCTTAAACGATAGTGAATGAGATCTTTTACGGTAAGAATTTTCAAATTGAATTTTTCGGCAAGTTCAATAAGCTGAGGGACGCGCGCCATCTCACCGTTGTCTTGTAAAATTTCACATAGCACACCGGCATGAGTTAATCCGGCAAGAGCACAAAGATCAACAACAGCTTCTGTATGTCCCGCACGGCGAAGAACCCCTTCATCCATTGCACGAAGCGGAAAGATATGTCCCGGAACCGCGAAATCATTTCTTCTTGAATTCGGATCGATCATTTTTTTGATTGTGACGGCTCTATCCGCAGCGGAAATACCTGTGGTGGTTCCATCTACAGCATCAACAGTAACGGTAAATTGCGTTCCATGCAGGGCGGAATTTTCATCAACCATGAGGGGAAGATCGAGTTCGGCAAGTCGTTTGCCGGTAAGTGAAACGCAGACTAATCCCCTTCCTTTTGTTATCATGAAATTAATTATTTCAGGAGTAACAAATTCGGCGGCACAGACAAAATCGCCTTCGTTCTCGCGGTCTTCGTCATCAACCACGATGATGATCCTACCGTTTTTTATTTCTTCAATTGCTTCGTCAACGTTACAAAACATAGAGGGTAACCTTATGCTATCACTTTCAGAATATTTTCGTATTTAGATCAATTATACATGTGAACAAGAATGGATGAATGAGTGCATGTGCATATGGTTGAATAAACTATAGTTAATTCATGTTCGTAAAATCTTTGCACAGACTGAAGTCTGTGCTACGGAATTTCAAACTATAATATGTTTTTGTGCACACGACTTAATAAAATAAATCCGTCATCCAACCATACGTTCATGCAATCATTCAATCTTTTAATTGTCATTCATCCATCTATTCTCTACTAATTTCCTTCTTTGGCTTGAGTAACAACGCCAATTGCGGATTTCTCAAACTTCATTTTAACGTTATCGGCAACTTTCAAAAGGATGGTTTTTTCTTCAACGGTATCAACTGTTCCGTGGATTCCGCTTAGAGTAATAACTTTATCGCCTTTTTGAACTCCGCTGATGAGTTTTTCTTTTTCCTTAGCGCGTTTCTGCTGCGGACGAATGATCATAAAATAAAAAATTGCAAAAATAGCACCGAACATAATAAGGGTGCTGACCATACTTCCGCCGCCGTCTTGACCGGGAGCAGGAGCCATAGCTATAAGATAATTCATTTAGTTCTCCATTATTGTTTTTTGTTGTGAAATTTTCGGAAGGATCGATTCCTTCCAGGTTTTAAAAGTTCCGTTTAAAATATTTTTTCTTGCTGCGGTAACAAGATTAAGATAAAAGTGCAAATTATGTACAGATGCTAACTCCAAAGCTAAAATTTCTTTGGCGATAAACAAATGCCGCAAATATGCTCTTGTAAAATTTTTACATGTGTAACAATCGCATGCTTCATCAACCGGAGAGAAATCATTTTTATACTTATTATTCCGCATCGAGAGAACTCCGTTTGATGTGAACAAATTAGAGTTCCGCGCGTTCCGGGTCGGCATCACGCAGTCGAACATATCAATTCCGCGTTCAATTCCTTCAAGGATATTTTCGGGTCTGCCCACTCCCATTAAATATCGTGGTTTCTGTTCCGGCATTAAATCGGTTGTAAAATTAACTAATTCATACATGGTTTCCATCGGTTCACCAACAGCTAATCCGCCGATAGCGTAACCGTCAAAATCCAACTTAAGTAAATCTGCGGCTGATTCTTCACGCAAATCTTTATAAACACTTCCCTGAATAATTCCGAAGAGAAATTGTTCATGCCCGTAGAGCGGATCAGATTTATCGAAAGCTTCTTTATTCAGAATTGCCCATGCCGAAGTTAATTCTTTTGATTTCTTTGCATAAGCATAATCGCACGGAAACGGCGTGCATTCATCCAAAACCATCATTATGTCCGAACCAATGCTCCGTTCAATGCCTATTACTTTTTCGGGAGTAAAAAAATGTTTTGAACCGTCAAGATGTGACCGGAATTCAACACCATCTTTTTTCAACTTGCGCAATTCCGATAAACTAAAAACTTGAAAGCCGCCGCTATCGGTAAGAATTGGTTTTTGCCAATTCATAAATTTGTGTAATCCGCCGGCTTCTTCCAGAATATCCGTTCCGGGACGCAAATAAAGATGATACGTGTTCCCTAAAATTATTTGCGCTTTAATATCATCCGCAAGCTGCGACTGGTTAACCGCTTTAACCGTTCCTTGTGTACCAACGGGCATAAAAATAGGAGTCTGAACAACTCCATGTGCCGTCTCAAAATATCCGGCTCTAGCTTTATTTTCTTGCGCTTCTAAAACGAACTTTAACAATCGGTTCTCTTTTTCTCTCTAATTTGATGGCGAAATTTACGGAAAACAGGGCAGGTAAAAAAAGATTTGTTATACGATATTAACTTCTTCTTCCAATTTGATCTCAAAACGCTGGAAAACATCTTCTTTAATTTTTTGCGCAAGTTGAATGACTTCTGTTCCTTCAGCGCCTCCATAATTAACTAGCACAAGCGCTTGATGCTCGTGGACTCCGACATTTCCGATTCTTTTCCCTTTCCAACCGGATTGTTCAATCAACCAACCGGCGGGGATTTTTACTGTGTTTTCCGAAACAGGAAATCCTTTAAGGGAAGGAAAAAGTTCTTTCAACTTTTCATAAATATCTTTTTCTATTTCCGGATTTTTGAAAAAACTTCCGCAGTTACCAAGTTCCCGAGGATCGGGGAGTTTTTCTTGCCGAATTTTAATAACAATATTTCGGATATCCGCCAACGTCGGATTTTTCTTCCCCGTATTTTTTAACTCTTGCTCAATCGAACCATAATGAGTGTTGAGTTGGTGACTTTTTTTAAGCCGAAAAACTACCGAAGTGATCAGAAATTTATTTTTTAGTTCGTGTTTGAAAATGCTCGACCGGTAATCAAAATTGCAGCCGCTCTTAAAGAAAGTTCTTTCCGATAAACTGTCTAAATAGATTCCATTCACCGCAAAAAAAGTATCCTTTAATTCCTGTCCATAGGCTCCGATGTTCTGAATTGGCGCGGCTCCAACAGTTCCCGGGATTAAAGACATATTCTCTATCCCGTAATAATTATTCCGGACACAATATGCGACAAAATCATCCCACAATTCACCGGCAAAAACTTCTAATAAAATAGAATCTTTATCTTCGTCTAATGTACTTATTCCCTTCCGGTTGTACTGAAGAATGCAGCCGTCAAAGTTTTTTGTAAAAAGGATGTTGCTTCCACCGCCAAGGAATAAAATTCTTTCTTCCTGCATTTGTACCAAGACTTCTCTCAGTTCTGCCAAAGTACAGATTTCACAAAAGTATTTTGCGGATACATTCAGTCCGAATGTATTTTTTGTTTTGAGATTATAGTTTTCCTGGATCAACATTTAGTTTATTTAATTGCCTGTTCAATATCGGCAATCAAATCTTCAACATCTTCAATACCTACGGAGAAGCGAACAAGCTTTTCAGTTAAACCGAATTTCTCCCGTTTTTCTTTCGGAACGGAAGCGTGCGTCATCGAAATTGGGTGGCATAAAAGACTTTCAACTCCGCCGAGACTTTCTGCAAGCGTAAAAACTTTTGCGTTGTTCAGAAATTGTTTCGCGGTTTCAAACGTATCAAACTCAACAGAGATCATTCCACCAAAACCGGACATTTGTTTTTTTGCAAGTTCATGTTGCGGATGTTCCGGTAAACCGGGATAAAATACTTTTTTTACTTTCGGATGCTTCTTTAAATAGTCAGCAATTTTAATCGCATTGTCATTGTGCCGATCCATCCTAACCGCAAGTGTTTTTGTTGAACGAAGCGTAAGCCAGCAATCGAAAGGAGATGGAACCGCACCGGCAGCATTTTGAATGTAGCGTAATCGTTCGTGAATTTTTTCAATACCGGTTACAACTATTCCACCGATAATATCGCTGTGTCCGTTTAAATATTTTGTAGTGCTGTGCAAAACGATATCAATGCCAAACTCAATCGGACGTTGAAAATAGGGACTCATAAAGGTGTTATCAACTACACTGATGAGATTTTTTTCTTTACAAAGTTTTGCGACTGCTTCTAAATCGGTAAGTGTAAGCATCGGATTTGTCGGCGTTTCAACATACACCATTTTTGTGTTCGGTTTTATTTCCGATTCAATATTTTTCACATCGGAAGTATCAACCCACGAAAAAGAAATTCCGAAATCGGTCATAATCAATTCAAACAAACGGTACGTTCCGCCGTAAACATTATCGGTAACAATAACATGATCGCCGCTTTTAAGCAACGACATTAGCGAATGAATAGCAGCCAAACCGGAAGCAAACGCAATTCCGTATTTCCCTTTTTCAAGCGTTGCGATGTTCGCCTCAAGCGCGGCGCGTGTTAAATTGTGCGTGCGTCCGTATTCATAACCTTTGTGCACGCCAAGTTCAGGTTGATGATACGTTGAGGTTAAATAAACAGGAGTGATTACCGCACCGGTTTCTAAATCCGCTTTTTGTCCAGCGTGAATTGCATCAGTTGAAAATCCCATGTTGTTCCTTTCAAATTTTATAGTGATGAAGCGTATTCGATAATATCGTAACGCGTAACAATGTCAATGATCCTTCCGAATTCCAAAACTAAAACAGCCGGTGATTCCGCCAATTGTTTTTTTACAATTTGCAGATCGGTTTTCTCATCAAGCGAAGGAAATGAAGAACCCATTACTTCTTCTACCGTTGCATCAAGCAGTGAATGATCATCAACCAGGCTTGCCATAACTTTAGCTTCGCGAATGCTTCCGACCGATTGCCCGTTTTCAATTACAGGAATCTGTGAAAATCCATTTGCATTAAGTACTTCAATGGCATCGCGGACTTTATCTTTCGCCTGCAAAAAGATTAATTTTTTTACCGGTCCGTTTTTCTTTGCATTAGATAAATCTCTCAGTGTTTTCATTTCACGATTTAACAGTCGCTTTTCACGCAGCCATTCTTCGCTGTGCATTTTGCTTAAATATCTTTCGCCGGTATCGCAAACAATAAAAACGATAACTGCATCTTCAGGTAAATCTTTTGCTATTTCCAAGGCTGCTTTAGCAATAGTACCGGTGCTGCCGCCGCAAAAAATGCCTTCTTCTTTTGTTAACGCACGCGAAACGGAAAATGAATCGAAGTCCGAAACATTTATTATTTCATCAACAACCGAAAAATCAATGTTCTCCGGAATACAATCCTGTCCGATTCCTTCAACAAAATAAGGAACACCTTCGCGAAGTTTGCCGTCTTTTTTATATTCTTTTAAAATTGAACCTACCGGATCTGCTCCTATGACTTTTATTTTCGGATTTTTTTCTTTTAAAAATCTTCCAACACCAGTTATCGTTCCGCCGGTACCAAGTCCGGCTACAAAGTGTGTGATCTTTCCGTCGGTTTGTTTCCAAATTTCAGGTCCGGTAGTTTCGTAATGAATTTTGGGATTCGCCGGATTGGCGTATTGGTACATAAATGTTGCGTTCGGAGTTTCCGCTGCAATTTTACGCGCAACGTTTACATAATAGTCGGGACTATCATGCTTAACCGCGTTCGGACAAACAATTACCTGCGCGCCAAGCGCTTTCAAGTAATTAATTTTTTCGTGGCTCACTTTATCCGTAACAACAAAAACCGATTGGAATCCGCGGATAGCCGCAGCCAACGCTAATCCAATTCCGGTGTTCCCGCTTGTAGCTTCAACAACAGTTCCGCCCGGTTTTATTACTCCACGTTGAACAGCATCATCAAGCATCGCAACACCAATACGGTCTTTAACACTTCCGCCGGGATTTGCCGATTCAAGCTTAGCCAAGATCAACGGCTTCAAACCTTTATTAACCTTGTTCAACTTTATTAACGGTGTATTACCGATCGCCTCTAAAATATTATTCTTATAATCCATTGAATCCTCTTTTTATAAACGTAACAAAAATAGATGGTATTAAATTCCTGACTTATTATTCACGAATACACACCTAACAAATAGTCAATCAACCATTGTATCTTGAATGGATGAATGATTGCATGGCTGAATGAAAGGAAATTGGAAAGATTTTTCAAAACATATTATGACTGTTTTGTTTTTCATTCAACCATTCTCCCAATCATTCATGCTAAAAATCATCGATCGAACTACCGAACTTATTTACAAACTCTTTAACTTGCTTCACTTGTTAAACCTGTGTCCTCTCAAAAACTCTTCGATCTTCAAACGTTTCTTTCCTTCCTGTTGGATTTCCAAAATGCTCAAAGAATTATTTCCGCAACCGAATATCAATTCTGTTTGAGTTTCAATTATTTCTCCCGGATTAAGATTTCGTTCAATAACTTTCGTTTTATAAACTTTATAAATTTTTTGTTGATGAACAAAAAACGCGGCGGGAAACGGTGAAAGTCCGCGTACTAAATTATGAATTTCCGCTGCATCTTTTTTCCAATCAATACCACAAAGTTCCTTTGTTATTTTGGGAGCCGGAGATGCAAGAGAATTATCCTGCGGAAGTAGTTTGAACTTTTGCGAGTCAATCATTTCAACCGTTTCAGCAACTGCTTGGCTTCCGAGCAGACTTAATTTATCATGAAGCGAACCGAAATCATCTTCATCTTCAATCTGAATTTCTTTTTTCAAATAAACATTTCCGGTATCAACCTTTTCTGCAAGAGTGAAGGTTGTTACACCGGTTGTTTTCTCACCTTTTATTAATGCCCATTGGATAGGTGCAGCGCCGCGAAACTTAGGCAGAAGCGAACCATGTAAATTAAATGATCCGTATTTTGGCATAGAAAAAATCTCTTTCGGCAAAATCCGGAAAGCTACAACAACAAAAAGATCGGCTTCTAATTTTTTGAGTTGTTCAACAAAGGTTGCATCATTAAAATCTTCAGGTTGAAGAACTTTTATGGAATGCTCAATCGCAAATTCTTTTATCGGAGTGAATGTCACTTGCTTCCCGCGTCCACGAGGTTTATCAGGCGCAGTAACAACGGCAGCAACTTCATGTCCATTATCGAGAATAATTTGAAGAGATGGAATTGCAAAATCCGGTGTGCCGAAAAAAATTATTTTCATAAAGAATTACATCGTTCCTTTATCCGTAACCGGGTACTCAATCTCAATTTTTCTTGCTGCAATTTTCAGCAATAATTTTTTCACCATCTTTTTCCCTTTATCATCAAGTCGGTCTGTAAAAAATATTGCTTGAAGATGATCATACTCGTGTTGAATAACGCGAGCCAGTAAATCGTCATCTTCAAGAACGTGATCGTTTAAGTCCAGGTCTTGATAAAGAAGTTTTATACCAACCGGTCTTTCCACTTTAGAACGAATTCCGGGAAGACTCAAACAACCTTCTTCCATTATCGTTGTCTCCTCGGAGTATTCAACTATTTTGGGATTTATAAATACCATCGGTTTACTTTTTTCAAATCCTTTTACTGCAGAAATATCAAGAATGAAAATAGATTTATGACTCCCAACTTGATTGGCGGCTAATCCCATACCATCGGCATTATGCATGGAATCAAACATGTCATTTATAAGTGTAAGAATTTTCGCATCCACCTTGGAGACGCGAATAGCTTTTTTCTTTAATATTTTATCTCCGTAAAGAGTAATCGGCAAAATTGCCATAACTGTTTTCCTTAACTAATTTCTTCAAATGCGGGCGAAACAGTTTCGGCTTCGCCGTCGGTAAAAATTAATAACTCCGTGGAATAAAAGTACATCCTGATGAGCACCCGAAATATAATTAACAACTGCTGAATTAGAAAGGTAAGAAGGAGAAAGTAAACCGGCTTTTTGGGGAGCAAACTATCAACAAGATTATAAATTGTCGCTCCAATCGCCACAAATACCAGCATGATGAAATATACCGTCATCACTTTAACAAAGTTCTTTTTAATGAACTGGAAAGATTTATAAAGCGAGCGGAACAATTTTGTTGAATCAACTACAGTGATCGCAACCTTTGTATAATCTGAAATAATATTAATGAGACTAATGAGCAGAAGAAAGAAGAGATAACGGAATATCTGCACCGCAAATTCAACAGCAGCGTTTTCTTTTTCTAAAAAGATCTCTTTGATCCCGTAATCTATCAGAACGTTAATGCTGATGGCTACAAAGTAAAGCGCTCCAACAAAAACTGCGATCTTCAGAAATCTAATAAAATATTTTACGCTTCCGTAAAAAAAATCAACCATATGATTTTTTTTCGAATTCGTATAAACAGCAAACAATCCCCCCAAATAAAAAAGTTGAAGAAGGACATATACTCCGGCAAATGCATAAAGAAGAATCGGAATTGCATCCAGCGAGTTTTGGTAAATATGGCGGAACTGAACATACCAGAGATAATCAAATCCCATACTCAAATTGTTGTTGATGAGTGAGTGAGCTAATCCTTGCTGCAACACTGAAAATAAAGGGAGAGATAACGCGAACGCAAAAACGATATTAGTGATCCAGAAAAGGAGAACGAATTTCCGCTGAGCAAAAACCAGACGCGAACCGTTTATAAGAATTTCCTTTATCGAAAGGTTCAAGATAAACCTCCGAAGATCATCAGCAAGTTTTGAATCCAGAAAAACCAGCGAACGGAAATGTACATAGCTCCGCTGTACCGGGTATTCACCGTAAATGAATTATTCGCAAAATTGAGATCAAATAAATTTTTTCGTTTGGGATCAATCTCTGCAGCTATTACAGTATTGCTTGTGTTAAAAGTGATCCGTTTAATTTTTTCTTTGCCGTCCCAAAAAGTTTTTATGGTATCCTTATCGGTGTAGAGATCAATTTCCAACGGAACTGCCGCTTCACCGTCTCGCACAATCGTTACTTCAGCACAATGGCGCTCGTGAGAAACATCAATTCCAAGTATCTTGTAATCGCAAGTGTAGGACTTTTCATAAAAATCGGTTATCAACCACTCAACATCTTGATGACTGTACTTTCTCAAAACCGAAAAAAAATCTTCCGCTTTCGGATGTTTAAATTTATACCGATTAAAATATTGCCGCAAAACAAAAAGAAGTTTCTGTTCACCAAGGTATTTTTCCAACGTAAAAAGAAATAACGCTCCCTTTGCGTATGAGACGGATTGATAAACTCTCCTATTCAATAAACGGAAACTCGTATCGCTTAACGTTCCAAATGTTGCATACGAATAATACTCCGCCATCAGATCAGCTTCAAACGGTTTGGGGATTTGTGTAAGCGTATAAATAAAGGGAATTCTTTCTATCGCAAGAAGTTCCATTCCGGTTACAGGCAAATAACCGAAAAGTTTGAATGATGCGAATCGTCGTCCATATTTTTTTTGCAATATTTTTTGAGAAACGTATTCAGCAAAACCTTCATCAAGCCAGGCTTCGGTAGTTTCGTTGTTGGCGAGGATACCATAAAAATATTGGTGGGAGAATTCGTGGAGAATTAGTTCATCTAGGTCTTTAGTAAACTCGGGCGAAAAATAATCTTTGGAAAAAGTGAAGAGCGCGGGATACTCCATCGCGCGGATCATTCCGGCTTTTGTTGGTGCATCTATAACCGTTAATGTTTTGTAAGGATATCTCCCGATGTTTTTTTCAAAAAAAGAAAAAGCATTGTTCACCGCAGTGCAAATTCTCTCTCTACTCCCTTCATTTGTAGTTTGAAGGATGTAATGAACCGCAACTTCCGAATGATCTTTCCTTTTAATCTTTTCTGTGAAATCTAAAACATCTTTAGCGGCAAGCCAGGCAAAATCATGGATGTTTTTTTGAACTACTTTATATGTTGTAATCTTTGTCTCAACTTTTTTGCCGATCACTTCTCCCGAAGAAGCAAGCACGAAACCGTTGGGAATAGTTATTTCAAGTGAGTAATTGGAGAAATCCGCATAGAATTCCGTGAAAGGATAAAATGGTTCGCAAACCCATTTACCGTTTTCATAGACTCCCAATTTGGGAAACCATTGAGCCAGAAAGAAAAATATTTCATTCGCATCATATCCAAAACGGCTGTAGGCTTTCGGAATTTTTACTTCATACTCAAACGCAATTTCAAGTGAATCATTTTGCGTTGCAGGTTTATCTAAAACTATTTTCGCTACCGTGCTGTCAAATCGGTTATCAGTTTTATTCGTGGAATAATTCAGCTTTTTCGCCTGATGATTTACAGCAACGCTGTTTATTGAAATATGTGAAAGAGAATTGTCCGAAATCCTTCTTCCCCCTAAAAATTCAGTTCCTCTGTTACTAAACGCATTCGGATAAAGATGGAAATAAAGTTCGGATGTTGGAATGGCAGTTGAATTTTTCCACTTTATGATCTGTGAAGCTTTAAGCAGCTTCTTTTTAACATCTAAAAAAACTTGGATTGAATAAGAAGAGAATACTTTAGCCGGTTGCTTTGCTATAATTTTATTTGAATCATCAACACTAACTTTTACAGTTACACTATCAGTTAAACCGCCAACGGCACCAATTTGCGTTTCTTGGAATTGAAAGAAAGCATAAAAAAGAAAAAGGGATATGAGAGCTAAGTATTTCAAGAGTAATTAGATAGTTTATAAAAAAAAACGAATGAATGAAAATGAATGAATGAATGTTTTCAATCAGTCATGCAGCCATTCAACCATCCGATTGATAGTCCGTAACCTTTTGGTTCTGAGTCTGCCATGTTAAGTTTTAATAGTTGAAATATGAGTGATTGCTCACCCTTGATGTAAAAATATGGAGAATAATTTTATTTCGCTAACTCATCTGTTTCGTTTTGTAGGCAGGCCGATTAAATTCCTATATTCGAGAAACCGTAGAGGTGGGATCACATGACATAATAGACTCATTAAGAAATAATTATTTTTGTACTATCTGACCAAGTGAACGACTCAGATTTCTCCCAACCTTTCTCTGTTAAGGTTACATAGCAACCTGTAATTGTACACTTGCTATATGTTGAGTATCCAACTGCCGGAGTGATATAGAGTTTGAAAGCCTTATACTTCGTGAAATTTATTCCAACCGAGTCTATAGGCCCATTTAATTTTATACCGTATGCTTCAGTATTGCCTGAGTAATAAACTTCCAAAGTGAAACTGGATAAGTAACCAGGCGACCCTTCAAAATGGTACATGAGTTTCGCATGCACTGAGTCCGGATTAGCGGTAATATTCAAACTATTCACGACAAAACGCGCTTTTGAGGGTAAAGAAGAAATTGGGTTTGAATTTTCTTTACAAGAAAAGTATGTTAAAGTCATGATTAGGATTAAGATGATTTTAAATTGCATAATTAGTTCCTCGAAATTGTTACATCAAATAACGGCGTGTTATCTTAAAATCCAACACTACCGAATTAATTACTAATAAAGTTTTTTTTACGTTTTTAGACAACTATCGTTTTTCAAACCAAATGTTTTTACCACTCACCTAACGGACCACCAAAAGCCCCTTGATCATTACGTGTTCCATCTAAATCGTTATAAATTGTTGAAGGATTACCGGTATTGATACAAGGAGATAAATTTGTCAAATGGAAATCAGTAACGGATACAAATAAAGGAGACGTATCGCCAAGAATCATAAAATTGTATTGCACATTAAAGTGGCTTGTATCTGTTTGGAGATATGATATTCTCGTATCGCCGCTTCCACAACTGTTTTGATAGAAAATATTGTTTTGAACTTCTTCAAATATTGGTGATATCAAAACCAAAGCACCGCCATAATTGTATGATCTGTTTTTATAGAACGTATTATTGATAATTTTATTTGATGATTCCATCGACAGTATTGCCCCGCCGTAAACATCAGCAGAATTATTATAAAATATGTTGTTGGTTATAGTTGAGTTTGATTGTATTAAAGCAATAGCGCCACCGTTTTTGGATTTATTATTCCGGAAAATAGAATTTCTAATGGTAACATCAGCATTGGAAATATCTATAGCTCCATTTCTACCGGTATCAGGAATCATTGTTAAGTCAACATTTTCTACAACAACAAATTGTAGAGTTGAAGGCTGCAAAGACGCTTTAATGATCACGCCGCTCCAATATTTATCTTTAGAGGATAATAAAATGGGATTTGATTTACTTCCCAGACAAACGAGTTGTCCTTTAACCATTAGCCTTGATGAATCACTAAAATAGAGACGTACTCCTTCCGCCACAGTTAAGGTTGTGTTTGAATCGACTACCAAGTCCTTCGTTACCCAATAAGGAGACTTATCAAAAGTTAAAGTGCCTTCAACCGAACCTCCAAGCTCAGTAAAATTCACAGGTACCGGTTCCGTTATCTGACTTTTTTTAGAACAACCTGAAAGGAAACAACAGACAAGTAAACAGAAAACAGAATACTTTACAAAACCATAAATCGAATTCATTTTAATAACCCTTTATTCATATGTGACAATATTTATTAGCATATCCATTCGCACTTTAACGGCGTGTAATCCCGTCTTGCGGGACAAGTTGTTAAAATCCAACACTTCCGAATTAATTATTTTTATTTTCCGCACGTTTACCCCGTTCTACGGGTTCATCCACTACTACATGAACTCTCTGTTTAATAGTTGTGCCAATACAAATTAAGGCATTAAGAATTTCACAATTTCACTCTTCCCTTCCCCAACATTAAAATACTGTTTTCTTCCTGTCTTTTTGTCGACTACGAAACCCCAAGATGTTATTGGATAAGCTACAACGTACATAGACTGATTCCAATGAATGTTGTAAGTGTTTTTATTTTCTGAACTTGATATCCAATAGTTATTATCCTGACCGGGAGACGTCATCTCTGCAGCGAATAAATATTCTTCTGGTTTATAAGAAACAAGACTATCAGTATTAAAAAATAGGACGACATACCTCAGATCAGGATAAACTGCCGGTGATGATGCTTCGATTGCTATCGTTAAATATGGTGGAGCATTACCATTCTTTTGAACTGGAATAACCGACAACTTTGTTATTGAGTAATTAGGAAGACTATAGAGAGTGGCTGTAACGTTATATTTAACTTGAGCATCATTTCTGATGTATGTTCCATAACCGCTTTTCTTGATAACTACTGTCACCGTATCGGAGAAATTACCTTTCACTGACCAATATCCCGCTGAATCGGTGGTTGTCGATTTATCCCCGATTGAGACAACTACACCGGATATCTTGTCTACCTGCATGATTCCTTTTGCGGATAACGAAACGTATCCTTTTATTTGCTTCTCATTCTTTACCGATTCAATTGATGATTCTTCTTTACAACTCACCAAAAGAAGGCAACAAAGCAAAATAATTCCATAGACAGTTCTCATATTTTTTTCCCTTTATAAATTATAACCACTCATTTAGCACAAACTTACTAATAAATATTTTTGTTTCATTCATTTCCTAAAATATTCCGTTTTAATTCTATTCTTATTTTTACTACCTATAACGGCGTGTAATATAAAAATGCAACACTACCGCCTTTGCTATCTATAGATTTCCATCAATCGTCAATTGGCTCAACACCAAGTTGCTCAAGTTGTGCAAGGGCGTCCTTCATGGCTTTGAGCGCTTCGGGCGAGTGAACCTGCCACTCCGTGATCTCACCCATAACCCGCAACGGCTCACGGGAACAACATGACATCCATGGATGACCCTGAGACTTTTGGTGCGACAGGTTGGAGACATCTTCAACTTCTCCTATTGGCTCTACCATGTAAACTCTACCTGAACCTTCGCCGACCGCGATTTCTGCCTCCCAAATAGCCGCATCCAGATTGGGGGTAAGGTAAACATAGGTTGTCATCTTGTCCCGTCCATCGACGTCCAGATTATTGCCGGGCTTGATCAGGTCTCCAGGTTTCAGCTCAGTCCGCGTACCATGGTAGAACCGCTTCGTCCGCAAGTCGTCGGTTGTACCAGGAATGCCTTGGTTCATGTCTGTATTTTCCTAATTTGTGATTAGCACCTAACAACGTGTTTATTTAAAATTAAACACTACCGAATTAATTATTTAACAATTTATTTTTCTCTTGACTCTTTACTTATTAAAGATGTTATTCAACATTTATTTATTAAAAGTAATAATTAGATTTTAAATCTATAACAGTTCATTGTAGTAGTCAAATTAATATTTTTGTAACTACTATTCCAATAACAATTTTACTGCTTCGATATCATATTCAAATCCTTTAACAGAAACAAATCCAAGTTTTTCATATTTATAGTCACAATAGTCAATAATTTTACCACCAATTATTATTTCATTTATTTTAGCATTTGAACAAAATCGTGAAGCTAGATTGACTGGGGGTCCAAGTACTGAATATTGAATCCTATAATCTGGAGCCCCTAATAAACCTACTGTTGCAGAACCACAAGCGAGACCAATTCCTACATTTATATTAATGTTTTTAAATAGTTTTCTAATAATTTTTTTATTTAACAAAGTAATATTGTCAATAATTTGAACAGCAGTATCAATAACACTTTTGGCAGAATTCTTCTCGGAATCAGAAACTGAAAACCACATCACAGCATCACCAATAAATTTATCTAAGAAACAATCGTTATCTTCAATAATTTCTGCACATAATGAAAAAAATGATGTAATGACCTCATTTAGTTCATCAACTGGTAAAATATTTGTTAAATGAGTGAATTCACGAATGTCCACAAATCCCACCCCCACTTGAGCAAGGCGAGGGATAAGCTTTTCTGGAGATTTTTCCAGTTCTTTATATATTTTCTCGGGAATTAGTTTGTATATATAATCCTTTTGTAACCTCATTTGATTAATTCTTAATGATAACATTTCACTACTAGTATTTCTTAATATGTCAGTTAGTTTTCGAGGACTTTTTTTTGTGGAATCATTTATTAAAAATGATTCTATCGTTTTAATCAATTCTTCCGAATCTATTGGTTTAAAACAACATTCTTCAAAACCCAATGCTAAGAGCCAAGGTCTATCCCCACTACCTGCATATGCAGTAACAGCAATAAAAATAGTTTCACCGAATAATTCAATGCCTTTTGCTTCTAAGAATGCTTCGACTCCATTCATTTTAGGCATGTGAAAATCCATTAAGACAAAATCGGGTTTATCATTTAGACAAAGACAACCTTCAATAAAATCTTTTCCAGATTCATAGGCACTGATTTTTTTAAAGCCATATTCATGGCATCGCCTTTGCAAGATAATTCGTGAATGAAGAAAATCATCTACGATGACAATGGAAAAATTTGAAACTTCTTTTCTGAACATATCGAAGACTCATAAATTATTTAAAAAAAATCTTTCAAGTTATATAACTGCGTATTGTGTTAAAATGCAACACTGCCATCTTAATTATTTAATATTTCAATTTCTTTTTATCTAAGCAGCCACATTTGCGAATTGTAAATACAACTTTATAATTACACAAATGCCGCAATGTTTAAAGCGGTCGGCTTCGAAAAAAGGGTTAGACAAAACATTATTATAACGGCCAAGTACCGATCCTTGTTTGTTCTTGATAATTAAAACGTGAAATAACTTTTATGAAACTATTCTCATAAATAAAGTCCACTTTTCCGAATGGTTGCAGAACAATATTCGGTTCAGACGTAAGAGTTGGAACACCAACAATAAAACTCGCAATCCGTTTAGTTGTATCATATTTCGCTGTTTTATAAGCCAAATTCATACTGGAGGTGGAAAATCGATTATAATTTAATTCAAGATTTGATTTATAAAATACGTTGAACTTTAGTGTATCTATTCTATAACCCAACTTCCAATATAAAAGATATTTGTTGTCCATTGAAATTGTGTCGGTGTTACTTATTAATTTATAAGGTTCTAGAATGATACTATCAGTAATGGAATAATAACCCAAATCATAATACAAATCGACAGTAGTTTTCCCCGTATCACTCTTTTGAAAATAACCTTGTATTCCCCAAAAATTATCTGCGATAGGAATTCCGCCAGAATTTATTTTTGAATTAACTACCCCATTTGAAAGAATAACAAATGTATCCTTGGGGGATGTTTCTGACATTGCAAAATAAACCGAAGGGTCTGGATTCTCAACTGTTACTTTGGAAGTTAACAAAGTTATAATTGTCCAATCTAGGGGCCGGTCGTCAATGAGTCCGTTTTCTATTAAAACGGTTGTTTTACCTTTTTCAACTTTAGTTTCAGAATTGGAAATAGGATTTGATTCTTCCTTACTGCAACTCATAAATAACGTTGCCAATATTATGGATAAAATTAACTTTTGCATACTTGCTCTCATGTTGCCTAACGATTACTTACTCTGCCAAAATTCCGTATAGTATGCATGGCAGCCTGCTTACTATATTTTACTAATAACTTTCTTTTCATTTTAATATCCAACTCTTGCGTAACCACTTAAGTAAAAGTATTCATTGAGTTGATAGTTAGCTTACAGTCTATTCAGTTAAAAATAATAATGCCTCCCAAAGTTTCATAAGCCAATAACACGTTTTGTAGTGCTTTCTTTTCAGATTGTGATATTATCCTATCATCATAATATTGTTTCCCGTTAAATCTGATTTTGGCAACTTTAGAATTAATTATAGCTTTGATAATTGAATATGTCTCTTGTGTTAACTCGTTCTTTTCCATTCCCATATTTTACCTCCATACCCGCTATCTCTTTCCATATCTCCAGGAAAGTATCTAAACGGTTTACCGTCGATTGTAAAACTTATATATTCTACAAAGAGCCAATCTTCAGCATAATATTGAATATTTAAAAATAATTCGGTAAGAGAACCACTTTTTGATTTACCAAATTCTAAATAGAAACCATTTCGATTAACATATCTTGGAGATGATAAATCTTGATACCAATAGGTTTCTGTGAACTCATTGTATCTTTTCGCCATGCTTTTTGTAGCATTTGCGATAGCTGCTTCTTTCTCTCTCCTTTCGATTTCCTCTGAAAGTTTTTTATCATTTTCAATCTTCCGAAGAGCATCATTTGTTTTGTCTAAAAGTATTTTCCCTAATTTTGCTTCTGCTGTTGCGGGATGTTTTTCAATTAATTTTGATAGAGATTCTTTAGCCTTTTGATAATCTCTAGCTTTGAAGCTTTGGTCTGCTTCCGCAAGTGATTTTTTTGCACCAAACTTACATTCATCTAATTCAATATTAAGTCGTTCGTTTTCAGCTTTTAGTTTTGAATACCCATCTTTGGATGGATCGTTACAACCGCCTAGTATTGTGCAAATAACGGTCAAATAAACAATTTTTCTTTTCATTCATTACCTACACTTTTTAAAATGCGAACATGATGTTATGTTAAACTCCAACACTGCCAAATTTATTAAACAACTTTTTGTTTTATATAAAACTTACCATTACAAATAAAGCCAAACAGTTAAGCCAAATCGGGAGAACAAACTTTACAATCGCACAAATGCCGTACTAAAAACAGTTTACCAGCCTTTGGCGTGGCTGTCCGTGTTGAGCGGCCTGTTAGCTAGCATTTATTCAAATTTAGGAAAAACAATAATTCCACCTAACTGGTTATGTATTTCAACACGACATTTCTTCTTAAAATCTTCATTAGGATTTTCTATCAAATATTTTGCAACAAAATATAAATCGGAAGTTTTGATAAGTCCTATTCTCTCTCTTTTAGCTCCATTAATACATTTAGTAGTAAAATCTAATTCACGATTTTGTGGTTCAACTAATCTTTGGGCATTTCCAAACAACAAGCCGAATGCTTTTTCATCAACATCTTCTCTTTCATAATCCTCATTTAGATTATCTATCAATTGACGAAATTTAGAAATATCAATCGCTTTATTATCTTTACCCTCACACTCACCAATGTAACGAATACCCTCAGGTGATAAAATAACTTGATCCAATTCTAATTTCCCATCATTATAATTTTCAGCAGAATACCCTAATGTCTGCAAAGCAAGAATTACAGCTAGTTCAAGCGGTTTACCACTTTCAAAAAGTAGGTTTTTTAGAATTTGTTCTTGTGGGAGTAAATTTTGCAGTTCTTCTTTTTGTTTAATGGATTTCTCAATAGTTTGATTAAGGTTAGCGATTTCTCTTTTTATTTCTAATGCAGAATTAAGTTCATACTGGTCATAATTAGCCCAACTCGGAGGAGGATTATTTTCCGCAAATGATTTAATATTTTTGTTTAATTCATAAAATTGCTCTTTTAACTTTGCGCCATACCTTAACCCTTTTACATTCCAGTCACCATTTTGTTTTTGGAATAATTCATAATCAATTTCGATTTGGGGTAATACTATTACGTCACCATTCAATATCTTTAAGTAACCACCAAGAATTTTATCTTTATTTTTCGATAAGAAATATGGAATTATTTCTTTTGCGGTAGTATAAGCTTCATATCGCAAAATATTTTTATTCTCCATATAAAATGAATTGACAACGGAATTTGTTGCAAGAATTGTGTGACCTTCAGATGGGTAGACAGACAACTGAAATGGAAGGAAATCATAATTGTTTACACTGTTTACAATATTAGTTACTCTTTGATTTCTTCCCGTTCCACTATATTCCTTTTTTCCAGTATGGAAATACAAATTTTCTTGCTGTGTTAAGAGAACAATCAATGTTTTACCATTTTGTAAATAATTTGATATTTCTCTTTTCCAATGATCAATATGTTCGGATAATTCAGTTGATGATGTATGATTTAATAATTTTTTACCATTATATGAAGGTGTCGAAGAATCTTGATCATAATTACAATCACTAAAAGATAATAATATGATAGCAATATCAATTTCCGATAAAGAACCAAAACTATCAAGTTTTAGGAAATCATCATCATTCGTCGGAAATGTAAAATTAATTCCTACTATGGATTCCATAATATTACCTTATTCTAGCTAACTATTAAGTATATCGCAATATTGCAGCCTAACACTCCAACAGTAGGAATGTTATATTTTATTAAAAACTTTCTTTTCGTTTCCATTTCCAATTCTCCCGCAGCCTAACACTCCCGATATTTAGGAATGTTAGACCGCAGAATTTTTTCACTCGTTACTTGTAACTTGTTACTTGTTACTTTCCACTTGCAACTTTCTCAGCCAAAGGCTGATCCGCCTCTGGCGGAAACTTTCCACTACTCCCTAACTCACCGCCGACGGAACTACCGGTGTTTCTTCCGCATCCCCTCCATCACTCTTCGGCCAGGGAGACTCGAACGATTTCAACTTCGCGGGATCGTTCTCATAAACTATTCTTCCCGCTTTGTTAATTGTGTTAACCGCATCATAGACTTTTAGCAGCGCAAGATTTCTTTCAATTGTATATTCTTTAAAATCACTCTCGGCTGCGCCAACTTGCGTAGCCAGTGTTTTCAGTTCTTCACTAAGTGTAACACCTTCAGCTAAGAATGTAACGGGCATTCCCTTTTCAGTAACTTTGGTTAAATATTTGGTTAGTACATTTGCGGCAGCGGTTAGCGCATCGCCCGTTAATACTGCATTTTTCTTGGCAGATACATAATCGGGGTATTCGGCTGTTTGGGGTGATTTTGGCTGGAAGGCGAGTTCAAGATAAAACTCTCCGCTTTTTAACCACTTTTGACATGCTTTAAGTTTTATCCTTAACAGCACCGTCCATGCGGTTTTTTCTTTTTGAATGTCTTTACTGGTCTTAAAATTTTCAGCGGCTAATATATCAGCTTTAAATTGGTTTACGTACGCCTCTGTTATACCCTGTCCGCTCATCTCCGGTTTGTCTGCCAGATTAGAGTGACATTTTGTTGCTTGGGTAAGTAAAATTTTTCTGCTTACCGGCGGTTTTTTGATCTCGGTCTTCATGCTCGTGCTCCTTTATTTGTTTTATGATTTAGTTACATACAAAACAAAACGATCTGAAGTTATCTCTCCGCAAAAGAATCCCATAAGTTAAATTTGATACGAAAAAGATAAGGTTTTTACAACCTTGTTTAGGAAAGTAAGTTCAAGAGAGAACCCCGTTCCCCATGGTTTTAAATAACCGTTGTAATTTTACGGCAAATAAAAATAAATGTCAAATACTTTTTGCGGGAATAATGTAAAAATTTGAACCCTGACTTAATCACTTAATCATAAAACAGCAGAACCAAAAAAATTATATTCATGGTGTCCTTGTGGTAAAACTTCATCACCACCAATCCGCCATGGGGAATCAGTAATCAGGTTTCTGCTTTCCAATTACTTTCCCCGCTATAATTTTTAATAAATATCTTTTCTGTGAGCAATTGAGATGAGAATAATTAATAACCTGCCTTCCTCTATTTCGTAAATAATTCTATAAGTACCAACCCTTATCCTCCAGGCTTCATATCCTTGAAGCTTTTTACTTCCCGCCGGTCTCGGTTCACTTGCTAACATTGAAACATGCTCAAGGATTTGGCTTTTAATTTTATCCGAGAGTTTGTTTAACTGTTTTTGTACCGGTTTGGGGATTACAATTTCAAACAGCATTTTTCTTTTGGGTTCGATGTTTTTGAAATTCCTTTAAAGTTACAAATTCACCGGCTTTTATAGCCGCGTCAACTTTAGGTTTCGCTTTTTTATATTCCTTAACATCATCGTTGTCTTCAATCAATTCAAGCATGTGGTTATATGTTTCAATATCCAATATGATAGATTGAGGTTTTCCATTTTCATCAACGATGAAACGTTTTCTTTTTGCAGATAACATTTTTCTCTCACTTTTTGATGCAAAATAATTTTATTTTTGACTTATTCAAAGACAAATAAGTTGAAATAAAAACCGCTGAATAATATAAAAATTTGAACCCTGACTTAATCACTTAATCATAAAACAGCAGAACCAAAAAAAATATATTCATCGTGTCTTTGTGTCCATGTGGCAAAACCTTTTCGCCACCAATCCGCCGCGGCGGAACAGAGACACGGTTTCTTAGTTGAATTGTTGGCAAACTCTCCCCTTTCCTCCCAAAGTCTCATCGTACCAAAGTCCCACCGTCCCACCGTCCCAAAGTCTTCTCCCCCACCACCCAAAAGTCCCTTTCCGACTCATTTTCTCACTATTCTGCCCCAAAACGCATCTATTCTGTCAAATTGTCCTACTATTCTGTCAACTTTTCCTACTGCGATGCCATCTTACACAACTATTCCATCACAGTTAGCAACTATTCTGTCATCTATCGCTACTATTCTGTCACAGTTTGTCAGTATGTTGTCATAGTTCGCGACTATTCTGCTCCAGTTTGCAGCTATTCTGTTCCAGATCGTAGCTATTCTAATCCGGTTTGCATCTATTCTATTGTCTTCCACTACTTTACTGCCACCTCACGCATCTAAGGAGCCATCGAACGCATCTAGGGAATCGTCTTTCGATACTAAGAAATGGGTCAACTTAACCCCGGAGTAAAAAATCGTTCATGCCGGGAGATTAGTCAATGGTCAATAGTCATTTGTCAATCGCCAAATCGATATATTTTCTTAATATTCAATGACAACTGACTATTGACCAATGACCCTCCACCAATCCTCTACCGCAAAAAGATCATCTTCTTCGTATCATGATATTTCCCGGCGCGGATGGTATAAAAATATACGCCGCTTGGAACATGATTACCGAGAGAATCAATGCCGTTCCATTCAACGGAATATTTTCCGGGAGACATATCTTCACTTACTAAGGTAATAACTTCGCTTCCCAGCATATCGTAGATTTTCACATCCACATACTCCGGTAATGGAATTGCAAAACCTATTGTTGTTGAAGGATTGAAAGGATTAGGATAATTTTGCGCAAGCTCATAAAAATCCGGTAGGATATGTTCATCTTCAACTTTTACCGACGTTTGCGTTTTGAATCCAAAGGTAGAGGACCACAAACTTGTTCCATACTCGTTTTTAGCCGCAACCCGCCAGAAGTAATTTTTGTTCAACACTAACTTTTGGAGCGAAAGAGTTGTATCGGTTAAAACCGTATCGAGCAGAGTTGTTTGCGGTGTAATAGTTAAACTCGATGCAAAAATAAACCGGTATGACGATGCTGTGTTTGATTTAGCCCATTTGAATGTGGGATTAATTGAAACACCGGTAGTCGCATGCGCCGGTTCAAGCAGTGTTATAGCAGCCGGGAAACCGGTAGTAAAATTAAACGTTGAGGAATAACTACTTTCTCCCGCCGGATTACTTGCTTTAACCCGCCAGTAATATTTTTTTTCACCTTTCATCCCTGTTATTTTATAGGAAGTGTCCATCAAGATCGCACCTAAAACATGTGGAGCTATAAATAATGTTGTATCAGCAACCTCCAATTCATATTGAAATGCATCTTTTGCATAATTCCAAACTAAGATTGTTGTATCTCTCTGATTGATCGCATCCATTACAGGAGTTGCAAGAACCGGAACAGGGGGAGGTAAAAGTTGAACGATGTTGGAAATGGGGCTCTCGGCTCCATACCGGTCCAACGCGGTTACACCAAAGAAAAGATCACCGGAGGAAGCAGCAAGATCTCTTGGCGCTATTTCTTTCAATGTGGTCATATCCACAATATTTTCGTTGTTATCAATTTCACTCTGCGAAGGTGTACCGGAAGTAAATTTGTACAAAACATAAAAGAAAGAAGAATCACCATCCATATCAAGCTCGCCTTTATTCCAAACAAGCTTTGCGGCTGAAGTTGCCAAATCTTTTTCGATACGTAAATTTACCGGCGGCATTGGAGCATTGTTCGCTTTCCAATTCATTATTGGAGTTAACGCCGGATATTTGTAAAGTGTGTTTTTTAATGAGTCTGTAAATCCTAAACGATTCTCTAAACTCGAGCTTGTATTGTAGAGAACGCTTCCCTGACAAAAATTGTCCGTCCGGTTTAAGCGTATCTGGCGCGGAAGTTCGTTAGCGTTAAAGGGATTGTTGATACGGTATACTGCATGACCAACGTACATGTGTCTTCCGTTAGCGCCGGCGGAATCTGCCCACCAGGGCATTAACTTGCCGTAATCTTGTCCGCCGCCAAATGCCCAATAGAGTTGCGGATTAATATAGTCAATCGATTTGGCATGCAGCCAAGCCATTGCATCGCAATAAATGGAATTGTAATTATCATTGCCGGTAATTCCGGATGGATAATTCGGACGCCATATTCCGCGGGGACTAATACCCCATTTAATAAAAGGTTTAACAGCGGTGATGCTATCACTTATCATCTTAACAAGAGTGTTTACATTCTTTCTTCGCCAATCTGCAAGTCCAAGACTTGTAGGATTATAATTCGCATAAGTTGTAGCGTCTTCGGTGGTCATGCCGTCATCATAAAAATAATCGTCAAAGTGAATTCCGTCCACGTCATATCTTCGTACGATATCCATAATAACAGAGAGAACATAGTCTCTTGCGTGCGGAAGCCCCGGGTCTAATAATCTTAAAGATCCTTTTGCAAATGTCCAGTCAGGATGTTTCCTAGAGATATGATTTGAAGCGGTTTGATAATTTCCAATGCTTCGTTCCACCCGGTAAGGATTTAACCATGCATGCAGTTCCATTCCCCGTTTGTGTGTTTCTTCTATTGCAAATTGTAAGGGATCGTAATAAGGACTTGGCGCAACTCCCTGAAATCCGGTAAGCCAATAAGACCAGGGTTCGATCGATGAATTGTAAAGTGCGTCGGATTCCGGTCTTACCTGGAACATTACTGCGTTAACATTAACAGCTTTAAGTCCGTTTAGAATATCTATTAGCGCCTGCTTCTGCGATGCTGTTGAAGCGCCTCTTGTAGGCCAATCGATATTTGTTACGGTGGCGATCCAGGCGCCTCTGAATTCACGTTTAGGTACAAATATTTGTGCAAAAGATGTAAGACTAAAGATGAGAAGTGACAGCAGTAGTAGTATTTTTTTCATGACCGATTCGCTTTTATTGAAATGTTTTGTACAAAAATAAAGAATTAATCGGTAAACTACTACCAAGTTAAAGCTGTAGGGCGATTCTCTGAATCGCCCATGTGTTTTATTTCAATTTATTCAGGGGCTTGTCGAAACAGAGTTTCGACTTACGGGTCTATTTTTCTTCCCTGCTCACAATTTCAATCGAAGCGCTTCTTAGTCCATCTGATTTAACAATCAATTTTATCTTCCCTTGCTTCTCAGTTGATTGAATTACTCCCAGGCACATCCCGTTAAACGCATGTCGGAAATTTGCTTGAAATGATTCATGGCTTGTTTGCAATCCGTTATCCACTCCGATTATTTTTCCCTCTCCCGTTACATCAAAGTGGATAAGATTATCAGCGTTTGGAACGAGGATTCCGTCTTTATCTAAAATTCTGACGGTAATGAATGAGAGATCAATTCCATCCGCTTTAATTTTTTTTCTGTCGGCTACCGCTTCAATCTTAAAAGGCACACCTGCGGTTTTAATTTCTTTTACTAATATTTCTTTTCCATCTTTTTTTCCAACAGCTTTTAATGTACCGGGTTGGTAGTCAACTCTCCACATCAAATGAAAAACATCGGGTTGTTGCTTTCTTGTGCCGAGCGATTTACCGTCTAGGAATAACTCAACTTCATCGCAATTTGTGTAAGCCCAAACATCAACTTGTTTCCCTTTCTCCCAATTCCAATGAGGGAAAATGTGAAGCGTTGGTTTATTTGTCCATTCACTTTGATATAGATAATAAAAATCTTTCGGGAAACCGGCGAGATCAACAATACCAAAATAGGAACTCCGTGAAGGCCAACTGTAGGGAGTCGGTTCGCCGAGGTAATCAAATCCCGTCCAAAGGAACATACTGGAAAGGTAATCATATTTTTTAATCAGCTTCCATGTTTCCTCATTTGTTGAACCCCACGGCGCACTGCAATTATCGTACGCCGAACACATCTGTTGCGGATTACCTTGAGTGAATGGGATGTCCCATCTTATTGGCCAGCGGCGAATGCTATCCGACGGCATATCATAAAATCCGCGCGTTGCCAATGAAGAAGTTGTTTCGCTCCCGATAAATTTTTGATTCGGATAATTTTTGGGGAAAGCTTCATAATCATATTGATGATAACTGAAACCAATAAGATCGAGCGCGCCGGACTTATTTAAAAAATTATCCGGTTTTGTATAATCCATATTTGATGTAACGGGACAGGTTGTATCTAAGTTTTTAATTATCGAAACCAATTCGCGAGTAATTTCGATTCCGCTGCTGTCGCGTTGTTCGGGAATTTCGTTACCAATGCTCCAGATAAATACACTCGGATGATTCCGGTCGCGCAACACCATATCTTCCAGATCGCGCTTGTGCCATTCTTTCCAGTTTAGCGAATAATCAAACTCAACTTTTTTCATCGCCCACATATCAAACGCTTCATCCATAACGATAATTCCCATTTTATCGCAGAGGTCTAATAATTCCGGCGCCGGAGGATTATGAGAAGTGCGGACTGCATTCACTCCCATTCCTTTCATAATTTCAAGTTGCCTCTCTATTGCACGAGTGTTGATCGCAGCACCGAGAAAACCGAGATCATGATGATTGCAAACCCCCTTTATTTTCATTGCTTTTCCGTTTAAGAAAAATCCCTTTGCGGCGTCAAAATAGAAAGAGCGTATCCCGAAAGTTGTTTCGTATTGATCAACCGTCTTTCCTTCGCTCTCAATTTCAGTGATCGCTTTGTAAAGATGTGGATGTTCCGTGTCCCAGAGTTTGGGACTGGGAATTTCTATTTTCTGTTCTGTTTCGGTAACAGCTACTGACGGAATCTTAATAGTTGTCCTATCACTTTTCACTTTCTTTCCTGATGGATCAAGAATATTGGTCACAACTACTATCGACTTTTCAAGATTGAGTGTGTTCCGCACTTTTATTCTAATCGAAACCTTTGAAGAAGATTTACTAACCTCTGACGTAGACACAAATGTTCCCCAATGATCAACATAAATTTTGTCGGTAGTAACAAGCCAGACATTTCTATAAATTCCGGAACCGGAATACCAGCGTGAGTTAGGCTGCTGTGAGTTATCGACTTTAACGGCAATTACATTCTTCTCATTTCCGAATTTCAAATAAGGAGTTAGTTCATATCTGAACGAACTATAACCGTAAGGACGCTTTCCCAGATAATGACCATTTATCCAGACTTCGCTGTTATGATAAACACCGTCGAAATCAATAAAAATAAGTTTATCTTTTTGCGAATCAGAGAGTGAGAAGGTTTTTCGGTACCATCCGATTCCTCCCGGTAGCGCGCCGCCGCTTGGAGTTGCGGGATTATCTTTACTAAACTTCCCTTCAATACTCCAGTCGTTGGGAAGATTAAGTACCCGCCAATCTTCGTCATTAAATGAAACCTCATTAGCGCCGGTTTGGTCACCAAGAGAAAATTTCCAATCGCGCGTAAATAAAGTGTGTCGTTGTTTCTGGTCAGTGTGTTGAGCAATAATCATTTCAGCAGATAGTAAAAGTGCTAACAACATAACCAAGGGAAAATAACGGAAAGAGTCACTTATAATTTTCATATTCCTTCTCTCATTTATTAAATATTTTTGTTCAGAGAAATTCCAAAACTGGCGGTAAAGGATTCATTTGGATTAAGAATGATCAATCCTTCTCCGTTGTTAAACGAGTTGATGTTGGAAGTCATTGGTTCGATCGCAATTGTTTTTCTGTCCGGTGAAGTGTAGATAACGAGATATTGATATTTACCTTCACCAACTTCCTGCCAAATGGTAAGATCAAGTTTTCGTTCATCGGAGATTAGTCGTGTTTCAGCCTTATCAATAGACTTAAACTTGAAACATGAATCAAACTTCATTTCACCAATTATTTTCCCATAGATAAATTCATTAAATATTTTTCTTTCCCCGGTTGGAATCATATTGGAATCGAGTTCCATCAGTTCACAGTTTTCAGTCTTCAGTTTTAAGTTGTCAATTTCGATTCCAAGATCGAAATAGAAATGCCAACCGTCGCTAATCGGCATTCGCCCCCTCGAATTATTGGTAATGGTTGTTGTGCAAGTAAGTCCAACTTGAGAAAGATGATAGGTCAGCTGGATAGTGAACACGAATGGATAGCCCTGTAGATTTCCCAGATAACAATATTCAAGTGAACAAGAAGCAAAGTTTTCTTCTACTGTCTTTTCAATCACCTTAAAATTTTTATTGTACACAAATCCGTGACAAGCATTATTTTCTTCCGGATAATTTTTTATCAGTTGATGGGCAACCGAATTGAAAGTGTACTTCCCTTCTCGAATCCTCCCGGTGAAAGGAGAAAGTTTTGCATTGTTGAAAATGTCATCCCGGTTTTCAGAATGGACATTTTCTATTTTTTTAATTACAGATATAATTTTTTGCCCGTTATGAAGAAATAATTCGGCAACGCGAGCGCCGGAATCCGGTAGAATAGAAAATGATTCATTGGTGGAATTGTTTTTAACAATGATTTCCGTTCCGTTAATTCCATTTTGTTCGGTAATCGAAAATCTATTTTCTTTCATCACATTATTTTGTTGTTTCATTTTTGGTTGTTAAATAAATTGATTCGATTTCAAAACCGGTTTCCTTTTTCTCTTTCATGTTGGCTTCACAAACAATCTGAATTGCACTGAAAGCAAATGGATTTATAACTTTATTTTCACTTACAGATTCTCTAACACGAGGAAGAAACAAAGGATAGGAATTGGGCAGCACAAGTGAATTTCCGATCTTAAATTTTGAAAGAGGAATTACAGTTTCCTGCCATTGTGTCTGCAACTCAACATTAGATGTGAAACTTCTTCCATCTTCCATTAGCAAAATTATTTTTACAGTTGAAGTGGTATCTTGATTTGAACGTCCTCTTATTATTGCGTAACGATAATCATTTTGTTCATTACAAACTGATTTTACTTTTTCGTCAACCGCAAGTTGTACACCGAAAGGTATTTTATTCTCATCGCCATAACGGACTTTAACCATTAGAGAAGTGGAGTTCCCGTCACTTCCGCTCTTGTAATTTACATCGAACTGCATCGTTTTGCTGTAATGCGGAAAGAGTAAATCTCTTCTATCTTGCATAGCTGAGAACAAATTTATATTTTCTCCAGATTTGCTAATAACAACTTTCCACGGATTATCAATTCGAAAATCCCAATCATTTGGTGAACCTTTTATATTACCGGGAAATGTTACAATTTTATTTCCGGTTTTAACCGAAACACAATACTGTACCTCACCTTCAGAAAATATTGTTGACGAATCTTCAAATGAATGAGTAAATCCTTTACCTTTCTTAAGAGAATATTTTGCAAAGTTTCTCCACCCGAATCGTTTAACATAAAGTTCTGCACCGGATATTTCTTTTTCAGCAGCAATTTGAAATTTAAACTGTACAGGTTTTCCTTCAAGTTGTTTCTCTTTCGAAAGATTAACGATCTCAACTTGATCGGGATTTTCTTTTGAGACATATAATCCGGTAAGAAAGCTTTCACTTTCAAAAAGATTCCTTTTAATTACGTTTTTATTTAACTGCCCTGCTGATAATAAATAAATCCCCGGTTTAATTTTGAATCCGGAATTTTTAACTTCAAAAGTAATTTGCTTTTTCCCTTTCAGTGAATTGATAAAAAATTTATTCGTCAAATCAGCAAGTTTAATCGACATATTTCTTTCGTTCCAGAATAACCGGGCAACTTGGCGTTGTAAACTTGTCGGCTCAAATGGATCGCACAACCAGAGCGCATCGGGATAAACTTCGAGTTTCCAGATGCCATCTTCGAGTTTATCAAGAAAATAAGCGCCGGTTCCATCATACTTCACAAGTTCTGAATTACCACATCCGGCAATGTGTTTCAATGATTTTACATTTCGCGGAATATCTGATGTACTATTTGAATAATAAAAACATGAATCGGAATTTGCCACACTCAAGTCTTCATCATAACTCACGCGAAAGTTTTCAAATTGATTATTCTCTGGAGATTCACCATAAGATTTTTTTAGCGGAAGTTCATGGAAAGCATATCCCGCAATCATCAAGCTGATTGCTTTTGAAGGTGTGTACAACAAATTCATAAAATGCGTTGGGTATTCTGTATTGCTCCATGCGATCTGCGACGGTTCGTACGAAAACATTGTTGCAAACTGCATTCCTGCTTCTCTAAAACTCCTAACCATCGCGGGATATATATAAGAACCGCCAATATCGGCAGCTTCAAACTCATACACCATTTTTGCCTTATTGTTATAACCGGAAATATTCTCAGAAGGAATTTTATAATGATCAACATTGGACAAATAATTTCCCTTCAACATTTTATTGTGAACAAGATCAGTCGGATACCATTGAAACGAAATGCCCTGAACTTTTGCGTCGCAAACCGCTTTTGCTTGCACGTTGTTCCAGTTCTGACTGATGTTGTAAAAAATAGGCTTGGTGTATTTCGCTCCATGCAAAACATCAACCATTTCATTTATGTAATCTGTTACAACCTTTCCATCGTTCGGATGAAACGGTTCATTGATAATTTCCATTGCGATAATTGAAGGATCGTCTCCGTATGTATGTCTTGTATAAGGATTGAGGTGAGTGACAAATTGTTTTAAATATTTTCTCTGTGCTGCTCTTGCGTTTTCATCAGTAATGAGTTGAAGTTTTGAATATGGTTGAGCAAATCCTTTAGTAATGCCGTCCGGTTCAGGCCAACCGTTTCCCCACCAGGCAATTGGAGTAAGAATAGTTTTTATTCCGTTCGATTGTAATTTCCATAAAAGATAATCAAGTAAATCAAGGTGTTCATTCGCAACTATATTCCCAATGCTGTCGGTTATTTCTTTATCCCATACATGCACACGGAAGGCATCAAAACCAAGTCGAACCATTTGTACAACATCGAGATCAATTGCTTGCTTGAGATTAAGACCTAATTTTTTCTGCGCGCGGTAAGAGTATGCAAAAGGAGTCGTGTAATTAACGCCAAACAGTTTTACTTCTTCGTTTGAATTTTCCCACCGCATAATTCCCGAACTATCAACAAAGACATCTCCTGTTTTAAAATTACTGCTTTGAGGAAATGCCTGTATAACGATGAGAAGAAAAACAAAAATGAGGGAAAGAAATTTCTTCACAAACTATCTTCCTTTTATAGAGTCATGCCATGGCATGACTCTACGACAAATTATTTTAATAGAATCATTTTGCGCATTTGGATTTGCGAACCGGCTTCCAACCACATTAAATAAACACCCGAATTAACCGGGATTCCCGATTCATTCAATCCATTCCAGGTTACCGAATGGATACCGGCTTCTTCATTTTGATTTACAAGTGTTTTTACAACTTCACCTAAAAGATTAAAAACTCTTAACTGCACATTTGATTTTTCTGTAATTGAAAATTTAATTGTCGTTGTCGGGTTAAACGGATTGGGATAATTCTGATAAAGCATAAATTCATTTGCGACCAATGGAGTTTCTTCTTCAAGATCAGTTAAGGGATTCTTATCATTAAAAAATTTCCAAACCAAAGTTGAATCGGATTCAGGTAAGTTGAAAACTCTATTTTCAATACCCGATTCCCAGCCGCCAAAAGTACAATTCGTTACATAAAATTTATAACTGATCGGCGTTCCGGAAGTGATTTTGTTTTTCGGGAAATAAGCAACTCCCGACCAAAACGACCCCGAACCCACGCTTATCGGTTCTTGTTTTAAAAGCACCTTGCTGAAATCCCATGATAGTACTCCTGCGGAACTTGCTGAATCACCACGAACGGTTACCAACATTGTTTTTGCAGCATCGAATAAACCGGCTTTGATAAGATGAGCTACATTCACTCTAAAAAGAATTCCAACTGAATCGGTTTTACTTTCAATCGGATTCCAATACTGCGGCGCTTTGTTTGCCGAACCGTTAAAAAATTCCAAATCCAAAACAGTGTCTTTCAATCCGGCGGTGAATACACGATAGTTAACCGCAGAACTATCGAACGGAGTAATCTGCCCTTCCCAACCTAAACTTCTGTAAGTAGGAATAGTTGACGAATGCCCCGCCCAGAATAAAAATTGAATTTCATCGGCGGGATACATTTTAAAAGTGTATTCCCAATAATCTCCTCCAACATTCTTCAATTTTATTTGCGAATTTATATCCCATGTAAATTTTTCACCGCTTGGGAAAAATCCAGAACTAACACCGAAAATTTGTCCCCTTGCCTGAACAAGCCCGGTATTTTTTAGTGTATCTCCAAGTGTTGAAGTATTAATTCGAAGAGTAACATTAACGGTTGACAAACTATCATTGCTTTGAAATGCTTGTAACGTTGAAAAAGCATTTCCGCTGAAATCGAACAATGCATAATTTTCCCAGGCAGAACCAACCGGTGGAACAGAAATGTAAGCAGGCTCCCAGTAGAAAAATCCGATGCCTCTGCCGGAAGTAGTATTCTTTATCAACTTAATAAGGTAAGTTAAAAAATCTCTTTGCCCTTGCGGATTGACCGGATAACCAACCGGCAGTTTTGCCGGATCGAAACCAACATTGTTAACACCATCATTTAAGTATTGAGTAGTCCAGGGATAAGCAGTTTCGACGATTACAATATCTTTGTTGTAGCGTGTAGCAAGATCGTTCAAATTATTTTGCGCATTGGTTAACGAACCATGCCACCATGGATAATATGAAAGACCGATAATATCAAAAGTAACTCCGTTAGATTTCAAGTTATCATAAAACCATCTGCATTTTGCATTATCTCCGCCCTCACTAAAATGGATCATTATTTTTGAAGTTGTATCAACATCTTTTACCCCTTGGATTCCTGCTTTTAACAAAGTAGTAAAATTTCCCCATCCGCCAACACTGATCTTTCCATCAGGCCAAAGCATGCCGCCTGTTATTTCATTGCCAACTTGTACCATATCCGGCAGTGTGTTCTGATCTTTTAAAGCCTGGATGACACGCTTTGTATAAGCGCGAACACTATCTGTAAGGACGGCAAACGAAAGACCATTCCATGCAGCCGGTTTTGTCTGCTGCCCCGGATCAGCCCACCAATCGGAATAATGAATATCGAGTAGAAATTTGAATCCTTTTGCTTTAACTTCCTTTGCGAACGCGAGAGTTGAATTTAAACCGCAATATTGATTTGAAGGAGTGTGCCAGAGACGGAGTCTTACATAATTGGCGCCGTTATTTTTGAAGATATCAATGACGTCATCGGCAACATTATTCTGCTTCCAAACACCACCGGCATTTCTAATTTGGGGAGTAGTTGAAATATCCACTCCCCTGATAAAACTATCGGGATTGGTTTGCGGAAAAACCGGAGTAAAGAGAATCGCAATCCACCAAAAAACTAATTTTTTCATAATTCCTATTTAAGCAGAAGCATTTTCTGAATCTTTGAAAAACTTCCTGCTTGTATTTTTAGTAAATAAACACCTGAATTAACGGAAATTCCGTTTTCGTTTTTAGCATTCCAAACTACACTGTGAACACCGGCAGTTTGAGTTTGATTAACGAGCGTTGCAACTTTTTCTCCGACTATGTTGAATACTTCAAGTCTTACATTTTCCGGATTCAAGATAGAATAAGTAATAACTGTTGAGGGATTAAACGGGTTCGGATAGTTCTGATATAACGCATACTTATTTGGTAATATATCAATATTTTCGTTTATCGCATCGATAGCACCTAAGTTTGGCGGATTTTCAACAGTTAAATTATTTTGCATCCAGGGCATTTCAGCAAGACTAAAAGATACAGGCCAAGTTACCGAACTACCGTTTACACTTGTTGGAACAATGTATTGGTAATATCTTCTCCCTTTATTTGTTCCCCCACCATTCATTACTTCGCCGGTACTTGAAGTATAAGTGATCCTGTAACAAACCTGGTAAAAAGTCGGAGCGATTAAACTTACAGTCGCCGTGTATTTACCGTTTGCGTTTGGCGAGGCAAGCATTATTCTATTATCGGTTCCGTACATTGTTTGATGTTGTGTAATGGGAATCAAACATCCATCAAACTGAATGTACACCGTATCAATTCCCGGTCTGAAGAGAGTGTTAGTCGGATTTGTAGTTGCGTTTGTTGCCGGAGTCATATCAATATTGAATGTAAGATCGATCGCAGTTCCGATAACACTGTTCGGATGAAGGCTATTAAAAAATTGCTGATCGGCACCAAAATCACCCGTTGTGGTTTGATCAGCTAATCCCGGGAAGAGATAAATTCTATCACCTCCACCAGTAATTCCCGGTTCCTCCCAACCGTTAACCATAAACAAGCCCGGGATATAATTTGCATGCGTTGTATCAAAGCGTGTTGTGTCCCAAGCAATGTAGTATTTATAAATAATTTCCGAACTTTTGGATAAAGTAAACGGCTCGGTAAGTATCCACTCTTGAATAGTTGGAACATAAGTCATCTTCAGCATGGTTGGTTCTGTATCAAAAGTAAAAGAAGAAGGAGGCCAACCCTTTGCTCCTGTAACTGCAATTTTATCGCCAAGTCCACGATTGAACAATCCTGCTTTTTCTAGCGCGTCTAATTTTAATCTGAAGTTTACATTTCCAGTTACAGCCGGACCGCTTGGAGCCTTATTGCCGAAGTACGCCCAATTAATTGTTGTGTCACCTGAAGTCAACATATTAGTTGTAAACTTGAAAGAACGATCTGCAATATTTTCCCATGTTGATCCGTTAATGGTGAATTTATAGGACTGAACTGTTCCATCGGTAATAAGCGATTTCGGCACGTACGCGGTTCCCGACCAGAATGAACCTTTATTTACGCTGTTTGTTTCGCGGGTAAGACTAATTACTTTAACCCATGTTGGAGAAGCTCCTAACGGTGCACTTCCCCAAACTTCCGGTGTCTGCAACGCAGGATTAAAATCTGAAACTCCTCCCATGTTCACACGGAAATAAACAGCGAGTGTGTCGGCATTTTTTCGGAAAGGGGTCCAATATTGTGCGAGTGTACTTTCCCATCCATTATAATATTGCATAGGCAAATTCATATCGGTATTGCTCACAACTATTCCGCGGTTCGTTCCCGCAAAACTAGTCCCGGAATTCAGCGGACCCTCCCATCCCGTCCAGTGAAATGTTGGATGTTTTAAATCAGAAGTATAAGTAACAAACTTATATTGAATTTCATCGCCGGCAGTAGCTTGAAATTTAGCCTGCCAATAATCGCCCCCGATATTCGTGCATCTTATTCCCGTTAAAGTGTCCCAAGTAATTTTAGGAACGGTCGTTCCTAATTTCGATGCGCCGCAAATTAACACAATGCTGTTCGGACGCAATGTATCCAAACACGTTGACGTATTCACAGTCATCGTTACATTAACTGTTTGCGCTGAAGTTTGAACTCCTGATGATCCGGTGATAAGTACCAGTATCAGTGACAAAAAGACGAAGTTGAATTT
This sequence comes from Ignavibacteriaceae bacterium, assembly GCA_041671545.1. Taxonomy (GTDB): domain Bacteria; phylum Bacteroidota; class Ignavibacteria; order Ignavibacteriales; family Ignavibacteriaceae; genus UBA1563. The sequence goes on from JBAZBI010000001.1 coordinate 284,222, forward strand.
GTTTTTCATATTTCTATCCTTTACTAATTAATTTGTTAATAAAAACTCTAATTGTTTCTTCAATCGTTTCCCTATTTAAGTTCAACCGATTCATTGTATTCATTTCAAAGTTTAAGTTGCAGTGTGAACCGGTTTGAACTTCCAAGATGAATAAAATTCTGGTACGCGTAATCAAAAGTGATCAAGACACCGCCGATCAAATCAATTTCGTGAATGCTTGTTCCGAAGGTAAAGGTCGCCTCATTATTCGGAAGAAATAAATCTTTATATCCTCCGCGGACTTGAAATTTATCATTTAAAAATCCAAGTTCGCAGCCAAGGTTAACGCTTTGCGCATTATCATTCGGACTAACGCCATCCATTGCTACAGTTACTCGAACATCATCATTCTTAATTATTTCATCTGAAATTCCGACACGCATGATTAGTGGAAGATCGAATGCATCGGTGTTTAATCTTGCAGTTATGCTTTGGTTTGTCCCTTGCTGATTTGAGATCACCGCGGGAATGTAAAGGTCTTCTCCCGTCATCTGAATTTTCGTTCCGAAGTTTGAAATACTTGCACCGAGTCTTATTCCTGCAAACGGAGTTTGAAATAAAGTACCTACATCAAATCCAATTGCGCTTGCGTAATCGTTATAGATGGTTTCTCTTATATATTTGAAAGTCCCGCCGATCGAAAAGCGGTCTGTTAAATTGCGGCTATAAGAAACTCCCACAACGAAACTTGATGCGTTAAACATTTCACCGGTTCCCATTGGTTGATCGGGAGTTGTGATTTCCATGTCGTTTGTGTGCATAATGCCAAGACTCAATCCCGTTGTGCCAAAATCTGCCAAAGGAATTGTTATACCGATAAAATCGAAATAAATTCCAGGCAGCCAGAGAGCGTGGTCAACAAGCAATGTGTTAGCTTTTATTGATGCGGTTGCCGCGGGATTCCAATACAAAGCCGAAGGATCGTTCATCATGGAAACGTAAGCGCTTCCCATTCCAATTGCTTGAGCACCAACCGGAATCCGCAAAAAGGAAGCTCCGGAGGTTCCAACTTTATTAACCGATTGAGCAAACGTGAATGACGTAAAACTCCAACTGCAGAGAAGCATTATGACCACAAAATATTTATTCTTTTTCATTTTCAACTCTGTTCAATTTCTATTTTATAATTGCGAAGGTTCCGGTTTTTTGTCCAACACCGGGCGCATCAACGTGATAAACATATACTCCGTATGAGATTTCAAACTTTTCATCGCTAAGCACATCCCAAATTTCCGTACCGTTTTCGGCAAGCGCATTATGGTCGATCTTTTTTACAAGTGCGCCGCTTACATTAAAAATTCTGATCGTGCACTCCGTTGGTAAATTAATAAAATGAATTTCACGCGGTCCTCTTCCGCTTGAATAGGTGTTGCGTGGTTCCCAGCTTTCTGCGGCAAGATATGGATTCGGAACAACTCTAATATTTGAGAGATCGCCTTTTGCTTTTTCTGTTGAGATGGTTGAACCTTGCATTTTGAAGGTGTATGTATCATAGGAAAGGAAAGGTTTAAAGAGAATGATTTTAAGTGAATCACCTGTTTGCGGATTTCTATTTCCCTGACGTTTATTTAACACCACCTGCCAGGTAAATTGCAATTTTCCATTCTTGTTCGGTTCAAGGAAATAAATTGCATCAACCAGATTTGAGTTCGTTGGGTGAATGCTGAACTTTCCGTCGTTGCCGTCAGCTTCGCTGAACGCAAATGGAATTTCTTTATTCTGCGTAAGACTTATGACTTTAAAGTTTACCGCTTTCGATGGAAACTTGATAAACCCGATGGCAGTATCTTTTGAAGTTCCGATTCCAACATCGCCAAAAACAATTTCATAATCATTTGGACTTTTTACTCCGCTAACTGAAAGTAAAGTAACTGGATCAAAATCAAATGAATAAGCTTCGGTATTGTTCCAACCGGTTAAACTATTGTTGATCGAAATAGCTTGAATATTATTCAAACTTAAACGGAAGCCGTCAGTAACCGGTAGTTCCGCACCGTTTATCAATAGCGTATCTTTATCGAGAAGCGTTACATCCTTTGTGATATTCTTTAAAGTAAACGACCGCGTTGTTGTGAAATCTTTATTGTTCACTTTATACGTTGTATCGGCAAAAGAAATTTGATATTCGTTTTCATTCTTAATTGCGGAAGGATCAACAACTTCAATGCTGATAGAACCGCTCGCTCCTCCGGTGGTGTGCTCAAAAGATTTTACTTCCGGAGGTAAATATCCGGCAGCTTCCGATGAGGGGCGAACAACTGCAACATTTATTCCGTGGGTAATTGTTCCATCGGGCGAAACGCTTACTTGAATCGGAGTTTCTGCCGGTGCAATATTTCCCGTTGGATAACCAAAATTATATGCTGTTACCGCGTAAAAATATCTTTGTCCATTTACAACGTTTGTATCAACAAAACTGTGCTTCAATCCCGACTCATCCCCAAGCCAGAACTTCACACCGTTAATATCAACTTGACTAAAACCTTTAACTCCATCTATTAGGTCCGATTGATCTGTCGGGTTCAAAAGTGTTTTCACTCCAAATCCATCGGTAATAACTTTCGCATCGAGGAAAGCCGCGTCTGTTGCGCGGTAAACACGGTAGCCTTCAAAATTTCTTCCGTTGCCACCAATTTTATTTATATATCTGTCGAATGATTTTTCAGCAAAATCATCCCAATAGAGTGTAACTTTTTTATCGCCAGGAACTGACGTTACCGTTACTTGTTGCGGTGCAGAAGCGAATTGATAATCAGCTTGATAGGCAAGATCGGCTTGATGCATTTTAGCCGTAACACTGGCAACGTCATCATCTTTTGTATTTCCGCCACCGGCAATGGCAATTGAAACTGCCATGCGCTGTCGTTGTCCGGGTAACAATGGGAAAAATCCTGAAGAGACATAAACATCATAATCGCCGATGCCTCTGATCAGATTAATATTTCCAGGAACCATCAGCAAGTCCCACAAACCTTGATCTGCAGCCGTTGAAAAGTTTAACGCACCAACGGGAATTTGTACCGCACTCGTAACTCCCAACTGATCAGACTCGCCAACATCAGTTTTATCAATATTCGGTTCACCTGGAAATTCCGTATTAACTCCTGTAGTTGCTTTCCCATCAGCTTCTCCGAAATCACCGGTGTGCGCGACACCATCCAACCCAACATCATCAAGAATCGGATCCCAATCTGCGTCGTTATCAAATTCATCATCACGAGATTCATCTATCATCGGTGCAACATTGGTGTAATTCCAGCCAGCACTTGTATCGGGAACAACGAATCCTCGTTTGATCGTATCTCCAATTGCAAAGTGATTATACTTAATGAAGCGTACCGGTTTTACAACTCCGGTATATTGGTTCACATGGTTTAAGTGAATCGAAAGACGTTCATCGATCAATCCATTGAAATTATCATCATATCCGTTTGCGACAGTATCCTCAGCAATTGAAATTCCATTCGCCGGAAGAACATAATCTTTCCCCAAACTGGAAACCGTTCCACCACCGACCGGATAAGTTGAAATTACACGGTTGTAAGTGCTGGGTTGAATGAGAATAATTTTATCACCCGGTTTAATAAATCGAGTGTTGAAATCTTCTGCTACAAAATGAGGACAAACAGAATCCGCAATTCCGGTAACTTGAGAAATGAGATTCGGGAAGTCATCTGCATCGCCGTCGTTATCAATGCCATCAACGCTGTTGCCGGGAGTTTCAATATACTTAACTGCGCCGACACCAACGGGATCAGTTCCGAATGCTGCACTGCCTCTTCTATCTGCGCTCGTTAAAAAAGTTATCGCTGTTGTTAAATCGACGTAAGGATAATTATTTGGACCAACACCGCCCACATAATCAGCAACGAACATCATGAAAGCTGTTTTGTCAACCGCTTTCGTTCCGTCGTTCAAAACATCGTGAATAAAAAACACAACGTCGTTGATCAATACTTGCGACCACGCCATCGTGCGAACATCAACGATGTAGCCAAGTCCGCCGCGCGTAAGATCGGTAGTGTCAGGAGCATAAGGATAGCGCTTGTATTTGTCATCCGAAGTCACAAAATAAAATTCTTGATCAGCGTTAAAAATATTTTTTCCGAAGTAACCGTTCCACGAGCCGGGCCAACCGGGATCGTTCGCGTCGGTTCTTTTATTTCGCCAGCCGCCTTGATAATCTTGCGGCCATGAATTTTTATTATCGCTCCTCGCAATTTCTTGTTGCTGCGGATTTATAAATCCTCTCACCGGTTCAAAGTTCCAGGTGTTCCCGCTTGGATCACTTTTATAAACCGGCATTTCAACAAGATGAATTGTCTTTCCGGAATTATCTACCACTTCGCCCGATGCCCAAAATGAAATGAGTGCGATGTAAATTCTTCCAGTGTTCTTAGGCCATTCGTAGCTAAAATAATTTGCTTGTCCGTTCGGATTTCCGCTATAACCTGAGTTGAAAATTGTTGCGCGGATGTTGTTCCCTTCTATGTTGGAAAATCTTCTATAGTTTTGATCGCCTCTAAAATCGGATGGTGTATAATCCAACACTTGAGCGCTTGCGTTCGCGGTCAAAAGTAAAATTAGTAAAGACGAATAAAATTTTATTTTGAACATTCCCATACCAATCAATTAGTAAATGATATTTTGGTTCCGAAGTAAATGCTTCGCGGCATACTATAATAATTTGGATAAACGAACCATCCCGCATCAGCGTTTGTTGCGGTTTTTTGCTGAAGCGTATAATTGGGTTTGCCGGTGTCGCCATATACGGTTACAGGATTTTTTGCATCAAGTAGATTGAAAACTTTTAAAAACAACTGCACGTTCAAACCGGATGTAATTGAAAAATCTTTGTGTAACTGCATATCAACATTTGCGATCAAAGGTTTTCGCCGGCTGTTGTTCGGAAGTCCCGGAATAATATTTCTACCCGAATAAGCTCCCGCGGTAATTTCAGGCGAGTAAGGTTGACCTGTACTGATCGTGGCGATAATGCTCGCACCCCAATCACCACTACCAACATAAATATTACTGTTAAGTGTGTGTGTCTGATCCCAATCCAGCGGAGTTAAATAACGGGTTGGTTCTGCGCCGTTTTGTTGCGAAAAAAATTCTTGTTCCGGAGAAGAGTTTGTTCCTTCGGCAATTTGGAATGTATAATCAACTCCAAAAGAAAAATAATCTGCGAAACGTTTTTTAACGGATAGCGTAACTCCTCGTGCATTTGCAAAATCACGATTGATTCTTTTTGAATATGAAATTCCCGCAACTAAGGTTGGAATAGCTTGACTCGACGATATCCAATCGCGGATATCGCGGTAGTAAGCTGTAACATCAACTGCAATATCTTCTGTGAATTGTTGTTGCAAACCGATTTCATAAATCGTTGTGCGCTGCGGTTTAAGATCGTTATTACCGAATGAACCTTGAATACCTTGTGTTGAAGTAAGTTTAAATTCATCGCCGATGTAAAGTTGGCTGTAATCTGGAATTTGTTGAAAAATGCCGAAAGAAAATCTGATGATGCCGCGATCGGTTATCGGATAAGAAATTCCGAAGCGGGGACTCAATCCGGTTTTGATTGTTGTTTTTTTATACCAGTATTTTTCACGTTCTGCAACAGTAAGTTTATTTCCATCTACTTGTTCATCAAGACTGATTTTTCCGTCACTATTCAAATCACGAAAAGTATTTTCTTGTTTGAATGGATTATTAATATCGGGATCGGAAGGATCAACCGGCATTTTTCCTCGCGGATTGAACAAATCAAACCGGAGACCAAAGTTTATAATCACGCTTGAGAACTCGATCTTATCTTGCGCGTAAGCGCTAAAGCTAAAGGGACTTCTTTCAAACTTATCGTGTTGCGGAGTATCGGTTCCCGGAATTGACGGGACGAAAGGAACAAGCTGCTGCCCGTTTGATCCAAGCGCCGGAATCAATGTAATATTTTCGTAGAATAATTTATCGAACTGTGCTTGTATTCCAATCTTTGCAAGATTTATGTTGTCTATCTGACTTGTTAAATCCCATTTAATGGTCGCACTCTTCGTACTTCGGTCAAAATGATTTAGATCGGTTCCAGCCGTAAGAAAATGATAACCGGCTATGAGAGCTGAGTCGGGAGAGATATAACGCGGATCAAAAAGATTTTCGTAAAGATGGGTTGCGTAATTATTGTTTTTATAAGCGAACGTCAATTCTTGAAAAGTATTTAAAAACAAAACATGCGTAAACGTTCCGAAGAGGCTGTATCCTTTTGATTTAGCGCTGCTCGATCCATTCGGATTCCATTGATACATGTGGTTATAATATTTATTTGCTTCACTGCTTCCAAAAGCATCAAGTTTGAATTTCAGATCACTCGAAATTTTCCAGTCGATAGTAGCTTGTCCGCTCCACTTTGCGTTTGAGTTCATCGATACAAAAGAATTGTCTCCGGGATTTGGAACAAGAACACCATCAACCCAAATTGCTCTTCCCTGAGGATTAAATTTATTAATTCCGAAAATATATCCGCCGTCAAAAAATCTTCTTGCAGAAACAAAAAAATTTAATTTGTCCGCAATGATCGGACCATTGAGAAACCCTTGAAAATTATAATTCGCAAACGGATTTACGGAATTAATATGTTGAAAAATATCGGTGTGGTTGCTAACATAATCTCCGCTCCATATTTCAAGATTGCCGCTTAAGTTTTGTCCGCCGGATTTTGTAACAATGTTCACAACACCGCTCATCGCGTTGCCATACTCGGCATTAAATGTTCCGCTGATAACTTTAAGTTCCTGGATAGATTCAGTTTCTACAGACAACGCTTGCGTACGGTTAAAATCATCCGTGATACTCACACCGTTTACCAAATAAGAAATCTCACTTGATCTTCCGCCGCGAATGTGAATACCGCCGTCCGAACCTTTACTTACGCCAGCCTGTTGCGTTATCAATTGATTTAAGTTTTGCAGCGGAAGTTCTTTAATCTGTTCGGCAGTAATTCTCGCCTCTGTCGAGGTCATATCCTTTACAACGAGCGGAGCTTTTGCGGTTATTACCACTTCGTGATTCAAAGTTATTTCGGTTTGCGTAATTCGAAAATCAATTTTTGTAGTTGAACCGCTGCCGACATGAACGTTCCTTGTTACTGTGTTCGCATATCCAATATATTTGGCAATAACGTTGTATGTCTTGGGAGGAACATTTACAATGATGTACTCACCGTTCATATCTGTTGCGGCTCCAAGTCCGGTTCCTTCAACTAAAATATTTACGCCAATCAAGACTTCACCTGTTTTTTCATCTGTTACTTTCCCGGCGATCTTTCCGGAATTCTGTGCGAATTCAACCGTCGCAAAAAGAATAAAAATTAAACCGACAAATATTTTATTTACTTTTTTCATCGATCATATGCTTTTGTTAATAGATTTAAGGTGTTTAACTTTTCCGGAAATAACTGTACATGAATTTCTTTTTGAAGCGATGAAACGTAACTTGTTTTTGATTTATACCAATCCAAAGTCGTTAACGTTTCTTTTATCTCTCCACTAACTTCAGAAAGATTCTTCTGTATCGGTGGTTTCTTTGCAGTACATTTGAGAAACAGATATTTCCCATCGTCACTAATTGGACCCATCCATTGTCCAGGATTCATTCCAAAAACTTTATCGCCAAGATTTCCCAAATCGTTTTTGCGGAAGAATCCCATATCTCCCTTATTTTTAGCGGTGTTGGTTTGGATCGAGAATTGTGTGACAATCACTTCAAAGGAAATTCCTTTGTTTAACAGTTGAGAAACGGAATCAGCCAAAGACTGGTTATCTAAAAGAATAGAACTTAATCTTATCTCCGCTTCTGTTGTAAAACGGTTTCGGTTTTCCTCGTAATATGTTTTAACCGAATCTTGCGAAATGGTAATTCTTTCTTTCAACTGTCGTTCAACTTGTTGGATCAAAAAAGTATTGAAGTTGTACTCTACATTATTTTTAAAAGTTTGTGATTTATCTAATTGAGCTTTCAATGCTATTCGGATTGTATTTTTTCTGATCATCAATCCCGAAATAAAATCTTCCAAATCAGTTTCCGAATGGGTCCACTTTCTCTGCATTTCATCGGTTAATTCCAGTTCAGAAACAAGTTGTGTCAGATTCCAATTCTCCAACTTGAACTTAACAATATTCTTGTTTTTATTCTGCTTAAAGAAAACTGAAGAACGTTCGAAACTATTTTTATTGGAATAACTTTGAAGCGATTCAAACAACTTGTCCATCATTGACTTGTCGAACGTAATTGCCATTTCCTTCTTCTGATCAGCTGTATAACGTTTTGCAGCTTCTTCATATGTACGTTTTTTCACAAACGCTTTGATACGGTCACGAGCTTTGAGATATTCACTTTCAATTACAAATGGATTTTGTTTTATGTCTTCTACCTTGACAATACTGTAGCCGGTCACCGTTTTTATTGGTTTGGAAATCTCTCCCACCTTCATGGAAAAAGCCGTCTCTTCCAAATTCGGATCCATCTCATCAACAGAAATGTAACCAAGATCGCCGCCGTTCTCTTTCAACTGTTCATCATGAAAAACTTCTTTAGCAAGCTCTTCAAACGAATTTCCTTTCTTTAGTTGATCGTACAGTTTTTTCGCTTCTTCTAAAGTTGAAGCATAAAGATGTTTCACCTTTATTTTCGTGTTCATCTTTATGTACATTTGCTTGACATCTTGTTCGGTCACATTCACGGTTGGTTCAATAAAACTCTTTGAGAAAGCGTTAAGCAGTTCTTGATTTTTAATTCTCTCTAATTCAACCAAAGCCGATTTCGTTTTATCGATTCCCATCTTCTTTGCGTCTAAAAGGAGAAGCTCATCATCAACCAGATTTTGTAAATATTTTATACGTGTATCCCCGTTATCCGTCAACCCGATCTTTCGCAGTTTCTCTTTATAAAATATTTGAAATTCATCGAGAGTAATTATTTTATTACCAACGACCGCAAGTGTATCTTTCAGACCATAACGCGATTGCGCAAACGTTGTAGCTGCAACAGAAAGAAAAAAGAAAATCAATATTTTCGTTTTCACCTCAAACATTTTTGTTACTCCGTTTGAGTTCTTTATAGTGAATATTCGGTAATTCTCTCAATACTTTTGCGCTTACTTCGGGAGTAATATCTCGCTGCGGTTCAGCAAGCATCTCATATCCCACCATATACTTTTTTACCGACGCCGATCTTAAAAGCGGCGGGAAGAAATGCATGTGAAAATGCCATTCCTTGTGAGGTTTGCCGTCGGTCGGCGCTTGATGTATTCCCGACGAATAAGGACATGGTGTTTTGAAAAGATTATCATACTTAACGGTGATAATTTTTATCGCGTTCGCAAATAATTTTACTTCTTCCAATTTGAATGCGAGCAGATTAGTATATTTCTTTTTAGAAATGATCATCGTTTCATAAGGCCAAGTTGCCCAAAACGGTACGAGTACAACGAAAAGCGAATTCTCATAAACAATTCTCTCCTTCAATTTTAATTCGAGTTTTAAGTAATCACTTAAAAGACTTCGTTTATTTTTCCGGAAATACTGTGCAAACTGCTTTAACTCTTTCTTTGGTTCTGTGGGAATGCTCTCTTGCGCCCATATTTGGCAATGGGGATGCGGATTGCTGTTCCCCATAATCGCACCCTTGTTCTCAAATATTTGCACGTGATTAATTTTTGGATGTTCACTCAAAGTTTTGAATTCACTTTTCCATGTTTCAATTACTTTTTGAATTTCTACTTCTTTCATCTCTGCAAGTGTGAGATCGTGCCGCGGAGAAAAATTTACAACACGACAAATCCCGATCTCATTTCTTGCAATTAACAGATCGTTTGTGCTGGTTGAGGTGGAAGGAATCTTTTCCACTAAAGAAGAAAAATCATTTGTGAAGGCAAAACTGTTTTTATAGTCGGGATTAATTTCACCGTTTGCTCTTTTATTGCCGGGACATAGATAACAGTCCGGATCAAATTTCGGACGAATAATTTCATCAGCATGTGAAACTTCTCCCTGCCAAGGACGATTTGTTCTCTGCGGAGAAACGAGCACCCATTCTCCTGTTAAAATATTTTTCCGCCGATGAGGATATGTATTATCAAACTGTTGCATGTTCTTCCGCGCTTACGATACTTGTTCCAGCACTAATTTTAGTTACATAAACTGTTGCCTCACGATTAAATCTTTCTTTGTACTTTTTCGCAATTAATGAAGTAACCCCATCGACTGCTTCATTTTCAATTATGTTTATGGTACAGCCGCCAAATCCGCCACCCATCATTCTTGCACCGTAAACTGCGGGAAATTCTTTTACGGCTTCAACAAGAAAATCGAGTTCGGGGCAACTCACTTCATAATCTCTGCTCAGTCCTTCATGTGTTTGGTAAAGGAGAGAACCAAAAGTTCCCAGATCATGAACTTTAAGGGCATCACACGCTTCCAACAATCTTTCATTTTCACCAATGACATATTTGCACCGGCGATATGTGAGCGGTTCCATTTTTAATTTAAAAGCTTCCAACATTTCTGAGTTCACATCGCGAAGACTTGTTACGGTTGGAAAGTCTTTTTTAATTACTTCAACTCCTTTGTTGCATTCTTCTCTTCTTAAATTATATTCTGTTGAGGCGAGAGAATGCGATACATTTGTATTGAAGAAAACGACAGAAATATTTTCGTAATCAAACGGAACAAGTTCATACTCAAGCGAGCGGCAATCAATGCGTAGCGCATTTCCGCTTTCGCCAAAAACATTGATGAACTGATCCATGATGCCGCAGTTAACACCGACAAATTCATTCTCTGCTTTTTGCGCGAGCCTAACAAGCGAAAGTTTATCGATCTGCAAATTGAAAATATGATTTAATGCAAAAGCTAAACCGGCTTCAATTGCAGCAGAAGAAGAGAGTCCCGCACCGATTGGGATATCTCCGCCGAAGACGCAGTTAAAACCTTTTAAATCATATCCCGCTTTTATTAGTTGATCGACAACACCGATTAAGTAGTTTGCCCAATCTTTTGGCGACTTGCTTAGATTTTCCAAACTAAATTCATATTCATCATTCAGATCAGCGGCAAATAGTTTACAAGTTATGTCAGTTCTGGGAGAGATTGCAAAATAGATGGCTTTATCTATCGCCGCCGGAAGAACAAATCCCAAATTGTAATCAGTGTGTTCTCCAATAAAGTTTAGTCTTCCGGGTGAACGGAAAAGAAGCGGCTCATCATCAAAAAGTTCTTTATATTTTTTTTCTATTAATTGGACTGATTTCATAATCTAATTAAACTGTTTCTTTTCTGGTTTTGTAATACATAAATCCACCGAACACAGCCATGATCGCTCCCCACCAAATATCGGGATGGATTTCACTTAAAACCGTTGTGCGTTGTGATGGATTGAAAAGAAGATAAATTCCATTCAACAAAATCAATGCTCCAATCACTAAGAGAATGAGTCCCACGAAATACCAAATAGGTTTCATTTTATTTTCTAACATAGTTTCCTCTTTCTACCAGAATAATAAATTAAGAATGATTAAAACGATCAGCGAAATTATCGCAACAAATTCCGGTCGCTTCATAAATGGGATAGCTTGATCATGATTCTCTTTGGTTAATCCTTTCACAAGTCCGACCAATTCGGCTTTTTCTCTTTTCTTCGTAAAGAGACTAATGACAATCGTAACAACAGCGCATATCAACCAAGCCCACCAAGCGCGCCAGAAGTTTGCAGCCATATCACTTTGCACATTCGACATTGTAATGATGCTCTCATGGAACCAACTGAATTTTACTGCGAGATACATGGTAAACGAAGAAAGCATTCCCGCTACCAAACCCCAGAAAGCACCGTTTGGAGTAATCCACCAAACGAACATTCCCAGCAGCATTGTTGCAAATAGCGGCGCATTCACCCATGAAAAAATCGCTTGCATATAATCCATAATACTCGGAAAACTTTTCGCCCAATATGCAGTTACTAACGAGAGAGCAACTCCGACAAGTGTAGAGACACGTCCCATCCAAAGTAAATGTGAATCAGAAGCTTTTTTGTTGAGCACGGCTTTATAAATGTCGTAAGTCCAGACAGTATTAAACGCACTAACATTCCCGGCTTGACCAGCCATAAAACCTGCAAGAAGTGCAGTTACTCCAAGTCCGACCAATCCTGAAGGATAATAACGTGCAATGAGTAATGGGAGAGCCGAATCATAATTTATTTGTCCTCCGTCATGAAGAAGTGTGAATCCGCTTTTGGGATCATTTGAAAGTGCAATGGCGATAAGTCCCGCAACAATAACAATAAACGGAAGAGCCATTTTGAAAAAAGATGCGAGTATCGGAGTCATTCTTGCAGAGCGTAAATCTTTTGCAGAGAAAGCCCTTTGAATTACAAGAAAATCGGTTGTCCAATATCCAAAAGAAAGAACGAAACCTAATCCGATGACAATTCCTCCCCAGTGAATGAACATTCCGTTTTGTGTCGGATCTGATGAAGTTGCCCAGAGTGTTGTGAAAGAAATCTGCTGACTATATTCATTTATGCGTGCAAAAATTTCTTGCAGACTTCCAATTTCAATAATGCCAAGGATTGAAATAAGAAAGAGTCCAAACCAAATTAAAAAGAATTGAATGATCTCAGTGAATATCGCCGACATCAACCCGCTCAGTCCAACATAAACCGCTACAGTTAATGCCGAAGCCCACATACTAACATCCCAATTCCATCCTAAAAAAGTGTGAAGAACGAGAGCCATTGCATAAAGGTTAATCCCGGATACTAACAGCGTCATCAGCGCAAAAGCAACTCCGTTTAATACACGAGTTTTCTCATCGAACCGGAGTTTAAGATAACCGGGAACAGAATTTATTTTACTGCTGTAATAAAAAGGCATCATATAAATGCCGAGGAAAAGCATTGCGGGAATAGCGCCTATCCAATAAAAATGGGCGACGTACATTCCGTATTTAAAAGTATTTCCGGTCATCCCAAGTAACTCAAGTGCTCCAAGGTTAGCTGAAAGAAAAGCTAATCCGGCAACCCATGTAGAGTTTTTTCTTCCGGCGAGAAAGAAATCCTCCTGATTCTTTGTGAATCTTTTTAAATACCAACCAATACCGAGTACAAACGCGAAATAGACACAGATGATTACCCAATCTATAAATGAGAGACCGATTGCTTGCATACTTTCCTCTACAATGACTTTCTATTTTATTGCATTAACTTATTTACATTTTAACTAAATATTTTCTTTCAACTTTCTCAGCCGAAGGCTGATCCGCCCCTGGCGGATACTTACAACTAGCAACACTAAGTTGAACTTCGTATAACCAATTCGGTTTCCAAAACAATTGTTTTCGGTTTAAATGACTGCTTTTCACTTTCGATCATTTCGATCAAGAGTTCAGCCGATTTCTTCCCCATTTCGAAAGAGGGCTGATTCACTGTAGTCATTGGAGGATCAACCAGAGCAGTTATTTTATTATTTGAAAAACCGACAATTCCGATATCTCCGGGAATTTTTAAACCGGCTTCTTTGATCCTCTGGAAAGCGCCAATTGCAACCGGATCGTTAACTGCAAAAATTGCATCCGGAAGATTATTCTCTTTTATCAGCCGATCCATCGAATTATACCCATCTGCTTCATGAAGACCGCCGATGCAAATTAGATCTTCACTCGCGGGGATATTCGAATTTGATAATGCATCGGTATAACCTTTCAGACGTAGCTTACATATTTCCAAATCTTTCGGTCCGGTAAAATGTGCGATTCTTTTATAACCTTTATTAATCAGATGAGAAACTGCATCAAATGCACTCTTCGCATCATCAATGATTACTTTGGATACGTCAACATCGCTACAAGCGCGGTCAAAAAATACAAGAGGAATTCCTCTTGCAACAACGGTCTTAAAATGATCACCATTTATCGTGTTCTGAGAGATCGAGGCAACGATTCCCGCCACCCGCTGATGAATTAAAGAATTAGTATTAACCACTTCTCTCTCATAATTTTCATTCGATTGACAAACTATTATCGTATAACCTGCATGGTAAGCGACTTCCTCAATTCCACTTATCGCGGAAGAAAAAAAATCATGTTTAATTTCCGGTACGATTACCCCGATGATGGTTGTCCTATTGTTTTTTAAACTTTGTGCGATTGAATTCGGTTTATAGTAGAATTCATCGGCAAGCTGTTGCACCTTCTTTTTCGTCTCATCTTTAATATCGGGATGATCACTTAAAGCGCGCGAAACAGTCGAAGCTGAGATGCCTAGTTTTTTTGCTATATCTGTAATTGTTATGTGTTTCATATTTTCTGCAAACGTTTGCGATAACGTTTGCAAACCTAATAAATTAACTTAAACTAGTCAAGAAAAATTTTTCGTTTCTCCTTTAAAAGCAAAAAAGCCTTACAAGTTTTTGCTTATAAGGCTTTTAATTGGGGTCTAATGGGATTTGATTTGCACCCATAAAAGTGGACAGAGAAATTAGATAATTATTTATCAAAAAACACCTCTTCCGGAGTACGATATTTTAATGAAGTGTGTAATCGTTTTTTGTTATAGTAAAACTCAATGTATTCAAAAACAGCTAGCCAAGTATCGTACCGAGAATGCGTAACCTCTCTGAGCAACAGTTCATTCCTGAGGGTATGAAAAAAGACTCCATCGGTGCATTGTCGTAACAATTCCCGGTTCCACTCATTGACTGCCGGAACCCTAATCGGTCTAAAATCTCACGGAATTCCTCACAAGCAAATTGTACTCCACGGTCCGAATGAAAAATGGCATCTGCTGTTATTTCATATTTCGAAACAGCTTTTTGCAATGCAGCAACTACCGAATCTTTTCTGAGGGACTCACTGATATCCCAGCCCATTATTCTTCGGCTATAGAGATCCAGGATTACTGCCAGATACAACCACTCTTCTGTTGTCCGTATATACGTGATGTGAGATAACAAGATTTGCTCAACTGCGGTAGAAGTAAATGACTGTTGTAGAATATTCTCTGCTACCGGTTCTTGATGATCTGATTGCGTTGTTTTTTTGTACCGTTTCGGACACCTGCCTTCAAGCCCAAGGCTCTCATAATCCGATATACATGTTTATTATTTATCTTGATGCCACGACGGTTGATTTCCGCTGTAATTCTCCGATACCCATATCTGCCATGATGTTCTTCGTAAATACTCATTACAAGGCTTCTGAATGATTTTTCCTCAGGATCGATTTTTCCTAACTGATCTTTCCAGCGGTAATATCCACTTCTTGAAACTTGCAGTACTTCTGCCATCTTCACGATGCGAAACTCTTCTTGATACACAACTATGAATTAGCTACTTCTGCAACATGCATCCCTTTGGATTCAATCATTCCAACGACATCTTGCTTGTATCCTGTCGTGTAACGGTTTCTTTTTTGTCCTTCCATTATGAACACTTTACTTTTTATATCGCAAATTTATTGCTTTATTTTTGTGTCCACTAATAGGGGGCAGATTACTTACTAAGTATGAAAATCCAATTTTATTAAATTAATTAATTACCTCCATTTAAATTTTTCTAAAGATATTCGTGATTACCAAAGTAGTCTAAACATCCACGGATCAATATCTCCATTCTCTTCGGAAGAATATAAAATCTTATAAATTCCAACTCCGTTAACATCGCCAAAGATAAATTTCCTCTCACCGTAAGTTCTATTATTAATTCGAGTGGGGAAAGAACTATTTTTACCCGGAGTCATATATAACCATACCTCTAATGATTTTATTCTTGAATACCTGCCAAGTTGAATTTCCGTATAATCATATCTCTCTATATAAGTTGGAGGTCCATAAATCAAATAGATTCTTTTACGGTCTGATCTTCCCCAACCTTTGCGATCCGGGAAATGCTCATTCGCATATTCCAATCTTTGTAGATATTCAGCTTTATATTCATTTAGGTTTGAAGTTGAATCTATGCTTTGCCAGTATTCATCAACATAATTAGTCAATTCCTCATCACTGTTTAACGACTTCATAGTCTGATATTGTTCATCCGAGAGAATTGGATACATATCATTAAGCGTTTTTTCTTTAAATTCATTTTGAACACTTACACACCCGGAAAGGGTAATTACCATGAAAATAATTACCACATAATACTTCACTAAATATTTTCTCATTACTCCACTTTCATATTATTTCTCTAAATATAATTATACTAAAATCCATCACTATCATATTTATTATTTTAATAATATAAACTTTTTGCTTGCTTCAAACTCGCCCGCTCGGAGACAATATATATATACTCCACTTGCAAGTTTGTCACTTTGCAGTACTACTTCATGGTAACCAGCTTCCTGATAATTGTAAACAAGTTGAGATATTTGTTGACCGAGAATATTAAACATTAAAAGCCTAACTATAGAAGGTTTTGGCAATCCATATCTAATTGTCGTAGATGGATTCCAAGGATTGGGGTAATTTTGATCTAGAGAAAATTCAATTGGCCCGGTGAACGGAGTTGATTGGATACCTGTTGTTGTAATTACAAAACTATCAACCGATGCAAATTCAGAACCGGCAAAAGAATGATCAATTGCTTGTACTGTCCAATAGTATTTTCCAGGTAATAGCTTTCGTATTTCCCATGTCGTATCTTGATTGACATTTCCTAATTTAGCAACCTTACGAAAACCGGTAGCTAAATCTGCCATTGGAGACATTATTTCGCATCCTGTTTTCGTGGTTCCAACAGATAAATTATAACTCAATCCTTTAACAGGAGTTTCTTTATCATCTGATCTCTGCCATGTAAGACAGACAGTGTTATTGGTTACGATACTTTTTAGTTCTTTAGGAGCACTTGGCACCGCATTGACTGTATTACTATTGTTGCGATATTTTACAAATATATTTGAACCAACCGACAACGATTTGGATGTAATGAGATCGAGATCGCCATCACTATCATAATCTCCCCATACAACTCTGCCTGCACCAGACCGAATTCCAGCATCGGCTGAGCTAAAAATTCCATTCCCATTATTGTGATGAACTATTGGAACCACTTTGGAATTTCTATAGTTCGAAAAAGCCAAATCTAAAATTCCATCATTATCGTAATCACCCCACATTACATCACCGCTACCTATAAGTGGTAGAGATGCATTTATGTTTACGAATGATCCGCCGCCATCATTACGATAAATTTTAGATGTCTCAAGATGTGCAATTGGATCCCATCCGACAATTATAAGATCAAGATCTCCATCATTATCATAATCTCCCCAAGATGCCACTGAAGTTCCTCCATTGGTTCCTGTGAAAGGGACACTCACTTCTTTAAACACCCACCCTGTATCGTTAACTGAACCATTATTTTGAAACAACTTTGCATAACCTAACTCATCACCTCCGACCAGCAATAGGTCTAGATCACCATCAGTATCATAATCAGCCCACGTGAAACATGCATTCTGAACTTGAGGAAAAATAGCATTTGTTTGAGAAAAGATGCCGTTGCCATCATTATGAAAAAGCTTTGTTGAGCCGCTTAAACTTAAACCGGAATAACCTGAAACGATTAAATCAATTCGACCGTCATTATCATAGTCTCCATACGCACAAGAATTTCCAAATTGTCCAAAACTATTTTCAATATTTACAAATTGATTACTTCCTAAATTTTGGTACAATCTCGTAGTGCCAGGGTCTAATCGATATCCATTTAAACCCGCAAGAAGAATATCAAGTATATTATCGTTGTTGTAGTCACACCATTCAACCTGCCCCAATTTTATATCTGTAAGTTGGGCGTAAATATCCTCGAATACCCCTTCTCCTTTATTTTCATACACTTTTGAAAACCTTGCGGTATCCAATTCACCTGTCATTAATACATCAAATGAGCCATCATTATTAAAGTCACCTAAAGCAATTGATCCGTTTTTTAATGTATCTAATCCTGCTGAATTCATCT
The DNA here is from genome assembly GCA_041671545.1 of Ignavibacteriaceae bacterium. GTDB lineage: Bacteria > Bacteroidota > Ignavibacteria > Ignavibacteriales > Ignavibacteriaceae > UBA1563. The sequence continues at coordinate 302,274 of JBAZBI010000001.1, forward strand.
CAGTAAAAAGAGATGGTGAGGTACTTATTTCAGCTGATTGTAAGCTCATGTTTTTGAAGCTGTCAATTGCCACAACACTGAAAACATATATTTGATCATTTGTTAGATTGTGAATGATTATTGAAGTATCATTCAGGTTTGTTGTAGAATCAACAAGGACTAAACTATCGTGATTTGTACCCTGAAAAATATAATATCTGCTTATATCCTTCTCCTGGTTTTTTTGCCATGTAAGCGTTACACTAAAATTACCTGGATCGGCAAGGAGTAATTGAGGCTGAGCAGGTGATATGTTTGTTATAAAGCTTCTTGCAGTACTAAAAGAACCCCAACCTGCGATGTTTGCAGCTTTAACACGCCACCATTGTGTTTTGTTGTCGACAAGTGAATTTATAACTATTGTTGTATCACTAATTAAAGAATCTATTACTGCATTCTCAAAAAGTGAATCAGTACTGATCTCCAGCCAATATTTTGTTACAGCTTTAAAACTTTTTTGCCATACAAAGCTTATACTATCAACAGTTATTTCCATTTTATCATATGGTGAAAGTAATTCGACTTGTGAAGGAATGTCGAAGACGCTAAAAGATTCACTTGTATCAGATAATAATGCCATACCGTCATCTACTGCAGCTTTAAGCTGAACATTGTCTTCCGCAATATTATAGGTTAGTCCAGAAAGAACAAGACGGTTCTCTCCGGAAGGAATAATTCCACTCACTGTTCCGCCAAGTAAACCTGTTCCTGCGGTTAGAAAAATATGAATCGTTGTGGGCAACAAAACATTTTGCGGTTGGCCATTATCTTCAACTGATTCGACAATAACACTGAATCCTGCACCAACAATTGGCGCATCCGGTATGATTGAGGTAATTTTTAGCTGTGTGGGAAGTCTAACGCTTCTTGATTCAGTGGTATCAAATAATTCACATCCATTAATTGTTTGTGTACCGACACTTGAACCCCCAACTACAACTAATTTCCCATTCATTAACTCTGATATTGTATGGGAACTCCTTGAAATTCTCATTGCTGAGGCAATTTCCCAAGTTCCAAGACCTTCAGAACCATTCGGATCAAATATTTCACAAGAATTGGAACCACCACCTGCTACAAGAACTTTTCCTTTCATTAATAAAGTGGCGGTATGATATGAACGCTTTTCAATCATTGGACCGCTATTACTCCAATTACCATTCCCACTTGCGTCAAATATTTCGCTAACTTGAGATCCACCGCCTGTAACCAATACTTTTCCACTTGAAAGTAGAACTGTCTTATGTCCATTTCTTACCGCTGACATTGAATCCGTAATCGTCCAACTACCAAGTCCACCATTCGCTGATGGATCAAATATTTCACAACTTGACGTTGATATTTGAGAAGCATTTTCTCCCCCTACTACTAAAACCTTTCCATCTGAAAGAAGTACTGCCGTATGCCCGCTCCTTGCAATATTCAAAGACGTAACATTCAACCATTTTCCTTGACCATCGTTGCCGGTTGGATCAAATAACTCACAAGTGGGACTAATTCCATTTGGGGATAATCCACCTACAACAAGCACTTTTCCGCTCTGCAGCAAAGTGGCAGTATGCATATATCGACCTAATACCATTGAATCTGTTGAATTCCAAATTCCTAACCCTGCATTACCTTCCGGATTAAATATCTCAGAGCTTCGTTCTCTTTGAAATGATTCATTAACTCCACCTGTAATAAGAATTTTCCCATCGGGTAACGTTGTCGCTGAATGTTTAAACCGGGCGACAGACATTGAAGGAGCATTACTCCAACCTCCAAATCCATTGTCAACTTCGGGTTCATAGAATTCGCATGAAGAATAAATGAATCCTGGAATATTTCCACCTGTTATTAATACTCTTCCATCAGCCAAGATATTCGCCGTATGTCCGGATCTTCGAAAAGCCATACTTGCTGTTGAATCCCAGTTTACAAAAAACACTCCGACGCTTTTATCGTTTGCTGAATTTATATCAGTTGTAAGTAATTGAGAAACCCTAAATCTATATGTACCGGATGAAAGACCTGTAGTAACTTCATCAAAGCTGATATTAGAGTCAATCCCTGAATTAATTTCTGATATTGTCCTGTTACTCAGATATATAACAGAACCGCTAACATTGATCAGTTCAAACCTTACAGGCACTTGCACTTGCCTAATTGTACCTACATTTCGAAAAACTGCCGAAGGAATAAAATTTTGACCCGGATGCATTGTAAAATTTAGTGACGGCATATTTACTTTGGAAACCGAAATATCAATTGTTTGGGAATATGTAATCCGGGAAAATATCGTTATATAAATAAACATTGTTATGAAAATTTGCATTTTGCGGATGATATTACTGTTCAAATAGTTCATTTCTTCTCCTTTTCGATATTTGTATGATATGCCATGTTAAAACCCAGCACTGCCAAATTAATTAATAAAACTTTTCCATTAACCCACGACTTTAGCCGTGGGGACTTACACCATATCTTGCCTCATAACCGATTCATTGGTTTGTACCTTATAAATTGTATCGACAAAGTACCTTTTATTTAAGCACCTGAATTTGCAGAATGTCGATGGAATTTATTTCCTCTTTATATCTTTACATAATAAAGATGTTAGGTGTATTACTCATAATGCCAATCTTCTTTTAGAATAAATTTATGAAAATAATTTTTACATTGAATTACTAAAAGAATATGCTCATCAGCTTTTTTCGTTAGCTCTTCAAGATTCTTTGAGCTGCCGCTAAGTTTATTAAGCATCCTTATATTTTCTGTAGTGAACGCTTTTTCTTTGTATGTTTCTAACATTGCGATAGATTCAGCAAATGAAAAACCTTGCATAAAATGTTCTTTAGAAGCGTTATTTTCATCAACATATTTCTGTAATTCTTCTAACAATTCATTATTGAATTTTCTTGCTGACTCAATTTTACTAATAGAAAATGTTTTTATTTCCTGTGGTACTGCAACATAGTTTTTGTAATAAGTGATAAAAGCGATTAAACCACCAAAGACTGTAAAAAAAATTATTATAATTTCCATTTATATTCTGTTAATGTTTAAAAACAAGAACAATTAGTTTTCCTATACTCCTAACGACGTTGCGTTTAGCCCACCGCCCAGAATTACAATGCAGCAATTATCAACACAACTTTATTTTATAATTTAGTTTTGTATTGCAATCACACTTTTAAGAACAACTTGCATTGAAAAATCAAACCCGAATAACTCATTACGACCGATTCGAAGAAGCGATCGTGCTGATACGCGGTTTAGGCGCATATTAAATATATAAACACATTTTAGTGAGATAAATATTTGAATAATTGTTTTTCGCAACCCGCTGCAAAACTTATTAATACCAGTACAATAAAAATAATCCAGATAATTAATGTTGACCAATTCTGAGCAGATTTCATATTACTAACATCTTGTTCGGTAACTTGACCTTGATGAGATGAACAGTAATAACTACCTCTTAGAGCCCAGTTTCTACATGAACTACCGTCACGATTTTTACCTAAACAATACATTTTGGCTCTTGCCATTGTTTTAACTCTAGCTTGTTAATAATTTATTTCTTTGTCCCACAAGCACTACAAACATCAATTGCGAACCCATTTACTTGATGACAATTAGAACACTCCCAAGAGTGAAAAGCAAGACCAGGTTTGTCATTATGTTTGTTCATATAGTTTCTGGAATAAAATTGTGAACCATTCGAAATAGACGGAATTGAAGCAATTGCAATCAATGCAAATATTCCAAAGAACAATCCAAGAAAAAACCAAGAGTAAGGATTTCTTCCTTTTTCAGATGCTATATATGAAGCAAATCCAGCACAGTGTAAATAAATAACGAATATGATAATTATAAAAGTATCCATTTAATTTAGCGCCTAACGACATTACGTTTAAGCGGGTGCCACGAAGTGTCCGCTACTAATAATTTGATTTATTAAAAAATGTAAATCACTAAAACCAAAACAAATATCTAAATCAACACATACAACAAATGTTACGACCGACCTCAGCGTTCCGCCTGAGACGCTGGTTAGGTGCTAATTCTTAATGTAGCTTCTTTTGCGTTAGCATCCATTGTTATTTGTTTCGCTTCAATTAACAATTTATCAACAACGTCTTTTTGTTTTACATCAAAAACAATTGAATATTCTATGGCTTTAGAAAAAGTATTTAACAAGCTGTTACATTTATGAATAATATCGTTTGATTTTGATTTGAGTGATGAATAGGCATAAATAATTTTATGAATATCTTTACTAAAAATTTTCCTCTCTTCTTGTGCTTCATCATTTACAATTTCTTGATATGATATCTTACAATTCTGTATGACAGAAGATAAATTTTTGATAGCATCGGAGATTTGTGAGAGTTCGTCTTCAATTGCGGTTCTTTTATTCTTGCGAGTTTCTATTTCTGTTTTATCCTTGTTATCTTGATATATTTTACGGTGCGTATCCAATGCGTTTATGAATAGTGGATTAGCTCGCAATTTGTGATGAGTTAATAAATATTGATAAAAATCAGAATCTTCTTCTATCTCTCTATCTAATATCTGAATCAATTCAGATTCAGTATTAACTCCTTCGCAAATGATTGTAGCTTTTGCCTCATATTTTTTCTTTTTAGCAATATTATTTTTCAAAAAATCCAGATCAGTGTTAAGTGGATTTGACTCTGCAGAAAAGTCCATCTCCAAAACAACAGCAGTCCCAATAGCATTTGCCATTAGCATAGATTTGCCTTTACCGGAAACTTCGTCATAATCAATTTTCAGCCCTAAGATTCCATTCGCTTTTAACAATAAAGCTTTTTCTTGAAGCAGTCGGATTGTTCCTTTATCTAAATCATCAAGTTGATTTTGATATGATTTGGATCTTCCACCAATTATATCTCTAACTTCGGCAGCCATATCACTGAACAAACCAGTTCCGGCAACTAAGTGTGATGAAACAACTCCGATATATTTAATTATTTTACAACCTTCAATTTGGTTTGTAGATGTAACTATCATAATAAGCACCTAACTATTAAGTATTTTATCTGTAAATGAGCAAAAAAAGAGAAAGATGAGCGTTATTAAATCCAGCTGCTCATTTGCCGACTTGTCTGCAGCAGGCAGTAAAATAGTGTTATATGAAACCACATGTTTTAGTCTATGGGTATTTAATGCGATTTCTCTTATTTGAGTATTAAAATTAATTTTTCCATTATAATTTATTTCGGAAGTAATTTTCGGGATGGATAATAAGGAAGAGCACAAACCCTCGCTTGCTGTTTTTGTTCTATGTAACACTAACTGAGAAATAAAAACTCCTGATTTCTTAATTATCGCACAAACAATTTCAAAAATATTAAAGACTTAGTTTTTGCAACTTTGAAAGGGAAAGTAAGTTCGAGTAGAGAACCCCGTTCCCCAGGGTTTTAAATAACCGTTGTAATCTTACGGCAAATAAAAATAAATATCAAATACTTTTTTGCGGGTAACAAGAAAACTTAACCACAACGGACACAAAGTTTTGCACAAAGATCACGAGTGAATTTTGTGCCCCTTGTGTTTTTCCCTTTGTGAACCTTGTGGTAAAAAAAAATCCCAAATCTTATCGTCTCAAAGTCCCACCGTCCAAAAGTCTTCAACCTAACAGTCTACAGCCTAATAGCCTTCACCCTAACAGCCTACACCCCAATTTCCCCTCATTTTCGCACTTTTTTGTCCCCTAAACTAACTATTCTGTCAAATTGTCCTACTATTCTGTCAACTTTTCCTACTGCGATGCCATTTTACACTACTATTCCATCATATTTAGCAAGTATTCTGTCATCTTTCGCTACTTTACTGCCATCTTTCACTACTGCGAAACCATCTTTCACTACTGCGATGCCATTTTTCACTACTGCGATGCCCTAATTCACTACTACGATGCCATCTTACACGACTATTCTATCACATTTAGCAACTATTCTGCCATCTTTCACTACTTTACTGCCATGTTATGCATCTAAGGAGCCATCTTTCGCATCTAAGGAGTCACCCGTTACTGCTTAGGCGTCATCGAACGCCACTAAAGAGTCACCCACAACTACTAAGGAGCGTTCTTTTAGAACGAAGATATTTTTACAGCCCCGGCTTCAGCTCTTTTTTCCACCCCGAACAACTTATACAACCGGTAATTCAAACTATCATTCAACGCCTGGAAACTTGCCTCGATTATATTCTCCGAAACACCCACCGTTGACCAGCTTTCATCGCCGTCGCGCGAGGTTATCATTACTCTTACTTTTGCCGCAGTGCCGTGTTTTTCATTCAATACACGCACCTTATAATCAATAAGCTTTATCGTTTTAATTTCGGGATAGAATCTCTTCAACGCTTTTCTCAACGCGTTATCAAGCGCGTTAACCGGACCGTTTCCTTCCGCAGCCGTATGCTCCTCTTCCCCGTTCACCTCAACTTTAAGCACCGCTTCAGTTCTATCTTTTCCGATATGATCATTTGTAACATTTACTTTTGAGTAGAGAACTTTGTAGAAAGGAGAAAACTCTTGCAATTCATTTCTTAAAAGAAGTTCAAACGAAGCTTCAGCGCCGTCATATTGATACCCATCGTACTCCAAATTCTTTATACTTGCAACAACTTTTTTACTTATCTCCTTTTCGTTGAAGAGATCGATGCCCAATTCCTTCGCTTTGTACTTCACATTACTTTGTCCCGAAAGGTCTGAAACTAACACGCGTTGTTTATTCCCAACCGTTAGCGGATCAATATGTTCATACATGCGGCTGTCCTTTAACACCGCGCTAACATGCACTCCCCCTTTATGCGCAAAAGCAGATTTACCAACAAACGCCGCGCGCATATTCGGATTAAGATTCATCACTTCATAAACAAAATTAGAAAGTGATGTAAGATGACTCAGATTGATCTCCTGCTTCGTTTTATATTGTAGTTTTAAAAGAAGATTAGGAATGATGCTCGATAAATTTGCGTTGCCGCATCTTTCACCCACACCGTTGATAGTTCCCTGCACATGCACCGCGCCCGCTTCCACCGCAGCGAGAGTATTTGCTACGGCAAGCTCTCCATCGTTATGCGTATGAATTCCAAAAGGTATTTTAACAACTTTTTTAAGTTCTTTTATTATTGAAGAAACTTCATGCGGAAGAGTTCCTCCATTCGTATCGCATAAAACCAATACCGACGCGCCTCCTTTTTCAGCCGCCAATAACATCTTTAACGCAAACTCCGCATCATCTTTATATCCATCAAAGAAATGTTCTGCATCGTACACAACTTTTCTTCCTGCATTCTTTAAGAACTCAACCGAACGAAAGATCAACTCTTCATTCTCTTCATCGCTTAAACCTAATCCGATTTTAGAGTGCAGCTTCCATGACTTTCCGAAAATAGAAACCGCTTCCGTTTCCGTCTTTAATAGCGCGTTTAAGTTCGCATCGCCTTCAAGATTATTTAACGAACGCGCCGTTGAACCAAACGCACAGATAACCGCATTCTTCAAACGAAGCGAATGTACTTTTGCAAAGAATTCTTCATCGCGCGGATTACTTCCGGGCCAACCGCCTTCAATAAAATCAATACCAAACTCATCCAAACGTTGTGCAATTACAAGTTTATCTTGTATGGAAAGATTAACGCCTTCGCCTTGTGTGCCGTCGCGTAATGTTGTGTCGAATAATTCAATTACATGTTTCATTTACATTCCTCAATTTTAAGCGATCATGTCCGTTTGCCGAGCATATTCAAATAAATTTCCGGCTTCAAGTATCGGAAGAATATCTCCAAGCGGTTTCAATTTGTATTCTTCATTTGTTGTTACGTTTAGCAGAATATTTTTTTCAAGATCGATCTTAACTTCATCGCCGGTTTTAATTTTATCATTCAGTTTTTCTACTGATTCGTAAGGAATAACAAATCCTCCGTCAACTGCATTTCTAAAAAATATTCGCGCGTATGATTCCGCAACAATTACTTTCGTCCCCGCTATTTGCAATGCAAACGGCGCGTGCTCACGGGAAGATCCGCAGCCGAAATTTGCGCCGCCGATAATTATCGGGAATTCTGTTTCAAACTTTTCCGCTTCTACATATTTAATTCCACCGTTCGGTAAGCCCGATTTCTCCATCGGTACAGAAGAAAGTGCATACTTTCCATACATTTTTTTCTCTTCCGGATCGGATAAACTGTACACTAAATGTTCCGCCGGAATTATTTGATCCGTATCAATATTATTACCTAATACGAATGCTTTACCATTTATTACTTTTTCCATTTGTTTCCCTTTTCAATTTCTATTTTCAATTATAAAAAGTCTCTCGGATCAGTGATAACACCGGTTATCGCTGATGCAGCAACAGTTAACGGAGATGCTAAATATACTTCCGATTGTCTGCTTCCCATTCTTCCCGGAAAATTTCTGTTAGTAGTTGATATTACTACTTCATTATCCTTCGCTCTTCCAACAGTATCAGCCGGACCGCCAAGACAAGCGGCGCAGCTTGATTCTGCTATAATACATCCCGCTTTTTCAAAAATATCTTTTAACGATATTCCGCTTATTGTTTCTTCTTCAAGCGCTCTTGCCACTTCTGTTGATGCCGGTACAATGAACGTGGAAGTTTTAACTTGATTTCCTAAAAGTATTTTTGCCGCCGCTTGAAAATCAGAAAGCTTTCCGCCGGTGCATGAACCGATATAACATTTCGTTAGTTTTGTTCCGGCAACACTTCGTACTGTTCCCATGTTATCAGGACTGTGAGGTTTTGCAACAACAGGTTCCAACTCGGCAGTTTTATATTTTCTTATCGAATGATATTTTGCATCCGCATCACTTGTAAAGATTTCATACTCTTTGTTCGTTCTTTCTTTAACGTACGCTTCTGTTACTGCGTCTGCAGCAATTATTCCGTTCATTCCACCCGCTTCAATAGCCATGTTTGTCAATGTCATACGCTCTGTCATTGATAAAGAGAAAACTCCTTCACCGTCAAATTCCATCGCGCGGTATGTTGCGCCGTCGGTTGTAATGTCGCCAAGAATTCTAAGAATTAAATCCTTCGCCATTAAGTATGGAGGAAGTTCGCCTTCAAAAATAAATTTCATCGATTCGGGAACTTTCTCCCAAATTTTTCCTGTACCGAGTATAAACGCCGCGTCGGTGTTTCCAACTCCCGTTGCAAACATTCCAAATGCGCCTGATGTACACGTATGCGAATCAGTACCGAATAAAACTGTTCCAGGCACATTGTATCCTTCTTCAGCTAACGCGAGATGACAAACACCTTTATATCTATCTGTGCCTACATCATAATAATTATCAACGCCATATTGATTTGCGAACTCGCGAAGCAATGAAACATTTCTATTCGCTTGTGGATTCTTTGTAAAGATATAATGATCTGGGAAAATGACTAATTTATTCTTATCCCAAATCTTCGCAGTTTCGCCGAATTCCCTTTTCCATATTTCAATTGTCGGTGGACCGCAGACATCGTGAGTCATAAGTACATCTACGTTAAGCCAAATGTTTTGTCCCGGTTCAACAAAAGTTTTTCCGGCGGATTTAGCTAATATTTTTTCTGTTATGGTCATCTTCATAAATTTTTTTTCCCTTACACAGCTTGTGATATTTCAGATAAATAAGAATTAGGGAGTTCTTCCTTCGCTTTAAAATATTGTTCCTGGTGATTTAACGCCTGGAGAAATCCTTTTGCGCTTGCTTCAATAATGTCTGTTGAGATTCCTCTTCCGGTAAAAGTAACCTCATCTTTTTTAATCTTAACGATAACTTCTCCAAGCGCCTGACGACCGGAAGTTACCGAGCGAACAAAATAGGATTCCAACGATACTTTTGTATTCAATGCCCGCTCTATAGCGTTAAACGTTGCGTCAACCACTCCATCACCCGTTGCAGATTCCTGCAGCATTTCTTTTTCTGTCTTGATTCGTACCGTTGCAGTCGGGATAGAATTTGTACCAGAATGAATTTGCAAATAATCAAGTTCATAAACCGATGATGCAAATTTGATTGAACTTTCTTCCATCAATACGCGTAAGTCATCATCATAAATTTCTTTCTTCTTATCGGCTAACAATAAAAACTTTTCATAAATATCGGAAAGTTCTTTTACTTGTAAATGGTAACCAAGTTCTATCAATCGTGATTTTAATCCATGCTTACCTGAATGACGACCAAGAACAATTTTTGTTTTTGGGACTCCGACTGTTTCAGGCTGCATTATTTCGTAAGTCTGTCTGTTCTTCAACATTCCGTCTTGATGAATGCCGGACTCATGCGCAAAAGCGTTATCGCCAACAATAGCTTTGTTTGGTTGAACAACAATTCCGCTGTAAGATGAAACCATTCTGCTTGAATTGTAAATTTCTTCAGTTTTAATCTTGGTGAAATACTTCACTAAATCTTTTCTAACTTTTAACGCCATAACAACTTCTTCAAGTGAAGCATTACCTGCGCGTTCACCTATTCCGTTTATCGTACATTCAATCTGCCGTGCACCGTTTTCAATTCCCGCTAAAGAATTTGCAACTGCCAAACCAAGATCATTGTGGCAATGCACGCTTATAATTGCTTTATTTATATTCTTTACGCGTCTTTTCAACTCTGCTATCTTCGCACCGAATTCAGATGGGAAAGTATAACCGGTTGTATCGGGAATATTAATGGTTGTTGCACCCGCTTCAATAGCTGTTTCAACTATATCAACCAAATAACCGATGTCCGTTCGTCCTGCGTCTTCAGCAGAATACTCAACATCTTTTGTAAAAGATTTTGCGTAGGCTACAGCATCGTGAGTCATTTTTAAAACAGTTTTTCTTTTTTCCGCCAAAGATTTGCCGTAACGATCATCTCCAAACTTTCCAAGGATGTGAATGTCCGATGTACTTGTAAACGTATGAATTCTGGGTTTCTTCCCATGCTTCAATGCGTCGTAAGCAGATTTAATATCTTTTTCGATTGCGCGCGAAAGTCCGGCTACAACTACATTCACTTCATTTGCGATAAGCTGCACTGCTTCAAATTGGGCAGGTGAAGAAACGGGAAACCCGGCTTCGATAATATCAACATTTAGTTTTTCAAGTTGTCTTGCAATCTCAACTTTTTCCGAAATACTCAATGAAGCTCCGGGTGATTGTTCGCCGTCTCTTAATGTTGTGTCAAAAATAAAAATTCTGTTTTTATCCATTGTCTTCCCTTTCGAAGTTAAATTTATACTAAACTTCCACGGTGGAATTTTTTTTGTCAAATACTTCTTCTAACGATTTCAGTACTTCATCTCGCATGACCGTTGTGGAAACAAGAGTCATTCCATCTGAATAAATATCTGCTGTTCTAAAATTCTTTTCAAGCGTCTTTGCAATTGACTGCTCAATTGCAGCGCTGATCTCCGGAAGATTAAAAGAATAACCGAACATCAAAGCGATTGAAGCGATTGATGCGAGTGGATTTGCTTTATTTTGTCCTGCAATATCCGGCGCGCTGCCGTGTACCGGTTCGTATAAAGCATATTTTTCACCAAGACTCGCAGATGGGAGCATTCCTAAACTTCCGGTTATCATCGCAGCAACATCACTTAAAATATCACCAAATAAATTTTGTGTGAGAATAACATCAAACTGTTTTGGATTGCGAACCAACTGCATAGCTGCATTGTCAACGTACATATCATTCAGTTTAACATCGGAAAACTCTTCGCTATGAATTTGATGAACAACCTTGCGCCAGAATTGTGAACTTTCCAACACGTTCGCTTTATCAACTGAAGTAACTCTTCCGCTTCTTTGACGCGCAACAGTAAAAGCTTTTCTTGCAATGCGTTCAACTTCTTCTTTAGAATAGACTAACGTGTTCCAACCTTTATTTTCATCATAACCGCGGGGTTCACCAAAGTAAATTCCTCCGGTTAATTCTCTGAAAATTACAAGATCGGTTCCCGAAAGCACTTCAGGACGCAAGGATGAAGCATCTAGCAACGCATTATATACTTTTGCGGGACGAATGTTAGAAAATAATCCGAGAGATTTTCTCAACTTTAACAATGCCGCTTCCGGTTTTAAATGATGCGGTAATGATTCCCATTTAACTCCACCCACTGCACCAAGAAATACTGCATCAGAATCATAACATGCGCTAAGTGTTGCTTCGGTTAAAGGAGTTTCATTCGCATCGTATGAACAGCCACCAATCAAATGATAGCTGTACGAAAGTTCAATTCCGGTTTTCTCAGCTACAAATTGAAGTACTTTAACAGCGGCATCGGTAACTTCGGGACCAATTCCATCTCCCGGCAAAAGAGCAATTTTATATTTCATTTTAAATCCTATTTGTAATTGTAGAGACTTGCTATGGCAAGTCTCTACATATTAATTAAGCGTCAACTTCTTCTTTTTTATTTTGGTTGAACAACCAGCTCATCATTCCGCGGAGTTTTGCTCCAACTGTTTCGATAGCATGTTCGGTATTGCTTTTTCTCAACTTTGCGAATTTTGGTCCGCCGCTTCTATATTCAGTCAACCACTCGTTAGCAAATTGTCCAGATTGAATTTCAGCAAGAATTTTTTTCATTTCATTTTTAGAGTCTTGATTAATGATTCTTGGTCCGCGTGTCATACCGCCATATTCTGCTGTATCGCTAACGGAGTAATTCATTCTTGACAATCCTCCTTCATAATAGAGGTCGACGATAAGTTTCATCTCGTGCATACATTCGAAGTAAGCAAGTTCCGGCGGATAACCTGCTTCTGTTAATGTTTCAAATCCGGCTTTAATTAATTCTGCCGAACCGCCGCAAAGAACAGCTTGCTCACCGAACAGATCGGTTTCAGTTTCATTCTTGAAATTCGTTTCGATAACACCGGCTCTTGCGCCGCCGATTCCTTTTGCCCATGCGAGCGCCAAATCTTTTGTGTTGCCTGAAGGGTCTTGATAAACCGCGATCAAACAAGGAACGCCTGAACCTTCAGTAAAAGTTCTGCGTACCAAATGTCCGGGACCTTTTGGAGCGATCATCATTACGTTAACATCAGCCGGAGGCACGATTTGTTTGTAATGAATATTGAATCCGTGTCCGAACGCTAAAGTTTTACCGGAAGTAACATGCTGAACAATGTCGTTATCATAAATATCTTTTTGATTTTGATCGGGTAAAAGAAGCATAATAACATCAGCCCAGGCAGATGCGTCTGAAACAGTTTTTACTTGCAATCCGAGCGCTTCAGCTTTTTCCCAGCGTGCGCTGCTCTGACGAAGTCCAACACAAACATTCATTCCGCTCTCTTTTAAATTGAGCGCGTGAGCGTGTCCCTGGCTTCCGAAGCCAAGCACAGCAATTTTTTTATCTTTTAGAAAATCAAGCGATGCATCGCCATCATAATAAACTTTCATTATACTTTTTCCTTTTCTTTTGTTGTCGAAATTTTAGGTTGAATTTTTGACTGCTCGCCTCGTTTTAGTGCGACAGTTCCTGAACGCGCGATCTCTTTGATGCCGTATTGAGAAACGACGTTTATTACCGCATCAATTTTATCCGGTGGTCCGGTTATCTCAAGAGTTAATGTTCTATTATTTATATCGACAATCTTTCCGCGGAAAATATCGCAGATGTTTGTCAGTTCCGGTCTTGTTCCTTTTTGATAAAAGACAGTGATAAGAGCAAGTTCACGTTCTACACGCGGCTGCCCGGTAAGATCAACTACTTTAATTGTATCAATCAACCGGTTTAACTGCTTAACAACCTGCTCAATAATTTGATCGTCACCGGAAGTAACCAACGTCATCCTGGAAATTTCCGGTTCTTCTGTTTCTCCAATAGATATGCTGTGAATATTGAATCCTCTGCCGCTAAACATTGTTGCAACGCGGTTAAAAGCTCCAAATCGATTTTCGACTAATACAGAAATTGTGTGTTTCATTTGTTATACCATTGTTTTGGGATTTAATCTTTTTGTCATCATTTCACCGATAGATGCGCCTGCGGGAACCATCGGGAAAACCATATCTTCTTTAACGACTTTGAATTCAATAAATACAGGACGATCATTAATTGCGAACGCTTCATCCAAAACGGAATCAACTTCTTTCGGATGTTCTACAGAAAAAGCCGCGAGTCCAAAAGCTTCCGCTACTTTTCTAAAGTCAGGATTACTTTTTGAAAGATCAGTAAAACTGTATTTCTCTGCATGAAAGAGTTCCTGCCACTGACGAACCATTCCTAAGAAACTGTTATTAATTACAATAAACTTTATCGGAAGTTTGTTTGCAACTGCTGTAATCAATTCCTGAATATTCATCTGGAATCCACCGTCTCCGCTTATAGAAATTATCGGACGATCTTTAACACCAAACGCAGCGCCAATAGATGCCGGGACTGAAAAGCCCATCGTTCCTAATCCGCCGCTGGTTAAATGAGAGCGCGGATGAACAAATTTATAATGCTGCGCAATCCACATTTGGTGTTGACCAACATCGGAAACGACTACAGCATGTCCTTTAGTTTTGTCAGAAATTTTTTCGATAACAAATTGCGTTCTCAACATTCCGTCATTCGGATCAAGATCAAACGGACATTCTTTTTTCCATTTTTCAATTTGTTTCCACCAATCTGTTATCTCCGGACGTTCGTCCATCTCGGCTGCAAGTTCTGCAAGAACGTGTTTAACATCTCCAACAATTGGTAAATCAACAACAATGTTTTTATCAATCGCAGTCGGGTCAACGTCAACATGGATTTTGTATGACTTAGTAGAAAAAGATTCAACTTTTCCGGTCACACGATCATCAAAGCGTGCGCCCAAAGCTATGAGAAGATCACAACTATTCACAGCTTGATTTGCCCAATATGTTCCGTGCATTCCAAGCATTCCGAGTGAGAGATCATCAGTTCCCGGGAAAGCGCCTAAACCTTGAAGCGTCATCGTTACCGGCAAATTATTTTCTTTTGCAAGAAGCGCCAACTCTCGCGTTCCGCCGGACATAATAACTCCGCCGCCAACATAAAGCAAAGGTCTCTTCGCTTTTTTCAGCATCTCCGCTGCTTTTTTAATTTGGTTTTGATGTCCCATGAATGTTGGTTTGT
This sequence comes from Ignavibacteriaceae bacterium, assembly GCA_041671545.1. Classification (GTDB taxonomy): domain Bacteria; phylum Bacteroidota; class Ignavibacteria; order Ignavibacteriales; family Ignavibacteriaceae; genus UBA1563. The sequence goes on from JBAZBI010000001.1 coordinate 317,426, forward strand.
ATCCGCGGATGTCAACTTTTTCAGGATACTCAAATTCGCACATCGAATTTATTACATCTTTTGGAAGATCGACAAGCACGGGTCCGGGTCTGCCGGTAGAAGCGATAAAAAATGCTTTGCGAATTGTTTCGGCTAATTCTTTTACATCACGTACAAGAAAATTATGTTTTGTGATAGGACGGGTAATGCCCATAATATCAGCTTCCTGGAAAGCGTCGTTGCCAATTAGTCTGGTTGGTACTTGTCCGGTAAAAACAACAATGGGAATAGAATCCATATAAGCATCGGCAATTCCTGTAACAGTATTTGTCGCACCGGGACCGGAGGTAACAAGCACCACGCCGACTTTTCCGGTAGCTTTTGCATAACCTTCGGCGGCATGAGTTGCACCCTGCTCGTGCCGGGTTAAAATATGTTCAAGAAAATCAACATCATAGAGTTTTTCGTAAAGTTTTAGAACAGATCCACCCGGATATCCAAAAATGTACTCAACTTTTTCTTTGCGCAAACATTCAAAGAAAATTTCGGCTCCGCTCATTTTCTGTTTATGTTCTTTCATAAGGTATCCTTTCTCACTTCTTTCTTTTTATTTTAAAATCGCACCGGTATTAGCAGAAGTTACCATCCTGGCGTATCTGCCTAAGTAACCTTTTTTAATTTTTGGTTCGAATACCGGAAGTCCAGCTATCCGTTTTTGAATTTCTTCATCGGTTAACTCAACACGTAAAATTCTATTTGGAATATCAACGGTGATTAAATCTCCTTCAACTAAGGCTGCAATTGGACCGCGTTCTGCTGCTTCGGGAGAAACATGTCCGATGCAGGCACCGCGCGTGCCGCCGGAAAATCTTCCGTCGGTTATTAACGCTACTTTATCGCCTAATCCCATTCCCATAATTGCGGAAGTTGGTGAAAGCATTTCAGGCATACCGGGTCCTCCTTTAGGACCTTCATATCGAATAACAACAACATCTCCGGCTTGAACTTTTCCGGCTAAAATATTTTCCATCGCTTCGTCTTGCGAATTATAAATTCTTGCAGGACCGGTATGCTTCATCATCTTTGGATCAACAGCTCCCGTTTTTACGATTGAACCAAACGGAGCCAGATTTCCAAATAGTATTGCAAGTCCGCCCGTTTTTGAATAAGGATTTTCAACTGAACGAATGACGGATGAATTTTTAATTTCCGCTTGAGCGATGTTTTCACCAAGTGTTTTTCCTGTTACGGTCAATCGAGACAAGTCAAGAATTCCTTCAACTTTAGAAATTTCATTCAAGATCGCTGAAATTCCACCGGCTGCATCAACATCTTCCATGTGGACTTCTTTTGTTGCCGGACTAACTTTACAGATATAAGGGACTTTTTGCGAAAGCGTATTCAATTCAGCAAGATCAAAATCAATTTCTGCTTCATTTGCAATCGCCAATGTATGCAAAACCGTATTTGTACTTCCGCCCATTGCCATATCGAGAACAAAGGCATTCATGATTGATTCTTTTGTAATAATGTCTCTTGGCTTAATATCTTTTTCAACTAAAGTAAGAATTTGTTTTGCCGCTGTTTTTGCTAATTCATGTCGTTTGGGATCGATTGCGAGGATAGAGCCGTTGCCGGGGAGTGCCATTCCGAGCGCTTCCATCAAGCAGTTCATAGAATTGGCAGTGAACATACCTGAACAGGAACCGCACGATGGACAACTGAAATTTTCTAATTCGGTTAATTGTGCGTCATTTATTTTTCCCGATTGATATTCTCCAACGCCTTCAAATACAGAAATGAGATCAACTTTTTTGCCTGATGGAGTTTTACCGGCTTTCATAGGTCCGCCGGAAATAAATATTGTTGGAATGTTTACGCGAACAGCAGCTATTAACATTCCAGGAACAATCTTATCACAATTAGGAATACAGACCATTCCATCCAAACGATGTGCTTCAACAACGGTTTCAACGCAGTCAGCAATTAATTCTCTACTCGCAAGTGAGTAACGCATTCCGATGTGTCCCATTGCAATACCGTCATCAACACCGATGGTGTTAAATTCAAATGGAACTCCACCTGCTTCACGGATAGCTTCTTTAACAATTCTTCCAAATTCTTGGAGATGGACGTGACCGGGAATTAAATCGATGTAAGAGTTACAAACTCCGATAAAAGGTTTTTTAAAATCTTCATCGCTCTTAATTACACCGGTAGCTTTCAGCAAACTACGATGCGGAGCTTTATCAAAACCTTTTTTAATTAAATCAGATCTCAAGTTGACCTCAAGTTTATTAATTGACAAACAAGAAAAACCTCTCGGCTCTCGTCAATCCCGAAATCTTAAGTATGTGTGTGTAGTAGTCTTATATTTTGATTTGGGATTGACTTATTATTAGCCTAGAATAATAATGCTAAGGAGGCTAAGAATAACAGAAATCCCAATAACGACAGAAAAAATCGATAGGGTTATTATTGGAGAAATCACAACACTTGGACTACCGGGGATGCTGGCAAATCCATAAAAATTGTTTTGTGCGATATATTGTGATTGATTTTTCATTTTTTTATTGATGCAAAGATAGCTGAAGGAAGTTAAAGTGTCAAGTTTTCGGCTTCTTTTTTTTATCTTTTCTGGAAAATAATTAACGTGAGTGCATATCTTTCCATTAATAATTTAGTACAATCTCCCCGATGAGTTAAAAAAATAGGTTTTGGTGGAGTACGAACGAATATTTGTGTAAAGGCGAATTTATGAGATTTGCTTAATCTTTGTCGATATTCTAATTTGCGTCAAACTTATTTTGGAGTATTAAGTGAAACCGTCAATTTCTTTTCAGTTGTTTGCAATCATCATTTTATTATCATTTTCTTCTCTTACTGCACAAGTTTATAAATCGGATTCTCCTTTCGCACATACCTATTCCATTGTTGCTTACGATGAGCAAACCGGTGATATGGGAGTTGCTGTGCAGTCACATTGGTTTTCTGTTGGAACGATGGTTACATGGGGTGAAGCCGGAGTTGGTGTAGTTGCAACTCAATCATTTGTTAATCCTTCTTTTGGACCGGAAGGTTTGAAATTATTGAAAGAAGGAAAATCTGCCGGAGAAGCTGTTGCTGCTTTATTATTAAAAGATAAAGGAAGGGAATTCCGCCAACTTGCAATTTTAGATGCAAAAGGAAATGTGGCATCATTCACCGGTGAAGATTGTATTCAACCGGCTGGAAATATTGCAGGAAAAAATTTTTCAGTTCAGGCAAACCTAATGTCGAATGATAAAATTTGGCCGGCGATGGCAGAAGCATTTCAGAAATCAACAGGACAACTTGCAGAAAGAATGTTAGCCGCGCTTGATGCTGCTGAAAAAGCCGGTGGTGATATACGAGGAAAACAATCTGCTGCGATGCTTGTTGTTCGCGCAAAATCTACGGGAAAAGTTTGGGAAGATCGTTTAGTTGATATTCGCGTTGATGATAGTCCGGCGCCGCTTCCCGAATTGAGAAGACTTCTCAAAATTCACCGCGCTTATGATCATATGAACAATGGTGATCTTGCCGTTGAAAAAAATGATATGGATGCGGCGATGAAGGAATATTCCGCTGCAATGAAAATGTTCCCGGATAATCTTGAAATGAAATTTTGGACAGCAGTGGCGCTGGCTAATAAAGGAATGATGAAAGAAGCACTTCCAATGTTCAAACAAATTTATAAGAAAGATAAAAATTGGAAGACCCTAACTCCGCACCTCATCCCAAACGGATTATTAAAAGTTACAGATGAACAGTTGAAAAAAATAATGGAGAAATAATGCTCATGATTGTGAAAAGGAAATTATTTAGATAGTTATTAAAATATTCTGCGCAAAATGACGAGAATATTTGCTCAAAAAATTGGAAGAATTAATGAATGAGGTTGAATGGACGAATGTTATACAGTCAGACATGCACAATTCAATAATTCTAACGTATTTGGCCCAGGTTTATAAGACTAGTCCTTTAACAAAAAAATTCGAGTAATCCGCGCAGTTGATTAGCAGAATATTATTCAGAAATTGAATATTGAACAAAGAATAATGAATGATGAAGTTTTGTCTTTCGGTTTTCTACATTTCTTGTTCGATATTCATTATTCCTTTTTGATTCTGGATTTGCCAGGTTAGGGCTAACCAAAATCTTTCATCTCTTAAATGTCAGCGATAAACGCTAAAATTATTCCTCTATCTGTTCGCCGAAATAAAATCTATGAGAGCATTGAAAGATGCTTTTTCGCTTTGAGTTAATTCCGGTTCAACAGTATTTATTGCGATCATAAGCCAACGCGTATTGAGTTTTTTACGTGCTATTCCAACTTCTTCTCTATACGAATCTCTGTCACGGAAAACTATTTCATAAAAGGCAATTGCCGCTTTAACACAGATAAGATTATGGAGTTTGTTGTTGTTACAAATCGGAATTAAAGACGCAACGTAATCTTTGTTCTTTATGCAAATTTGAACTGCTAAAAGACCGGCTTGTTTGGCAAAATCAACTTTCTGTAAAACTTGAAGGTTGTTATCCGAAGCAATCTGAACCAAACGATCGATATTTTTTTGGATGTCTAACCTTTTGGAATACGCTTCTGAATAGGCTTTATTAATTGCAGAATGAATTGCTCTATCAATATTTAATTTTGCTCGTTCGGATTCCTCTTTCCCGTGAGTAATGTCTCGAGAAATTCTTATCACTTCAGTGTAATCCCCCGCTTCAGAAAGTTCTTCGATTGATTTTTTTTCTGAGTCTCTCGGTTTTTGTTTGTTCCCCCAGGGCATCATTCTACCGGTTCCTGTTTCTTTAATTTGTGTTTTTGCGGAATCAACAAGCTTTTTTGTTTTTTCATCCTGTACTACGACCTGGATTCCGTTGATCGTTAACTTTTCAATCAGAAATTGGTAAAGTTCCTGGTTCACTTTAAAGCTGACCAAAATTTCATTCCCAATTTTTCCATATTTAAACGGTGTAACAATTAGGTGCGGCAGTTTCTGAGTTAATACTTCGATGATGCTTCCCATCGTTTTTAACTGTTTTTCATTTACAAGAGTATTTATAGATTCAAATTCCACAAAATTTTTCTTTGTTTAGAGCTATTGATAAATAATTTATCGAAATTCTACTGTGGGAATATAGGGAAAAAGATGATTTGCCCGAACAAAAAAATTATCACTGCTATAAAAAGAAAAGCCCCGTACTTGCGGGGCTTTTTATCTTTCTGTTTATCGCAGCTTTACTTATTCAACTTCTTAATTTCAATTTTGGAGTTTGAAGTTGTTAATTTAATCAACATTCCGCCACCGTTTAAATTGATTGTCGCTCTAATTTCTCTTTCATCATCGTCAACGGTATAATTTTCAAATTTATAATCTGAGATAATTTTATAACGTTCTTTCAAATCTTTTTTAGACTGAACTTTTATCACTGCTTCGATAGTTGCCTTCGCATTTTCAGGAACTAAGAGGGTAATGTTTCCGCCTGAAGATGATAATTTACTATCGTCACTTCCGTCAGGTGTTAATTCAGCATAAATATCACCGCCGGAAGTATTTGCTTTTACTGATCCATAAATATTTTCCAATTTAATATCTCCGCCGGATGTGTTTACAGAAGCGCTTCCTTTGGCTCCCGCTAATTTAATATCTCCACCGGATGTATTTAATTTCGCAATCCCCGAGACTAAACCAACTTCAATATCACCGCCGGAAGTTGACGCTTTTATTTCTCCGCCAACATTACCCACCTTTATATCACCGCCTGCAGTATTCACATTTAATGATTTGCTTGAACTCGTTACCACAATATCTCCACCGGCAGTAGTCATTTTCCCTTCTCCGTTAACAACTCCAACGCGAATGTCACCACCGGCAGTAGTAACTTTTAAATTGCCATTAATATTTCCAGTGTTAATATCTCCTCCGGCTGTAACCAGCTCAACATTCCCGTTGATAGATTCTACTCTAACATCTCCGCCGGCAGTTGTTCCCTTAATGTTTCCATAGAATTCACCAAGACACACTAAGTCACCGCCGCTTGTTTTTATATCCAAATTAAATTGTCCAGGTGTTTTAATTGAAAAGGAAGCATTGTGGTCGTTTCTTAACGAAACGGAAACCGTATTTCCGTCTTGAGCTATTTTCAGATCATCACGATCCACTGCATCAAGTCCTGTAACTTCAACTAAAACTTCATCCTTACTCCAGGACTCAACATGTACATCTCCCGAAACTTTTACATAAAGATTATCTCCTTTTTTTACCGAAAAGTTTTTGCTTAATTTATCTTGAGACATTCCTGTCTGGGTTATACCGACTACAAATATTGCAGTCAAGATCAGGTTAAATAATTTGTTCGTTTTCATTGTGGTACTCCTTATGATTCTAATTTTGTTAACATGGTTTTTGCACGAAGTTTTATATAACTGTTGTCGTCTTCCTGCATTCTATTTTTAAGTACATTTTTTATGTTTGGGTCTGATAGACGTTTTACGTTATTCTTTTCATCCAGGCAGTTGATAGCTTGAACACGTAAACCGGAATTTTTATCATTCTGTAAAACATAGATTATAGCATCGCTGATCTTTTCATCGAACGGAAGATTGCAGAGTGCGTTCATTGCCTCTTTGCGAACACCGGGGTTGTCATCGTACATCATCGCTTTAATAAGGGCATCTTTAACCACACCGGAAGTTGTTGATCTTTTCTCAGAATAGATCGCGTTAACGGCTTTCAATCGTATGCCGGGATTTTCATTATCTATCAATGATTTTGCAAGTACTTTTTGAATTTCAGCGTCATTTACATTTCCTTTTAGTTTTACCGGAACGATCTGTTCGTAAGTAATTTCAACTTCACCTTTATCAAAATCCGAATTTATAAATTGAAGGTTCGTAAGTTTCGAATCAGCAGCAGCAATAGTACTTCCAGATGTTAGTTGATTCCCGGCTTTATCGAAATAGAAGAAATAACTTGCTGTTACCAACAAAACTACTGCCGTAAAAGAATATGCAATTCTCAAATTGGTTGGCGAGGGCAACGTGAAGAGTTCCCATATTTTTTGCAAAGTGAATTTCTTCCGCTTAAGATTTCTTATCTCCGCAAGAAGTTCCTGCCGCGACTCAAACAGCGTATCTTCATCTAATTCTTCAACCAGATTGACTTTAACAAGTTGATGCATTCGCTTTAATTCTTCCAATTCGTTTTTGCATGATTCGCATCCAAGCAGATGGCGCTCAAACTCATTCCGTTCTTCTTTCTTCAGCTCGTTATAGCTGTAAAGGATCAACTGGTTTTTATAATTTTCGTGTTCCATAATGTTCTCAACGTTTATATTGTTTTTAATTTCAGTCTAAGTTTTTCGGTCGCGATGAAGAGATATTTTTTTATCGTCCCTTCGCTGCAATCCATCATTTTGGCAATCTCTTTTATTTTATAGTCGTGCATATGTTTAAGCATAAAAGCCATTTTCTGTTTCGGCGCAAGACTATCAACCGCGCTTTGGATGTCCCCTTTCATTTCCGCATTTATGAATTGCTTATCGGGCTCATGCTCTTCGGGTGAGCGGATTTCTACTTTCGGGTTCATTCCATCTTCATCGGGTGAGATACTCACCTTTTGGTATCTTCTGTAACTCGCCTGGTGAGTGAGACAAACATTAGTCGTAATCCTGAAAAGCCAGGTTTTAAATTCACTCCGGAATTCAAAACGTTTAAGTCCTTTATAGACTCTCAGAAATACTTCCTGGTAAATGTCTTTTGCATCATCGGATGACTTGCAATAATGCGCAATCATAGAAAGAACATTTCTATCATGCCGATAGACTAAAGTTGTAAACGCCGAATCGTTTCCGTTCCGGGCTTCGATTATTAGATCATTGTCACTTAGTGAAGATAAGTCTTCCAAAACTTTAACTCCGTTTTTATTAGTTAGACTAAAATAAGATTTAAAAGGTTGTAAGGGATGGGGAAAATATTTTTAGGACGAGAGATTGGACATAGAGAATTTGAGACTTTGGGACTGTGAGACCTTGGGATTAAAAAATATGAATCATTTAGATTTCTGAAATAATTTATTCATTCCAAATACAATTAAAAAGATTATAAGGACAATAAAATAAAAAGTGGTAAAGGAACTTTTCAAAACAGAAAATACATTGGTTATCTGCGTTAATATTACCGGATTGTTGGGATAACTCATCAACATTGTAATTATTCCAATGTTTTCAAGATAATCAAAGAGACCGGAGAATAGTGGAAGAAAACATAAATAGAATAAGCGGCTTTCAAATTTTCCAAGTTTGTTAAGAATATATGCAAGCACCAGGCAATAACTAACGCCAAATAAAAAAGGATAGATCATATCAACCGGAAGTTGAGTAAATAAATAAGCGTTTCTTCCTTTTTCACCTAAAGCGCTTAAAAGAGAATTGACATATTCTGCGTTATAACCCGTAGGCATCATATCCAATAACTTCATGCCGCCTGAAAAACTCATCACCTTCGGAATCGTTATGCCCAGCATAATTACATAGATGATATTCGTTAAAACAAAGAGAAGTAAAATTCTTTTGCCGTTTATGTTTCTTTTAATTAAGTCTTTCAAAATAGGTCTTCTTTAGTTTTTATTCTTATTTCTTTTTAGCCAAAATCCTTACTTGTTTTCACATTTCTTCACCCAACTTTTCTGTACACCGGCATTTGACTCCATGTTTTCCCTTGAAGTAATCTCCCGGCTTTCTTTTTTTGTTTACCACCCCATTGTTTGAAGAAGAATGGAACTTGCTGCTCAATACATTTGTCTTTTATATCAATTACCCATTCCTCTTTTAGTGGTCGGGCACCAGGACCCGATTCTCCACCGACAATTACCCAATCAATATTCGTTAAGTCCAATTTATATATTGGACCGATCAATGGTTCAACGGAAAGGAATTTTGTTTTTGCATCTGTGTTCCTTAAATGATCGATACGGTAAGTATAGTCATCATTTTCTACGCTAACACCCATCCAAATATTTTCTGTCCAGTTGAGTTTGGAGTTATATTTTAGCAGAATATCCGATCTCTTTGTTAGGACTTGAAATTTGTGCCAATAAGCTTTATTCATTACATCAAAAATTCTTTGAATAAATTCAAGCGGAACATTTTTGTGAAAAAGATCGCTCATTGAGTTTACAAAAATAGTTTGAGGCTTTTTCCATGTTAGCGGTAATTCTACAACATGGTCTTGCAAAGTTAACTTGAAACCATTTTCATAATTTGCAGAACCCATTGCTTTAAGTCTTTTAGCCATGCGTTCTGCATAACAAAACTTACAACCGGGACTAATTTTTGTACAGCCTGTAATCGGATTCCAGGTTGATTCTGTCCATTCTATTGATGATTTAAGTGCCATATTATACTTACTTAATATTTTCACTTTTCTTTGCCAAGGAGTGAACCTAAAAAGCTGGATAAAGAATTAGCTGACTACAGTCTGAGTATTCTTTTGAGGGACTCTGCAATTAATGGGCTATCTAAAACACCTTGACGAAGTTTGGCTACAAAAGAAGCCGACATTTCGGACTTAATCTTGAGCTTCCCATTCACTAATTTTGTTACTAATTCATTTACAGAACGTGGAAAAACCTTATTACAATCAATGATAGAATCCGTAGTAAAGTCTGCATAGTCCTTGGGTGATAATTCTACTAAAGTTGAAGGCGGGTTATTTCTGTTACGGATTTTAACTTTAGAGATTTGAGAAGATGAACAAACAAGGAGCAATAAATAATCATCTGAAGGATTATGATTTAGCACTATAAAATAATGGGGTTCCCTAGAAGTAAAAGAACTCTCTTCAAAATAATATACTGAACCGGATTTTAGAGACGCTTTGATCTTAATTTCTGGAGAGATTTCCAATTAATTAATTCCAGAGAGATTCCAAATGATTTAGTTCTTTTAAAAATTCAATCTTTGCTTCTTTCTCCTCTGCATTAAGTTCGTAGAATTTTTCTACATTACTCGTAGAGTCATCAAAAAAATCGGTTAAATCCATTTTGATGCGAGTAATCCCACGTTTTAGTTGTTCTTCGTGTTTTTTCCATTCAGGGTATTGATGAGTTAAATTAACTAAATAAAAATTATCTTTCGACCCAAGTTTATCCCAAACAAAATTTAACGCTTCAATTTCAGAAACAGATAATTCTGAATAATCAACCTGGTTAATTGCTTTAATATTTTTATTGGCTTTTTGTGGTTCTAAAAATTTTGAAGCATAGTCATTTTCATGTATATCGAGGAAAGTACTCATTTCAAGAATATCTTTTGTACCGGATGCAACAGGGCCATAATCCATTGCATAATATTCGTCATTTGAAATAGTACGCCCAAATTTTCTCAAATGGTAACGATCAGCAAAATAGATAAGTTTAAGAGCTTTTAGCTTATCTAATGTGTTGTCTATTTCTTTTTGAGCAAAAAACGCAAGAGACTGGGTGGCTTTTTTATAAGAAAAACCGTTTTCGGATAACATAAATTTCTTTCAATCGGTTATAAATTTATTATCAATAATATTAACGTGTGCAATAATATAACATATTTAATAAAAAATAAAGACCAAACGAATAAAGCTTCGGATATCAAAAGTATCGGGTGTTAACTTTATGTTACCTGTAAAACCGTTGATTTTAATTTCTATGTAGCCAATATTTTCCATGCTCAAATTCACAATTTTTTATAATAGTTCGCCAAGGATGAAACTAAATATTCGTGTTCATCCGTGAGATGAGAGGTAAACTTTTCCCGCCACGAATAACACTAATCTTCACGAATTTATTTAGCCTTATATTTTTGTTTTGGTTCTTTAACTAAAAACCCAATTGGAGATTTTGGTTTTTCAGGCGGTAGAAGAAGCTGGTTTATCGCTTCGATAATCTCCCTAATTTGTTCATCGTGTCCTTCAAATTTAGATTCAAGTTCTTTCAGTTTTTGGGCGAGGTCTTTATGAGTTGAAAGGTACTCTCTAATCTTCACGAAAGTTCTCATTATTTGGATATTAACTTTAATAGCCCTCTTACTATTAAGTACGCTTGATAGCATAGCAATTCCTTGTTCTGTAAAAGCATACGGTGTCGCCCTTCGGGCGCCTCCCCAACTTGAAATCACAGATTGTGATTTCAAGTTATCTAATTCTGATTTCGTTAGTTGAAACATGAAATCTTCCGGAAATCTTTGGGAATTTTCTTCAACCTGCTTTTCTATACACCGGCATTTGACTCCATGTTTTCCCTTGAAGTAATCTCCCGGCTTTCTTTTTTTGTTTACCGCCCCATTGTTTGAAGAAGAATGGAACATTCTGCTCAATACATTTGTCTTTTATATCTATTACCCATTCTTCTTTTAGTGGTCTTGCGCCGGGACCAGATTCTCCGCCGACTATAACCCAATCAATATTCGTTAAATCCAATTTACTTATTGGACCGATCAATGGTTCAACGGAAAGGAATTTTGTTTTTGCATCTGTGTTCCTTAAATGATCGATACGGTAAGTATAGTCATCATTTTCTACGCTAACACCCATCCAGATGTTTTCCGTCCAACTTAGTTTGGAATTATATTTTAGCAGAATATCCGATCTCTTTGTTAGGACTTGAAATTTGTGCCAATAAGCTTTATTCATTACATCAAAAATTCTTTGAATAAATTCAAGCGGAACATTTTTATGAAAAAGATCGCTCATTGAGTTTACGAAGATTGTTTGAGGCTTTTTCCATGTTAGCGGTAATTCTACAACATGATCTTGCAAAGTTAACTTGAAACCATTTTCATAATTTGCAGAACCCATTGCTTTAAGTCTTTTTGCCATTCTTTCTGCGTAACAAAACTTACAGCCGGGACTAATTTTGGTGCAACCTGTTATTGGATTCCAGGTTGATTCTGTCCATTCTATTGAAGATTTAAGTGCGATATTATACTTTATGAATTTATTCAGTCTTGTAAATCAAGAATTGGTTCTTGACTTTCATGGGACAAAAGTAAAACAATAAATTTTGTTATTAAACTAAAAAATACTATTTTTGAACCAATCCAGTTTATCTGGAGGTGGAAGGATACATAAGCCTTTGCCCCGAGTAATCGGGGTTTTTTATTTTTAAGGTAACAATTTAATCCCATATCCTTCAATGCCTGTTTTACCTCTATAATATTTCCCCTCAATTATGTCAATTATTTTATCGCCAAAAGCAAAAGATTTACCTTCTTCTATCTTGTATGTTCTGAACATAAAACGACGTGAAGGATGTGCTAATAAGTCTGTTAATTGTAAACATGCAATATTTAATGATTTTTGCTTGACCTTTAATTCTTTGCTTGTAAATCTTTTGTGAAACCGTTCTGCTTCGATAAAATTTGTTCCGTTCTCAAAAATGTTTGTGAAAGATTTTTTTAATCTCATATCTTCTTTACCACCGCGTGATTCAATCATCACATCTCCAGAGGCAGCATGTTTTTCTAAAAAGAAAAAGAATCTTTCAACCAATATTTCCAGGCAATAATGATAAGGGTCATATTTCCATGTGTTATACTTTGTTTGATGTTCTTTTTTATCAATTAAGACAGAAACTATTGTATACTCCAAATCGGTAATTAACCTAAGAAATTCATAATTAAAACTTTCTTCTAGTTTAGCATCTTTCAAAGAACTGAATGGATGTTTTTTACTTACAAGTTCTTTGCGATGCAAAATGACTGGTTCGTCTGGATGGTAAGGAAAATATTTTTGTTTTAATTTTTCAAGAGAGGGAGCAACAACTGTTTTTACATAATCAAGCTCAAAGATAAGCCCGGTTAGGCTAAGGTAACGATGGTTAGGATTATCTGAACTTTCAAGATCATTGTTTCCAACTTCGTCTATATAAATACGGTACTTTGACATATTTCTTTTTTGATTCTTTTCGTATTCTTTATTTCACAAAGTTATGATTTTACAAACAGTGAATAGGGATTAAAAAACTATTTCTCAGTAATTGTTTTTATGTGCTCGATAGCATTTTCAATTTCAGTTTTATACTTTTCATTTTCACTAAATGATTCTAATAAGGATCTTATATTTTTTGAATCCTTCTTAGACAAATTTCTTAATTCTTTAATTATTGAAATCGCAGAAGATAAGGTCTCTTCTTTTTGAATCATCCTGACCAACACTCTTGCTAACTGTTTTATGTGGATTGGTTTTCCACTCGAGGCAATAACTTTTAAAAAACCTTCATTATCTTCATAGGAAAATATTGCTTCACCGTCTTTTATCGAATCTATTGCTAGTGCTTGCAGTTTATTGGTCAGCTTTAAAATAGAATCTTTATCTTTTATTGATATCAAAGAGATTAAAGCATTTTTTATTCTTTCATCTGAATCGCTAATACGCTCTAAGAAGTTATAAAATTTTGAATCATTTATTAAAGAATAATCAAGTAATTCCGATAGCTTTTTCTTTAGTTTCTCTTCTGATAACAAATAATTAGTCTTATTGTTTTTATAAGTGAATACATGCTCGAATAAAATAAAGCTTTCTTCAGAATATGTTTTATCTTCAACGATTATATCAAAAAGAGGATTTAGACTCAAAGATTTTTTTAATTTAACCAAATACTTATTTACAATTGACCTATTCTTTGTATCGGAGAGTATTTTCATTAATGGATCAATAATAGAAACGTTATTTAGCGATATTCTATAAATATGAGAATAAAAATCCATTTGAGTATCTATATCATTCGAATTTTGTAATGTCTCAATGATAAGATTTTTTTGTATATCGGCTTTGGGATTACCTGGATTATTTGGATTAGGAATCCTCCAGCTAGAATTAAATTTATCAAATAAAACCTGAAGTTGAGAGGTATCAGAATTTAGATTGTTCTTTGTTAACGTTAAAAGTTCGTTTATTTCTTTTAAATTCATGATTATATCATCTTTCCCCACCCCTCGGAAATCGGGTAGTTTTGTGTCAATTTTTGCAATTAAGAAATTAATCGTTTGATTTGACAATTCTTTGCGGGGTAGTAATTTCTTTAGAGTAGTATAATAAAAATCATCACCATTTACATTTTCAATTTTATTTATAAAATATTCTACAAATTCATCTGATATTAGATTTTTAATTTGTAAATCAGAAAAACTGCTGATATTCAAAAAGTCACTCTCTAATTTGACCGTCTCCAGAAAGGGTTTTTGTAGTTTTATTAATGATCTCTCATCAGTATAACTCGATAAAATGATACCCAAAATATCTTTATATCGTTTAAACACTTTTGTTTCTTTAACAACATTATTTGATACTAATTCAATTATTGCATTCTTTAGTTCAGAAATATTTTGTTTTTTTAAACTGATTGAATATAAAATTAGATTATGAATGTTTGGACATTTATCAATAATTATTTCATAATAATTTTGAATATTTTCATTAATTAACACGTTATCTGGATAACCAATTTCACATTCTGAATTTATACTGGTTAATAATTCGAAGGTAGTAAGAAAATCCGTATTAAATAATTGTCGTTTGTAAGCAGTTACCAAATTATTAGTGATCTCCTTAAGGATATCATGATATTGTTCTGCATGCGTAGCTATGTAGTCGTTTAATTCTTTAAATTGAAAATTATCGATAAGGCTATATACTTCTTGTGGTAGTTTAGAAATGCCTTTAGAATTTGTTAATATTGTTTCTAATATCGTAAAAGGTGTATCTGATGTTAAAATTCTAGTTTTTTCTAAAAATATTTTCAATGTCTCGATTTTATTTATTAAATCATTAACCTTCGGATCTGGTGCATTCAGTAAATGAGGATTAGCAGAAATTAATTTATAATAGTCTGGGAATTCTTCTTTAAGTACTTGAAACTTGCAGATTAACGCTTCATTTTGTTTTACAAATTCTTCATCATAATTATTTAATTCCGAAGATAGGTTGTTGAAAAATTGGATTATCCTCCTTGGATTATTGGCATATTCTTTTGATATCAAACCAATGGTGGTAGGATTAAAATTAAGTTCATATTTTTTGTTTAGACTTTCAGTGAAATCAAAAATTTCTCTTGCGTGGAGTTTTTTAAGCCGAAGTGTGATATTAAAAAACTTTCTTAAAAACTCTTCTGCTTCAATATTACCATCGCTTTGATCTGTAAGTCTGGAAGTATTTATAATATGTTTCTTTAATGCTTCATCATCTACGGGAATTATAAAAACAATATTATACTTTTCATCACCTAAAAACGTTTTAATATCTGTAAGCAGGCTATAAGCTAGTTCTTTATGACACCTATCAATGTTGTCGATTACTATTACTAATTTGTCGATATCTTTTATGAAGTGCTCGCCTGATATATATAATCCAGTTTTTTGTATCCAGTTGTAATGTTTTAAAGATTTTGATACCATCTGCTTAAAACAATCTTCAAATTGCTCAGGAGCAAAATAATGTAACTGTTGGATCGATATTTTCATTTGATCAAATACTTTGAATAAAATATTTGATAGCAAAGTTAAAAAGGGGATTACTAAAGCAACAGTTATACTAATCTTTGTTTCATAATTGTTACTCAGTACAATCAAATACCCGATAATTAAAAGGCAACATGAAATAATAAAATTTGTAACATTAAATTTCGTCTTTAATTTGGTTTCCATGGATTCATTAGCATAAAACTTTTGCATCAGACCAGTTTGCGTAAATTTAAGGTTTTCTTGTATTTGTAAGAGGAGCATTCTACGGAAAGAATCATTTGCATATTTCCATGCATCATATTTAATAAATTTAATTTTCAGTTTATCGTGTTGTTCTAATTCAGTTTGAACGGTCTTAGTAATTGATGATTTACCACTTCCCCAACCACCAAATAAACCAATAGTGAATACATTATTAAGAGGTGAATTAAGAACAATTTTTCTTAATGTGGTTGCATATTTCTTGGTGTTTAATAAATCATTTTCATTCAGATTTATTTCTTCATCGACAATAAAATTTCTTTTCATTTTTATTTCAACCTATAAATAGTAAAAAAATAAGTTTCTTCCTTCTTTCATTTAGTCTTTGTTCTTCGCTGCTTTCCTTTGCGTACTTAGCGGTTTATTGTTTTTCCTTTTACCGCAGAGGGCGCAGAGTATCGCAAAGTTTAGTTCTCTTTTTCTTCTAACGCCTCTCTCAATACAGTTTGTAAAAGTAAGTTTGTTTCTTCTTTTTTGCTTTGGTTTATGTTTTTTTCTAATTCGCTGCAAAGCTGCATAAGTTGTTCTAATTTGGAAACGATTCTTTGTTGTTCGGCAAGAATGGAAATAGAATGTTGAAATTTAAAAAGTGTGATGAAGTTATATATTATATCTCCATCGCTTATAAAATATAAGTAAGTAGGTAACGTACTAGTCACCCTTTTTGGTAGTTTTTGTGAGCGTGCATGTAACAAAGAAACAGAACCTCCTGTTTTCTAAATTTTTAGGGTAAACGAACTTAGAAATGTTTCTTCAGTTTACCAAATGCCGGTAAAGAATATTTTAATCATGTGTATTTTGGTTGGAAGGATTCCGGTGAGACAAATTAGAAGTATAAAACCCGCCTGCATTATATTCCACATGCGGGTTTCATACAAGAAATTATTTCTACTTCTTAATCTGATAAAGCCGGAACGAATTAGTTTTCAGTGAATCATCAAATGGCTTTTCCACCGACCTCTGACCTTTGACCAATTCCTAATCCGGCATAACGAGAACAAAATAATTTGAAATGATTGAATGGATGTATGTCTGAATGAATAACATTCATCCATTCACTATCATTCATCCATTCATTTATATTTTTTTATCAATTAAATATTCTTCGCCATTCTGCAGAACAGTTGCTTACAAATTATTTACTACCGTTGGCATTGATGTAGCTTTCAATTCCCTTGATGCCCATTTGACCAAGCCCGGTAAATATTTCTTTTGCCGCTGCTTCTTGATCTTCTTCAACGTCAAACGTCCACTGCCAATCTACCACCGACTGATTATCTTCGCTTCCGCTGACTTTCATTATTCCAAAGATGTTTTGAACCGGGATCAAGTGTTGTTTTGGAATTGCATAATGAAATTCTCTTTTTTCGTTATCCACTTTCAAAATATCTTCTTCAAATTCTTTTCCTTCGGCGGTGCAGTATCTTTTATCTCCCTCTAACCTGCAGGCTTCTATTGGAGCTAACCATTTATCAACACCTTTAACTGCACCGACTACTTCCCATGCTTTTTCCGGTGTAACATTAATTTTAACCGACACTTTTTGTTCCGACTTTTTCATTTTGTTTTTCCTTTGTTTGTTTGTGATTCTTTTTAACTGAATGATTGATTTAATTCTAACTTTTTATACTGCTTGGCAATCAGTTTATATGTTTTTTTCGATACCGTCCTTCCCGTTTCAACATGATATTTAAGACCGATAAGCACATCGGCAAGTTTTTTTCTGAACATCCCTTTTGCGAGGCCCGCCATAAATGCCGGTTTCGTTTTGAACTCCGCTACCAGATCAACTTTGGTTTGATTGCTTTTTAACGAACTTAATTCGAAACTGACTTTCAATTCTTTTACCATCGGCATATTTCCTCCAACAATATCAACCGTAAAGCTTTTTTGGTTGTTTGCTTTAACAATTTTTTCCCGTACAAATGTTTTTGAGTCCATATTGCAGACCCGCTCGCAGCCTACTTCCCCGGTTGATCCGGTAACAAAGTGTGAGCCGTCTATATTGGGATTAAATAGAAACGTTTCGCCGAATCTTGTATAAAGCGTATCCCAAATTTTCTCGCGGGATTCATTTACAACAACGGTTATGTTAAACGATTTTGAGTTTTCCATTTTGAGTTCTCCTTATGTTTATTTGCT
Organism: Ignavibacteriaceae bacterium; assembly: GCA_041671545.1. Classification (GTDB taxonomy): domain Bacteria; phylum Bacteroidota; class Ignavibacteria; order Ignavibacteriales; family Ignavibacteriaceae; genus UBA1563. The sequence goes on from JBAZBI010000001.1 coordinate 335,327, forward strand.
TTTAATTACAAAGCAAAAATAGAAACTCAAAAGGCGCCGGACTTTTCCGGTTAGTTCAAAGATTTGTCTGTTCGGGTCAACCGGAAATTAGTGGGAGATAAGTTATATTTTTCGTGGAAAGATTTTGAGAAGTGAGCGAGGTCGTTAAAACCGCATTCGTATGCAACATCGCTTATCCGCTCATCGGAAATAAGTAAAAGTTGTGCAGCGCGGTCGAGTTTTTTTTCTTTTATATATTTGGCAGGACTGTCGTTAAATACTTTTCTAAACTCTCTTTTAAAAGATGATAAACTGAGATTGCATAATTGGGCGAGGTCTTCTATTGTTAAGTCGGAATAAATATGCGCGTCCACGATCTGCTTTAACGAATAGGAAGACGGTGAGAATAAACTTGAAAGTATCTGTTTAACAACCGAGGCATCCTTCGTCTGGTTAAGGAGTAAGATCAACTCTTTTAACTTTAGGCTCAATAATTCTTCGCTAACAAGTTCTGGATTTTCAAAGTAAAATAGAATGCCTTCTATATATTTTAAGAAAAGATTATCGCTCTTAATTTTTACCATCCCGGCGGCGGGAATATTCTTGCTTCCGTCAAGCAAAAATTTCGGAAGATCGTTTTCATATACTTTCTTTAATACTTCAGGATGAAAGTGAATTGCAACCGCAAAGTATCTTGGGGAATCGGTGGAATTTAACATCCTAGTGATGTAGTTCCCGCATTTCATCAGAACCGATTCCTTAGCAGGTAATTCAAGTTTTTCAACTTCAGAAACCGTAACCCCTGCACCTTCTATTATATAATGGAAACACGCTTCATTAGGCATTTGGTTCGCCTTTTTGAATGGCGGTGTCAGCATGATCTTTTCAAAAGTCATCTTGCCAAACAGGTCGTATGTTTTATGTTCTAATATCATCGGGACTTAAGTTAGTAGTTACTCACATTACGCAGTTGTTAAAAGAAAAAATTCTTAATCATAATCGTTTTTCTGTAATTTAAGCAGATTAAGAAAAAGATTACGAGTATGATTTTGAAACCAATTCAACCTTTTGCGTTACATGACGAGTTAGTAAAATCCACCGTTGTGAACTGCGCAAAACGGTAAGAATGTTTGCTTAAAATTAAATATCAAACAAGCCTGCCCGTCTCAGACGGAGAATAACAAAAAATAAAGTTGTTAATCTTCGATATTCTACATTCCTTGTCATTATTCATTATTTTTTTTGTTCCGGTTTACAAAGTTATGTATTACAGTTAATCTTTTGCTTGTATTTTCAGTCCATTTCTTGTTGATTTTAGACGCATACCTTAAATTTCGATCAAAATCAAACAATATCTTGCTGAAACCTTCCAAAACCCTCTTGTTAGGTGATTTCTCTCACGTGTGAACTTTCATTTCGTTACTGCGAGACGACTTTCTGTCAGTGTGAGATGACTTTCTGTCAGTGCGGAAAGATTTTCCGTCACTGCGAAATGACATTTCAGCATGTAACTGTTCAATCTTGCAGTTATTAAGTTCCCTAATGCAGAACTTATAACTGAATTGTCCCGACATTTAGAGGCTCTCTAATATCAAACAAAACCGTTGAAACGGTTAAAATGCCATCATTCTTTTTCATTAACACCTCGATTAATCGAGGTGTTAATTGAATACATTTAAAGACTCGAACCGTTTTAACGGTTTCCTGTTTGCGATTTTTATTTCACTCTACCTTGGTTAAAATCATGAATAATGATAAAACATAATTTTCACACAACCTCTAAAGTCGTGGCAATTCAAAATATTTTCTTGCGTAAGCTGATTTATTAATCTTTTTGGCTTAGAGAGAAATGGTTTTCTGCTCTGCGTTTCTCTCCGTTCTCAGCGGTTTAATCTTTTCTAATCACAGATGGGACGGAATAGCGCAGAGATTAAATCTATTTACACTTCACCACTTCACTTACTTTTGAAACACCGACTTCATTAAATGCTTCGATCGCAAAGTAATAATCTTGCCGGACATTTAATGCTCGCAATTCTAATTTGGTTTCATCATCTGCCCAAACCTGGTAAGTCTGGTAAAGTTTATCTTTTCCAATTCCCCAAAGGATGTTGTAACCGACAGCTCCTTCAACTTTATTCCAACTTATGAATGCGTTTCGTTCGTCATTATCTCTTTTTACGTTTAAGTTTGTTGGAGTCTGAGGTGCTTCGCCAATTCCCTTTCCAAAAATTCTTATATCACTCACCGCAAGATTTGGCGTAGGCATATAAACATTTTCGTATTTGATGAATCGTGCAGTGACCGGTTTTGGTAATTCAAAATAACCGTTGGGTCTATCTTGTTTTACTTTAGAAAGATCAACTATTAATTTCCAATCTTTTCCATCAATCGAAGAATAGAATTTGTATTGTGTGTATATCCGCGAAGGATCGTTATCGAAAATATCCGATTTATAATCTGCAAAATGGATTTGCACGGCTCTCACTTCACACTCTTCTTTTAGATTGATGGTAAGCCATTCACCAGCTTTATTGTTTTGCGCAACCCAAAACGTTCGCGGGTTTTCATCGGTTACATTTGCAATCTTAAATGTATCGCGAACAGAAGAAGCCGTTACTTTTTTCTTATAAGAAAGAAGCATCCATCCGGTAAAGAGTTCATCTTTGGTTGTTAGTTTTCCCTTCGACAGATATTGAGGAAAATCTCCAAAGCGAGTGTTTGCATAAAAAAGATCATCCTTATCAAAGAAAGCGGGAAACATCGCGATGCGCCGTTCAAAATTCCAATTGATGGCGATCCATGGAGTTCCGGTATTCCAATAATTCCCATAATTATCTTGAAAAGTATTTCCATGTCCGGCGCCTGTCATAAATCCTCCCGGTTTATAAGAGATTGGATTGTTCGGCGCGTATTCAAACGGTCCCATCGGATCGTTTCCGACATAAGTTCCGTTCGCATAAACGTTATATTCGGTTCCCGGCGCTGCGTACTGCAGATAATATTTCCCGTTGTGTTTGGTCATCCACGCGCCTTCAATATACGGTTTCATTGTGGAAGTGTGATTAGGTCCAAACCGTTCCCATCCATGTAACTCCGGATTTAAATAGATAAATTTCTTTATCTCTCCCGTGTAAATCAGTTTTTTGTTATGGTCAAGTTCACTACCGTAAATGGGAAAAGTATTTGAAGATCCCCAATACATAAACCATCGCTCCGTTTCATCATCATGAAAAATTGCGGGATCCCACGGACCAATTGTATCCGGCAATAACGGGAGCCACCGGTTATAAAAATTTAATTTCCCTTTTTCCGGTTCAGTGGAAAAGAATATTGGACGCTGTTCAAAAGTAGATTGAAATAAATAGAGCGTATCCCGGACGGAAAGCGCCGCAGGCGCGCAGATATCCTCCATTGGCCATTTACTCGGTTCAATAAATTTCCAATTTATTAAATCTTTTGAATGCCAATAACCGCCTGAGATTGTTACGAATAAATAATATTCCCCTTTGTGGTTTACAATCACGGGATCGGCGCCGCTGCGGTAAGAAATTTTATCGTTTATCTGTTCCCAATTGTATTTGTAAGAAATATCCATCGGGTTGCAGTAAGTTTTTTGATTAGGCAGTTGAGCGAAGGTTAACGCGGATATTAAAGTCAACAAAAAGATTTTTGTAACGGTTGAAGTTTTCATAATATAGACTTTTTAAAAATTATTTTGAAAAATACTATTCACATTCTATTTCCGGCAAGCACTTGTACAATAAATCGTCATTTTAGAGAAGATACTTTGCTTACCTTTAAATAATCCCGGAACTGATGTCTGGTTGCAATCACTTCGTTGTGCGATAAATCAGTATGAATAAAAATTAACCGATTATTGACAAGCTGAATTTGCGTTAATTCTTTTTCTCCAGCTTTCAAATACGGAATCTTCATGGAATCGAGATCATTCATGAGTTTCTCCGTTTCTTCTACTGTTCCTCCATTATCGGTATAGATGTTTATGAATTTCCCGCCATAGTTTTGAATCCAATTCAGAAATTTTTCTGTCTCAGCATAAAGCGCATCGAATAAAATAACGTTTGAAATATTTTTTGTTAACCCGCCTTGTTCCACCGAATAAGCAATCGCACGGTAAGCGCCGCTGTGTCCCGCTAAAATAATATTTCCAACCTTTGCTGTTGTGGTTATTCTTTTTTTCTTCAGAAATTTCAAAACATCAGTAACTAAGTTTTTTAATCCGTCTTTTTCTTCTAGCTTCCCTCCAAAAGAATCGGGTGAGTTTTTGGGTCCTTCGGGGAAGACGAGGATTGCGTTTTTGTTACTTTCAGAGAATTGTTCTATAATTTTAAACTGAGCGCAGGCACTATCAATATTATTATACCACCCATGAAAATAAACAACAATGTTTGTACTTTGAGTAGGCCGAAATCCCTTCGGAACAAAAATTAAAACACTACAATCGGCATAATGTTCTTGAAAAGAGAACGATTGGTTTTTATAACTATGCCCATCCAGCCTTTTAGGATGAGGAAATGGGGCGGAAGAAAATTGCGGAAGAAAGATTTGTCCGAAATTTTTATATCTCTCTGCAACAGACTGTGAAAGCAAATCGTTTATAGACACAAGAACTAAAATAAAAAAGAGCAAAGTTTTACTTTTCAAAGTTGATTCTCCTTACCGGATTTTTGTATCGAACTTATAACAAATTAATAATCGTGAAATAAAACTCTCAATTATTTTGTAGAAAACAAAGTCTGTTTGAAATCTTATTTCCTTTTGTTATAACCGAGTTCTCCGTACGGTTGAAGTTTCTCCATCCACATCTCCAAAAATACTTTGAGGTCATCGCTATAGTTGTAAGCTAGATCTTCTTGGGGTTCTAAGGTGTCAACAATCTCGAACACAAAATTTTCTTCTCCGAAAGTGTTAAAATCTTTTTGCAATTCACTGTTCACATGGAGACCACTTCTCAGTTGGAATTTGAAACTGTTAGACCTTCCGTGCAGATTAAGGCTGCTTCCAAGAAATATTTTTCCGTTCACTAAGTTTTTTATCCGGTAAATTCCCATTGGCGGGAGGGATTGTTTGTATTGCTTTTTTAATTCTCTTTTATCTATCATTTCTTATTTCACAGCCAAGATTGAGTTCATCTGATTTTCTACTTCCTCCGAAAATTCTTTATATGTTTCCGGCTGTCTTCTGTTGATATAGAGCAATAGCATTCCCACTAATGTAAAATGCAGGGTATTCTTTTTTACTTTAACTTCCTCTGCTGTCATCACTTTTGTATTGATGCAGAACTCCCAATCATTGTTACTCAATCTATCAAGAAAATTAGAAATTAATTTCAGTGTTGGTTGCTTACTTGCTACATCCGTCGTTTTTTCCAGAAAGAAAAGCTCGAACGTACCGGGATATTGGACAAAATATTTAACATACGCTTTTGCGATGGCTCTTATTTTTTCTATTCCCGGCTCTGCTTTTTCTGTTTCCGAAATAACAAGAGCCTGACATTCTTCCTGAAAATCCACTACACATTCAAAAATAAGGTCTCTCACATCTTTGAAATAATTGTAAAGTGTTGCGTAGGAATATCCTGCGCGTTCAGCAATATTGCGCACGCTGATGTTCCTTAAACCTTCTCCTTTTAATATTTCTTTTGTGGCTTGAATGAAATAACCTTTCATTCTCTGCTCTTGAATCTCCTTATTTCCCATAAAACTCCTTCCATTAACTGGTTTTATTAAATTAACACTGTTAATATATTGAACTTAGTTTTAATTACAAATAAAATTATTCTATGCTGATGGAATTCGCCCTTCTACTGAATCTGCAGTTTTGTTCTGTAATGCTTAACTTTCTTCAATAACATTACACCCGAAAGGAATAATATTCATTTTTTCATTTCCTCCTGTTGACAAAGAATATTTTTTATGTTACGTTTGCCTTACTTAAAAAATGAAAAACAAGAAATCAAATATTATCAGCACCATGTGTATGGGAACCACAACACCACCGGACATCGGAAGTTGGTAATAGCATAATACTATTTAAATGTGTAAAAACCGACTTCCCCAAAAGAAGCCGGTTTTTTTTTGCGCGTCACTAAATTTGGACAGACAATGAAAATATTAAAGTTCGGAGGTTCTTCCGTCGCTTCGGCTGAGCGGATAAAAAATGTGATTGAGATAGTGAAGGCATCTCTTAAAAAAGAAAAGAATATCGCCGTTGTTTTTTCCGCTTACCAAACAGTGACGGATAAATTGATAACCGCGAGTCACCTTGCCGCTAAGGGTAATCCAATTTATTTGGATAATTTAAAAGAGTTGGAGAACAAACATCTCGCGATAGCGACAGAATTAATTTCAGTAAGTAAACAAAGCGGCGTAATCGCAAATATTAAATTTCAGTTGAATGAACTTGACGATATTTTACACGGAGTTTTTTTAATAAAGGAATTGTCGCTGAAAACTCTCGATTATATTTTAAGTTTCGGGGAAAGACTTTCTGCTTATACCATCAGTGAGGCGCTTAACGACCGGAAAATTTCAAGCAGTTTTTTAGATACACGTTCCTTAATTAAAACCGATGCACAATTCGGAAACGCGCGTGTAAATTTTGATCTTACAAATAAAAACATTCAAAAACATTTTGCTGCGAATAAAAAGCTGCAAATCGTTACCGGTTTTATCGCGTCAACATTAGAAGATGAAACTACTACTTTAGGTCGCGGCGGTTCTGATTTTACAGCTTCAATCTTAGGCGCGGCGCTTAACGTAAAAGAAATTGAAATTTGGACCGATGTTGACGGCGTACTTACTGCCGATCCGAGAAAAGTTAGTAACGCTTTTACCGTAAAACATTTAACTTTTGACGAAGCTATGGAGCTTTCACATTTCGGCGCTAAAGTAATTTATCCGCCGACAATGCAGCCGGCGCATGCAAAAGGAATTCCGATCCGTATAAAAAATACTTTTAATCCTTCTTCCGAAGGCACACTCATCAGCAAGAAAAAAATTGCGAACGATTTTCTTATAAAGGGAATTTCTTCAATCGATGCGATCTCTTTAGTGCTGGTTGAAGGAAGCGGTATGGTAGGAGTTGCCGGTATCGCCGAAAGAATTTTCAGCGCGTTGGCAACCCATCATATTAACGTTGTATTGATTACTCAAGCTTCATCCGAACATTCAATCTGTCTGGCAATTCCGCCGCGAGATGAAAAGAAAGCGAAAGATGCGATTGAAAAGGAATTCAAATTAGAGTTACTTGAAAAACAGATCAGTGAGGTTAAAGTTGAAAATAATTTTGCTATCATCGCCATCGTTGGTGAAAATATGCAGAAAACTCCCGGCATTGCCGGACGCGTTTTTCAAGCACTCGGAAAGAACGGAATTAACATCGCCGCAATCGCGCAAGGTTCATCGGAATTAAATATCTCGGTGGTTATTTCTAAAAAAGATGAAGCCAAAGCGCTCAACGCTTTACATGAATCTTTCTTCTTATCGATGACAAAATCACTTCATCTGTTCTTAGTAGGACCGGGATTGATCGGTAAAACTTTTTTAACACAGTTAAAGAATCATCAGCAAAAATTAGCAAATGAATTTTTCACTTCGGTGCATGTCTGCGGAATTATCAATACGAAGAAGATGCTCGTAAGCAACAAAGGAATTCCACTTGATAAATGGGAGAGCGCGTTAACTGCATCAAACGAAGTTTCAGATCTTCCAACTTTTGTAAACGCAATGAAGGAATTTAACTTGCCGAATTCTATTTTTATTGATTGTACTGCGAGCGAAGATGTAGTTCAATACTATTTGGATGTTCTTTCTTCCAATATTTCGGTTGTAACACCGAACAAACGTGCGAACACGAAGTCTTTTCTCTTTTATAACAAGTTGCGCGAAACAGCTTCAAAACATAATGTAAAGTTTTTATACGAGACCAACGTTGGTGCAAGCCTGCCTATCATCGGAACAATTCAGGATTTAGTAAGTACGGGCGATTCAATAACAAAGATCGAAGGAATACTTTCCGGCACATTAAGTTATATTTTCAATTCATTTAAATCGGGGAGAAAATTCAGCAGTGTGGTTCAAGAAGCAAGAGAAAAGGGTTATACTGAACCTGATCCGCGAGAAGATTTAAATGGAAAAGACGTTGCAAGAAAATTATTAATCCTTGCGCGCGAGTGTGGTTATCAGATGGAGTTAAGTGACATCAACGTCGAGAATCTTATCTTCCCGAAAGCGCGTAAAGTAAAAACCGTTAAGGAATTTTTCGGCGTCCTTCAAGAAAATGATGATGAGTTTGAAAAACTCCGGATGAAGGAAGAAAAAGAAGGTAGGGTTTTGCGCTACATCGCTAAATTGGAAAAAGGAAAAGCGGAAGTCTCTTTGCAGGCAATCGACCGGAATCATCCGTTTTATTTTATGAGCGGAAGCGATAATATCTTAGCCGTGCACACGTTAAATTATATCAGTAGTCCTCTCGTAATAAAAGGACCCGGAGCCGGCGCGGATGTAACAGCCGCGGGTGTGTTTGCGGATGTTCTTAGAATTTCAAATTATTTGAGTTAGTAAACAAAAAGGAAAAATATGTCAACACATAAAATAAAAGTAGGTATTCTGGGCGCAACCGGAAGCGTCGGACAAAAGTTCATTCAACTCTTAAGCGATCATCCCTTTTTTGAAATTGCGGAAGTTGCAGCATCAGACCGCTCTGCCGGAAAGAAATATAAAGACGCCGTCAATTGGTTTTTACCAACTCCAATTCCAAGTGCGATTGCTAATCTTACTGTTAAAAATTGTGAACCGGGTTTAGATTGCAGTGTCGTTTTCTCAGGTTTGGACGCTAATATAGCAGGAGAAATTGAAGAAGCTTTTGCCAATGCCGGATATCATGTAATTTCAAATTCAAAAAATCACCGCTTTGACAAAGATGTTCCGTTATTAATTCCTGAAGTAAATCCGGATCATCTTAGATTGATAAAAGTGCAAAAATTCGGCAAAGGCTCAATCGTTACAAATCCCAACTGTTCAACAATCGGCTTACTACTTGCGCTGAAACCGCTTGATGACGCATTTGGAATAGAGCAATTAAATGTTGTTACGATGCAGGCTTTATCCGGCGCCGGTTATCCGGGAGTTTCCAGTCTTGATATTATTGATAACGTTATTCCATTCATTGGCGGCGAAGAAAACAAAATGGAAACCGAACCTTTAAAAATATTCGGCAAATTCAACGGAAAAGAAATTGAGCAGAGTAATATTAAAATAAGCGCTTCATGTAACCGAGTTGCTGTTGTAGATGGACATCTCGAGTCTGTTCAAGTAAAATTGAAAAACAAACCTTCGAAAGAAGAAATAATTTCAGTTTGGCAAAATTTTAAAGGAGAGCCGCAAGAATATGAACTTCCACTTGCACCGATTCTACCAATCCATTATTTCTATGAAGATAAATATCCGCAACCGCGATTACACCGGGACCTCGATAAGGGAATGGCGGCAGTTGTGGGCAGATTGCGCGATTGTAATTTATTCGATTACAAATTTTCCGTGCTCTCACACAATACTGTTCGTGGTGCAGCAGGCGGTGCAATTCTTTGTGCCGAATTGATGAAAGCAAAAGGTTTACTTTCGTAATGAAAAATTTATTTAAAGCAAAAAAAATAAAAGTCTTCTCCCCCGCTTCCGTTTCCAATGTTGGAGCTGGATTCGATATTTTCGGATTCGCTCTACACATTCCCGGAGACGAATTGGTGATGAAGATAGTTGAGAAACCGGGAATTCATATCACTAAAATTACCGGTGACTTACATCATCTACCGAGAGATGCAAAAAAGAATACTGCCGCAGTATCGCTTAGAGCCATGATGAATGCCGTTGATGGTAAGTTCGGTGTTGAAATTGAACTCCATAAAAAAATGCCGTTAGGTAGCGGACTCGGCTCAAGCGCTGCCAGTGCAGTTGCTTCTGTATTTGCATTGAATGCACTCTTGAAAAAACCATTTACGAAAGATGAACTTTTACTTTTTGCTTTGGAAGGTGAAAAAATCGCAAGCGGAAGCAGCGCTCATGCTGACAACGTTGCTCCCTGTTTGTACGGAGGTTTTACTTTGGTGAGAGGTTGTTCTCCTCCGGATGTAATTTCAATCCCAACTCCAAAAGATTTGCACTGCACGGTAATTCATCCGCACATAGAAATTAAAACTGAGTTTGCAAGAAAGATTTTGCGTTCACAAATAAAACTTTCTGATGCAGTTAAGCAATGGGGAAACGCTTCCGCTTTAGTTGCTGGACTAATGAAACCCGATTACGATCTCATCAAAAGATCAATTGAAGATTTCATTATCGAACCGATTCGCGGTGCGCTTATCCCGAATTATTTCATTTTAAAAGAGACAGCACTTAATAACGGCGCACTCGGATGCAGTATTTCAGGTTCAGGTCCCTCTGTTTTTGCGCTTAGCAGAAGCGAGAAAGAAGCAAAACTCATTGGTTTTGAAATGAAAAAAGTACTGACGAAAATAAAATTGAAAAGCGATACTTTTATTTCAAAAATAAATTACGAGGGACCAAAAATAATTTCTCTATCGGATACCTTGTGAAATTTTACAGCACAAATAATAAACAAATGCAAGTCTCTTTCCGTGAAGCCGTCCTAAAAGGGATTGCTGACGATGGCGGACTCTTCATGCCGAATGAAATTCCCAAACTTCCGGAAAGTTTTTTCAAGAACATTGAAAAATATTCTTTTCAAGAAATCGGATTTGAAGTTGCAAAACTTTTCATCGATGATATAAATGAAATTGATTTGCACAGAATAATAAACAAAGCAATTTCTTTTCCTGCGCCTCTTGTCCGGTTATCCGAAAACATTTCAGTTCTGGAATTATTCCACGGACCAACTTTAGCATTCAAAGATTTCGGCGCACAGTTTCTTGCGAATCTTATTGAGTTTTATTTAAAAGAGGAAGAAAAAGAAACGCTGATTCTCGTTGCGACTTCAGGTGATACAGGCAGCGCAGTTGCAAATGGTTTTTACGAAAAGAAGGGAATTAAAGTTGCACTTCTTTATCCAAGCGGAAAAGTGAGTAAGACCCAAGAACAGCAATTAACAACACTCGATAAAAACATTTTTGCTTTTGAGGTTAAAGGCGTATTTGACGATTGCCAGAGGCTTGTAAAACAAGCGTTCCATGACACCGATTTGAAAAATATTTTTTCGATGACATCAGCAAACTCGATAAATATTGCTCGATTATTGCCCCAATCTTTTTATTACTTTGAAGCGTACAAACAAATAAAAGATAAGTCACTCCCATTTGTAATTTCAGTCCCAAGCGGAAATTTTGGGAACCTTACAGCCGGACTGATAGCTCAATTTATGGGTTTACCAATTGCAAAATTTATTGCGGCAGTGAACGCGAATGACATATTCCCAAATTATTTGGATAGCGGCAAATACGAACCGAAAGATTCTGTTCAAACAATATCCAATGCGATGGACGTCGGTAATCCAAGCAACTTCGCAAGAATCATTTCTTTATTTGGTAACGATGTTGATTCAATTCGGAATAAAATTTCAAGCTCAAGTTATAGCGATGAACAAACATTATCAGCAATAAAAGAAGTAAAGAAACAATTCGGTTATACGATTGATCCGCACGGCGCAGTTGGTTATCTGGCATTAAAAAAATATTTGCAACAGAGCGGACAAACGAATGTAAACGCGGTAATTCTGGAAACCGCACATCCATCTAAATTTTCTGAAACTGTGGATGAAGTTCTAAAAGAAAAAACAACAATGCCACAAAGACTTTCGGCATGTTTGGAGAAAGAAAAAAGATCAGTGTTGACACAAAAAGATTATGCTTCGTTTAAAGAAGCGTTAATAAAAACAATTACATAAAGGGAAATAAGATGGAAAATAAAGTAATAACAATCCTTGGAAGTGGAAATATCGGATTATCGATCGCAAATGGATTGGTGCACGCAAAATTGGTTTCCCCTAAAAATATAATTCTAACAAGAAGAAATACCGAGTTGTTAAAAGAGTTTTCAACTCAAGGATTTTTTGTCTCAAGCGATAACAAAAAAGCAGTTATACAATCAGACATAATCATTATCGCAGTTCAACCACAGCAGCTAAATGATCTGTTACATCAAATTAAACCTGTGCTAAAAGCAAAAAAACATACGGTGATTTCTGTCGTTTCCGGCGCTACTGTTTCAGCGATAAAAAAAATCCTCGGTGCGCAAATAAAAATTGTTCGAGCAATGCCGAACACCGCAATCGCAATTCAAGAATCAATGACTTGTCTCTCATCCGATTCTCCCGAAGCATTAATGTCTGCCGAAAAGATATTCAACGCGCTTGGTAGCAGTTTAATAATAAAAGAAGAACTAATGGGACCTGCAACAGCATTATGCGCTTGCGGGATAGCTTTTTTCCTCCGCGCAATTCGCGCCGCTTCTCAAGGTGGAATTGAGATTGGATTTCATTCCGAAGAGGCGATTATGATGGCAGCTCAAACCGCAAAAGGGGCGGCTTCACTTCTCCTTGAGAACAAAAATCACCCCGAAAGTGAAGTTGATAAAGTTACTACTCCGAGAGGTATTACCATTTCGGGGTTGAATCAGATGGAACACAATGGTTTCAGTTCTGCTTTAATTAAAGGAATTGTTACTTCGGCTGAAAAAGCTGCCAAGATTTATTCATAAATATTCAGTCTTGGTAAAAAAGTAGTTGACAAACGGATTATCGTGCATTATCTTTGCACTTACTAAAATGAAAAACAAAAATTTAAATATCGAACTTAAAAATATGGCAATGTGCCTCTGTTGTATGATGATGTGTTCATCAACTCGGATGGTTTCAGCCTAAACGTCCTAATATTTTAATTGAAGCCCTTCCGAAGTAAAAACTCGAGAAGGGCTTTTTTGTTTGTTCTTATAAAATATAAAAAGCTCTTATCGAGAAAGGTTCAGGGAACAGGCCCTATGACAACCTTAGCAACCATCACGTTAAACGTGAACTTTGGTGCTACTTCCTGCCCGTTCCGGGTTAATCCGGAAATTGTGGAAAGATGAGAAACAGGTATTAAACCTCTTCGGTAATCTTTCCTCCGAAGAGGTTTTTTTTTGCTTATAACTGAACATAAAAACAATAACTAAAATAAAGAGGAAACAAAATGAGTGCTGAACAAAAACCAAGAAACTACAGATTTGAAACGCTGCAACTGCACGCAGGTCAAGTGCCGGATCCGACAACAAATTCGCGCGCAGTCCCGATTTATCAAACTGCTTCATACAATTTCAATAACGCCGATCACGCGGCAAATTTATTCGGCTTAAAAGAATTCGGGAATATTTATACAAGATTAATGAACCCGACGACCGATGTTTTTGAAAAACGCGTTGCCGCTCTTGAGGGAGGCGTTGCAGGTTTGGCAACATCTTCCGGACAAGCAGCCCAACTTTTAGCAATTACCACAATTGCTCAAGCAGGTGAAAACATTGTTTCGACCAGCTTACTTTATGGTGGAACGTACAATCAATTCAAAGTTACTTTTCCCCGTCTTGGTATCGATGTTAAATTTGTTTCGGGGGATTCAGCTTCTGAATTTGAAAAACTGATCGACTCCAAAACAAAAGCTCTCTACCTTGAAACTATCGGCAATCCCAGATTGAATGTTGCAAACATAAAAGAGATTGCAGACATAGCCCACAAACATAATATTCCCTTAATCGTTGATAACACTTTTGGTGCAGCCGGTTATATAGCCAGACCTATCGATCATGGCGCAGATATCGTTGTAGCTTCCGCAACAAAATGGATTGGCGGACATGGAACTTCAATTGGCGGTGTAATTGTTGATTCAGGTAAATTTAATTGGGGCAATGGAAATTTCCCGATCTTTACTGAACCAAGTCCGGGCTATCACGGATTAAAATTCTGGGAAATCTTCGGAGCTGATGGACCATTTGGAAACATCGCATTTATTATTCGCGCTCGTGTTGAGGGATTAAGAGATTTGGGCCCTTGCTTAAGTCCATTTAACGCTTTCCTTCTTTTACAAGGATTGGAAACACTTTCATTACGAATTGAAAGACACGGACAAAATGCTTTGGAATTGGCAACATGGTTAGAAAAACATCCTCAAGTAGCATGGGTCTCTTATCCAGGATTAAAATCTCATCCTTATCATGAAAATGCCAAAAAGTTTTTACGCAATGGATTGTTCGGTTCGGTTTTATCTTTTGGAGTTAAAGGCGGACTTGAAGCCGGTAAAGCTTTTATCAATAATGTTCAACTTGCAAGTCTCTTGGCAAACGTTGGTGATGCAAAAACGCTGGTTATTCATCCGGCTTCAACTACTCACCAGCAGTTGAGTGACACTGAACAAATTGAATCAGGTGTTACACCAGATTTAATTCGCGTTTCAGTTGGTCTCGAACATATCGAAGACATCAAGGAAGATTTTGAAGAAGCTTTAAAAGCAGCAGCAAACATCAACCAATAATTTATTATTCAACGTGGAGTTGTAAAAACGGCAGCTCCACAATTTTTATAAAGGAAGTTAGAGATTATATGCCTCAAAATTTTATTAAGACTCAAGTATCGAATGTAATAAGCGCAATTCAACAAGATGAGAGTAATTCAAAAGCGGTTTTTAGCGCTAAGACAGAATTGCAAAACGGTTTGAAATGCTCTGCACAAATCAGAAATTTTTCTCTTCAGATTGATGAACCTGTACAACTTGGTGGAACAGACGAAGGTCCAAATCCGGTTGAACTTGTTCTTGCTGCATTAGGAACTTGCCAGGAGATCATTTACAGCGCGTACGCTGCGGTGCTTGGTATCCCGCTCAATTCAGTTAAAATTAATGTAAAAGGAAATTTAAACTTGAAAGGATTTTTTGGACTTGATGAGAATGTTCATCCTGGATTTGAAGATATTTCCTACACAACATCGATCGACAGTCCGGCAAGCAGCGCACAATTAGATCAGTTAGTTCAAGTTGTTGAAAAACATTGTCCCGTTCTGGATATTCTTACAAGAGAAATACCGGTAAAAGGGAAAGTGAAACTAACGAACAGTTTATTTAGCGTTAATTGATTTTGTATTTTATAACCGCTTATAAAATTTTTTCCGAAGGAAAAGTTGAAAAAGAACTTTCCCTTCATCAGTTATTTTTTTAAGTACTAAACGAAACTAGAATGATTACTCCAAGAACAAAATTCACAAAACTTTTCTCTCAGCAGAAGCCTTTACAGTTGGAATCGGGAGAGACTTTGCCGGCAGTTGATGTAGCTTACCAAAGCTATGGCGAGCTAAATCAAGAAGGAACCAATGCAATCCTAATTTGTCACGCATTAACAGGAAACGCTCACGCAGCCGGAATAATTGATAAAGAAGAAGTAGAAAATTCCAAACCGTACGAATTTCTTTATAAGTACAGTAAGATGAACTTGCACAAAGCCGGTTGGTGGGACTCACTAATCGGACCGGGAAAAGTTTTTGATACAAAAAAATATTTTATAGTTTGTTCCAACTTTCTCGGCGGCTGTTACGGAACGTCAGGTCCAACTTCAGTTAATGAAAAAACCGGCGAACAATTCCGGATGGACTTTCCGAAGTATTCAGTTAGAGACATGGTTAAAGTTCAAAAAGAATTGCTTGATACACTCGGAGTGGTTGAACTTGTAACCGTTACCGGCGGATCTTTGGGCGGAATGCAAGCTTTGGAATGGGCGATAATGTTTCCCGATTTCGTCAAGTCGGTAATTCCTATTGCAACTGCAGCACAGCATTCAGCTTGGGCGATTGCTTTTAATACTCTTGCAAGACAAATAATTATTAACGACCCGCAATGGCAAGACGGGAATTATACCGAACAACCGAAAGCTCTCGCATCCGCAAGAATAGCGGCTATGATAAGTTACCGCGCTCCTGAAGATTTTAACCTGAAATTCGGTAGAGAAATTGAACAGAAACACAAAGACCCTTCGGATGAAAAATTTCAAGTTGAAAATTATTTACTCTACCAGGGAGAAAAATTAGTACGAAGATTTGACGCGAATACTTATCTGTATATCACCAATGCGATGGATTCCCACAATGTTGCTTCTAATAGAGGAACGCTCGAAGAATCGCTTGCCAAAATTTCGGCAAAATGTTTAGTCGTCGGAATTTCATCGGACATTCTTTATCCGCCGGATGAACAAAAAAATATTGCCGCCCTGATCAATAACGCAGAGTACGAAGAGATTGATTCCCCTTTTGGACATGATGCGTTTTTAATTGAGTTCGAACAGGTAAACAATTTAATCTCGAATTTTTTGTTGAAAAACGGATTGAAGTGAAATTCGTTAAGTGAAGAAAATTCTCTATTTTGGGAATAAGAATTAGTATTTTTTTTACTTATCGAAAGAAGGCTAAATGAATTTTGAAGCCCTTAAAGGTTTTCACGATCCATGTTTTGTACTTGCAGAAAACGGGACAATCTTAAAATTAAATGATGCAGCGCTGCAATTTTTCCCGTCCCGAAAAAACAGCATTATCGGTCAGAAATTTTCCGGGATACTCGCCCCGGTTTCGGTGGAGAAATTTGAAGAATATTTTTCTTCATCCATAAAACACAATACATCCTCTGAATTCGAAATCACCGTTCAAACCAAAGAAGAAAATATTTATGACGTAAATATTTTTATCTCGCCGTTTATAAATGAATCAGACAAAAAAAAGAATATCCTGCTCCTCGGCAAAGATTTTACCAGCGAAAAGAAAAAAGAATCTGAATTTTTACGCTTTTACACCGTCGCACAAAATACTGTCAATCCCCTCCAGATAACCGATCTAAATGGAAAAATGATTTATGTAAACCCGGCATTTGAACGCGCCAGCGGATACAAAAAGGATGAACTGATTGGTCAAAACCCGAATATTTTCGGAAGCAAAAAACATTCTCGCGAATATTGGGAATCAATGTGGAAAACCATTTCTTCCGGTAAAGTCTGGCTTGGAGAAGTTGAGAACAAAAAGAAAAGCGGTGAATCATTACACACGCGCTTGTTGGTCTCCCCTATCATCGATGAAACGAAAAAAGTTGTGGGCTACTTCGGTATTCACCACGACTTAACAGACAAAAAGATGCTCGAAAAACAATTGATCCACACACAAAAGATGGAAAGCATCGGAACACTTGCAGCGGGAGTTGCACACGAAGTTGGTAATCCGCTCGCTTCAATTTCCGCTTTGGTCCAGATCGTTCAGCGAGAAACTGACGATAGTTTTATTAAAGAAAAACTCGAACTCGTAAAAAAACAAATCACAAGAATTTCAAAAATTATTAGAGATTTGGTCGACTTTTCTCGTCCTTCCGATTACGAATTGAAATCTACCGATATCAATGATAATTTAAGAGAAGCGATTGAGATCGTAAAAGTTGGCAAAAAGACGAAAGACATTAGTTTTACTTCCTCGTTGGATGAATCACTTCCCTCGGTTCCTTTAATTGCCGATCAAGTTCAGCAGGTTTTCGTTAATATTTTGATCAACGCAGTGGATGCAATTGCGGAGAAAAAAGAAAAATACAAAAGTGACGAGGAGTCGTTTATCAAAGTAAGCACTTCAATTAAAGACGCAAATATAAAAGTGATCTTTGAAGATAACGGAATCGGAATTCCTGAAGGCTCTTTAACGAAAGTATTCGAGCCTTTCTTCACAACAAAAAAAGAAGGAAAAGGGACGGGACTTGGACTTTGGGTAAGCTACGGAATTATAAAAAGCTCTCACGGTGAAATTAAGGTTGAGAGCACATACAAAAAAGGAACGACTTTCATTATTAACTTTCCTCTAAATTTAATTTTATAAGGGTCCAGATGCCAGCAAAAATTCTTGTTGTTGATGACGAAAAAGATATAAATGATTCCCTCTCCTTCATTCTTGAAAAAGAAGGTTATTTAGTTGAACAAGCTGAAAACGGGAAAGTTGCATACGACAAAATTTTAAGTTCTTATTACGATTTAGTCATCACAGATATTGAAATGCCGATGATGAAAGGAACCGAACTGTTGGAAAAAATTTCTGCAGTTACTCCACAAACAATGGTAATTATGATCACTGCATATGGTTCGCTTGAAACCACGATCAAAGCATTACGCAATGGTGCCCAGGATTATATTTTAAAACCGATAGAGTTTGATGAGATTCTCATTAAGATCAAACGTTTGTTTGATATGAAAAATCTAATTTCAGAAAATCAAATCTTACGGAAAGAAATCCAGCGAACTTATGATTTTTCAGAACTCGTTGGAAAATCACTTGCAATGAATAAAGTATTTGAGATGATCCAAACAGTGGCCGAAACTGAAAGTACAGTATTAATTACAGGAAACTCCGGAACAGGGAAAGAACTTGTCGCTCGCGCGATCCATTTTAATAGCAAAAGAAAAAACAAACCGTTTGTGGCAGTAAACTGTGGCGCCATATCAGAAAACCTGATTGAAAGCGAACTCTTCGGACACAAGCGTGGCGCATTCACCGGAGCAATTTCCGATAAAGAAGGATATTTAAAAGCAGCCGACGGCGGAACATTATTCCTCGATGAAATAAGTGAAATGCCGTTACAATTGCAGGTAAAACTTCTGCGCGTTATTCAAGAAAAAGAAATTACTCCGGTAGGAACGACTTATTCCATTCCGATTAATGTTCGCTTTGTTGCAACCACCAATAAAATTTTACAAAGTGAAGTTGCTTCAGGTAGATTCCGGGAAGATTTATTTTATCGTTTAAATGTAGTTGAGTTGAATCTCCCTTCGTTAAAAGAAAGACAGGAAGACATTCCTATTTTAGCTGATCATTTTATAGATAAATACCGTAAAGAAATTGGAAAAAATGTAAAAGGAATTGATAGTACGGCGATGCGTGCGCTGCTTCATTACGAATGGAAAGGAGAAGTCCGTGAGTTGGAAAATATTATTGAGCGGGCGGTTATTTTTGCAAAGAATGAGTTTATTACCGTTGAAGACCTTCCGCAATCCATGCACTTGCTAAAAGATGTGCTTATTCCGGAAAAACCTGGTTCACTTGATGACTTTATTAAAAAAGTTGAACGCGGGTTTATTCTAAAATCACTTGAGACAAACAATTTCGACAAAGACAAAGTTGCCAAGCAACTCAACCTTGGACTTTCAACACTTTATAGAAAAATTAAAGATTACGGGTTGGAGCAATAAAATTTCTCCAAATTTAAATAACCGATTATTGTGATGGACTTTTTAGTTAAAAGGGAAGAATAAATGCCACGACTATTCATCATATTCATATTAACGTTTACATTTATCAAAATGAACGGACAGACATTTCATAGCTGCAATTGTGAAGCATTAATTAACACTGATTATAAAGGTGAAATAATTGTCTATGACAAGCCAAATGGAAAGCCAATAAAAAAACTAAAAAACGATTTAAAAGAAGAAAATTATTTAATTCTAACAATTGACAACGACTCGTTGGGTTATTTTCATGTTGATATATCTTATACAATGACAGAAAGCAGCAATGTTGTAGGCTGGGTGAGAAAATCAAAAGCCATTGGAACATTTACGAGCAACTACTCTCCGGATGACACGTTATATTTATATTCGGAACCTGACATAAAATCTATAGTTCGTTCTTCAATTCCTGAATGGACAAATCAGCTTTATATAATAAAGAAGTGTTTTGAAAAGTGGGTTTATGTGCAAATCAATTATAAAGGTCAATTAAAAGAGGGGTGGTTGCCATCTGATAGACAATGCGCCAATCCTTATACGACTTGTAACTGAATTTGATGATTCTGTAAATCCTTTTCCCTTTCTGTTTAATCTATTGAACAAATTTGCCTTAATTAGTGTACAGTTTTAAATGCATTCCATTCTACCACCCAATTTTAGCCTATTAACTTAGGCTCGATATTTGCTAAATTTTTGTAAGAAGTAAAAGGAAGTTTGCCATGAAAAAATATTTTTTACCAATCGCAATTTTAGTCTCCATCTTTTCAATGTATGGATGCTACACTCAGGTCGATTTTCGCGACCGTCACAGAGACGATTATGAATACTCGCATGACCAAGACCGGAACGATAACTATTCCGAGAACGATTCTCAATCTTACTCCGACGGTGAATCGGATGTTACCATAAATAATTATTACGACGGTTATTATCCGGGCTACAGAAGATATTTGTGGCATAACTATTATCCCTCCTTCTCAATTGGTTTTTCCTATGGACCGTATTGGGATAATTTCTGTTATGATCCATGGTATTATGGATATTACCCGGCTATTCCGGTGATTGCATATTATTCCCCATATTACTACGACAGTTACTATTATGGCGGTTATTACAACAATTCCTACTGGAATGGCGGCGGATCAATTTATAAAGAAAGAACAAACACAGCCTACCGCTTAAGAAATAATGACGGCGGAAGAGGAACTACAACTCTGCGTGATAGAGCAACCCGAAACCTCATCCAAACATCGTTATCAAAAGATAGACAAAGAACCGAAACATTGAAGCGTGATGTAATGGATAGAACTCGTGAAAGCGTTACCGTACCACGTAATAGAGACATCAACAATACTGGAAGAGACAGAACAACTATTTCAACTGATCGTCCTTCACGCTCTGCTGAAGTGCAAGATGCCGTAAAGGGAAAGAGAAATTCAGATCAACCGGCGGAAAGAAACCGGGAAATCATTCGAAGAGATAAACCGGCAAGTTCAAATCCTGAGGAAGTTAGGACAACTAAACCGGATCGAAAAGAATCTGAATCACCTGCTGTTAATACTGACAGAAGAAGACAAGAATCAACTTCTCCAAGCAGAGGGAGCTCCGGCGAAAGGAAGAAAGAAAGTTATTCTACACCAAGAAAAGAATCTTCGCAGCCAAGATATGAAGCTCCAAGAAGCAGCAACAGCGGATCATCACCAAGATCGTCGTCACCTCCTTCTAGAGGAAGTAGTAATAGTGGAAGCGGTTCGAGAGACCGGAGAAGATAATCATGAAGACAATTAAACTTCTCGCTTTTGTTGCTCTTTTAATTGGACTTCAAGGTTGTTACACAATTATCTGGACACCGGATATTGATTTTCCGACGAAAGAAACGAGCGATAATTCTGATTCATATTATGAAGAACCTTATTTGATTCCCTATTATGGAGATCCCTGGTGGTACAGAATTCCTCCACCACCAACTTTTACACCCCTTGTAATAGAAAGAAGTGATGAGGTAAAAAAATTGAGAAACGGTGGTGAGCCTGGTAGAGGAACTCCGGAAAGACCAGGACAACCCGATGTAGATCGTCCGACATCCCCACCGGTAATTGATACTCCTCCACCTACGGTTTCTCAACCTGCTACCGGTGAAGATGCTTCGTCTAAAAAAACGGAAAGTACACCGCCGAAAAGAGAAAGAGGAAATTCTTCTAATTCACGTGACACAAGAAATAATGACGGAAGCCGGTCTTCCGATACTCCAAGGAGATAATTTATATGAAATTTATTAAAATATTTTTGCTTACAACTTTTTTATTAACTGCCGTAACAGAAGCTCAAACAATTGGTGACGCTCTGCGACTTTCTGAAAGTGGACTTGGCGTTGGCGCGAGAGCCTTAGGTATGGGAAATGCTTATAGCGCAATCAGCGACGACGGATCGGCGATGTATTTTAATCCTGCCGGTTTAGGATTGATGAAAAGATTAGAGGTAGCCGGTGGATTAGATTACTTCAACTTCAAGAACGACGCTACATTATTTAATAATAAAACGAATTACTCAAGCAGCGCCACAAACTTTAATCAAATTGGTTTTGTATTCCCCTTCCCTACTTTACGGGGCAGTTTGGTTTTTGGAATGGCTTACAATAAAACTAAAGACCTTACTTCAGCGTTAAAGTTTGACGGATTTAATATCGGAAATCATTCAATGGTCCAGTATTTAGCAATAGATGGTCCTGTCCCTTTTGATCTCTATTTAACTGATGATAACGGAGATGTAAGTGTAATAAATGGAAAGTTGAACCAAAGCGGTACTACTTTGCAAGAAGGAGGATTAGAGAGTTGGACATTTTCAAGTGCGATGGAAGTCTCTAAAAATTTATACGTAGGCGGCTCGTTAAATGTTAATTCCGGCACATTCAAAAGTAACCGGGAATATTACGAAGATGATACCAAAGGAATTTATGACACCGTTGAAACTGCCCCGGGTAATCCTTCAACAAAAAATTTCATCACTTTTTATAGAAATGATATTATTGATTGGGAAATAAGTGGCTGGGACTTAAAACTTGGGACAATGTATCAACTTTCAAAATTTGCCCGATTCGGCGCTACTATTCAATTCCCCAAAACCTTTACCATTAAAGAGGCTTATGATTTCAATGCCAGCTCTGAATTTGGATCGGTAATTTACGAAAGTACCTATAGCGATAAAGTTGAATATGATATTACAACTCCATTTGCTTTTACCGGTGCGGTTTCGTTTAATGTAAAAGGATTAATCCTTTCAGCCGAAGCTAACCTTACCGATTACACACAAACCAAATTCAGCAACCCAAAGGGAATTTCTGCAACCGATTTAGCAAGTTTAGATAAAGATATGAAAGAATTACTACGTGCAGTTGCAACCCTTAACATAGGTATTGAATATACGATTCCCGAAGTCGGCATTCGTGTCCGTGGCGGATTTATTTCTCAACCATCTCCATACAAAGATGATCCATCAGATTTTAATAAGAAATATCTCACCGGTGGTGTTGGATTTTTAGCAGATGAAACTTTTGCAATTGATGTTGCTTACGCTCACGGTTGGTGGAAAACTTACGGGGATAATTACGGAACAAATTTATCAAGAATTTACCAAGACATTTCTAACGATAAAATGTTGGTTACGTTCAGTTATAGATTCTGATAAATTTTAAGTTAATAAAAAAAGCGTCACAACTGTGACGCTTTTTTTTGAACTGTTTGCTTATTTACGCCTTACCCAGTTCCCCGCACTTATCTTCTAAAAAATTCAGCAACTATTTTTTCCCAATTTACATCAGTGAGTTTTTCAAGTTGTCCGATATAAAGTTGACTTTCTTCAACATACTCCCCTTCTTTCTTTTCAGTTTTAACAAGTTCTTTCATCATAACATTGAAACGATCAATATCCTCTTGGTAGAATGATACTGCCGATTTTCCAATCTGAAGTTCTTTAATTTCGTTGTCAAGATTTTCAGCATCGAGAGCGCAAACCCAATTTCTTTCGTATGGAGTAATTGTTAACGCTGAAAGATTTTGTTCTAAAAGTGTATTTATCTTCGAGACTTTTCCACTTACGGGAGAAAGAAAACTAACACTCCGGGTTCCTTGTTTAACGGTAAACAACGGTTGACCTGCTTTAACATTCATTCCAAGATTCGGAAGTTCAATCGCTTCGATCTTTCCAATTAATTTGTTAGCGAAATCATCGATACCAACTTTTGCGATTCCTTCCTGGTTCATGCTAACCCAAGTATGATTTTTAGCGATAAAGACACCACCGGGAATTGAGAACTCACCTCTCGTAAAATCATCTGACGCCGGTAAGTGCGTAATATGTACTTTCGGCTTCAATTGTTTCTGGATCTTGTCCTGACGTTTGATCAAAGATTTTTTAACGAAAGCTAATAATTCATCTTCGGTAAAAGGTTTCTGAACATAATCCATCGCACCGTATTTCATCGTTTCAACAGCGGTTTCAACTGAAGCATAACCGGTGATAATAATTACATCAATATCGGGACGCAGGTGTTTTACCGATTTCGTTACTTCAACACCATCCATCAGAGGCATTTTAAGATCGGTAAAAAGAAAATCATAATGATGTTTTTGAATAAGTCCGAGCGCTTCTTGTCCGGTCTCAACAGTATCAACTGAATATCCATCAAGGACAAGAATTTTTCTAAAGCTTCCCAGGATGACTTCTTCATCGTCAACACAAAGAATTTTCGCTTTTGGATTTGCAACTTCGGCGCGCTTTAAAGTCTTCGCTTCGTTGGTGAAATCTAATTTTAGACTTTCCTGCAAAACGAGTTCGCGTTCCTTCTTCAATTTTTGTTCGGTTAAACGCTTCCCGAACATGCGGATCAAAATATCCGCAATGATGAAGATTACGACTGCAAGTATTAATAATGGCATACTATTTCTCCTCAGAATTTATTGGTATTAGTTTTTTCATAGACACATTAAAGCAGTTCCGAACTGCACATGATCAAATGTTTTTTTTCATATTCAATATTTGCCGGAATTATCCGGTAGATCCAACCTTCAAAATATGGGTCTTTCTCAATTAAACTTGGATTCAACTTGATGTTTTCATTCACTTCAACAATTCTTCCTGAAATCGGTGAGAGCATTTTATGCGTTCTCTCATCGGTAGAAACGATTGACAGACAACTTATTCCTTGAATAATTTCTTCATCGTGTTGTTGTAATTCAATCTCTTTAACAGTCTCAATCGTTTTGAGGAAAAGGTCGCAAACGCCTATCAACACTGAACCATCTCTTTCTTCGAACATCCAGCTTGCATAACCAAGTCGAAGATATTTTACCGGGCAATTTACATAAAGTAATTCCACATTTTGATTTTGCATCGAAAAAGATTTTTGTCTGCTTTTTATTTGCTGATACCTGTTTGCTCTAAAAACCGAATTCAACAATTCATCAACAGTAAAAGGTTTTGGAATAAAATCAATCGCTCCCATGTAAAGTGAATTCACAGCATTCTCAACAGTCGAATATCCTGTGGTCATAATAACAGAACTATCGATACTTCTATTGTGCAGCTCATCTAAAATTTGAAATCCATCGCCGTCCGGCATCATGATATCGCAAATAATTATTGGGTAATAGTTTTTTGAGATTTTTTCAATTGCCGATTTAACATTTGCAGCCACTTCAACCGAATAATTATCTAATGCGCAAATTTTTATTACCGCATCTTCCACTACCGGTTCATCGTCGATCACTAATATGTCTGCGGCGGCGCTCATCATCTCATCTTATCTTTGTTGAGCAAGTGGAAGCCGGATGACAAATGTTGTTCCTTTTCCAACTTCGCTCTCAACTGTTATCGTTCCGTTATGATTATCGATTATTCCCCAAATAACCGCAAGCCCAAGACCCGTTCCCTTCTGCCCCTTTGTAGAAAAGAAAGGTTCGAAGATTTTTGAAAGATCTTCGTTATTAATTCCTGAACCGGTGTCTGATATTTTTATTTCGATGTATTCGCTCAGCCCGGCGGAGTCAACAAATTCCCATCTTTCCCAATTATTTTTTTCTGAAGAACAGACTTCATAAATCCCTTGCCCGCTTATATCGAATGCAAGAATTGGAGCGCCGCAATCGGGACAATTTCTATCTTGTAGAATTAATGAACTGCTGCAATCGGGACAAACAAATTTTGCATCTTTCCCGATGGGAAAACCAAGATCAAAATGATTACGGTGTTTTCCATAAACCGGATCAAGATGAATGATCCCCTCATTGTTTTCAGAAATCACTTTTACTTTTAGTGAAGGGAATCCACCGATCTTAAATTCGTTATCAATAAGGCTATGCCGTTTTGGACAAGTTGCTTTTTTTATTTGTGCAAGTCCGTACGGTGAAAGAGAAATTTGATGAGTGAGCACCGTTAAGGTTCCGCCGTTTTCACCAATTGCATCAACAGCATTTACAAAAAGATTAATAAACACCTGCTGTATCTGGTTCGCATCAACCGTAATTTTGGGAAGATATTTATCGACTTCTTTAATCAATTTTACTTTGTTAAGTGAAAGCTGATTTTCAATAACGCTTACTGATCTATCAATAATTTCATTGATATCGGCGTTATTTTTTTTAGGTACCGTTTGTCGTGCAAAATCAAGAAGACTTTTCACAATCTCTCGGCAACGCAACGTTTCTCTCACTATAACTTTAAGGTCTTCTTGAAATTCTGCATTGTCTTTAGTTCGTTTTAACAGAAAGCTGCTATAAGTTAAAACACCGGTTAAAGGATTATTTATCTCGTGGGCAACACCTGCCGCCAATCTTCCGAGCGAAGCCATTTTATCAGATTGAAAAAGCTGCATTCTCGCTTCAGAAAGTTTCTTCGTCATATTATTAAACGAGTGAGCCAACATTCCAATTTCATCTTCACCCATATTTTTAATGGAATAGTTCAGATTGCCCATGCTCACTTGTTTTGTAGCGCCAAGTAAATTGTTTACCGGAAGCGAAACCCAGCGCCGCACAAAAAATCCGATAAGCAGACCAACACCAAGAATTGCTACGACTGCGAAGACAACAATCTCCAATTCACTTTTTTGAATTGTTTTATCAACGTCAGAAAGTGAAATAGTAACATCCAAAACACCAAGCACTTTCTGGTTTTTCGGATGAGCGTGACATTCAGCTTGCCAACAGGATTTTTCATTGTAGATCGGAGTAATAATTCCAATTACACGACTGGAATCGGGATGCATTCGGAAAATTCTTGTTCTTTCGGTGATTGATATTTTTTCCAACGGAGCGTTTGCAGAATGGCAAGCGTAACAACTTTCAGCTTTTTTATCTACCATCCGGTTGATGGTTGTTGAATCTGAAGAATAGATAACTTCGCCAACTTTATTGAGAATACGCACATCACGAATCTGCGGCTGTGTGCCTATCGAATTAATAACTTGCTGAATTCTGTCTCTTTGATTCAGCATCATATCAAACCGGGTGCTTGATATTACCGTCTCGCCAAGTTGATTTGCGTGCCGTTCAACTTCAACCAATAGGCTTTTGCTGTGCGATTGCACATTAAAATATGCAAACACTCCAATTATGGTGAGTGACGTAAGCGCAACAGCAAAAATTAAACGGAATCCGATTTTCTGAAACATTACTTTAATACATCATTTCAATTTATTCATGAAACTATTTTCCGCTTACCGTTTTTCCCGGTTTTTGTTTCGGGTAAACAAAATTTTCATGACAATTTGCACAGACCGGCTTAACTGCAAAATTCTTTTCAAGATGACAATCTTCACAACCAAGTTGCAAGTGCGTTTCATCTAATTGCAATCCGGTGATAGAATGTTTAAAGTTCTCGCTATTCCAATTCTTGTGACAACTTGTACAATTAGTATCACGTTTAGTATAGGGAATTTTTAAACCATGGCATTTTGCACACGACAAATTTACGTGAAACTTATTAAGCGCCCAACCGGTTTTTTTTGCATGATCAAATTGCTCTGCCGGTTTGCTGAGATGACAGCTTCCGCATTTATCATCCTTATGACACGTAAAACATTTCTTATGATGTTCACTTAAAGACTTACTGGTTTTAATAATTTTCAGTTTTTCATCCGAAACATTATTCTTGTCATGGCATTTTAAACATGTTTCATTTTTGTGGCAACCCGCACAATCAATTTTGAATTTCTTTGTGTGATCATCATGGAAAAATGTTACCATTTTCCCTTTTTCATATTTTGTTTCGAAGACGATTTTTGTTGGTTCAATTAACGCCGGGTGAACCTTATTCAATGCTTTTTTGGTTGCCGCATCTTTTTTATAATCTTTCTTCTCACTCTTCAAAGCATGGCATGACGTACAATTCGTACCATGGCTCCATTCACGGTGACAGGTTATACACTGACGATGATACGCAGCTTCGAGATCAGGTTTGCTGATATCATCTCTGTTACGAGATGTTTGATGGCAATTCTTGCATGGCTGAATTGGTCCATCAGTATTGTAATGATGACATGTGCCGCAACCACCGGACATTACCGACATTTGTGCGTGTACCCGGTGTGAAAAAATTACCGGGAAATATTTTTTTGAAAGTGTTTCCAAACTAACAACATCAACGGTTTTATCAGGTGATTCATAAACCGTCTTCATTTTTTCACGCGGGCAAGGAATTAAACATGGTTGATCTTTCGTCGGGACTGCGCACGAGTGACACGTTTTACAATTTAGATCAGATTTTGCGTGATCTTTTTTCAAATTCTGTTGAGCAATAACCACGAATGATATAGCAAATAAGAAAAGTAGTACAAATCCTTTTTTCATTTTTTTGCCCCTTTGATTGTATATTTAGTAGGCTGTGCAGTACCTGTTCCCGGTAAACTTATAACCGGAAAATTCAAAACGAAAAATCTGTAGAGAAGAATTAAGATTGCAACAAATCCAACCGTAACAGATATTTCTCCAAACGATGGGAAGTAGGATTCCGTTGCGTACGGAGGCGTATATGCAACTACAAAATTATTAATTCGATTTAAGAGAACCCCGAATACTACCAACGCCGAGGCGATAAAGAGAAAGAGAGGCGATTTTAAAACTTTCGGCGATAAAAACATTCTTAGCGGAATGATCACTCCGAATAAAAGTTCTATGGTAAACATTACACTTTCTGTATTGAATTCTTTCAAGTAAACAAAAGTTTCTCTTATAAACATATCTCCAAGTTTGAAAGCAAGATAAACACCAAGAAGCGGTGCGATCATCGAACCTAATCTTGATAGTACATGCATCTCCGGTTTTAATCCGAGAGAACGAGAAGCCAAAAGGGATTCAAAAATTACCATCGGAAATCCAACGCTAATGGCGGAGATTAAAAACAATAATGGAAGAATAGGAGTTTGCCACAGTGGATGCATTTTAGGCCCGGCAATCACCATCAAAGTTCCAAGAGAAGATTGATGAAGTGTTGAAAGAACAACTCCTGCAATTATAAAAATGAACATCGTTTTTGAAAGACCGGTATCGATCAGTCTTAATAGTTTATCTACAATTTTATTTAAACCGGAAAGGAATCCCGGGAGACGAACTTTGCCAATAAATCTTTCTGTAATTACCGGAAGAAATTCGATGTAAAGAACCGTAAGATAGATCATAACACAAATACCAACTTCAAATAAAGCTGAACTTCCATTCCACATAATTAGTGGATGCCATATGAAGTACCATCTTCCGATATCAACGAATACTCCCATTGCAACAAAAGTATATCCGAGCATCGCTGTTAACAATGCAGGACGAACGATTGCGTGATATTCTTCTCGATGCATCACATGCCCAAGAGCGGCGGCTGTAAAACCACCTGCTGCAAGAGCTACGCCGGCTGCAACATCAACACCAATCCACAATCCCCATGGATATTGGTTACTTAGATTTGTAACGGCACCAAGTCCAAAGAAAAATCTACCCAATAGAAAGATGAGACCGTTTGCCGCAATTATCATTAAAACGATAACTCCGGGAGTAAAATATTTATGTTTTACCGGAACGGGATTTACTGCGTCATGACTCATAATTTTTCCTCCTCTTCCATTTCCTTGCGGTGTTTAGAAATCCACATAATTCCACCAAGCAAAGCATACAAAGAAACTGGAGGAACAAAATATGCGAATATTCCATGTTGAATTGATTCGGAGACACCGGGAGCTGGATTGGTTCCGAGTTTCGGAAAATCAAGGTCCATGAAATCTTTGTTTGAAAGATACATCCACGCTGTTCCACCAACTTCATGTTCACCAAAAATGTGGTTAAAATATTTATCGGGATTTCTTTTAATTCGTTCGCGGGCAAGTTTCACAAGTTCAGTCCTTGGTCCATATGTTAACGCTTCAACCGGACAGATTCCGACACAAGCCGGCAGCTTTCCTTCTTTTGTTCTGTTGAAACAAAAGTCACATTTCATAATCATTGGATTGATCGCTTTGTCATATTCAAATGCTGGAACCTGGAATGGACAAGCAGCCATACAATAACGACATCCAATACATTTGTCGGTATCCCAAATTACGGATCCATTCTCCTCTTTTGAGAACGCTCCGACAATGCAGGCAGAAACGCACGCCGGGTGATCACAGTGCATACATTGCACTTTTACATCAATCGGTAGATTAGAATTATTTTCGGAAGGATATTCATTAACAACAGTTAAAGCTTTTGTGTCAGGTCTTCTTTTTTCAGTGAAAACACTTCTGTCTTCATACGAATGAAGTTCACCCGCAGGCAAATCATGAGCTGATTTACAAGCCCATTCACAATTTCGGCAGCCGACACAAACGGTTGTATCGACCAAAACACCCATTCTATCTTCAGACAGAATATTTTTTGGTGCAGCTTTAGATGAACTCGAAAGTCCTGCGACTCCCGCTCCAATTACTGCTGTGGTTTTAAGGAAATCACGGCGGCTTTTGCCAGACATATTATATTCCTTTCAAGATGTAGATTAAAATTTTCAATGAGACAAAAAATCAATTGCTATTTTAAATACAATATTATGCCATGCGTTAAAAGGAGATCAAGGAGAAAGAAATCTCGATAATTTACGATTTCATATACAGTTATAGTCGTAAAATTAATTCCTTCGATTTGCCTACTCGTCGAAAATTCCCAATAGTGGAAAATAATTCATCATTTTTTAAGGAAAGAGAATAAATAATGGAATTCAATTCTTCTAAATTCGGCATAGTTGGCGAATACGAATTAATGCCGATCAAATCAGTTTGACGATTATCAATTAAAAACTTGTCGTTAATACTGAGTTAGCATGGATTTTTTCTGATGATATTTTCAACACCTTGTTGATGAGATTACTTACACTTTTTAATTACTCCGCCGTATAACAATTCCACAAACTTTCTGTAACTCCTTGTTTTTCAATAGGATATGAAACTGATCAAAATCCTTACACTTCTGGTATGTTAATTGTCCTTAAATAACCACAACAAACAAATTAAACATCAAAAGGAAATGATCATGATTACGTTTTTGTTAATACTTATTTTAGTTTTTGTGGGAGTTGATTTACTTGTCCGCCTCGTTATTGATCCGTTAGCCTCCGAATCTGCAAAGAAAAACAAAGTCCAAAAATCGTACGTGTCTAGATTTGACCCGACTATCAGTCTTGCAAGTGAAACAATGTTTGATGGTGGAAAACCACACAAGGAAGAAGAATCGGATAAAGCTGTTGGTAGCGAAATAAAAGATTCAAATCCTCAGAAATAATACGTTACATAAACATTGTTTCACTTTTAAAGGTTAATGACATGGTTGCAATTTTTGTTCTGGCAGCATTTCTGCTTTTCATTGCAGTTGATCTGATCGTATTAAAATTTCAGGGGAAATATCATCCGGCATTCGAACCGGCATATCGGCAAGTTGATTTATCAATATTTGATCGGAACAGTTTTACAATTCCATCGAATATCTATTTTTCAAAGGGACACACCTGGCTTCAAAAAACTAAAGATGGATTATTTAATGTCGGGATTGATGCCTTCGCAAATATGGCATTGGGGAAACTATCGATTATAAAATGTGCCGCGGAAGGTGAATCTCTTCATCGCGGAGAAGTAGTATTTGAAGGAACATATGGAAATAGAAAAGTAAAATTTCTGTCTCCGGTTAGCGGGGAAGTAAAATTTGTCAATAGAAATATTGTTGGTAAAACCATCTCCGATCCCTACAAAGAATGGGGAGTACGAATACTTCCAAAAGACTTTTCTGAAAATTCCAAAGATTTATTTTCAGGAAAGAAAGCATCAATTTGGATGACTAATGAATTTTCCAAACTAAAAAATTTCCTCGAAAATGATCTGTTTGGAACTGCGGCTGTAGGAACAACGATGTATGATGGGGGTAGTTTATCCAAAGATGCCTTTACCACACTTTCAGATAAAAGTTTATCTGATTTTGAAAAAGAATTTCTCTCACTATAATCCGGATGAAAAAATGTTAACTGAAAAAGGAATACTCTTTGATGAAACACTCTGTATGGGATGCGGTTCCTGTTATAAAGCGTGCAAGGAGAAAAATAATTTACCCGCAACAAACACAGATTTTTTAAAAGATCATCTTTCAAATAATACATTTACAACAGTTGAGCAGTATGGCAAAAAATTCGCACGAAAACTTTGTATGCATTGCAATGAACCATCATGTGTATCGGTTTGCCTGGTTGGTGCGTTTTCTAAAAGCTCAACCGGTGCCGTACTTTATGACGCGGACAAATGCATCGGTTGTCGTTACTGCATGCAGGCATGTCCACATAAAATTCCAAGATATGAATGGGCAACAACTAAACCGCGTGTTCGTAAATGTACGTTATGTGACGACAGAATTAAAAACGGTCAATTAACTGCTTGTGCTGAAGTGTGTCCAACCGAAGCAACATTGTGCGGAGATATGGAAGAACTCGTGTCTATAGCAAAAAAGAGATTGAGTGAACATCCTGAGAAGTATTATCAGAAAATATATGGACTCAAAGAAGCAGGTGGCGGTCATGTTATTGTTATTGCATCTGTACCGTTTGAACAGTTAGGCTATACGCCATTGCTGCCCAAAGAACCAATGCCGGAATTTACGATGAGAGCTATGGAAAAGATTCCACCTGTTGTAGCGGTTGGAGGAGTATTCTTATCCGGGATGTATTGGCTTACAAAAAGAAAAAATCATCTTGCTATTGAAGAAAAAAATCGTGAAAAGGAAATGAAGAATCATGAAGGCTAACGAAATTTTAAAACCTACATTTTGGAAAGTTGTTTCTGTAATTATTGTGACCGCAGGTTTGTTTTCAACTTATCTAAGATTTTCTCGTGGACTGGGAGCCACAACTAATCTCTATGATACAGCTCCATGGGGTTTGTGGATCGGTTTCGATTTTCTCGGCGTCGGTCTTGCCGCTGCCGGATTTACAATTGCCGCAACGGTTCACATCTTTAACATTCATAAATATGAACCGCTGGTGAGACCGGCGATCCTAACGGCTTTTATTGGTTATTCTCTCGTAGTTTGTCTTCTTGTTGTTGATCTCGGAAGACCTGAAAATTTCTGGCATCCGTTGGTGATGTGGAATATTCATTCCGTTATGTTTGAGATTACCTGGTGCATAATCTGTTACACAACTGTTTTAACTTTAGAATTCGCTCCGGTAGTTTTGGAAAAATTCAAACTCAAAGCTCCAATAAGAATTCTAAAGAAGATCTCAATTCCCATCGTAATTGCCGGAGTTCAGTTCTCTACACTTCATCAATCTTCTTTCGGATCGCTTTATCTGATTGTTCCAGGAAGGTTACATCCGTTGTGGTATTCTTCATTACTGCCGGTTCACTTTTTTATTTCTTGTTTAGCCGCCGGTTTATCAATGATAATCTTTGAATCCTACCAAACCACAAGAGCATTTACAAAGGAACAGGGTTTTAAGCATACGGGATTGAAGATGGATATTTTATCGGGAGCTGCGTTTGTAGTTCTTATAGTTTTAATTATCGGCTTTCATTTAAAAATTTATGATTTTATTGGTACCGGAAAACTGGATTACTTAACAATCCTTTCAACAGAAACATATCTTTTTTATTTGGAAATAATCGTTGGGACAATTATTCCTATCTGCTTACTCAGTCAAAAGAAATTTAGAGATGATAAAAAATGGCTTTATATCAGTTCGATCTCAGTAATTTCCGGATTGATATTGAACCGACTAAATGTAAGTGTCACCGGTTTGGCGGCATCCTCCGGTGTAAACTACTTCCCTTCTTTTGATGAAATAAGTATAACGCTGATGCTTGTTGTACTTGCGGTTTTCGCTTTCCGGTTAGTAGTAAAAAACTTTCCGGTTTTTATCGACGAAGAAGAGAACGACGAACCGTTGCAAGAAAAAAGTAAACAACGAAACAAAATAATATTAAGTGAATGAAATGAATAATCGTAATGGATATCCAAGCAACAGCTACGAAACCCTAAAGTGCATCTGGATGGCATCGCAAGTAGTTGAATATAAATTATGCGACAATAAATTTGACTGCGACAACTGTCCATTTGATAAAGTCATTGGAAATATTTCAGATGAAAAAGGGACTCATTTTACTGAAGGAACTACTATTCCCAAAATTATTCATAACAAATTGCACGGTATTAAATATGACAACAGGATCATCTACTTGAAAAACAGTCTTGTGGCAAAAGAAATTTTTCAAAACACTTTTTACCTTGGAATTAATCCAATCTTAACCTGTTTCCTTGATTCAGTGAATACCGTGATGCATTACGAACGAGGCAAAACTATCCTGACAGGTGAGGATATAATTCGTGTTTTTGGTGCATGGGGAACGGTAAGTCTCTCTGCTCCAATGAATTTATCCATTTATGATAAAGTTAACGATCCTCCGGACGATTCTTTGAATAGTAAATGGTTTGCAGTAATTGGAGCTTCGCAGCGTGATGTTTCAAATGGAATTTTATGCGAAGAAAAATGGAGCGAAATGCATCAAAGGGCATTGGGCATTATAGAAGGAATTAAATCATGTTATCCCAAAGTCGGAGACACGATGCATGACGGCGGGGTTCAAATCAAATCCCTTGATCAACTTGTCGGTAAAAAAAGATATATCAATATTCTAAATTCCCTTATTACATAATGTACCTAACTTTGCAGTTTCCTTCATTTCGTTTTAACAATATTTTGTAAAAGTTCAGTACAAATTGATAATCAATTTGCGCGCGCCTGGAGATTATGTGTCGAATAGATTGTAATTAGAAAAAGTAATGTCTAATTTTACAACACCCGTTAAGGGGATTTTATGAAAACAAAAGTTCTAAATAAATTAAGTGTCCGGCTGATAATCTCAATCTCTTGTATTTTGTTCAGCATTCTTTCGGTTTATACTTATTTTATAATTAATAATCTCGATAACTATTTAACAGAAACAAGATTCCAGAACGCCTACAACATCAGCGATCTGATAAAAAAATCTACGCGCTATAGCATGCTTTTAAACAGGCGCGAAGATGTTCATCAAATAATTAAAACCTTAAGTTCTGAAAGCGGTGTAGAAGAAATCCGCATCTACAACAAGCAAGGTTTAATAATCTTTTCAACAAATCCTTCCGAGATTTTAAAAAAAGTAAATGTCAATGCTGAAGCTTGTATTGTTTGCCACAACAGCACTGTCCCGCTGCAAAGTTTAACCCGACAAAACAAAATCCGCATTTATAAAAATTTTGAGAACAAACGGGTACTGGGACTTATCAACCCGATCCAAAATGAGCCGGACTGTTCGAGTGGTGATTGCCACGCCCACTCTCCGAACGTTCGCATTCTCGGCGTGCTTGACGTTGTTGTATCGCTTGAAGACCTTGATTCTATTATTCAGAACAGCACAAGAGAAGTAATTATAACAGCTGTTCTGATCATTGTAGTAATTTCATTTTTTTCAGGATTGTTCATTACCATTTTAGTTAACAAGCCAATCAAAAAATTATCAAAGGGAATTGAGGAAGTTGGGAACGGGAATTTGGAGTATAAAATCGAAGTGAATTCTAAAAATGAACTGGGGCAAATGGCGCGAAGATTTAATGAAATGTCAACTAAACTTGATGAAGCTTATAAGGAAATTAAAAATTGGTCGGAGACGTTGAATGATAAAGTAAACGAAAAAACCGACGAGCTAAAAAACATATACAACCAGGTAAATCAAATTGAAAAACTCGCTTCACTCGGAAAATTGTCAGCCACCGTCGCACATGAGTTGAACAATCCGCTCGCCGGAATTTTAACATACAGTAAGTTGATCGCAAAGAAATTACAAGCATCACAAAAAGATTCAGAACATGCAAAAATTATTGAATACCTCGAATTAATTTCACACGAATCTGCCCGGTGCGGAAAAATTGTTAAGGACTTACTCATCTTTTCTCATGGTGAGCGTGATGAATTTGCACAGGAAGATTTGCTGAAAATAATCGACAAAAGTGTTACGGTTATCCGGCATCATCTAGAGATGAATGGGATAATTTTAGTAAAAGAATATGAAGAAATACCGAGAGAAATATATTGTAACGCACACAAAATTCAGCAGGCGCTAATGTCGCTTCTGATCAATTCAATTGAAGCAATGCCTCATGGCGGTAAAATAATAATTAAAATAGCCAGCGATAAAAACAACATCGTAATTAGAATAATCGATGAAGGAACCGGCATCTCAGAAAAAGATTTGCCAAATATTTTCGAACCGTTTTACTCCACTAAAGAAGCTTCGAACGGTACCGGACTTGGGCTTGCAGTAGTTTATGGAATTGTTACAAATCATAAAGGACATGTTGAAGTTGAAAAAACTTCAATACAAGGAACCACGTTTAAAGTAGTGTTACCTCAAAATGAATAACTGACTAAAAGGAAGTTTTATGGCAAATAAAGAAAGTATTCTAATTGTAGATGATGAAAAAATTGTAAGAGAATCTCTCTATCATTGGTTTGAGGAAGAAGATTATATTGTCGATACTGCCGAAGACGGTGAAACTGCCTTAAAAAAATATGAAAAAGAAAAATACGATCTGCTTCTCGTCGATATGAAAATGCCCGGAATGAGCGGATTGGATTTGTTATCAAAAATAAAAGCGATTGATAAAGACGCTCTCATTATTCTCATTACTGCGTTCGCATCAGTTCCGACCGCAATTACCGCTTTAAAAAATGGAGCGTATGATTACGTTACAAAGCCGGTTGATCCGGACGAATTGGCGCATCTTGTAAATAAAGCTCTTGAACAAAAAGCGCTCAAAATCGAAAACACACAATTGAAAGAAAATATCGATGAGATAATAAAACCTGA
Organism: Ignavibacteriaceae bacterium; assembly: GCA_041671545.1. Lineage (GTDB taxonomy): Bacteria > Bacteroidota > Ignavibacteria > Ignavibacteriales > Ignavibacteriaceae > UBA1563. The sequence goes on from JBAZBI010000001.1 coordinate 371,990, forward strand.
TAATTTGATCGGTGAAAGTTTTCAGATGAAAAAGATTTATGAACTCGTTCACACCGTTGCCCACACAGATACTACGGTGATGATCCGGGGCGAAAGCGGCACCGGAAAAGAGTTGGTTGCAAAAGCTATTCACATTAACAGCAGCAGAAAATATTTCCCAATCATTCCTGTGAATTGCGGTGCATTAGCGGAATCGCTGCTTGAAAGTGAATTGTTTGGACATGAAAAAGGAGCCTTTACCGGCGCTCAATTCAAAAGGAAAGGGAAATTTGAAATGGCCGACCGGGGTACAATTTTCCTTGATGAAATTGGATCCATTTCTCTAAAAATGCAAATTGAACTTTTGAGAGTTATCGAAACAAAACAATTTAACCGTGTCGGCGGAAATGAATTGATTAAAAGTGATTTCAGAATAATTATTGCAACGAACGAGCCACTTGAAGAACTTGTTAAGGCAGGTAAATTTAGAGAAGATTTATATTACCGGCTAAATGTATTTACAATCGTAATCCCGCCATTGCGTGAAAGAAGAGATGACATTCCTCTTCTTGCAAATTTCTTTATAAATAAATTTTCAACAGTAATGAACAAACCGGTGAAAAACGTCTCCAAAGAGGCAATGGATTTCCTCCTTAACTATGATTGGCCCGGTAATGTTCGCGAATTGGAAAATGCTATCGAAAGAGCGATGGTCGTAGGTAAATCTAATTCTATCATAGTTGATGATCTCCCCTTCCACGTCTCAATGAACAATTTTGAATTGGACGGCGACGCAAAAAGTCTCTCGTCTATGGAAAGAAAATACATCAACAAAATTTTGAATGAGAACGGATGGAACATCTCAAAAACCGCACAAATACTTGATATCGACAGAGTTACGCTTTACAATAAAATCAATAAATATGGACTCCGCAAAGCTGAGAATTAATGGATATCTTTATTGCTCCATTGAAATTTTACAGCGCATTGCTGTTGCAAAACCTGGTTACGGAATTATCAAAAAGATTTTCCTCCGACATTCATGTGATCGAGCTTAAGATCAATCTTGATGATTTTTTTTCCATAGAACGTGAGCAATATTTTTCAACTCAGATCATTGCAGAAGCCATGAAACTCACGGATGAGTACAATGGGAAAATAGTTTTATTAACCGATGTTGACATTTTCGTTCCGGTTTTGACTTTTATTTTTGGTGAAGCCCAACTAAACGGGAAACACGCAATCCTTTCGGTGTGCCGATTGCATGAAGAATTTTATTCGGGGATATCAAACAAAAACCTTTTACTTGAGCGGACAATTAAAGAAGTTTTACATGAACTGGGTCATTGCTACGGATTGCGTCATTGCATTGATTGGGATTGCGTGATGCATTCTTCGCCTGGGATTGAGGAAGTCGATATTAAAGGAAGCACATTCTGTCGTAAATGCATTTCACGTGTAGAAGGTTATAGACATTAACTTTGTCTTGTCAAAATCCATTACAAGAATTTTTCAAATTGTGATCTAAACTTTCTAATCTGAAATGAGATATTTTAAATCAATTTATTCCACCTAAAAGGATTTTTTCTAAAAGAGTCGTTTGAAAGCCACTTCTACAGCCATAATTTATTGGAAAGTTGTTCACCGAAATTTATATTTGATTTAATATTTACCATTTTTTAATGAAATTATCACAAGACCAATTAATAACTTCGTATGAAATTTTCCTAAAAAACAAGATTCAGGAAACAGAACAGAACATAAAACCAAACCAACTTTTGAGTTTTTGTTTTGATCTCCCGGACGACTTTTGGGGAGACAATCTTCCATTTCTTCTAAAGGAATCTAAAGATGGATTTTATTCATGCTCAAACAATGAAGAAATTCTGGCAATAGGTAATATTTTTTCGATTGAGTCTGAAGGTATTAAAAGATGGAACAAAATTGAAGAGCAGTTCAACAAATTTCCCGGGCAGTTTTTTAATAGTGAAGAAACAAAATTTACTGATTTACCACTCTTTATAGCAGCGATAAAGTTTAACGATAAAAAACAAAGCGATGAGTGGAGTGATTTTAGAAATCTTGAATTTTATATTCCAAAATTCCTTATTAAAACTGAATCAGAAAATCTTATATGCCGATTTAATGTCATAATAACTTCGGCATTTAGCATTGATAATTCAATCGTAGAATTTAGTAACACATTGACAAAATTTTTCAACGTATTTCATGAAGATGAAGAGACTTTCAACTACAAAAGCAATTTTGATCTCATTGAAGAAAAAATTGCCTGGAAGGTAAAAATCGAAAAAGCTCTTTCGGCAATAAAGAATAATTCATTCTCAAAAATTGTTTTAGCAAGAAAATTCTCGTTGGAAACTGATAGACCAATCCCGGTTGAGTTACTCCCCGGCAGATTAAAAAAAGCAAATCCGTTTGCAAATATTTTTTTTATAAAGAAAAATGATTCGGCCTTTCTTGGCGCATCACCGGAAATCTTGATTGAATTGAAGAATCAAGTCATAAGAACTGAAGCGATAGCAGGATCACGAAAAAGAGGTACCACGTTAGAAGAAGATCAGCAGTTTGCAGATGACTTATTTAATTCCGATAAAGAACGAGCGGAACACAATTCAGTTGTAAATTTTTTAGTCGCTAACTTAACGAGTTTGGCAAAAGACGTTCAGTATGAAAAAATTCCTTCAATCAAAAAACTGACTTCAATACAACATCTTTTTACAGAGATAACAGCAAAATTACAATCAGGTTCTTCTTTCTTTTCCATTGTTGATAAAATTTTCCCCACTCCGGCAGTCTGCGGTTATCCAAAAGAAAGTGCGATGAGACTTATTTCTGAACTTGAGGATTTTGACCGCGGCTTGTATGCCGGATTGATCGGTTGGGTTTCTCCATCCTCTGCAAAGTTAATTGTGGCAATCCGTTCGGCTCTGATAAAGAAAAACACGATATTTGTTTATGCAGGTTGCGGAATAGTTGAGGGTTCCGATCCGGAAAGTGAATTTGCAGAAACTGAAACAAAATTTAAGACAATACTTTCGGCGTTTAATGAAAAAAATTAATAAAAATATTTTGTGGGCTACAATTTTTTTGGAACAACTTGCAAAGCTTGGTGTAAAGTACATTTGTATTTCGCCCGGTTCACGGAGTACACCATTAACACTTGCTGCAGCTTACAATAAAAAATTTACATGTCTACATATTATCGATGAACGCTCTTCAGCGTTTTTTGCTACGGGAATTGCGCGCGTTACCGGAACTCCAGTTGTACTAATTTGTACTTCAGGAACTGCAACTGCGGAATATTATCCTGCGATAATTGAAGCTTACCAACAGAGAATTCCATTAATCGTCTGTACTGCAGATCGACCACCGGAGCTTGTAAACAGAGGCGCCAATCAGACAATCAATCAAAAGAATTTGTACGCAAATCATATTCGTTTTTTTGCGGATGCGGGACTACCGGATATTTCAAATAAGAAACTTGAGATGATCAAAAAAATAGCTGTTCAATCATTTGAAGCCTCCGCATTAAAAAATAAAGGACCCGTTCACATCAACTTCCCTTTTGAAAAACCATTTGAGCCGGAAACTTATACTGATAAGATTCCAATTAATTTCGAAGTGAAATACATAACGAAAAAAGAATTGAACAGTTCTTCATTGGTGAACTCGAAAGAAGTTGAGTCATTATTTAATATTATTGCCAAAGCAAAAAGAGGTTTGATCATCGTTGGACCGGATGAATACAATGCTAAATTTCCACAGTTGATTAATGCTGTTGCGGACAAAACCGGCTTCCCAATTTTTGCTGACGGAGCTTCCCAGTTGCGGTTCGGTAAATATTCTAAAAATAATGTAATCGTAAATTATGATGCACTTCTTCGTTCAGAATATTTCTTAAAAGATTTTTCTCCCGATTTGATCCTTCATTTTGGAAGAACGATTACCTCAAAGGGACTTGAACAATTCCTTGAAAAAACTTCCGCGCCAAAATATTTAATTAACGAGTTTGGCGATTGGTTTGATCCTTCAAACAGTGCAAAAAATGCGTTAGCAATTAAACCAATTGATTTCTGTCGAGAGTTATTGGCATCAAATAAAATATTGCCGCTGACGAAAGAGAAAAAAGAGTGGGGTAAGTTTATTACTTCAGCGAATCTTTCTGCTGAAAAAATAAAAGAAAAAACTTTTGCAGCTTCAACATTTCCAAATGAACCAAAAACTATAAATTTGGTATTGAAGAATCTTTCTGGGAATGCAAACATTATGCTTTCCAACAGTTTGCCTGTGCGTGATTTTGATTTCTTTGCTTCCAATCTTGATAAAAAAATTACGGTATTTCACAATCGTGGAGCCAGTGGAATTGATGGAATAGTATCAACAGCGTTGGGGATAGCTTCAGTCTCAAAAATCCCGACAATATTGATCACCGGTGACCTGGCATTTTATTATGATCTGACTTCCCTGCTTACGGCAAAGCAATACAATATTCCTTTGATCATTATATTAGTGAACAATAACGGTGGTGGAATTTTTCAATTTCTCCCAATTTCAAAATATAAAAATGTATTCAACCAATTTTTTACGATGCCTCATTCATTATCATTTAAGAATTTGGTTAAAGAGTTCGGTGGGAATTATACAGTTGTGAAAAAACAAAGTGATTTTGAGAAAAGATTAAACACTGCTCTATCCGTTAAAAATTTCTCGGTACTTGAAATTAAAACAGATGCCGTCTCTTCTCTTCAACTAAGAAGAAAATATTGGGCAGTAGTTTCCGAATCATTTAAAAATAAAAAAGCCGCAAATTAATTTTGCGGCTTTTTATTCTTTTTTTTAATTCGTTATTAAACTTTTATAAAAATCTTTTTGGCGTAAAGTATCCACATTAAGCCCAGCCACACAACCACATAAACCAGCGCCCATGCAAGTGAAGCATGTAGTGGAGCCAGCCATGACAAGAAATAATTATCGTACAAGAATGATTGCAGATCAACACTAACTCCAGCACTATTAGTTACTTCAATTAAACCCATCAATCTTGCAACAATGCCTGATAAGAAAAAGACAGTTATTGCGTTGGTGCCATAAACTACAAAGGGTTTCGTCCACCAGGTAATTCCTTTCACATCGATAAACCAGTAACAGAGTGCGAAAAAGTGAAGAGCTAAACCGGAGTTGAATAAAACATATGAACTCGTCCACAAACTTTTGTTGATTGGGAACCACATATCAATGATGGTCGCAAGAACGATTCCCAAATTACCGAAGACGAACATCCAAACAATTTTTGTGGTTTTGTCATTGTTCGTTCTAAGCCACGCTCCAAGTAGAACGCCACTTAACGCAGTTGAAATAGCGGGAATGGTACTTAACAAACCTTCTGGATCCCAAACTCTCGTGTGCTTCCATAAATGACCTGGCAATAAAAGATTATCTAACCAGCCTGAAAGATTCGGAGCGAATAACGCTTTTCCCGCAGCATCTGTAATTACCGGTATGTATAAATTCGGCATACCGTAACCGGGAACCGGAACAAGCGTCATGATGATCCAATAAAAGATCAAAAGTCCGCCGGCAATGTATGCTTGCGTTTTCCAATTCGCTTTCAAAAAAATAAGTGACGCGAAAAAATAAACAACAGCAATCCGTTGAAGAACTCCGGGGATGCGAATGGTAGATAAATTAAAATAAGGGAATCCGTGAAGCACCATGCCGATCAAAAAAATCATTATGGCTCTTCGGAAGATTTGCAATAATAATTTTTTCTGATCATCTCCTCTTTCTTTTCGTTTGGTAAGCGAGAGAGTGATTGCAACACCGACAATAAATAAAAAGAAAGGGAAAATATAATCGGTTGGAGTTACACCGTTCCATGCGGCATGTTCTAAAGCCGGATAAATATTGCCCCAGCTTCCGGGATTATTCACAAGGATCATTCCCATGATGGTTATCCCGCGAAAAACATCAAGAGAAAGTAAACGGTCGGATTTTGCTGCTTCCATATTTTTCTTCAGTTAATTGATAAAATTTTCAATCAAACTTAATCGAATTAATTCATCTGTACAAATTGAATTCTCTCTTGAGATAAGTTTCTTGTTGACTTTTGCATAATATTTATGAATGTTTGTTATAGAGAATTCATCGCATGAATTTATTTAACAATTAAAAGGTGAGAAAATGGAATGGTTAAAGAAAACATTTATACTTTGCTTATTCTTTTTCCCCATTCTCATATATTCTTTTCCCATAGCTGATTCATCCTACTTCCCAATGGCATTGGGAAATAAATGGAACTATACTTCTACTCAATATCCTGATTCAGTAATGATTGTTGACACTTTATCCAAAAATGGATTCTTATATTTTGGACTGGCAGGGACTTCCCAAGCGTATTGGTTTCGTGAAAAAGATAATCGAGTTTATTTTTTAAATCCAACTGAAAGCAATGATATCTTATTATTTGATTTTACACTCGATGTTGGAGATAGTATAGAATTACCAACGGGTTATGAATGTTCTTTTGGTCGTAGGCTATTTCTTGTAAGTAAAACAGATACTATCGTTACCCCCGCCGGAACATTTTATAACTGTTACCATTTTAAACATAAATACAATTGTTTTGATGCAGGAATACATGATACTTGGTTTGCGAAAAATATTGGGAAGGTAAAGCAAATTGAAAACTCGTATGCCGGTATAAATATTTTTGTTTTAAATAGCTATTCGATCATCACTACAATCAATACACAAGACGAGGATAAAACAGCCCCCTCATTTACTTTATATCAGAATTATCCAAATCCTTTCAATCCTATAACAAATATCAATTATGATTTAGCTATAGACGGTTTAGTAAAAATGGAGATATTTAACATCATAGGAACTAAGGTTGCGGTTCTACTAAATGAATTTCAAACTAAAGGGATGCACTCCGTATCTTTTGATGCAAGCGGATTTCCTTCCGGTATTTATTTCTACTCAATTTCGTCGTTGAGCTATTTCAAAACTAAAAAAATGATTTTTTTAAAGTAGAGATTTTACTTTGCGAGATTTGATCTAAATTTAGCTCGAATTATTTCAATGATCGCTGGTAAAATAGAAATTAGAATCACAACCAGAATTGCCAAACTAAAATTCTTTTTAATAAATGGAAGGTTGCCGAAATAATATCCGAGGAACACTAATAACCCGCTCCACAGCAAGGCGCCGGCAATTGAGTAGGAAATAAATTTAAAATAATTCATTCTTCCAATTCCCGCAGTAAATGGTGTAAATGTTCTTACAATAGGAACAAATCTGGCAATTATGATTGTCTTCCCGCCGTATTTTTCAAAATAAGCGCCGGTCTTTACAAGATATTCTTTCTTGATAAATCTGCCAGAGTTATTTTTTAATATTTTAATGCCAAGGAAATGTCCCACCCAATAATTTACGTTATCTCCAGATAATGCCGCTGCAACCACAAGAAAAAAACAAAAATAAACATTCAAACTTCCTAACGCGGCGAGTGTTCCCATCGCAAATAAAAGAGAATCTCCGGGTAAAAAAGGAGTGAAGACAAATCCGGTTTCAGCAAAGATAACGAAGAATAAAATTGCGTAGGTGAATGTTCCATATTGCGCAGTTAATTCTCCAAGATGAACATCAAGATGTAAAAATATTTCTATAAGATTTTGAACAAATTCCAAAGTGCACCAAAGTTGATTAAAAACTATTATTGAGTTATAGAGATTCTCACATCCAAACCGGCTTCATTAATGGTTGAAGCGGTGACCCTTGCGGCTCCTTCCGGAGAAATGGACGATCTTTTGTAAAATACAGACAGGGTAACACGCGAACTGATAACATACTTAATTCGCGGTTCGAGCGAAGTCCTAATGGTTCCATCTTGAGGAGTGCCTTCTTCGGTAAATTGATTCATATCAAAAACTACCGTTGAATTTTTGGAGTTGGAATATGAAAAACTGAATTCAATGTCATTTTTCAATGCAATTCCGAAAAGCGGAACTTCAAACCCGGACTTAGAATAATTAAGTGTTACTCCAATCTCGCGTGAAAAACCTTCTGTAATTTTTTGGGTGGTTGGGGCAAGATCATAATTTGTACGTGTTGAATATTTTACGTTCCCGGAAAAGTTTCCATCCCAAAAAGAATTTAAAGTAAGATTTAAACCAACGAGAGGTGAAAATCCGTACGATATTTTTTGTGAAGATGTTGCCTGTGTTCCATCGGGATTTATTCTCCATCCTTCAGTATAATTCGCTCCATAGGCATGATCGAGACTAACACGTTTGGCAAAGCTTTTAAAGATCGCGAATTTCTCCAAACCATCCCACGTAATCCGCCAATTCGGACGCGGAACATATTTCATAAGAGTTTTTAAGAAACCGATCTTTGAAACGAGCGGCAGAGTTTCGAATCCTTGCATAAATGCTTGCGAAAGGTTCTCAATTTTATTAGCAGATTTCGGATCATATAATTCGCTCACCCGTTTTATTCCACTCTTGAACATCGACAAGAAGAAGACCGGAGGCAGAGAAAAGAAAGTACGATCAAGAGTTCCGGAGGAAGTAATATTCTGAATACTTGTAACTCCATTAGAATCAGAACGAAGTGAAGTAGCTTTATTTATCGACCAACCGGTTTTCCAGTTCAAATCAATTCTGGCACCTTCCCACAATGGACGTGAAGTTTTCAAATCAATAGAATTTCGCTGACTGTAATTATCGGTTAAATTGCCGTTAGCTGCTCTTGGTCCAACATCACTCTTTAGACCGAGCATGTATAACCGGGAAGCGCCTTCGCTCGCACTGTACTTGTATCCCCAAAAGTTTTTAATACCCGATCCTTTCCCTTTAATTCCGTTTGATGAAGCGGTATTGTCGTTTGAAAAATTTACACTGATGTTTTCGTAATCAAAGAAAAGTGTACGTGCCAAAGTTTTTAAAAAATAAACGGCTTTGGTTATTGCAGTTGGCCTGCCTGCTAAGGAATCAACTGCAACTGTTGAATCAGTTTTAGTCAATGCCGGTGCGGTTAAATTCGGATCAGTTTTTGGTGCGTCTTGATTTTCTTCATCAAAATTTCTGCTTCTTGTTGGAGCAACTGCGGCAGTTTTTTGTTGATTCTTACTTTCATCTTCTTTAAATAATGGAGCAGCAAGAGCTTTTAATTTTAACGAAAATCCCAAATTGATTCTATTAGAATATCCAACCCGTCTGCCAAGTTCTTCCTGTCTAAAATCATTATCCCATTGATAGGTAACTCCGTAACCTGCGGTCAATGTGAAAAAGTTTTTCAAATCCCAGAACGAGGGAAGCCGCGGAGAGGTTTTAAGATCAAAAACTTGTTTGTAGGAATAATCTTTCCCGAACATAACTCCGCCGAAAATATCTTTCCAAATTTCTCGCTCGGTACGCTGGTTGTTGTAAGCATCCGTTTCAAGATAAGAAAGTGTTGAAGCTACATCAACATTATAGGTAGTGCCGATATTCCAGAAACCGTTATCGGTAAGTTTCCATGTATAGTTAAATCCGCGTGAAGAGGTAAAATCTCTTGAAACAATTGTTTTTGAATCGCTGTTTCTTTGCGGTCTTGTAACGTTAATATTTCTATTTCTTCTTGCTGAAACATTCCAGGCGATAGATTGCGGAGTGTAATAGAATTTTGCGTTACGGTAATCACTCATCAATGCAAGCGCCGTTCCCAGCACCGGAATACTTGTGGGATAGAAGAAGTAATCGTTCCCTATCTGAAGCGAATAATTTGCCGAGGCATTCCAAATCCAACTTTTTGCAGCAAGAGTTGTCGGATTCCTGCTGAAAGATTTATTATAATTAAAATTAAATGAGATGGCATTCCATGTATCACGTATCAGCCAATAATTAGATGGAATGTTCAACTTGATGTTGGAAATATTCCACGAGTCTGAAGTAGAAAACGTTTGTGATTCAGAACGAATTTCTTCCGCAGTTTTATATTTAGATTTTTTGATCGACTCTTCAACCCGGATATCTGTTCCGGGAAAGTAAAGGGGTTTGCCCAACGCTTCTGTTCTTGAATAGGTTACTCGCAAATTACTTCCGGGCATATCAAATGGAAGAAATTTTAGAACGTTAACATCGGTTGACATGCTCCAGCTTTTTGTATCCACCCTCGAACCGAACCGGTCATTCAAACGATGAAAGTAGGGATCGGTTTGACTCATATTAAAATTAATATTCATCAAATCGGCAAGTTTAAGAGAAGTTCCAAAACTATAAGCCCAGCCTGGAGTATCATCTGCGCCAATAACGCGAAGTTCGTTCACCCAAACCTGTCCTGAAATAGCGCCGGTTGCTCTGTTAACGATAACAACCGATAAAAATTTGATAGCAATAAGTGAAGGATTTCCTTTGACGACATAAAATTGATTATCTTGCCCGGCAACTTTTTGGATAAATTCAGAAGTAATTTGCGTTGTATCGCGTGCATCTTTCAAGGCTGTTAACTCACTAAAAAGAATGCTCACTTCATTCCAACCGGGAGTTATCGGCTGCTTATATGCATAAAAATTATTTGTGTCGGCTCCAAAACGAAAATAGACATCGGCATTTTGTCCGTTTGCGCCAACATAAGATACAGAGTTAGTGTTAGTACTCTGATCCTCTTCACCATGAATAAATAATTTCATTTGCTTGTAATTAAAAACATCCAGCGGGCGGAAGAGATATTTAATCGCTTCACGCGATTGCCCCATCGGCAGATCGGTCAAAGTTAAATTCAGCGACTGCTCATTTCTAAAAATTTCTTCATCGGGACGGCTCCTGTCTCTTTCTCTTTGTACTCCCGGAGGACTCTGATATGCAGGATAATTATCTTCAATATTTACAACAGAGATTGCAAGGATGCTGTCTTTCAAATCTTTTTTCTGCCATTGATTTCCGACGAGATTAAAATCAGCCATTCTAAAATGAACCGTATCAGTTGCATTTGTTACGAATAAACGGAGATATTCAACAACTGAAAAACTGGGATTGCCGTATACAAGAAGAGTTGTATCCTTCAGTGGAATTCGGAATAAATACCAATTATTCGCACCACCACCTGCGATGTATTTATTTTTCGTAGGGTCAGTACTTAAAGGAATTTCATACCGGTAATAACTATTCAACTGATCTAAAAATCTGTTGTGGTTTAAGTCTTCCGTATCCGGGAACCTTCCGATATCTGTTAACGCCGCATTTCCTTGCGTCCCATTGATATTTACATAGTTTGACTTTAACGTTGTGCCGGAATTTGTATAAGAGAAATTATCATGGCTTGGGTCGCCGTCTGTAGAACCAGAAGCAGCTTGTTCACTTACATCAAACATTCCGTCTAATCCGGTATCCTCCCCATCATCAATAAGCTCATTCTCTCTTATTTTATCTTCTGTATCAAGAACTCCGTTCGGGATTACATCTTCACTTATTTTTCCCAGATCTATATAGATTTTTGTATTCTCTGATTTTACATCAACATTCATCCAAAATTCAATAAACTCAATATTTTCAACAACTAGATTGCTCGCAGTAGAAGAAAGTTGTTTCATAATTCCACCCCAGGTTTGCGGTTTATTTACCGATTCCATCGTTGTAGAATAGTTATAAGTTCCAGGGACATCGGGGATATAAACGTAATCAAGTACCGTAACTTGCTCATCACCACGGGCAACTTTCTTCTCCGGCCAGATATACTTTACCATCACGTCCGATGGCAAAACATTGTACCAAAAACTCTTCCCCTTATATGACATTGTTGCAGAATCGGTTGAAGTTGATAAACCGGAAAGCGCTTTCAATTCGTTCGGGATGCTCAAATCTTTCCAGGATGTATAAGAAACTCCTACGGGAATAATTCTTTTTGAACCTTCAAAATCATCAATGTAGGCGATACTCTTCCCTTCGTCTGAAGAAATGGTACTCTTCTTTGTGTTGGGATCAGGATTCATATAAGCAAATTCACCGCTTAAACTGATTGACGACATTTCCCTTGTCGGAAATATTTTATCGATTGCTTTTGTTAAAAATGGAAGATCCGCTGAGGTGCTGAAATCAATTCCGTAAATTGAATTGCTTAGTGGTTCTTCTCCGATCCGGACTTTGTCACTTAATGTTTGCTGCGTTAAAGTTAATGCCGAAAATCCGAGTTTAGTTCTTTTTGAAAAATCAATTTGTCCGCGAATACCAAAAAGGGTTTTGGATGCAAGCTGGAAAAGATCATTCTCTTCGTAAGTAATTTTTAAATTAGCGCCGGGAACAAGAGCCGCATCATTCCTTATTGTCAACTTACCGGTGCTGTAATCCATATAATAATCAATTCCGGCTGATAAATCTCTTCCATTAAGATTTACTTTTACAGAATTTTCAACAAGAGTGAAGCCGAGGTCAAAATCATTCCTCGTTTCTCCCGAAAAAGAACCCGTCATAATAAATTTATCTTTGATATTATTTTGACGCGCAAAAGTTTCTTCCTCATTATAAACACTCATATATCTCAGCGAGTCGGCATTTGGAATAACTTTGGGTATATTGAGCCCAAATGGTTGTAATACCGGGAACATAATTTCTCCAGTTGCGGGGAAAATCGTGACTCCCGACACAAAATCAAACAATCCATCAGATTGCCCTTGTCCATCCGGACCTACTTGATCAAGTCCAAACGCGTTTATAAAACGAACATCTCCAAGAACTGACTGAGGTTCTTGTCCTTCAACTTTATATTTGATATCAAAAACAAATCCTTCTTTCTTTATATTTCTTCCACCAACAGAATATATGTTTTTAAGTAATAGATTCCAAGCCTCGGTATATTTAGGTAATAGATCCGCAGGTTTAACTAATTTAAGCACAAGGCTTTTTGAAGTATCAACTACTTGATCAAAATATTCTCCAAAATATACATCGTCGGCTTCTCCGGTCGAAACACCTTCTCGTTGATACGCAATCGCAATTATATCCTTCTTATTAATTTGCGAAATAAAAGAGAGTTGTCCTATATTCTCATTAAAAATATAATCTACACCTTCAGTTAACAGTATAAATCGACCCTGCTCAACTCTCCCTGGATCTGGTTTTGCAATCCGGGCGGTGTCAGGATAAGGCTCATCTTTTTTATGAGCTTCTAAATCGATAAGCGCAGTTGCTCTACGTTCTGTTGAGTTTGGCACGGATTGAGAATATGATTTCCAAACTTCAATTTTTCTAACAATATACTGATTATTAATAGGGTGATTAGGATTTGCGTAATATTTATTAAATAAATTTAGGTCGGTATTTATTGTATCTGCGTAAGGTGCATCAATAAAATAGTGATTAGATGAATACTCATAAGCGTGTATTTCAAAATCTCTAGTAGTAGTTCCGCCAGTAACCGTCTTCTCTTTGATTTCTCCTTTTTTCTGGCTGGCAAGTGTAGTAAGTGTTAAAGGACCCATTTTGAATGTTGCTTTAATTCCAAACAGCGCTTCGCTGCCGCCGACAAGCGGAGATGTTTGTAGAGAAACGTTTCCCGCCTCAACACTTTGAACTATTTCATCTTCATAACCGGTGTACTTTATTTTTAACTGGTTCTCATATTCAAAAGTTCGTTCTGTGTTCCAGTCGGCGCTAATTGTAAGTTTATCACCGATCGTTCCATTAACGTTTATTTGCACAGTTTGTTTAAAGTCGGGTTCATTTCGCGTGTTACCTAAACGGGAAGCGGTAACTCCTTCGGTGGTTTCGTTACGCCATGCGCCATGAATATCAACAGCTCCTCCGATTCTGAGATTTATTTTCGGCGGACCGAAAATGCTAAGAATTCCAACACTTGGTAGTGGAATTTCAAAATCGGTAATATCTTTTATTAATTCTCCCAAACCTCGCTTGGAATCTTTTAATTCGTATTGATAAGCAATTGCGTCCCACATTTCTTCCTGCCGGGTTTTCAACCGGAGTTCAACATATTCTTCAAGTGGAATTGTTAAAATAACTTTTGTGGTAACATCGCCAATTTTTTCTCTGATCTCAACATTTTTCCCGGTGGAATCAATTTCAACAACTCTGCGCCGAACTCCTGATGATGGTTGAACAAAGAGTTTTGTTGCTTTTTGATCGTATAAAGAAATGGTCGGTGAATCTTTTCTTTTAAATTTAAATTGTTCAATTCTTGCGGTTGAATCTCGCTGGAGTGAATCTAAACGAATTGAATCCAGCCGGGCAATTTCAGCTCGAAGCGCGAGGGTATCTGCAACTACGGCTGGTTTTTTCCCTTTTGCTGTCGTTGGAATAACAGTTTTAATGGAATCTAAAACTTTAACCACATTGCTTGAATCCATCATCGGATTAAATAGTGGCAATGCCGTAACGGAATTAAAATTTATTTGGAGTGAATCGGCAAATTTTGAAGTATTGTTAGAATCGAGAACAGCGTTTGTAAGTGGAATAGAGAGATCTTCTTGAGAAGTAGTGTCATCCAACTGGGCAAGATCATCTAACTGATAATTTTGTCCATTCTTTGCATCGAAAGATGAGTTCAACTTTTCAATTCTGAAAGCAGAATCGAACCACAATAAAGGATCAACCTTTGTGGAATCTGAACCGGAAAAACCCATAAGAAGATAAAACAAAAAGAAAACTGCAAAGCCTGCAGTTACTTGAAGTAATAGTTCAAATAGATGTACAACAAGACGTTTAATAGGAAAACCTTTGAGCTATGAAATTATTTAAAAAGAGTAAAATATGTTTCGATAAATCCTCTCAATTGTGTGTAGAAATATAAAGAATTCAGATTAAAGCAAAAACTATCTTTTTTGCATTTGAAATTAAAAGAAACCTTACGAATAAATTAAGGTAAAATTTTAGCACCGCATAAAATAGTCAACAGTTATCAGTTTTCAGTTATAAATTCATAACCCGACATCGCAATTGGGAATGACTGAATGGCTGCATGGAAAACATTCATCCATTCGTTTCCATTCATCCATTTATTTTCATTCATCCATCCGGCAAATTTTCTAAATCATTTAATATTCTCGCCATTATGAGCAAAAATTTTTACTAACTATCCAATTCCTAATTTTACGCAATGTCTGCCAATTCTGTTTCAACTGAAATAATATCCACTACTTCTCCATCCTCAATAATTACAGCACTCAATCTGTTGCCGGTATAAACGGAAGTATCCACGTAAACAGCGTTGCTCACTTCGTTATAGGTAACTTTTGCGTGTCGTGTATGCCCAACAATCTGCAGTTTTCCCAAATTCAAAAGAGGTTCTCTATTCCAAACAACTCCGGCGGATTCATTTATGTGCTTAATACAAAAACTCTGAAGGAATGCTCCGGTTATTGGTCTGTATCCGCGAAACTCTTTTGCATAAGTGTTGGCAATTCCGGCATGAGAGATCAAACAATCTTCAAAGTTCAGAAACATCGGAGCGATATCAATATAATCTAAATGCTTATTTAAAAATTTTGGTTGTTTGTTGTATGCGGAAATAGTTTTTTCATTTCCGTTGTACTTCCAAGAATAAACAAAAGGATGAAGTGGTCGGGTGTAAGAGTACAAAAACATCAAGTCGTGATTCCCTTTAGTGAATTGAATTCCTTCATCGATCAGTAATTCAAAAACTTCTACGGGAAAATTACCGCGATCAACTAAGTCACCGGTTGCAAATATCATGAGATCGAAATATTGCTTACGGACTTGTTTAATTAATTTGCGCAGAGTTAAATAACAACCGTGGATATCACCTATAACTGCAATCATCAAGACCTAAATGTAGTTATTCTTCTTAGCAAATTCTGTTAACTCATCTCTAAATTTAGGGTGGGAAATTCCAATGAGTGCATTAGTACGTTCACGAATTGATTTACCGTGAAGCTGAACCACTCCATATTCCGTAACTACATAATGAACATCAGCACGGTTAGTAACCACACCGGCACCGGGTTTTAAGAACGGAGCAATTCTTGAGATTGAAAAATCTTTTGTTGTTGAAGGTAGCGCAATGATCGGTTTACCACCTTTTGAACGGGCAGCGCCGCGGATAAAATCTACCTGTCCGCCGAACCCGCTGTAAATTTTTGTCCCGATAGAATCAGAGCAAACCTGACCTGTAAGATCAACTTCAATCGCGGAATTAATGGCGACCATATTTGCGTTTTGCGAAATTACAAAGGGATCGTTCACATATTCTTGCGGATGAAATTCAATCATCGGATTGTTGTGGATGAAGTTATACAAGCGTTGCGAACCAAGCACAAAGCCTGCGATCATCTTTCCCGGGTGTAAAGTTTTTTTAGAATTTGTAATTATTCCCTTTTCAACAAGATCAATAATTCCATCGGCAAACATTTCTGTGTGGATACCTAAATCTTTTTTGTTTTCCAAAAATTTTAAAACGTTATCCGGAATTATACCAATTCCCATTTGCAGTGTAGAACCGTCTTCAACTAATCCCGCAATGTTCTCACCAATCTTTGAGTAAATCTCCATCCATTCCGGCGAGAGATTTCTTTCAGATTGTGGAAGTTCAGGGATCGGTTCATCCATTTCAACGATATATTTTATCTTACTGATATGGATGAAGCTATCTCCTAAAACGCGGGGCATCTGTTTATTTACTTGTGCAATAATAATTTCGGCTTTTTCAGTTGGTGATTTTGTAATTCCCACTTCAACACCGTAGGAACAGAAACCATGTTCATCCGGCGGTGAAATATGTATTAACGAAACCTGAGGTTTAATAATTCCCGTTGAGAAAAGAAGCGGAACTTCATAAAGATAAACAGGAATAAAATCAGCATCCCCTCTCGCAAAAGATTTTCTCGCTTCCGTACCCATAAAGGTTGCATAATGACGGAAATGTTTTTCCATCCCGGGTTCAAAGTAAGGGAGCTTTCCGACAGAAAGCGCATGAAAAAGTTTTACGTTTTCGAGTTCATCTTTTCTCGCTACCATCGCGTCAATCAGCTTAAACGGCATCGCACAGTTGGAATGGATGACGACATTATCATTTGACTTGATCACGCTTACCGCTTCAGCAGCGGAAACTACTTTTTGGGAATAATTTTTTAGAATACTCGAAGCATACGTTGGTTTAGCAGCTGCATCGGTCATTATAAATTCACTTTATATTAATTCGTTGAAAAAAAATGGATTCGCCGGAACTCAACATTAAAGGTTTCCGCAATGATCTCGTTCGAACAATATCCATTATGAGTACAAATTCCTTTTGACAATCCGGGGTCTTCAAGAACGGCTGATGAAAGCCCGTTATCGGCAATGTCTAAAAGATAATTGAGAGACGCGTTTGTAAGTCCGTAACTGGCAGTTCTTGCTACGAGTGCCGGCATGTTGGGAACACAATAGTGAATCACATTATGCATTGTAAATACCGGATTTGAAATAGTTGTCGGTCTGCTTGTTTCAACGCAGCCGCCTTGATCGATCGAAACATCCACAATAACCGCTCCCTCTTTCATCGTCTTTACCATTTCTTCAGTTACAAGGTGAGGAGTTTTTTCTCCTTTCATCAGCACCGCGCCGATAAGAACATCAGCAAATTTTACTCCGCGTGAAATGGTATAAGAATTTGCCATGACGGTTGTAATTTTTCTCTGAAACGTTTCATCAATCTTTCTTAGTCGATTTAAATCTCTATCTAACACAATCACTTGAGCGCCGCGTCCCAGAGCGGCTTTTGCAGCGCTCGTTCCAACTACTCCTGCTCCAATAATTACAACTGCCGCCGGAGCGACACCGGTAATTCCACCAAGCAATACTCCTCTGCCAAAATTGGTTTTACTTTCCAGCAATCCTTCTGCAACTTGAATCGCCACGGGTCCTGCAATTTCACTCATTGATTGCAGCACCGGAAGTCCGGCTTCATTTTCGATTAATTCATATCCGATAGCAGTAACTTTTTTTGCAAGAAGATTCGAGAGAACTTTCTTCTCGCTTACTACCAACTGTAGGAATGAAAAAAGAATTTGATTTTCCTGAAGATACTCTGATTCTTCTTCAGAAATACGTGCAACTTTTGCAATAATTTCCGAACGTTGAAAAACCTCTTCGGTTGAATAAACAATTTTTGCACCGAGTGATTTATATTCATCATCAGAAAAATGACTTGCTTCTCCGGCTCCTTTCTGAAGATAAACCGTATGCCCTGCTTTTATCAATGCATCTACTCCGGCGGGAGCTAATGCGACACGTTTTTCTTCAAACTTACCTTCTTTTGGAATTCCGATTCTCATTTTTACTCTCTTCTGTTAGATTTTTTTAGAATATTCCAAACACGCGTTAATATCCTCTGGTTCTAAAATCGGATATGCTTTTAAGATATTCTCAGTTGAGTCTCCGGCGGCTAAGTACTCGAGAATAGTTGCTACAGAAATCCTCATCCCTCTTATGATTGGTTTCCCGTTGCAAATGTTTGGATTGATTGTAACTCTATCAATATAATTTCCCATTTTCCAAAACCTTTTTTAGAAACTTATCAAATTTAATCGATCAAAACAATTCTAAATTATGAACGAAGTTTTTTCAAGTGTATAAAACTTCGGTTTTTAGAAATTTAAAGCTCCGCATTTCCTTTTGCATATCGTTTTATTTTTTGAGTGGTAGTTTTCTCAAATTCTTGTTGACGGATATAAAATTTCTTTATTTGTTTAAACGATGCCAGTTGTTCGTTAGTCTCTTTAATTACTTCACTTATCTTTTGCTGGATCAACTCTTCAGTAATAGGGACATTATTTCTTTCCGAATATTCAATGAATGCTTCCGCATCAACAAAAATTTGTGCGGCAATTCGCTCATCATGTTTGTCATCCTTCTCTCCGAAAACTAATGATTCCAACACGTACGGACTGCGGTGCAAAATGTCTTCTATCTCTTCCGGGAAAATATTTTTCCCGTTATTTGCGATGATCACATTCTTCTTTCTACCACTGATGTGCAGAAATCCATCTTCATCAAAACAACCTAAATCGCCGGTCTTGAACCAGCCGTCTTCAAAAGTTTCGGTTGTAAACTTCTCATTTTTATAATAACCAAGCATTACACTCGGACCCTTTGCAAAAATTTCACCAACTCCTTCTTCATCCGGTTGATTTATTTTAATTTGAATTCCGGGCAAGGGCAATCCGGCAGCATTATCTTTATAATTATCAAGTTGATTAAGAGCCAATATCGGAGAGGTTTCTGTTAGACCATAACCTTGTACAAAGTTGAATCCGAATTCTCTCAATCCCTTCGATACTTTGGGATCAGGAGCAGCTCCACCTGCAATGAAGAGCCGAACCGATCCACCGAATTTATTGTGTAATTCATGAAATATTTTTTTCTTTGAATTTTTCAGTCCGAACTTTTCCGCAAAATCCGTGACGGTAATTAACGGCTTCATTATTACCGATTTCACTTTATCTTTTTCAATCGCTTTGTAAATGGCGCGAAACATTTTTTCAAACAATAGCGGAACACCAAGCAACATGGTAGCGTGAACTTTTTGAATATCTTCTGTAACGGTTTTTAATGAGCGGGCAAAGTGTACTGAAGCGCCACTGAAAACCGGACATAAAAATCCGCACGTGCATTCATACGTATGATGGATAGGCAGCACAGAGAGAAATTTATCTTCTGGGAAAATGAAAAGCATTTTGGTCATGCTCATCAGATTCGCAACCAAATTCGATTGGCTTAACATCACTCCCTTTGCTCTTCCAAGCGAACCGGATGTAAAAATAATTTCTCCAAGTTCATCCGGATTTATTTTCGGCAACTGATTCGCATTTATAGGTTGAGTGGTTGAGATCATTTCAGGCATCGAGAAAAAAGAATCGGTCTTCTTCAAATCCATTGTGATGAAATGTTTTAATCTCTTCAATACATCTTTTTTTTCAGATAACAACTGCTGATACGAATCTGAAAAGATAATCGCCTCAGCATCCGACTCATGGATAATATTTAGGATTTCGTTCGCGGTAAGATTTTTATCAATCGGAACTACAACATAATTGAAAGACATCAACGTTAAATAAGCTATTCCCCATTGTACACGGTTCTCGCCAATCAACGCAACATGCGTACGTTCTTTTATTCCCAACTGTTGCAGAGAAGTGCCAAATCTTAGAATATGTTCCATCAATTCCTGGTAAGAGACTTTTGGAATTGGGGTATCGGCTAAATCTTCAAGCGCTATTTTTTTGCCATACTTTTGAGAAGATTTTAGAACCATATCTTGTAAAGAGGAAATGAACGGAACGTCATAGAGCTTAATATTTACAGCCATCATAACTCCTTTGTGAGTTGTTAGTGGATAGTAGTTGGTTGTTTTTGCGACCAACCATTTTTAATTTTTTGTGTTAAACAATTTCCAAACAACGTTCGAGGTCTTTTAAAATGTCATCACAATTTTCCAGACCGCATGCAAGACGAATTCCACCGGGATGAATTCCCGATTCAATTAATTTGTCTGCCGGAACTGCGGAATGCGTCATTGATGCCGGATGTTCGATCAATGTTCGCGTATGACCGAGGCTTACCGCAAGCGTCATGGTGTAAGCATTTTTTGCCGCGTAGTTCATAAATTTTCTTCCTAACTCACGCATCTCTTCATTTGAATTACCTTTTAAAGCGAAGAAGAGTAATCCGCCCGGAGCAAAGTTTCCGTTAAAATCTTTCATCTGTTTTTTTGCCAACTCATAATATTTAAATGAAGGCAATCCGGGATAATTTACCAGTTCAACTTTAGGATGTGAAGAAAGAAACTCGGCAATCTTTTGAGCGTTTTCAATTTGCTTGCTTATGCGGAGTTGCAAAGTCGGCAATCCGTAAGTTAAAACTGTCCACGCAGCTTTTGTGTTCAATACCGCGCCAAAATCCTTTCGATATAAAACGAGAGAATCATAAAAAGATTTTTTTCCGATCACTACTCCACCCATGTCAGTTCCAAATCCGCCAATGCCTTTGGTTAATGAATGGATCGTAAAATCAGCGCCAAGTTCAATCGGTCTCTGGCAATAAGGAGTCGCAAAAGTATTATCAACAACGATGTAAATTTTTTCCGATTCATTTCGCTTTGCATTTACTTCGTCAAGAATTTTTCTGATTTCGCCAATATCAATAATATCCAAATTGGGATTAGAAGGAGATTCAAAATAGACCACTCTTGTTTTAGGTGAAAGGACTTTAAAAATATTCTCCACCTCTGTAAGATCAACTTGAATATTTTTTATTTGATATCTCGGATACCAATTATTTAGAAGAGAAAATGTACAGCCGTAGAGTGTTCGGTGAGAAATAATTTCATCGCCGGTTTTAGTAAGAATTCCAAATATCCCGGAGATAGCTCCCATTCCCGTTGAAAAAGTTAAAGCCATCTCACCTTTTTCTATGTACGCAAGATTTTCTTCGAGCAGGTCTTTATTCGGTTCGCCGAGTCTATCGTAAATGTAAATTGGACGGGAGTTTTCTGTCATAAAATCAGAATGAGCAAACTCAGAAAATCCTTCGGCACCACGTTCAACCGAATCGAGCCGAAAAATTACCGAAGAAGTAAGCGGTGCAACAACATGATGTGCATAATCCCATTTATTCGATTGATTTTTTCCATAAATGAGATGTGTCTCCATTGAATAATTTTTGTCATCAACGGATTCGTTATTAACTAAAGAATCATTTTCCTTTTCCATCGTCTTCCCTGTGAAAAATTGTGTAAAAAATGTATCTAAACTTAGCTATTTCTTTTCTAATTGGGAAACTGAGGAGGATCGATACGCATCGAATGGAAAACTTCATCATTCACTATTCCCTGTTCGATATTCAATATTTAAAAGAGAGGTAAATAAAATCATTCCCTACCAACACTACACTATTCTTTCACACCACCCATCATAATTCCTTTGATGTAATATTTTTGAAGTGCTAGAAAGACGATCACAACCGGAATAATAGTTACCACAGAACCAGCCATCATCAGTTCCGGATCTTTGGTATGTTCTCCCATCAAGTTGGCAAGGGCAACAGGCAGTGTGTACATTGAATTGTCTGTAAGCACGATCAACGGCCAAAGAAAATCATTCCACGTTCCAAGAAAGGTGAACAACGCAAGCGTTACCAAAATTGGTGTGCAAAGCGGAAGAATAATTTTCCAATAAATTTGGAAGTCGCTGGCGCCGTCTATTCTTGCTGATTCGAGAAGACTATCCGGAATTGAAATAGCGTACTGCCGGATCATAAATATTCCGAAAATATTTGCTAATCCGGGGATTACGATAGCCATATAGGTATTGATGAATCCCATTTGTTTTAACATAAGGAACAAAGGAAGCATGGTTACTTGTGCAGGAATTATCATCGAACTTAAAAGTATTGTAAAGAGTTTATCCTTTCCGCTAAACCTAAATTTAGCGAAAGCATAACCAGCCATTGAGTTGAACAGAAGTGAAACGGCGGTAACTAATAAAGAAAGGATGAGACTATTGGTAAAATTTGAGAGCGCGTTCAATCTTGTAAAAAGTGTTTGAAACTGAATCAGCGTTGCAACATCAGGAAAAAATCTTGGGGGATACACACTTGCATGCCCGTCAGCCATTAGTGAAGCAGAGATCATCCAAATGAACGGAGCGATGGTAAGAAGTCCGGAAATACTTAAAAAAAGATAGAGAAAAACTTTTTTCATACTACGTATGCTTCAATTTTTTATGAATAAGGGATTGTATTACTGTTCCAAGAAAAATTATAAAAAATAAAACGAATGCTATTGCCGCCGAGTAACCCATATTCCACCAACGGAAACCTTCTTGATACATATATTGAACAATGCTGAGTGTTTTGTTCAGCGGTCCGCCTTGCGTCATGATGTAAGGTTCGGCAAACAATTGGAAGTATCCGATCATTGTTATGACACTGATAAAAAGCGTTGTCGGAACAAGCATCGGCAAAGTAATGGAACGAAACTGCTGCCACCAGGATGCTCCTTCTATTGTTGCGGCTTCATAAAGATCGGATGGAATGTTGTTCAACCCTGCAATAAAAATGATCATGTTGTAACCAAAATTTTTCCAAACAGACATCAGTACAATTGCGGGCATCGCCCAAAATGGATCTCCAAGCCAATCAACCGGATTTATCTGAAAAAATCCGAGCAGATAATTCAACAAACCAAATCGTGGATGATAAATGAACCGCCAAACAATTGCTACCGCTATTAACGTGGTTACAACCGGCATAAAATAGGTCAGGCGGAAAATTCCTTTAAACTTTACAAGCTTTGCATTGAGTAACATCGCTGCAAAAAGAGAAACAAAAACCGATAACGGTCCGGCAAGAATTACAAAGAAGAAAGTGTTTTGCAGTGCCGTCCAGAATAGCGGATCTTCAAATAATTGTGTGTAGTTGCGCAGACCGATAAACCGTGCATTAGAAAAATTTCCAAGCGAATAAATATCGAAGTCAGTAAAGCTGATAACGAATGCTGATATCACCGGAATAAAAAAGAAAACAAAGATGGCAAGCATCGCCGGACCCAGAAAAAAAATGAGCGCTTTGAAATTATTATTCTTCATAAATTTTTTAAGTGTTTTCTTTGCATAGTCATTTTTTGTATTTGAGATTTCTACTGATCATCCATCTTCTTTTTTCAAGAATTGTATTCACATCACCATCCATCGCTTTCATCGCTTCATTAACGGTCATTACACCGCGCGCTGTATACTCTGCATATTGCTGCAACTTAGAAAAAACGATTTGTTCCCACTCCGGAATTTTTGGAGTTGCTACAACATTTTGGAACTGGTCGTAAAAAGATTTTAGATAAATATCATTTTTTAATAAAGGATCATTCCATGCTTCCTTTACCGCAGGTAAATCATTTATTAAATGATACAATTCCGCTTGTGTTTTTGGAGTTGAAAGATATTCGATAAACTTCCATGCGGATTCTTTTTTCTTTGAATGCTTCGACATTACCAAACTCGATCCACCTGCAAGAGATACTCCGGGATATTTTCCACCGACCATGTTCGGTAAAGGAGCGGTCATCCATTTATCGGCAAGATTTCCCGTCATCCATTTTTTAAACTCGTTAACGTTCCAGGGACCGGAGATATACATATTTAAATATTCCCCGGCGAAAGCTTGATAGATATTTGTCACTTGCGAGACACTCATTGGCGCCAGCTTTTCTTTTATAAAATTGATCAAGAAAGAAAAAGCAGTTTGAAATTCCTTCGACTGAAAATTTCCATACGTGGCATTATTCTTTAAAAGATTTGCATTTGCTTGTAAACCGAAAATTACAAACGGCGCCCATTCATTAGTTGGAATGTAGATCGGATATTTGTCTGCCGGTTGCGTTGCTTTAATTTTTTTAGAGCAATCATAAAGTTCTTCCCACGTTTTTGGTGGCAAATTGTATCCAGCTTTTGCTAAGACATCTTTTCGATAAAACAACACACGGGTGTCAACGTACCAGGGAATTCCATACACTCCGCTCTCGAGTACGTTTGTATCCCAAATTCCTTCAAAATATTTTTCTCTTTTCACAACTGATGAATTTTGAATCCACGGATTAAGTTCTTCAATTGCCCCAAGTGCGGAAAACTGAGGCACCCAGGTATTTCCAAGTTGATAAACGTCAGGAGAATTATCGCTCGCATATGCAGTAACAAGTTTTTCCTGTGCTGCAGTCCAGGGAACCATTTGTACTTTTATTTTTATTCCCGGATTTTGTTTTTCAAATTCCGGTACAAGTTTTTGAACAAATTCTCCTTCTGCTCCCATCGCCCAAAAACTAATTTCAGTTTGGGAATCTTTTTTTTGATTGCATGAAAGAAAAAGTAAAGAAAAGAGAAAAAGCAAATAGCACGCGGATTTAGCGGATGAAACTGATTTCAACGGATTTCTAAGACCGGTTTGAAAAAACTTTTTCTGACTCAACTGTTTCAATCTGCTCGACAAATAGCTTCTCATTTGAGTATCAACATCTTCTTTGTCTGGGTAAATTGTTCTGTTTTCAATTGATAAAAGTAAATGCCGCTCGACAGATCATAATCTTTTGATTGGAAATTAGTACGATACTTTCCTGCACTCTGCATTCCATTTAACAGTTCGGCAATTTGATTTCCAAGAACATCAAATATTTTTAAAGTAACAAAACTGTTTGTTGGAAGTTGATAACTGATCATCGTTTCAGGATTGAATGGATTTGGATAATTCTGATTTAACGCAAATTCTGCCGGCATTTCGTTATCTGTTTCAACATCCGAAGGATCAGGAACAAACCCGATTTTATTCATCGCGCTGTCTATTTCGGAATTTTTCATAAAATTATTCCAGAGCAATTGAGAGCGGTAATTCTCAACCATCCCGATGATCGGACCTTGATCTATCGCTATATAACTTGACGCATACCAATTTTCTTTTACATTAAATGCATCTTTAAATCCATAGATTCCCCAAATTCTATCTCCGTAAGTAAAGTAGAAATTTTTGAACGCCATGATAGACTCGCTTGGAGTGTAGGGCATTGAAGACAAAGCGGCGGTTGGCGAAATAGTTCCGTTATCTCTCGAAACTTCATGAACGCCATAACCGAACGGATCGTCGCTTGCCGTCATTCCCCATGTAAGAATATTGTAGCCGGGCATTCCTTTCGGATTTGCTTTTGCATACTCACGGTGGATCAAAGAGTGATTTTTATTGTTCACAAAATAATTTGTGAACGAATCTTTTTTATTTCTTGGATCGAATCCCAAAAAAGAATAGTGAGCGAAAAATAATGGTCCGCCGTAATCCCAACCGACATCAAGTTTATAACCGTAGAAAGTTTTTCCATTTTTATAATACGAGTTGCCGGCCCAACCGTTTTTGTAAAGACTCGCAGGAACTCCGTGCGTTGGCGATGCGATCCCAAGAATATAAACGATCATCGCTTCACTCCATCCTGTAATTTGCATGTTCATTTGCCAGGCATAATTTGGTGACCAATGCCAGTATAAAAAATTGCTCGTTGTTGTTCTTCTGTACCAATCAAATTCGGCTGATTCCCAAAGACGTGTAGTTACTGCACGGATTGAATCTTCATCCGCATTATTCTGATCAAAATATTTTCTTGCTGTTAATAATCCTTGGAGCATGAATGAAGATTCGACCAGATCACCACCATTGTCATAAGTTCCGAAAGGAATTACTTTTCCGGTTTGCCCATTCAACCAGTGAGACCAAATTCCATGAAAACGATCGGCTTTATTTTCAAGAAAATTAGCAATTTTCAAAATCCGCTCTGTTCCCTGCTGGCGAGAAATAAATCCCCGTTCAATTCCAACAAGAAGCGCCATCACTCCAAATCCGGAACCACCGATAGTTACTGTGTTTCCCGATCCATAACGCTCGCGAATCAAACCGGAAACCGGATGAGCGTAATCCCAAAAAAATCTAAAAGTCGATTCTTGCAGCATCGTTAAAAGTTCGTCATCATTCAAAATTCTGGTAGTTGCTGTAACTTCCGCACTTAAAGCCGATTCATTAAAACTTCCGTCAATTGCAGAAACTTTATAGGTTCCGCTCAAGTTCGGCGCACCGACAAAGTCGATAAAAAATCTATCCTCTCGTGCGGCTGTTCCGATTTGAGTATAATTTCCATTGTTAAGTTTGTAAATTCTATAACCGGTAACACTGGTTTCCGGGTTGAAATCCCATGAAATATCAATGTGTTTATAATAACTTTTTGCCATTACGTTTTGAGGTGTACCCGGCGGAGTTAGAGTTCCAGCTAAAGACATGCGTACTTCATCAAGATAAAAAATATGTTGAACAGCGTCGGCGCTATTTTGTCCAAAGAAGATCGTTTTGATCATTGTTAAATCTGCACCGCCAGGATTTGTCTTGAATATAGAGAGTGGAACGGCAATCTTAAACCATGTATTTAACGGAACAACGGAAACATAATTTGATAAAGGTTGTTTCAAAGTTTTGGCGCCGGTTAAATCTTCTAAATAAATTAGCGGTAGATCAGTGTTAGCGATTGAGGTTGTTGTATATGCCATAAAGACGAGAGAATCTTTTGTTGTTACATCTCTACCAGGCCAATCAATTCCGGCAACAGCAATTCCCCAATCGCCGCCGGTCATTGAAGTATATTTTAAACGAAGCGAGTTAGTGCCGGAATATTTTATCGTAGTTTCAACCGGAAATTTATTTGTGTTGATCAGTTCGAGCAAACTTCCGTTGCTAGAAAATCCCCAACTTGGATCGTAGTAAGAAGCAGTTGGACTATCGTTAAAAAAAACGAAATCTTGCGCAAAACTTTTCATCGTCAGGATGAAAAGAGAAATGTAAATTATTTTAATGTATTTCATTGTTATCAAACTTTCTATTTTTTAGCTACGATCTTAAATTCTAATTCACTTTGATCAAGCACAGTTTCTTTGGTTTTTAACAGTACTTGAATTTTATTCTTACCAAATTTCATTTCCTTGGACAGATTAAAAGTCAACGATTCCCAGAAGAAAAATTTATTGTCATTTTCGTCTATTGCAAAATTCTTAACTTCAAGGAGAACTTTATCTTTCCAAAGGAAAGATAACGAGCAGTTCTTAAATGATTTGTGCGAATCGTTAATCACCCAAATATCAGAGTTGAATTTCGCTTCCGGCAGAAAGGCATCTTGTCTAATGCGGATGGAAAGCAACAGCGGCTTAAATGCTTGCTGCAATGCTTTGTAACCGGACTTCTTCTTTCCATAAAAATCAACAACCGACCACGTAATCGAAGGCCAGCAATCAACAAACATAAATTGAAAAATCCCGGTGATGCCGTTATTCTTTTTGCGTCTGTAAAACTCTGTCGCAGTTTTCAGAAGATCAGCCTGATATGCTTGTGAATTTTTTATAAACTCACCGACATTTTTTCCGCGCTCGATCTTGGCGATATTAAAAGTCTGATCGAATTGGAAATTGTGATATTCCCATTCTTTCCAATCGTACTTGCTGATTGCTTTGGGCGTTAAAAACTTTTTAAGAGAAGAAAGTTCCGGAAGAGCTTGCGCTCCAAATTCTGTTACAAGCGGACCCATCGGTGTCGCAGCGTAATGTTCTTTTTTTCCCCAATACCAGCCGTCATAGGGATGTTCTTCATAGTTTGAAGCGATCCGGATTATGCGGGAATTATCTTCGCTCAAAACAGCAGTGTGTAAAAGTTTATCAAGAGTTTCAATCTGTTCTCCCGGTTCATTGTGGCAGCACCAAAATGCGATAGAAGGATGATTATAAAACTGTCGAACCATGTCTTTTATTTGTGCAACTGCGTTCTGAGCAAAAACTTTTGAGTTATCATACGTCCACTGAAGTGGAAAATCTTGCCACAGTAAAATTCCTTGTTTGTCAAATTCATCGTATAATTCTTTCCGGTTTACATGCGCGTGCACACGAACGACGTTGATATTTGCAGCTTTAATGTCACTAACAAGTTTTTTTATTTTAGTGGAAGAGAGTTGACTTAAAAATTGAGTAGGAATAATATTTGTCCCGCGGAGAAATAGTTTTTTACTGTTGAGATAGAAATTTTGCTCGTCGTCTAACCGAACTTCTTTGATTCCGAAAGTTTCAACTTGAGTTTCAAACAATTCAGAAGAAATTTCAAGTTGATAGAGTTCGGGTTTGCCGGTATCCCAACTAAACCAAAGTTTCGGATTTTCAATTTCAAATGAAAACGAGAATGAACCTTGTTTTGGTTTTATATTGACGAAAATTTCTTTTTGCTGAAATTTCCTCCCGGAATTTGTTAAACCAATTTTTATTTTTGCTGTGACAGACCGAGATACATTATTCAGATACGAGGCAGTGACCTCTATTATCGCCTTCTTTTTATTGGCTGATATTGTACTACCAACTTTAATATTTTCAATAAAAACTTTTTCACCAGTCAGCAATTCAACATCATTCCAAATACCGCCGGTGTTTTGATCTTGTCCGAATTCATAACTCCATCCGCCAGGTCTGCAATCGTGATGATTGAAAATTCCTTTTATCAACTTTTTCTTCAATGGCCAAACTTCACCGGGAATTTCTTTTGGCGAAGTGACTTTTACAACTAAAAAGTTGCTGCCGACTTTTAATTCTTTGGAAACATTAAAAACGAATTTTTGAAAATAACCTTCGTGCTTTCCTATATTTTTTCCGTTCAACCAGACTTCTGCGAAATAATCTACTCCTTTAAAAAGAAGAACTGAGATGTCATCTTCAGTCAAATCATTTTTCAGAACGAAATTAGTAGCAAACCAAATGGAACCGTTAAAATTGTGGAAGCCTTCACATTCCCAATTTGAGGGAACTGCAATTTTATTTTTTGGATTTTGTTTTAAAAGCGTTTCGATTTCTGTAAACGAATACTTATCATCTGAGTCGGTTACATAATTCCACGATCCGTTCAGCAAAATATTTTTTGATTGAGATTTCATGTTAAATTCTTTTTTCGCTTTCTGAATCAAAATAATTTACTTTAGAAAGATCGATTACAAATTCAGAATTTAACTTGATTGAAGAATTTTCTCGAGCAGAAATTCTTGCAGTTATCTGAACTTCGTCAAGAGCAAAGTAAACGAATGTTTCGTTCCCCATCGGTTCGACCAGATCAATTTTAACATTTATTTTTGCTAAGTTAGATGTACCCATCGTTGTAGATGAATCGTAAATATCTTCGGGTCGGATTCCAACCCAAATTTTTCTGCCAACATATTTTGTTAAACGCGTTTCATCAAGTTCAGGTATTTCAAATGTTAACGAACCTTTATCGCTCGAGAAAAAAAGTTTATCATGGTCTATAATCGAGCCGGAGATAAAGTTCATTGCCGGACTTCCAATGAATCCCGCAACAAATTTATTTACCGGTTTTTGGTACAATTCCATCGGAGGAGCAACTTGCTGTACAACTCCTTTATTCATCACCACAATGCGGTCTCCCATCGTCATCGCTTCCACTTGATCATGTGTAACATAAATGATTGTTGCTTCCAACTTCTTATGTAATTTTGAAATTTCCGTCCTCATTTGCACACGAAGTTTTGCGTCGAGGTTGCTTAACGGTTCATCAAATAAAAATACTTTCGGTTGGCGTACGATCGCTCGCCCCAAGGCTACACGCTGTCTCTGACCGCCCGATAATTCTTTCGGCTTTCTTTTAAGATATTCCTCAAGCCCTAAAATTTTTGCCGCTTCATTAACTCTTTTTGTGATCTCATCTTTTGGAAATTTTCTAATTTTTAATCCGAAAGAAATATTATCAAAAACAGACATGTGTGGATAGAGGGCGTAATTCTGAAATACCATAGCGATGTCTCTATCTTTCGGCGGAACAGAATTAACTAATTTCCCATCGATAAAAAGTTCTCCAGCCGAAATGTCTTCCAAACCGGCGATCATTCTAAGTGTGGTTGATTTTCCGCACCCTGACGGACCAACAAGCACAACAAATTCTTTGTCCTCGATTTCAATTGATACATCGGAAACTACCCGGTTTCCTTTATCGTAATCTTTACAAATATTTTTGAGAGTTACATTCGCCATAACACCAAGTTTTTTTATTATATAATAGTGGATTGTTTAAGAACTTAGAACAAATTCATACTTTGTTAATCAAACTCACTTTCACTTTATGGTTGTTAAGTGAACAATCACTTCGCATTCACCTTTGTCTTGCGGAAGAATGAGATTTGATGTTTGTTCAACTTCGTCAACGGAAATTTTTGCTACTCCGCTTGAGACATGTCCATTGTTAATAACTTTTATGTTGTAAGTACAATTTCTAAAAATTCTTTTAACTGAAAATGAATCCCATTCTTTTGGAATGCATGGATCAATCAACAAACCATCGTTGGTCGCGCGAACTCCTAAAATCCAATCGACAACAACTTTAACAAACCAGGATGCCGATCCGGTGTACCATGTCCATCCGCCCATTCCATAATTTGGAGAGTCGGGACCATCAATATTTCCTGGAGTTACAAACGGTTCGGCAACATATAAATCGGGATTCATTCCGCTATAAATCGGATTAAGTCTCTTGTAGGCTTCATACGCCATGTCACCGTTTTTCAGTGAAGCATAAGCCCAAACAGCCCACGTAGCTGCATGTGAATACACTCCTCCATTCTCTCTTCTACCAGGAGCGTAACGAGAAAGATAGCCAATATTTTTATCGGGAGTGCTGTAAGCAGGAAAATGCAATAACGCTCCATTATTTTTCAGAAGATATTTCCCAACCGATTCCATCGCTTGCACTTGTTTTTCTTCTGGAGCAATCCCGCTGATCACCGACCATGTTTGAGGATTGAGCCAGATAAATGCTTCTTTATTCTCTTTACTTCCAATTTTTTGTCCTGAATCTTTCGTAGCTCCCCAAAACCATTCACCATCCCAAGCATTTGCATCAAAAGATTTTTTCAATGCATCTGCTTTTTCATCATAATGATTTGCTAACTTGTTTTCACCAATCGACTTTAAAACTGCAACAAATCTTTTTAGAGTAGTGTATAAAAATTGCGTTAACCAAATTGATTCACCTTTCCAATCGAGTCCAACCGCGCTTAAACCATCGTTCCAATCTCCCGCACCGATAAGAGTTAAACCTCTTCCACTTAATCGCGTTAAAACTTTATCAAAAGCTTTAAGCGAATGTTCAAGCAGATTTCCTTCTTTTTCAGAATGATAATATGGCTCAACCGATTTTAGAATTTCATAGTTTCCGGTTTCCTCTATGTAATGTGTGATGATATAAGGCAACCACAACAAATCGTCCGTCATTTCGGTACGGAGACCCGTTTCCGTAATTGGATGCCACCAGTGTAAAACCGCACCGTCTTCAAACTGATGTCTTGCATGAAGTTTGATTTGTTTTTCTGTATAAGTTGGATCGATAGCCAAATAAACCAAACTGTCCTGAAGCTGATCGCGGAAACCGAATGCACCGCTTTGTTGATAATACGCTGTTCGCGCCCAAAGTCTGCCGGCAATTGCCTGGTAGCGGAACCATTTGTTAACTGAAAGATTCATAGCCTCGTCGGGAGTTTCAATTTCCAATGTTCCTAAAAAGTTTTTCCAAAAAGTTTTTACTTCTGTTAAAGCGGAAACAATTTTCTCTTCCGTGTTAAATTTTTCAATCGAAGCACTTATTTCATCTTTGTTTTCTTTCAAACCGAAATAGAAAGCTGCTTGTTGACTCTCTTTTGAATCAATCATGAGATCAATTTTAATTGTTCCGATCGAGTCATTCCACTTACCGGTTTTCTTTGTAAGTTTTTCGTTCTTTATTCCAACCGGACTTGCAAGCGTATTATTCTGGCCAATGAAAGCTTCTTTATCGCCTTCATAATCAGTAACTTTTCGATTGGAAGAGATGAATCCGAAGTAATTGTATTCAATGTTCCAATGCCCGCGGTCGCCAAGAGGAATTTCCCATAATCTTTTTGTTCCGATCATCGCATTAGCTTTTTCATCAAATTCCGTTTCGATAAAAGTTTTGTGGAATTCTCTATGAAAGTCTTCCGAAGAACCGAGACACCATTCAAAATATGAAAAGATTGAGAGATCAACTTGTTTATCCCTTGAGTTCTCAATTTTAAAATCCCAGATTTCAAGCGTTTCATTCATCGGAACAAAAATTGTAAGAATGATCTTTACTCCTTTATATTCCGAACTAAAAACCGCATAACCAAAACCGTATCGTACTTCACAATGATCGAGCGGCGTTTTAACAATGTTCCATGTTGGACTCCAAACTTCTCCGGTTTGGTTATCTTTTATGTAAAAATACTTTCCCCAATTATCCTGGATCATATCTTGATGCCAGCGGTTTAATCGATTGAATTCAGAATGTGTCAGCCAGCTAAATCCCCCGCCGGTTTGCGATATGACTAATCCGTAATCTCCATTTGAAATAACATTAACCCAGGGTTTGGGAGTAAAAGGAGTATTAATTATATATTCGTTTCCATCGTTGGAAAATTGTCCATATTTAGTTGAGTATGTGTTCATAAATTTTGTATCTGCTTTATCTTTTTTGTCTGTTAGATTGACCCGCCGGGAACCAATTCCGTTGGTACAGTAATATGTTTAAATTCTTTTTTCTCTGTTTTATTCATCCGTTTAATAAGAATTGTTGCCGCTTCTTTGCCAAGTTCATAGATTGGAACATGCAAAGTTGTTAATCGTGGATTAAGAAATTGCGAAGCAAAAATATCGTCAAATCCGGCAACGCCAAAGTCGGTTGGGATTTTAAGATTTAACTGCCTTGCAGCAATATAACATCCGATAGCCATCATATCGTTTCCAGCGAAAATCACTTCCGGTCGCTCTTTTAATTTTAATAATTTTACACTCGCTGCTTGTCCTCCAAAGGTTGTAAAATCCCCTTCTATCAGCCAATTTTTATTAACCGTAATTCCATTATCTTCTAATGCATTAAGGTAACCGCGCTGCCTCTGAATCGCATCGTTGTTGTTGAGCGGTCCCGAAATATGAGCGATCTTTCTGATTTTTTTTATGTTGATAATGTAATCCGTTAGAGAATAAGCGCCGTTGTAATTATCAATACTGATCGAATCGCATTTATCATAATCTCTTTTACCTGAAATAACAACCGTCGGGAGTTGATTGAGGCGGAGAAGCTTTCGAACCTCATCATCAATTGCAGGGGTCATCAAAATAATTCCGCCGACAATTCCGCGGCTCATAAAATCGATGATGGCTTCCGCAGTTGAACGTTTGCCGTGCGAACTGGAAACCATCGTGTAATACTTGTTCAGGTAACAAACTTCATCTACGCCATGAATAATTTCCATAAAAAATTCACCGTAAATGTCCGGCATTACCAATCCAATGATGTTTGATTTCTTTGTAACAAAACTCCTTGCCAACAAATTAGGTTTATAATTTAGTTGCGAAGCCATTGCAAGCACTTTTGCTTTCGTATCTTTTGTGACGGACGGATCATCATTTAACGCCCGGCTAATTGTAGCTGTGGATACTCCGCACTTTTGCGCCAATTCTTTGATTGTAATTGTCATTTTTAAAATTTATTTTAATGTAATCGTTTTCATGTAAAGAAATTTATCAAATTATTCTCATTTTATCAAATCAATATGAAAAAATTTAAGGGATGAATGACCATGAAATTCAAATTCAGCATCTGTTTCCTTTTCACTTTTTGGATTTTCCCGAACACTTTTTCGCAGCAAGCAATTACCATAGATGATTTCGGGAAGACTCAAAAATGGAAAATTATCGCTTCTGATCTCGTAGAAGTTTCAACTTCTACCGTTCCCGGCATTGCAGGCGATTGTCTAAAACTTGATTATAATTTTGTCGGCGGTTCCGGTTATGGCGGAATCCAAACACACTTTCCCGTCGCGTTTCCGGCAAATTATGAATTCTCCTTCTTCTTAAAAGGCAACTCTCCAAACAATAATCTAGAATTTAAACTTCTCGATGCTGAAGGAACAAGCGTTTGGTGGACAATTTACCGTGATTACTCTTTCCCGAAAGATTGGGTGAAAATAAAAATTAAACAGAGACACATCACCAAAGGTTGGGGACCGACTACTGAAATGAAACCGTCGCGCATTGATAAATTGGAATTTATGATCTCCTCGGCTAACGGCGGCAAAGGAACGCTTTATTTTGATAGCTTCGATTTCACACCGCTTGATTCGGTACAAGATAATAACTTTACCCCGGAAGTCATCTCTCCGGCAGGTACAACTACTCTATCAAAAAATCTCTTTGATAAAAACTTGAAAACAGAGTATTCACTTACATCGAAAGATGAAGCAGGTCTTGTTATTGATCTTCATCGCACACGCGAATTTGGCGGCTTAAAGATCGATTGGAGTGAAGAGAAATTTGCGAAAGAATTTTCTCTTTCTCTTTCAGATGATAATAAAAATTGGGGAACTGTTTACTCGGTAAAGGATGGAAATAGAAAGACAAGTTTCATCCCTTTGCCGGAAGCGGAATCGCGTTATCTCAAACTGGATTTGAAGAAACCGGGAAATGGGAACGGATATTCAATTAAAGAGATTGAGTTGCTGGATCTCGACTTTTCATCCTCACCGAATAACATTTACAAAGCAATTACCAAAGAAAATCCGCGAGGATTTTTCCCGAAATATTTTCTCGATGAAGCTTCTTACTTTACAGTTGTTGGTGTAAACGGTGACAGAAAAGAAGCGTTAATAAACGAAGAAGGGCAAATTGAAGTTGATAAATCTTCATGCTCGGTTGAACCTTTTATTGTAAGCGATGGGAAACTCGATACATGGAATGATTCTCGAAACTCACAGTCACTCGAGGATGATTACCTCCCTATTCCGATTGTAAAGCGAACAACAGATAATCTTCAGCTAACCATAAAAACTTTTGCGGACGGTGAATCCGGTAGTTCTTTATTGAATATGTCTTATCAGCTAAAAAATATATCGAACAGAAGACAATCCGGTAAAATTTATTTCGCAATCCGTCCTTTTCAAGTGAATCCTTCCTATCAATTTTTGAATACACAAGGCGGAGCTTCCAAAATTGGATCAATTGCTTTTACAGATGGGAAAGTGTTGATCGACAAAGACAAATCGATTTGTTTTTTAGCTAAACCGGATGCTTTCGGAGCCACCGATTTTGATCATGGAGATATTGTTGAATTTATTGGTCGAAATGAACTGCCGGAAAATTCTACCGTTGAAGATAGTCATGGTTTCGCATCGGCTGCTTTGGAATATCGATTTGATTTAGCACCCGGAGAAGAAAAGGATTTTTATTTCGTTTCACCGTTTCATAATTCGGAAATTGTTCTACCAACCTTTTCTTCTGAAAAAGAGAGAAAGATATTTGTTAATGCTAAACTTGAAAGGGTTAAAAAGTTTTGGAAAGAAAAACTTAATGTGCTTGATATAAAACTGCCTCCGAAATATCAAAAATGGATAAATACGCTTCGCACAACATTGGCATATATTTTAATCAACCGCGACAGTGTAGGCATTCAGCCAGGTTCTCGCTCGTATGAAAGATCATGGATTCGCGACGGCTCGTTAACTTCTTCTGCTTTGTTAAAACTTGGGATCACCAAAGAGGTAAAAGAATTTATTGATTGGTATGCTTCCTTCCAATATGCAAATGGTAAAGTTCCCTGCGTGGTTGATCGCCGCGGAGCTGATCCGGTACCGGAAAACGATAGTCACGGACAACTGATTTATTTAATCAACCAATATTTTCTTTTTACAAAAGATACGACCTACCTTCGATCGAAATTTAATAATGTTGTTCAAGCAGTGAACTATATTGAGTATTTAATGAATCAGCGAAGAACTGAAAACTACAAAACAGTTGATTCGCTAAAAGTTTTTTATGGATTATTGCCCGAATCGATAAGCCACGAAGGCTACTCTGAAAAGCCGATGCATTCATATTGGGATGATTTTTTTGCCATCAAAGGATTGAAGGATGCTGTTGAAATTGCAACTGCTTTAAACGAGAAAGAATATCTTAAAAAATTCATTTCGATAAGAGATGAATTTTCAAAAAATCTTATTGCCTCGTTGAACCTTGCGATTAAAGAAAGGAAGATCAACTACATTCCGGGTTGCGCGGAATTAGGCGATTTTGATGCTACTTCTACGGCAATTGCCCTCTATCCGTGTAATGAAAAAAGAAATTTGCCGCAACCATTTTTAGATAATACATTCAATCGTTACTTCGGTTTCTTCATCAAACGACGCGACGATCCTTCTTTCAATTGGATAAATTATACGCCTTACGAAATCAGGACACTTGGAGCTTTCATCTACTTAAATCAGCCGGAACGAGCGCACGCACTGCTTGACTTTTTCTTCCGCGACCAGCGCCCGCAGGGTTGGAACCACTGGGCGGAAGTGGTTTGGAAAGATCCCAAAACCGCAAGATTTATCGGAGATATGCCGCATACCTGGGTTGGATCAGATTACATTTCTTCGCTGCGTTCATTTTTTGTTTACGAAGATGAATTGAATCACTCGCTTGTTCTTGGTGCAGGAATTTTACCTGAGTGGTTGGATACAAATGAAAGAATAAGTTTTAATAACCTTCAGACTTATTATGGTTCAATTTCTTATTCCATTAAAAAAGAAGAAAAGACGTTCAACATTTCTGTTAGCGGAAAAATGGAAATTCCGGATGGAGGAATTGTCTTGAAGAAATTTCCGCTCGCAAAAGCCATAAAAAAAGTTATTGTAAATGGAATTGAATTGAAGCGATTGAGTGATGAAGATATTGTAATTCGAGTACTTCCCGCCACAATTAAAATTGTCTATTAAGTAAAAACCGGTTCATCTGTAACCAGGAACCGGCTTTTTTCCCTAACATTTCTCTCTTGAAATTGTCAACTTCGATTATAACATTCTCTCCATATTATATCTATTCCGGTAATCGATCGGGGACATTCCCGAAATCTTTTTAAACACATCTCTGAACGCTTTGTTATCCGTGTAACCAACATCATACATTACTTCGTTCACGGTTTTTCTTCCCGTTTCCAATTGTTTTTTTGCGGCTTCAACTTTTACCCGCTGCATATATTCAACAACGGAATTAAACGTTGCTTTTTTAAACCTCCGCTCCAGAGTTCTTCTTCCGATGCCAAAAATATCCGACAACTGATCAACAGTAATCTTCTCTTTAAAATTAGTTTCGATAAACTCTTGCGCTTTTTTTACCGGTTCGTCATCATGTTCTTTCAAACCTCTGAACATCATAAAAGGAGATTGACTCCCCCGCTCAATATCTATCTGGAACATTTTTGAGCAGCGCACCGCAATTTCTCTTCCGGAGTATTTTTCAATCAAATATAAAATTAGATTTGAAGATGAAAATGCGCCACCGCTTGAATAAATACCCTTATCATCGGTTAGTATTTTATCAACTACGAGATTTACATCCGGAAAAACTATTCTAAAATAATTTGCCGCTCTCCAATGAGTCGAGCATTGTTTACCATTCAATAAACCGGTTGCAGCTAGAAGAAATGCACCAACACATAAGCTTGCTACTTCAGCTCCACTTTTATATTGTTTAATAATCCAGGGGATGAATTCCGTGTTTAGCGCTAATGCTTCTTTCAGATCTCCTTGCATAGCAGGAACAATTATCAAATCTGTTTTCTCAACATCCTTTAACAGAGTATCCATTTTAATGGAATATAAACCGTCATTTAACTGAATGGTCTTTGTCGTTCCAACCATTTGCACTTTAAATAATGGTTCATTTCCTCCGGCAATCAAAATATCATTCACCTCTGTAAAAGCATGTCTGGGAATTTCTATACTGCTTAACCTTGCCCTTTCGGGGACTAATATTGATATAATTTTCATGGCTCAAAACTAATAAAACGGTTTGACGCAATCAACCCCTTACATTGTCGTATTTACACTTCATCAAACTTGATCTGCGATAGTATGTTTGCACTTAATTTTTAAGAAGGCAAGCAAATGAAAAAATATTTATTGGAGCGTGATGTAACAGTATTTTGTGTTTTAGCGGATTCTTTTCCCCAGGGAATTTTGAAGGCACATCAAAAATTGCATGCGTTACTTCTTACTTCGGAATTAAGAAACTTTTATGGAGTTTCTAATGTTGATAAGAAAAAAGTCATAATCTATAAAGCCGCAGTTGAAGAACTCTATGAAGCAGAAGCTCAAAAATATGGTTGTGAGACTTACACTATCCGAAAAGGGGAATACATCAGTATGTTAATAACTGATTTTAGAAAAACACCCCAAAGCATAAGCAAAGCTTTTGAAAAACTACTCATGAATCCCAACATCGATCCGAACTGTGCATGCATTGAACAATACTTTAATGATACTGACGTAAAGTGCATGGTAAGACTGAAATCTACAAAAAAATAACTGGCGAACAAAAATTTAACAAACAAGACAGAGACAACATGAGAAAATTAAAATTGCAAGTACAAATGTCGATCGACGGATTCATTGCAGGCAACAACGGCGAAATGGACTGGATGATATGGAATTGGGATGATGAGATTAAAAAGTATGTACGTGAATTAACAGAACCGATTGACTGCATTATTATGGGGAAAAATCTTGCTATCGGTTTTATTCCTTACTGGGGAAAAGTAGCTTCAAATCCTGATGATCTGCAATATCCATTTGGTAAAAAAATGACTGACACTCATAAAGTCGTTTTTACCAGAACACTTGACAAATCCGAATGGGATAATACCGTTTTAGCAAAGGGTGATTTGATTGAAGAAGTAAATAATTTAAAACAACAAACCGGTAAAGACATAATCGCTTATGGCGGTGCAACATTTGTTTCCTCTTTAATTAAAGCCAGACTCATCGACGATTTTCACTTATTCATAAATCCTACTGCACTCGGTGCCGGAATGTCGATCTTCAAAGAAATGGATGCGAAACAAAATTTTATTCTTAAAAAAACTATGGCATTCGAGTGCGGCATCGCATTACTTCAATACGAAAAAAATAATCAATTACTTACAAATAAATCAAAGGAATAAAAACATGAAAGCTGTGAATCCTTACTTAAACTTCAACGGAAATACCGAAGAAGCTTTTAACTTTTATAAATCAGTTTTTGGCGGTGAGTTTACCATGCTGATGCGATTTAAAGATGTCCCTGATCAGAAAATTCCGGAAGATGCAAAGAACCAAATTATGCACGTTGCCTTACCGCTTGGTAAAAATAATATACTGATGGGAACAGATGCGCCTGAGTCGATGGGCTTTGCTTTGACCTCCGGGAACAATGTTCACATCTCAATCCATACTGAAAGCCGTGAAGAGGCTGATAAACTATTTATCGGTTTATCTGACGGGGGAAATGTTCAAATGCCAATGGCGGATATGTTTTGGGGCGATTATTATGGCTCCTTCGCGGACAAATTCGGCGTTCAATGGATGATCTCGTTTACGAATCCTAAATAAATTCTATTGAAAAATTACCTGAATTGATAAACTTATTAGGAGAAATAGTTATGAGTAAATTAAAAGTTTTGAGTTATAGTGTTTCAATTGACGGATTTGGAGCCGGACCAAATCAAAGCATGGACACTCCAATGGGTATAGGAGGCATGGCTTTACATGGGTGGTTTTTGCCTACGAAGACATTTCAAGTAATGCACAGTGATCTGCTTGGCGGTGGTGAGACGGAAGGCATTACCGGTATTGATGATGATTTTGCTGCTAAAGGATTTGAAAATATTGGCGCATGGATAATGGGAAGAAATATGTTTGGTCCAATGAGAGGACTGTGGGAAGATCATTCTTGGAAAGGATGGTGGGGAGATAATCCACCCTATCATACGCCTGTTTACATTTTAACTCATCATGCCAGACCATCTATTGAAATGGAGGGGGGAACAACATTTCACTTTATCACCGATGGAATTGAATCAGCGTTAAAGATGGCAAAAGCAAATGCCAATGGAAAAGATATTCGGTTGGGAGGCGGCACTAACACAATTCGGCAATATTTGAGTTCGAGGTTATTGGACGAAATGCACATTGCTGTATCACCCGCTTTACTTGGATCTGGTGAGAGCTTATGGCGTGATATAAATTTGGTTGAACTTGGATATGAGTGCGTTGAATATGTACCTTCTGAAAAAGCGGCACATTTCGTTTTCAAACAAAATAAGAAGTTTTAATCTGTGCATTTACGCATAAATTCGGAATCAACTGTATGTTAAACTTCACTAAAAAGGAATAAAGATGAAGAAACTTAAAATTACTTTTTGGATAACCACAGGAATAATTTTTCTTTTTGAAGGAGTAATGCCTGCTTTCACATTCCAAACGGAAATGGCTAAAGAAGGTATCCGGATCCGGCATCTTGGTTATCCCGAATATTTTGGAAATGCGTTTGTG
Source organism: Ignavibacteriaceae bacterium (assembly GCA_041671545.1). Lineage (GTDB taxonomy): Bacteria > Bacteroidota > Ignavibacteria > Ignavibacteriales > Ignavibacteriaceae > UBA1563. The sequence continues at coordinate 412,928 of JBAZBI010000001.1, forward strand.
GTGTTTAAAGTCCTTGGAGCTTTGGCTTTAATTATTCCACAAATTCCCAGACGAATAAAGGAATGGGCGTATGCGGGATTTGCATTCGACTTTATTTTTGCAACCATTAGTCATTGGGCGGTGGATGGTTTTGGTGGACAAACAATTTTCACTATAGTATTTATCGTAATTCTTTCAATAGCATATATAACCGATTATAAAATCGCAGCTCTTCGCGAAAATGAAGCGAGATAAAAACTAATTTAAAGGAGTTAAAATGAGAAAAGTTATTGTGCTTGAACATATCTCCCTTGATGGTGTCATACAAGCTCCGGGCGGACCGGAAGAAGATACAAGCGGCGGCTTCGCGTATGGCGGGTGGGCATGGCCCTATGATGATGACATCCTTGGAGCGGCGCTGCAAAAGCAGATGAGCATGCCGTTTGACCTGCTGTTAGGGCGCAAAACCTTTGAAATTTGGGCACTGTACTGGCCGCAACATGCGGACGTATGGCCAGGCGTCAATCCGGCGACCAAGTACGTCGCCTCGAACACCATGACTTCCCACGAATGGCAGCCGTCCGTGTTTTTGAACGGAGATATTGCAGAAAAAGTCTCCAAGCTCAAGCAAGAGCAAGGTCCCGGTCTACACGTTTGGGGAAGTGGTAATTTCCTTCAGACGCTTATCAAGCATGATTTGGTAGATGTATTCTGGCTGATGATATATCCGATTACGTTGGGCGCTGGAAAGCGGTTGTTTGCCGATGGCACTATCCCGGCGGCGTTCAAGGTTACACAAAGCATAGTCGGCTCGAATGGCGTCATTATAGTGAATTATGAGCGTGCAGGCGCAATCACAACCGGAAGTTTATGAATATTCGCCGCCTTGTTGGACCTCTGAAAGCAAGCCGGAGTGAGCTTAGTCGTAACATGAACAGCAATTGAACAGAAAGAAAGTCAACATAACTCAGATGGGAGAAAATTAATATGAGAAAGTTAAACATCTTCAATTTCATAACGCTTAACGGATATTTCGAAGGACCAAACCACGATATAAGCTGGCACAGGCACGGCGGTGCAGAAAACAAATATTCCGATGATTCGCTTAAAGCCGAAGGCGTTCTTCTCTTCGGCAGAAAAACTTATGAGATGATGTATAGTTTCTGGCCTACTCCTATGGCTGCGGAAATGTATCCCGAAACAGCAAAGGGAATGAACAAATCAGAAAAAATTGTTTTCTCGAACTCGCTTAAAAAAGCCGAATGGAATAACACAAAAATACTCGGCGGAAATATTGTTGAAGAGATGAAGCGTTTGAAGAAAACAAAAGGGAACGATATGACTATTCTCGGAAGCGGTAGCATCGTCTCTCTTTTTACCGATGCCGGATTGATAGATAGTTACCAGATTATGATAGACCCTGTTGCCATTGGAAAAGGTACTCCAATATTCAAAAACATGAAGCACCAATTAGACTTGAAACTTACAGGAACAAGGACATTTAAGAGCGGCGTTGTACTGCTTAGTTATCAACCGATAAAAATAGACAGCGATATAAAATGAGTAAATTAATTTTAGTTGTTCATGTATCTCTTGATGGCTTTGTAGCGGGACAAAGAGGAGAGTTGGATGGTTTTGAAGCCGGCGAAGAAAATTTGCAATTTGTATGCAGTTTAACTGAAGAAGCGGACACAACCTTATTCGGACGAATTTCGTACCAACTTCTGAACGATAATTGGCCAACTGCAAGAAATCGCCCAAATGCTACAAAAGGTGAAATTGCATATTCAAACTGGTACAACAACGCAAAAAAAATTGTTATTTCTAAGACGGTGGCTAAAGAGAATTCAAATAACACCACCATTGTTAGCGAGAACATTTTGGAAGAAATTATTAAAATCAAGGAACGGGCGGAGAAGAACATATTAATTTTCGGCAGCCCAACTGTTTCTCAATTACTAATGCAACATAATTTGATAGACAGCTACTGGATATTTGTTAACCCAATTATGTTTGGTAAGGGTATTCCGTTGTTTACTGATTTATCAAATAAAATAAAACTTAAGCTTGTAACAACAAAACAATTCTCCAATGGTGAAGTTGCACTAAATTATTTAACGGAGAGAGAGTAAAATGAGAAAATTAATTTTTGCAATAAATGTAACTATTGATGGTTATGCAGATCATACTTCGGGTATTGTAGATGATGAATTGCACGGGTACTTCACTGAGTTCTTGCGAAACGTAGACATCGAGATTTTCGGACACGACACCTATAATCTGATGTATCCGTACTGGCACGACGTTGCGATGAATCAATCGGAAACGGAAGTAACCAACGAATTTGCCCGCACGTTCGATTCGATACCCAAGATCGTCTTTTCAACGACATTGAAAAGCGTTGAGTGGAACAACACGACGCTCCTGCGCTCGAACCTTCAAGAAGAGATCGTGAAATTGAAACAACAATCCAGTAAAGGTATCTCAATAGGTAGTATTAGCATCGCTTCGCAACTTACACAGCTTGGTCTTATTGATGAGTACCACTTTGTTGTTCATCCGATTATTGCAGGCAGAGGAAAGCGTTTATTTGAAAAATTAGAAAATAGCAGTCAACTTGAACTCATAGAAACTCAAAAATTGAGGTCAGGTGTGGTCGCGCTTCATTATAAAAAAATATAGGTGATCAGATGCAAAAAATAACTCCATTTTTGTGGTTCGATAATAATGCCGAAGAGGCGGTTGAGTTTTACACTTCTATTTTTGGAGACTCGAAAGAAGGCAATGCAACTCATTACGAGGAACAAGGCGCCAAAGTATCGGGTCAACCGAAAGATTCTGTTATGACTGTTCCGTTTCAGCTCTTAGGACAAGATTTTGTTGCGTTGAACGGAGGACCGATTTTTAAAATCAATCCCGCTGTTTCATTTTTTGTGAATTGCAAAACAGAAGATGAAGTAGAAAGACTGTGGGATAAATTATCCGACGGAGGAAAAGCGTTAATGCCGTTAGACAAATACCATTTTAGTGAAAAGTATGGTTGGATTCAGGATAAATTCGGCGTCTCATGGCAATTGATTTTATCAGTTGGTGAAATAAAACAAAGCATCGTTCCATCTATGCTGTTTGTTGGTAATGTTTGCGGCAGAGCAGAAGAAGCGATTAATTTTTATACTTCTCTGTTTAACGATTCTAAAGTTCTGAGCACTTTTCGTTACGGTGCAAATCAACAACCGGACAAGGAAGGTACCATTGCATTTGCAGACTTCATACTAGATGGGCAAATATTTGCTGCTATGGATAGTGCCCATTCACATGATTTTACTTTCAATGATGCAATATCATTTGTGGTAAACTGCGAGACGCAAAAAGAAGTTGATTATTTTTGGGGAGAACTTTCGGAAGGCGGCGCTGAGGTTCAATGCGGTTGGTTAAAAGATAAATTTGGTTTATCGTGGCAGGTTATTCCAACTGCTTTGGGCAAGTTGTTTAGCAGTACTGATCCGGAAAAGACGAAAAGAGTTATGGGAGCGATGCTGCAAATGAAAAAACTTATAATTGCGGATCTGCAGAAAGCTTACGATGGTAATTAACGATGAGCTTCATTCTATTTATCTCGTTGTGAAATTATCGAACTATTTTTATAAAGTAAACATTATTTCCTCAAATGATAACCATAGAAGAATTTAGAAAACTTGCTTTGTCTTTTCAGGATGCAACGGAAGAACCTCACTTTGATAAAGCTTCTTTTAGAGTGAACAAGAAAATATTTGCAACGTTTGATGAAATCAATAATCAAGCGGTTGTAAAACTTTCTCCGTTAGATCAATCGGTATTTTGTAGTTTTGATAAAGCAGTTATGTATCCGGTGAGCGGCACCTGGGGCAGACAAGGATGGACAGTTATTGAATTAGACAAAGTAAAAAAAGAGATGCTCAAGGATGCATTAAAAACAGCTTATCATAATTTATCAGCAAAAAAGAAATAAGAATTAGAGATAAAGCGAGAAATAATTTTATGACAAACGAAAACAATACAAACTTCGCAAAAGCTGAGATGCTAATCCGAAAACCTGTTTCAGAAGTCTTTGAAGCTTTTACAAATCCGGCAATCACAACAAAATTTTGGTTTACAAAAAGCACCGGGGAATTGGTAGTCGGTAAAAAAGTTGAATGGGCCTGGGAAATGTACAACCATACTGTTCCGGTTTTGGTTAAGTCCGTCGATGTAAACAAAAAAATAACGATCGAATGGGGAAATTACGACGAACGCATTGAAGTAGAATGGACGTTCAAATCAGTAAATGATAACTCAACTTTCGTGAGTATTGTAAACAAAGGATTTATCGGCGACACAACACAACTCATATCTCAAATCCGCGATTCAACTGAAGGTTTTACAATGGTGTTAGCAGGTTTGAAAGCTTACCTTGAACATGGCCTTCAACTGAATTTAATTGCAGATCGATTCCCGAAAGGAATTGTATAACGAATTACCAATTCAAAAATAATTGCGAGTAAAAATAATATGGAACCAACTTCAAAGAAATTTAAAACAGTCGATGAATATTTCTCTACTTTCCCCAAAAATGTAAAAAACATTTTGACTGAACTACGAAAAACAATAAAACAAGCAGCTCCTCAAGCTGAAGAACTAATCAGTTATAACATGCCCGCGTTCAAACTGAATGGAATATTGGTTTATTATGCCGCGTACAATAAGCATATCGGTTTTTATCCAACATCATCGGGAATTGAAACATTTAAGAATGAACTTTCAGATTATAAATGGGCGAAGGGTTCAATTCAATTTCCACTTGATAAACCGCTTCCCACAGAGCTAATAACGAACATAGTAAAATTTAGAGTGATGAGAAATTCGGAAAAAGCAGCTACAAAAACGAAAAAGAAATAACCAAAAACTTTTCTATAAGATTACAAGAAAATCACTTCCCTTCTGTGGTTAGAATACTTGATGATAATTCCGGCTAATTTCGAACAAATTATCTTTCAGAACTTTGGATAACTTCTAAGAATTATTCAGATTTAAAACCAGTTTTAATTAATTCTTAACCACAATCCGTAAATATTAGCTATGAATCGTTTTAATAGAGTTACTGCAATCTTAATTCAGCTCCAGTCTAAAAAAATAGTAAGAGCAAAGGATATTGCCGATCGTTTCAACGTTAGTATCAGAACTGTTTACCGCGACATACAAACTTTAGAAGAAGCCGGGGTTCCAATTGCTTCAGACTCCGGTATTGGTTATTCTCTTATTGAGGGTTACCATCTGCCTCCCGTAATGTTTTCAAAAGAAGAAGTTACGGCATTTTTAACAGCCGAAAAGCTCATAGAAAAGTTTACCGATAATTCGATTGATTCAAATTTCAAATCCGGTATGATGAAAATACGAGCTATCTTAAGAAATTCAGAAAAAGAACTGCTTGAAAGTATTGAAGAGAATATTGAAATTGTAAGGCAAAAATCATCTTTAGAAAATTCCGGCAATTCAATTGGAATTCAAATCCTTATTGAGAGTATGTCGGAAAGGAAATCTCTCAATATTCGTTACCATACTTTTTATTCAAATGAAATTAAAGATAGAAATATTGAACCAATCGGAATATTTTTTGCCGGAAATCACTGGCACACCATTGCTTTTTGCGAATTAAGACGAGATTACCGCGATTTTAGATTAGACAGAATTTTGAGCATTAGTAAGACTAACAATGCATTCAAAAAAAAACATCCTTCAATTAAAAATTATCTGCAAAAAATATCAAAGGAACAAAATCTGGAAACTGTTATTATTCAGGTTGATAAAAATATTGCTCGTTATTTAAAAGAACAAAAATATTATAACGGGTTTGTTAATGAACAGGAAATGGGAGATAAGGTTCAAATGACTTTTTTAACCTCATCTCTGAATTATTTTGCTCATTGGTATTTAATGTTTGCGGATAAAGCGGAAATTGTTTCTCCGGTTTCCTTAAAAATTATTTTGGAGGAGATATTAATTAAAATTAATAGCAGAAATATTTTAAATTCATAAAACTTACTGACATACCGTTGTCAATCCGGAAAGCTATTTTTGTCTTGTAGTTTTTTTTACAAAATTTAAGAGGAAACAATATGTCTTTAATCAAAACTTTCTTGAACGAATTAGAGCAAGAAGCCGTATCTACCAGAAAAATGTTGGAAGTTGTACCAAATAACAAGTATGATTGGCAACCGCATCCCAAAAGTATGACAATCAGAGCATTAACCACTCACATCGCAGAAATTCCCGGCTGGATTGAACATGGTATTACAAATGATGGATTGGATTTTGCCTCTACGCCTTATAATCCAAAAGTTATCAATAATACAAAAGAATTATTGGAAGTATTCGAGGAATCTTTTGCTAAAGGTAAATCTCAGTTAGTTGAGGAGAATGAAAGAAAACTGGATGGCAGATGGGTTATGAGAAATGGTGATACTGTACTCATGGATCTTTCAAAAGCTGAAGTTATCAGACATTCTCTGTGCCAGTTGATTCACCACAGAGCGCAGTTAGGTGTTTTTCTCCGTTTACTGGATATTCCGATTCCGGGATGTTATGGATCTAGCGCTGATGAAATGAATCATTAATTGACTCCAAGGATCATAATTTTATATTATCGGTGATAATCAAAAATAAAAAGCTGAATGAATAAAAATCATTCAGCTTTTTATTTAGATAACGTGAGAATGTGTGTTTATATTTGGTAGTGGATGGGCATGTAGTCGAAATTTGGAAACGGACTTTAAAAAACAATAAAGTTATTCTTGAAGTAGAAACTTTTCTTCCACCATAAAATAATATTAAGAAGCACATCGAAATTTCTGCGGAAACTTTCGAAAAATTCTTGAATAAAGATTTTGAAATAATTTATCGGGGAAAAAATAATTAGACTTTATAAATTGAGTGAGAGATGAACTAATCAGTCGGTTCCCTGGACGAAATATTAAAATACTTCAGTCGATTCTTACTAATTATAATTTTGGGGACATTTTGATACATAACATTCAACCAGGATTAGAGAAGAAGGAGGATAATCATTCCGACAACTAGAAATAGAACTTTGCCCCACAAAAATATTCGGTCTATTTTTTTTACTTTTACCACAGTTTGTGGGTCTTCAACAACAACAATTCCTGCTGTGTAAATTGTTTCCATTATTGCCGCAATAATAAGGATATAAGCGATCACATAAATTTTATCAATCAACACTAAATAACTTACGGCGGGAAGAGCATCCGAATATGCCTGCTGCAAAAACACGATGGTTAGCAGTGCGGTGATCGGAAGAAAAATTCTTGAATCAACACGTAGTGGATCGAGTAATAATGCCCCAAAACTTGCAAACAATACTACTAATAGTGGGAATAAGAGTTTCCAAATAAAATAGTTTATCGGTCTAGTAACCCTAAGTTCAAACCGTATAGCCGAATAGCTTGAAGTTTTTTCATTTAGTTTATAATCACCAAAATTGGTTTTGTATTGATGATACAAATTTGAGATTAAATAATCTTTGAATTCCCAACCCGGTATAGCAAGATCGTCGGTATAACCAGATTCAACAGTATCAGCTATATAAACAACTTCATTAATATCGTGTAAAGAATTTTCCAACACTACACCTAATCGTTGTTCATCAAGCGGATATCTCTCAAATTCAAAATTTTCTCGGAACCTTCCCTCAATACGAACCACTTGATAAAAGCTACTGTCAGGCAATAGCATCGGAGTTTCATAAGTGTTTACTTTTGTCATTCCCCAGTCTTCAACACCATTCATAAACTCAATTTTTTCGGTTGGATCGATGCTTCCCTTCCATTTAAACCAGACATAAAAATCCATGTAGTACGTATTACTTTCAGGATTTACCTCGTAGATATTCTGCGTATAAAATCCGACTTTAACTTGTTGTGCAGTCGGAGGAATTTTCTTCAATTCATGATAAACTTTTACATCAGTAGCTAAAGTTTGTTTTAAGGGGAGTGCCAATGAATTTGTTGCAGAAAGTTGGAAGAGCACCAGAAATGTGATAGCAAAGTGAATTCGTCCAAGAAATATCTTTCGGATTAATTCTTTATATGTTGACTTACGTTTCATTCTTCAAACACTCGCTTCAATTTTGGGATAATACTTCTTCTTAATAATCCAATCCGTTGAGATGGTAACATTACAGTTTCAGTTTAAAGTTCCTTGGAGTAAGGAAATTAATTTGATGAAATCTTTCTGCAAAAAGGATTTGATAACCGATAAATTTAAATTTGTAAAGGTGAAACAGTTTGGTTATACAAAGACAGCTTCTGGAAAATTATCACACGATTTTTTGCGGTTTCGTATTCGCGGTGCACTATGAAATTTAAAGATTCAATCTGAGCACGGAGATCTTCGTACTTAAAGTTACTTTTTTTATGGTCATTAAATAAAACTACCTTCGTTAACTTTAGCAGAAAATTAACAAAGCTTTTTCCCTCTTCTCGTATTGCAGGGCTTCTTTCCCTTTCCTGTTTAGTAACCACAACTAATAATCCATCTTCTTTTAGAACTCTTACGATTTCTTCGGTTAAAAATGGAATATCGACAACCGCTTTAAAGATATGTGCAGTTAGTACAATGTCGAACTGAGAGTTGTTGAAACTTAATCCGCAATTAAAGTCTGCCACCTCGAATTTAATATTTTTTGATCCTGATGCGATCGCTTTTTGCCTGGCTTTGCGAATCATTTTTTCAGCATAATCCAGCCCGGAAACAGAAAAATGTTTTTTAGAGAATGCTGTTGAATAACTCCCGGTTGCACAACCGAGATCGAGAAGAGAGGGATTTTCTCGATTTTTATTTGAGTTAACAATTTCTACAATCTGCTCAATTTCTTCGGCATATCCGGAATCGGTAAGAAATTCATCCCAGTTCAAACTATAAAAATTCCAATAGAGTTTCCTTAGTGAGTAGAGCAATCGAGTTCCAATCTGTTTAGGAATTAAGTTCATGGAAATTAAAACCAGTTTTAAGTTGAGGTCTTGTTAATCAAATTTTAAAGTAGATTTCAAACAAATTTAGCATTAATTATTGGGTTTTTGAGGAAAGGGGAATAAAAAAAGCCTCAAATAGTTAATATTTGAAGCTTTTTCAAGTGGGCTCAGAAGGACTTGAACCTCCGACCCGCTGATTATGAGTCAGCTGCTCTAACCAACTGAGCTATGAGCCCATCTTATGCTCAGAATTAAGTGTCCAAAATTAATCTATTTCTTCCGTTTTAGCAAAACTTTCTAAAAAATCTTTCCGCTTTCTCAATACCTGGAAACAAATTATCAAAGTTAAAAATTGTTGACCATCCACTAAAAAATTCCTTCCAAATCACTTGAATTATTAACTTACCTGGAGGATAAAACTGGAATAATTATTGATTGTCAACTGCCAATAATTAGTTTTGTTAAAATTAGGGCTGCAAAAAATTTTTGCTACGCTGTAAGAGAATAAATAAAAATATTTGTTTAATTTACGTCACCACAAAATAGGATTCTGTATGAAAAAATGTCTTTACACTTTCCTTTTGATTCTGCTTATTCCGGCATTTTCTCCGGCACAAAATATTAATGGTAGAATCTCCTCTATGTTTTATAGCTTCCAGCGATATGACAGTCCCGGAAGTTCAGCAAAATATTTAAGAAACTATGATATGGTTTCTCTCAATGTAAATAAAAACAACTATTCTCTCCGCACCCTTTTTAACTATGAAACCGATTTTTTCGTTCCTCAAACTACCGATCCGAGAGTGAGATTTTATAATCTTTACGTTGAAGGAAGAAATCTGTTCGATGTTGCTACTCTAAAACTAGGAAGACAACCAATCATCAATTCTATTTCCGGTGGAGTGTTTGACGGCGCTACCGTAAAAGTGAATTATTGGGATATGCAGTTTACCGGTTATTATGGAGCAAATGTTCCTGCTTATCAAAAACTTGAATTAATAAATGACTGGTCAAATAATGATATTTATGGAGCAAAGGTTACCTCTTCAAAACTATCAAACTTTTTCTTTGGATTAAGCTATCTCCATAAAAACTATAAACCAAAAGATTATTCTGCGCTCAGACTCGACTCACTGTTTAATCCTTACACGGCAACAATTAAACGTGATGCAAGCACTTACGATTTTGTTTCTGCCGAGCTAAGCTTTGATAATCAAAACGGATTATCTTTGGACACCCGTTACAATTTTGATTTAAACTACGTTAAAACTTCTCTATTCGAATTAGAAGGAAGATATAACACAAACGAAAAATTAGGTCTTCTTTTCTACTATAATTACCGCGAACCATTGTTAAAGTATAACACTGTCCTTTCTGTTTTTGATGGACAAAACTCGCAGGAATTTGAAGTTGGAGCAGATTACAAAATATGTCCAAACTTAACACTTCTTGCCAAGATCGGTGATGTTATCTATAAAGATGAATCTTCCCAACGCATCTCCGTTGGATGCAATACAACTTACGGCTCAATCTTTTACAGAAAAAATTTAGGATACGCAGGCGAATTGGACGCCGTATCTCTTTCAACAGGTTATTCTTTTATGGAAGGATTTTTAACTCCTTCAATTGGTGCTGCTTATTCTCATTACAAATTAAATCCGGATGATCAGACGCATAACCTAATATCATTATTGGCTAACCTCAATGTTCGTCCGTTGAGAACTCTCTCTTGCGATGTTCAAGGACAATTTTTAAATAATCCTTTATACAAACATGATCTGAGATTGATGTTCAAAATTAACTATTGGTTTAACTCTAATTTAAACGTGATGTAATATGAAAATAAAACATTTTTATACCCTGCTTTTTCTAACAGTAACTGCTGTAATAGCATTTGCTGCATTTTCGGTTCAGCGAATACAAAACGATGGTGAGACTGAAAATAATAAATCACGTATCAAATTTTCTCATCAATTTCATTCTGAAATAACAGATTGCAAGGGATGCCATACCAAAACAGGCGATGCAAAAACAATGAAGGATCAGCTTCTTCCTAAGATGGAAGATTGCGCAACCTGCCACGATGTTGAAAATACAGACGAATGTAACAAATGCCACTATGACTCTGTTCAAGAACCATTGATTCAAAAAAAATCAGCGATCATTTTTAACCATAGTTTCCACGTAGGTAAAAATGTTGAATGTACATACTGCCACAAAGGAATGGATAAAGTTGATTACGCCTATGAATCCGCCGGAAGTGTACCTTCAATGGAAACTTGTGCAACGTGTCATGGAGAAAAGAAAACCGCATCATTAGCATGCGAAGCTTGCCATATTTCAACCGCAAATCTTTTACCGAAATCGCATAACGTAGTTGATTTCAAAAAAAGCCATAAGTTCTTAGCTGAAAAACCAAACGCAAATTGTGTAATGTGTCATGATAATAATTCATGCGAAGAATGCCATACCGGAACAACAATGTTAACAGAAACCGGAACCTGGACAAACTTTTATGCTCCTTACAAACCTCACACATTTGTTGACGGAACAAAGCAGCAACAAATTACAAGAGTGCACGATCTTAATTTTCAATTCACACATGGAATAGAAGCAAAAGGAAAAGAAACAAATTGTCAAACTTGCCATCAAGTAGAAACTTTTTGCGTAAGCTGCCATGAAAATAAAGCTGGCGATCTCTATTATTTAGGCATTGCACCCACCAACCACAAAAGTCCAAACTTCACAACGTTCGGTATAGGTTCTGGTGGTGGAGAGCACGCAACTTTAGCAAGAAGAGACATTGAAAGATGCGCTTCGTGTCATGAATCTGATGGAGCCGATCCGGTTTGTATTACCTGCCATGTTGATAATCTTCCGGGCAAAGGGAACAATCTTAAAACGCATCCGGCTGGATTTATGAAAAATGAGCATGGTTCATGGCATGACTCTGACGGAGCTGTCTGCTATACATGTCATATCGGAGCTTCGGCAAACGGAATTGCTGGTGTCGGGTTCTGCGGTTATTGTCATGGAAGTCAAGCAAACTAAGTTGATTAACTTAAAACTTTGGAAATGATTATGAAAAAAACATTACTTATCTACTTGTTATTAATTTTTCCTGCTTTGTTTTTACTCTCTTGTAGTGAGGAGAGTTCAGAATTAGAAGCGTTAGAAAACCTCAACATTCACCAGCCGGGTGTAATGGATTCAACTTCCGCTAATTTCCATGGGAAGTTCTTTGTACAAAAAAACATGAAATTTACCGACTGCCAAAAATGTCACGGTAAAAATCTTGATGGTGGTATCACAATGGCGAAAAGTTGTAACGAATGCCATTCCCTTGCAACAATTCACATTAACTTGAATGGAGTTCAAGATACAACATCAGCAAATTTTCACGGAAGATATTTATTACAGCACAGTTTAGCTGATTGCGGTCAATGCCACGGGAAATCATTTGCTGGCGGATCAAGCAGTCCAAGCTGTGCAACATGTCATGAAGCAATTTCAGTGCACAAAACAGCTTTACTTGATACGGCATCTGCCGATTTCCACGGAAAGTATCTATTAACAAATAAATTTAGTCAATGCCAATCTTGCCATGGACAAAATTTTACAGGCGGTATTTCTAGTCCAAGTTGCGCAACCTGTCATAAGTCAATCGATGTGCATAAAGAAGGAATTGTTGATACCGCGTCGGTTAACTTTCACGGCAAATATCTGTTTAAAGATGGATTAAAAGATTGTTCATCCTGCCACGGGACTGATTTTAAGGGTGGAATCCAAAGCCCTGCTTGTACCACATGTCATACAACACTTTCCGCTCACAAAGAAGGAATTGTAGATCCGAACTCACCAAATTTTCATGGGAAATACGAATTAACAAATGGATTTGCTCCTTGCCAAAAGTGCCATGGAGATAATTTCCAGGGAAGTGTTACCAGTCCAAGTTGTTCAAATTGCCACAAATCTATCGATGTACACAAAACGGGAATTGTTGATGTAAATTCAGCAAACTTTCATGGTAAATATGCTCTCAAAAGCGGACTTGCAGATTGTTCTTCCTGTCATGGACCAGATTTCAGCGGCGGAAGTCAGAGCCCAAAATGTACTGACTGTCACTCTTCAATTGCTGTGCATAAAACGGGATATAAAGATTCAAATTCTCCCGATTTCCATGGGAAAAATCAATTAGCAAAAGATTTTACAGCGTGCAAAACTTGTCATGGTGATAATTTCCAGGGTGGTCTTAACAGTCCAAGTTGTTCAACTTGCCACGCTTCAATCGATGTACATAAATCCGGAATTACGGATCAGAATTCCGCCAATTTCCATGGAAAGTATAAATTAAAATCAGGACTCTCGGATTGTTCTTCATGTCATGGAAGTTCATTTACAGGAGGAATGCAAAGTCCCTCTTGCACAACTTGCCATTCAACGATCGATGTCCATAAATCAGGAATCATTGATCAGAATTCTCCTAATTTCCACGGAAAGTATCCTTTGACGAATGGATTTACACCATGTAAAACTTGCCATGGAGACAACTTCCAGGGTGGAAATAACAGCGTTGCTTGTTCAACCTGTCATAGTTCAATTACTGTTCATAAAACAGGAATTACTGATCCGAATTCATCAAACTTCCACGGGAAATTCTTAAAAGCAAACGCATGGAACATTTCGGCTTGCGCGAGTTGCCATAACAGTAGTTTTACCGGCGGAACACAAAGTCCTACATGTAAAACGAGCGGTTGCCATACCAGCGCTCAAGGTCCCGCTGCATGTAACACCTGCCATGGAGATTTCAACAATCCATCTCAAGTTTCCCCACCGAAAGATTTAGATGGAAATACTTCTACATCTTCACCGGGAGTTGGTGCGCACGCAAAACATTTATCAGCATTTGCAAATGGAATTTCACTTGCATGTTCCGAATGCCACACAGTTCCAGCTGATGTTAATGCAGCCGGACATCTTGGAAGTGATGGAAACGCTGAATTAAGTTTTGGAGCTTTCACAAACAAATTAGGTGGAACTTCATATGATTTTGGTACCAACAAATGCGCTAATACCTATTGCCATGGAAACTTCGAATTCAAAAAAGCGGATGCATCATCTGTGTCGCAAAATCAATACACAGCGGATAAGATGGTGGGCAACAAAAGAGCTCCAAAGTGGAACGTACTTGACGGCAGCGAAGTAAAATGTTCAAGTTGTCATGGTAAAAGTGATGCTGATCCATCACCAATTGGGCACATTCCGTACACAATTGATCAGTGCGTATGGTGTCACTCAACCGTAGTTGACGCATCCGGTACAATAATTGATAAATCAAGACATATAAATGGAAAAGCAAACGTTTTTGGAACAAAAATCCGTAAGTAACTACTACATAAATCAAAAAGGTGAAAAAATGAAAAATATCCTGTCCTTCTTGCTCGTTATTCTCTTCGTCTCTTTTGTGAACGCACAAACCGAAACGGCTAAAAAGCCTCACTCATTTGTTGGAACTGCCGCATGTGGAATGTGCCATAAATCAGAAAAACAAGGAAAACAGTTAGACATTTGGAGCAACTCAAAACATGCTCAAGCTTTCAAAACTTTACAGAGCAAAGAAGCTGATGCTATTGCTACTGAAAAAGGATTCAAAACTCCTGCCGCTAAAACTGAAGCTTGTTTGAAATGCCATGCTGCCGGATACAATGCTGATGCTTCCTTGCTTGGAGCAAAATTCAAAGTTGAAGATGGCGTTCAATGCGAAAGCTGTCATGGTGCCGGTTCGGATTATAAAGATATGAAAGTTATGAAAAACAAAGAAGATGCTATCAGCAAAGGCTTAACAGCTCATGCCGATGTAGAAAAATTCTGCGTTACCTGCCATAACAACGAAAGTCCCTCATTCAAAGGTTTCAAGTACGATGAAATGTGGGCTAAGATTAAACATTCAATCCCGGAAGCAAAATAACCATTATGGAACAACAAGAACTTCATCAATCAGCAAGCAAGTTAGCAGATTTAACGTTTAAACTACTGACAAGCTGCCATGAAAAAGAGGAAAGACTTGCAAAGCAACATAATTTAACGCAAGCAGAATTCAGATGCCTGCGTCAAATAAATGAGATCGAAAACATCAATAACAAAGAAATAGCCGAACGCATGGACTTAAGCGCCAGCCGTTTAACACGTATTATTGATGGTTTGGTTGCAAAAGGGTATGTAATTAGAGAAATTGAACCGAACGACAGAAGAAATATGCGTTTATATCTTTCTGAAAACGGGAAGGACTTTACTCGTAAATTAAATGATGCATACGTCGATATCCATTCTCAAATATTAGGCGATATTGATAAAGATCAACATAAACCTTTAATAACCGCTATGACAGGTCTTCTTTCCGCCGTTGAAAAATGGATGGCTCAAGAGGAGAAATAATTCACATTGATTATTTGCCGCTTATTTGCAAATAGGCGGCAAGTAATTTTGCTTTGGTCTGCATTAAATCTTCCGAAAGAACTTTAACCTCCGCCAACACCGGCATAAAATTAGTATCTCCATTCCATCTTGGAACAATATGAAAATGAAGATGCGCATCAATACCCGCCCCGCTCACTTTACCTAAATTTGCACCGATATTAAATCCATGCGGTTTCATTGCAATAGATAATGCTTGTTGAGCAAGTTGAAGTTCCGACATGATCTCGCTGTTTTCTTCAGCGGTAAGTGAAGAGAATTCGTTTAAATGGCGATTTGGAACAACCATTAAATGTCCGTTATTATATGGATAAAGATTTAGAATTGTAAAAGTTAACTTCCCTTTGCGAACAACCAACACCGAATTTTTATCTTCACTTCCCTCTTCCGAGGCAGAACAAAAAATACATTTGGGTTCTTCTTTCGGAGTTTCGGAAAATGAATCAATATATTGTGAGCGCCAGGGAGACCAAAGTTTTTCCATAATTAGTTCTTTGAATGATTAAAAAATTCACTTAACACTTTTGTACAGATAACAAATTCATACTAAGAAGTTTTAATATCCTCTTTTGTAAATCTGTAATTCTAACTTATAGAATCCTTATTTAATTTACAAAAACTTAAGCAAAGACAAACTAAATTTGATAGACAGTTGAGCATGCCGTAACCTTTGAGGTCCAATCCAGCAGTTGAGAGAACTACCTTAAATTATAATAGGGCTAAAGTCCGTTCCAAGGGACTTTAGCCGTATTCTTAGTTTAAGTAAAAAATGTTCACTTATATTTTAATTACAGATTTTTTTTATAAAAATATAATTAAACATTTACGGTAATTGTTGGATCCCAATAAAAATAACCAAAAAGAACAGGGTCGCCCCCTCTTACTCTTTGGTACATGGCAAACCAAACTTGATAGTTTTCCGTCCCTTTGTTCTCAACATTAGCCTGGTAATACCAAAATTTTCTCTCCACAATTGCCGGAGGAAGTACGTTTGAACTGCCTGGCTCTACTGTTTTTGTTGTGATGCTTTCGGCATTGAAATCACTAAATACGTCATCACCTCCAAATTTTGCTATTTTGTAGATGAGTACCGGGTTATCCAGGTTGCTGTATTCCGAAGTCATGCTCATTCGAACTACATCTCCGGGAAACGCCAAAAAATTCAAATCGGCTGTTCCCTGACCATTAATCTTTTGATTGCCGGAAACAACCATGTATTGATAATCATGCGACAATCCTGACGGATGATTTTGATCTTTACTTGGATTTGGTATATCTTTTATCACCTTATCGGTATCTATTACAATTTGAATATTGGTGATAACATTTGTTCCTTCTAATTTACTCATGATAATTCTCCATTTTTTTTAATGTTTTAATAGTTCCATTTAATGTCTATAAGTATTGTTACTAGACATTTAGTTTTTGTTTTAATTTTGCCTTTATGCGAAAGATATTTTGTGATACCTTTTCTGGGGCACTACTCGTCCCCGAACTAAAAACACCCTGTTTTTGATATTTATGGTCCCGAATAAATCATCTTCTCTCCTTTTTTGATTTATTTTTATTTACTGTTACAGGCTTTCCACTGTGCCTATAACTTTTCAATAAATACCTTGCCATACTATAATTTGAATAACGAACTACAACATTATTAACACCGGTCTCTTTCAAACAACAATCTTTTAACATACTGAGTTTTATAAGTTGTTAAAACTCAACACCGCCTTACCAATTATTTAATTACTGAATGCCGTAACCTTCGAGGTCTAATCCATTTTGGTCGCAGACCTCGAAGGTTTGAACTTATTACTAAAACTGAAAGCATGTCTCGTTAAAACCCAACACTGCCGTATAAATTATTTTTTCTTTCAATCTCATTCTGCTTTTTATTGATCCTCTACGAGGATCATTCTTTTAGGGAAACATTTTATTACAAATATTAAACATCTACGATGTTTCGTTTTCTGACCTCGTAGAGGTCATATTATTGTAAAAACACATTGCTCCACTGCTCTTAATCCTCGTAGAGGATTTATAATTTCTGCCTGCCGTAACCTTCGAGGTCTAATCCATTTTGGTCGCAGACCTCAAAGGTTTGGAGATCTGTTACTTTACCTAACGCCGTGTTTTGTTAAAGCCCAACACTGCCTTATTAATTATTTTGTAAATCAATCTCATTCTACTATTTATTGATCCTCTACGAGGATCATTCTTTTAGGAGTACATTTTTTTACAATTATTAAACATCTACGATGTTTTGTTTTCTCACCTCGTAGAGGTCATATTATTGTAAAAAAACAATCCCCTCTCAGCAATTAATCCTCGTAGAGGATTTATAATTACTGCCTACCGTAACCTTCGAGGTCTTATCCATTTTGGTCGCAGACCTCGAAGGTTTGGTGCTATTACTTTACCTAACACCGTGTTTTGTTAAATCCCAATACAGCCTTATTAATTATTTAATTTCTTCCATTTGCATTTTACGTGAACATAAAAACTGATGAACACTGTACTTGCTAAAGAAGCCGTTTACTGCAAAGATGCGATTTATTGTAGTACATATATCATAAGACTAAAAACTAAAACCATAATTAAACCAGAAAACATATTGACTATACCTCCATTAAATGCTTCCCCTTTGTGTTGCGGTAAATCATTAAGTTTTACTATTTCCTGTAACGAAAATAAATGTTTGGATGATACTTGAACGAGCCCCATCCATAATTTATAAAATCCAAATGGGGCAAAAGCAGTAATAATTACAAGCACCAATCGCCAATACATACAAGCCGACCAAGGATACAATTTGAGATTATTCCATGAAGCATTGTTAAGCGACCCTAATACTAAAACGAAATAACAAATAGGGGCAATGTTAAGTATAATCCATGACAATAATATCCGCCGGAATACCTTTCCCCCTTCCAGCCCGCAAATGTTAGCATACGCGAATGCTCCCCATCGAGGTTGAGAATTGGCAGCAGTTCCCCAAGCAATAGCAAAGAAAAGCGTAAATATTTGTTGTGTTATATTAAGTCCCATGTCATGTTCCATTTTTTATCTCTTACATGTTATGTGTATAACTGGTGCACCAGTTAATAAGTAATTCTCCGGCTCTTGTGGTTTAGTTAATACTATAAAAAACGTATCACAAGAAATACTTCTTATATATTCAATCGCTCTAGGAAATGAATGGTCTTATTTCATCTAAAGCATTTTTGAATTTCTTTCCCAACTGATCATAGAAAAAATCTGTAAAACCAAGAGTAGAAGCTGCTAGATATTTTTGAGCAATATTTAACGCCAGTATGCAATAGTTAATATCAATTTCATTTCCGATGCCTCGCCCTTTTTTATTGTCCATTCTTTCAATTGAAAGTGGTAGTGGGTGTGCTAAATTAGAAAGTAGTTGATAATCAAGTTTCAAACCAAGGCAGATTTTGTTTTCTTTCTCAAGATCAGCTTTGGTCTTGTATATTTCATAACCTTGTAAAACTTTATCCTTTTGTATTTTAGTTAATGAGGATATATATGGGTGATCTCTAATCCTTTTTTTCTGTTCTTCTAACACATTAGTAAATTCGTCTAAATCAGAATCATTCTTACCTGATTTTTGTCTTATTTGGTACCATTCTCTATTTCTGTGATACTGCAATAAAAAAAATCTCAATTCTGCATCTTCTTCTGTAACATTCTCAATTCCGTAGTAATATAAACTGACATAGCCTTCCATAATGTTGCGAGAGAGCAAAGCTATCGAACCAATATCCCATGATTCTTCCGCTTGATGCTTGTATTTACTTGGATAAGGGAGTATGTTTCTTAAACTCATACCCGTTAAAGTTTGTCGCGTGAAAACCTTTGATGCTCGCACACCTCTCCCAGTTGTGTCAATCCCCCCTTGATTTTGAGAAATTAACATAGTTGTGCTTAAGATATTATCATATTTTCCCAATTCGTCTAAATATGATAATTCATTATCTGACAGTTCTCTAATAAAAATCTTTTTAATTCTACGCACCTTTTTATTAAATCCTATTTATTTACTTCCTGCCGTAACCTTCGAGGTCTAATCCATTTTGGTCGCTGACCTCGAAGGTTTGGTGCTATTACTTTACCTAACGCTGTGTTATGTTAAAACCTAACACAGCCGTATTAATTATTTTATCATTCACTTTCATTCTGCTTTTTATTGATCCTCTACGAGGATCATTCTTTTAGGGAAACATTTTATTACAAATATTAAACATCTACGATGTTTTTCTTTTTGACCTCGTAGAGGTCATATTATTGTAAGATCCAAACTATTCAAAACTCCTAATCCTCGTAGAGGATTTATAATTTCTGCCTGCCGTAACCTTCGAGGTCTTATCCATTTTGGTCGCAGAACTCTAAGGTTAGGACACCCCATCACTCTCAACTTATAACATTACTTTAACCAAGATATTTAATTATTATATGTTAATCCAACTTATCCGGTTAATAACTCACACATATACTATGGATTTTTAAGCAACCTAAGTTAATCGACACCTTTCATTTGGCCTAAAAGATAGCCTAAAAATGCACCCAATAAAGCCCCAAGAATTCCACCACTAAATAAATTGAAATCTCCTTTTTGAAGACAACTAGAACAACCTGCAAGAGAACCAATCATACCACCTAATACGGCTCCTGTTCCGGCATAATCCCTAGAATTGCTATTGATAATGAATTGAATCCGCTCAGCTTCAGCTCTTTGTCTTTGTCTCTGGTCGTATTCTTCATTCTCTTTTACATATTGCTTCTTTGCCTCACAAGATTTCGTATTTGCCGTTTCAGCAAAACTTAAAGAAGATTGATATGATTCGTAAGTTAATTTGTTTAAAAGATTTTCGGAAGTAGCAATTAGCGCTAATGTCTCACTGATAATATTTTCAACTTTTTTACTACATCTGTCTTTTGGCGGTAAATAGTTTTTTGCATCTTTGTGGAGTTTATTTATTTTATCCAATGTTTCTTCGATACATTTATTTTTTAATTTTGGAAAGTTTATAAGGAGTTGGTCTAAATTTAATATGCCATCAATAAATCCAAAATATGTTTGGGAATCAAAGTAATCTTGGGCTTGTTTCAATTCAAGCATATATTTAGAAAACTCTGATGAAAGAGTATTTCGTTCTTCAGGATGCCAATCCGCTGTTTCTTGCCAGAATTTTGAAACTTCATTTAATTTAAATTGACATTCAATTTTCTTGTTCTCTTTAAGCCTCACGAGTAATTTATGTACATAAGGTCTAATCGGGTCAAAAGCATGGTCAATGTCTACCTTAACTGCGTAATTGCGATCAGAAATTATTGCAGTTTCTAAATTTTCAATAGATGATTCTGGATCACTTAACAAAGATGCGTACTTAGCAAAATGGTAAAATGATTCTGGTATATCTTTACATAATTTTATTGCATCCGATGTAAGTTTCTTTGCTTCTAGTAATAGGGAATTTGTCTTTTCTATATCATTTATTATCTCTTTTTCACCTAATCGTGCATATATTGAAATAGAAGCATGTAACAATGCTTCAGCGGCAAACTTTGAAAAAGATGGATCAACACTTATTTCTGCTTTAGCATATCTTGCTGCAAATAGAAGATGTTTTTTTGCTTCTTCCAGGTTCAGAATGTTATCATCTTCATCAATACCATATAAGTATAGTTTACCAATTTGAAATTGTGTAAAAAAATCAGTGTCATTTTTTTTCTGTGCTTCAAGAAATGCTTCTAATGCTTTATCAAGTAAACCTTTCGATAATCGTTCACAACCGATATGATAAAATTCTCTAGCCTGAGTAAGTGTTGGACTTTCAAGAGTTTTATGTATAACATCTAACTTACTTAACAAATCAGTAAATAATTTGTTATTGATTCTCACTTCATCTATTAACAACGCCATATTATAGTTGAAATCAGAGTGCAATGATTCTATTGAATAACTGACATCATGTAATGCATTATCTATCTGGCTTAAGCCCCATTCAAGTTTATCACTTAGTGAATTAAAACTTTCCCCGAAAATACTGGCTAACTGCTGATTGCTTGCTATTAGTTCTTTTGTTTGTTTTGAAACTTTAGCTTCAATATCACTACCACTTACTTTTACTTGTCCCGAAATATCTTTTACAAATGAATTAGTCTGTAAGTATTGTTCATAAGTAATTCCTGAGCCGGGGTGCCAAATAGACATTGATTCACCTTTTAATTAGTAATAAAACGATTGATTTGTATTGCTGTTTCACGCAATGTTTTGTTAAAACCCAACACTACCCTCTGGTATTTTTAATTCTCCAGTAATTATTTTCAGCAGTACATTTTGCAAAACTGTAAATGGAATACCACCTGCTTTTTCTTTTACATATTTCTTAGCAGTCTCCCATATATTCTTATTCTTTGCAGCTTCCAAAAATTCGTGTCCATTCCACGTCAATCCATAAACCCAAAAATCAAGTCCTGAAGAATCTGACTCATCTTTTATTCTTACCATACCAGCATCGTCTAATAGTTGCAAGTGATATGATATTTCTTCTTTACTATAATCAGACAAAATAACATTAGTCGGATTGTCGATCGAAATATTTTCTTCTATATACTTAAGAATCTCTCTTATGAGGTCTATGTTTCTTTTCATTTATTAAAAATCCCAAATTATTAAATTTATTCATCCTCAATTATAAAATAATAGTTCCCATATTTATCCAATAATTCATTAAGGAGTAGTTTAGTTTCGGCATCCATTTTCAAATACTTACTTTCCTTAAAAGATTTAAGAATTACTATTGTTTCATTTGCTGCTGTTGGGAATAATTTCCCGTTCTCTAAAGTTATTTCGTGTTGCTTCATCGCTTGAAAAGTAACTGTTTCCATTTTTTTCACTCATTTTATTTATTAAATACCTAAAGAACCTTCCATGACGACCTTACAATATTAAAAAGCTAAAGCAACAATTATTTTTTTAATTTGTTTTTTGCACCACACTCAAAAAGCAACTATCTTTTACAACACTAGTTTATAACTCACAAATACTACAACGTTTGAAGCGGTCGGCTTGGCATACTGGTTAGATGCAATATTTATGTAATCATTCTATCCCAATAGATTTTAAAATATTGATAAACCATCTTGGTGTTATATCAAATGGAAGTATGTCATATTTAAAAAGTAGATGAAATATTAATGTTGCTATCGCTGATCCTATAATAGTGGTTAATAATCGAAACTCTAATATTATCCATTTTCTCATTTTTATAATTTTACTGAATTTATTTAATACTTCATCATAGCATCGTTTTGCAATCTTATTTGGATCTTTATATCGTGCTTCTAGAAAATTCTTAATGAACTCAGTATCTGTTAAAGAATTATTTTTGCTTTCAACATAAAGACTGTTTTGTTGCTCATCAGAAAGTTCGTTTAGTAGCCTTATAGCTAATATTTTGTTAAAAAGCATACCAGCTTTTTGTGATGCAAACAATTTATCTTTTTGTGGTAATTTTTTATCAATAAGAAGAAGTTCATTAAGTAATTTTAACTGAAAATCAGCATGTTCCATAGCGACATATAGTTCTAATCTACCAATTAAGTTCTCATTCATTTTAATAAGCTTCTTTCTTAAATAATATTTTCAATGTGATTATTTAGCTTTCACCTAACGGCGTGTTATGTTAAAATACAAAACAGCCCTATTAATTATTTAATTTCTTCCCTGTACGTTTTACTCCTGCAAAATGGGTTATTTCTATTATAAAGTTTAAATGCCTTTGAGCTACTACATTTCATTATATTATTACTTCTTTTCAGGTGATTTTAATTGTATTATTCTTTGATTATCAATTGGAATACCTAATAGAGTGCAGATTTTTTGTTTATCCTTTACGCTTGTTGGGAACATGTATAAATAATTTATTACAAGCCTCTGCAAAGTTACATGAGGTAATCCATATTCTTTGAATTTTTCACTCAAATTCTTCAACTCTGCAAATGGAAAATTTTCATAAAAATCTAATTTGATTGAAATATCAATTAGATTAAAAGAATTTGTAAAATTCTTTTCAAGGATTTCAGTAAAAGTTTCAGAAAGTTTTTCATGACCAATTGAATTAGATACCTTTTTAACAAAACCAGTAGTTATAAAATAGCATAATGAGAAAAGTATTTTTTTTGATAATGCTTCAATTTCGACATCATCTAGTTTTTCTAGTTTTTCAATTGAATTTATTATTTCTTTTACAATTGGATCTAAGTTTTCTTGCAAACCAGACATGAAAAAATTTAAACTTCGCATGCCTATATTATATGCTTCTCGTCCCAATTTATATCGTGATTTTGCATTTAGAGAACCATGATAATTTTTAAGCAATTGCCCAATAATTTCGATGTATTTGAATGATACATTTAATTTTGTAAATAAATCCAATTCAGATTCAGGTGTGTCTGGGAGTATTTCTTCCTTTTCATTTTCTTCCTTTTCATTTTCTTCCTTTTCATTTTCTTCGATTTGATCTTTCATTTTCATAACTCGCTCCCGATTTTCGCGAACATTCCGTTCCTCAAGTACAATTTTTGGAATAGTAGCAACAAGTTTATTTATTGTAGCGACATCATCCTCAAGTTTTATAGGTTCATATTCAGAGAATATGACTAAAGCATTACTAAGTATACCATCAATTATGAATTCTTCCTTTGTATGATGAGTTAAAAACACAATGATATTAGCATATTCTTCTACATATAGCATACTGAGAAGTTTTTCAATTTCATTTTTAATTTCAGGTTTGGAGATATGATTAGAAAAAAATCTTGCTACAAAATAATAATAGATATATTTATAGCGGAATGAAAAAGAGCCAGCATACTCATAAATAATAGATGAATCCAAAAGTATTTCTAAAAGTTTATCTAGGTTAATTAATGCATTGAAACTTGCACTTACTTTGTATTCTTCGTAACAATACCATTTATGGAATTTTACAAGAAGGTCTTTTGATATTTCTTTTATTTTATTATTATATAAATAAAAAGATAACTCTGTTAAATAGCTATAAAATGCGTCAATTTCATCATGTTGCTTCACTAGTTTTGAGAGAGCTTGTGTAATTAGATATTGATAATAATGTCCATATGCACTTTCTTGTAGATCGTGAGGGTGACCAGCTTCGATTGTCTGCATTATTATTAATAAGTATAATGGCCTTGATGGGACAAAGTTTTTACCAATAATTGTATCAACAATTTTTGTTGAGTAATCAATTTTTTTTGTTAGTTCAGAATCATTGATGTATTGTTCTTGTCCAAGTAACATCCAAGTTTCTATTAATTTATGGCGTAAGTGGTGTCCAAATTCAAGAATCTGGTATTGTTTGAAATTTTTCATTAAAGATTCTGTTTTTGAATTCTTGTATAATATTTCTTCAACGGGGAAAAGATCATCTACGGTTATAATTATATTTGGATATTTTTCCCGAAGGTTATTTATGAACCTAATGCGATAATTGGGGTTGAGCTTGGTTTTGTTGAAGTCATCAATTATTACAATTTTTTCTTTAGATTGTAATTGTTCAAAATATTCTTGATTATTATAGCTGTATTGCGCTTTAAAATTTCTTAATAGTATCTTATCAAAATCCTCAATATTTGTATTAATTATTTTGTGCCCTTCTATTAATATTGGCAAATATCCAATATTAAATGATTCAGAGAAAATAGTTTTACAAAGACTAGTTTTGCCAGACTTCTCCGCCCCAACGAATACTATTTGCTTCCCAATTATATCTTTTATTATTGATTCAGAATTAATAAATCGATTTACATCTTTGGGAGAACGAGATTTAAGTATGTCTCTTAGAATAGGATAAACATAAATATCATTTAAGTATAATACTTCTTTGTGAGGATGATAATACTTAGCCCCAACATCAGTAAGAAAACGCATAAAATTATCAGATATTTCGAAAAACCTTTTTGATATGCTTAAGTTGCGTTTATAAGAATACCACTCTGTTTGACTTCCTTTTTTATAAATGTCATTATCAATT
Source organism: Ignavibacteriaceae bacterium (assembly GCA_041671545.1). GTDB lineage: Bacteria > Bacteroidota > Ignavibacteria > Ignavibacteriales > Ignavibacteriaceae > UBA1563. Next base: position 438,450 of record JBAZBI010000001.1, read on the forward strand.
TTATAGTTTGTGATGCGATGTTGCGAATTATTAAAATCAATGTCAATAATATTAAACCCACTGTAATTGGGTAAATCACTGTCATTAAATACATCACCAGCTATATATTCTGTGTACTTTCCAACTAAATCATAATGTAATTCTTTAATGTCAATATGCTCATGACCGGTTAGAATAATATCAGATTTTTTTTCTAAAATCGTTTTTAATTCTTGCCGATTAAAAACATTGAACCAAGGATAAGGATGATGTAATAAACTTATTACTAAATCTGATTTAAAATCAATTTCAGAACCGTTTATTTTTTTAATTGGGAAAAATTGCTTTCCTTCTTCTTCATGTAACCTAGACATCCATGAAGTATTAAAGGATAAAAGTGTAATATCCTTGTCGAGTACCTGAATTTTTGTTAGTTTTAACAACCCTTCAATATGTTCATCATCATTATTCTTATAACTATTTGAGAATGAATTATAATTAATTTGAACAGACTTACATAAATCAATAACACCTTCATAAATTGCACTATAATTTTTTTTAGTAATATCTTCGATTATTTTTTCTCTAATTTTATTATTTGGAACATCAAAATCACAATCATGATTTCCAGGAATAATGCAGACAAAAGGTTTTTTACCTTGTAATTTTTCAATTTCATCAATTAATCCTTTTAAATGAACATCCGCGGTTTCATACTCATTTTTCTTTCCAGAATAGACAATATCTCCTGTTAATAATAAGAGAACATTATCATATTCATAATGATAAGCTGAAATGACTGGTGGAATTTTGGAAAATCTGTCTATTAAATCAGTGGAGGATTTAAAGTGAATATCACTCAACTGTAAGATTAATAATTTCATATAAAACTACTCCATATTTGCGCTATAACAAATTTCTTAACCTGCACAATATAATTTATTTGGAGTCCATGAAAGCGTGCAGTTCCCTTCATGTATTCCATCAGTTTTTTTCACTCAAATAACCAGGATGATGAACCGCCATCAAGTCCGGTCCATCACCCCTTTTAGTATTCAGTATCAGTTATCAGTAGTCAGATTAAAACCAATGACTAATCATCAATGACAAATGACCATTGACCTCTGACCACTGTCTTAATGCGAAACAGTTGCGGAAACCGGGTTACTCCAGATTCCTTTTTCTTCGCCTCTAAAAGCGCGGACTCTTATCCAATATTTCTTTCCGGCGGTTAAAGCCGTAAAAGTAAATTTGGAAGTTTTGCCCGCCGCTCCGGCATTCGTCCAGGCTTCCGGAGTATCCACAGAAAGCTGGAACTCATAACCCGTAGCCGCTCTTACACGGTCGAAGTTAATATCAATTTCTCCCGGTTCATCACCAATAGCCGCAGAGAGATTTGTTACCTGGTCAAGTTCCGCAGGACTTGTTTTTTCAGACGCAATTGGATAGCCGGTAGTTAACAGCAAATTAATGTCATCCGATTTACCATTAATCTCATCAACAATCGAAATGTCGATCTTTTCAAGCAGCTCCTTCGCGTCATCCCGTTCGGTGATAGCCTGCCGTTGTTTGTCTTTAATAGCTGCAAGAGCGCCTTCCTTCGCCTCAAGCGCGCTAATTGCCGATTGATAACTGCTCAACTTAGCGGCATCAACCGTTATTTTTGCCGCGCTGCCTGTTAACGCAGTGTGGCGGTTTTTTGTTGTCTGAATTTCTTCATCAACATTTTTGCCTCTTAGATCCGATTTAACCCGTGCCATAACTGGACTCCTTTGATGTGAATAATTATATGATAGTTAGTTGTGTTATTACCGGTTAACACGCAGTATTATAAAACTATTACGTCATTCCTTCCTGGAGAATCCGTTCCCAAAAATGTTTGAGCCTCCGGATGCTTCCCTTATAAACTCAATTCAAATAAAAGAGTTTACTTCATTTTATTATCTTTTGCTTAGCCACGATCCACACAATCTGTCTGAATTTTCAAATAAAACCGTCTTCCTTTTGAAGATAAATTGAAACGGTTGAGATACGATAATCTTTTTTCATTAACACCTCGATTAATCATTCAAGCACAAAACCGTTATGCTATTTGCTCCAAGAATCATTCATCAATTTATTCCGCCCTTTCAGGGCTTTAGAGTTTATTCATCTTTATACATAGGGCTGCGCCCTATGTTGAAGTATTTTGCCCTTTCAGGGCTGATGCACATTAGTATCTTCCTTTTTATATTCACATAAACGAATTTATTAGAACATGACACAAACCCTGAAGAAACGTATTCTATAAACATTGAGCTAAACCCTATGTGATGTAATCTCAAAGTACATAAGCCCCGAAGGGGCGGAATCTGTAAACATGGGGCGCAGCCCCATGAGAATGCACCAAGAAACATTCAAGCCCTGGAAGGGCGGCATAAGTTTCAATCCCATACATATCCCTCATCATATTCTACTTTATATTTTTTTAAAAATGCTCTGTATTCTTCCTGAAAGGATTTCTTTCTATGATGTTCTTTTTGATTTTCGATATAAGCAATCACTTTGTCAATTTCCGATGGATTTACTGAAAACGCTCCATATCCATTCTGCCAGTAGAAGTTTTTATAATCGGTTCCCTTTGTCTTCATCCATTTAGATGAATGTGACTTCACTTCTTCCAACAACTTCATTAATGCTATTTTCTTCGACAACATGCAGAGAATATGAACATGGTCTATGTGACCTCCTATTTTTACAGATTGACATTCCATTTCTTTACAAATACCACCGATATAACTATACAATACATTCTGCATAGGTTCATGTATTAATGGTACTCTAAGTTTAGTACTGAATACGATGTGGAGGTAATTTTTTACTAATGATTGTCCCATGTTTTATCTCGCCCTTTCAAGGCTTTAGTTTTTATGACTGTTCTTTTCTCATAGGGTTGCGCCCTATGTTGAACTATCTCGCTCTTTCAGAGCTTTACTTCTTATTAATGATTTTCTTTATAGGCCTATGCTCTATGTCGAAGTATCTCGCACTTTCAAGGCTGATACACATTAGTATCTTCCTTTTTATATTCACATAAACAAAATTAATAGAACAAGACTCAAGTCTCGAAAGAGTGTATTCTATAAACATTAAGCGACATCCTATGTGATGGAATCCAAAAGTACTTAAGCCCCGAAGGGGCGGAATAAGTTTCAATCCCATACATATCGCTCATCATATTCCATATTATACTTTTTCATAAATGCACTCTATTTTTCAGTTATCATAGTATTCCGCCCTTTCAGGGCTTTAGAGTTTATTCATCTTTATACATAGGGCTGCGCCCTATGTTGAAGTATTTTGCCCTTTCAGGGCTTTACTTCTTATTAAGGATTTTCTTTATAGGCCTATGCTCTATGTTGAAGTATCTCGTACTTTCAGGGCGAACATATTTTAAGAATTTCGGTATAATATTCACTCATTTAACGTCAGAGCCATTAATTTTATCATTTATTGCGTTTTTACACGTTTTACGCACTTTTCCTTTCCGCAAAATCATTATCCCTTATGCAAAACCAATTTTTACATCGTGCTTATCCCTTTTTTTTTAAGCAAAATCACTTTTCGTGTTCTGCTTTTTAATTCCTCTTTTCAGCAAAAGGTTTTTGATGTTCAGTACCGCTCTTTTCATGTATGCTGTCTACCGTTTCCCTTACTGTATTTTCCTTTTTGCATTAAGGAAAAGCTTTTTCTTCTTCGTAAAACAATTTTGCCTTACGACATTTTTCTATTTGCTTAAGGGATTCCTTTCCCCGTTTACAGTATTTCCTTTCCTCTTTACAGAAAACCATTTTGGATGTTAAGTAAAACGTTTTTCATGTTCAGCTTTTTCTTTTTCTTGTTCATGATTTTCTTTTCCATGTTCAGGATTTCATTTCGCTTGTTCAGGATTCCTTTTTCCATGTTCAAGATTTTCCTTTCTATGTCGGGCTTTTTCTTTTTCACTTAAGATTTTTATATTCTTCCTTAAGCAATTGCGCAATCCGTTCGAGGAAAATCATTCTTAATAAAAAGTATGTTTTTCCTTAACGCAAATAATCGCCTAAGCGTTTAGCGCTTGAAAAAAAAAAGTTAGTAAGTATTTTTAATAAAAGAAATGAGATATGTTTTCGGTATGAACGTGTTTATCCGCCATAAAAACCTCGTCTGAAGAAGAGATAACTTTGGTATAGAACGAATTTTCCCTTTTAAGCAAAATAAAATATCTAATTCAATAAAAGCTTAGCGCCTCCAATGTTGTGCGAGAAATACGACCCTAGCTTTTTCCAAACCTTAAGACTTTGCTAAAAGGTACTACAGAAAAATAAGCTACAAATTCCATCAACTAAAAAACAACCGGGAAAGATTCAACTATTCAAAGAACGGTCTGCATCGGATAGATTTATTACCCTTTGCTTGTACAAACATAAAAATGATATTTTATTTATGCAAGAAATATTTTCATTTTAGTGTAAAAAGAAAAACCTCCAGGGTTTTAAAAACTCTGGAGGTTTGAACACCTGTTAACCTATGAGGAGGTGTCTTTGTTATCCTTCTAATTTTGACTTTTTATATTCTTCAACAATTTTGTTCTCAATTTCTTTTGGAACGTCTTCGTAGTGAGAGAATTTTCTGCTGTGATTTCCTCTACCGGCAGTTAAGCTACGCAATGTTGATGAGTATTTATAAAGCTCGGATAACGGAACATTTGCTTTGATGATCTGAAAATGTCCATCGCTTTCCATTCCAAGTATTTTTCCTCTACGACTTGAAATATCGCCCATAACGTTACCCATGCATTCTTCAGGCATTTTCACTTCAAGTTCATAGATTGGTTCAAGCAATACCGGCTTTGATTCGGTGAATCCTTTTCTAAAACACATCGAACCGGCAATTTTGAATGACATTTCATCAGAGTCAACATCGTGGAATGAACCAAAGTGTAAGGTTACTCTAACATCAACAACTTTGTTCCCGGAGATAACTCCTTTTTCCATCGTATCAATTATTCCCTTTTCTACCGCGGGAATAAATCGTCCCGGAATAACACCACCGACGATCGCATTTACAAATTCAAATCCGGCGCCTCTCGGCATCGGTTCCATTTTAAAATGAACGTGACCGTACTGTCCTCTTCCGCCTGATTGTTTTTTATGTTTATATTCAATATCATCAACTCTGCCGCGGATGGTTTCGCGGTAAGGTATTCTCGGTTCTACAAGATCAACATCAACGCCATAGCGTTCCTTTAAACGTTTAACGGCTAAATTTAAATGAAGTTCACCTTGACCTGAAATAACTGTCTGTGCAATTTCAGGATCGAACTTAACGTTAAATGATGGATCTTCTTCATGCAAAGAGTGTAAACATGTTGCGATCTTATCTTCTTCTCCTTTTGCTTTCGGTATAATCGCACCGCGAATGATAGCTTCCGGAAAAACGATAGGATCAATAATGGCAGGTAAGTTTTTAGAAGAAAGTGTATTGCTGGAGTGAGAGTCTTTTAATTTTACAACAGCGCCAATATCCCCGGCGCCTACATAAGTTACTTCTTTTCGTGTTCTTCCATTTAAAACCGAAAGCTGGCTTAAACGTTCACCCTTTCCATTCGCTTCATTTATAAGATCAAGCCCGGCATTAACTTTACCGGAATAAACTTTAAAGAGGGAAAGTTCACCAACATGAGGTTCGGAAACTATTTTGAAAATGAACATCACCGGTTCCCCTTTCGGGTCAACACGGAGCAAAACTTTTTCATTTTTATCTTTTAACTTAACTTCAAAATCACCGCGATCAACCGGGTTCGGGAAAAACTTTTCGGTAAAATCTAAAAAGTTATTTACTCCAACTCCCTTTGCTGCAGAAGTAGCAAAGACAGGAGTAAGATTTCTTTTAATAATTGAATCTTTGATCCCGATTTCTAAATCCGAGTCGGAAAGAGTTCCGGCTTCAAAATATTTATTCATCAATTCTTCGCTGAGTTCAGCAACTTTTTCAATCAGTTCGGTTCTTAATTGTTCTGCTTTGGCTTTTAATGCTTCGGGAATTTCTTCTTCGGTTACTTTCTTAGAACCAACCTCACCATAAGTGAACATCTTCATTTTAACAACATCAACAACTGCTGAAAAGCCCAAACCTTCTTTTGCCGGGAAGGTTATAACAATTGCACCGTCGGTTATTCTTTCTTTCGCCTGGGCAACAATTTCTTCAAAGCGCGAATGCTCGTTATCGCACTTGTTAATAATAATTGCTGACGGAATTCCATATTCAGTTACAAAGTGTGCGGCAGCCTCAGAACCAACTTCAACTCCTTCAACCGCTTTAAGAACCAATACAGCGGTATCGCAAACTTTCATACCGGCTTTTACTTCGCCGATAAAATCGGAGTAACCGGGTGTATCTAAAATGTTGATTTTTGTGTTTTTCCAGTCGAGGTGCATTAAGGAGAGAGAGATAGAGAATTGGCGTTCAATTTCGTTTGCTGAATAATCGGAGACTGTGTTTCCTTCAGCAATACTTCCAATTCGATTAGTTTCACCGGCAGTAAATAAAAACAATTCGGACAGCGAAGTTTTGCCGGTTCCTCCGTGCCCGATTAATGCAATGTTGCGTAATGATTCTGGACCATATTCTTTCACGGTTTACTCCTTTATTTGGATTAAAGATATCAAACCCCCCGCATGGCGGGGGGAATGTTAGAATTTTAGTCTGTGCACAAAAGTCGCAATCCCTTTTTTAACAGCGTTTAAGTTTGTTGTTAAACTCTGTATCGGAGCTTCAATTCCTTCTCTTATTTTTCGCTCAACTTCCAGCAAGTCCACTACACGTGATTTTACCGAATTAACGACCCATGAAACTGTGGCCATCTGTTCTTCGGCGTGGGTTGTAATGTTCTTGATAGAAAGAGCTAATGAATCAAACGACTCAAGTAAAGGATGAATCTCGTCTGCGATGCGGCTAATGTCTGTTTGCATCTTTTCAAACGATTTTGTGAGTCGGAAAATATAATATACCAACGAAACACAAAGTACCGTAGCGGATGCCAGCAGCAAGACTTGAAAGATTTGAATAATCATATTCTTATTATGTTACGATTTTTTTGCGTCTTTATAAGCATCGACGCCGGCTTTAAAAGCATTTTTGATTTTATCGGTTTCAGAAGCGACAACTTCTTTACCAGTAGCAATAGCTTGTCCGGCTTTTTCTTTTGCTTCAGAAAAAACTTTTTCAGCGTCTTTAATCAGAACATCTGCTTTTACTTTAGCATCAGCAACTAATTGCTCTGATTTTTTTTTACCATCGTTATAAATGATGGAAGCTTTTTCTTTTGCTACATCAAGATATTTTTCAGCTTCATCAAGAAGATCATCGGTTTTTCCTTTAATATCCTGGCGAAGTTCTTTTCCGCTTTTAGGAGCGTATAAGAGGGCAATTGCTGCTCCAACAATACTGCCGGTTAAAAAGCCGATCAATAAGCCTTTACTGACGTTACTTTCTTTTGTTGACATAACTTTCTCCTTTTATTAGTTCTTCCTCATTCCATTCTTTATGGAATGATAATTCCGTTAATTATAAATTCTTTACAATTTCTTCAGCAAAACGATAACATCCAACTTCTGTTGCTCCTTTAGTTAGACGCGCGAAATCATAAGTTACCACTTTTGATTTGATGGTTTTTCTCATTGCTTTTTCGATCAACGCAGAAACTTTAGTCCATCCCATAAATTCAAACATCATAACACCGGAAAGAATTACTGAACCGGGATTAACCTTATCCATGCCTGCATATTTTGGAGCCGTTCCATGAGTCGCTTCAAATATAGCTGTTTCGTAACTCATATTTGCGCCCGGAGCAATTCCTAACCCGCCAACTTGTGCAGCAGCGGCGTCGGATAAAAAATCTCCGTTCAAATTTGGAGTAGCCAATACTTCATATTCATTGGGGCGCAATAAAAGCTGTTGGAAAATACTGTCGGCAATTCTATCTTTCAATAAAATTTTCCCCTCGGGCATTTTCCCGTTGAAATTTTTCCAGAGTTCATCTTCGGTCACTATGAAATCGCTGAATTCTTCTTTGGCAACTTTATAGCCCCATTCTTTGAACGAACCTTCGGTAAATTTCATAATGTTCCCTTTATGCACAAGAGTAACACTGCTTCTTTTCTTTGCGATCGCAAACTCAATTGCTTTCTTTACCAAACGTTTTGTCCCGAATTCACTTATCGGTTTAATGCCGATACCTGAAAGTTTTCTGATGTTCTTTCCAAATTTAGTGTTGATATATTTTATCAAAGATTCAGCTTCCGGTGAACCCGATTTAAATTCAATTCCTGCATAAACATCTTCCGTATTTTCTCTGAAGATAACGATGTCTAAATCTTGCGGGCGTTTCATCGGGCTGGGCGTTCCTTGATAATATTTTACCGGACGAACACAGGCAAATAAATCAAGTAATTGGCGAAGAGCAACATTCAAACTTCTTATTCCACCGCCGATTGGTGTTGTTAATGGACCTTTAATAGCAACGGAATATTCTTTTATTGCATCAACGGTTTCTTGCGGAAGCCATTTGTCTTTTCCATAAACCTTTAATGCTTTTTCACCGGCATAAACTTCAGCCCATGCGATTTTCTTTTTACCGCCATAAACTTTTTTCACTGCTTCATCAAAAACTAATTTTGAAGCACGCCAAATGTCGGGACCAATGCCATCGCCTTCTATAAATAAAACTATGGGATTATCGGGGACTGTAATTTTGCCATCTGCGAAGGTGATTTTTTCACCATCGGCGGGAAGAATGATTTTTTTGTATTTTTTCATTGAGAACTCCATTCAATATTTTATTGTTCGATCGTTATTTTCCCAAATCTTTTTTGATAAAGCAGCACACTGACGATGCCTACTAAAACCGCGAACCACAAGGTCACGATCCGTATGAGAAATGTGGAGGCAAAAGCTATATCAAGTGAATAATGCTTTTGTTGAAGTAATACCGTCAATGAACCTTCAGTAACTCCTAAACCACCGGGCAGCATTGAAATTGCACCTACAATGGTTGCAAATGCATAACTGAATGAAGCCCAAAGCAAAGAAATTTCTACATGAAAATTAGTGAGAATTAGGTAATATCCCAAACATTCAAAAAACCAGGCAACTAAACTTAACACCGACATTTGCATTAAAGGTTTTAGCTGAAGCATTTGGTACGAGCTTTCATATGCCGATTTTGCATGCTCTGTATATTTTTTTATAAATTTTATTTTAGAAAAATAGTTGATGATCGCTTCACCAATATTTTTATTAGTCAAAGCGATCGTAACAATCACAAAAAAAAACGCAACGGCAACGATTACTACTCTTCCAAAATTATATACATACCCGCCAATAAGTCCGATGAAGATGAGAGAAAGGAAGTCAGTAATTCTTTCTGCAAAAATGATCGGTGCGGTTTTGCTTATCGGTTCGCCCGTAATTTGTTTTACCAAATAGGCTTTTAAGAGTTCTCCCATTTTGCCGGGAGTTACACTCATTATTAAGCCAGACATAAAAACAGAAAAAGAATCTATTTTTTTTATTTTGACTTTTAACAGCCTGAGATAAAAATCCCACTTTAAAAATCTTGTGAAGTAATTGGAAAATGATAAAAGCAAAAGCAATGGAAGAAGAAACCAATTAAATAGAGAGAAAGCTTTTAATACTTTGTCGAAATCAGCGTAGAGAGAAAAGAGAAGGTAAATTAATCCGGCAGCGGCAAGTGAAATGAAAATATTTCTTTTAACTTTGGCAAACATCTCAAAGGACTTTCAGCATCGCCTGATATACTTTGGTTAAGGGTAGTCCAACCACATTATAGTAACAGCCGTTAATTTTTTTTATAAAAATCGCCCCATAATCATCTTGAATTCCGTAAGCCCCGGCTTTATCCATCGGGCTTCCGCCTGCTACATATTCTTTAATTTCGCTCTCTTTTAATTCTCTAAAAGTTACTTCGGTTTTTTCGTAATCGTTAATCATCTTTCCGTTTAAAGAATTGAAAACACAAAATCCGGTATAAACAAAATGCTTTCTTCCGCTGAGATTTTTTAACATCGCAATAGCTTGCTTAACAGAATCCGGTTTGCCGAGAATCTTTCCATCAATTACAACAATTGTATCCGCGGTAATTATAATGCCTTTTTTATTCTCTTCTTTTGCTACTTCCATTTTTTGGAGAGCAAGTGATTTTGCGATGGGTGCCACTCTTTTTTTTGAATCGAAATCTTCATCAAAATGGCAATGCAAAATCTCCGGATGCAGATTGATCTGTTCTAATAATTTTTTTCTTCGCGGTGATTTTGAAGCGAGATAAATTTTAAGCTTTGAAGGGATCATTCAATTTTTCCTACGGTACAGCCTTGAAAATAAAAATCAAGAATTTCGTTATAACTTTTTCCTTGAGAAGAAAGATTCATTGCGCCCCATTGGCACAATCCAACACCGTGACCGCTTCCCTTACCGTTCAAGGTTATTTTTTTCAGATCACCTTTTACAACTTCCTTAGTAATTGTAAACAAAGAAGATCGAAGAATTCCTTTAGTCTCTTTTCTTGTAAAGAAATTTCTAACTTCTGTGGTTTTAAGAATAACATCATCTCCAGCGTTAAAACTTATTTGAATTTCTTTCGCCCTACCTGAGTCAAACACTTCGGAGATTACAACATCTTTTACAACTTTCTGTTTCTTCATGAGAAGATTCTTTTCTTTCAATAATTTCAATAGTTCAGCTTGTGTATAAGATTCTTTCCAAGAAAAAGTTGGCGAAATTTCACAATTGGCTTTTTCATCACCATCTTTCTTGGAAGACAAATATTCGTCAACTTTGCCGGAAAAAACATTTGCGGGGTCTTCCAACATTCCTCCGCATGCCGAATGATAAAATACTTCCGCAAGTCTTTCTTTGAATTTAAGAATTTCACCGGAAGTAGCAGCAATTGCTTTCTGATCGAGATCAGTATAATTTCCACACCCATCAAATACCTGGTCTCGAACATCGTCTGTTATATCATAATAAGTGTTCCCCTTATCCACTTTCATTTCCGCAAAAGTTCGAGCACAAACAGCAAAAGCTTTTAAGGCTTCCAATCTATCCGTTTGAGTTGATTTTACTGCCATTTCCGGATGCAACACTCCAAGAAGATAATCTTCCATTGGTAGGCGATTTAAAACAAATATTTTATTATTATCACTATAAACTACTAAAAAGTCACCCTTATATTTTTTCCCCGAAAAAAGGATAACGCTTTCAGAGTCGATAGGCTGGAATAAAAAAGTTATTCCGTCAACTTCACGATTATTAAATTTTGTGTTAACACCACCGCTGTTAATTTTAAATGTCAACTCATCCCCTTTTTTCAATTTTCCAATTTCTTCGTTATCAGAAATTAATTTATAAGTTCCATTTGTTTTAAATGATACTGGATTTTGATTATCGCTAAGGAGAACTCGAATTTGATTCTTTTCACTACCTACAATTTTATATGCTTTGGGAGAAATTCGTGTTTTAGTTTCTTCAATTTTTCTAACCGCCGGAGAACAGCTAAAAGAATTGATCACAAAAACGGAAAGCAATACACCGAGAAAAAAATATTTTAAATTTGTAAAGAGGAAATTCAGGAAAGGGAAAGAAGTAGACACAAAGACTATCTGAACATCGCTTTTATGCTTCCCCACGTTCTTTTAACGCCGGAAATATTATGTGAAACGCTTACTTCTTTTGTATAAGACGTGGTGTTGTCGTTATCAACTATTTTTATACGGTAAATAAAAATTACATCGGAAACTTTATAAGCATTTTGATCAAGGAAAGAGTAGTATGAATTTGGACCTTGTGGTTTAACGGATTCTAAAACCGTGAACTCGCCATTGTAGGTTTTTCTTTCAACTAAAAATTCTCTAACATTCTTCTCGTCGGAAGTTTTCCATTCAACTCGAACATTTTCACCTTCATTCTTAGCGTTGATAAAGTCGAGAAAAACTCCACCGAGCACCGAAGAAATTGAAAGAATTGTTAAAAATACAAATAGTTGCTTTTTCATGGGTGAAATATATTACGCTTGATGGTCTTTGTCAAGCAATAAATGACTCGATTGGTATTTTTTATGAGGATGTGACACATGTGGTAAAATAATCTTTTTCATTTCTATGGAAAATCTTTATATTTAGGACAATAGGAGAATTAATTATAGCTTTATGATATTATCGAACTTTCACCTCTTTAGACGAATTAACGAGTTACAAAATTCTGTTTCTCGTAATTCAGCAGAATTTCCAAACATGCTTTGCGAATTTATTGCCACCGAATTTCAACTTCAGTCGGCAATTTTATTTAAAGTTAACACTAGTAATCAACTTGTCTTCCAGGGGAAATCGCAATCTGCCAGGAAATCTTTTCTCCCAAATGGACTTTACGAATGTTCATATTGCAAAATTCACCAAAGCACTTTTGATAAAGTTTTATTTGATTCCGATGCAAAATGTGAAATTCAATCTACAGATTTTGTGATATATGAAAGTTGTGTCCTTATCAATACATCATCGCAAAAGTTTGTTCTGAAAATCGCTCAGAAGACCCCCTTTACTCAGGGCGATAGAGAATTTTTGGAGCAATTTGGTGAATTTCTAATCCCTTATCTTAGAACAGTTTCCGGTACAATTCCGGAACCTGAATTTAACGTAACAAAAATTGTTGCTGATTTAGCCAATGAGTTCCGTACGCCGACGAACAGTATCATCGGGTTCGCTTCCCTTTTGAATGACGACAAATTAACTTCCAATCAAGCAGATTATGTTCTCACAATTCGAGATAACGCGCAAAAACTTCTTTCGCTCCTAAACGATTTAATTGATTTTGCACGAGTTGATGGCGGTGGAATAACAGAAACTCAAGCTGAAGTAAATCTTAAAACTGTGATTGATGATTTCGCTGCACAACAATCGGAAAAATTTAAAACCAACGGATTCTCATTCGTCTCATCGGTTGAGAATGATCTGCCACAAAATATAAAGATCGATAATCAGAAATTAAAATTGGTTTTTTCAAATTTTTTATCTTATCTGCTTTATCATTCTTCAAACGGAGAAGTTTCGCTTTCGGCAAAACTCGCAGATAAAAACCATATTACTCTCGGCATTTCAAACAAAAACGCTTCAATGCCGGAGAGAAGTTTTCTTCCAAAAGCATTAGACATTACTGCCCAAAAGCAGTTTAGTTTTACTTCATTAAGTTATTTGCTCGCAAAAAAATATGTTGAATTATTGAACGGTTCGGTAGAAACTCCTTCAAACCGTGAAAGAGCTACTACCATCCGCTTTACTCTTCCTATTGATGTTGTCCACGATATTGAAACAAAAATTTCAGCACTCCCGAAAGCATCAGATGGCAAAAACAAAGTTCTTGTAATTGAAGATGATTACGCGACATCAAAACTTTTAAGTAATTATCTTAACAAATGGGGATATGAACCGGTAATTGTTAATGCCGGATTGAAAGCTCTTGAATATCTTGAACGTGAGCAAGTTTTAGCGATAATTACCGACATTGTTCTCCCTGACATAAACGGATTGGAACTGCTTAAAAAGATAAGAGAAAACAAGGCGACTAAATTTGTTCCGATAATCGTTTGTTCTGTTGAAGCCGAGCAGCAAAAAGCATTTTTAATGGGAGCTGTTGAATATTTTGTTAAACCGATCAAATACAAAGATTTGGTTGAAGTTTTAACAAGCTACAAGTTGAAAAAAGATTCGAACATTCTTTGTGTAGATGATGATGTTCCAACATTGAATTTAGTAAAAGAAGCAATCGCATCCGTCGGTTACAATCCGGTTGCTCTCTCACAATCTTCAAAAGTGATGGAAACAATCAAGAATATTCAGCTTGATCTTGCGATCATTGATTTAGACATGCCTGAGATCAATGGATTTGATTTAATCAAACTTATAAAATCCGATCCAAAGTTTACGAACCTTCCCATTATTATTTATACCGGGAAAGAAAATTTTGAAGAAGATTTGAAAAAGATCGACGGCTTGTTTACTGATTTGTTAAGTAAGAGAAGTACAAACATCGAAGACCTCGCAAGCACCGTTAATGCAATGATAAACCGGTACGATGAACCAACAACACCGGAAGAAGCGGCGAAACAAACTGATGTACCTAAAATCCTTTTAGTTGAAGATTACAAACACTCACAAATTATTGTAACACGGTTGTTAAAGAAAAATAATTTCACTTCCGTTGTTGTTTGTGAAAACGGCGCTGAAGCAGTTGATCAAGTTGGAAAGCAACATTTCGATCTTATTCTAATGGATATGCAAATGCCTGTTATGAACGGATTTGAAGCCACGGAAAAGATCCGCACAATGCCGGAATACAAAGATATTCCAATTATCGCTCTTACCGCTTTCGCAATGAAAGGCGACAAGGAGAAATGTTTGGAATCCGGTGCAACCGATTATATCCCCAAACCAATTGACAGTACCGAATTTGTTGAGAAAGTAAGATTTTATACTTCGGATCAATTCATTAAAAAACAATAACACGGCAAGTTTCAAGTAAAAAGAAGAAAGTAAAAAGTCAACTGGATAAATTACGATTATAGGTGACAAGTTATGCAGAATATTAATGATAGAAAGCGGGCGGAGTTAGTAAATGAAATTGTCTTTTGAGTGGCATGAAGAAAAAGCTAAAGAAAATTTCAGAAAGCATAAAATCACTTTTGAGGAAGCAAAAACGGTTTTCAATGATCCGTTTCTAATGACTTTTCCCGATCCGGAACATTCCGAAAACGAACAAAGATACCTCAATATTGGTAGTTCCTCAAAGAGACGAGTTTTGGTTATCATCCACACCGAACGAGAAGCAAATATTCGAATTATTAGTTGCCGTAAAGCGACTACAAACGAAAGAAGAGCATATGAAGAAGGAAATTCCTAAACAATTGGATATAGAGAACAACAATATTCGCCCCGAATATAATTTTTCAAAGATGGCTGGTGGTGTTAGGGGCAAATATTACAAAGCCTATCGCGCAGGGCATACGGTAAAGATTCATAAAGTAGATGGAACAACTCTTGTTCAGCATTTCAAACTAGAAGATGGGGCAGTAATGCTTGAACCGGATATACGGAAGTATTTTCCTGATTCGGAAACTGTAAATAAAGCTTTACGTTGTTTAATTCCCTTACTCCCCAAAAAACGTGGGACTGAAGTAAGAGACAGAGTATAAAAATATAGTAGCACCGCAGGATACAACGGATGAAGTTTTAGGGAGAATAAAACTTGCTATGATATCCAGCAAGTTATGTTGCTCAGTAAATTATAATGAATCATTTAAACTATTTCGAACCATATCAATCAAAAAGCGTTAGACACGAGGATAATCTTACAAGAGCATTCTTAGTGGTATTACGTCATTCTATTTCTTCTTTAATGTTATTTTATGACCAGGCAATTAAAAGTTGTATTGCTACTCAATCAAAAAAAGGCAAAACATTTTCATTACCATTTTTTTGCGAGCTTGATTATAAAAATCTTACATATCATACACAAAAATCTGACGTTAGCGATATTATAGGTAGTTCTGTTCTATCTATTTTAATCACAGATGAACATTTTGAAGTGCAAAAAGATATCGAGTTATCAACAAGAGGTGCGCGTTATGATGGGATTATTTCTTTTGGTGACCAACTTAGTTTAATTCTGGAAAACAAACCTAAATCCTATAACACATGGGAAGAACAGCTTAGTCCAAACTTAGAGAAATTATCAAAAAAAATTGATTTAATTCCTGTGCATGCAATTACAACTTGGAAAGAAATAATAAAAAACCTGAGTACCTTAATATCATCAGAGCAAGTGAGTGGTAGTGAAAAATTAATTATAAGTGATTTCTTAGACTTCGTTGACCAAAATTTCCCTTTTCTAAATCCATATGATAATCTTAGACAGTGCAAAAGAGACTCATACTTAATAGATCGTAGAATTAAAAATATCTTTTCCGAATTAGCGCTAAATGAGAATTGTTTTGGATATCATTCAAGATGGAAAACCTTTTATTTTGAAACCGGTTTTAATGAAATAAGAATGGTTGGTTTAGAAAAATCAATAAAAGATGACAATGATTATTCTTTCAGATTATGCCTATATTATGGCGATACAATGAACCAATCAAGAAGCTATTTCCAAAATAATATTCCATTTACTAGTGTAATTAAGTTAAAAAAGAATGGTTGGGATTATGAATCTAATTTCCACATAAGCTCGATTAATTCTAATTTAATTTGGTTCAATACTAAAACTGAATATGAAAAAGATTATTATGATTATTGGTCAAATAATCAAGACAAAATCAGTCAAATGAAAAAACAAGAATTAATTAGTTACTTAACTATTCTCAGAACCAAAAATTTAATATCGATTGATAAAGAAAAACAGCAAGATATAGAGAGTGTAATAATAAACACTAACAGAGCTACATTTAATATTTGCCCTGGCTTTGGTTTGTTATTTCCAATAGATTCAAATACAGCGGAAGAATTAGATTCTGAAAACAAATTTCTTGAATATTTAAAAGGAAAAATCAAAGAAGGTTTGAGCATATTACATAAGGAAATTTTATTTTTAAAGTAAACCTCAACATAACACCGTTATATTTCACTACTAATTAAATATTATCGTCTGTAAATATCTCAATCTTTATTTAATTTTGAGAAAAGGAAATAAAGTCAAATGAAAAAATATTCCTCTGATGAAATTATTGATATTCTCAAAGGTCATAGAGCATTATTAAAAAAATATAGTGTCATTAGAATCGGATTGTTTGGTTCGTTCGCAAGAAATGAATCAACTGCAACAAGTGATATAGATTTACTTGTGGATTTTGAAGATAAATCATTCGACAATTTTATGAATTTAGCTGATGAATTAGAAAATCTCTTTGGGAGAAAAGTTGATCTGCTGACGCAAAAAGGAATGAGTCCGTACATATTTCCTTTAGTTAAAAATGAAATTCTCTGGTATGAAGCATAATACAATTTATCTGCAACACATAATAGACGAAATCAATTTCATTACAAATGAAACTAAAAATCTGACCCATGAATCATTTGTACAAAGCTAAATTTATACAAGAGCTTTTTCTAGAAGTTTAGAGATTATTGGTGAAGCCGTCAAGAATTTATCTCCCGATTTTAAACAAACCCATCCGAATATTGATTGGAAGAAAATGTCGGTGATGAGAGATAAATTAATTCATCATTATTTTGGAATTGATTTTGATCTATTGTGGGATGTAGTTGAGAACAAATTGCCGGAACTTGTAGATAAAATTAATCTGATTTTAATCGAAAGTGAAGACGATAAAAAACAATCAACGGTGTAGGGCGAGGCGTATTATTCACTCTAATATAAATAAGAATATTTAATACCGATACAAAAACTAAGTTTCTACAAATAATTTCAAAGTAGAGTTTTAAAATGATAAGTGAGAATCCCAGAGTCAGATTTGCGCCAAGTCCAACCGGTTACTTGCATGTTGGTGGTCTCCGTACTGCGCTTTATAATTATCTTTTCGCAAAAAAAAATAACGGCGCTTTCATTCTTCGCATAGAAGATACCGACAGAACCCGACTGGTTGAAGGTGCAGTTGAAAATCTAATTACCACACTAACATGGGCTGGATTAGATTATGACGAAGGTCCGGGGAAAGATTGCGGTTACGGTCCTTATGTTCAATCAGAACGTTTAGATATTTATAAAAAATATACCGATGAACTTGTCCAGCAAAAAAAAGCTTACTATTGTTTTTGTACTTCGGATAGATTAAAAGAATTGCGTGATGACCAACAAAAAACCGGACTTCAATCAAAATATGACAAGCATTGTCTTCATTTAAATGAAAATGAAATTAGTGAAAAGCTAAAGAGTAACGAGCCGTACGTTATTCGTTTGAATGTTCAACCGGATGAACTCATCCGTATTGACGATATCATTCGCGGCGAAGTTACTTTTAACAGCAACGTAGTTGACGATCAAATTTTGTTGAAAAGTGATGGTTATCCAACATACCATCTTGCAAATGTTGTTGATGATCATTTGATGAAAATTACGCACGTAATACGCGGTGAAGAGTGGCTCTCATCTACTCCAAAACACATTTTACTTTATCAATTTTTCGGTTGGGAAATTCCAAAGTTTGCCCACCTCCCTCTTTTGTTGAATCCTGATAAATCAAAATTGAGTAAGCGCCAAGGCGACGTTGCTGTTGAAGATTACCGCGCAAAAGGTTATTTAAAGGAAGCTCTTGTAAATTTTGTTGCTCTTCTTGGATGGAGTGCGGGAGACGATAGAGAATTTTATTATCTGAATGAGTTATGCCAATCATTCTCCTTAGAAAGGGTAAACAAAGCCGGAGCGGTTTTCAATATTGAAAAACTGCAATCGATGAACTTCGCTCATCTCCAAAAGAAAACAGATACAGAACTCTTAAAATTATTGAAAGAAGAACTCCTAGTTTCGGAATTCAATGATCAGTTATTATACGACGAAAAATTATTATTGATCATTCAGGCGATGAAAGAGCGGATAAATTTTGTTAAAGAAATTATTCTAAACTCCGGTTATTTATTTGCGCCTCCACAATCGTATGATCAAGAAGCAGTTAAAAAAAGATGGACAACCGAAAGTCCGCAACTGCTTCATAAATTTGTAGGAACGATTCAAACAATAGAAAATCCACTAAAAGAAGATTATGAAAATGCTTTGCACAAAGTTGCAGAAGAATCGGGTGTAAAAAATGCAGCTATCATTCATCCGCTACGTTTAGCGGTTTCGGGTGTTAGCGGTGGTCCCGGTTTGTACGACATCTTTCAAATTCTTGGTAAAGAAGAAACGATTAATCGAATAAATATCGCTTTAGAAAAAATAAAAGTTTGATTTTCAGCTCGTTTCGACCTATTCATTATTATGAAATGACAAAAAATTCGGTTATTTTAGCACACGGAATTATTTCTACTTATTAGGATTTGTCTATTATCTACTTTTTCTCCTCCCTTTATTCGTCTCAAGAGAACGCGAGAACTATTCTTCATAGGTTGAAATTTAATTCAAGGCATAATATCAACCAGATGAAAGTACACACTACATGACCACTTCCTTTAATGAATTAGGACTCTCCACCGAAATGCTTCAAGCGATAAAGATGAAGGGATTCGAAGAACCAACAGAAATTCAGAGCAAAATTATTCCCTTAATTCTTCAATCGGAAAACGATTTAATTGGACAAGCGCAAACCGGCACCGGAAAAACCGCTGCCTTTGCATTGCCGATCATCGATAAATTAGAAACTAAATCAAGCCATCTCCAGGTTTTAGTGCTCGTTCCAACACGCGAACTTGCAATCCAGGTAGCTGAAGAATTTAATTCACTTCGCGGACATAAAAATATTCACGTCGCCCCGATTTATGGCGGTCAATCTTACGATATTCAATTAAGAAGATTGAAAAAAGGAGTGGATGTTATTGTCGGAACTCCAGGTAGAGTAATGGATTTATTAAAGCGAAAGATTTTTTCTCTCGGAAAAGTTTCATTCGTGGTTTTAGATGAAGCCGATGAAATGTTAAATATGGGATTCATAGATGACATTGAAGAAATATTGAGCGGAGCAAATGCAGATCGCAGAACTCTTCTCTTCTCGGCAACCATGCCTGAACGAATTTCAAACCTAGCCAAAAAATATATGAGAGAGCGGGTAGTTGTAAAAGCAAAAAACGCCGGACAAACAACAACATTAACTGACCAAATTTATTTTGAGGTGCGTGAAGCCGACAAATTGGAAGCTCTTTGCCGCATCATTGATACGACGAATGAGTTTTACGGCATCATCTTTTGCAGAACTAAAAATGATGTTGATTACATTACTTCAAAATTGCATGACCGTGATTACGATACCGAAGGGTTGCACGGAGATATTTCTCAAGCTCAGCGGGAAAAAATCTTAAATAAATTTAAAAAGAAAAAAACAAACGTTCTTGTTGCAACGGATGTGGCTGCAAGAGGCTTGGATATTGATGATCTTACGCACGTAATTAATTTTGCGTTGCCTCAAGACCCCGAAGCGTATCTTCACAGAATCGGAAGAACCGGAAGAGCCGGAAAAGAAGGAACCGCAATTACATTTGTCTCACCCGAAGAATACAGAAAATTAATGTTCATTAAAAACATTACGAAGACGGAAATTCGTAAAGGACGCATTCCGCAAGTTCATGAAGTAATCAACTTTAAAAAAGAAAAAATTGCGATAGAAATTAAAAATCTTATTACTAAAGGTGTGGCTTCAAATTATGTAGTTCTTGCAAAAGATTTACTCGAAAATAATTCTCCCGAAGAAATCACATCAGCGTTGATCCAATATGCATTCCAAAATTCTCTCGAAGAAGGAAGTTATGCAAATGTTCAAGACTTCTTCGAATCAAAAGGAATGAGCGCTCGTGGAAGACAAGAATCTCGCGGCGGTAGGGGCGGCAGAGAAGAAAATTCCAGAGACGGAAGAAGAAGAGATGATAGTCGGCGAAGTGAGAGTAAAGGAAGAGATAACAAATTCCGCGAAGGTCGAGGACGCGAAGAGGGATTTAGAAGCGAAGGAAGAGAACGAGGCGGCAAAGGTCAGGAAAGATTATTTATCGCTGTTGGCAAAAAAGACGGATTGAATCCGAAAAAATTAGTTGACATGTTAATGCAAAAAACTAATCTCGAATCACGAAGAATTGACGCGGTGCAAGTAATGGACAGTTATTCATTCTTCTCTGTATCACCTCGTGATGCTGAAGTAGTACTAGAAAAACTGAATTCAAAAAAGAAGGGCGATCGCTCTGTTGTGGAACGCGCCAAACCTTCAAAATAAAAATTAATTAATTTTTAGTAAGCCCGGACGTTATGTTTCGGGCTTTTTTATTTTAAATTTCTGTAAATTTGTAAAAAAAAATAGAAGACTTATGAGCGAACAACACAACACTGAACTATCATCTGAATCAACCAAGAAAAAGAATTTCATCTACGAAATTATTGACGAAAATTTACAAACAAATAAATGGAACGGTAACGTTCACACCCGCTTTCCACCGGAACCAAACGGCTATCTTCACATCGGACATGCAAAATCAATTTGTTTGAATTACGGAATTGCAAGAGATTTCAACGGTCAATTCAATCTTCGCTTTGATGATACAAATCCAAGTAAGGAAGAGCAGGAATATGTTGATTCGATTATTGAAGATGTAAAATGGCTCGGCGCTGAGTTTGAAGATAAATTGTTTTTTGCTTCAGATTATTTCGAGCAGATGTACCAGTTTGCCGTTGCATTGATCAAAAAAGGAAAAGCATACGTTTGTGATTTGAATGCCGACGAAATTCGGGCAACACGCGGAACCTTGACAGAACCGGGGAAAGACAGTGTTGATCGAACCCGAAGTGTTGAAGAAAATCTCGATTTATTTGAGCGCATGCGTAAGGGTGAATTTAATAATGGAGAGAAGACTCTCCGCGCGAAAATTGATATGGCATCACCCAACATTAATATGCGCGATCCGATTATGTATCGCATCGTTCACGAAGATCATCAACGACAAGGAAACAAGTGGTGCATCTACCCAACTTACGATTGGGCACATGGATTAGAAGATTCGCTTGAAAAAATTACCCACTCAATTTGCACTTTGGAATTTGAAAACCACCGCCCTCTTTATGATTGGTTCCTAAGTGAACTTGGAATTTATCATCCGCAGCAGATTGAGTTTGCAAGACTGAATTTAAATTACACGGTGATGAGCAAACGAAAGCTGCTTCAACTTGTAAAAGAAAATTATGTCGATGGCTGGGATGACCCGCGAATGCCAACGATTTCCGGTTTAAGAAGAAGAGGTTATACTCCCGAAGCATTAAGAGATTTCGCCGAGACTGTCGGCGTAGCAAAAAGGGATGCAATGACGGACATTTCTCTGCTCGAATTTTCTATAAGAAATGATTTGAATAAAAGAGCAAATCGTGCCATGGCTGTTCTTCGCCCTTTGAAAGTTGTTTTAACTAACTATCCGGAAAATCAAGTTGAAGAGTTAGAAGCAGTAAACAATCCCGAAGATGCAGAAATGGGTAAAAGGATTATTCCCTTCTCGCGTGAACTTTACATTGAGCAGACTGACTTTATGGAAAATCCACCGAAAGGATTTCACCGCCTTGTGCCCGGAGGTGAAGTACGTTTGCGTTATGCCTACATCATCAAATGCGATGAAGTAATTAAAAATGAAAATGGTGAAGTTGTAGAGTTACGCTGTTCATTCGATCAAGAGACAAAAAGCGGAACCGGGACAAGTACAAAAAAAGTAAAAGGAACAATTCACTGGGTTTCTGCAGCTCAAGCAGTTCCGGTTGAGGTACGATTATATGATCGACTTTTTACAATCGAAAATCCCGCAGCAGATGAAAACTGGTTGACCTTCTTAAATCCACATTCACTAGAAATAATCTCAGATGCGCTTGTAGAGCCATCGTTAAACAAAGCTAAAGTTGGTGAGCATATTCAATTTGAAAGAAATGGATATTTCTGTGTTGATTCGAAATTCTCAAACGAAAATAAATTAGTTTTTAATAGAACGGTTACCTTGAAAGATAGTTGGAATTCAAAAAAATAATTTTAAGACAAATAATTGAGCTCTCGTTCAATCATTTTTTTCTTTCGCTTTTAGGTTTACCAATCAATGGTCCGTTATTTATCGTTTCAAAAGTTACTTGAACTTCATCCAGTGTTTCAACAAGTTGTTTCAGAATGCTAAGAAATTGTCCCTGTTGTGTTACAAGAAAATCGGAGAACTTTTCCAGCTTAGGCAGTACTTCATTCAATGTGGTTATTGTTTTCTTTATCGGCTCAATAATTTGCTTTCCATCCGGGTCAATCATTTTAACTACAAGTCCTTCCGGTTTACCATAGGCGGTTAAAACAGTATCCAACCGGTGTAATGAATGATTCACTAATCCTGTCATAACTTTCAATGAATCGGAGATATGTACGGCATTTAACACCAACGACGCAAATGGACGCCTACCGGATTTATCAGGCGCTGAGATACTTTCAAAATCAGCATTCAAATTATCGGTAATTTTTTTCATTCCTTCAGCTGCGTCCGCCATATTTACAAGCGCACGGAAGAAAGCTCCTTTATCAACGTTGTTGTCTTTGTTGATATTTTCTGAGAAAGCAGCAAGGTTATAAATAACAGTGTTAAGCGGATCGCCCGTTTTTTTTACCATGTTTTTCGCAAGCAATTTTTCACCTTCGGGAATATCGATGGCGGGAACTAAACCTCCATCAGGCAAAAGTGATAAATTTTCCGGTCCTTGCAGAAACTCAATTGTACTTGTTGAAGTTATAGGATTGATACTTTTGAATAACGCTGAATTGCGAACAATTTTGTTTCTGAATTCTTCATAAACCTTAAAATCAGCAAGGATATAATTGTCATCAGTTAATACAAAATCAGTGATCACACCAATTTTAAAACCTTTAAAATATACCGGGGTTGAAGCCGATAATCCTGCCGCATCGCCAAACTTTGCTTTAAATAAAAATTTTTTTTCTAACGCTTTACTGTTGTAAATCAAATACCCAGTAGAGACTGTTATTATTATGAGCGCAAAAATTAGGAACGAACCCACAATTTTTTCCGAATAACGCATTTTAAATTTCATAAATCACTCAGCAAATAATTTCAAAATTAAACCGGTAACAAAATCAGAGTTTGAATTTTTCAACTCACCAAAGGAAGATGATGAATAAAGTTTGCCCTCATTAAAAAGAATAACCTCATCGGCTAACTTGTACATTTGTGCATCAACCGTTTCACAAAATATCTGGATAATTTTTTCTTCTTTCAACTTTAAAATCATTTCAAAAATAGATCTTTGAACCTGCTGGCTGCAATTCATCAATGGATCATCATAAAAAATAATTTTGGGATCCACAATGTATGTCCGAATAAACAAAAGCGCTTTCCTTACGGAAATCGTTAATTTAGCAGGTCTTTCGCTTAAAATGGATTCTGACAGTCCAAAACCATTAAGATAAATTAATATCTTCTCCAATTTCTCCTCACGAGAAACATCGGGGAAATGGAAATCATAAGGAACCAATAGATTTTCAAGAACATTTAAGTTTGAAAGCAATCCACCGGACTGAAAAACAAATCCAATCTGTTTGCGAATCACTCGCTCACTTTTTTGGAATGAAGTAAATACATTTCTTCCATTAAGTAGAACTGAACCGCTATCCGGATTAAGTAATCCGGCTAAAATTTTTAATACGATTGAATTTTCTTCATTCCGGTTAGAAATAATTCCGTAAAGAGGTTTTTCAAACGTAAAGGAAAAATCGCTCAGAATTGGATTTTCTTTTTTATAACAAACATGCTGTGCTTCTAATTTTTCCATCATACCAAATATACTACTGCCGTTATGATAATATCAAAAATAATTACCCAAGTAAGAGAAAGAACAACTCCTTTGATCGTGCGCTGCGGAACCTCCGTTGAAGCAAAGTTCACTTGCAGCCCCTGGTAGCTTGAAACAACGGCAATAACGAATCCAAAAAAGAGAGATTTGATAAAACTTGAGAGAATATCTTGTATTGCTATTTCTGAAAATAATTTGTAGAGAAATTCAGAAACGGGTATTGAGGTAAAAAGATTTGCCGTCATCCAGGTGCCCGCCAAAGCAGCCGCATTAAAGTAAATATTCAACGCAACCATAGAGAGAACAACTCCCAATACCCTTGGAACAACCAGGTATAGGACAGGCGAGATCCCAAATGAAACCAGCGATTCGACTTCATGGTTAACAACCATATTTCCAAGTTCCGCAGCAATGGCTGTTCCGGAGCGAGCGATAATAATAAATGCTGTAAGTAATCCTCCAAGTTCCCGAATAATGACAATAACAATGATCGTGTAGAGAAGTTTACTTCTGCCAAAATCGGGGAGGATAACATTTCCCTCAAGGATAATTATTCCACCAACGGCAACAGCCATAAAAACTATCAACATCAAGGCTTCAAAACCAGTGAAGAGAATTTGTCTGATTAAAATAAGGTGGGTGATTTTTCGTTGAAGTACAAAGTGTTTCAGCTCATAAATAATTTCAAATACGAATGAGACTACGGCAATCGTCTTCGTGAAAAGTAAAATTACTTGTCTTCCTATCGCAATAGAAATTTTTTGCACCATTCTCCTCTTTATTTAGGCTGACATTGAGACACTTAGATCTAATTTAATTACAACTTGAAACTTTGCCGAAAATATTCTCTACTAAAAGTTTTAACATTTTTCGTTGCCTAAATCTATAAAAATAAATGATGTTATTCACCTGGAACAAAAATTATTTTTTTTCCACGTTCAAAGCTTTTTTTGCTGCATCAAGTAAGAATTTCTCGCTTACCGGCGAACCGGTTGCATGTTTCATCCATACATCGGGAGAAACGCTGCCAAAGGTTGCCATTCTCTCAAATTCTTTTCCAAGATTTCCAGTCTGTTTTATATGTTCATCAATTTGGAAAGAAATAATATGACCAAGCGGATAATCCGGTAAATAAAGGAATGAATCGATCATGTGAGAATAAATACCGAGCAGCACCACATCTTTTATTTTGAAAACCGGGGCGTAAAATTTATTCCAAATATTTTTTGAGATAGTTAGAACTGCTTCCTTCAACTGCTCTGCATTCGCATCCGGATGGTCGTACATCCAATGCCATGCTTCAATATCAACTAGCGAAACGCCCGCAATTTCATAAACCGCCCAAAAATCTTGAAGAGCATGTAAAGCTTCCGCATTTTCGTCTTCCGATTGTAAACCCAATAACGCTAAATCCCTGCTTTGAAAAAGAAATGCAAACGCTTCAGTGAAAGCAGTGTTCGGAACACCTTGCAGCATGAAATGATCGATCGAATTAAGTGAAAAAGTTTGCTCAACATTATGTCCCATTTCGTGAATGGCAATATTGTACCCTTTGTAATTCATTCCCGATTTATCAACGCGTGTGCGAAGATGAGCTTTCTCGGAACGCATTCCGGCGCCCCATGCATGACCGGAACCACGTGCTGGATCAACTTCAATATTGTTTGCCAGAAATTTCGCTTTCTCTTTTGTAAATCCGAGTTTAACTAAAAGATTGGGAATATCTTTTTGAAATGCTTGCGGAGTCGGATATTTTTTTGCAACAATTTTATCTAAGTCGGCTTCAGAATATTTACTCTTTGGTTTGAATCCGTTATACCAAATATCAAACGGTTCAAGCGGTCTGCCTAATCTTTTTTCAATCAGCTGAGCAGTCTCTTTTACAAGCGGAGAGGACAAAACCGATTCCAGAATTTCCCTTACACGAGCTTCAGGCATCTCACGGTTTTCATTAAATTTTCTTTCGATCATTGTTTTTGCTGTTGGTGAATAAGGATCAGCTAGTTTTGAAGCCTTGAAATCATCCAACAACATTTGATAGCGAGTGTTCGGTTCAGCTTTTTCCGAAAAACTTTTGCCGACTTTTTGATTTTCTGTGTAATCTTTTATCGAAGATATTTTTACTTCATTAGTGAACGGATTCCAATCGATCGATGGATTATCGATCACGATTTCAGGAATTGACTGCGTAACAATTCTTTCCATAACTTTTTGAATAATTCTTTGTTTCTCTAATCCGACTTTTTCCAGAGGATAATTTGCTTTCAATTCATCGCGTAAATTCCAGTGAGAAAGCAAACGCATTTTTTCGGGAAAAAGCCGTTCTCCTTTTTCATTTAATACGTGATGCATCCAAACGTTATAACCGGCAATATATGCAGACGATTTTGCAGAAGCTTCACCGATTGCCAAATTAACTTCAGCGGGAATTCTTTTTGCAAAGCGATGAGCCAACCGCGTTTCCGCCCAGTCTTTGCGCGTCCATAACTCTCCTTCCGATAAACGATCTTCCAAAATTGTTAACGGAAAATTGAGGAGGACAACAAACGCAATTTTGTTTTGAAAGAAATCATCATTGATGTGAGCGGAAGGATCGTAGCCGGCAAATATTTCATCAACTGGAAGAATAGGACCCAACTCCAAATCAGCTTGACGCTTGTAATTTAAACTCAATTTATTTAAATGACCATCTGTTTGTTCTATAAGAAATTCGAATCTCTCAAAAAGTTGGCCATGCGTTTCAGCAGTACTGGCATAATTATCTAGAATAAAATCATCGAAATCTTTTTGAGTGCCGTCGCTATCCCGCCAAAAATTTGAAACCTGAGTAATCCCTTTTTCAATTTTTGATCTTTGAGAATCACCATATTTTTGAGTTAATTGTTCTGACAACTTTTGCGTTGATTTGTCAATCCAACTTGGTTTTAATGATTGAGCTTTCATAAAAGTTATTCCAAACAAAATAATAAAAAGAATAGTGGTTGGGAGAACATTTTTCATACAAATCCTTACGGTTTTTCTTTAAGAAATTTTTGAATTTCGGTTCTACACAATTCCATCTCGCAACCCACCGCTAAATGTCCGCAATCATTTTTTAAGAGCAGTGTTTTGGAGTTTGCAGCTACCGCAAAATCTAACGCCGGCAGTGGATTCAATAGCAAATCCGTTTGAGAAACAATGATGAAAAGTTTTGCTTTAATATGTTTTGCGGTTTCTCCAAACGATGAATTGTAATTCCGTGTAATATCATGAGTAAACATTGCTTCAAGTTGAGTTAAATAACATGCAGAAGTAAAAACTGGAGAAGTTCTTTCAAATTTTTTTTCAATTTCGGGAAATTTATCTGAAGGATAATTCCGGTTAGTATTAGCCGGTGTTCTTGCCAAAAGCTGAATAGTGATATTCAACTTCTTTATAATTTCATTTTCCGGTTCTTGATATTTTTTCCCGGAAACGATTATCTCCTTCATCAGTGAAAAAATGATTTTCTCGTTGGATGTGACTTTTGGAGTGGCTGAATAAGGAATTGCTTTATCCATAAAATCGGGATACGCAACCACAAGCTCAAACGCCTGCATACTCCCCATCGAGCCGCCGATTACAGCGAAGAGGTGATCAATCTTAAGAACATTTTTCACCAACTTATACTCAGATTCGACCATATCACGAATTGTGATTTGCGGGAATGTGGTTTCGTCTGTGTAATTTGTGGGTGAAGTTGATACGCCGTTTCCGAGCGCATCAACGACAATAATAAAGTAATTGGAAGTATCGATCAATTTATCCGTACCGAGGAGACTGACTACATCTTTACTTACTCCGGCAAACCAGGTAGGAATAAGAATTGCGTTGGTACCATCGATATTAAGCGATCCGAATGTGCGGTAGCCGATTTTACAGTCATGAAGAATTTTTCCGCTTTCCAATTTTAGATCGCCAATCGAACCAAATTGCTGAATATTTTCTGCAAAATTCTGTTGAAGAAATAAAAAAAGAAAAACGAAAAATAATTTTCTTCTTAACATATCAATCCTTCACGGCACTTCGCCCGATGCTGTAATATGTGTAATGTAGTTCTTTCATCCTCGATGGTTCAAAAATATTTCTTCCATCGAAAATTACTTTATTCTTCAACTTAGATGAAACCACAGTGAAGTCGGGATTCCTAAATTCATTCCACTCGGTAAAAATCATAAGAGCATCAGCGTTCTCAAGAGCTTCATATTCACTATTTGCATAAGTGATCCGGTCTTGCAAATAAAACTTTGCGGTTTCAGCGGAAACCGGATCGTGTGCAGAAACCGTTGCGCCGTGTTTCAATAATTCATAAATAATTACTACTGAAGGGGCTTCGCGCATGTCGTCAGTGTTCGGTTTAAACGCCAATCCCCAAACGGCAAAATGTTTTCCTTTGATATCATTTTTGAAATGACTCAATACCTTATCAACCAGTACGAGTTTCTGCGATTTATTTACTTTATCGACTGCCTCTAATATTTTTAGCGGAGAATCATTTTCAGAAGAAGTTTTTATTAACGCATTTACATCTTTCGGAAAACAAGAACCACCGTAACCAATTCCCGGGAATAAAAATCTTTTGCCAATGCGGTTGTCAGTTCCCATTCCGCGCCGGATCATATCAATGTTGGCGCCGACTTTTTCGCAGAAATTTGCGAGTTCATTCATGAATGTAATCCGCATCGCCAAATATGAATTTGCTGCATATTTCGTAACCTCGGCGCTTGCGGTATCCATTGCTAAAATCGGGTTGCCCTGACGTACAAACGGTTCGTACAATTCTTTCATTCTTTGCATTGAATGTTCGTTGCTTGTACCGATAACAATTCTATCCGGTTTCAGAAAATCATCTACAGCAAAACCTTCACGTAAAAATTCGGGATTGGAAACAACATCAAAATTCTTAACTCCGGCTTTAGCAATCTGATCAGTCACTCTTTTAG
The DNA here is from genome assembly GCA_041671545.1 of Ignavibacteriaceae bacterium. Lineage (GTDB taxonomy): Bacteria > Bacteroidota > Ignavibacteria > Ignavibacteriales > Ignavibacteriaceae > UBA1563. The sequence goes on from JBAZBI010000001.1 coordinate 467,939, forward strand.
CGGTTCCAACCGGAACAGTACTTTTGTTTACAATAATTTTAAAATCTTTATCATCATTTTCTTTTAATATTTTTCCTATCTCTTCAGCCACACCCAAAACATATTTCAGATCGGCTGAACCGTCATCATCTTGCGGAGTTGGAAGACAAAGAAAAATAATTTCCGAATTTAAGATTGCATCTTTTAGATCATCTGTAAAGGCTAATCTCTTTTTAGCAATATTTCTGTAGAAGATTGTTTCAAGCCCCGGTTCATAAATAGTAACTTCGGCATTTCTTAATTTCGTCAGTTTTTCTTGATGGTTATCAACACAAATAACATTGTTTCCCATTTCTGCAAAACAAGTGCCGGATACAAGTCCGACATAACCGGTTCCCACAACAGCAAGATTCATTCAAACTCCTAAATTATTTTCAAGAATAATAACAACACTAACCAAAATTAACTATTTTTTATTCGATACGGAAAAGTGGAGAGATTTTCGACTTCATTTTCAAAAGGATGAATGTTATTTCGTACAAATTCAGTAATTTTAGCAAAAGAAAATCCTAATCTTAGCTAACAAAGGAAATAATCATGAGCATTCTTGTTGATAAAAAAACGCGTTTGGTGGTTCAAGGAATTACCGGCGGCGAAGGTTCTTTTCACGCAAAACAAATGATCGAATACAAAACTAAAGTTGTTGCAGGCGTTACTCCCGGCAAAGGCGGAACTAAGTTTGACGACACCGATATTCCGATTTTTAATACCGTTGCCGAAGCAGTAAAAATTGCAAAAGCAAATACGTCGGTTATTTTTGTTCCCCCTGCGTTTGCAGCAGATGCTATTTTAGAGGCTGCAAATGCCGGTATAAAAGTTATCATTTGTATAACGGAAGGAATTCCCGCTAAAGATATGACGATGGCTTATAATGCGATAAAAAATAAAGATGTTGTTTTAATTGGTCCAAACTGCCCCGGTGTTATTTCTCCCGGACAAGCAAAAGTTGGAATCATGCCGGGCTTTATTCATAAGCAAGGAAAGATAGGCGTTGTTTCCCGCAGCGGAACTTTGACGTACGAAGCCGTAAAACAATTAACTGATTTGAAGATTGGACAATCTACATGCGTTGGTATTGGCGGTGATCCGATCATCGGCTCACAATTTATAAACATTATAAAAATGTTTAACGATGATCCGGGAACAGAAGGAATTGTAATGATCGGTGAAATTGGCGGAAGCGCTGAAGAAGATGCTGCAGCTTTCATAAAGAAAAATGTAAAGAAACCTGTTGTCGGATTTATTGCCGGAAGAACCGCTCCTGCCGGAAGAAGAATGGGACACGCGGGCGCAATCATTTCAGGCGGAAAAGGAACTGCTGCTGAAAAAATGGCAGCGATGAAAAAAGCCGGAATTAAAGTTGTCGAAAGTCCGGCAGAAATTGGCATCACCATGAAAAAAGCTTTGGAAGAAGTTTACGGTGCGAAGAAACCGTTTAAGAAGATCGCAACAAAAACAACGACGAATAAAAAAGTTGTTTTGAAGAAATCAACTAAAAAATAATTTCTGAAATTTCTTTTATCTTAAAGCGTCATCCCCTAAAAACGGGTGACGCAATTTTTATGTTTAATAATTGGAGAATAAATGACAAATAGAACGTTTGCGATGATAAAACCTGACGCAGTAAGAAAAAATCTTGTTGGACAAATAATTACTAAATTCACCGAAGCCGGATTTAAAGTTAAAGCGATGAAAATGACACGGCTTACAAAAGAATCAGCTCAAGGATTTTACGAAGTTCATAAAGAAAGGCCGTTTTACAACGACCTTGTTGAGTTTATGAGTTCGGGTCCGATCGTTGCTTTAGCATTAGAGAAAGAAAATGCCGTAGCCGATTACAGAAAACTTATCGGTGCAACCGATCCGGCAGAAGCTGAAGAAGGAACGATACGTAAATTATATGCTGATAGTAAAAGTGAAAACGCGGTTCATGGTTCCGACTCTGATGAAAATGCTGCATTAGAAATTGCTCACTTTTTTTCAAGACACGAATTATTAAATAACTACACCGATTAACATTGCTACGCTGGCAAAAAATCTCTTCACAGACAAAATTCCAGAATGACCATTGGAGTTACAAAATTGACGAGTTTCAATTAGAAAACGGTGAACGAGGAGTTTATCACTACGTTCACACGTTTGGTTCTTCAATGGTTATTCCCGTTACTTCCGATGGAAATATTTTGATGGTAAAACAATACCGGTATTTAAACGAACGCGAAAGTATTGAGTTTCCATGCGGTGGAATGGAAGAAGGAATTTCATATAAAGAAAATGCTTTAAAGGAACTTCGTGAAGAAACCGGATTTTCTGCAGGAACAATTTTAGAAGTTGGAGAGTTTGCACCGTTTACCGGCGCCGCGGATGAAATCTCAAAAGTTTTTCTTGCAAAAGATTTATTTCAGTCTCCCCTTCCGAAAGATGCAACGGAAGAATTTGAATTATTGGAAAAAACTCCAAAAGAAATTGAAGAACTAATCAATAAAAATATTATTTGGGATGGACTAACGTTAGCCGCCTGGTCGCTGGCAAGGAGACATTTTCAAAATGATTTATAAATTTATCCTCACCGTACTTTTTTTTCTGCAAACAATTTTTTGCCAAACGAATAAAATCAATATAGCAACCGGAGCCGATCTGCTTCTTTCTGAAAATATTGATTTAATCGAAGGAAGAAATATTGGAATAGTTACAAACCACACGGCTGTATTGTCAAACGGAATCCATCTTATCGACGCACTTTATTCATCGGAGTTTAGGATTAAAATTGTCGCGTTATTCGGTCCTGAGCATGGAATACGCGGGCAGGTGCAAGCCGGTGAAAAGATTGAAAATCTTATTGATGAGAAAACCCTGATTCCCGTTTATTCACTTTATGGAAAAAATAAAAAGCCAACAAAAGAAATGTTAAAAGGTGTTGAAGTTTTAGTTTTTGACATGCAGGATGTCGGAGCTCGTTTCTACACATACATTTCTACACTTTATTATTCACTGCAAGCCGCGGCAGAAAATAATATACCGATTGTTGTGCTTGATCGACCGAATCCTATCGGTGGATATTATGTTGATGGACCAATCCGGCATGATTCATTAAGCTCTTTCGTCGGAATTGCTCCGATTCCTATTGTTCATGGGATGACTTTTGGTGAATTGGCAAATTATTTTAACGAAGAAAAACTTTTAGGAAATAATCTCCATGCTACCCTTGAAGTTTTACAAATGAAAAACTGGAAGAGGAATTATTTTTTCGACGACTTGAATCTTCCCTGGATAAAACCATCTCCAAACATTACTGATTTGCAGACCGCTATCATATACCCGGGAACTTGTTTAATTGAAGGAACAAATATTTCAGAAGGAAGAGGAACAGCACAACCATTTTTAATAATCGGAGCACCATTTATCAATGCAAAACAGTTGGTAAATGAATTGCAGAAATTCAAATTTAAAGGATTGACTTTCTCCGGGACTACTTTTACACCACAAAATATTCCAAACGTTGCTGAAAATCCCAAATACAAAGAAATAATTTGCAACGGTATTGAGATAAAAGTGACTGATAAAAACAAGGTTGAATCGGTAAAATTTGGAATAGCACTTCTTTATACGCTACACAAATTATATCCGAATAAATTTTCATTTAAAGACAAATCGTTTGACCTACTTTCAGGTGATGCTAAATTAAGAGAACAGCTGTTAAGAAATGTAAAACCGGATAAAATTTATAAGTCATACCAAAAAGAATTATCAAGCTTCAAAGAAATAAGGAAAAAATATTTACTTTATTAAGGATAAAAATGAAAAAACTACTTGTACTAATATTATTACTACTTCCCTTTTTTATCGGATGCGGTAAAAAAGAAGAACCAAAGAAAGAGGAAATAACCTTTTCTACCGCTTTTGATTCTTCCGATATAAAAGCTGTTCCAATTACCGATGGTTCGCTTTCTTCTGTTGAACTAAAATATGGATTTACAAAAGGTTCAGAATATAACTATCGCTTAACCAGCATAACCGATGATAATCAATCAATCAATGCTGATACCTCAATCGCACAAAATATTAAACAGGCGCTTACCTATTTGTTAAAACTCAATGTAAAAGATGTTGATAAAGACGGTGTAATGGAAATTGAGTTTACTTTTACTTCTGTTAAACTTGATGCAACCGGCAACGGGAAAACATTCTCTTATCAATCCGGTAATAAACTTACCGGTGATGATAAAAAGAATTACGCCAATTATGAAGCTGTGATTAATAATCCTTTTACTGCAAGAGTAGCTCCCAAGGGAGATATTCTGGAATTTTTCAGAACCGATAGAATTGCAAATAAAATTATCGAATTGGGCGGACTGAAAGATTCGGTTTCTTTAGAAGAAAAGAAAATGCTTCAACAACAAATCACCGAAGGAGCGCTTCGTCCTTTACTTTCACAAGTTTTTAGAAAATTGCCTGATAATCAGGTCAAAAAGGATTCAATATGGACGATGACAAATCCTCCGGCTCAACTTCCATTTTTTGAAATGATAAATACTTTGAATTTCAAAATAACCGGTTTTGAAAAATATAAAGAAAGTAACCTTGCTGTAATTGACGCTGGTTTAAATTCACAGTATAAAATCTCCGAAAGAGCTAAACAAGCAAAAGTTACAGTCAAGTCACCCACCTACAAAGGTGAAGGAAAAATTTATTTTAACCTGTCAAAAGGTTTGGTAGAAAAGTCAAAGACTAATTTGTATTTAACGATTGAGATGAGTATGATGGCTCCAGGAAGAACCGGGGGTATGCAGAAAGTAACTCAAAGACAGTACACAAAAACAACGAACATATTAGAACTATTGTAATTTTTGTTTGACTCCGACAATTTGACTACTACATATTCCTTTTTGAAAATCTTAAAGGAATATTGAACAAAGAATTTCGAATGATGAAGTTCAAATAAAAATTACATTCACTTCGAAATTCATTATTTCTTGTTCATTATTCGGTGTTTAATAATCGTTTACATGTTATTACTTCCAGTTCAAAAGAAGTCTAATTCTTATATTTAAAAGCCTAAGCAATTTTTCACTTAGGCTTTTTTAATTTTTAGTGGTTGACCAATTCTTTAATTTAATCCCCGTTTCTGCAACAACGCATCAATCTTCGGTTCTCTTCCTCTAAACTGTTTATAAAGAACCATCGGATCATCGCTGCCAGCATTCTTCAAAAGATTTCTAAACGCTTTTGCCGTCGCGGGATCAAACACATCATTTTTTTCTTTGAAAGCTGCGAATGCATCGGCATCTAAAACCGCAGCCCAAACGTATCCGTAATATCCGGCGGCGTAACCATCATCAGCAAAAATGTGTTGAAAATTTGTGCTTTGGTAACGTGATTCAATCTCAGGAATTATTCCGTGTTTGGATAAAGATTCTTTTTCAAATTCAACTGCGTCTCTTTCCTTCACATCTGCGATCGAATGCCAATCCATATCCAACAAAGACGCAGCTAAATATTCAACTGTTTCAAATCCTTGATTGAAATGCCCTGCGTTGACAATTTTTTTGATCAATTCATCCGGCATTACTTTTCCGGTTTTGTAATGCTTCGCGTGCATTTTTAGAACTGCCGGATCTGAAGCCCAATTCTCCATTACCTGCGAAGGTAATTCCACAAAATCAACGGGAACCCGTTTACCGGATGGATAGATCGAAGTTGCAATTAAATAATGAAGTGCGTGTCCGAATTCATGGAACAATGTATTCACATCATCAAAACTTAAAAGTGCCGGTTTATCGTTTGTTGGTTTTGTAAAATTTCCAACATTGTAAATAACTGGAGAAATAAACTTCCCATCCATATTTGACTGGCTGGTAAATTCACTCATCCAAGCACCGCTTCGTTTGCTGTCACGCGGGAAATAATCAGTATATAAAATTCCGAGATGTTTTCCATTTGCTTCGAGTACTTCAAACACTTTTACATCAGGATGATAAACTGGAATATTTTTTTGCTGAACGAATTTTAATCCGTAAAGTTTTGTAGCAACACCAAAAGCTCCGTCAATTACATTTTCGAGTTTAAAGTAAGGGCGAAGCATTTCTGCGTCAAGCGCATATTTTTCAGTTCTAACTTTTTCTGCATAATACCACCAATCCCATGGTAGCAATTTGAAGTTGCCGCCTTCTGAATCAATAATTTTTTGCATGTCGGCAACTTCTTCTTTTGCTTTGTTTAAAGCCGGTGTCCAGAGCTCGTTCAAAAATTTATAAACGTTGCTTGGATTTTTTGACATATTGACTTCCAATTTGAAATCAGCATACGTTTTATAGCCAAGTAACGCTGCTTTCTCAACTCGCAAAGAAGCCATTTTTGTGAGAATCTCTTTCGTGTCTAATTCATTGTTGTTGTTGCCGCGAGTTAAATATGCTTTAAATAATTTCTCGCGCAGATTTCTTTTAGTGGAATATTGGAGAAACGGAGTCCAACTCGGCCGTTGCAATGTGAATGCCCATTTGCCATCGAGTCCTTTTCCTTTAGCAGTTTCAGCAGCGCCTTGAATTACACCTTCAGGTAATCCGGCGAGATCATCTTTATTATCGATCACGAGTCCGACTGCATTTGTTTCTTTCAAAATATTTTCAGCGAACTTTACGCCGAGAAGAGAAAGTTCTTCATTTATCTTTTTAAATTTTTCTTTTTCTTCTTTATTAAGGTTGGCTCCACCGCGAACAAAATCCTTGTAATAATTTTCAAGAACTACTTTTTGCTCAGTTGTAAGATTTAGTTTGTCTTTTTCATGATAAATGCTTTTCACACGAGTGAAGAATTTTTCGTTGAGATAAATCTCGTCAAAATGTTTTGAGATCATCGGGGCGGTTTTTTGAGCGATTGCTTGAATCTTCTCATTAGTATTCGCTCCATTCAACGCGTTAAAAACGTTGTTAACTTTAGTGAAAAGTTTTCCGCTTCTTTCAAATGCGGCAATCGTGTTTTCGAATGTTGGGTTTTCTTTATTGTTAACAATTGCCTCAACTTCGGCGGTTTGTTGTTTCATTCCCTCTTCATAGGCGGGCATGAAATGTTCGTTTTTAATTTCATTGAATGGAGGAGTGCCGAAGGGAGTCTTCCATTCTTTAAAAAAAGGATTGTTCATTTTGTTTTTATCCGATTGCAAAGTGAATGCGCATAATATTGTTAAGAGGAATAGACTAATAATTATTTTCATAAAACAACTCCGTGATAATTATTGAACTGTATTTTAGATTGATATTTTGTTTTTTTACTTAAATTTTTTGAACGATAATTCGCATTCCTTCAACTTTAATAACTCTTATTTGTGAGCCTCTTTCAATAAAATCTCCTGCTGTTACCACATCATAACGGTTATCGTTTATTATTGCGGTTCCGGCGGGACGAAGCGTGGTAAATGCTTCTCCCGTTTCATTTAAAAGTTTTTCATAAGAAGGATGAGAAATAAATCCGTCTTGTGCAGCGTTCTCGTTTGATAAAATCAATTTGTTAAAAGTTGTCGTTTTCGGGAGATATTTCACCAACAAAAACATAATCACTACTGAAGCAAATACAGCGGTACCAAGTTGAATTATTGCGGTGTAAAGGATGTTCGAATCAAAATAATATTCGGCATTAAAAAGAGAAAAGAATATTGATCCAACCACAAGAAGAATTCCGGCAATACCCGTTACACCAAATCCGGGGATAACAAATATTTCTACAATCAACAAAATTATACCGATAACAAATAACAAAATTTCAAATATCGAAGCTATTTGTAAAATGAAAGATGAACCGAAAAAAAGTGCAAGCGCAATAAGAGAAACTGTTCCGGCTAAACCCCAGCCCGGAGTTTTTATTTCCGTGTAAAGTCCAACTAAACCTATCATTATAAGCAGCGACGAAACAACTGGATTGTTTAAGAAACGAACGAACGTTTCTGCCCAATTTGCTTTCTCTTCAATTATAAGTACGTTGTGAATGTCAAAGGCATCCAATACTTTGGAAAGATTTTCAACTGTGGTATCAGAAATTTGGTACTTAAGCGCTTCTGCTGAAGTTAACGTTATAAGTGTTGTGCTGTCATCCAAGCCCGGAATAACAACGCGTTCATCAACCATCGCTTCGGCGATGTCTGTTCTTCTTCCATTTTTTTCTGCTGTAGAACGCATCTCGGAGCGCATGTAAGATTGATATTTTTCTGATTGCTTCTGTCCGGTTTGATCAACCACAGTAGTAGCGCCGATTGAACTTCCGGGAGCCATCGCAATTTTTTTACATGAAAGTGTAATTAATGCACCGGCGGAGATCGCACGATTTTTTACAAAAGCGATGGTTAAAACTTTACTTTCGAGGATTGCATCTTTTATTTGTGTTGCGGCATCAACTCTACCGCCAAAAGTGTTTATCTCAAAAACAATTGCTACTGCATTTTGCGATTCAGCATCGGAAATAACTCTCCGAACAAACGGAGCTAAACCGAGATCAATTTCCCCCTCAATTTTTGCATGAAAAACTTTTTGAGCGCTGTTGTATGACGACAGCGTGAGAAACAGTAAACAAAGGGTAAACAAGATTCTTTTCATTTTTCAACCTAACTCATATTCATGGTTATTTTCAAATGAAATATACAAAGAGTTCGTGAAAATAAGGTTTCAACTTATTTCCGCTTTTGTAAAAGCTGATTTGTTACATCAACGGAATCATGTTCCCCAAAACATTTCGCAGGTAAATAGAATTTTCCCATGTAAAATGTGGTAAATAATTCATCATTCGCTTGACATTGAGCTTTCCATCGCTTACTTTTACAACCAAAATTATGAAAAACATCACCGGAACATATTATTACTCGAATTTTGCAACCAATAGCTATTTTGGTTGGTGGTTTAGTACGCGCGGTTGTACATCCCAGTGATTTTTGAGAAATAATAAAATTTTAAGAAGCCCTTCTCAGAACCAACTGGGAAGGGTTTTTTGTTTTTAATAAACGATAAAAGAAAATGACAATAGAAAAATTTTCCAAATTAGCCGAAGAATTCAATCTGATTCCGGTGTATGAAATTATTACTGCGGATCTATTGACGCCGGTTCTCGCCTATTTAAAAATACGCGAGAAGGGCAAACAAAGTTTTTTGCTGGAATCGGTTGAAGGCTCTCTCAATCTTGCGCGGTATTCATTCATCGGTAAAAATCCGGAGAAGATATTTTTCAATAATCATCTTTCACTTTCTGAAAAAACGGAAGAGGATGAAAAATCATTTGAGAAAAATATTTTCGATTACATTAAAACCGAATTGAAGAAATACAAACAACCGAAAATTGACGAACTCCCCGATTTTACCGGTGGCATCGTTGGCTTTCTCGGTTACGAGACAATTTCACTTATTGAAAAAGTTGTTCCCCACTGCGAGAACGGGTTTGAAAATTCCGATTCCATTTTCGGTATCTATAAAACTATTCTTGCTTTCGATCATTACAAACATCAAATCATTCTAATTTCTAATGTGGATGTAAAAGCGTTTCATTCAATAGAAGAAGCCTTTCACTCCGGTAAAGAAGAACTTGCTAAACTCCGCGCCGAATTAAAAAAGCCTATTGAGTTTACTTCCGACTTCTCTTTTGAAAAAGAATATTTCACCAATTTTTCAAATGATGAATTTTACAAAATGGTCGAAGCAAGTAAGCAGAATATTGTTGAAGGAGATATCTTTCAAATCGTTTTATCAAAAAGATTTTCTACAACTTACACAGGTGATCTCTTCAATGTTTACCGCGCGCTTCGCATAATCAATCCATCGCCGTACATGTACCATTTAGAATTTGAAAATGATTTTTCCGTCATCGGAACTTCACCGGAAGATTTATTAAAAGTAAAAAACGGAAAAGCTCATCTCCTTCCTATCGCCGGAACACGCGGAAGAGGAAAAACAATTGATGAAGATAAACGTCTCGAAGAAAATTTATTAAACGATCCGAAAGAGTTGGCGGAACATACCATGTTGGTCGATCTCGGACGCAATGATTTGGGAAGAGTTTGTAAATATGATTCGATAAAAGTTTCCGAGTTGATGAGAATACAACGATACTCGCACGTAATGCACATCGTTTCAAAAGTTGAAGGAGAACTTGCGGATAACAAAGATGCGATCGACGCTTTACAAGCATGTTTTCCGGCTGGAACCGTTGCCGGCGCACCAAAAATTCGCGCGATGCAATTGATTTACAAATACGAGCAGCTTCGCAGAAATGTTTACGCGGGCGCAGTCGGATATTTTGATTTTTCAGGCAATCTCGATATGTGTATCGCCATCAGAACGTTATTTGCAAAGGGGAAAACACTGTATTGGCAAGCCGGAGCAGGTATTGTCGCGGACAGCACTCCCGAACTTGAAACAAAAGAAATTAAAAACAAAGCCGCGGTACTGCTGAACGCATTACAATACGCAGAGGTGATTGATGAAAATATTAGTAATTGATAATTACGATTCGTTCACTTACAATCTTGTGCAGCTTGTAGGAAGATTTAAAAAGAATATTCTTGTAAAACGGAATGATGAAATTACCGAGCAAGAAATTGAAGAAATGAATCCCGATAAAATTATTGTTTCTCCGGGACCTGGCAGACCTGAAGATTCAAACATTTCTCTCACTGCGATTCAAAAATTTGGGAAAAAGATTCCGGTGCTTGGCGTTTGTCTTGGTCATCAAGCAATTGGTATTTCGTTTGGCGCTAAAGTAATTAAAGCAAAACAATTGATGCATGGAAAAACTTCATTCATCCAGCACGACAATAAAACTATTTTCAAAAACGTTCCGCATAATTTTGAAGCAACTCGTTATCATTCACTTATAATTGAAAAAGAATCACTTCCCTCCTCGCTGGAGATTACAGCGCAAACAGCGGATGGAATCATTATGGGTGTGCGTCATAAAACTTTTCCAATTGAAGGGATTCAATTTCACCCGGAATCTATTTTAACTGTTGAAGGAAAAACAATTATTAAAAATTGGTTGATGTTATGATAAAAGATATTTTGGAAAAAGTAATCGCCAAACAGCATCTTTCGTTTGATGAATCGTTCAAAGTAATGAACAGCATAATGAACGGTGAAGTCAATAATTCACAGCTTGCCGGCTTACTCATCGGTTTGAAATCTAAAGGAAAATCGGCTGAAGAAATAGCAGGATTTGCTTCAGCAATGAGAGAGAAAAGCATAAAAATAAAAACGAACAATGTTTTAACAATTGATGTGTGCGGAACGGGAGGAGACCATTCAGGAACATTTAATATTTCAACTGCGGTGGCGTTTGTAGTTGCGGGAGTTGGTGTAAGCATTGCCAAACATGGTAATCGTTCCATTTCAAGTCTTTGCGGAAGCGCTGATGTTTTGCAGGAACTTGGGATCAATATTAATCTAACACCGGAGCGATCGGAAGAAGCATTGCATAAAATCGGGATTACTTTTTTATTTGCGCCAAACTATCATCCGGCGATGAAATACGCCGCGCCGGTACGAAAAGAACTCGGTATGAAAACTATTTTTAATATGCTTGGCCCCTTAACAAATCCGGCTGGTGTAAAACATCAACTCATCGGAACATTTAATAATCAAGCCGCAGAATTAATGTGTTCTGCCGCCGAGTATTTGGGATTTGAAAAGGTTTGTTTCGTTTGTACAAACAACCGCTTTGATGAGATTTTGTTAAACGGTGATACCAATGTTTATGAGTATGATAAAACCAACGGCACGAAGAATTATAAAATTACAAATGATACTTTTTCTTATCCTAAAGTTTCTTTGGAAGATATTGCCGGAGCCGATGCCAAAATAAACGCTGAAATCATTTTAAATGTTTTAAAGGATAAAATGTGCAACGGTGCTTTTTACACAATCTGCGCAAACGCAGCAATGGCGTTGTACACGGCGAATTATTCTGATGATCTTGAAATCTGCAAACAAGCAGCAGAAAACTCAATTCTTTCAGGTAAGGCTTATGATAAATTACTTGCGCTAAAGGAATTCGTGTAATGAATTTTCTTGAAACCATTCTTGTCGAAAAGAAACAAGAAGTCGAAGAATTGAAACAGATATTCTCCATCTCTTCATTTCGAGATTTTGCATTCTATTCACAGAAGACTCTTCCGTTTGCTTCTTCATTAAAAAAAGAAAATGGAATTGCTGTGATCGCTGAAATAAAAAAAGCTTCTCCTTCAAAAGGAATTTTGAAAGAGGATTTTAACCATTTAGAGATTGCTAAAACATATTTCGAAAACGAAGTTGATGCAATTTCCGTTTTAACGGACGAAAAGTTTTTTCAAGGAAATATCAATTTTTTAAAAGAGATCGCACAAATAAAAACAGCTCCCCTTTTGCGTAAAGATTTCATCATCGATGAAATGCAAATTCATCAGGCAAAGGCATTCGGCGCTGACGCTGTGTTGCTGATTTGCGAAGCGCTTGATAAATCAGCTATAACTGAATTAACTTTATGCGCTAAAGAAATTGGTCTTGATGTGCTGCTGGAATTGCACTCCGAAAAGCAACTTGAGAAGATCGACCAAAATATTAACAAAATAATCGGAGTGAATAACCGCAATCTTGAAACCTTTGAAGTTAATTTGACTACTTCTATAAATTTGAGACAGTCATTTAATGAAGACATATTTTTTGTTTCCGAAAGCGGAATAACAACTCAACAAGATATTTTAAAATTGAAACAGATAAACACAAATGCGGTTTTAGTGGGTGAACATTTTATGCGGCAAGAGAATATTGGTTCTGCAATCCAAGAATTTAAAAGTTGGTGCCGATATGAAAGTTAAAATCTGCGGAATAACCAATATTGACGATGCTTTGCTCGCCGAACAACTTGGTGCGGATGCGATCGGTTTTATTTTTTATAAAGCGAGTAAGCGGTACATTTCTCATGAAGCCGCAAAAATTATTTCTCATAAACTTTCCGCTTTCACCGTAAAAGTTGGAGTTTTTGTTAATGAAACGGAAGATGATATTAACCGTATCGCTGCAACTGCAAAACTGAATTTAATTCAATTGCACGGTAATGAAAAGCCGGAGATGATTGAGAGATTAATTCTTCCATCAATTAAAAGCTTTAGAATAAACGATGAGTATGATTTCTCAATTCTTAAAGAATATCCGTGTACGAATTTTTTGTTCGATACTTTTTCTCAAAATGAATTTGGTGGAACAGGAAAGACATTCAACTGGAGTATCATTCCTCCATCACTTAGAAAAAGAATAATTCTTGCCGGTGGAATTTCAGAAAAGAATGTCGAAGAAATTTTCACAAAAATTAATCCCTACGCCGTTGATGTTTCCTCATCGCTTGAAATATCTCCCGGTAAAAAAGATCACGACAAAATGAAAATTTTTTTTCAAATAATAAATCAACTAAGGAGCAAATAAATGTTAATTGTAATGAACCTTAACGCAACTGAAGAACAAGTTGCCAATGTGCGCGATAAAGCGAAAGAGAACCAATGCAATTCGCACATTATTTATGGTGAATCCAAAATAGCCATCGGAATCACCGGAGAAACCCGAAATCTTTCCACCGACGATTTTATATTGATGGACGGCGTTGTTGACGCGATGCGTGTTTCCAAAAAGTTCAAGCTTTGCAGTCGAGAAATGAAAGCTGAAGACACGGTAATCGATTTCGATGGTAATAAAATCGGGAACGGTTTTTTGCAAATTATTGCCGGACCTTGTTCCGTCGAAAGCCGCGATCAACTTTTTGACATTGCCGGACAACTAAAAGAAATGGGAATAAAATTTTTCCGCGCCGGTGCGTATAAACCCCGCTCCAGTCCTTACGCATTTCAAGGTTTAAAAGAAAAAGGATTGGAACTTCTTGCCGAAGTAAAAAAAGAATTCGGGCTTCAGATTGTTACCGAAGCGAAAGACACTGAAACGCTCCCGCAAGTGATTGAAGTTGCCGACATCATTCAAATAGGCGCGCGGAATATGCAGAATTACTCGTTACTCGAAAAAGTCGGACAAACACAAAAAGCAATTTTTCTCAAACGCGGAATGGCGGCTTCAATTGAAGATTTGCTGATGAGCGCTGAATATATTTTATCGCAAGGAAATTTCAATGTCATCCTTTGCGAACGCGGCATCAAAACTTTTGAGACCTGGACACGCAACACGCTTGACTTGAACGCAATCCCTGTACTAAAAAAACAAACGCATCTTCCAATATTTGTTGATCCTTCACACGGTATCGGCATCCGCGATAAAGTCGCTCCGATGGCAATGGCTGGTGTTGCTTGCGGCGCTGATGGTTTGATGATTGAAGTTCACCACAATCCGGACAAAGCTTTGTCGGATGGCGTTCAATCATTAACTCCTCCACAGTTTAAAGCTCTTTTGGATAAAATAAAACAATTAGCTCCAATTGTTGATAAAAAGTTTTAATGGTTATGGAAAAGAAAAACTATTCGTTCCCGGATTCATCAGGACATTTCGGAAAATACGGCGGTAAATTTGTTCCCGAAACATTAATAGCGCCGCTTCAAGAATTGGAAGAAATCTATCTTCAAGTAAAAGATGATGCTTCCTTTCAAAATGAATTAATGCAGTTGCACAAAGATTACAGCGGAAGACCTACTCCGCTGACTTTTGCCGATCGCTTAACAAAACATTTTGGCAAAGCAAAAATATATTTGAAGCGGGAAGATTTATGCCATACCGGTGCGCATAAAATTAACAACGCACTTGGGCAAATTCTGCTCGCAAAAAAATTAGGAAAGAAGAGAATCATTGCGGAGACCGGCGCCGGGCAGCATGGTGTTGCTGTTGCAACAGTTTGTGCAAAATTTGGAATGCAGTGCGTTGTCTATATGGGTGAAGTTGATACGCATCGGCAAAGTCTAAATGTTTTCAGAATGAAATTACTCGGTGCAGAAGTCATTCCGGTAACTTCGGGCAGCAAAACTTTAAAAGATGCAACGAACGAAGCGATACGCGATTGGGTGACAAACGTAAAAGACACCCATTACATTATCGGCTCTGTTGTTGGTCCGCATCCGTATCCGATGATCGTTAGGGATTTTCAATCGATTATCGGACATGAGACGAAAGTACAAATTCAAGAAAAAGAAAATCGTTTGCCAGATTATATTGTCGCTTGTGTCGGCGGCGGAAGCAATGCGATTGGAATTTTTTATCCTTTCATTGAAGATGAAAAAGTAAAATTGATCGGCGTTGAAGCCGCAGGTTACGGCTTACAAACGACAAAACATTCAGCAACATTAACGTTTGGGCGTGAAGGAATTTTTCATGGAATGAAAACTTATCTTCTTCAAAATAAAAACGGACAGGTTGAAGAAGTGCATTCCATTTCAGCCGGACTTGATTATCCCGGCGTTGGGCCTGAACATAGTTTGTTAAAAGATATTTCACGTGTGGAATACGTTTCTGTTACCGATAATGAAGCGCTGGAAGCAACCAAATTATTTACCGAACAAGAAGGAATTCTCCCCGCGCTTGAAACTGCACACGCAATCGCTTATTTAAATTATTTGATGCCGCAGACTTCAAAAGATGAAATTGTTGTTGTAAATATCAGCGGACGCGGTGATAAAGACTTGAATACCATAATTGATAATTTGGGAAAAACAATATGATCGAACAGTACATTGAAAAAGTAAATTCAGAAAATGAAAAAGTTCTTTCCATTTTTCTTACCGCGGGATTTCCACGCAAAAATGATTTTGTACTTCTTGCTGAAAAAGTTTTACAAGCCGGTGCAGACATGCTCGAAATTGGAATTCCTTTCAGTGACCCGTTGGCAGATGGACCGGTAATTCAATTTTCCTCGCAAGCTGCATTAGAAGGCGGTATTACGGTTCGGGATGCATTTCACTTTGCAGAAGAAATCAGAAAGAAATATGATAAACCACTTATTGCGATGACGTACGCAAATATCGTTTCAAATTATGGAATTGAAAAATTTGTGAACGATGCCTCTTCGTCAGGATTAAACGGAGTTATCATTCCCGATTTATCTCTTGATGAATATGATAAATTCATCACTTTTCAAAAAGAAGATTTTGATATTGTACTACTGGCAACACCAACATCTTCGAATGAAAGAATAATTGCACTTGATGAGAAAAGCGATGGATTTGTTTATTACGTAAGCGTAACCGGAACTACCGGAACACGAAATGGTTTTACGGACGAAGATATTTCAGCAATGCAAAATACCCGCAAGTTGATTTCGCAAAATAAAATGTTAGCCGGATTCGGGATTTCTTCTCCGGAAAATATTTTGCAGATAAAAGATTTTTGCGACGGAGTAATTGTAGGGAGTGCGGTGATTAAGAAATTAATGAATAATGAAAGTTATGATTCGATTGCAGCTTTTGTTTCCGAATTAAAAAAAGCTTGTAGAGTTACTTTGTAAATTCATAAAGACAAGTGTCGCCGATTCGCTTGAACGGTTCTTTACCAAAACCTTCAACATCTTTTTTAAGAGTTTGGATTGAGCGTTCGATAATAAAATAACCGTCATCAGCAAGCAGTTCTTTTTCAAAAACATATTTAACGACTTCATAAATAGAATATTGGAAGAAGGGTGGGTCGGCGAGGATTAAATCATACTTTTTCCCACTTGCGAATTTCGCAAATTGAACTGCATCACTTTTTACGATCTCACAATTATCTTCAACATTTAGTGTTTTAATATTCTCCGAAAGATTTTTATAGATGGGATAATTCTTTTCTACGAAAGTTACTTTAGCTGCGCCACGACTAAGGCTTTCAAACCCCAAAGCGCCTGAACCGGAAAAAAAATCGAGCACTGAAATTCCGTCGAAATCAATTTTATTGTTTAGAAGATTAAAAATCGTTTCGCGCACTCTATCTGTTGTTGGGCGCGTAAGATCGGAGTCGGGAGCTTTTATCATCCTCCCTTTTAACGAGCCGGAAATAATACGTAGTTTCATTTATTCTAAACGAAAAGCTATTCCTGCCGCAGCGGCAAAAGAATGCGCTTTCTCATGGAAATATTTTTCGTTTTGAAATTCTTTGGAAGTGTTTAACGAAACAAATGGATTGACAGAGTAACACGGAATTTGAAGTTGTTCTTCTATTTGAGAAACAAACGCCATGGTTACTTCATCTCCTCCAAAATAAAATTTATCAATCTTGTATTGAGCCAGATCAACCGGAATTTCTTCTTTAAGTATCGTTTTAATTTGATCTACAAAGGTAGCTTTATTTTTCAGTGGAAACACTTTCATGAAAATCGGTTTTTGCTCGAACAGAAGTTCAATTGATACTAATGGATCATCAAGATAAATACTACAGACGAAGCCTTGTTTAATATTCCGATCAAGTAGCTGAATGCTTTTATCAAAAGCAAAATGATTACAATCAACAGTAGAAAGAATCAAATTATTTCTGTCACAAAAGGTGTAGAGTAAGTCGATCAATCTTTTCTTCATGGCAAGAACTATTGCTTTCGGTTCTTGAACAAAAATTGATTTCTCTATTTCATAAAATTGGAATTGGTATTCAGTTTCAGTTTTATGCGGAAACAGAACTGAGAACTCCCACCTGAATTGATCTACTAAGTCGTTCTGCAAAAGTGTATTGTCATAGGGAATTTGAAAAAAAGTAAAACAATTGAGGGGTAAAGAAAACGCCACTTCAGTAGTAGAAATTCCACCGCTGATAAGAATTTCATTGAAAGCGCTTTGAATTGTAAGTATCAATTTTGTTTCTTTATCGGATTCAAAATTGAGCGGCTCATCAAAAAAGACTTCTTCGAGACTTGAAATGACATATTCACTTCCCGAAAAATTAAGTTCAACTAATTGAAGCTTATTTTCAGAGAGATTAATGCCAAGTCTGTTCGGTAAATTTTGCATGCAGATTATTTCATTTTCTTTTCTTAAATATAGCGTAACTAAGAGAAACTTTCCAAAGCGATACGATAATTTACTTTAGAGTGAGAAAATCTTTGAGCTTTGAGATTTTCTTTTCGCCTATTCCTTTTATATTTAGTAGTTCATCCAGTGATTTGATCTTTCCTACTCGATTTCGATAGGCATAAATATTCCCGGCAGTTTTTTCACCAATTCCCGGAAGTGCAGCTAATTGTTCAATGGATGCAAAATTTAGATTTAACTTTCCGGAAAAAGTCTTCTTTATGTAAGGAATTTGTTCTTTGTTTTTTGTGAGGAAAGTTTTTTTGTTCGGGAGAAAAGATTCATTTTCCGCAAGAGAAGTATCCAATTGCAAATTATTGAAATATGCGAAAAGGCTGTCTTCCTTGGCATATGAAAATTTCTTTGCGATTTGCTCTTTGGTTGAACTATAATACTTTAATCCAAGACCAATGGAGAACATCACCAAAACAAAAATAAAAATCTTTATCTCTGTCTCGGTCAATGAAGTCAAACGGGAAAGTTTTTTTATCAAATTTACTTTCCCGATAAAACTTTAAAACATGAACTAAAGTCCGAACCTCTTAAAGAAATTTTTATCATCACCGCTCCCGGAACTTATTTTTATGTTAGGCATATCTAAAAGCTCTTTTAACAATTCTCTCTCTTTTACAGAAATTTTCTTCGGAACAAATATATTTACACGAACAAGCTGATCTCCGGCACCATGCTGATTTAAATGTTGAATTCCTTTTTCACGCATGCGAAGAAGTTTTCCGGGTTGAGTTCCACCATCAATTTTCAATTTCGCTTTTCCGTTTAAAGTTGGAACTTCAACTTCAGTTCCAAGAACAATTTCCGGGAAACTGATGAAGAGATCATAAAGAATATCGTCTCCTTCTCTCTTAAAATAATCGTGTGGAATTTCCTGGAAAACAACAATGATATCACCCGCAGGTCCACCGCGTAATCCGGAGTTTCCTTGTCCACGTAACGTCATGTAATTTCCATCAGAAACGCCTGCTGGAACATCAATCTTTATCGTTACTTCTTCTTGTTTCCTTCCATCGCCAACACATGCTCTACATGGTTTATCAACCACGCTTCCTTCTCCGTTACAATTAGAGCAAGGTTGAATATTTACAAACTGTCCGAAAACCGAACGCGAAACATTTCTAATTTCTCCCGTACCATTACAAACCGAACAAGTTTTGGTCGAGCTTCCTCCATCTGAACCGGTTCCATTGCAAGTTTCGCACTTAACATGTTTTTTAATTTTGATTTTCTTTGAAACACCACTGGCAATTTCTTCGAGTGTTACTTTTAGAGTTACACGCAAATCAGAACCCGGCGTTCCTGTTGAGCGTCTTCGCCCTCTTCCACGTGATGATGTTTGACCAAAAAAATCATCAAAGATCGACGAGCCACCGAAAATATCTGAGAAATGAGAAAAAATATCGTTCACGTTTGAAAAACCATGGAAGTCCTGTCCGCCGTGCATACCGCTATGTCCAAACTGATCATACCGTTGTCTTTTCGTTGCATCGCTTAACACTTCATATGCTTCGGTAGCTTCTTTAAATTTTTCTTCCGCTTCTTTATTGTCCGGGTTTCGATCCGGATGAAATTGCATCGCAATTTTTCTATAAGATTTTTTAACTTCGTCTGCGGTGGCTGTTTTTGCTACACCTAATACTTCATAATAATCCCGTTTGCTCATACGTTCTCTTCTTTCGTTGTTGTATCAGATGCCGCTTCTTCAGTATGAAAATCCTCGTTGACTATTACTTTTGCATGGCGAATAACTTTATCTTGATAGAGGTACCCGGTCTCTAATTCATCAAGCACAGCATGAGGCGGTTGTGTTTCATCTTTCTTCTGGAGTAAAGCTTCATGAAAATGAACGTCAAACGGCTTCCCGACCGACTCAATCTTTTTAACTCCCTGGTCGTCAAGAATCTTCGCAAGTTTGTCATAGATCATTTTTATTCCCTCGGTAACAGATGAGTTTTCATCCGATTCAGAAAGATGTTTCAATGATCTCTCAAAATCATCCACCACCGGAAGAATTTTCTTTATGAAATTTTCTGCGGCATATTTTAAGAGATTTGAGAACTCATTTTCAGTTCTTCTTTTATAATTATCGAACTCGGCAACTTTTCTTAAAAGTCTATCTTGTAATTCCTTTTTTTCAGTGTCTGCTTTAATAAAATTCAACTTCAATTCTTCAATTTCCTTATCTTTATTATCGACGGGAAGTTCATTCTGCATTTCTGTAGAGCCGATTTCTCCTTCCGCAGTAGGTGAAGGCGCATTCTCTTCACTATTAATTTTTTCATTTTCTAAAGTAGCAAATTCATTTACTTCTTCTGACATTCATGATCTCCAATTTATCGATGTGTAAAATAACCTGTTAAAATAGTAGATACATAATCTACAATCGCTATAATTTTTGCGTATTCCATCCGCTTTGGACCAACAATACCAAGGGTTCCAACGCTTTCTCCGAATTTGTATTCCTTCGTAATCACACTGTAATCTTCCATTTTCATGCTGGGAATTTCTCTTCCGATCGAAACTGAAACTTCTCCTTTTTTCCCTTCAGACGATTGTTCAAGAATGTGTACGATAACTTCTTTTTCTTCAATCAATTCGATAACACTTTGTATTCTTCCGGGAATTTCAAATTCCGGTTGTTTGATCAAATTTTTCGTTCCTGAAAGGAAGAGTTTATCTTCTTTTTTGGTATCAAAAAATATTTTATCAACCGAATCGAGAAAGAGTGTCATAACCGGTTTTTCATTTTGATCAACATCGTGAAATCTATCATGAAACGTCGCTCTTATTTCTGAAAATGAAAGTCCGCTCAATCTTTCATTCAGCAACTGTTGAACAGAAACTATTTTTCCCTCTTCGAACTCAGTGTTGTATTCAATTGTAATAGTTTTAACCAAACCGGATTTAACCGAAACTACAACCAACAAACGTGAAGACGAAATCGGAACCAACTGGATTTTTTCTAAAATTCCGGTTTCCAAACTTGGATACAGAACACAAGCGATTTGATTGGTAATGCTCGACAACAATTTTGACGTCAAAGAAAGCAATTCTTCCGCTTCGCTAAACTGCTGCTCAAAAGAATGTTTAATTTTCCGCTGATCAATTTTGTTTAAGTGCTCTAATTCCATAAGGGAATCAACATAAACCCGGTATCCTTTATCCGTTGGCATTCGTCCGGCGGAGGTGTGCGGATGATTAATAAATCCGCTTTCTTCCAAATCAGCCATAATATTACGCACCGTCGCCGGAGATAACCCGACTTGAAATCTCTTGGAGATATTTCTCGAGCCAACCGGTGACGCCGTTAAAATGAATTGTTGAATAATGAGCCGGAGAATGTTTTTCTCCCTCTCGTTTAAGAGTGCTTCCACTAAAATTTTCTTAATTGTTGCTGCAAATATAATGATTTAGCGTGGATTTTTGAAGGTATTCTAAAATCCCGCTTTTGGTGATCAAATTTACTAATCTATACGAAAATTAGATGCAAAAATCTTATTTTAGGTTTAGAAATTCAAATTTTTATGTAGCGATAATTGAGGACAAAGATTGGAACAGACTTATAAAAATGCCGGTGTTGACATAAAAGCCGGTGAAGAAACAGTAAAAAAAATTAAAGGTTTTGCTAAATCGACATTTAACGAAAATGTATTGAGCGATTTAGGCGGATTTGGCGGATTTTTCGAATTAAAAAAGGATAATTATTCCGAACCGGTTCTTGTTTCCAGTGTGGATGGCGTCGGAACAAAATTAAAAGTCGCCATAGCTATGAACCGTCATTCTACAATCGGACAGGATTTAGTAAACCATTGTGTAAATGATATTGCTGTTTGCGGTGCAAAACCTCTCTTCTTTTTAGATTACTTAGCCTTTGGAAAATTAAATCCCGAAACGGCTTCATCAATTGTTGAAGGTTTCTCAATTGCATGTAAACAAAACGGGTGCGCATTGATTGGTGGAGAAACGGCAGAGATGCCCGGCGTTTACAAAGAAGACGATTATGATCTTTCCGGCACAATCGTCGGCGTTGTTGAGAAGAAAGAGGTAATTGACGGTAAAAAAATCGCCAAAGGTGATGTGCTGATTGGCTTTCAGTCAAACGGACTTCACACCAACGGCTACTCGTTAGCAAGAAAAGTGCTTGAAAAATTTTCGTTCGAGCAAAAATTTGATGACTTGGAATTTCCTTTGGGGAATGAACTTCTGCGAGTTCATAAATCGTATTTGAAATTGATTTCCGAATTAAAAACGAACGCCAAAATCCACGGATTTTCTCACATCACCGGCGGTGGTATCGTAGGCAATACAAAACGAATTATTCCGGAAGGTTTAACGCTTAAAATAAATTGGGATGCATGGGAAGTTCCGAATCTTTTTAAACTGATCCAAAGATCCGGGAATATCTCCGACGAAGAAATGAGAGAGGTTTTTAACATCGGCATCGGACTTATCGCAGTGGTTTCCAAAAGTGAAATTGACAAAGTGATAGAGACCGCAAAAACATTGGGCGAAACCGCTATTCTCCTCGGCGAAGTTATTTAAGAATTATTGAAAAGATTTTAATGTTTATAGACACTCACGCTCATCTTTTTTATCCGAACTATCAGGATGATTTGGAAAGCGTCCTCCAAAATGCAAAACAAGAAAAGATCGATTATATTTTCGCCCCTGCCACTGATCTGCCAACCTCAGCTAAAGTAATTGAACTGATCGATAAATATGATATATTGTACGGAGCCATTGGCATTCATCCGCACGACACAAAAGATTGGAATGATGAATTGCTAATTCAACTAAAGGAATTAGCAACGCACAAAAAAGTTGTTGCTATCGGAGAAATTGGGCTCGATTATTTTTACGATTTTTCTCCCAAAGAAAAACAGATCGAAGCATTCCGTAAACAACTTGATCTTGCCATAACGCTTGATTTGCCGGTTATCATCCACAATCGTGAAGCTGATGAAGATGTTTTATCAATCGTTGCGGAATTTTCCAAACGTGGATTGCGAGGGCAATTTCACTGCTTCAGCGGAAGTTTGAAAGATGCGCATAAAATTATTGATATGAATTTCTATCTTTCTTTTACCGGCAACATAACTTTTAAAAAGACTGATGACCTTCGAGCCATCGCTTCACAAATTCAACTCCATCACCTATTGTTGGAAACTGATTCGCCATTTATGACTCCTGTTCCGAACCGCGGAAAAAGAAATGAACCGGCAAATATTCCGTTAATTGCTCAAAAACTTGCAGAGCTTCATAATGTTACTATTGAAGATGTCGGACGTATAACTTCTTTTAATGCGTTTAAACTTTTTGGCATTGGTAAAAAAGCGGAAACAAGTTTTAGCTATAAACTTGGCAATTCTCTTTACATCAACATAACAAACAGGTGTAACGCAAGCTGTTATTTTTGCGATAAAGACGGCGATGCAGTGATAAACGGTTACAATTTAAGAATGAAAAAAAGCGATGAACCGCCTGCCGAAGTTTATATCAACGAAATCGGCGACCCGAAGCAATTTGATGAAATAGTTTTTTGCGGTTACGGCGAACCGACTATCCGTTTTGAGGTGGTGAAGCAAATTGCAAAATATGTGAAAGACAACGGCGGAAGAACGCGGCTGAATACTAACGGTCACGGAAATATTATTAACAAGAGAAATATCGTTCCGGAACTTGCAAATCTTATTGATATTGTTTCAATCAGCTTGAATTCATCGGATGAAAATCAATATGCCGAGATGATGGAAGTTGATAAAAACCTTTTCGCGGAGATGAAATATTTTGCTTCTCAAGCGAAAGAATTTGTTGAGAAAGTTGTACTTACCGTTGTTTCCATCGATGAAGTAGAAATTGAAAAAGCCAGGAAACTTGTAGAGGAAGAAATTGGAGTTGAATTTAGGATAAGGAAATATTTTTGATGATAAATAAAATCGTATTCGCCGTTTTCTTTCTAAATCTTTTTCTTTCAGCTCAAGTAACCACCGACAATCTCAAAACAAAATTAGACAGTTTAACATCTTCCCCTTTCTTCGATACTGCTGCTGTGTCTATCGATGTTTTCGATCTCACAACAAATAATACTCTTTACCAAAAGAATAACAAACTGCTTCTGCATCCCGCTTCAAATATGAAGGTTCTAACAACTGCAACCGCTTTGTTTTTTCTCGGAAAGGATTTTGCATTTGAAACTTCTCTTTACTACGATGGAATTATTATCGATTCAACACTTTACGGCAATTTGTATTTTGTCGGTGGCTGCGATCCCGATTTTACTTCTGCCGATTTGCGAGTTTTGGTTTCGTCGATTAAAGATTTAGGTCTCAATCGAATTCAAGGAAATATTTACGGTGATGTTTCCATGCTCGATTCACTTTTCTGGGGAGATGGCTGGATGTGGAATGATGATCCGTCAACCGATTTTCCCTATCTAACACCGCTAACAATCAATGATAACGCGGTTAAAGTGCATGTTTTCTCAACGGAAATAAACAGCATACCCAAAATAACCGTTGAGCCGGTTACAAGTTTTTTCAAAATAGAAAATCTTGCTAAAACGGTTAACGATGCGCGAACTTCACTTGAAATCACCAGAGATTTTGTCCACCGGAAAAACGATATAATTGTAAAAGGTAGTATTAATCAAAGTGATTCGATTCATTCTGATGAAATCAACGTGGTGTACCCTGAAACATATTTCTTAACCCTGGCTAAAGAAGAAATAGAAAAATTGGGAATTTCATTTGTTGGAACAACCGATATTTCTCCTTTGCCGGAAGTTGCGAAACACCTTTTTACTTTTAAAAGAAAATTTGCAGATGTAATCATTAATCTAAATAAACAAAGCGATAATCTAAGTGCTGAGATGACGCTTCGCGCTTTGGCTTTTAATTTTTATGGGAAACCGGCAACCGCTGAAAACGGAATCAGTCTAATTGATAGTTTGATTACAATTGTAGGAATGAATCCACACAACTACCGGATCGTTGACGGCAGCGGAGTTTCTCATTACAACCTAGTTTCAACTGAACTTCTCAATGCTGTTTTAAAATATTTCTATTTGAATCAACCTGAATTATATGAAACACTTGCGCAGTCTTTTCCTTTAGCCGGAGTTGACGGAACGCTGAAAAGAAGGATGATAAACACTCCAGCAGAAAATAATTTGAGAGCGAAAACCGGCACAATTAGCGGCGTCTCTGTCCTATCCGGTTATGTTACTACAAAAGGAAATCATCAACTTTCGTTTTCGATGATGATACAAAACCATGTTAGAAAAACCTACCGCGCGGTTTATTTTTTAGATCAGATATGTGCCCTTCTTGCCGAATTGGATTAACTTATGCTTTTTTCAACAAACGGAATTAAGATTTTCGTAAAGAAGAATTTTCGAACAGTTGCTCCGTACAAACAAACAATTTTATTTTTTCATGGATTCGGTGGTTCATCAAACGATTGGAAAGATATCTTTTCTCTTCTTGATTCAGAATTTCAACTTATTGCAATCGATCTGCCGGGTTTTGGCAAAAGCAGTAAACCAACAGGTGATAAATTCTATCAAACCGATTTTCTCGTTAAGTTGATTGACGAAATTTTATGTGAACTAACGTTAATTGAAGTCGTTCTCGCTGGTTATTCAATGGGTGGAAGACTCGCTTTACAATTTGCCGATGAGTACCCTCTAAAGGCGAAAGCATTAATTTTGGAAAGTTCTTCACCGGGAATTAAAACTAAATCAGAACGGCAAGTGAGAATTAAAAGCGATGCTGAACTAATATCCTTTATCAATAAGAATTCTTTAAAAGACTTTTTCACTTTCTGGCAAAACCAGCCGTTATTTGCTACTCAAAAAAATCGTCCGCTCAAAAAACAACGGTCAATTCTTTTGAATAAGATAAATGCTAATTCAAAAATCGGATTAACAAACTCGCTGGAAAATTTTGGTCAGGGGGAAATGGAAAGCCTTTGGCAGAAACTTCCAAAAATCAAAGTTCCCACCTTATTACTTTCCGGTATTTTAGATACTAAATACACTGCTATTCAACATGAAATGGATAAACTTCTTCTGAATTCTTCTCACAAAATAATTAGAGAAGCAGGGCATAATCTCCATCTGGAAAAACCTGAGGTTTTTGTAAATTTGGTAAGAGAATTTTTGAAAACTATAAATGATAAAACGGATCTTAAATGAAATTTAATTGGATTAAAGCCAAAGACTATAAAGATATTATTTACGAAAAGATGGACGGCATCGCAAAAGTAACCATAAACCGTCCGGAAGTTCGCAACGCGTTTCGTCCCGAGACAGTTGTTGAAATGTTTGATGCATTTACCGACGCGCGCGAAGACCAATCAATTGGAGTTGTTCTGCTAACGGGAAACGGACCAGCAAGCGATGGTAAATATGCTTTCTGCTCCGGTGGTGACCAACGAATTCGCGGAGACCAAGGTTATATCGGCGGAGACGGCGTTCCCCGTTTGAATGTGCTTGATCTGCAAAAACTTATTAGAAGCATTCCGAAACCGGTTATTGCTTTAGTTGCAGGGTATGCAATCGGCGGCGGACATGTTCTACATGTTGTGTGCGATCTAACTATCGCTGCCGACAACGCTATCTTCGGACAAACCGGTCCTAAGGTTGGCAGCTTTGACGGAGGCTTTGGTGCAAGTTATTTAGCGCGGCTTGTCGGACAAAAACGTGCACGCGAAATCTGGTATTTGTGCAGGCAATACAATGCCGTGGAAGCTTTTGAAATGGGATTAGTAAATAAAGTTGTTCCCATCGATCAGCTTGAAGCTGAAGGAGTTCAATGGGCAAATGAAATTTTGGAGATGAGTCCTCTTTCTCTTCGATTATTAAAATCCGCTTTTAATGCTGAACTTGATGGGCAACAAGGAATTCAAGAGCTTGCCGGAAATGCTACGTTGCTTTATTATATGACGGAAGAAGCGCAAGAAGGAAAGAAAGCTTATTTAGAAAAACGTAAACCTAACTTCAACAAATTTCCAAAGCTTCCGTAATGGCTGAAAAAAAATATTCGACTTTTGAAATTTGGTTTCTTGCAAGCCGACCAAAAACTTTATTTGCAGCTTTTGTTCCAGTAATTGTTGGTGCATCCTTAGCTTTCGCAGAAGGTAAATTGAATCTCACCGCGTCAATTATGGCGCTTCTCTGCTCAATTCTTTTTCAAGTCGGTGCAAATTTTACAAATGATCTTTACGATTTTCTGAAAGGAGCCGATACCGAAAAACGGATTGGTCCATTGCGCGTTCTTAATGCCGGATTGGTTTCACCACTGCAAATGAAAATTGTAATCTTCTTTAATTTTGGATTAGCATTTCTACTCGGGCTTTACCTCGTGTATATCGGTGGCAATTTTATTTTGGTTATCGGATTACTTTCGATAATAGCTTCGCTTGCATATACTGCCGGACCTTATCCATTAGCCTATCATGGACTCGGAGAGATTTTCGTTTTTCTTTTTTTTGGTTTTGTCGGAACCATCGGAACATTTTTTGTGAACACGAAAGAAATTTCTGCCGTAGCGTTCATAGCTGCAATTCCTGTCGGTGCTTTGATCACCAATATTCTTGTGGTGAATAATTACCGCGATATCGAACAAGATAAAGTTGCCGGGAAAAACACACTTGCTGTAAAATTCGGAAAAAGTTTTTCGCAATATGAATATGCAATGCTGTTGTTCTCCTCCTTCCTTGTACCGCTGTTAATATTTGTGAAGTACGATTTCCGTATTTGGATTTTTCTACCTTACATTACTTTGCCGCTTGCTTATAAATTGATTCTATCAATTTTTAAACTGAATGGGTCGCAGTTGAACGCTACACTTGAACTAACGGCTAAGTTTTCTGCATTGTATGGACTTCTCTTTTCTCTTGGTTTTATTTTATGACTCTCAAGGAGTTCTCCACTACTCCTTTTACACACTTAAAAGATTTCAACGATAATATATTTTTAGTTGTTCATCAATCATTAGTAGAAAGATCGCAATTCTCTAATATTTCCGCTTTTCAAAACATTAAACTATCAGGAAATTTTTCCTCGTTTTCCTACGAACAAATTTATGAAATCACAAAAGTTATTGCTGGAGCAATGCATGCAGAAGGATTAGTCGATCAGAAACTTGTACCAATCTTAACGAGTAATCCGTTTGATATAATACTAACTTCTATCAGTTTATGGCGTACTAACGCGGTTCCCGTTCCGTTAAACATTCATCTCTTAAAAAGCGAATTGGAAGAGCAAATAGATTTTCTTAAAGTTGAAAACATAATTTGTGAAACTAATTTTGCAAACGACTTCCCTTCACTTAAAAAATTCTCCTCCTCAAATATTCCTTTAAATAAATCGATATTATCGACAGATTTCCAAGCTTCAGACACTGCAGTATTATTGTTCACATCAGGAACAAGCGGTAAACCCAAAGCTGTTCCGTTGAGTTATGATAATTTATCCTCTGCTTACAATGCAGGAGATTCGGTCTTCAATTATTCGGAAAATGATTCATGGTATCTCAATCTTCCTCTTTATCATATTGGGGGATTTTCAATTCTTGTGCGGGCAATTCTTGCCGGATCAAGTATCATTTTACCGGAGTCGAACGAATTAGAAACGTTAAAAAATAATTTGGAAATTGTTAGACCAACTTTAGTTTCGCTTGTTCCAACACAGTTAAAACGAATTTGTGAAACTGGTGTTCGTCCGAATATAGAATTGCGCGCGGTATTAATTGGCGGCGGTTTTTCAGATGAAATGATTCTTACACAAGCTGCAAATCTCGGATGTAAAATTTATAAAGTTTACGGATCGACAGAAACGTCTGCGTTTGTTACCGTCTTAACTCCGGATGATATTTTTCAAAAACCGAAATCCATCGGCAAACCTCTAAAGAATGTTGAGATAAAAATATTTGATGAGCAGAGAAATATTCTTCCAGCAAATGAAGCTGGCGAAATCGGAATTAAAGCTCCTTCAATTTTTAGTAGTTACTTAAAGAACGAAACTGATTCAGATGCTGCTTTTTATAACCAATTTTATTTGACTGGAGATTTTGGATTTTTTGATACCGATGGTTATTTGTACTTAGAAAACCGAAGGACGGATTTGATTGTGAGTGGTGGAGAAAATATTCCGCCAATTGAAATTGAACAAGCAATTTCGTTATTCCCAAACATTGATGAAGTTTGTGTGTTTGGATTGCCTGATAAGGAGTGGGGTGAAATTGTTGCTGCGGTTTTTTCTTCAAAAGATGGAAGTCAGTTAGAAAGTTCTGAGCTGAAAATATTTCTTAAAAAAAAACTTGCAGCTTTTAAAGTACCGAAGAGATATTTTCAGTTAGATAGCTTACCAAAAACAGCGATCGGGAAAATAAAACGTTCCGAATTAAAGAAGCAATTTAGCCGCTCTACTTCATCTCGTACTTAGCAACAGCTTTTTTTATTCTATCCATCAAAGCCACGCCAAGCCCTTCCAAAGGAAAAGGTTCAATTAAAATGCAATCAAGATGCAGATCATCTAATTTGTGTAGAGTTGAAAAGAGATTCGCCGCTGCTTCGCTCACCGAACCAGAGGGAGATAAAATTATTTCTCTATCGAAATTAAATTTAGAGAAATTTCCCTTAAAAAATATTGCACCGATTTTTTCATTTTTATGCTTTTCAATATTCTCAAGGGTAAGCATTAAAATCGGAGTTAGAGGTGAATAATGAAATGGAAGTTGCCCTGGTGAATTTGGGCGATCGGATTTTTTCGGGAACAAATTTATTTCCCCTATCACGTCTCTTATCAGTTCAACCGGAATTCCTCCGTGACGCAGAACAGTAACATCATCTTTCTCAATCAATAAAATTGTTGATTCAATCCCAATACTACATTTACCTCCATCAAGGATCATATCAATTTTATCACCAAGTTGTTTCTCAACATGCACCGCACGCGTCGGACTCAACTGACCAAAAAGATTCGCACTCGGCGCTGCAATTGGAGTGTCGCTTTTTTTTATCAACTCCAATGCTATTGAATTGTTAGGCATACGCACAGCAACGGTATCCATTCCACCGGTAACGATTGCCGGAACGTTTTGTTTCTTCGGTAAAACTAAAGTCAATGGACCGGGCCAAAATTCATTTATAAGTTCATACACTTTGTCACTTGGAATTTCGCATACTGTATGAAGTCGATCTTCACTTTCGATATGTAAGATAAGGGGATTAAAAGTCGGGCGATTTTTTACTTCAAATATTTTTGCAACGGCTACGGGATTCAATCCATCCGCCCCAAGTCCATAAACTGTTTCGGTAGGAAATGCGACTAAACCTCCCCCATGGATTATTTCAGCAGCTCTATTTATTTGATCTCTAATTTTCTCTATCATAATTCATAAGATTATTCTTACAAATATACTCACTTCTTAAACTTGTTTCATAGCTTTATAAAAGTAAAAAGGAAGTTGTTGACTTTGATGTTTTGAAAGTGAATTTTGCTCTAGGAAATATTCTTATTTGTTACTTTTATTTACGAAAGGAAAGTTTCATGCAGGTTGAAGAGGATTTGGTATGGGTTTGCCAATATTGTGGAATACATAACACTGTAGATGTTGATCTTACAATAAATGGTAAACAAGATTTTGTTGAGGATTGCCGCATCTGCAGCAGACCGAACCGTATAATTGTTTTAATAGATCAGGACGAAAACATTACTATCGAGTCAAGATATATTGATGAATAGTTTTCATCAACAACAGATGAATTTGGATTACGGTTTTTATCCGCTAGTCCATAATCATTCTTAAGAAACTTGAACTCTCATCCTCATCCTCGTTAGGATTATTCTTCTTATTTTTTTCTTTCTCAACATCATCCATTCTTACACTCTTAAACCGATCGAATGTAAAACCAGGAGTTACCGATTCATCTTCTTCTGGTATTGATGCAGAAGGTGATTTTAGATTTACTCTCGCAATGGTGGGTTCGTCTAAATTATCACTCTTTACTTCATCAAAATTGAATAAGAAACTTCTCGGAGCGGCTTCGTGCCTTACACTTTTCGCTTCAGCAGAAAATGGTGAAGAAGATGATGATTTAGTACTGAAAGACTTTTTCGCATCATCAAAGCCAGTAGCAATTACGGTATAGGAAACGTAATCATTCATAGATTCTTTTTGTACGCAACCAAAGATCATGTTGCTTTCGGCACCCGTCGCATCAAAAATTACATTGTTACCATCATAGATTTCCTGCATCGTTAGATTACTTGATCCTGTAACATTCAGTAAAACGCTCTTTGCACCTTTTATGCTGATACCATCAAGTAATGGACTTGAAATTGCTTTTTGAGCTGCTTCAACGGCTCTATTTTCTCCGCTTGCAATACCGCAACCCATAATTGCAATACCGCTTTGGTTCATTACGGAACGAACGTCGGCAAAGTCCACATTGATCAATCCTTCGACAGTAATAATGTCGGCAATACCGCGAGTTGCTTCGTATAGCAGTTCATTTGGTTTATCAAAAGCTGTGAATGCATTTGTATTTCTATCGATAATCGAAATCAATCTATCGTTTGGAATAACGATAAGACTATCTACAAATTGTTTTAATTCTTGAATACCGGATTCGGAGTTCAGCATGCGTTGTTTTCCCTCCCATCGGAAAGGTTTTGTAACGATCGCAACTACTAACGCGCCTAAACTTTTGGCTATGGAAGCAACTATCGGGGCAGCTCCGGTTCCGGTTCCGCCTCCCATACCGGATGTAACAAAAACCATATCGGCACCGCTTAATACTTCCGCAATTTTTTCGCGGTCTTCTTCAGCAGCTTTGCGGCCTACATTAGGATCGGCTCCGGCACCAAGTCCTTTGGTCATTTTTGTACCAATTTGAACTTTATGCTGGGCACCGTTACTTTCAAGTACTTGCGCATCGGTGTTAACGGCAACGTACTCAACACCGTTTAATCCTCGTTTAATCATTGATTCAACAGCATTACAGCCACCACCACCTACACCAACTACCTTAAGCGATGCACCGGATGATATTGAACGATCGATTGTAGCGAAATTAGCCATGTGATAACTCCATAGTTATTTTATAATTCATCAAAAAACTGACGGAAATTGTTCCAAATTTCTTTTGTTTTACTTTTTCTTTTTTTTGTTTCTTTTTCAATTACTTCAATTGTTTCAACTTGACTACCGGGTATTCCGCAAATCAAACCCGCAACAGTAGCGAATTCCGGTTTTTCAATTTCAATTAATCCACCGGTAGCACTTTCGAGCGGAACACCAATCCTTGCCGGTAAACCAAAAACTTCTTCAGCCAATTCCGTTGTGCCGCGTAACAGAGAACCACCACCGGTAAGTACAATTCCTGCTTTAATTTTGTTTTTAAAACCTGCATTCTTTATTTCATGATCAATCAAGGTGAAGAGTTCTCTCATTCTTAAACTGATGATCTGCGTAAGTAAGCTGATGGGGATTCTTGTATTCCCTCTTGCTCCAACACCCTTTATCAATATCTGCTCTTCTTTGATGATCGCAGTTTCAGTAGCATAACCAAATTGTTTTTTTAAAGTTTCGGCTTCCTCGGTGATCACTCCAAGAGTTTCTCTAATGTCATTTGTAACTTGATAACCTGCGACACCAAATACTTTTGAATGCTTAATCGCTTTGCGATGGATAATTGCTATATCCGTTGTACCACCGCCAATATCAATCAATAAAACACCAAGGTCTTTTTCACTCTCATCAAGCACTGATGAACTTGAAGCGATGGGTTGTAAAATTAATTGTTGAATCTGCAGTCCGGCTCGCTCAACAGATTTTCTAATATTCTGAATCGCAGGAATAGATGCGAGCACTACATGGTTTGTAGCTTCCAAACGTGACCCCGACATTCCGATCGGATTTTCAATTCCGTTTTGGTAATCAACAAAAAATTCTTCCGGAATTATGTGAAGTATCTGGCGATCCGACGGAATTCTTATTGTCCGCACATCTGCTTCCAACCGATCAAGATCATCCTTCGTAATTTCATGCTCTTCATTAGTAATGGTCACATAATTTCTGTGACGCATACTTGTAATATGCTCTCCGGCAACTCCAACATTTACCGCAGGAAATTTTAACCCGGCACGATTTGATGCAATCGAAACTGCTGCATTTATAGCTTCGGCAGTTTTGGAAATGTTTGCAACTAATCCTCTGTGCAATCCTTCCGAAGGAGCAACACCAAATCCCAAAATTTTGAATCGGTTCTCATCCGTTTTTTCCGCGATAACCGCGCAAACTTTTGTCGTTCCCAAATCTAAGCCGGCAATGATCTGTTTCTTCATTTATATTCCCGCACTCTCATTAGCACCGACAAAAATATTGTTGGCATATCGTAGGTCTATGTAATTTGCATTGGTCAAAGAGATCTTACTTCCTATTTGTTTTAATAACTCATCAAGAGTATAAATTTTTTCGGCTAAATTTTGTTTACCGAGAATTATAATTGAATTGGCGCGAGTTAGTGAGAGCAGAATATCGCCGCCCTTTCGCAAATTAATTTCAGAAATCGATTGTGACAATTTCTCACTTAATTTCCTGGCAGAATTTAAGATGGTAAATGCACTTGCTAATTCACTGCTCTGTTCAATTTCTTTTGAAACGCTATTCTCAGAAAAATTTGTCAGCACCGGAAAATCGAGCACTTCCGTATTCGCAAGCACCGGAACAAATTTTTTCTCTGTGGTTACAAGGAAAAGTTTATCATTTAACAATGCAACCGCTTCAAATGACTTTTCGACGATCTCGACTTCAACTTTATTGTCTACATCCTTCACCACGGAAACATTTTTGATGTAGGGATGACGTAAAAATTTATCGCGTAACGAGGAAAGAGAATAATTCCCGACATCACTAATCTCGTTGATATTCGCGTAGAGCAGATATTCTTTCTCCGATAACAGCTTGCAGCCTTGTAAATCAATACTTTGAAGCACTTCGCCTTCTTTTTTTTTCGATGAAAATAGTCCGATGAAAACTAAAAACAAAATTAAGAATGAAAACAACGTTATACTAACGATTTTATGCATAAATAAATAAAAATTTAATCTTTTAAAGTCTTAACAAATGTTTCACCATATTTCCAAATATCTCCGGCTCCTAATGTTACGATTATATCTCCATCTTTTTTTATTTCACTTAGAAACTTTGGTACATCATTTTTGTCTTTGATGTAGTGAACATTTTTATGTCCGAACTTCTTTGCAGCTTCAGCGATCAATAAACCGGAAATACCTTCTATCGGTTCTTCCCTTGCCGGATAAACATCGGTGCAAATGAAGATATCGCTATTAAGAAATGATCTGCCGAACTCTTGATAAAAATCTCGCGTCCTTGAGTAGAGATGAGGTTGGAAGACAGCAACTAATCTTCTATTCCAACCGGAACGAATTCCTGCCAAAGTAGCTGAAGTTTCTGTGGGATGATGTCCGTAATCATCAATTACTAAAACTTCTTTATCATATTTAACTTCAAACCTGCGATATACACCGGTAAACGATTCGAGCGCATGTTTAATCGTTTTAAATTCCAATCCCAATTCAATACCAATAATAACGGCAACGAGTGAATTTTTAACGTAATGCAAACCGGGATTATTCAATTTAATCTTTCCAAGTTCATTTCCTTTGTAAATCACCGTGAACGTGCTGTGAAATTCAGAATGTTTAATATCGGTTGCGCGAACATCAGCTTGAGAAGTCGTTCCGTAGGTAATAACTTTTTTGTTGATGCTGGGAAGAATGTCTTGCAATGCCGGTTCATCTAAACATAGCACAACAAATCCATAAAACGGAACTTTATTAGCGAAAGAAATGAACGCCTCTTTAATATCATCAAGATCTTTGTAAGTATCGAGATGTTCTTGTTCCAATGTGGTTATCGCAGCAATCGTCGGCGTCAGTTTTAAAAACGTTCTATCAAATTCATCAGCTTCAACAACAATAAATTCGCCATTTCCTAATCTTGCGTTTGTTCCACCAAGTCCGCTAAGTTTTCCACCCACGATAATAGTCGGATCAATATTTCCTTCGGTTAAAACGAGTCCAACCATTGAAGTTGTAGTTGTTTTGCCATGTGTACCGGCAATACCGATTCCATATTTCATGCGCATGCATTCGGCAAGCATTTCTGCTCTTTTTATTACGGGAATTTTTCTTTCGATCGCAGCATTCACCTCAGGATTGTCGATAGTTACTGCCGAAGAATAAACCAGCACATCGGCATCTTTCAGATTTTCCGGTTTATGTCCTTCATAAACTTGAATTCCAAGGTCCTGCAATCTTTTAGTAACTTCAGAAAAACTTTTATCGGAACCGGA
The DNA here is from genome assembly GCA_041671545.1 of Ignavibacteriaceae bacterium. Taxonomy (GTDB): domain Bacteria; phylum Bacteroidota; class Ignavibacteria; order Ignavibacteriales; family Ignavibacteriaceae; genus UBA1563. The sequence continues at coordinate 503,337 of JBAZBI010000001.1, forward strand.
AATTTCAAATCCCTGGTTAAGCAGAATTTCAGCAATTCCACTCATACCAATTCCGCCGATCCCGACGAAGTGAACTTTTTTAATATTCTTAAACATTTATTTCCTTTTCATAATTTCTTTCTGCCAAGCTTAATGCTCTGTTCGCAATTTCTTCGGAAGCATTTGGTTTTCCAAGCTTTTTGGCATTGGTTCTAATAGTTTTAAGTTGATTTTCATTTCTCATGAGCGAAAGAATTTCCGCCACAAAATTATCTTCAATATTTTTTTCTTCTAGAAGAATTGCAGCATTAGCATCAATTAAAGATTTAGCGTTGTAATATTGATGATTCTCTGCCACATTCGGAGAAGGAATTAGAATTGAAGCCAATCCGAATGAAGTTATTTCAGCAAGAGTTGTGGCGCCTGCACGTGAGATGACAACATCACAAGCTGAATAAACAAGCCGCATATCTTCAACAAAAGCCATCACTTTACAAACATCACTTTGCAAATGTTTATAATGATCATAATATAAAGAACCCGTTTGCCAAATAATTTGTAAATCACTTTCGATTAATGATGGTAACGATTTCGCCATCACTTGATTCAATTTCTTCGCTCCCAAACTTCCGCCTAAAAGAAGCAGTGTTTTTTTATCTTTTGAAAGATGAAGTTTCTCTAAAGCAATTTCCTTTTCCAAAAGTGATCCAACATTACGTACCGGATTTCCAGTGACAAAAAGCAATTTGTTTCTCTTAAAATATTTTTTTGAGTTTTCATAACTAATGTGAATTTCTTGCGCAAACCGTTCAAGCAGTCTTGTTGTAACACCGGGGAAACTGTTTTGTTCGAGCAAAATTATTTTAGCACCAAAAAGATTTGCGGCGAACAGTGCTGGACCAGCAACGTAACCGCCTGATCCAATTGCTACCTTTGGTCTGAACATCAAACAATAAAACATTGATTGAAAAACACTCACCAATAATTTTACTGGGAACAGAAAATTTTCAACAGAAAATTTTCTTGCAAAACCTTTAATCCAAATCGGTTTAAATTGAAATCCGAGTTGCGGGACGACCCTTCCTTCGATTTTTGATTTCGTACCGAGAAATATAATTTCCGCTTCCGGCTTCATTAAACGAATTTTCTCCGCCACAGCAACTGCCGGGAAAAGATGACCACCCGTTCCGCCACCGGCAAATAAAAAACGATATGGAGTAGCGGTTTTCATGCTGTTACAACTACTTCCTTTTCAGCTTTTTCCTTTGCACTCGTTATTCCTATATTGATCAATATCCCAATTGAGACACACAAAATTGTCATCGAGGTTCCACCGTAACTTAGGAACGGTAATGGAAGTCCTGTAGTTGGAAGTAATCCGGAAGCTACGGACGCATTAACAAAAGCGGAAATAATAAACGAAAACGAAATTGCAAATCCTAAATATTGACCAAATAAATCTTTCGCGTTTTTTGCGATAACAATGCCGATGAAAAACAAACTTAAATAAACGAGCAGCATAACTACTACTCCAATAAAACCGGTTTCTTCTCCAAGAATTGCAAAAATAAAATCTCCATATGCTTCCGGGAGAAATAAATTTCGTTGATTGCTGTGTCCAAATCCAACACCAATCCAATGTCCTGTTGCCAATCCAACAATTGCCTGTCTCACTTGATCGTTAATTGCACCACCACCTTGCAAGCTTGAGATAAAAGTCATGATGCGCTCACGTGAGTGGTGGAATAACATTGCAATAGCGCCAACCGCTGATCCTGCAATTAACACAGAAGCTGCTAAATGTTTTATCTTTGCCCCTCCAACAAAAAGGATGAGAAAGCTTATAACCAATAAAATCAATCCGCTACTCACATTCGGCTGAATGAAAATCAGACCGGTAGTAACAAAAATCCAGGCAAGTGCGTAACGCAGACCACCTTTTAGAACTTTAATGTTTTCGCCTTTTTCTTCTAACAAAGCAGCGAGGTGAACAAAGAGTGCAATCTTTGCAATGTCTGCCGGTTGGAAACTAATGAACCCTAAATCCAACCAACGATGTGCTCCTTTAATTCTTGTTGATACAAGCAACGTGAGAACAAGCATTCCCAAAACTACGAACATAACCGGCTTGGAATATTTTTTATAATAATCGTAAGGAACGAAAGCGATGATCATCATGAAAATAATTCCGCCGAATGCTTTGAACAAGTGACTGTTGAACATATGAAATTGATCGGCAAATTTGTATCCGCTGTAAGTACTGCTCGCACTCATCACTAAGTACAATCCAAAAAGGATTAGGAAAAAAGCTCCGAGAAATAGGAGAACGGGAAGACGTTTCATTTTTGCAAGTCCTCCACAGCTTGTTTAAAAACTCTTCCACGATGTTCATAATTTTCAAACATATCAAAACTTGCACAAGCCGGTGAAAGCAGTACAATATCACCGTCTCTTGTATCTTGATTGGCGGCTTTTACGCAAGCTTCCATTGATTCTTTCAATTCCACTTTAACAATCGAGTGAAAATATTTGAAAACCGTTTCAGCAGAAGAACCGATCGCATAAATTTTTTCAACTTTCTCTTTCACCAATTCCTTAATTTGATCATAATCATTTCCCTTGTCTTGTCCGCCAAGAATAAGAAATAACGGTTCATTGAAACTTCTCAACGCATACCAAACAGAATCAACGTTGGTTGCTTTTGAATCGTTGATATATTTAACTCCGTTAATTTCTCTGACAAATTCCAATCTATGCTCTACACCTTTGAATGAGCGAAGACCTTCGATAATTTTTTCTTGCGGAAGACCGATACAATTTGCAGCGATTATTACTGCCATTGCATTCGCGCGATTATGTTCACCGGGTAATGAGATATCCCTGGTATTGCATGTAAAAAGAGTTTTTCCATTTTCGTTGTAAATGATTTTTTCGCCTAATACAAAAGCGCCGTTTTTCAATTCCTTTGAGAGAGAAAATTCTTTTATCTGTGCATTCGTGTTGAAAGAATACTTGTTCAGAATTTGGTCATCACCATTTTTAATAAAGATTTGCCTACCGGTTTGACTCTTGAAAATGGATAACTTTGCTTTGGCATAATTGTCCAGATTATTATCATAGCGATTCATATGATCCGGAGTTATATTCAATATCATCGAAATGAAGGAGTTGAATTCCTGATTAAAATCAAGTTGAAAACTTGATACTTCAAGTGAAACAAATTCATTTTCTTTAACATCCAGAACAATTTCAGAAAAAGCAGAACCAATATTTCCTGCAGGATAAGATTTTCTTCCGCAAAGATTAATCACATGATCCATTAATGAAGTTGTCGTTGTCTTTCCATTTGTACCGGTTATTGCAATAATTTTTCCACGACAAAAGTGAGAAGCAAATTCAAGCTCACCAAGAATTGGAATATTTTTTTCTTTGGCTTGTAAAACTACTTTTGATGCAGATGGAACTCCCGGACTAATAATTATAAAATCGCAATCAAAAACTTTTGCCGAATGTTGTCCTGCTTCATATTGAATTCCTGCTTCTTTTAATATTGCTAACGACTTTTCGATCTTCTTTTCGTCTGCAAGATCGCTCACAAAAGGAATACTACCAAGCTTTTTAACCAATATTGCCGCGGCTCTACCGCTTCTTTCGGCACCAAGGATCGTTATTTTTTTGTTTTGCAAATTCATATTTATCTAATCTTAAATGAAGCTAAACTTATGATCGCTAAAATTATTGCGATGATGTAAAAACGAATTACAATTTTCGGCTCAGGCCACCCGACCATTTCAAAATGATGATGGATCGGAGCCATTTTAAATACTCTCTTTCCCGTGCCGTATCTCTTTTTTGTGTATTTGAAATAAACACGCTGGATTATAACGGAAACAGTTTCCATAAAAAATATTCCGCCAAGAATCGGCAACAGGAATTCTTTTTTAATCAGTACAACTAAAATTCCTAATGCGCCTCCAAGAGCTAACGAACCAGTATCGCCCATAAAAACTTGAGCCGGATAAAAGTTGTACCAAAGAAATCCAAGCGATGCGCCAATTACCGCTGCAACAAAAACCGTTAATTCACCTGAGCCGCGTAAATACATTATGTTAAGGTAATCGGCATATTTTATATTTCCACTTACATAGCTTATAATTGCCAATGCTATCATGACGATCATGATATTTCCGATCGCTAATCCGTCTAAACCGTCGGTTAAATTCACTGCGTTTGAAGTTGCAGTGATGATAAAAATTACAACTGGAATGTAGAAGTAAGAAAAATCCAAATTCATATCTTTTAAAAATGGAATTGTGGTTAACGTATTCTTTCCGGCAAATTCAGGTGAATACCAGATAACAACACCAACTACAAATCCAATGATTACTTGTCCTAATAATTTATAACGCGCGATCAATCCATTTGGTAATTTTTTTACAACTTTTAAGTAGTCATCAAGAAAACCAACTAAACTTAGCCAAACCGTTCCGGATAAAATCAAAATGATATATGTGCTTTTAATATCACTCCACAACAAGACAGGAATTACAATCGCGGAAATGATTATAATTCCACCCATTGTCGGAGTGCCGGCTTTCGACCAGTGATTCTTGGGTCCGTCTGCTTTTTTTGCTTCACCAATTTGATGTTTCTGAAGCATTTTAATTATACGTGGTGCAAATAACAGTGAAATAAGTAATGCTGAAATGGCAGCTAACGCACTTCGAAACGTCAAGAACCTGAAAACATCAAATCCGGGTGGATTAAAAACTTTATTAATATATTCAAGGAAATAGTAGAGCATTAGTTTTGCAGCTTTCGTTCTATTTGATTAACAAATTCTTCCATCTTCATTCCACGTGAACCTTTTACAAGTACAACTAAATTTTGCAATGAGTAATTGTCAAGAAAGTTTCCCAATTTTTCTCTTGTGGAAAAATGTTTACAAGAAATTTTTTCCACTTGCAATTTTTCTGCAAGATTTTTCATCTGCTTTCCCAAAAGATAAACTTCATCAATTTTGTTCTTTTTAATTGATGTTGCCAAAAGTTTATGCTCTTTTTTTGATTCAGTCCCAAGCTCAAACATATCACCAAGAACAGCAATTTTTTTTGGATAAAGCGAAATCATTTTAACCGCTTTAAATGCGGCTTTCATCGATTGAGGATTAGCATTGTAAGTGTCATCGACCAATAAAACATTTTCATACTGCTTTGTGTTGAGTCTCTGTTTCACCGGTTTGATCTTATCAATTCCATTTAGAATTTCTCTTTTTGTCAGACCAAGTTTTAATGCAATCACAATTGCGGCAGACAAGTTTTTAGCATTATGTTCTCCCAATAATGGAGAAATACACACAAGAGAAGTTTTTTTGTTCTGAATGCGTAGCATAGTTTTCCCGTCATTCGTAAAACCAATGATTGAAGCTTTCACTTCAGCATCATTTTTAAACCCGAAAGAAATATTTTTATACTTGTTTACAAGCGGTCTTAATCTTGTGTCATCAGTATTGATGAAAATCAATCCTTTGTTTTTTGCGGTTTCATCAAACAATGCAATTTTTTCTTTTTTAACTCCTTGAAGATCTTTTAAATATTCTAAATGCGAAACTCCGATGTTTGTTATCAATGCATAATCCGGCTGCAGAATTTTTGAAGAATATGAAATCTCTCCGAAATGATTAGTTCCGGTTTCAGCGATTAAAACTTGATGTTTTGCATTACACGAAAAAATTGTTAACGGAACTCCTATATGGTTGTTGTTATTTCGTACTGTTGCTTGTACCTTAAACTTTTCCGAAAGGAGAACTAAAAGAATTTCCTTAGTGGTGGTTTTGCCGTTGCTGCCGGTAATTCCTATTACTTTTGCCGATAATTTTTTCCTCCAGGCATTAGCTAAATCTCCTAATGCTTGAATTGTATTTTCAACAGTTACAATTGTTCCATCGCAATTTTCATATTTTTTTAATTCATCTTCGCTAATGATAACTGCATTTGCACCTTTGGCTAAGGCTTCTTCAACAAAGTCATGCCCGTTAAATTTTTCACCTTGAATTGCGATGAAGATCGAATTTGGTTTTACTTCCCGGGTATCAATCGTTACATGTAAAGCGGATTTATAATCATCCGGATTATAAATTGACGCCGTCGGCATATTAAATAAATCTTGTAAAGTAATAGTTATCTTTTTCATGACACTGCTTTAATTACCAACCAAATATTTTTCTGCAATCTCTTTATCAGAGAAATGGTGTTTAACTCCCTGAATTAATTGATAATTTTCATGCCCTTTGCCTGCGATCAATACGACAGAAGCGTTATCACTTTCAACGATGGCTTTTTTAATTGCTTCTTCTCTATCCAAAATAATTTCATAATTATTTTTTGAAATTCCTTTAACTATATCCTCAATTATCGTTTCCGGATTTTCGTTTCGCGGATTATCATTTGTAATTACAACTGAATCACTCAACTCTGTTGCTATTCTTCCCATCACCGGGCGTTTCGTTGCATCGCGATTCCCACCACAACCAAAAACTGTAACCAATTTATTTTCTTTCGACATTACTTTTCGAAGATTGATGATCGCTTTTTCTAAACTGTCTGCGGTGTGTGAGTAATCGATGACTGCTTTTTTTGTTTTACCGGAAACGATTTCAAATCTTCCCGGAACGAGAGGAATGGTTTCAATTCCTTCCAGAATATTTTCGATTGAAATACCCGATACAAAAGTTGCCACAAAAGCAGAAGCCGCATTGTAAGCATTGAATTCACCTATCAACGGAGTTTTTACTAAATATTCTTTCCCATCATTCTTCAATAGGAAATTCGTTCCTGAAAGATTGAATGCGATATTCAAAATTCTAAAATCTGCTTTCTCATTTTTTCCATAAGTAATAATTTTGGCTTTACAATCTTTTATTAAATCAGAAAAATGTTCGTCATCGCAATTAACAACAGCAAATGAATTTGATAGCAGTCCACCGAATAATTTTTTCTTTGCTTCGAGATAATTTTCAAAACTGTTGTGAAAATCAAGATGATCTGAGGTAATGTTTGAGAAGATCGCAACGTTAAATGGAATTCCGTAAACTCTCTCAAGCGCCAATGAATGAGAAGAAATCTCCATTACTACCGAAGTGCATTGTTCGGAAATCATTGTGAAGAACAATTCATGCAAATCAGAAGATTCCGGTGTAGTCATGCTTGATTCTACTACTTTATTTCCGATAATATTTGAGATCGTTCCGATCAGTCCAGTTTTCTTTCCAGCTTTTTCTAAAATATTTTTGAGCAAATAGGTTGTGGTTGTTTTTCCGTTAGTCCCGGTAATTGCATAAGAAAAAAGTTTTGTAGATGCTTCTTTGTAAAATGCATTTGCTAATTCAGCAAGAGCAATACGCGAATTTGAAACTAAAATCCTTGCGATCTTTTTCAAGTGAAAATAATTTTCCGGGATCGAATTATTATCTTCAATCACAATTGCAATCGCTCCGCTGTTGATCGCTTCAGTAATAAATTTGTGCCCGTCGCTGTTAAATCCTTTTATTGCAACGAAAATGGAATTGGCTTTAACTCTGCGGGAATCGTAGTGAATTCCGCTCACATCTTTTCGTTGTACCTCACCGGTAACTTGAATAGCGTGGACACTATTTAATAATTGAGTTAATTCCATTAGTAGAGCGCTATTCCGTTAGTTTCATTTTGTGCAGTTAGTTTGCAAAACATTCCTTTTTTAATTGATGTTCCAGCGGAAATACTTTGTGAAATAATTTTGCCGCTTCCTGCTATCTCACATTTCACATTGAAAGACGAAAGAATTCGTATTGCTTCACGAAGTGATTTTCCTCCAAGATCGGGCATAACTTTTTTTGAGAAATCAATTTCAAACACATCGTTTTTAGTTTGAGCCGGAGAAGCAAAGACCAATTCTGCATGTTTTACATTCTTGTTATCCGCGTAAGAAAAATGTGTATCAAGTTTATTTGATTGTTGTTGTTTTACTGAACCGGGATTCATTGCTATTATATTTGAAGCGACTTCGTTAAACACCGGCGCTGCCACATCACCACCATAATAGCTGTTTTGCTTTGGTGCATTAACTAAAACATAGATCAAATATTTCGGACTTTCAGCCGGGAAAAAACCTATGAAAGAAGAGTTATAACTTTGTGTTGAGTATTTCCCTTCAACTATTTTTCTCGAGGTTCCCGTTTTGCCTCCTGCAGTGCATGAAGTGAGTTTTGCTTTTTTCCCGGTTCCCTCTTCTACTGCCGAAACAAAAAAGTCACGCATCAGTTTTGAAGTTTCATCTTTAATAACTTGTCTAATAAATTTTGGTTGAAACATACTGACTGTTTTACCGTCATTCGATTCTATTTTTTCAACCAACTGCGGTTGGAACAATTTTCCGCCGTTGATAATTGCCGCGTAAGCTGCTGTTAGTTGAATTGGAGTTACAGCAACTTCATATCCAAATGATACAGATGATTTTGTGTAGTCAGTCCAATTTGCCGGATTTTTCAAATTCCCTTTTGCTTCGCCAGGTAGTTGAATATCAGTATAATTTCCAATTCCGAAATCTCTCAAGTAAAGATAAAACGATTGAGTATCCATTTTCTGCGAAAGCTTGGACATCCCAATATTACTTGAATGGGTGAAAACTTCTTTTACTGTCATCCAGCCGGAGTTGTGTGAATCTTTAATAGTAACATTTTTGAATTTGTAACTTCCATTCTCTCCAAAAACTTTATCATCCGGTGTACAGATTTTCTTATCCAAGAAAGCCGCTAAAGAAATTGCTTTAAAAGTTGAACCTGGTTCATACGTGTCTGCAATAACTTTATTACGCTTTACGGAATCGCCGCAAGTGTTGTAAAGATTCGGGTTGTAATCTTCACTATTTGCCATCGCAAGAATTTTTCCGTTGGTAGGATCCATCACTATTCCGATAGCATTTTCTGCTGCATTATTAACCTCTGCTTTTTTAATTGCATTCTCTAAAATCGTTTGGTACGTTTTATTTATTGTTAAATAAATCGAGTTCCCAGGCGAAGGAGGATTGATAGATTCTTCCAAAACCGTTATCATCTCGCCACGTGCATCCCTTAAAATGATTCGGCTTCCGTCAACTCCTTTTAATTCACTATTAAAGTATTTCTCGATCCCGTCAGCACCAAAAAAAGAAGCATTTACGTAACCTAAAATGTGTGCGGCAAAATTGTCATACTGATAAATCCTTGATGGATCCTCATCAAATCTGAGTCCATTGATTTTCAGTTTTTTTAAAACTAATGATTTTTCAGATTCAATCTTTTTAGCGATACAAACATTTCTGCTTTTGGTAGTCTTCATTAAATCAAGAAAATATTTTACCGGGTTTCCCAATTCCGACGAGAATGCTTCGGCAATTTTTTGTTTGTCGATTTTTCTGGCAGACTTTACATCTACAAAAAACGAAATTTCATTTTTATTAAATGAAAGCAATAGTCCGTTTGCGTCATATATTAAGCCGCGCTGCGCTTGTATCGTTTGAACAGTTTTATTCTGAACCTCCGCATATGCGCCGTATTCTACATTGTGCAAAATTTGAACATTATATAACCGGAAAACCAAAGTTAGGAATCCTAAAAAAACAAAAATGACTACAACCAGTAATCTATTATTGTTCATTTGTTGATTCTCCTGCAGTAACAAAATTTTGCAATCCGCTTTTTGAGATTGAAACAGAATACATCGGCGATTTTTTTTCAAGCTGTAGTTCGGTCATGGCAATAGGAACGATCCGTTCTTCGGAACTTAATAACTGTGCGTCGGCAAGCAGTTTAGTCTGTTGATTTTCCAATTGTTTAATTTGTTCGTTTGTCATAACTATTTCTTTTTTCATAGTATCGATACGAAGTTTTAACCCGACGTATCCGAGCAACAATAAAATTGCAGTAACAAAAGTTACCAGCACATGCAGAAGGTGATGCTCGTTTTTTCCGCTCATTTTTTTTCTGCCGCTCTCAGTTTTGCGCTTCTCGCCCTATTATTCATCGTTACTTCATCTTCACCCGGAAGAATTGGTTTCTTCGTTAAAATTTTTAATCTGCTCACTTTACCGCAAGTACAAACCGGGAAACCTGGAGGACAAATACAAGATGATGCTTCAAATTTAAAAAGTTCTTTTACTATTCTATCTTCTAAGGAATGATACGTAAGTATTGCAATTCGCCCATTCGGTAAAAGAAGATCAATCGCTTTTGTAAGAAATGTTTTTAAAGCAGTCAACTCATCGTTTACATAAATACGTAAGGCTTGAAAAATTCTTGCAAGTGTTTTCACGACAAAATATTGCGGCGTTAATTGTTCTATTACTTCTACAAGGTCTAAAGAAGTTCGGAACATTTTAGAATTTCTTTGCTCAATAATTGTTTTAGCAATTCTTCTTGAATTTTTCTCTTCACCGTAAGCAAAAAATATTTCCGTCAATTCTTCTTCTTCAAAAGTATTAAGCACATCCGCCGCATTGATCGCTAAATTTTTGTTCATCCGCAAGTCAAGCGGAGCTTCGGAGCGGAACGTAAATCCTTTTTCTACGTTATCTAATTGGAAAGAAGAAACACCGAGGTCAGCAAATATTCCATCAAACCCGTTGATCGATTCCAATTTTGCAACGCTATCAATTTGTGTAAAATTGAAATTGTATAATTTCATGCGAGGATCATTTGCAAATTTTTTCTGGCAATAGTTGAAAGCTGTTTCATCCACATCTGTAGCGGCTAAAAGGGCATCTTCATTTAAATTTTGCAAGATCGCCTCCGAGTGTCCGCCAAAGCCTAAAGTACCGTCAAAATAGTTTCCTGATTTGTTGCCGATAAGCAAGTCAAGCGATTCATGCAATAAAACCGGTTGATGCAGCAGTTCGGTCATTCCATTCTCATAACTTGAGAAGCAATTTGTTCAAATGTTTCTGGAGAACCGGCAACGTAGCTACTATAAACATTATTATCCCAGAGTTCAATTTTTTTAAGAACACCAAGGATAAGAACTTCGTTTTTAATTCCGGCGTAGTCCAAAAGTGGTTGAGGAATTAAAATTCTTGATTGAGCATCCATCGTATCTTCCTGCGCGTGTTGCAGCATCATACGGATGAACCTTGCTTCTTTTTGATCAAAAAAATTTAATTTTAAAAGTTTTTCTTCAATTAATTTCCACTGATCCTTCGGATATATTTCAATGCATTTATCAATTCCCAAAGTCATAACAAAAGAATTATCAGCTTCCTGCGAAACGTTTTTACGCAAACGTGCCGGGATGCTTAATCTTCCTTTGCTATCAATCGAATGTAAAAACTGTCCTTTGAACAACTTATCTTTCCTTATTTATTGGAGTTTTAAACCACTTTCTCCCACTACCTCCCAAAATAAGTGATTTTTTTCGGTAAAGTCAAGAAAAATCTTTTAAAAAGATTAAGTTTTTTTTCTGATAACTTATTTATTTTTAGGCAGTTAGAGAGATTTCAGAAGGGTAACTTGTTATAAACAACGAGGATAAAGAAATTGAATTAAAGTGGGTTGTTAAAAGAAACAAAAAATAGGAATTTTCCCCCACCAACTTTATTCAAGCCGCTGAAGTACACAAATGTAAAATCCGTCAAATCCATCTGCGGCAGGAGAAATTTTTCTTTCGTCGATAAGTTTGAACTTTTGACGGTTCATTTCAGTTGAAAAAAAACGTTCAATTTGTCCCTCATTTTCCGAAGGAAGAATTGAGCAAGTTGAATAAACAATTTTCCCGTTAGGTTTTACCATCGAAGAATAACTTTCTAAAATTTTTTGCTGAAGAGATTTTAATTCTTCAATTCGTTCATTCGTTAGTTTCCATTTTGCATCGGGATTGCGGCGTAATACTCCCAATCCGGAACAAGGAACATCAAGTAACACACGGTCAGCGCTATCTGCAAGACGTTTTATCACTTTGGAAGAAGTGATTGTTCTTGTTTCAATAATGCTTATCCCGTTTCTATTTGCACGTTTTTTTAATTCATTCAATTTCCATTCTTCCGTATCGAGTGCGAGAACTTTGCCTTTATTTTGCATTAGCGCTGCAATGTGAAGTGATTTACCTCCGGCTCCTGCACATGCATCAATTACACGCATTCCCGGTTTAACATCTAAATAATTTGCAACAAGTTGAGATGATGCATCCTGGAGTTCAAAGTACCCTTCTTTAAAATATGGAGTTTGAAAAAGATTTTGCCGCTGTTCAACAAGCAAAGCATCGTTCGTAAAATCAAGAGGAAAGGTTTGTATCCCGATCTCTAAAAATTTTTCTATAAGCTTTTCTTTAGAAATTTTTAAAGTATTAGCACGAAGAATAACCGGCGCTTCTTTATTTAATGCGGAAATTTCAGAGTCCCAGCGGCTTCCTAATTCCTTTTCGCCCAACTCGTCAAGCCAATCGGGAATTGACTCCTTAACTTTTCTTTCATCAAGTTTATAGTTCTTTTCGATTGAAATTTTATCTTTGTTGATTGTAGAAAATTCATCCCACGGTGGCAGAGGAATATTTTTCCAGAGAAGATAACCGGCAAAAAGTTTCCAGAGATAATCGCTGTTTTCTTCAGCATTAATGCCCATCATCTCATTTAACATACGCCAATAGCGAACAATTGTATAGGTTGTTTCAGCAATAAATTTTCTGTCCCGGCTTCCCCATTTTTTATTGGATTTTAACGATTGCTCAATTGCCTTATCCGCAAATTTTTTCTTAAAAAATATTTGGTCAAGGTTGAAAATAATCCCTTCACAAATATTTCGATGTAATTTTATCATTCTTGTTTCTTTCTCTATCAGTCCAATTGTCTCAATTTTTTTTAAAAACTTTTCGAACTTTTTACTTTGCCTTTCAACTCATAAGCCTATCAATTAAAATTTTCACTTTACATCAATTCCAATTGAAAAGTTTTAATAAATAATTAGTGATAACAAGTCCCCCAATTATTATAAATGATATTCCGAGCATGAATCTTGTGTTTTTGATCTGCTCGGTTTTAAAATAGAACTTTTCTTTCCCCGGTGGTATTTTATTCATTCTATTTCTCATTGAGAAAATGACAATTCCCACAAGCAGTAAAAATATGCCAACCTCTAAATCCGCAATGTCTGCATTCATGTTATTACCTAATTATCCTTTTTCAAAGTTGAAAATTGTATTTTTCTTGATTTTCCAGAGCTGATATCAAAAATTTATGTTTTCATTATATAAGAGAATTTGTGCCCATCGGTGATTATTTGGTAAAAGATTGTGTTAATTTTCAAATAACTTCGTTTTTACGCAAAAAACGCAGAATTAATTGCTAATAATTCTCAAATAATTGTAATTAATCACCAGGTAATTATAATTATTTACCGGTTAATTGTAATTAATCACCGGGTAATTGCAATTCCTTATCAACGAATTGCAACTCCTTTACGATTTATTTTAATTATTCGCCTGTTAATTAGAATTCCTTATCAATTTATTTTAATTTCTCAATCTCTAATTGTAACAATCCCGCATTTACTTTTAATCATTTAATTGAGATTTGTCTCAACGCTAATATTTCGATGTAATTTTTTCATATGTCAGTCTTTTCTTCAAAAAACTTTCAACTTGTAACTTTCCACTTTCAACTGCTTCAGCTTTGCCGCTTAAACTTCTTTTCTTCCGTTGAAATAAGTAGCAAAATATTATTTACATTTGCCATGTAATTTAATTAAAAAATTCTGCTGATTTATGTTTAATGGTGCTGCAAAAAAATTAAAAGACTTGTTCGGAATATTAACTTCCGATATTTCCGCAAAAGAAATTAGGCAACTGATAACCAAAGATGCCGCCGGTTATCTTACTTTCTATTCAAAGTACGCGGAAGAAGTTTCCTCTAAAAGTAACCCCATGCGGTATTTAAGATTAGCAAAGAATCTTTTCATCGCATTTCTCTTAAAATTAAATCCGGCGAGACGATTCATCTATTTCGTTCTTCTTTTTCTTTTTCTTTGGGGATGGCAAAATGATATTTGGTTTTACGTGCTTACCGGTTTTGCCGGAATAAATATTCTCTTAGCGTTTGAACTCGCCGACAAACTTATTATGCGTAATGAATTGGAAGTCGCTCGCGATGTTCAAATAAATGCTTTGCCGAAACAACCACCGCAAAATGATTTTTACGACATTGACTTTTTTTACGAAACCGCTCAGGAAGTCGGAGGCGATTATCTCGATTTTTCATGCGACCCGACCGACAACAAACTAAAACATATAATCATTGGAGATGTTTCCGGCAAGGGACTTGGAGCCGCTTTGTATATGCTTCAAATAAAGGCGGCGTTCCATCTTCTGGGGAATTTTTTCCAATCTCCAACACAAATTCTTTCTCAATTAAATTGTGAACTTTACAAAAAAATAAAAGTCGGGAATTTTTTTACCGCATCAATTCTTTCTCTTAATGAGGAAGGGAATTTCAAATTTGCCCGCGCCGGACATTTACCACTTTACAAATACACCCGCGCTTCGCACAGTTTTGAATTTTTCCAGCCGAAGGGAATCGGGATTGGATTATCGAATCAATCTATTTTTAATGAGAATCTTGAAGAAATTTTTATAGAAGCAAAAAGTGAAGATATTTTTGTTCTTTTTACAGACGGACTTATTGAAAGCAGAAATACTTTTGAAAGAGAATTTGGTGAAGAGAAATTAAAAAACGTCATCACCAAATACTCGCACCTTTCCAGCAAAGAGATCAAAGACGGCATCTTAAGAGAGTTGAAAAGATTCATCGGTGAAAACAGCATTTTTGATGACGCTACGGTTATTGTTTTAAAGAGGAAATAAACCCACTCCCAATCCCCTTCTTTTGGTTTGGTTTTTCTAATAAATGTAATTAGTTTACCTTACGTAATCATTAATGTTTCACCTTTCATCATTTTCATTCCTTAGCCCGCTAGAGGCGGGTCACAAACCGAGAATGCTGATTCACCAAGAAGTTTCTATGAACAAGAATTACCATCAATTTCATATCCCCGTAATGGGAACCGGTTATTCAATCGATACACCGATCCGTGTTGCCCACTATGGCATTTCATCAGTAATTTCGATAGTCGATGATCTTCTCATCGAACGAATCAGAAAATATTATTGCGAAAAATTTAACTTTCCGTACCACCCCATCATGCGCTTTGAACCTGATGGACGGGCAAAAAGAATTAGCGCGTATTTGGATGTTGTCTCTAAAATCGTTCAGCAAAAAGTTGAAGAGATAAAAAAGCAGCCGTTCTTTGAACAAAACGAAAAAAGTAAATACTTTGAAATGCTGCCGGAAAGCAGTCCGTTAAAATCGGCTTACTCAAAACTTTTGAAAATGAAGGATGATTTTGAACGAATCAATTTTGCAAATGAACTTACAAAATTAATCCATCCCGGCGCCATTGATGTGAACATCATGGCAAAGTTGGATAAGTTTAATTACGACAAAAAAGGACAAATGCTAAGTGAAGAATTCAGTGATGCAAAAGCTGCACTGCGTGGATTTGCAAATAGCTGCTTAAGTTCTTCCGTTGTTTTTTCAGCAGGTATTAACCGTGGATTGTATGGATACATTTCAAAATTTCAAGATTTTTATAGAGACACAACCGGCGGCTTGAAAAAGAAGATCACTATAAAAGTAAGCGATTTTCGTTCGGCATTAATTCAAGGAAAATTTTTAGCTTCAAAAGGGTTGGAGATAAGTGAATTCAGAATTGAATCGGGACTTAATTGCGGCGGACATGCGTTTGCTTCTCAAGGATATTTACTCCCTTCAATTTTAAAAGAGTTCCGCGAGAAGAAAGAACTTTTAACAACGCAACTTCAACCGATTGTTCAAAGTTTTTATGAAAAAGTTGGTCTTGAATATCCTGAAAAATCAAAAGTCGATGAACCTCTAATAACCGTTCAAGGCGGCGTTGGAACAGATGGCGAAGCAAAAAGATTAATCGAAGATTTCGGATGCGATTCTGTCGGCTGGGGAAGCCCGTTTTTGTTGGTTCCCGAAGCTACATGTGTTGATAGCGAGACTCTTGAATTATTAAAAAACGCAAAGAAGGAAGACCTATATTTGAGTAATGCTTCACCGCTCGGCGTGCCGTTTAATAATCTCCGTAATACCGGTTCCGAAATTTGGACAAAAGAAAAATCTACACAAGCTAAGCCCGGTTCATCATGTCCTAAAGGTTTTCTTGTCTCCGACAAGCAATTTTCAGACAAACCAATTTGTAGTGCCTCAACAGAATTTCTCATAAAAAAATATGACTCGATTACCAGCTCAGAAATTTCTTATTCAGAAAAAGAAGAGCTCAAGGAAAGAGCTGCCGAAAAAGTTTGTTTATGCGTTCATCTCGGCAACAGTGCTTTGCTTGCACTTGGAATTCAAAAAAGTGGAATTGCTCCGCAGGCAATTTGTCCAGGTCCAAATATCGTTTGGTGGAATAAAAAATACACTTTAAAAGAAATGATTGATCATATTTATGGAAGAGGTGAATCGCTTGTGTCCAAAGAGCGTCCGCACATGTTCTGCCAGGAAGTTGAATTGTATGTTAATTATTTTGAGAATCTCTTAAAGACTACAGAACTGAATGAAGCCGGGATAACCTATCTTAAAACATTTAAAGAGAATCTTGAATCGGGTATGGATTATATTTTGGAATTCACAACAAAAAAACCTTATCAAAATGAAAATCTAAAATCGATCCCCTCCTTCATTGCAGAGCAAAGAAAGAAACTAGAAGTTTTATTTACAAAGAAATTAGCTGCGTAGGTTTTGCCTACACAGCTAAGCAGAATATGAATAAGACAGAGAAAGTGAAAGAATGACTGAATGAAAATGAATGGATGAATGTTTTCCATTCAATCATTCATCTCTGGCAAATTGGTCATGGTCAGATTTTCTCTATTTAACTTTAAAACCATTTTCATTTAGATTCTTTTTTGCTTCTTTAAGTGTAACTTCCTTCAGTTTCATTTTACATTCAGGGCATTTGCCGGATGCGTCGGCAATAATATTCCAATCCATCGGACATTGAAATACTTTTCCATTCTTATTCATATCGATTGCTTTTAGATCAATTTTCCCTTCGCGAACAATGGAAACACTTTTAGTGCTTTTTTGTTTTTCCATTTTCATATTGTGCATATCGTGTTTCATATCCATTTTTTTCGTTGAATCACCCGATGCTGCATTCATTGCGACTACATCTTTTTCCATTCCACTTCCGCAACAAGCTGAATTATGCTCTTGTGCGGATAAGTTAGAAAGACTGAAAAAAGTTAGTCCTGCCGCCATTAGTGAAACGGCAAGAACATTTCGAGATTTTGTTGTGTTCATGTTGAACTCCTTTTATTGATTGTTTGATTTTACCATTTAAAACATTTTACATTTCCATTCCGTTCATTTTATCGGAAGTAGAATTATTTTTATCTGTTCCACCGTGTTGATGATCTGTTGGCGTTCCATTTTTAAGTTGACTTTCAGAGTCGATTAGGAAACCGCCGGTAGCCGCAATTTCATCACCTTCATTTAAGCCTGAAAGTATTTGATATTTATCTCCGAAACGATTTCCAATCTCAACATTGCGCGCTTCAAACATACCGTCTCCGGTTTTTGCCCAAACAACAGACCGTTTCCCCGCGAAGATGACTGCATCTGCCGGAACGAGCAATCCTTCCCCGCCAATTTTACTGAATATTGTTTCTCCATACATCTGCGGTTTAAGTCTCCCACCGTGATTAGAAAATTCACTTCTAACTTTTACTGTTCTTGTTTGAGAATTAACGACCGGATAAATGAAAGTTACTTTGCCGCTAAATTCTTCTCCGGGATATGCACGAAGATGAAGTTTAGCTGTATTCCCAACTTTTATAGTAGCTAAATTATTTTCATTCACTTCCGATATATTCCAAAGAGTTGATAGTTCAGCAACATCATAAATCACTGTTCCTTCGTTAACATAAGCGCCCTCTTGCACTTTTTTTTCAATCACGGTTCCGCTAATTGGTGAAAAGTATTTTAGCATGAGATTTATTTCACGTGTCTTTTCAAGCGATTGGATCTGATCTGAAGTCAATCCGAAAATCTCCAATTTCTTTTTCGAAGCATTAATAAACGAATTAGAATTTGATGCATTGCTTAACGCGATTAAATATTCATTCTGTGCTTGTACTAAATCCGGGCTATAAATTTCAAACAGTGGTTGACCTTTTCTAATATAATCTCCCGTTTTATCCACAAACAATTTCTCAATTCTTCCGTTGAAACGAGCGGAAATTGTTTTACGGTTGTTCTCGGCAAAATCCAAATAACTATATGCTGTAACTTGTTCACGGAGATTTTCATTCTCCACAAAAACTGTTGAAACATTTGCGAGAATTTGTTTCTTGCCGCTAAGCGTAACCATGTTTGCCATGTCATTCGCATTTACAGGTTCTTCTTTTTCTTCTGCGACTTTTTTTATCAAATCCATATTACAGATTGGGCAAGCGCCGGGTCTATCCGATTTGATCTCGGGATGCATGGGGCATGTCCAATAATCTTTTTGTTTTACTATTGAATGCTCATCTTTCCCACTCTCTTCAGATTTAGAGCAGGCAGAAAAGATGAAAGCAACAGCTATAAGCGGGATGAAGATATATCTAAATATTTTCATTTTTGTTCCTCTATTTATTCTAATAAAATTTTTCATAAATTATTTAAGCTCACTTCCAACCATCATTTCAATTTCTGCAAGCGACATCTGCGTATCGGCTTGCGCCATGTAGAAGTTCATCTGCTGCATCAATAACATGCGGTAGGAATCAATTACTGTTGTAACACCGGTTCTGTTGTTTTGATAAGCCGATACTTGCGACTCAGCAGCTTTACCGTACAACGGAATAACTTTGTCATTATAAAGTTTTGTCAAATCAACAGCCGTGTTATATTTAACGAGAGCTGCTTTTAACTGAGAATCCATCTCGCGCTGCATATCGTTCTTTTCAAATTCGATGCTGCTAATGCCGGCGAATATTTCTTCTTCTTTCGCTTTGTATTTGTTGATTGACCAGGGCGCAAATGGGAGATTAATCGACGCCATCAGCGAATACATGTATTCTGTTTTGGGCTCAATCATCATTACATCCGCTTTTGAAGTTAGAATCATTCCACGCGGCATTCTCATAAACATTCCTTGAACCATTAAATCGGGAATCAACTCACGGTTGTTCGCATCAATCATGGCTTTGTTCATTTCGATCATGTTACTCATTTTTTTAAGAGATGGATTAGAGTAACCGAGCAGTTCTTCTAATTTTGATTGAGAAGACGAAAGTATTTCCGTTGAAAAATCTTTCACGGCAAAAACTTCTTTCGACTCAAGATTGCGCCCGAGAAGTTTATTGATTTTATAAATCTCTGCTTCTTTTTGTTTTTCCAGGATTAAAAGCTGTGTTTCGTTCGATGCGATTTCGCCTTGCAGTGTAAGCAGATCAGCCTGATTGATCTTATTTGTATAGTAAGATGATTCGACCGATTTTATTACATCGTTTATAAGAACAATATTTTTCTTTTGGATTTCAATTTTTCTATCAATCAACCAGAGAGTGTAGTAAGACATTTTTACTTGTGCAGTGAGATTGATTTTGTATATCTCGTAATTATTCCCTTCAACCAGCGTATTTTTTCTTTCAACTTCCGCCATTGCATTTAACTTTCCACCAAGTGGAAACATTTGCGATAAGCCAAAGTTGTTTGAAATGGATTGATTGAGAACATCAATTGAATTTGTCGGCACTTGAGAAAATTCAACAGAAAGATTCGGCGCAGGAAGAGTGTTTATAGATTCGGTTCTCCTTTCCGATGCAGTGATTCTATATTGAAGTGATTTCAACTGCGGGTTATTCTTTACCGCTTCAGATACCAGAGAATCAACTTGTTGAGCCTTCACTTCAATCATCAAAAGCAAAATAATTATTATCACTAATTTTGTTGTGAACAGATTAATAATCTGTTTTACATTTTCCATCAACCGTTTTCCCTCAACCATCAACCATTTTCCTTCAACCATTGTTTTCTCCTTCCTTCATCCAGTCTGCCATTTTGGAAATTTCGAGCGTTCCTTTTTTAAGCGCGTGTTCTTTCATAATTGCAAATAAAATTGGAGTAACTACAAGCACATGGACCGCTGAAGTCAATAATCCTCCAATCATCGGAGCAGTGAGCGGTTTCATCACATCCGAGCCGGTGCCGGTTGCCCACATGATTGGAACAAGTCCAACCATTGCAGTGAAAACCGTCATTAGTTTTGGCCGTAATCTTAAAACCGAACCCTCTACAGTTGCTTCATAAATATCAATATCAGTTATCGGACCCCTTTTCCCCTTTTGATGATCGCGAATTCTTCGATCCAGAGCTTCATGTAAATAAATGACCATCACAACACCGGTTTCGACTGCAATTCCGTAAAGCGCAATAAATCCAACCCAAACCGCAACAGAAAAATTATATCCGAGAATGTAAACCATATACATACCCCCGATAAGTGCAAACGGAACCGATAGCATTACAACACCGGCTTCCACATAATTTTTAAGTGTCATATAGAGCAAGAGATAAATAACGAAAAAAACTATCGGCATTATTATTTCCATCGTTTGCTGAGCGCGAACTTTACTTTCATACTGTCCGCTCCAAGTATAGGAATAACCGGCGGGAAGATTTAATCCGCTTTCGATCACTTCCTTCGCGTCAACCATCACGCTTCCCATATCGCGTCCGCGCGTATTCATAAAAACAATTGAACGCAGCATGCCGTCTTCGCTGCTGATCATCGGTGGACCGGTAACCAAATTTATATCAGCTAATTCAGTAAGAGGAAGATAAGTGACAGCATTTTGATTTGTACTTGTGAGTGAAAAATCATTTTGATTGTTGGGTGCTTGCGGAATAACACTTGCTTGATTTGAACTTCCCATCGAAGACATTCCACCAGAGTTACCTTTATTCGTTCCGCCACCCATTGAACTTGAGGAAGATTGAGCCGCCATTGGATTTGAGAGTGCAACTGGAACAATTAAATTTTTCAACTCATCAATATTGTCGCGATAATCTTTTTGATAACGCATTCTTATCGGAAAGCGCATTCTTCCTTCAATCACAACGCCAAGATTTTGCCCGCCAATCGCTGTTTCAATTATATCTTGAAGATCGCGGATGTTTACACCATAACGAGCAGCAAGATCACGATTAACTTGAATGTCTAAGTAATAACCATTTTGAACACGCTCAGCAACAACATCTGCCGCGCCGTTAACTTTCTTTAATAATTTTTCCGCTTTGATCGCATACATTTCAAGAGTATCGAGGTCTGTTCCGAAAATCTTAAAACCAATATCGGTACGAACTCCCGTTGCAAGCATGTTTATTCTGTTGATTATCGGTTGAGTCCAACCATTGCGCACACCGGGGATTTGTAATTTCGCGTCGAGTTCCGCTACAATATCTGATTTGGTGATGCCGGGTCGCCATTCATTTTTTGGCTTTAAAAGAATGATTGTTTCGATCATACTGAGCGGCGCATTATCGGTTGCCGTTTCGGCACGTCCGGTTTTTCCAAGTACGTGATGAACCTCCGGAATGGATTTTATAATCTTGTCTTGCTCTTGAAGAATTCTATTTACTTCCGTGATAGAAGCGCCGGGCAACGTTACCGGCATGTAAAGTATTGATCCTTCATCAAGCGGTGGCATGAATTCACTTCCGGTATTCAAGATCATCGGGATGGTGATTAACAATGCGATAACATTCAGCGCGATAGTGATTTTTCTATTTTTAAGCACCCAGTGAATAACCGGTTCATATAATTTTATAAAGAAGCGAGTCGTCGGATTTTTGTCTTCCGGTTTGAACTTACCACGCATTAACATCGTCATCAGAACCGGAATAAGTGAAATGACTACAATTGCAGAACCAAGCATTGCGAAAGATTTTGTGTAAGCAAGCGGATGGAATAATTTTCCTTCCTGTCCCGTTAAAAGAAAGACGGGAAGAAAAGAAACAAGAATGATCAACTCTGAAAAGAAAATTGCTCTACCTACTTGTTTTGCCGAGTCGATTGAGATGCGTTTATATTCCTCGGGGGTTAGCTGTCCTTTCTCCTCCATCGCTTTAGCTAAATTTCTGTATGCGTTTTCAACGAGCACAATGGAAGAATCGACTATTACTCCAACGGCTAAAATTATTCCTCCGAGCGACATGATGTTGGAAGAAATGCCAAGCAAATACATAAGTATAAAGGCGATAAGAATTGCTATCGGCAGCTCGATCAAAATTCTTACGATACTTCTAAAGTGAAGAAGAAAGATCATCACCATAATTGAAACGGTGATTGACGCTTCGATTAAGGCTCGTTCAAGTGTTCCCACTGCTTCTTTAATCAGCGTGCTTCTATCATAAGAAGTTATAATTTCAACACCGGGAGGTAAACCGGGAGAAATTTCTTTTATTTTTTCTTTAATGCGGTCGATAACTTTTTGTGCGTTCTCACCGGTTCTCATTACAACGATTCCACCTACGGCTTCGCCTTCCCCATTCTTATCCAACGCGCCGCGGCGAATATCTCCGCCCAGAGAAACTGAAGCAACATTTTTAATAAGAATCGGAATTCCGTTTGAAGAAGTTTTTATAACGGTGTTCTCAACATCATCTTTTGATTTAATGTAACCTTGCCCGCGTACGAAGTATTCAGCATCGCTTACTTCCAAGATTTTCCCGCCTACTTCATTATTGCTTCTTTGAACAGCATTTACTACATCAGCGACCGTTAAATTGTAAGCGCGAAGGTCGTTCGGATTAACATCAACTTGGTATTGTTTAACAAAACCGCCAATGCTTGCCACTTCAGCAACACCGTCAACCGAAGAAAGTTTGTAACGAATATACCAATCTTGAATGGAACGAAGTGCGCCGAGATCGTATCCTTTCCCTTCAACGGTGTACCAATAAACGTGTCCTACACCAGTTCCGTCCGGTCCAAGAGAAGGGACAACACCGGAAGGTAATTGCGCTTGAATCGTGTTCATTCTTTCAAGAACGCGGGTGCGAGCAAAATAAGTATCAACACCATCTTGGAAGATGACGAAGACGAAAGACATTCCGAACATAGAAGTTGCGCGGACGGCTTTAACTTTGGGCAAGCCTTGTAAACCGGAAACGATTGGAAATGTAACTTGATTCTCAACTATTTCCGGTGATATTCCCATCCATTCCGTAAAAATGATTACCTGGTTTTCAGAAAGATCGGGGATTGCATCAACCGGGAGATTGATAACGCTGTAAATTCCGGCTGCAATAACTATTAGATAAATCAGAATTACAAGAAATCTATTTTGCGAGGACCACTCAATTATTTTTTCTATCATTACAAAACTCCAACATTTATTTTATTAAATGAATTGCCATAACGACAACCATTATTATTCCCATGCCAATCATCCAGGGTGAATCCATCATTCCCATCATCCCCATCATTCCATGGTTTGAGGTTTTTGCTTCAGATTTTTTCACTAAGTCCATTCCGCACTTAGGGCAACTTCCCGGTTGATCAGCGTGAACTTCCGGGTGCATCGTGCACGTATAATAATCTTCAGTTGAAGCCGTGCCTGAAGATTTTGTGGAATCTATTTTTTCATATACGGCCGGGATTAAATCCATACCGCACTTTGAACATTTTCCCGGTTGTAAGGACTTAACTTCAGAATGCATTGGACAACTGTAAATTGTGTCCACAGATAATTCAGTTTTATGATCCAAATAACTTGAAGGATCTGCTGAGTCTGTGCCTCTTGCCATCATACTGATATTGATGAAGGCAAAAATAAAAACGTGATAAATTATTTTATACATGATTGCTCCAAAAATTGATTATAAAAAAACCGTTAACTACTCACCAATAAGTTTAGATATTGTAAGCCGGTGAAAATTTATACTAATGTCAGCCGGTAAAATATATATGGCTGCTAATTAGTAGTAATAATCAAATTCTGAAGTTATGATTAGAGAGGAATATCTGGGGTGTAGTTTCTGTTGGTGGAGATGAATCGGAAAAAAAATTGGAAGAGAAGTCAGCGGAAGATTCATCTTGCATGAATGTAATTGGAATCAGATCAACATGAATTGATTTTACAGTTGATCCGATATGATTAAGAAGATATTCATCTGTTCCAATAATTGATGCGACTTTAACTTCACAGCATTTATGCGGTGTTTGTGTTATTGCTAATTCATCAGAAGAAGTCATTTCGTCAGAACAT
This sequence comes from Ignavibacteriaceae bacterium, assembly GCA_041671545.1. GTDB lineage: Bacteria > Bacteroidota > Ignavibacteria > Ignavibacteriales > Ignavibacteriaceae > UBA1563. The sequence goes on from JBAZBI010000001.1 coordinate 527,654, forward strand.
TCCGCTTTCGGCGGATCATCCATTTCGTCAGGCGTTTCGCACATTCCGCAAGTAGATAAAGACGCTTTTTTCTCCATATTGCAGAAATGCAAAGAAACCGTAAATCCCGTGTTGATGATAAAAAATAACACGGTCAGGTTTATTAATAATATGTTCTTAAAAAGTTTTGTCATCTCTTTTGTAAAATTAGTCTAAATGAGCTGAATGTCAAGTGAAAAAAATTCTCGAATGAAACTTAAGCTCTTCCACCGGATGAACCTTATATTTTTTTCTTTCTTTGTTTCAAAATTTTAAGCAAAGCAGGAAAAGAAAAGAGAAATTTTATTGGTTTACTTCCAAAAGAATATTTATTATTGAAGTGTTTCTAAATAATTATTAGCATTCAAACTAAAATAGGAGTGTTCCATGCCCATTTTAAAAGCGTACAAAACCATTCCGGAACTGTATGAATTTTTGACTGAAGAATACGGGGTGAATATGGAAAGACCTCTACTGAAACAGAAGGTCAATAATCAATGGGTGGGCATTTCTTATATTCAATTAAAAGAAGAAACTGAAAATTTAGCTTATGGACTTCAATCACTTGGAGTGAAAGCCGGAGATAAAGTTTCCATCGTTGCTGAAAATAGACCGGAGTGGGTTTTCGCAGATATGGCAATCCTTGGTCTGGGTGCTGTTGACGTTCCTTTGTATCCTTCACTAACTTCAGATTCGATTGAATTTATTCTAAACAATTCAGAATCATTGGGAGTAATTGTTTCCAATAAATTTCAACTAAATAAAATTTTGAAGATCCGGAGTAACTGCCGGACTCTTAAATTTATTATTGTGATGAACGAAAAAGATTCTCCTAACGAATCAGGCATTTATTCATTAAAATCGATCCAAGAAAAAGGTGAAAACGAACGAAGACAAAATCCGCAGTTCTTTAAAGAACAGCGGAAGCGTATAAAAGAAAATGATCTTTGTACGATCATTTATACTTCGGGAACAACCGGCGAGCCGAAAGGCGTTTTGCTGACACATAAAAATATTGTCACAAATGTTCACGATGCTTTGAAAGCTTTCCCGATCGGACCTGATGATATTTTTCTTTCATTCCTTCCGCTTTGTCATATCTTTGAGCGAATGGCAGGTTACTACACGGCATTTTCTTCCGGTGCGATGATCTGTTACGCTACCAGCATTGAATCTGTTGCCGGCGATTTAACGGAAGTTCATCCGACCATTGTTACCAGCGTTCCCCGCTTATTTGAAAGGATTTATTCGAAAATAATAAAGAATATTGAGAGCCAACCGGCGAAGAAACAAAAAATCTTTAACTGGGCAATCGAAACCGGAAAAAAATATCATTCGGCAAGAAAAAGCGGTAATCCTCCTATCGGTTTGTCACTTCAACATAAGTTAGCCGATACTTTGGTTTTCAAAAAAATTAGAGAAAAAACCGGCGGGAAACTCCGTTTCTTCATTTCCGGCGGCGCGGCGCTTGCCCGTGAACTTGGTGAATTTTTTGAAGCCGTTGGTATCCTTATTATCGAAGGTTACGGATTAACAGAATCATCTCCGGTTATAGCCGCAAACCGTGTCGATAATTATAAATTTGGAACTGTCGGAAAACCATTCCCTTCGGTAGAAGTGAAAATTGCCAGCGATGGTGAAATCCTTGCCCGCAGTGCTTCAATCATGCAAGGATATTATAAAAATAAAAAAGAAACCGATGAAACCATTAAAGACGGATGGCTTCACACAGGCGATATCGGCGTTTTTGATGCCGAAGGATTTTTAATGATTACCGACAGAAAGAAACATCTTTTCAAAACTTCGGGCGGAAAATATATTGCGCCTACGCCAATTGAAAATCTTTTCCTGGCAAGTAAATATATTGATCAGTTTGTGCTTATAGGAGACAGAAGGATGTTTTTATCTGCCCTCATCGTTCCCGATTTTGAAGCATTAAAAGAATATGCAGACAGTCATAACATTCCATACAAAACAAACAACGATCTGGTTGATGTAAAAGAGATTTATGATCTGATGGATGATGAACTTGGTAAATTCCAGAAAAACTTAGCCAATTTTGAAAGGATCAGAAAATTCGCTTTGCTTGATACCCCATTCAGTTTGGAAACCGGTGAACTTACCCCAACTTTAAAATTGAAAAGAAAGGTTATTGAAGAGCGATATAAAAATTTAATCGAAGGAATGTATCAAGGTCTGTAAGAAAGTTTGATTTATTGAAAAGGCAGTTTTGAATATTTCAGAACTGCCTTTTATTTTTTACTTCTCCGCTTTGGAGTGTTCAATCCCTTTAATCATATGGACTAAATCAAGTTCAACTCCTTCTTCTGTAAAGAAAGGTTCTCCGAATTGTTTACCTATCTTAAAACCGTAAAATTCAGCCCGAGCTTCAATAAACTTTATGAATTCAGGTGAACTGATATACGTTTCCGGCTCTTTACTTTTCGGATTAAAAAATTGAGTTGCATATGCCTTAACCGCTTTCATTTTTGTTTCAAACGTGTCGGTTATATCAACAATAAAACTAGGTTCAAAGGTGTACGTCTGCATGTAATAGAAAAGTTTTTTGGGGCGGTAAGCATCTTGTGCTTTTTCTTTATCAAACGTTTTTACCTTCAATACGCCTGAAAAAAAATAAGCTTGTTTAACAAGTTCACTTGCTTGAACATGATCCGGATGCCGGTCGTTCTTGTACGGAGCGAAAATAATTTTGGGTTTAAATTTTCGGATCGCACGGATTACCTTGGCTAAATTTTCTTTTGAGACGGTTACTTCGCCGTCCGGTATGTAAAGATTTTCTCTGTTAATAACTTTTAGAGCAATTGCTGCACGAAAAGCTTCTTTTTGGCGCGTTTCTGATGTTCCCCTTGTGCCCATCTCCCCTTTAGTAAAATCGATGAGTCCAACCTTCAACCCATGCGAGGTAAGTTTTGCAATTGTACCGCCCATTGAAAGCTCCGCATCATCCGGATGCGCTCCAAAAACTAGTGCGTCAAGATTCATTTTTCACTCCCTGGTTTCAATTGATAGAAAAAGAATTTATTGTGTAACGAATTATACTACTTTATTAAATTTTTCAAAACAATTTACTTCAATTTTCTCTTTCTGTTCAATTAGAAAAGACATATCTGTATAGAGAATTCTACATTCGTTCCGGTTTCGCTCTGTTTTAATCAAAAATTTACGGAAAATGTTTGGCTCCGAATTTGCTTAGAGATGGGTAAAGCAACAAAAGGTGAAACCATGCAAAATATATTTATAATCTCCGTTTTATTATTCCTTGCATTAGGGATTACTTCATGTGACGAAAGCTACATGAACGACTATTACGACAATGTTCCTCCAAATCCGCCAACCGGAGTCCAAGTTCTGAATGGAGATAACCGCGTTGATCTTTCATGGAATGATAACCGCGAAAAAGACATTGCCGGTTACAATGTTTACTTCAGCACTTCGTATGATGGTAAATATGAATTGATCGGTACGACTCAAAATAATTATTACATTGATGACGGTGCGAAAAACGGTATATTGAACTATTATGCCGTTACCGCTTATGATTTTAATAACAACGAAAGTGAATTAAGTCCTGATGTGGCATATGCAACACCAAGACCGGAAGGATTTAATCAGAGTATTTTTGATTACAATCAATTCCCCAACAACTCAGGTTATAGTTTTACAACCTATTCTGCTGTAGCTTACGATGATTCAAGTTTAGTAGATTTCTTCTTTGATGTGTATGATGGGACTCCTTATCTAGATGTTTATAAAGACACCGACATTCAGGATATGGGCGCAACAACAGATATTTATGATGTTGCATTTGCACCTGAAACCGGTTGGTCACCTTCAAAAGATGCAGTTGCAGTAATCGGGCACACGTATGTTATTTGGACATTTGATAATCATTTTGCAAAGATCCGGGTAAAAAGCATTACACGTGACAGAATAGTTTTTGACTGGGCTTTCCAGTTAGTCAAAGGAAATCCGCAGCTAAAAGTATCAGGTGAAAAACATAAAAGAGGAATCTTGGAAATGCCGGTTAGAAACCGCTAATATTATCACCTAAAATTTACAACTCAAAATTTATGGAATGTCAATCTTCATCAGTTAAAGGTTGACATTTCTTTTTTTTACATCGACTATATTTGTGTTTAGATAAGTCTTTAAGATTGATTAATTTTCCTCAAAGTAATGAAGAAATTTATAAACCATAGAATGATATTCTTTTTGCTGATCAGCTTTTTTACAGCAGTTGTTCCCGAAGTAAAACCGGAACAAGAAATGCAGAATCAGAAAAAAGAGGTTCAGATATTTTCAGATATCGAAAGAACATTTTCTTCCGGAAATGTATCTTTGATTTCAGGTTATTTCCCTTCTCAAATTTATTTAAGTCTCTCAAACGGTGTGAACGGTTTTTACAGCGGAAATCAAGCGTATTATATTTTGCAGGATTTTTTTCAACTCTATCAGCCGATAAATTTTAAATACACGCAAAAGAGTGAGTCGGAGAACGGCTTTGCTACAGGTCTCTTTACCTTTGAGAACAGAAACAAAAAAGGGACAGCACAAGTTTTCATTTCGGTAGAATTTTCGGGAGCCAAGTGGAAAATTTCCCTTATTACTATAAAATAGTAAGAGACAAAATATCGGCATATTTACAAGGGGAAAAGAAGTTATATGTTTTCCTCGCCTCAATTTTCTTCGTGGTTATCCTTATTGGTTTCATCAGCCCTACTTTGGTACAGCACAAACGAGAAACATGGAATCATGAACTGCAAAGTAAATTAGCTAACGTTCAAAAAAAATCCATTGCGCTCTTTGATAAAAGACAATCCTCTCTTATAGAAACAGCGAATGCGATTTTGGATTTCGCCACTGAGAACAAAAATTTGTCTTTAGGGTCACTTCACTCCATACTGATGGATGAAAGATTTACGAACTTTCAAATTTTTCTTTTAGATTCCTCAAATACCGAAATATTCACAAATGCTCAATCAGGAATAACCGGAAAAGATATTTGGGATACGAACGCAAAAGTAAAATCTACTTTTTTCAGATCTACTCCTCTCCTAACTCTACTTTGCTACAGTGATCAAATTTTTCTGTCGGGGAAAAAGTATAATTTAATCACAGCAACAATTTTTGAAACCGATTATCTTGGAAAAAACATCTCTCCCCAATATAATTTTTCATCCGTGTTGGAAAATGCATTCGAGTCCGGTGTTGAAGTTTTATATTCGCCATCAAAAGCCAAATCGTTAGACGGGCGCTATTTTTCGTTTGAGATACCAAACAATCGTGGTCAAAAAATCGGTTTAATCACCGTTGCAAAACCAACACTCAAAGCCGAACTAAAAACTTTTAAAGAGAATTCCGGCAAAGCCCAGTCTTTATTTATCATCACGGGGATAATTCTCCTTGGTCTTATTCTGAGATACGAAACGAAACAATTAAAACTTCCATTCATAAAACCGACTTTTGTACTTGTTTTTCTAGTTTTTTTACGATGGATGTTGTTTGTTCTAAATTTTCCTGCAGACTATTTTCCCGAAGGATTAACTAATCCAAATTACTTTTCTTCCGCTTTTGCTGGTGGGATAGTAAAGTCCCCGCTTGAGTTCTTACTCACGGCTCTCTTTTTTTGCACAATAGTTTTTTACATCTATCATGTTTCAAAAAATCGAATAGATTATTTTTTAGAAGAGAGACTAAAAAATCTAAAGATAAAATTAGGAAGTGCAATCCTCTCCATTTTGATTTTGCTCTTATCAATTCGGGGGATAGCCGCCGCCGTTAAAAGTGTGGTTTTCGATTCTTCACTCCGCTATTTTGATACTGCTGATATTATCCCGGGCGTTCCTCACCTTGTTATGCACATTGCGATTTTTTTAGTTACACTTTCTGCAATCTTACTTGTCCAGATACTGATTAAGATATTTTATTCGTCTTTACCAAAAACATTTTCCGAGTGGAAGAGAATAGTAATTACAGTTTTGGTATTTCTTCTCTCATCTTTTGTTTTTGTAGCAGTTCAAAAACAACCGCTTATAAGTGCGATGTTATTTGGATTTGCAACAACGTTAACATTAGTTGTTTATTTTGTTACCACAATTACTAAAACTAAAACTTTCAAATTTCTCCTCATCATTTCTTTTTCGTCTTCAATCTTAACAATTAGTTTGATGAATTTTTTTAATACTGAACTTGAAAAAGAGGAGCTTAAAAGAACGGCAATATCACTCTCCCGCCCGCAAGAAAGTTACTTGAATTTTTTACTTAACGAATCACTTTCAAAAATTGTCCATCAACCTAAATTGATTGATTTTTATCTTTCCTCATCCACAAATTATTCGGCATTAGCCTTGGATTTGTGGCTTCAAAGTTCTTTACACGATGAAAAAGTATTATCAAGTATTACTCTCCTCGATAGGCAGAAAAAGATACTCGGATCTTTTTCTACAGGAGTTCAAGAAGAACAGCTTGTTCCACAAATTGCTCAAGCTGCTTTAACAAGAGATTTGCAAATCTTTGATATTTCGGATAAGACCAGACAGTGGCAAAAAATTTTAAGTGGAATTATTCCTATAATGGAACGAAACCAAATCATCGGTTACGCAGCATCAACAGTTATTTTCACTCCAAAGAATTCATTAAACATTAATTCAACTGCAGCATTATTTCGTAAACCCGAACTAAATTTTCGTTCATTAAGCGAAAAGAATCTTAATGTCTTTTTGTTAGCTAAAGATAAAATTTATATTATAAGCGGCAGTGTTTTACCATCGTCGACTGACGCTGCTAGATTATTTAAATTCCTTTCTAATAAAAAAGAGGGATGGATAAATTATGAAGGAGCTTCAGAAAATTTACTGGGATTTGGAATCGAACGTGTTAACACCGGGAATCATCCCTTTTTAGTTGTTGCACAAAAAGAAGAAGATTTTTCATTCAGCCTTTTCAACTTCTTTAAGTTGTTTATTGTTCATTCCACTTTTTTACTTTCTATCTTGCTTCTCCTTTTTGTAGCCAAATTAAAGGGGCAATTTCGTTTAACCTTCCGGTCTCAACTTTTGTTTGCGTTTTTACTGATAGCAGTTCTCCCGATTATTGCCTTAGCTGTGTACAATAAAAATAGTGTGGAAGAAAAAAATATTTCAATGATCCAAAATTCATTAAAGGAAAAAGCAAACCTGGCTGAGAATTATTTCGAATCACAAGTAATTAATAGTAACGACAAGGATATGCGAGAAGTATTTGATGAAGCTAATAAAAATCTTCTCTTATCATTTTCTATTTTTGAAAATTCGCAGTTGTTCTATAGTTCTCAACAAAATCTCTTCGACGCAACTCTATTAAGTAGAAATATTTCTCCGTTCTTTGTGGGAAAAAGTGACCAATCTGAAAATGGTTTTTTCAGAAAACATTTTATCGGTAGTCATGAAGTCCTTTCTTATTATAAGCCAATAACCATTGATAACCGCGAATTTCTTTTTGAGGTCAATGATTACTTCAACCAAATACCGGTTGCTTTAAATTTTATTGAGGTAAACGTCTTTTTGTTCGGAGTATATTCACTCGCCATTGTGCTAATTATAATTGTCAGTTCCCTTCTGGCGGATCAAATTTCTTCACCGATCAGAAAACTTACGCGTGCAACGCGCGCCGTAGCGCATGGCGATTTGAATGTAATGCTCAATGATAATTCGATGGGGGAAATGAAAGAATTAATAAGCGGGTTTAATATTATGACTGAGGAGTTAAGAAAAAATCAAATTGAACTTGCAGAATTGGAGCGCGAACAAGCTTGGAAAGATATGGCAAGACAAGTTGCGCATGAGATCAAGAATCCTTTAACGCCGATGAAACTTACCTTACAACAGTTAGTGGCAATGTACCGGTCAAAATCTAAAAACTTCGATTCACTTTTTGAAAAAGTATCGGAAACAATCTTAGCACAAATTGAAACATTAAGTCAAATCGCATCGGAGTTTTCATCCTTCGCAAAAATGCCCTCACCAAATGTTAGTCAAATTGATTTGAAAAAAGAACTGAACGAGATCATTCTGCTTTTTAATGACGAAAACATTTCGATTCAACTTACTTACACAGCCCATACGGACTTTTTTACAGGTGATGCTTCTCAATTTAAAAGAATGTTAATCAATCTCATTCGAAATTCCATCCAGGCAAATGCTGACAGGGTCAATTTCTCAATTGATGAAGATGAAAAGTATTTATTAGTAAATGTTTCAGATAACGGGAAGGGAATTCCCGATAAATTTCTCAACAAAATTTTTAATCTGAATTTTACGACCAAATCAACCGGGATGGGCATTGGATTAAAGTTAGCTAAAAAATTTGTTGAAAGTATAGATGGAGATATTGCAGTTAAAGAAACTTCCACAAACGGCACAACATTTTTAATCCGATTACCCAAAGAAATCTGAACAAATGTCATCAACTTATTTAACCGAGGATCAAAAAAATGCTCTTGAAATAAAGAGGCATGTTACACTAACTGCAAACGCAGGTTCCGGAAAAACATTTGTTCTCACTCAGCGTTTTCTTGAAATTCTTTTAAAAACTAACACTTCGCTTAAACAAATCGCTGCAATTACTTTTACTGATAAAGCTGCAGGAGAATTATATACAAAAATCTCCAAAAGTATTTTGGAGGCTTCATTAAAGGCTGAAAGTAAAAACGAGCGTTTGAAATTTGAACAATTAAGAAAACAATTAGTCTCTGCCAACATTTCGACGATCCATTCTTTCTGCACACAAATTTTACGCGAGTTCCCGATTGAAGCCGGGATTGATGCTAATTTTTCTCCGATTAACTCTTTACTTTCAAAAGAGCTTATCAATCTCTCACTGAATGAAGCAATTAGAACCTTTGAACGAAGTGATGAGAAAAACGTTGTACTTAAATGGCTCATCAGAATTTTCGGTTCTGTACAAAGTTTAGCAGCACAACTTGAACAAGCGATAAACCACCGTAACTCAGTAATTGAATTATCTAAAAATATTTATAATAAAAAGCCGGGTGATATTGCTCAATTTTTTAATGCGAAACTTGAATCCTATATCTCCAAAATCTTTCTTGCTCAAATTGATCAGATACTTTTCCATGTTGACCGAGTAAATTCATTCGCGTTAAAAAAGGATTCCACCATCGCTGAAGACATAAGTGAAATGCTTCAGCAAATAAAAAGTAAGACTGCCCCACTCGATGTTTTCATAATACTGATCTTGATGAAAAATAATATTTTAACAAGTGGATTGACGGTTCGGAAGGACGGTTATTTGGGAAGAAAAGTGCCGCCGGAATTGCTCGAGGATATTATGGCGATAGAAAAATACTTTACACAAATTGCAGAATTTGAAAATTTTTCTACCGATCCAATACTTCATGAGCAACTTGCTGTTTTCGGCAAAAACTTTCTCCTGCTGTTCAACTCTGTTTTGGAGATTTATGAGAACAAAAAATATGAAATGGGTTATCTCGATTTCGAGGACATTCTTATCAAAACAAAAAATGTTCTTGAACTTCCGGATGTACGACAGAAACTTTCTCAAAAGTATCACTATTTAATGGTAGACGAATACCAGGACACAAATGAAATTCAGTACGAAATCTTTCTTCCGATATTGGAAAGATTAAAAACGGGGAATCTTTTTGTAGTTGGAGATGAGAAACAGAGCATTTACAAATTTCGAGATGCAGAACTCTCAGTTTTTACAAAAACGAGAAATGATATCAATGCAGAGGAAGGGCTAAGTTTAATCCTTCCGGCGAGTTTTAGGATGGCACCGATGCTTTGTGCATTTACAAATCATCTCTTTCGAAATTTATTTACTGAAGCAAATCCCCTTTTTAATGAAGTTTCGCACACCGATTTAATCTGTGCAAAAAAAGAAAATCTTGACGCATCGATAGAAATTTTACTCGCGGAAGAAAAAAAGGATGAAACTTCGGATTCTGAATCAGAGCTGGTTACAAATAAAATTGTATCGCTCATTTCCAGTAACAAATCAGAAGTAAAACTTGGCGACATAGCAATCCTCTGTAGAAAACGGAGCTCATTCGCAGCACTCGAAAAAACTTTTTTGAAATTCGATTTGCCGTATATTATTTGGGAAGGGAAAGGATTTTATCAGCAGCAAATAATCTATGATTTTTACAATTACATCTCTTTTTTAGCAAACACTTCGGATGAAACTGCATTAGTAGGAATTTTACGATCTCCATTTTTCTTCCTTTCGGACTCAGAGATTTTAGCGATCAGTTTAAAACATGGAGATAACTTCTGGAATAAATTAATTTTATCTGCAAAAAATGATGAACATCTTTCTGCGCTTGTTTCGATTCTCTTTAAGCATAAGAATACTATGCAGTCCGCCGATATGGTTACTTTGCTTCGCACAATTAGCGAAGAGACAAATTATCTTTCGGTAATCGCAGCAAGAGAGCAGGGGCAAAAAGAACTTGCCAATTTTGAAAAGCTTATTCAAGTCACCCGAAACTTTTTTAAGCAGGGATTCCGAAATGTTTTTGATTATCTCAACTACTTGAAAGAAGCAATAGCCGATGTTGCCGAAGAAGGACAAGCTCAAGTTTCACTTGACGAAAACGCAATAAAAATAATGACTGTGCATCAAGCAAAAGGATTGGAATTTAAAACGGTTTTTATTTTTGATTGTAACAAAGAAGGAGCCTCCGGTAATCTTAATGCAAAAACCCTTGAAGTAAATAAAGAATTTGGACTGATGGCAAAACTTCCGGTAGAAAATAATTTTTCCGGGAAGTATGTTACGCCTCCAATTGTCGATCTTCATAATTTTCTTGAAGCCAAAAAAGAAGTTGCAGAATTGAAACGCCTCTTTTATGTAGCAATTACGCGTGCAAAAAATTATCTCTATTTTTCCGCCACGATCAAACCAAAGGCAAGATTCCATCAAAAGAGTTTTCTTTATCTTTTAAGTCAAGGATTAATCTCTGATTTTACTGAAACTCATGTTTCGAATAGTATTGATTTGGTATTCCTTGAGCAAAATGAAAACAGGGAAATAAAAGCAGCTAAACCGGTAGAATTTGATGTGAACATTGTAAAGGAAATTTCTCATGCAGAAAATTTCAAAAGAGAAAAAAAACCTTCATCGGAAAATTATAATGTCAATCTTTCAAAAATTATTGACGTTCAAAAAGAAGAAATTATTTCAGCCTCAAAAGTTGCGATATACAATCAGTGTCCGACAAAGTATCTACTGACTTATGAATATGGGTACAATGAGTTATATGATGCATATAAAAAGCAAAAGTTTGAGAATCATCAACAGAAATCCAATTATGAGTTTGAAACCTTGGAGCCTGGCGATAACCTTCAGCCGACTGTGACAAATGATAATTACACAGCTAAGGTTATTTCGGCTGAAACGAAAGGGAAACTGATCCATTCTATCTTGGAAAAAGATTTACCAGTTGAAGGAATTGAACCATTTCTTCTAAAATATTTCAGCACTCAAAAGTTGGAACAGTCTCAAGAACTGATTAAGAATTTTCAAACGATGTTAATTAATGAGCTGACGAATTTTTATTCTTCTGAAACCTACACGAAGTTAAAACAACAAAATGATTATAAAAATGAGTTCCAGGTTTACCTAAAGGAAAAAGATTTTTATCTTTTTGGAATAATAGACAAAGTGATTTTTTCTGATCAAACCATAACCATTGTTGATTACAAAACCGACAATGTTTCGGTGGAAGAGCTTCAAGGTCGGGCACAAGATTATTTTCTACAGTTAACTTTTTATGCGTTCATTCTGAAAAAATTATTCCCGGAGAAAGAAGGGATTTCACTTCAGATTGTTTTTACAAAATTTCCAGATGAATTATTTACTCATCATGTCACTGATAGTGAACTTATCCAACTTGAGTCGTTTGTAATTGAAATGACAGACAAAATAAGAAAGAAAGAATTCTCAAGATCGCTTTATCATTGTAAGCAATGCCATTTCGCCGATAACCGGAATAGTTGTATTTTTTAGATAAAATAAAGTGAAATTAATTAAACGATACTCTGAGGTATTATGAAATTTTTTTACATCATAGCTGTCTCCCTTTTGTTCTATGCCGGTTGCTCATCAAAACCTGATATATATTACGAGACTCCCCGTGAATTGACAGATGAAATATCAACAACAACATTCATCGAAACATATGCACCATATTTAAAGGACATTACTTTTTTCATCGATCCCGGTCATGGCGGCGAAGACCGCAAAAATAAAGGATCAAAAGGACTTGCAATCGAAGCTGATGTGAATCTTCGAGTTGGTCTTGCACTAAGAAGCTTTATTAAATCAACTGGTGCAAAAGTTATCATGTCCCGGGATAAGGATACCACTATAGCACTAAAAGATAGATCTCTTCTTGCCAATAAAAGCGACGCCGATATTTTTATCAGCATCCATAGTAATGCACCGGGTCAAGATGGAGATAATTCCACAAATTTCACTTCCACTTATTATCATGCTACCGAATCCGACTATGAGTACGAACCAATGGAGAGGGATTTAGCAAAATATATTCAACGTGATTTAGCGTATGCAATGCGTAATTCCGGTGGTCCAGGTTCGTTCGATGGCACTTATTCCGATTATCATATTTATCCGAAGCAAGGATTTTCCGTTCTTCGTTTAACAACAATTCCTTCCATTTTAGTTGAAGCCGGTTTTCACACAAGTACTTGGGAGGAGCCACGTTTAGCTTCTGAAGATTTTAATAGAGTGGAAGCCTGGGGCATTTTTAAAGGACTCTGCCGCTATTTCAAAGCAGGAATTCCCAAAATCAGATTTGAAGATCAAACAACTAAAGGGAAAAAACAATTGGTGACGTACTCTATTTTAGATTCAGTTTCAATTGATCCGAAATCAATAAAAGTTTTTGTGGATTCAACTGAAACAAGTGAGTATACTTTTAATGAAAAAGAAAAATCCATTGCGATAGAATTACCGAAATTAATAAACGAAGAAAAATCGATTAGAATTATTGCTGCCAATAAAAACGGAAATTTCTCTTTTCCATTTACCGATATTGTAACTGATAAATTACCAAGATAAAAGGGTCCAACTATGCTTAATTATGTCTGGATAGGGTTAATCTTTCTCGGTTTGGCTGCGGCTATTTCTACAGATATTTCGGAACAAGCATCCAACAAATATCAAAAGGGAAATCCACTTAATGCAGAATTGCGAATTGAGGATTCAACTACCGCGACATCTTCACTTCAAAACAAAAATGTTATTGTGCAAATACGAGGAGCAGATTTTTCTACCTTTTATAATGAAAAGATAAAAGGGGTTATCTCCTTTAAAACGCAACTAAGTACAAAAAACAAAAGCGGATATTATCAAGTCTTATTTCTTACAAGCGATGCATCTCCCGCGATTTGGAAAAAAATGGCTAAAGTAAATGGGGAAGAAAATGATCTTACCGCAAAAATTAAAATTGCTAAACAGCTTTCGCCCAATGTTTATCAGTGTCAAATAGTTCTTGAAGAGATATCTATTGTTAAAATAAAAGAAGTGACAACCTCGGTTTTGGATTATGCCGAAACAGCGGTTAAAATTGCTCTAGGACTGATTGGCATTATGGCGTTGTGGCTCGGCATAATGAAAATTGCAGAGGAGTCGGGACTTATAAATCATTTGGCAAAAGGATTAAAACCGATAACAAAATTTCTTTTTCCTGAAATTCCCGGCGATCATCCCGCAATTGGTGCGATGATCATGAACATTTCGGCAAATTTTCTAGGATTGGGAAATGCTGCGACTCCTTTCGGACTAAAGGCAATGGAAGAATTGGATAAACTTAATCCCAACAAAGGAACCGCAACTAATGCGATGTGTACTTTCCTTGCTATTAACACAGCAGGAATGACACTCATCCCGGCAACTGCGATAGCGCTTCGCGCATCAGCAGGCAGTGCAGAACCGGCAATAATAATTGGAACTTCACTTGTCGGTTCAACATGTGCAACAATCGTGGGAATTAGTGCCGCAAAAATATTGGAAAAATTTCCAATCAATTCGAAAGAATTTTTCTCATGGTTAAAAGGTAACAGTAAATTTCTTTTGATCTTCGGTTCAATATTGTTAGTTGCAATTCTTGCGCTTTCCACTAACATTCTTTCTCCCGTAAAAAATATTTTTTCTTTCGTAACTCCCGAAGCATTTAAGAATTTTATACAGTTTGTTTCAGCGGTAGCTATTCCTGCAATAATACTTGTTTTTCTTTTATTCGGATTTATCAAAAAAGTAAAAGTCTACGAGGTTTTTGTTGAAGGAGCAAAAGAGGGATTTAATGTAGCGATAAGAATAATTCCTTATTTAGTGGCAATGCTAATGGCAATCGGAATTTTTCGTGCCGGTGGAGCGATGGAATGGTTGATTTTTGCACTGCGTCCTGTTACTTCTTTAATCGGTTTACCTCCTGAAGTTTTACCGATGGCTATTATGCGCCCCCTTTCCGGCAGCGGTTCTCTCGGCATTATGGCAGAAACAATGGCGGTGCATGGTCCGGATTCATTTATCGGAATTTTAACTTCCACTTTTTTCGGCAGTTCTGAAACTACTTTTTATGTGTTGGCAGTTTACTTTGGTGCAGTTAATATTAAAAGAACCCGTCATGCTTTAGCAGCAGGACTTTTAGCAGATATAGCCGGAGTTTTAGGAGCGTTGTTCATTGTAAAACTATTATTTGGATAAGTGAAAGAATAATTTTGGTAGACAAAAAAAGGGATGTTTTTAACGTCCCTTTTTAATTTATTCGAGGAATAACTTTTAGATTATTTTCCTAAAACTTTGAATTCGATTCTTCTATTTAATGATCTTCCTTCAGCAGTTTTAGTATCGGCCACTGGATTAGAAGAACCAGCACCTACTGTTGAAAGTCTGGAAGCTGCAACACCTTTTGCAACTAAAAATCTTTTAACTGTTTCTGCTCTTTGTTCAGATAATTTTTGGTTGAATAAATCAGAACCGATGTTGTCTGTATGTCCTTGAATTTCAACCTTCATATCTGGATTAGAAAGAAGCAATTGAACGGCATTTACTAAGATCGGATATGATTCGGGGGTCAAAGAGGATTTTGCAAATTCAAAATTGACGCCGATCAAAAACATATTTCCGGAAGTGATGATTCTTTCTTGAGTTGTGCCGCAATTCTTTTTTACAAGTTCTTCGATTTTGTTGTAATCAACATTAACCGAAGTAGGTGTGGATGCATATTTTTTAACAATTTCTTCAATTTTGGCATAATCGAATTTACTTAAGCCAGCCTCGTCATCACACATAGTTGAGTATGTACCAGGCTCAAAATAATAGAGAAATCCTAAAGATAATGAGGTATAAGAATCAAGAGGACCGCCTAACCAACCGCCACTGCCAGGTGCTATTGTTCCGTCAAATTTATCCGTAGATATGGTATGCTGTCCAAGTTCAACAGTTGCATACCATCTATAATCAAGCTTCATTCTACCACCAAAAAATATATCTGCTGAAAGTTCGCCAAACTTAGAACCATCTAAACCGGCTGTACCACTCCCCTTATTTGTGTAGTAAAGTACAGAACCGCCAACACCGAAATAAGGGCTGAAAGTCATGCACGGAGCCATGGTATAGACTCCGCTTAATCCAAATTTTATTGTGTTGTTTGTAAAATTAGAATTTACCGGAAAATTAACTCCGGTAAATTTTAGATAATCTATACTAAGCCTCGCTGCAGTCATTTCGTTTAGATTTTTTTCGAGGAACAAACGTCCGCCAAAGTTCAAGTTATCTGCGGTAATATCGCTAAAAAGTCTTGGCGAAACGGCACCAAATCCTACCGACCAACCATCTTTGGAGATTTGAGCGTTGGTTAAGGAACATGAGAATACAAGAACCATCAAAACAAAGAATAAATTTTTCATAGTAATTTCCTTAGAGTTGTTGAACTCACTCATGATGCTATTGCATTCACATGAAAAGTGATTCCAACTTTAATTCGTTAGTTAATGTTATTTACTTGGGTGAAACTTACGTTGATATTATGCCGATGTAAATCGGACAAAGGGATGAAAAAAGAACTACACCTTATGAATTAGATAGTAGTCTGAAAAAATAGAGGTTATGGCTGTTTTTTGGAGATACATAAAGTATTTTGGTGCTCTATTTATCGTAGAATTATTGTTGGATAATGGGAGGAATATTTTTGAGGTACATAAAAAAAGGGATGTTTTTCAACATCCCTTTTAATTTATTCGAGGAATAACTTTTAGACTATTTTCCTAAAACTTTGAATTCGATTCTTCTGTTTAATGATCTTCCTTCAGCAGTTTTGTTGTCTGAAACCGGATTTGAAGATCCAACACCAACAGTAGATAATCTTGAAGCTGCAACACCTTTTGCAACCAAAAATCTCTTAACTGTTTCAGCTCTTTGTTCAGACAATTTTTTATTGAATGATTCAGAACCAATGTTGTCTGTATGTCCTTGAACTTCAACCTTCATATCTGGATTAGAGAGAAGTACTTGAACGGCATTAACCAAAACCGGATACGATTCAGGTGATAAATTTGATTTTCCAGACTCAAAGTTAACTCCAACCAAAACCCAGTTGCCGGAAGTAATTACTTTTTCTTTTGTTGCTGCCGGAGCATTCTTTTTAACAATTTCTTCAATTTTGTTGTAATCGACATTAGCAGGTGTTGATGCATATTTACGAACGATTTCTTCAACCTTTGCATAATCGATATTAGCAGTAACACCTTTTGCCATTTCGTCACAATAAGTTGATGTTGTGCCTCTATCAAAGTAATAAAGAAGTCCTATACCTAAGGATGTATAAGAATCAAGAACACCGCCAAATAAACCACCTTGAGCGGCTTTTATTCCGTCAAGTTTGTCGGTAGAAGCTGTATTTTCTGATAATTCGACTTTCAAGAACCAATCTTCAGAAAAATTGTAAGTTCCGCCAAAGTAAAAATCAGCGGTCAGTTCACCAAAGTATGAACCATCTTTAACGGCTGCAGCGTTTTTTACAGTATAATAGAGAACACCACCACCCATCCCAACATATGGGTTAAATTCTTCACATGGCAAAAAATTATACACAGCGCCAACTCCAAATTTAATGGTGTTATTAGTAAATTTAATAGGTGCAACTGCATTCTGTCCTGTAAACATTAAATAATCAAGATTAAATCTTACGGCTGCACGTTCACTAAGATTTTTTTGCAGAAGTACGCGTCCGCCAAAATCTATGTTTTCTGCAGCAATATCGCTGAACAACCTTGGTGATACTAAATCAAAGCCAATCGCCCAGCCGTCTTTTGAAGCCTGCGCATTCGTCATTGAAAGCGATAATGTAAACACAATAAGTACAAAGAATAATTTTTTCATAATATAACCTCGAACATTGTTAAGTAAATAAAAAGTCATACGTTAAGTTAATAATCTAAAAAAGTACTTTATCTAAACGGTGCTAATATATATTGTACAAAATTTAATTGCAAATTTTTTATTAAAAAATAATTGGAATACTTCGTTTTTAGCAAATAAACTAATTTATTTACCTTAACATTTTTCTAACTAAATCTTTAATTAACTGCATCCTGATGTTGAACCACAAGTCATACACTTTAAGCAGGTTCCATTTCTTACCATGGTCATGCTTTGGCATTCAAGGCAAACATCTCCGGTATAACCTTTTTCAATCGCTTCTTGTACTTTGTTTTTAAGCGAATATGAAGGAGACGTTCCTTGCTTTTGAACACTTTTTTGTTTTGTTGTAGCTAAGTTGTAACTGTATGATGGAACTTCACTCTTATCTAACTCAATTACTCTTTCGCTTATCACTTCTTCACTTTCAAATTCCGGTTCAAGTTTTTTTACAATATTTTTTGGAATAGCATTGGCTTGGTCAGTTGGATCAACATGTGCCAAATCGTGCCGACTTAAATAAGTTACTGCCAATTCTCTAAAAATATAATCAATTACTGAAGTTGAAAATTTGATTTTAGAATTTCCAGTAACAATTCCGCTTGGATCAAATCTAGTGAAAACAAAAGCATCAACAAATTCTTCAAGAGGAACACCATGTTGGAGACCGAGTGAAATGGCAATTGCAAATACGTTTAATAAACTTCTAACTGTCGCCCCTTCGCGGTGCATATCAATAAATATTTCACCTAATTGACCGTTATCATATTCACCAGTTCTGATATAAACAGATTGTCCGTTTATTTTAGCTTTTTGAGTATAACCTGAACGTCTGTCCGGTAATCTTCTTCTTTTAGCAATGTAACGATGGATAATTCTCTCGGCAACTTTAACGATATCGTTATTTTCTTTTTCTTCAAGAATTGCTTCTAAATCTTCATCCGAAACAGAATTGAGTGGTTGAGAAAGTTTTGAACCATCGCGATAAAGTGCGTTCGCTTTGCAACCGGCTTTCCAGGATTGCATGTACGCATCTTTAATATCTTCAATTGATGCTTGATTTGGGAAATTAATCGTTTTTGAAATTGCACCTGAAATAAAAGGCTGTGCGGACGACATCATTTTAATGTGTGCGATTGGTCTGATAAAACGAGTTCCCTTTTTACCACATTTGTTTGCACAATCAAAAACCGGGTAATGTTCAAATTTTAAGAATGGAGCTCCTTCAATCGTCATCGTTCCGCAGACGTAATCATTTGCAGAAGCAATTTCTTGTTTTGAAAAGCCGAGTGATTTTAAAAGATCAAAATCATAAGAATTTACTATGTCTTCAGCTATCCCAAGTTTATTGATAATAAACTCAGCGCCCAAAGTATATTTATTAAACGCAAAACTAATTTCAAAAACCGAAGGAAGCATTTCTTCTATCTTTTTCAATGCGTCTTCGGTAAATCCTTTTGCTTTTAATGATTCGTGATTGATATACGGACCGGCAACAAGAGTTCCATGCCCGACACCATATTTAATTATTTCATCGATCTGCGATGCATTGTAACCCAATCGTTCTAGTGCCGGTGGAATTGAGGCGTTAATAATTTTAAAATATCCGCCGCCTGCAAGTTTTTTGAATTTTACTAACGCAAAATCCGGTTCAACACCGGTTGTATCGCAATCCATTACTAATCCGATCGTTCCTGTTGGAGCAATTACGGTAACTTGCGCATTTCTAAATCCATATTTTTCACCAAGTTCCAATGCTCTGTCGGCATCTTCACGTGCGGCTTTTAATAGATCAGCCGGACTGAAGATCGGATCAATTCCGGTTGGAGTAATCGATATTTTTTCATACTCGCTTTTAGCCGCATTGTAAGCGGCTCTTCTATGATTTTTTACGACACGAAGCATCGGCTCACGGTTAGCATCAAATTGAGAAAATGTTCCGAGTTCTTTTGCCATTTCAGCAGAAGTTGCATACGATGTCATGTGCATGATCGCTGTTATCGAACCGCAAATATTAAAACCTTCATTACTGTCGTAAGGAATTCCTTGAAGCATCAGTAAAGAACCAAGATTAGCATAGCCAAGTCCAAGTGTTCTAAAATCATAACTAAGTTGTGCGATACTTTTACTTGGGAATTGCGCCATCAGAACGGAAATTTCTAAAACGATCGTCCACAATCTTGAACCATGACGAAACGCCGGAATATTAAATTTATGTTTTTTTGTATCGTAAAATTTAACAAGATTAAGCGACGCTAAATTACATGCCGTATCATCGAGGAACATATATTCACTGCAAGGATTCGATGCTCGAATTTCACCACTGTTCGGACAAGTATGCCATTCGTTTATAGTTGAATGATATTGAACTCCCGGATCAGCGCTCGCCCATGCGGCGTACGCAATATCATCCCAGAGTTCACGCGCCTTGTAAGTTTTGAACGGTTTTGGTTTTCTTCCTTCTTTCTTTGCAAGTTTCTTTTCATTTCGTCCGTAGAGATGCCATTCGCCATCTCTCATTACCGCTTCCATAAAATCATTATTGATGCGGATTGAGTTATTTGAATTTTGTCCGGCTACGGTTGCGTAAGCATCGGAATTCCAATCAACATCATATACAGGAAATTCAATTGATTTGAAGCCAAGTTTTGCCAGATGAATTACTCTATCAATATAATTATTAGGGATGTATGCTTTTCTTGCATCAATTACGGCTCGCTGCAATTTCATATTAAGTTTTTTATTGAAGCGGTCGTTTTCAGGATGCTCATCATAACAAGCTTTGATAATTGCGTTAAGATGAATGTTTAAAGCTTTTGATCCGGCAACCAATGAAGCAACTTTTTGTTCTTCAACAACTTTCCAATTTATAAATTCAAGAATGTCTGGATGATCTAAATCCAAACAAACCATTTTTGCCGCGCGCCTGGTAGTTCCGCCGGATTTAATTGCACCGGCTGATCTATCGCCGATACGAAGGAAAGACATTAATCCTGATGATCTTCCACCGCCGCTAAGTTTTTCACCTTCACCACGAATATCAGAAAAATTACTTCCTGTTCCCGAACCATATTTAAACAATCTAGCTTCGCGAACCCAAAGGTCCATAATTCCGCCTTCATTCACCAAATCATCATTTACTGATTGAATGAAGCAAGCGTGCGGTTGCGGATGTGTGTATGCGTCTTCCGACTTTGTTAATTCTCCGGTCTTATAATCAACATAAAAATGTCCTTGCGAAGGTCCAGTTATTCCATAAGCCCAATGCAAACCCGTATTAAACCATTGCGGACTATTCGGCGCCGCCATTTGGTTTTCAAGCATATAAACAATTTCATTATAGAAAGTTAATGCGTCTTCTTCTGAATCAAAATAATTTCCCTTCCATCCCCAATATGTCCAGCAACCGGCTAAGCGGCTAAAAACTTGTTTAGCATCTCTTTCAGAAACATAACGTTCTTGTTCTGAAAGTTTAGCTAATTTATCTACGTCAGGTTCGGATGCTTGCAGCCACTCGGGAACGCCGTCTTCGGCAATTCGTTTTGTAAATTTTGGAATGCCCGCTTTACGAAAATATTTTTGTGCGATAACATCGGCGGCAACTTGAGACCATGTTGATGGGATTAAAATGTCCTCCATCTTAAACACTGTTGAGCCGTCTGGATTTTTTATTTCCGAAATTCTTTTTTCGTAGGATACGGAAGAAGTTTGATCTTTATTCGATTCAGTAAAGAAACGTTTTACTTTCATACAACTCCTCTTTTAGATTCAAAATATTTGGTATAAGTAATTTTCATTTTTTCGCGGTTTTTATTGGATTTTTTTTGTGTGAAACTCTGACACCAAACTAAAAATATTTTTGTAACGGACAAAGAAAAAATTCACATAAAAAAATATTTTTTTTTCTTCTTGCTTTTTAATAAATATTTAGTTCCACTTTATTCACCGACTAATTTCCGCACTTCGCCGATTTTTGCTTATTCAGGTAACAGAAATGGTTTAAGTTTCGTTCAAAAAAAATCTACATGAGGAAAAAAATGGCACAAAATAATCAACCGGGAGGAAGAATCTTTATCGGGGCGATCTTAATTATAGTTGGAGGTCTTTTTTTACTCAGAAATTTTAATTTCATCGACTTCGACTTTGCACACGTACTTTTTTCTTTCCCTTCAGTTTTAATTTTTGTTGGTGTACTGAGTGTTCTTAATTCAACAAAAAAGTGGTTTGGAATAGTATTAATAGTGGTCGGAGGCGCTATGCACCTTTCACAATATTATGACATTGATTTCAGTGCATTCATTCTTCCAATAATTCTAATCGGGTTGGGCTTCATGATCTTAGTAAAACATAATCGACCAAAACCTATTATGCCCGATCTGTCTTCACATGCTCTGGGATTAGATGAAGAAGTCCGCGATGATAAACTTGAAGTTATTTCAATTTTTGGCGGAAGTTCTAAATTCTTCATTTCCGATGCTTTCAAAGGAGGAAATATCACTTCAATTTTCGGCGGTAACGAAATAAATTTATCCGGTTGTAAATTAGCCGAAGGCGAAAATATTATTGATGTCGTCGCTATTTTTGGAGGAACAACTATATTTATTCCAAAAGAATGGAATGTTATCATCGATGTCTTTCCAATCTTCGGCGGTTTTGGAACCAAAGGCAAACGGGATCCGATGATGGCTGTTGAAAAAGATAGAGTTTTAAGAATTAAAGGAATTGTTGTTTTCGGCGGTGGCGAGATAAAGTTGGTTTAATGAATGAAAAAGAAATTTTTTGGCGGCTTAGCTCTTTGGTTCTTTGCCTTTGTGGTTACCTTACTGATTTTTAATAAGGGATTTGGATTAAATGATAGTTGGAGCCTAATTGATGCTTTCATTTCGGTTACGATCTACGCTGCTTTTACATTAAGTTTTAAATTCCAGGCGCGGTTTGTAGAATTTAAAAGAAATAATCTTCCCGGCTTTCTTGTAACACATTTTATTGCAGCTTTGCTCGTTTCCGGGCTTTGGATAAGCATTACTAAAATAATTTTATTCTGGCTGATCTCGAACAATTCTTACCAGACTTTTTATAATGAATCAATTGTAATTCGTCTTGTTATCGGAATGACGATTTATTTTCTGATCACGGCATTCAACTATTTGTTTATGTACTACGACAATTATAAAGAGAAAGTTGAAAATGAAGCGGCTTTGAAAAATCTTATAACAGAAACCGAATTGAAGAATTTGAAATTCCAGATCAATCCCCATTTCATTTTTAATTCGTTGAACTCAATTGCGGCTTTAACACACATTTCTTCTGAAAAAGCTGCAAGTATGACGATAAAACTTGCCGATTTTATGCGTTCCACCTTGACGAACACGAAACCATTCTCTCTACTTGAAGATGAATTAAAAAACTGCCGGATGTACGTGGATATTGAAAAAATAAGATTTGGTGATAAATTTACGTTTGAAGAAAAAGTTGATGAGGCTCTTTTAAAGGAAGAAATCCCTTCGATGATCTTGCAGCCCCTTTTTGAGAATGCGATAAAATATGGAGTTTATGAAGCGATGGAAAAAGTTCAAATTCATTTCATCGCGGAAAAGATTCCCGGTTATATTAAAATTGCTGTGGAAAATAATTTTGAGTCGGGCGGCGAAAAGCATAAAGGCGAAGGAATCGGTTTGACCAATATCAGCAAGCGGATGCAGATTCTCTATCAGCAAGATAATTTGATCAAAATTGAAAAAGAAAAAAATATTTTTAGAGTTCTTCTCTTTTTCCCATTGAAAGAAAATGTGTTGAATGAAACCTAAATACAAAGTAGTTCTGATCGACGATGAATCGTTAGCGCGTCAACTTGTACGAAAATATCTTGAAGAATTTTCCGAGATTGAGGTAATCGCCGAATGCGAAAACGGTTTTGAAGGAATAAAAGTAATTCAAGATAAAAAACCGGACTTTGTTTTCCTTGATATTCAAATGCCGAAACTTAGCGGATTTGAGATGCTCGAACTCCTCGAAAATCCGCCGGAAATTATTTTCACCACCGCTTACGACCAGTATGCGATTAAAGCTTTTGAATTGAATGCGGTTGATTATCTTTTAAAACCATTTTCTGCTGAGCGCTTTAAGAATGCGGTAACAAAAATTTTAGAGAAAATAGCAAACGAAAAACAGCGAGATGTTTCCTACAACGTTCTGCTCTCCACAAAAAACACTGACGAAAAGCTCGACAAAATCCTAATTAAAGACGGTTCAAAAATTCATGTTATTCCTTTGGAAGAAGTTGAAATAATTGAAGCTCAAGACGATTATGTTTACGTCCACACGAACGCATCAAAATATCTTAAACAAAAAACGATGAAATACTTTGAAGAGCATTTGGATCAGACAAATTTTGTGAGGATTCACCGCTCATTCATTGTTGCCTCAAAAACAATCAAGCAAATAGATCTATTGGAAAAAGAATCTTACCAGGTAACACTTCACAACGGCAAAAAACTTCCCGTCAGCAAAACAGGTTATCAAAAATTAAAAGAGCTGTTCAAGTAATTTCAGATTGAAACTCTTTCTACTTCTTTCTATATTTACAACAACTTTTTGAGGAAACAATGCAGTTGGAAAAAGATCTTCAGTCAATTCAGGAAGCGCGTGAGTTAGCTCGCAAGGCAAAAGAAGCGCAGCTTGAATTTAAAAATTACAGTCAAGAGCAAGTTGATAAAATAGTTAAAGCAATGGCGGACGCCGGATATCAGAACGCTGAGAAGCTTGCAAAGATGGCTTGCGACGAGAGTGGTTTCGGAAATGTGCAGGACAAAATTATTAAAAATCAATTCGGTACAAAGAATGTTTATGATTCGATTAAAGATCTAAAAACAGTCGGGGTGATAGAAAGTCTTCACAAAGGAAAAGTTTTAAAAATAGCCGAGCCAATGGGAGTTGTTGCCGCACTCATTCCTTCAACAAATCCAACATCAACAGCAATGTTCAAAGCAATAATTTCGTTGAAATGTAGGAACGGAATTGTCGCAAGTCCTCACCCGCGGACAAAAAATTGCACCGCAGAAGCATTACGCATTCTTTCCGATGCTGCCGTTAGAGCCGGAGCGCCGAAAGGATTGATCCAATGTTTATCGGCTCCAACGCTTGAAGGAACGGACGCTTTGATGCATGATAAAAACATTGCAGTGATTCTTGCTACGGGAAGTAGTCCGATGGTAAAAGCCGCTTACAGCTCCGGAACACCTGCGTACGGCGTTGGTTCGGGAAATGTTCCCGCATTTATTGAGCGAACTGCAAATTATAAAAAAGCCGTTGCCGATATTGTTTACGGAACTACGTTTGATAACGGAACACTTTGCTCATCCGAGCAAGCAATGATTGTTGACAGACCTTTAAAAGAGAAAGTTGTTGAAGAAGCAAGACGGCAAGGCTGCTACTTTGTAAATGAAGAAGAAAAAATAAAACTCGGTAAAGCAATTTTAATAGATGGAAGAATTAATCCCGATATAGTTGGAAAACCGGCGCCGTGGATTGCAAATCATGCCGGATTTTCTGTCCCCGATTCAACAAAAGTATTAGTTGCAGAATGCACAACGGTAGGAAAGCAAGAACCACTTTCGTATGAAAAACTTTCTCCGATCTTAGCATTTTACACCGTTGACGGCTGGCTTGAAGGCTGCCACAAATGTATTGAACTTTTACAGTTCGGTGGAGTTGGACACACGATGGCAATCCACAGCAACGACAATGATATTATTATGAAGTTCGCGTTTGAGAAACCGGCATTCAGAATTTTGGCTAACACCGTTGCATCGCTTGGCGCGGTTGGATTTACAACTTCTCTCCTTCCTTCTTTAACACTTGGACCGGGAACGTGGGGCGGATCGATTATTTCAGAAAATGTTTCCGCAAAACATCTGATGAATGTTAAATATCTTGCGTTTGAAACGAATCCTATCAACAGCGGAAAAACTTCATCTTCATTTACACAACAAGGCGGAAGTTTTATTCAAGAGATAGAAGATCGTTTGAGAGCCCGTGCAGGAAATCCGGCTGTAAACCAGAATTACAATACTGAAAAGAAAACTAAACAAACTGAATACGGCACAGGAATAAGTGAGGAACAGATAATGAAAATTATTAAAGAGTTTAAAGTGTAGGTTTTAGTTCTCTCAGCCATAGGCTGATCCGCCTTGGCGGAAGTCTTCAGTAGTCAGTATTTTGAGCGAAGATAACTGATTTAATTCAGTAAAAACCCGACATGAAAAACTATATGAATGAACACAATGTTTATTTGATTCTGAAATAAATTTATTTTAGCCAGATACCACGGATTTTTAACAGGAAATCTTTATGGAAGCTTTACTTACAATTTTGGGAATATTCGTTGGTGCATTTATAACACTTTGTGTTCAATGGTATGATCATAAAACAAAATTCCGTTTGGTTGCTATTGAAAAAAGATTACAAACGCATCAAGAAGCGTTTGCTATGTGGTATAAACTTATCGAGGTTATTCATTCAAATATCGAAGCTAAGAATAACGTTATTATAGAAGCCCGGAACTTTTGGATTAACAATTGTCTTTATCTCGAAAAGAATACGCGGAGAGAATTTAATGAAGTGATAAATTTAGTCTCGGACTACTCACAAAAATTACAGATGACCAAAGATGAACCAAATCCCGATGAAAAAGCAAAATTAAGAGAAGATTATCTAAATGATTGGAAAAGAATCTTTGATTTAACTGGCATAATTCAAAGCGAAGTAGAACTCAAACCAATTGTTCTAAAAATAGAAATTCCTCCTGAGGGGAAATAGTTAAACATAGAAAATTCATTTAAACGAACTGCTTTGATATAATAACACTCAATAATTTTAACAAATAATTGTCCACTGTATTAAGGGTAAATTCTTTATGTTGTTCAATCTCGACTTCGCAATGATGCTTCTACATCCTACAAATTTTAAAAAATTATTAATATCGTTATTTATCTTGTTATGCTTAGGCGCTTACCTTACTTCAATAAAATTTATGAGCAAAGACTCTTTCACAAAAATCTCGGGAAGAATCACTTATCTTGAAAACCATTATCATCAATATCCTCTTCGAGACTTTGGAAAATTTAGATATATCGCGCTTGATACATATCCATATATCATTGAATTATTTGTTGGTAAAGATGCCGGAGATTTTTCTCCTGAATACGAAAATCTCGGAGGATTAAAAACTGGTGATGAAATAACTATTTATTACGACGACGATTCCGATATTTCTAAAGAAAACATAAATAGAACGACAGAGTATATTTACAAAGTGAACATATGTTACTTTCATAATGGGAACAATTCATTTTATGTAGGGATTTTTATCCTGATAATGACATGTTTGGGCTTTATTTTCCTTCTCTATCAAAAGAAAAAAGGAAAGATTTGACAAAGATTTTAGGAAAATTGTTTTTTCCCTAAGGGGAAATGAAATTCCCCTAAGGCAAAAATGATTTGCCCAAAGGAAAAACTTATTTTCCCTAAAGAAAAAGAAAAATGCCGTAAGGGAAAAAAGAAATACCGTAAAGGGAAAATGAAATCCCCTACATCGGAAATGCTTTTCCCTACATTCCAAACCATTTTCCTTAAAGAGGAAGAAAAATCCCCAAAGGAGACAAGGAAATCCCTTAAGGCAGAAAGATTTTTCCAAGGGAAAATGAAAATTCTCTAAGGGAAAAAGGAAATACCGTAAGGAAAAGTTAAGTTCCCCTAAGGAGAAAGTGCTCTCCCCAACGTCAATTTACGTTTGCCCAAAAGAGAAAAGAAAATTCCGTAAGGAAAAAGGAATTTCCCCGAAGGAGAAAGAGAAAACCCCTTGGGGAAAAACGATTTCCCATAAGGAAAAATGATTTTTCCCTCATAAATAGTGCGAATATGAGGCAAAAACGAAGAAAACCAGGAAGTAACCGATTTCCCATGGCTAAAACCGCGGGAAACTGAAAGAAACAATAATTTTATTAAAGGCTTTATAGATTGCGGAGTTAATCCTTCGTGTAACTTCGTGCCTTCTTCGTGCAACTTCGTGTAACCAAATTCTGACACGAACCTGTCAGCCTTTGGCTAAGGAACACGAAGAATTTTCACGAACTTGTCTGCCTTTGGCAGAGAAACGCGAAGTGAGTCGCCTAAAATATTTATTTGATGAATTGGAAATATGTAAGGATATCCTTACGTTTGTCCATAATAATTATTGAGAGATGAGGCTACTTTATTTCTTCATTAGTTTTACATAGAAAAGCACTACCGAACGGGGTAAATGAAACGTTATCCTCTCCCCTTTTATTACCTACAGATGAGCAGCGAGATTTTAGATGGCTCATCGTTCTCTTTTTTGCTCATTTACAGATAAAATACTTAATAGTTAGGTGCGCTATTATTATGAAAGAATTCATATGAACATTAAAACTATTTGCATTGTCATACTCCGTATCTTGGGTATTTATTGTCTTATCGAAGCATTTGTTTCTATGCAAGGCTTAATCTATGCGTTGACTTTTCCAGCAGAATTTAGATCAGAGATTTCAAAAATGGTAATAGCTTCCTTAGTGCCAAGCACATTACTTTTTATATTTGGAATACTTTTAATTGTGTTCTCGAAGAAATTGGGGAGTTTAATAATTCCAACAATAGAAGTTGAGCAAACCGACGGGGCATCTTCTTTAGCAGACATTCAAGCAATTCTTTTCTCTGTAGCTGGCGTGTTGATATTTTCGTTTGCAATTCCAAAGGCATTTGGTTGGATTTCTCAGATGGTCACATTAACTGCAACTGATTCTCAATATTATTCATACACTCCCAAACAAATTCGTGATAATTGGATTTCTTTGACGCTGAGTAGCATTCAAATGTTAATAGGAATCGGATTATTTTTTGGTGCAAATAAACTTAGTCTAATCTGGAGTAAGATGAGAAAATGGGGAGTAGAAAAATAAACCAACAAGCGCACCTAACCTCTTTAATAAGTAAAGAGTCAAGAGAAAAATAAATTTCACTGACATTCCGCAAATGCGGGTGCTTAAATAAAATGTTCGTTCTTTATACAATTTATAAAGCACAAATCAATGAACTGGTTGCGAAGTAAGTTATGTTGGAAATACCCACGAGTAAAATCGCGGGTTAATGGAAAAGTTTTAATAATTAATACGCGGTGTTGGAGTTTAAAATTACATGATGCTAGGCGGCAATGGAAAAGTATTGCTTTATTATAAATCAAATAATTCAATTTGGAGATCATCAATGAAAAAGCCGATGTATTTATTTCTGTTTATTCTTTCTACCTTAATAACATCGTGCGAAACGAGTACTGAACCATCTAGCAGCTCCCAAGTTCCAGTGAACATCATGACACTTTTTGTTGGTGAGCAAGCGAGCATAGATGTTCAACTTACGCAACCGGTACCGCCGGATGTTTATCCTAATGTATATGATCAGAATGAATGGATTTCACCTTATTGTAATTTCTACATCGAATTCAAAGATACTTCAAGGACGAAACTTACTATCCGCTTCTATGCTACGAATCTCACATCTGCTCCATTAACTGGAACATTTAAAATAGCGCTTGGTGCTAACATATTATTTCAGCCTATAACTATCAACATAGTAGATTTTTATTACGCATCCCGTCTTGAAAATAATACAAACGATACGATAAAATTGAAGAGCGGCATCTCGTTTCTTCTTCAATTAACATTCAAAGATACGGCGGGAAATATTGTTTCGCGTAACCAAATAGAAAGATTATTAAATGTTGGTGCAAGAGGTTATCTCATTTTTCCGTATCCCTTTTTTTCCAACGATATAATTTTTTCTTCTAACGTTTATAGGGACTCAACAAGCTACTACTATTTATTTTCGACGCTTCCGGATGTTAATTTCAGTCCACAAGATACTGGTCAGTATTTTAACGTGCTAGTAAGCAATAAGACATTTAAAATTCCGATTAAGCTTGTTAATTAGAGAAGTATAGTATTTTGTAGAACATGGTAATTTGTTGACTGGCTGCGCTCTAACATCTTTAATCCGCAAATGCGGGCGCTTAGATAAAATGTTCGTTGTTTATACAATTTATAAAGCACAAACCGATGAATCGGTTGCGGAGTAAGGCATGGTGGAAATCCCCACGACTAAAGTCGCGGGTTAATGGAAAAGTTTAATAATTAATACGCATTAACGTGGCGCTTCCCGCTCTAGAGTGGCGCAGACATAAAAACTATTGTTTTCATCAGTTCACCAATAAAAATGAGATATCTATGAAAATTCTGAAAATCACAATGCTCATCATGGCATTAGCTACTGTTACTTATTCTTCCGATACGCTTGAAGTTTTCAAAAAAGGGATTGTGTATGATATACCCACGTATAAAGCTGCGGCGAAAAATCTTGGAATGAAAGCTCTTGGTACACTGGTTCCCGGAGAAAAGGTTTTGAGGCTCCATAAAGAAAAAGATTGGTACTATATAGAAAAATTGGATGGCACAAAAGGATATACATTAATCGAAGTGATACAAACACCGTTGGATGAACGTATCTCGGTTTACGATGCCTGGCCACTTGCATCGGATACATTGGAAGCGGCAAAAGTAAAAATACATTTAAAAGATGATAGTAAAATCTATCCCGTAACCATACTAAAAAGCGAGGGAAATTATTGTTTTATTAAACGGGGTGATGGAAAAACCGGCTGGATATGGAACATGAGGCTTATGTATATAGACGACTATGTTTACATCGGAGTATTCCGATTTTTCAAATCGATCTTTAGCGCCGTCAGTACGTTTGGTAATAGTAATTGGTTCTTTGCTGTTTTTACATTTATAATATTTTGGATTGTTTTGCTTGTTATACCGGGAATCATCATTTCATATATCATGTATTTCGTTGTTGGAAAAATCCGGTGGATTCCCAATTTCATTCTTATTGTTCTAACGATTGGAGTTCTGATCGGAGGATATATCGGTACTTTCGCCTATTTATTTCTCCTTCCGCCATACGCAGATAACTCGATAGGATTCTTCGCTTTACTATTTTGGGTGTTTGTGTTTTGTTCATTAAATCTATACTCTATTCGATATAACCGCTGCCCGAAATGCCATCATAACCTGGGAGGAATGCATGCCGGGGAAAGCGATCACAAGATTACGAATACCAAAACAACTACCTGGATGACATTTAATAGCGGACGAACAGAAAAGCGTGTGAAGAATGAGCGTTTTGAATTTTGGACAAATTATCGAAAATGCGCCAACTGCGGTCATCAGTGGTCGATAAGCGAAAGTAGAACTAATTGAGATAGCAAAGAATGTGTCTTGAGCTTTTGAAGTATGGCTGTGGATGAAAGAAAGAACATGGAGAGTGGAAATCCCCACGGCTAAAGTCGTGGTTAATAGAAAAGTTTTAATAATTAATACGGCGGTGTTAGATTTTAACATAACACGGCGTTATACAGCAAAAGAAAATGGGTTCTACTTTAACTTGTAAATATCTTTACGATGACCGACAAAATGCACAATAATGGTCTTGTCTTTGCGGTTTAACTCATAGATAATTCTATAAGAGCCGTCACGAAGTTTAAAGAGTCCGGAAAGTTCGCCCTTGAGAGGAAATAACTTGGTTAATTCAAGATTAGCGGATAACCATTGGATGTGATCGACCAAACGTTTTGCAGTAAGTTTGTCGATTTTGCTGAGGTCTTTGATTGCAGACTTAAGGAAAGATACGATGTACAAAATTTATCCAAGACCGAGTTGTTTCATTGCAGAGGATAAATCTACACCTCGATCACCCTTTGAAGTAGCCTTTTTTTGGAGAACAAGTCTCTTTCTTAATCGATCTTTAATGATGAGTCCCTCATCAGGGTCACCATAAAGTTCTATAAGTTTTTGTTCAACGACATTAGAAAGAATTTTGGTGAATTCTTTCTTAGTCATTTGAGCTAAAGTTGAGGTAGCCATATTATTGTTCCTTTCTATAACAATAATAAGTAATCTTCCGAAGAATATCAATTAAGCTTTTGCTGACTAACTTCTTTAATCCTCCAGATTTATCAGCTTTTGGCTAAGGCGGGTAAATTGTGTTTCAGTGCGGCATTTGTGTAATTATAAAGTTGAGTCTGCAATCAACTAAGCGGGTGCTTAGATAAAATGTTTGTTCTTTAAACAATTTATAAAACACAAACCGATAAATCGGTAGCGGAGTAAGATCTGGTGGAAATCCCCGCGCCTAAAGTCGTGGGTTAATGGAAAAGTTTAATAATTAATTCGGCGGTGTTGGATTTTAACGTAACATGCTATTAGGAAATAACGAAAGAAGATCTCGCGATATTATGACAATTCATAGGTCACACAGAACGGTGTTAAACTAAAAGCCACGTATAGAGTCCGGGCAAAAGTCTGGCTCTACCAGGGATTTGGTGGCTGGCATTTCGTGAATATTTCTACTAAGCAGTCGACTATGATTCGTACGCTATACGGTATTGAGGCTCGACCTTTCGGTTCTATACCGGTGTCTGTTACAATTGGTAAAACGCAGTGGAAAACATCTCTCTTTCCCGATAAAAAGTCCAAGTCATATCTGTTAGCGATCAAAGCTGATGTTCGAAGAAAGGAACATATCGCTTGTGGCGATACTATTATTGCGCAAGTTCAGATTCTATAATCCAATATCGCTTTATGATAATTGTGTTAGAACGTTGCCGCTTAACCTCTTAAATCCGTCTCAAACAACTTTTCCACTTTCCTCTTCAATTCATCTGTTGCATTTTTATTTCCTTGCATGAAAACCGTTGTTTTTATAAGTTGCCGATGAAAGGAAAAGGTTTTTATAATGCAACAAAGATATCAAGCCGTTATTACAGGTAATACTATTCGCTGGATGGTTCCTCCTCCGGTTGAGTTGGAAGAAGGGAAAGAAATATCGGTTGAAGTTACAATTAAGTCCGAGGATAAGACTTCGATGGATCGTGGAAACGCTATGTACAATGCGTTATCGAAATTGTCAAAAATTAAAGGGGTTTTGTCTGCTATTGAAAATCCTTCTGAATGGCAGCGTGAAATCCGCAAGGATAAAGAATTGATTCGATAGAATGAATTATTTATTAGACAGTAATATCATCATCTATGCTTCAAAGGCTGAAAATGAATATGTACGAGAATTCATCAAACTAAACTCTCCTTTTGTCTCATTTGTAAGTGTTATTGAAGTGATGGGTTTCAATTTCCCAAGCATTGAAGAAAAGGAATTTCTCGAAGATTTTTTCCAAAGTGCAATAATCCATTTGGTTACAAATGAAACTATAAAAAAAGCTGTCCTTCTAAAACAGAATAAAAAAATTGCTTTGGGTGATTCGATAATTGCCGCCACTGCAATTGAGAATAATTTGACTTTGGTTACTCATAATACTAAAGATTTTAATTGGATAAACAATCTCTCAATTTTAGATCCAATAAAAGAACAATAAAGTAACACGGAACCTCCTGCTCTATCTCTATTATTTCTGTACTATCCCATCTTAAAATACTCTTCCACTTTCCTCTTCAATTTATCTGTTGCATTTTTGTGGAAGAACTCGTTTTGTTCAACGTAATAGTCGTAATCGCTGCTCCATGTAGAAATATTTTCGATCACTTCTTTTATCGCATTGGTAATAAAATAGATTTCTTCATTCGTCATTGTGGGATGAAGCGAAAGGCGCACCCAGCCCGGTTTTTCAGAAAGGTCGCCGTGAGAAATTTGTTCTGTAATTTGCTGCGATTGCACTGGACAAACATGCAGCAGATAATGTCCGTACGTTCCCGCGCAGGAACAGCCGCCGCGAACTTGAATTCCAAACCGGTCATTTAAAAGTTTTACAATTAGATTATAGTGAATTCCATCAAGATAAAAAGAAATTGCGCCAAGCCGGTGATTTATATTTTCAGCGAGAAGATGGAGCTTCGGGATATTTCTAAATTCTTCAAAAACAATTTTTACAAGTTCCTCTTCCCTTCTTAAGATATTCTCAACACCCATTTCTTCTTTTAGCTTTATTGCAAGCGCGGCACGAATGGTTTGTAAAAACGGCGGCGTTCCCCCGTCTTCGCGTAATTCGATACTTGAAACAAATTTATGCTGTCCCCAGGGATTAGTCCAATCAACTGTTCCGCCGCCCGGGTCATCGGGAATTTTGTTCTTATAAAGTTTAGAATTAAAAATCAGAATTCCGGCAGTTCCCGGTCCACCGAGAAATTTATGCGGTGAAAAGAAAATCGCATCAAGTTTTTCGTCTTCATTTTCCGGGTGCATGTTAATATTAACATACGGTGCGGCGCATGCAAAATCGACAAAACAAAAACCGCCGTAAGCATGCATAAGCTTTGCAAGTTGATGATAGGGCGTTTGTACTCCTGTAACGTTTGAAGCCGCAGTAAAAGAACCGATGATCAATTTTCTTTCTTTATAAATTTCCAGCATGTCTTCAAGGTTTTCAAGATCAACTAATCCCTCTTCGTTAGGAGGAAGAATTACAACATCGGCAATGGTTTCAAGCCAAGAAGTCTGATTTGAATGATGTTCCATGTGGGTGATAAAAACTACCGGTTTCAATTCTTCTGGCAGAGTGAAAAAATCTTTTAGCTGTTCAGAAACACGCAAACCAAGAATTCGCTGAAATTTATTTACAACTCCCGTCATTCCCGATCCGGCGCAAAGAATAATATCGTCTTTATTCGCATTAACGTGCCGCTTAATTATATCTTTCGCATGATGATACGCGGTTGTCATTGCGGTTCCGGTTTCACTCGCTTCGGAATGAGTATTACCGACAAGAGGTCCGAACTGATTTGCGATTTTATCCTCTATCGGTTTGTACAATCTGCCGCTGGCTATCCAATCAGCATAAAGTAATTTCTGTTCGCCAAAAGGAGAAAGAAATGTTTGATCGTACCCGATAGTTTGTTTGCGAAAAGGGGCGAAATATTTCTCTAAATCCATGAAACCTTTATTACTCTTTTATTGTTTAAATCTTTGGAAGTAAAATATCAGAATTCTACTGGAAGACAAAATCATTTTTACTTCACAACGAACGGAGCAACCATACCATTTGTGATATAGTTGGCAATTTGAATCAGAATAGTAAGTTATCTTGCACACAAAAAATTAAGAAAGAAAAAATGAACAGATTTCATCAATGGAAAATATCAGACGGTGATTATATCAAAAAAGAAGAAGATATTCTCATCGCCAGCCCGGAAAGTTTTATAAAACGATTAAAAAGATGGTCTTCAAACATTATTTTGAAAATTACCATCATCAGTTTGTTAGCATTTCTTTTCTTAAAGATCATTTAGTCAAGCCGCTACTTTCATTCCTACCAACTTTTTTCCTATTTTTCGCATAAACAAAATTATATGACTGTTTATGAGCTACTTAATAGGAATTGACGGCGGTGGAACAAAAACCCATGCTGTTTTAACCAATCTTAACGGTGAAAAATTATTTGAATGTTTTGGCGGACCGTCCAACTTTTTAATTCTCGGAACGGAAAAAGTTTCCGAAACCATTCTCGAATTAATCGATTCTTGTAACAATTATCTTAATATCTCTTACAACGATATTTCGTTTGTCTTACTTGGTACCACCGGAGCCGGAAGAAGAAGCGACGCCGAACTGCTCGAAAATGATTTTCAATCGTATCTCACATCAAAAAATATTTCAATTAAAAATTTCCGTGTAGAAAGCGATGCAAGAGTTGCACTTGAAGGAGCGTTCAGCGGAAAACCGGGCAGCATTTTAATTGCCGGTACCGGTTCGATCATGTTCGGAAAAGATAAGGACGGGAACATTCACCGTGTCGGCGGATTCGGCAGATACATTGGCGATGAGGGAAGCGGATATTCAATCGGAAAGAAAGCGCTAACCGCAGTTGCAAAAAGTTTTGACGGAAGAGGAAAGAAAACAATTCTTTCGGAATTGATCGCAGGAAAATTCGGCATCGTTTCATCCGAAAAATTAATAACGGAAGTATATAAAAATAATTTTGATGTCGCCTCGGTAACTCCGCTTGTGCTGCAAGCGGCGGAAATAAAGGACGAAACAGCGATTCAAATTATTGAATCGGAAACCGATGAACTCATCCTTCACCTTAAGGCGATGGAAGAGAAAATAAAAGAAGAGGTTTTGTCAGTCGCTTTTATCGGTGGAATTTTAAGTAGTAAAAATGTCTATTCAGAATTATTCGCAGCAAAATTAAATAAGCAAGTTCTAAATTGCCGCGTAAAGCTCCCCGATTATCCGCCGGAATACGGAGCAATATTAATGGCGCAAACACAATTAAAAAATAGTAAAGGTTAGTATGGCAGTCGCAAAAGTTGAATCACGCAATCCCTGGTCATGGATTCCCACGCTTTATTTTGCCGAAGGAGTTCCCTACATTTTAGTTAACACTGTTTCCGTGATTCTCTACAAACGAATGGGAGTTGACAATGCGCAGATAGCTTTTTGGACAAGCTTGCTCTACCTTCCGTGGGTTTTAAAAATGCTTTGGGGACCGTTGGTTGATCTTTATTCAACAAAAAGAAATTGGATAATGTTTACGCAACTAACGTTAGCCGGTTGTTTTGGATTTGCCGCGTTTGCCCTTCACTTGCCCAATTATTTTATTGTCTCGCTTTTCGCATTTATTATTGCGGCGTTCGTTTCGGCAACACATGATATTTCCGCCGACGGCTTTTACATGCTTGCATTATCAAAAGAAGATCAAGCGCTGTTTGTCGGCATTCGATCAGTCTTTTACCGCATTGCAATGATCTTCGGTTCGGGATTTTTGGTTTTCTTCGCCGGACAGTTGGAAAAATCACTGGGAAATATTCCGCTTAGTTGGACAATCGTTTTTGCTTTTTCCGGTGCAATCTTCTTGCTTATCTTTTTATATCACAAATTCATTCTCCCCTATCCTTCCGTTGATAATAAAAGAACTCCGAAAGAAGTCGCTGAGGGAGCTCCTTTCTTAAAAATATTTTCGGAATATTTTAAACAGAAAGGGATTTTCGGAATTATCTTTTTCATTCTCTTCTACCGATTCGGCGAAGCGATGCTGGTTAAATTGGCTTCACCGTTTTTGCTTGATAAACATGAAGCCGGCGGACTCGGTCTCTCAACTTCGGAGGTTGGACTCGTTTACGGAACGGTTGGAGTTATAAGTTTAATTCTCGGTGGAATTTTTGGCGGCTGGGTAATTTCAAAATACGGATTGAAAAAATGTATCTGGCCTATGGCAATAATTTTAAATGTCCCTCACGCCGCTTATCTTTATATGGCTTTTGCGCAACCTCCGGTTTATCTTGCTTATCCTCTTGTTGCCATTGAACAGTTTGGCTACGGTTTGGGATTCACTGCTTTTATGGTTTACTTGATGTACATCTCGAAAGGAATTTATAAAACTTCGCACTATGCAATCTCAACCGGAATTATGGCGCTCGGAATGATGATCCCCGGTTTGGTGAGCGGATACATCCAGCAAGCTGTTGGTTATAAAATGTTTTTCATCATCGTTTTGCTGATGGCGATACCGGGGCTTCTTTCACTTTTGTTTATCCCAACTATTGAAGAAGAAAATAATAATGTCCCCGTTAAAGAAAAATAGATTTTATCATCTTGTTTTAATTGTTACCGTACTTCTCATTTTTCTCGCGGTCACTTCGTTTACCGTTAGAACACATTTTTTTTCTAAAGGAATTCCCACCGATTCGCTTTACAAAATAAATGATGTCTCTCTTTTTTCTGTTCAAGATGATTGGGTTGAAGAAACCATTTCTAAAATGACCCTTGAAGAAAAAGTCGGACAAATTATTTTTCCTGCTGTTGTTGGAAAGTTTTAT
Organism: Ignavibacteriaceae bacterium; assembly: GCA_041671545.1. Classification (GTDB taxonomy): domain Bacteria; phylum Bacteroidota; class Ignavibacteria; order Ignavibacteriales; family Ignavibacteriaceae; genus UBA1563. The sequence continues at coordinate 565,057 of JBAZBI010000001.1, forward strand.
AATGAAGATGATACCGTCTATAAAAGAATTGTTCATTACGTAAATGATCTTAAAGTAGGCGGATTTATTGTCTATCAATATGCCGAGGGGGCGGAGGTTTATGCACAAACTTTTCTTTTGAATAAACTTCAGCAAGTTTCAAAATACCCTTTGCTCATCGGTGCAGATTATGAAAACGGAGTTGCTTTCCGTACAAACGGTGGAACGACCTTCCCGAGCAACATGGCGCTTGGAGCCGCTGATGACGCGGTGCTTACGCATCAGATGGGAGAAATTATTGCTGAAGAAAGCAGACAGACCGGCGTTCATTATAATTTTGCTCCCGTAGTAGATATAAACAACAATCCACAAAATCCCATTATAAATGTTCGGGCATTTGGAGAAAATACCTCCATAATAGAAAAACTTGGCAACTCAGTTGTTGCGGGAATGCAGCATAATCATTTGCTTGCAACCGCAAAACATTTCCCGGGACATGGAAATACCTCAACCGATTCACACAAAGATTTACCGATAATACGCGGTAGCAGAGATGAGCTTTTTCAACTTGAGTTAAAACCATTTATTGAAGAAATTAAAAACGGCGTTATGTCAATCATGGTCGGGCATTTAGCGGTTCCCGCATTTGACGCGGACACAATTCCGGCTACGTTATCAAAAAATATTGTTACCGATTTGTTGAAAAAACAATTGGGATTCAAAGGATTGATCGTTACGGATGCACTAAATATGCACGCGATAACAAATTCATATACTCAATCCGAAGCAGCAGTTAAAGCCTTCAACGCCGGATGCGATATTCTACTTTTCCCATCGAATGCAGATCAAGTTGATTCGGCAATGATACAAGCAGTTCGCTCTGGTGTTATTACGGAAGAACGATTGGACGAATCGGTTAGAAAAATTCTTCTTGCTAAAAGATGGGTTGGTTTATCTGAAAAGAGAACAGTTTCATTAGACGATCTTTCTTCAACGCTTAAGAATAACGATCATCAAACTGTTGCAAAAACGTTGGCGGAAGAAGCTATAACACTTGTTAAAGATGAGAAAAACTTAATTCCTCTTTCCTCTAACGCAAAGAAAAAGATTCTCCACATCACTCTTGTTGATGAACGACGGACAACAAATACGGAATTATTCGGTTCATTACTTGAAAAACAAATAAAGAATTTCTCTTCGGTAACACTCACGGATAAGGATAAGAAAAGAGAATTCAATGAAGCATTAAGAATGGCGCAGAAGTCAGATGCAATTTTACTTTCTACTTATACACGCATCAAATTAAGTTCCGGTAAAATTGGATTAAGCGATGAACAAGTAAAATTTGTATCAAAGTTAATTAAACTAAAAAAACCGATTGTCTGGATGTCGCACGGAAGTCCATATGTATTGGCATCATTCCCGGAAATTAAAACCTTCCTCTGTAGTTATGGCGAATCGGAAATATCGGAAGAAGCGTTGGCAAAAGCGGTTTGCGGCAAGATCATCATTCAAGGGAAATTGCCGGTCTCTATTCCGAATTCGCTTTACAAAGAAGGGGACGGATTACTCCTTTCCCAATCTTCATTAACCGAATCTTATTCAACTGAAAACAGATTTGCGGAAGTAGATAAAATTATTCAAAAAGGAATTACTGATTCTGTTTTCCCCGGCGCTGTTTTACTTGTTGCCCAGGAGGGAAAAATATTACACAGAAAAGCTTTCGGACGTTTGATTTACGATCCCGCTTCTCCGCCAATGCAGACCAATACGATATTTGATCTCGCATCGGTAACAAAAGTTATCGCAACCACAACCGCAACAATGCTCTGTTATGATAGAGGTTTAATTAAACTTGATGATAAAGTTGCAAAGTATTTACCAAAATTTGCAGCGAACGGGAAGCAGAATGTGACCATCAGGAATCTCCTGCTTCACAATAGCGGTTTCCCCCCATTCAAGCGATTTTTTCTTAAATACAAAACCAGCAATGAGGTGCTAACAGATATCTTTAACACCAGGCTTGATTACGCACCCGGAACGAAAACGGTTTATTCTGATTTGGGAATAATCACCCTTGGTAAAATAATTGAAAAAGTTACTAAAAAAACTTTAGATAAATTTTGTGCTGATGAAATATTTCTTCCGCTTGGAATGACGGAAACATTTTTCAATCCTACAAAAGAATTTATAAACCGTTGCGCTCCAACTGAAAATGACAATTACTGGAGACATCGACAACTTACCGGTGAAGTGCATGATGAAGCTTCATCAATGCTTGGCGGGGTTGCCGGGCACGCCGGACTTTTCTCCACAGCGGATGATTTGGCAAAACTTTTGCAAATGCTTTTGCAAAAAGGAACGTATCAAGGAAAACAATTTATCAAATCTTCTACGGTAGAAATGTTCACCAAAAAACAATCACATCAGAGTTCGCGCGCGCTTGGCTGGGATACAAAAGATGACGAAGGATTTTCTTCCGCCGGTGATTTATTTTCGGATCTTTCTTACGGACACACAGGTTATACAGGCACTTCCGTCTGGACAGACCCGGCAAAAAAACTCTTTGTTATTTTATTAACGAACCGTGTTTACCCGACACGCGAGAACATTAAGCTTATACGGCTGCGTCCGGTTATCCATGATGCGGTTGTTAGAGATATTGAAAAGTAAAATTTATTAAACTGAAAAAAGGCACATGAAACACTTTCTTATTCTTATTACGTATAAAGTTGATTTGACCATTATTGATTCTCTCCTTGCGCGACATAGAGAATTTCTACAAACCGGTTATGATAAAAATTTGTTGCTCATGTCGGGACCGGAAAATCCACGAACCGGCGGTGTAGTAATAGCGAAGGCTAATTCTAAAGAAGATATAAAATCGTTTTTCTCCAACGATCCCTATTGTAAAAACGATGTAGCTGATTATGATTTTCGGGAATTCAATCCGGTGAAGTACCAGAAGGTTTTAACGGATTGGATTATAGGAGAATAGAATTATTCTGAGAAAAACTAAAGATCGAAAACAGATAAAAAAAACCTCCGGCATCTTCAAAACACCGGAGGTTTTATTCAAATTATCTTCTTCTGCCGACTGCCAACTGGAGACTGCCGACTGATCTCTATCTACTTCATGAGAATCAATTTCTTCGTCTGGTTAAACGCGCCTGCTTCAATCTTGTAGAAATAGACGCCGCTTGCCAATCTGCTTGCATTAAAAGTTACGTGGTGCACACCAACCGGCTGAACTTCGTTTACTAATGTTGCAACTAATTCGCCAACATTATTGTAAACCTTTAGAGTAACTTTTTCTTCTTTCGGTAAAGCATATTTTATTGTCGTTGATGGATTGAACGGGTTAGGATAATTCTGTGACAATTCAAATTGTGTTGGTATTGTTTCGTTCTCTACACCAACAAGACCTTCTTGAATCTTCAAATTATCAATTGCCCATCCCCAGCCATCTACAAACTGATCGGCGAATAATCTAAAACGAATTAATACTTCATCACCCGCACTAAATTTGTCGAGTAAATTAACGGAATGTGTTTTAAACATGCTCGGTGTTCCGCTTCCTCCGTTAAAAGCCGTTAACCAGGCTGCATCAAATCTGCAATCATATCCGGGAAGCAACGGAACCCAATCACCACCTTTGGAACCTTCTACGATAACATAATCCCAGAAATTATTATCGCCGTAAACGGAACCCGGATCACCCGGTTCAACAAGTGCAATATCATCATACTGTAAGGTTGCATTAGACGAAGCAACAACAATCGGCACGCGCAAAGTAGAGATCAACTCTTTATTCGTTCCGTATGGATGAGCACTATGAATTGCACCGTTTGTAAATCCCGGAGCAGTAATAATACTGAGGTCTCCGGAGAAATCGGTTGATGCTGAGTTAAAATCATTCACGTAACCATTTCGAGCAGCTAAAATTTCAATTAGTGTAGTTTCATTTACGCCGGACTTGTATCCAACGCCATCTTTAAACGAAACCAATTGGAATTTCTTTAAACCCGTGCTAAAGAAAGGAACAATGAGTACAGAATCTTTTTCGGTTGTTGCACCGATAACATATTGTTTTACACCATCGATTAAAACTTGTGTTGAATCGTAAGACGAACGCAAAGTTGAGTTGATAATAATTCCGTTCTTTCCTTGATAAACATTACCGTTTATTCTCGGTGAGAGAGTAACGGCTAACGGTTTGTAGTTTGCTAATTCCGGCAAAGCGACAGACCATATTCCTCTTCCGTGCGTAGCGACCACAACTTCATCATCTACAATCTTCATATCCCAAACAGCGGCTGCCGGGAATCCGTTATTTGAATAATGCCAAGAACCGCCTTTGTCGGTCGATTCTATAATTCCGATTTCTGTTCCAGCCCAAATAATGTTTGGATCGTATGGCATTACTTGAACACAATAAGTAGCTACATCAGGAAATCCGTTTGAGCTTGTTGTTGATGAAGCGAATCCGGTAATGTCCGTCCAAGAAACACCATAATTTGTAGTGCGTAAAATCTTTGGCGCACCTTGAATTGAAAAGACGGAATATGCAGTTGCCGGATCTATAGGATGAGTATCAAAGCCTGATAGTAGCCCAAGAGCGCTGGTATAATTATTAGTCGGGGAAAAACTTAAACCGCCGTCTTTTGAAACTTGAACATTTCCGGAGGCGCTCATATTCACGCCAGCCCAGACAACTTGCGGATTTGCGGCTGAAATTGCTACCTGCACAAAAGTGAAATATCCACCATTCTGGAACGAGGTTGTAATTGGTGTAAGAACCCAATTATCTGCAAAGTTATCAGAACGGTAAACGCCTTTCCTACTTATTACAAAAAGAAGATCGGGGTCTTGTTTTGAACCTGCAATTTTAGTAATAAAGGGAGAATTATTTGCATCGCCCAAATCGTCAAATCCTTTGTTGGGTGTCTCGGTAGTTTTCCAACCGTCAACAGTTCTTGAAAGATTATTGTATTGAGAACCGCCAATCATTTTTAACGGATCTTTCGGATTCCAGACAACTTCAAATCCGTCTCCACCTATAACGAATTTATATTTTGTTGCAGCGTTGGCATTACCCAGAGCCGGATCAGAGAAATATGTTCCGTTATCTTGCATTCCTCCAAAGTAAGCTTGCTTCCCTGACATTTTATCGACACCATAAAATTGGGCTGTGTTGTAACCATTATCTCCAACTTCTTTAAACGTTGTTCCACCATCAGTTGAAAGAGCAACGCCGCCATCATTTCCATTAATTAATTTGAAAGTTTTATTTGCTTCATCCATCGGTACGCAAACAATATTATGTTGATCAGGATGAACATCTGCTTGAGATCCTGAGTAGCGGCCATATGCATCGGTTATGGCAATAGACGCGCGAAGAAGTGAAGTCAAATAAGCTACGTTGATTCTTAAGTAAGCGTTCGGGAGTTTTGTTGCATCCCAGGTAACTCCTACTGCATTGCGTAATCCGATGACGAAATTATTTTTATACTTTATACCATTAGTCTTTGCTACATTAACATCTGCTTGAGTTGAATCATACGGAAGATTATGAAAATGAATTTTGTCTCCATTCAATCCGGTTAAATTAAATCCTCCACTCTTATTAATATCTTGAAAAGATACCATTAACTGTTTATTGTTTTTTATATCCCAGGCTTCAAAAGGAACATCAATATAATTTTGATAATCCATTGTAGAATTAATAAATCTTGCTGCTTTTTGAGATATACCCGGACCAAAACGAAGTTCAACATTATACAAGTCTGTTGAAGCTAAAGTATTGCTTTTCCAATAACCATCACCGGTACCAACACCGCCGTTTTCAAAAGGAAGTCCAGTAGGCACAAATGAAAATTTAACTTCCATGCTATCTTTTTCGATTGATGAAATACCAACCGTTGAATCTCTGGTAATTTGCATTTTCCAAATATCAATACCGCCGACATAAATCAAATCCGCATCGTAGGGGTTAACAGCAATAGTATTATCATACCAACCCTGGTCACCAAGCCATGCTGGAGAAGTACCCGATTTTTCGGTCACTTCAACCCATCTATTACCGGCATCGATCGTTCCGAAAAGGGTTGAGCCGCTTGAATGATCTGATGAAACATATAACTTAGAAGTATCAGAAGGAGCGATAGCGATTTCCATTCTTCCGCCGCTTAAATTTTGATTATCTGTTGCAAACCATGTATCACCTGCATCAAATGATTTAAATACTCCTTGACCATTCGCAGCAGCATAAAGCGTATTGAAGTTTAATGGATTAGCAATCACATGATCAATATTTCCAATTGAGGATGTTTTTGTCCATGAGGTTCCACCATCTTTTGTCTTGAAAATACCTTTACTTGTTCCCGCTACAACAATATTTTCATTGTTTGGATCAACCACCAATCTGTTCACATAAAAGAAATTACTATTGTTTGTTGTTGCTTCAAGCTGTGTCCAGGTCTCTCCTCTATCAGTGGATTTAAAAATCCCATTTCCGCTAATTGCATCGGCGTTAAAAAATCCTTCACCGGTACCAGCATACAAAATATTTCTATTAGATTGTGCTTGTGCAAGCGTTGTCGTCGATAGATTTGGCAATTGTGCTGTAAGATCACGCCAGGTAGTTCCAGCGTTTGTAGTTTTCCAGATTCCACCGCCGACTGAACCAACATACCATGTATTCTTAGTAACGTCATCAGCATCAACAACGATTCCTCTAGTTCTACCACCAACATTCGCAGGTCCTCTTTCAACCCAATTTAGGTTTGCTACTTTTTTCATGAACTTACTGTTGCTTTTCAATTTATTGAACTCAATAAATTGATAGTTGGGTTGATACGTAGGTTCAGATTTACCCGGTGCGGTGCGAATCATTTTTTGAATTTTGGCAAACATATCAGGGCTATCGAATCTTTTGCCACTTTTCATCATTCTTTTCCGCTCAGAAGCTCTGCGAGGTCTTGATTCAATTTGAGCTATTGATGATTGTTTTACGTTTGCAAAATCAACTTTTGCTACGAGAGGTTTTACTTTTTTTGATTGAATAGAAGTGTTTTTTACTACCATTTTTTTTGCTTCAATCGGTTTTGAATCAAGTGACTGCGGAGAAGAGGTGGCAATTTTTTTTGAGGGAAGTACTTTATCTGTATTGAGTATTTTCGAGCAGAAGAAAAATGCCGCTAATGACGTAATACCGAAAAGAGAAAGAATGAGAAATGTTTTTTTCATAGGTTTGCCCTAATTATTTGTTGCTGAATTAATCATTAATTTTTTGTTTCGTTTTAACATTAAACAGATAACCTGTCTTTTTAGTTCGCGTATCATTCAATCTTACTGTACCAGGAAAATTTTGTACATCTACTTCATATGAGGCTGCCCATTTAACCGAACCAAGCCGTACTTGATCTTCCCAAATGATCGCATGTTCTGCCTTTTCATAAATGAAAAATTTTATTCCGGTTTGCGTGGCAGATTTAGATCGATTCAAGACTAAATAAAATTCTTTTGTTTCATTTTCCCGAATCTCAAAATTATCACCATATTTTTCTCCGGCTAATTCATTTATGGAGAGCTTCTGTTTTATTTTGTTATCGCTGCTCTGAGTATCACAATTGAAGTTTAAAGAAACACAAGAACTTAAAAAAAGCTGCAAGAATAAAATAGATAAGATGGGCGCCTTCATTTATATATTTTAATTGTTGGTTGAAATTAATTATTATTTGATTTATTTCAAACTAAACTTCGCTTTAATGTGATTTGCTGATGAACAGTGTGCGCTAATTTTAGCAGATTTTATCCCGGGAAAAACCATGGTAAAGTTTGAACCGAGATTCTTGATATAGATTGTACTCCATCGAAATTGAAATAGATATGCGTTTCGTTCACCATCTGTTCAACAATTTCCAGCACACTGTCTAACAGTAGTTTGTAAGATAATTGGAATGAATTCGGCAACATTTAAGTCGCTTTGCCAAAATGGCAAAATTCTTTAAAATAAAAAAGTGCGAATTCGGACGAAATCCGCACTAATTGAGCCACCTATGCGACTCGAACGCACGACCTGCTCATTACGAGTGAGCTGCTCTACCAACTGAGCTAAGGTGGCAGAAATGTACAATGGAAATAGATTAATGGCTCCTCATCCATTATACACTAAAAAACTATCTAACTCTTTTTTTATGACGATTTTTTCTTAGTCTCTTTTTTCTTTTATGGGTGGACATTTTGTGTCCTTTTCTTTTTTTACCGCAAGGCATTGATGAACTCCTGTTTAATTTAATGTGATGTTAATAATTCTTTTGCTTTTCTTCCAATTTCAGAATTTGGATCAAGATTTACAGCTTTTTGCAGCCATTCTTTTGATTTTTCAATATTTCCTTTTGCTAAATTAACTATTCCTAAATTCATATGTGCAATTTGATGTTTTGGATTTACGTTTACCGCTTTCTCCATCAGCGGAATTGCGTCATCGTATTGCTGTAAATCGAAATAACAAACGCCCATATCTACCAACACATCTGCGTTGTTAGGAAATTTTTCTAAATATTTTTTATAGAGTGTTATTGCTTCAGTTTTAAAACCTGAATCATTTCTCAAGTGAGCTAACTGAAGAACTAAATCAAAATTATTCGGCTCAGATTTTAGTTGAGCATCTAACTGATTGATTTTATCTATACTTGCTAAATCAATTCCAGATCCCGGGGCTTGGTTAGTTGCCGGGAAATTTTCTGTAGCAACTTTAGGCTCATCAAAGACACCTGCGAAATACAATATCACTAAGGCAAATAAAAGAATTCCTGCAAAAACAATCGCTATTTTTTTTGTATCAAATTCAGAAGTATTTTTCTGCGGAACTTGTTTGATCGCTTGTTCACGCCTGGAGTTTTTATTTTTCTGATTTTGTTTTTTTCTGTTATAACTAACGTCTTTATTTTCTTGGTTCGGTGCTGAAATTTTTATAACCGGTTTAGGAGATGATTTCGGTGTTTGCCGAACTTCAGTTTTTGCACCTGCAAGATTGACTCCACATGAAATGCAAAATTTAGCATTAACTTCGTTCTCTTCACCGCAAGCACTGCAGATTACTTGCTCAATATTAGATTCAGCAGTAACCTCATCTTGTTGAACTTCTTCTAAAGAGTTCCCACAATTGGGGCAAAATTTAAATTTTTCGTCTATTTCAACATTACAACTTGGACAAAGATGCACGTTAATTTGTCCCCTTTTCTGCCATCCCCTTGCTAACTGCTGTCTTAAAATCTTTTGAAAACTTAAAAACCGGCACAAAGTGTTCAGCTACATTTACTTTTTCTCCGGTTTTAGGATTTCTTGCCAATCGAGCTGATTTTTTTCTTACTTTAAAAGTACCAAAACCTCTTATCTCAATTCCCTTCCCGGCTTTTAATGATTCAATTACGCTGTTAAAAAAACCTTCGATAACAGCTTCTGTTTCCAATTTTGTTAAACCGGTTCCGGTGGCTACAATATCAACTAAGTCAGCTTTTGTCATTGTAATTCCTTTTTAGGACTAAAATCTTTCTAAGTATTTATAAATGAACGAGTTAAATTAATGAATTCACTATAGAAAAACAAAAGTTTTTACTTTCAGACATCTTCATTTTGTCTAGATGTGTTGTCTCGATATGAGATGACTTCTCAAAAAGGTCTTTTTTTTCGACCAAAATGTCATTTTTCTGCTTCTTTTTAATTGGCACGCCAATTGGTTAAGTAGGTAAAGATTAAATCAGAGGATATCATGGAACTAATACCTATTATAAAATTGACCCTAGTAATCTTTGCTACTGTAGTTTTCTTTATTATACTAATTTCATATATGATCTACAGAGCAAAAGAAAAAAGAACCGTTCGCCCTTGGAATAAAGAGAGCGAAAGGGAAAATCTCGGCAAAAGCCATTCAGCTTATATTCATAGCGAAAAAGCCGATCATCGGAATCAATACTCCGAACTCGTCAATAAAGATCTCCTCTATTTCGTTCCGCAACGCGAAACAAGAAGGGTCCCGGTTTTGGCACATGCTGAATCGCGTTCCAGAGCAAGATTTAAAGTTGTGAATGAAGAGCAGTTGAATTACAAAATTTATCAGACAAGAGTTGATAAACCGAAAGCGTTTTATTATCCAGGGAACCAAGCAATGAAAGCATTTTCATTCCCGGCTTCGTCAGAAAATATTCTTGATAGTTATTCTCTTTCAAATGAACCTTTACGTAAACTTGCATTAAAATAATTGACTTCAAAGTTCGTAAATTAAAGCCACGCGAAAACGTGGCTTTATTATTTTAAACAAAGGATGAAGATGAAACAATTTGAATTACAAAAAAATCCTTTCGTAGTTCCCACAACGGATGGCAAATTAATTGAAGAACATTTTGGAATGGCGAGTATTAACTGCGGCGATTTTAGTTTCGCCCATATGATCGCTCCTCCCGGTTGGAGTGAACCTTTCCAAACACCTGATTTTGATGAGGTTACTTTCGTTTTTACCGGTAAGAAAAAAATTGAAGTTGAAAAGGAAACGATAATTTTGGAGAAAGGGCATTCGGTTTGCATAAAAAAGGGTTCAAGCGTTAGATACTCGAACCCGTTTAACGAACCTTGTGAATATGTTTCGGTTTGTATTCCCGCTTTTACATTAGAGAGAGTACAAAGAGAGGGATGAGAAAATCTAGGCTTTGGGCAATCTTTCTAAATACGAACTGTTACTCAAAACCGTAAACGTTTCTGTTTTTCGTAACTCATCCAGAGATAGACAATTCATGTAACTCATAGCGCTTCTGAGACCGTCGGAAATACTGTTGACAACATTTCTAACCGTTCCCTTATACCCAACCATCGTCTCCTCTCCTTCAATAAATTCATTTTTCATCTTCACACCGAATGAAGCAGAGCCGCGGTATTTTTTCCAGAGTTGCCCATTATATTTTATAACTTCGCCGGGTGTTTCCTTTGTTCCTGCGAGCATTCTTCCAAGCATGGCAACATCAGCACCGAGAGAAATAGCTTTAGCAACATCTCCGGCGCTTTTAATTCCACCATCAGCAATAATTTTTATTTTCAGATTTTCTTTGTTTCGAGTGTAGAGAACATCTAATATTGATGAGACTTGTCCAATCCCGATACCCGTTTGAATCGAAGTTGAACAAACGCTGCCGCTCCCTATTCCAACGCGAACAGCATCAGCGCCGGCATTTTCCAATTGTTTTAAAGTCGCTCCGTTCGCAATATTTCCAACAATTAATTTTACATCGAAATGTTTTTTTACTTCTTCGGTTTTGTTCAAAACTTCTTTGTTGCTTGCATTCGCAGTATCAAGACAAATTATCATTTTACGGGAGGCTAATTTTTCAATGGTTGACAAATCGGTGTTCAATCCAATTGAAACACTTCTTATTTTTTCTGTTCCCGATTCTGAAGAAAGAATGTTTGCGAGCGATGAATCAAACCGGTTAAGAATTCCAAGACAACCGGAATCTGTAAGTTCTGTTGCCATATCCAATCCTGTCACAGTATCCATTGGACTTGACAAAATCGGAAGACTTAACTTAGCGCCTAAAAAATCACACGCTGTAATTGGTTCGTTCCGTGACTTCACTCTGGAAATTTCCGTTGGGACAAGGCTAATATCATCATAGGTTAATGACTGGTAAAATTCATTCAAATCTTTTTTTGTGTAGATTTTCATTTCTTCCTCGTTTAGTTGATAAGTTTTTCTATTTCGTTCAGAATGAAAGACATTTTATTTATCGTTGCAAATATCGGCTCCGATGAAGTCATATCAACTCCGGCATCGTTCAAAATGTCAAGCGAATATTTGGAACTACCGCTATTTAAGAATCCAAGATACTTTTTTACTGCAGCTTCTCCTTCATTTTTTACTTTTTGGACAAGTAACTCGGAAGCCGCAAATCCCGTTGCATATTGGTAGACGTAAAAATTATAATAAAAATGTGGAATCCGCGCCCATGTATATTCTTCTTCAACATCAACAAACATTTCATCTCCCCAATATTTCTGGTAAAGATTTTTGTACAAGTTACGGAAATCGGTCGCAGTGAGAGAAGCTCCTTCTTCAACTAATTTATGAATTTGAGATTCATATTCGGCGAACATCGTCTGGCGATAAAAAGTTGTAGTTACATTATTCAAATATTTTTCATACAAGAATAATTTTTCTTCTTTACTTCGGCTATGTTCTAAAAGATATTCGAGCAAAAGAGACTCATTAAAAGTCGAAGCAACTTCCGCGAGAAAGATGGAATAGTTTGCGTAGGTATATGGTTGAGAAGCACCCGTATAATAAGAGTGCATGTTATGTCCCATCTCATGCGCTAACGTAAAAACATCGTTCAATTGATTATTCCAATTTAAGAGAACGTAGGGATGAACTCCGAACGTAGTGCCCGAAGAATAAGCTCCGCTACGCTTAGAACGAGTTTCAAAAACATCAATCCATCGCTCAGAAAACGCTCGCTCTAATGTTTGAAGATAATTCTTTCCTAATGGTTGAAGTGCTTTTTTAACAAGAGTTACAGATTCATCGTACGAATATTTCTTTTCTTCATAAGGAAAAATGTTCACATAAGAATCAAAAGGATGAAATTCATCAAGTTTTAGAATTTTCTTCTTCAATGCTGTCCATCGATGCATCGGTTCAAAATTTTGATTTACTGTTTCAATTAAATTATCATAAACATTGGTTGAAATGTTATTCCTGAACAAAGAAGCTTCGCGCGCAGAGTTAAATTTCTTCACTTTCGCAGTAAAAATGTTCCCTTTGATGTTTCCCATCAGCAAAGAAGAAAAAGTGTTTGCGTATTGCATAAAAGGCTTATAATAAGCCTTGTAAACGGTTTCGCGAAAAGTTCTTTTTTCTGAGTATAAAGCTGAATAAAATCTTCCATGAGAAATTTCAATTTCATTTCCGGTGCCGTCGTCAATCTTAGGAAATTGAAGATCAGCATTGGTAAAAAGTGAAAAAGTTGTTTGGGGAACATTTTTTAATTCGGCAGTTAAGGCAACTATTTTTTCTTCTTCAGAGGTTAAGGTGTGAGGTTTTTCGCGAAAGAGGTCATTAAAGAAGTGACTGTATTTTTTAAATTCATCTTTTTCACTACACCATTTATCGATGGTTTCTTTCGGAAGTTTCAAAATTTCCGGTTTGAAGAAAGAATTGTTTGATGAATAATTAGTGACCAATGTGTTCACTCTGCTATCCATCGATTGATATTTTGTAACCGTCATATCGGAATCTTTAGAAAGCATCGCAAGGAGATGCAGCCGCTCCAAAATAATTCCTACTTCCTCTTCCAACTTTAAGTAATTAAGAATATTGTCAGAGCTTTCCGTTAAAATTCCTTCAAATTTCTTTAACTCAGGAATTTTAGCTTCAACTAAATGAAAAGAAGCTTCCCATGCTTCATCCGATTCAAAAATATCGGTCAAATTCCATTTATATTGAACTTCAATTTCATCTCTTAGGGGCAAAGTACCGGATTCGGGCATAGAGAAATCACTTTAAATTTTAAATAAAATCGCCCTAAATATACGAAGTTGGGGGAATTCCCTCATATTCAACCGAAACAATCCATCAATTACATCTTTACTATCAATTTTTTTTGTTTTTTTTGCCCTTAAAGAGTAACTTTGAACTCTTAATTAATTCACTAATCCAACTAAAGTTAGTATAGACCGTTATGAAAGCACTGAGATTTAGATTTATCATTATTGTTGCTTCAATTGCAATAAGCGTTTACTTGCTGTATCCCACTTACAAGGATTATCAGAACTCGAACCGGATTTCGCAGGCAGTAAAAGCAAAACGTGAACAGTTAAAGAAAGTTAGTCCGGAATTAACTTCTGATCAATTAGACAGAATACTTCAGAATACCTCTGATAGTATAAAAGCTGCCGATCCCTCCATTCGCGAAGCAAGATTAAAGCGAATCAAATTAGGCTTGGATTTACAAGGCGGAATGCGCGTTGTTCTCGAAGTAAATACCGTAAAATTATTAGAAAAATTAGCCAACAATCCGGATGACGCTTTCAGAAAAATACTTGCTGATGCCGGCAAAGAAGCCGCATTATCAAATGAATCGGTAGTTGAATTGGTTGGGAGAAAATTCCAGGAAAAAGGAATTCGTCTCAGCCGTTATTTCGGCACAATACGCCAAGATGACGGTGAGATAATTAAAGATTTGAAAAAACAATCTGAAGAAGCCGTTACCCGTGCGAAAGAAATTATTAGAAACAGAGTTGACCAGTACGGCGTTGCAGAACCAAGTATTCAACTTCAGGGCGAAAGAAGAATTATTGTTGAATTGCCTGGTGTTGCAAAAGAAGAAGAAGCCAGACAGTTATTACAAGGAACCGCTTTATTAGAATTTAAACTTCTAAAAGAACCGGAATTTACTTTCAAGGTTATGGAAGAAGTTGATAAAGTTTTAGCAGGAAAAAGCTTGGAAGATACCAGTGCAGTAGATTCAACTAAAAATGTTAAATCAACTAAAAAAGATTCTACTCTTGCTAAAAACGATACTTCAAAAAACAAAAAACTCACGGAAGATGAAGCTAAAAAACAATTCGCAAAAGAGCATCCTTTCTTCACTGTAGCCATGATAAATGCTCAGAGCCAATCTGCCGATGCTTATGTTAAAGCCGATCAGAAAGAAACACTTTTACGGATGCTTGCTAAACCTGAAGTACAAAACGTTCTTAACTTAAACAATGCTGAGTTTGTACTTGCCGCTAAACCGGTCACCTATCAAGAGGGTCAAGGAGTGTTTGTCCTTTATCTTGTAAATAAAACCGCAGAACTAACCGGAAGTGTTGTAACAAACGCAACCTCAAATATTGATCCTTCAACCTCAGCGCCGGTAGTAAATATGGAAATGAATTCTGAAGGCGCTACCGAATGGGCAAGAATCACCGGAGCAAACGTTAATAAAAGATGCGCAATTGTACTTGATAATGTTGTCTATACAGCACCTGTCATTCGCGGTAAAATTCCCGGAGGAAGATCGCAAATTGAAGGAAGCACTGATTTAGCAGAAGCCAAGTTATTAGAAATCGTTTTAAAAGCGGGAGCTCTTCCTGCGCCGGTTGATATTATGGAAGAAAGAACTGTTGGTCCATCACTCGGCCAGGATTCCATTACACAAGGATTTAATTCAACCCTGTTTGGTTACTTACTTGTTGGACTTTTTATGATCTTTTATTATCATAGAGCCGGAACGATCTCCGCAATTGCGTTATCACTTGTAATCTTTTTCATATTCTCGATTCTTGCTTATTTCAAAGCAACGCTAACACTGCCTGGTATAGCCGGTATCGTGTTAACCATTGGTATGGCAGTTGACTCTAACGTACTTATTTTTGAAAGAATAAGAGAAGAACTTGCGACGGGTAAGACAATGAAAGCTTCAATTGATAGCGGATTTTCAAAAGCCCTCTCTGCGATCATCGATTCCAATATCACAACATTAATTACCGCAGTTATTCTTTATCAATTCGGAACCGGTCCTGTACAGGGATTTGCTCTTACGTTGATGATCGGTCTTGGAACAAGTATGTTCGGTGCGTTAGTAATTACACGAGTTTTTCTCGATTTCTTATTAATCAAAGGTTACAAGATTAGTCTTGGTTAATTATCAAACTGACTTTTAGGAGCAAAAATAAATGCAGCTATTTCATAATTTAAATGTAGATTTTATGGGGAAGAGAAAGTTGTTTTATATACTTTCAGCTTCCATTTTTTTAATTGGTATGGTAAACATCGCTATCCGCGGTCTCCAATTTGGTATTGATTTTAAGGGAGGAACGGAAATCGTTGTGAAATTTGATAATCCGATTAAAATTTCGGACTTACGCGCAGACCTTCAATCAACCGGATTGGGTGAAGTTGAAATAAAAACTTTTGGTGATGATGCCGGAGCATTGATCAGAACAGAATTACAAACACTTCCTCAAAATCTTTTTCCGAAGATCCAAAAACAAATTGAGGATGATATTAATGCTTCATTCCCGGCTGTTGTAGGCAATTATCATTCTGAAAAATCTTCTACCTCTTTAACTTATTCATTTAATAATCCCGACACCGCATCGGCTATTGCGAACAAACTTTTCCTCGACGGATTTCAATCCGGTAAAGTTTCGGAAGAAGTAACGAATACTCAAGTTGTTGTTCAAGTTGGTATTTCTGATTGGGTAAAAGAAAGCTTGAAGAATAAATTAAAGGGAAATCCTTTCCAGGTTTTACGTGAAGAAAGAGTTGGACCGAAAGTTGGTAACGAATTAAAGCAAGATACAATCATTGCCGTCATTCTTTCATTAATAGGAATTTTGATTTATTTGGCTTTCCGTTACAAATTCATTTTTGCTTTTGGTGCGGTTTTAGCTTTGTTCCATGACGTGCTCATAACTTTAGGTTTGTACGCAGTTCTGTATAATGTTATTCCGGGATTAAATTTGGAAGTGAATCTAACGGTTGTGGCGGCATTTTTAACGCTTATCGGATATTCAATCAACGATACGGTTATTGTGTTTGATAGAGTTCGTGAAACATTGAAAATTCATAAAACAGAATCTCTCGAAGTGTTGATGAATATGGCCATAAACAAAACGATGAGCCGTACAGTCTTAACCGGCGGAACTACTTTGTTAGGTATTTTTGTCCTTCTGTTGCTCGGCGGAGAAGTTCTCAGAGCTTTTGCGTTTACAATGTTCTTCGGTATTATTATCGGAACCTATTCTTCCGTATTCGTGGCAAGCGCTATCGTTTTAGACTATGCTAAAAAGTACAACAAAAAAGTAGAATTCTAATCCCATTTCCATTCAACAAAAAAGCCGGATTTATTCCGGCTTTTTTATTTTAAATTCGATTAAAACCTTTAGGTCACTCGCAAAACGATAAGCGTTATGTCATCTGATTGAGATTCTCCGGCAACAAATTCATCAATACTCTTTTTCACTCCGTCCATTATTTCTTCTGATGAAGAAAATGTTTTTTGAGTTAACAGGTTTTCTAATTTTTTATCGGAATATTCTTCATCATCACGGTTTTTTGCCTCGGTCACACCATCAGTGAACATTACAAGAATATCATCTTTTTGGAGTTGGACCGTTTCGCTTTCGTAGGGGATAAAAGTTTTCATTACGCCAAGCAGCATTCCCCCTTTATCAAGGTAGGTGATTTTTTTATCTCTAATTAACAACGGAGGATTGTGTCCGGCATTTACATACGTCATTTCTTTCTTCAGGTCATCGAGTAGCAGCCAGAAGAAAGTAATAAATCTTCCATCGGTTGTATTTTCCGAAACGAGATCATTTATTATTCTTGTTGAAGCGGCAATGTCGTATCCTTGTTTCGTGATCGATTTTAAGAAGGCTTGCAGATTTGCCATAAGGAGGGATGCAGGAACTCCTTTGCCAGATACGTCTCCGATGCCGATAAAATAACGTCCGTCTTCGGTTTTGATAATATCGTAATAATCACCACCGACTTGTTTAGATGAGATGCTCATCGCCGATATTTGAAAATTATTTAATTGCGGCATTTCTTTCGGAAGAAGATTCCGCTGTATCCCTTTTGCAATTTCCAATTCTTCTTCAAGCTTTTGCTTTTCCAAAGCTTCCTGAAAAAGTCTTTTATTTTCAAGCGAAATAATTGCAAGTGTACTGACAGAATTTATAAATTCAACATCTGTTTCCGAGTATTGGATGTTGTTTATCCGTTTTCCGAGAAGAAGAAGTCCGCGCGTTTCCCCTTGCAGTTGCATCGGGATCATCAATTCAAAATTATATTTTAAAAGATTTGGGAAATCTTTTTCGATTCCTGCTTTATCATGTACATTTTCAATTGATGGAATATTCACGTGCGTCATAACATCCAATAACGGCGCCCTTGGAACTGTCGACTCCAATATTTTAAGTTTATTCTCATCAATAATTAAAACAACATAAGTCGATAGTAAAAAATGCCCGAGAAGTGAATAAACCAGAAGTTTGCTGATACGGCTTTCATCATTTAAAACACCAAACTCTTTTCCAAGTTCAAATAATGAGCTGAGACGATTTACACGCGAGTCGAGCATTCTATTCACATCTTTAAGCTCGTTTATAAACATCGCATTCTCAATAGCGGTTGAAGCAATATTTAAAATGGTTACAAGAAATTCCTTCTCTTCCGACGAGTATTCTTTGTGATTAATTTTTTCACCGAGACAAAGTATCCCAAGGCATTTTCGTGATGAACAAATTTTTTCCGAATAGACCAATTTTGTTTGATTAAGATAATTTAGCAGTCCTTCACTTGATTCTATTTCATCAACATGATCGAGTTCCGGGAAAGAGGAGATTTGTTCTTCGCTTAATCCTTTTGAAGAAAGGATTTTCATTTTATTTTCAATGGAAAGAATGATGCAGCCTTTGGTGGTAATAAATTTACCGAGACAGGTTAAGAGGAGATTGTTTAGCGTGAACTGTAAATCGAGGCTTGAATTTACAACTCTACTAAATTCAACTAAAGCTGTTAAGTTTCTTTTAAGCTTAGTGAATTCTAAATTTTCCATCAATAGATCATGCAATTTTTTTTGTTAAAATCAGCTGATTCCCATTTCCCTCAAGGTTATGGTATTCAACGTTATCCATCAAGTGGCGCATTAGATGTAAACCTAAACCTCCAACGCGCCGTTGTTTTAAGTATGTCGGCATGTCGGGATCAGCAATTTGATTTGGATCAAAACTTTTTCCATGATCGATAAGCAAAACTTTAAATTCCGTTTTAGAGATCAAAACACGGATGGTAAATTCAGTTGATTCATCATAGTTATAAGCATGTTTTATGATGTTTGTGCATGCCTCATCAACGGCAAGAACAATTTTATCTGTTATGCCTTTATCAATACCGGATTGCATGGCTTTTTCCTCTACAAATTCCCGGATAGCGCCGAGATTTTCGGTAGAGCTTTTCACCTTCATTTCAAAAATATTTTTTGCGGTCTTATTCACAATTATTTTATGGTATTAAAGTTTAAACTTATTTACAGCTTCGGTTTCAGTAGGAAAAATTTCATAAAGAAGCGGAAAGCCAAGAAGATCAAAAATGTTATAAACGCTTGGCTGCATTGCGGCAAGTTTAATATCGCCGGCATTAGTACGCATGGTTTCGATAAATGCCATGAAGACGCCAAGTCCTGCACTGCTGATATATTTTAGTTGTTCAAAGTTTACAACAACTTTGTATTTGTTCTTCGTAATTAGGTCGGAAATGGCGTGCTCAAGATGCTGTGCAGTGTGCGCATCAAGATAGCCGTTAAGTTCAATAATGTTGACTTCACCGTCTTCACGGTGCTTAGTTGAAAACTCAGCCATGCTGTTTCTCCAAATTATTTTTCCATTTAAAAAGTAGTAACGTTATATCGTCATGCTGCGGCGTTCCCTGTGAAAAGAGAGAAACTTGTGTCATGATCCTTTTAGCAATTGTATCAACGGATTCGGTTTGAGAATCCGAGACAATTTTTTTAAGAGCGGGAAGTCCAAAGTCATTCATGTTCCCGTCCTTAGCTTCAGTAACTCCGTCAGTATACAAAACAAAAATATCATTTTCTTTTAATTGAAGAGAATATTCTTCTAAATAAAATTCAAATTTTCCGGAATAAGTTAAGCCAAGTCCTACACCACCGGGAAGTATTTCCGTAACTTCCTGATCTCGAACAAATAAAATCGATGAATGCCCTGCGCGCGATAAGAAAAGTTTTTCATTTTTGAAATCGAAGACACCAAAGACTGCGGTGATAAAACTTTTTTTCTGAAGAGTCCGTTCGATTATTTCGTTGGTTTTTACTAAAATATCCTTTGGGTTATCAAAAGTCATTACCAGCGATTCAATAATTCCACGTAGTTCAGCCATGATAAATGCGGCTGAGATACCTTTTCCCGAAACATCCGCGATGATAAATCCGAATTTTTCTTCGGATAACTTAAAGAAATCATAATAGTCTCCGCCAACTTCAAAAGCTGGAACAAAGACAGAAGAAATGTCTAAATGTTTTACATCCGGAATTGATTGAGGCAGCAACTTCCCCTGCATTTCGCGCGCAACATCAAGCTCCCGTTCCAGTCTTTCTTTTTCAATTGATGATTTAAGCAGTTTAGCATTTTCTATGGCAATGGAAGCATAATCCGAGAAAGTCTCAAGAGTATTTCTGTCTTCATCGTCGAACGGTACCTCAGCTTTTTTAGCAACGAACAAATAACCGTTTATATTGTTGTGTGATTTTAGCGGCGCTGAAGCTGCATAACAGAAGTTTTCACTTTTTGTTTCATGCTCATTGCAGACAGCTACGCTGGCAAAAGTTATTTCTTTTAGACTGTGTTTATTCTTCTGAGAGAAGAGAACTGTCTGAATTTTATCCGCTGTTACAAATCCAATATTTTTTGGTGCCACCGGAGTTTTTGTTTCGTCATCAGTTAAAATTATCCAGGCAGCATCGGCGTTGCAGACTTTAATTGCAAGGTCGGTAATAGTATCGCCTAATTCTTTAAAATCTAAAACTTGATTAATTAAACGACTTAAAATTTGTAAAGAAGTTACTTCGGTCGCTTTCCGGTCAAACGCTTCGGCTGTGGGCAAATGGAAAAGTGTTGTTACGAAAAGAAAACTAAAATAGATAACTCCGTATATATTCAGAAGTAAATTAAAATAACTTAACGATGGTGAAAAGTTGTTCAACACTTTTGAGATTCCGTTATCCGAATGGATTAAAGAAATTGAAATCCCGAAGAGGACAATGAGTCCGAATGAAAAAAGAAGGAGCTGTTTTTTTTCTTTCTTCGTCAAAAATGCGATCCAAGAAATCTTGAGCGAATTTATTGCCATCAAAACAACTGCGTTGGCGGTGAAAGCCATTTTAACAAAATCCCATCCGCTATATTTGTCGAGCAGCGTAGCAAATGAGGAAAGAATGAGAAAAACCAGGAAAGCAGTAAAGTACGTTTTTACATTTTTTCTTTGCTTTAGAAAAAAGAGGAGGCGAAAAACGAGAAAAAGATACGATAAAAGAATGATGATCAGCAGGTCAAAACTAAAAGTAATAAGAGAAACAAATATTGCGTTTGAGGAAAGCAGCTCAATTTGCTTCACCCCGAGTAACGAATGAAATCCGTCTAAAAACTCATATAAAAGAATGCTGACTAATGTTAAAAAAAGAAGACTTTTTACAAGCGTAATTGCCGAAAAGTGTTTTTTTGAGAGTACCTGGCTTAAATTTAATAGTGAAAAGTAAAAGACACCAAGTACAATAAGTTCGTTAATAAAAGAAATGAAAAGTCCTCCGGTTGAGAAGAGCATTCTAAAAAAAAACAACCCCACGGCGGTTGCTATGAACCACTGCACCTTAGGTTGAGTTATTTTGCTCGTAATTTCCATTTCTGCTTCATCATTTTGAATTAAGTAACTTTACAATTTTCTGTTCCAAATTATTAACTTTTAGCGGCAAAAAAAAGAGAGATGTATGAACGGTAATTAGGTTGGATTGGGTGTAATTAGGTAAAATGAAAGGAAGCGCCGAAAAGCGCTTCCGTGCATCAAGATAATTGTATGATTAACTGCCAATAACCTACTGCCTGATTCTGCGTGAATGACTTTTTATCACTTCGTTAAAGAATTTTTTTTACACGAAGTTCCGCGAAGAAATTTGTTTTGCAGAATAAGAACAATAACCTATTTTATAGGTAACAATTTTATCTATCATTTCACAATGGAGAAAACGGAACAAGTTTAACATAAAATATTTAACGTAGCGTTTGCTATGTTCTTCATCGAAAACTGCCGGTTTAAGCATACAAGAACAAGCAAGAAGGCTGCGTCCAGAATGGACGCGCTTTCTTATGTCTTTGTATGTGGGCATGGCAGTGCCTCGATGAAGGATGTAATGAAAGTTGCGTCCTTTTTTATTTTAAAAACACAATTATTTTTCACATCCTAACTAATTTTTTGGGAGTCAAATGAAAATAACAATCGGTAAGAAGATAGCTTTAACTACCGACTTACCTGAATCAGAAACGAGCGAAACTCAAATTCAATCCACCTTTGGCGGAGAAGAAAAAATATCTTTACAAGATTTGCCTTTGCTTCTTTATGTAGAAGATGATGACATCAGCCAAAGAGTGGTTGGAAGATTTTTGCAAGGGATTTGTAAGTTGGAATTTGCAAAGACCGGTCAGGATGCATTAGAACTTGCAAATAAGACATTGTACAAAGGTTTTTTGGTGGATATTCATTTATGCGGGATGGATGGAGTGCAAGTAACAGAAGAACTAAGGAAATTACCGCAATACGCTGCCACTCCTATTATTGCAGTAACAGCCTGCGCTATGGGAGGAGATAAAGAGAAATTTATTGAAGCAGGCTGCACGGATTATATTTCGAAACCATTTTCTAAAGATGAATTGATAACTTTAATAAAAAAATATTTCAGAAAATAAAAAATGTAGTAAGGTAAATGATTAATTTTTATTAAATCTCTATCGGGTCTTTTTTCTCCAAATTCTTTTTCAATTCTTTTTGCAATTCCTTTCTCATTTTTTCCATATCAATTTTAAACTTTTCCATCTCTTTCTTAAACACCTCCATATCCTGATTCATTCTGTCGTTGAACTTGAAAGTCTTCGAGGAATCCTGGAAATAGAATCGGAAGAAATTTGCCAGCGAATCGGGATTCGGCATAACAAAATTTTCATCACCAATTTTAAACTCAAACTTCTGAACATTTTTCCGTTTCTTTTTGTCGGTGGAAACAGAAGCGCTTCCCTTTTCATTTGTTTCAACTTGTATGTCGAATTGAAAATTTCTAAGTTGATCGAAAGCTACATCCAACGCTGAATTTATCGATTCAAAATCGGGTAAACTTTCCATTGCTATTTCTTGCGGGATTTGAATCCGGCAAATGTTGGAATCAATAAGAATTTTCATCTTTTGCGAAGAAGTTAATTCATCCGGGAAAACTTTCACATCTATTTTAAATCTTTTCAGTTTATTTAATTCGTCGGAATGATTACTCATTTCTTTTTTAAATCTCTTTATCTCATTTTTCAACTCTTCTTTATTCACATGAAGTTTTTGTGTGAAAATTGTATCGGGACAAAAAACGAAATAAGTATCATCATCGGGACTACCCGGAGCTGCAACTCTATTAACCGGCGAAACATTGTTTGCTGCAAACGCAACCGGCATAATTCTGTCGGATACTTCTTTGTTCACACTCGCTACATATGCAAGCAAATCGGAGCGAATAGCATTGTGTGAATTCCATATTTCAGGACTAACCGCCACCGTGTTTTTTTCGTTCACAAGAATATGAGAAGAAATTTCATCCGAGTGGCTTAGCAGAATCGAATCAACCGTATGTTTTTGTTCTTTGTTAAATTTGAAAGATTTTACAAATGCTGAGAGATTAAAAACATTCGCAGTGTTCCCGGCAAATTTTACTTCCACAAATTGATTTCCGTTTGAGTCACGATCTAATTGAAGCATCTGCCGGTCTTCTTTATTCAACGGAAGATTATTATTGAAAGCGAAATTAAAAATATCCTCGCTGCTAAGATCAGCCGCATAAATAAAGGGTTTCATGTTCTGCGTGTAAAAATCAACGATATTTGATTTTTGTTTTGATAAGAAAGTCGGAAAAAAGTCAGGATAAAATTTCAGAACTCCCATCAAAGAAATTGAAATTATTCCAAAAGCAATTACCGGTTTCTTTAAAAACGAAAATATTTTATCATATCTTTTTTCGCTCTTAATTCGTTCCATCAAACGTGAGGAGAAATACTCATCTTCAGGCAATCGCTTCAAAGAAGCCAATTGTTCTTTTACTTTTCTTCCTTCTTCTGCATCCGAACGCCAAACAGTGGAAGTTAGTATTTTGTCCTCAATAATATCCTTTTCATGTTTTGGCAGTTCGTCATCAAGATAGGCGGAAAGTTGTTCTTTGATATTTTGGTTGTACCATTTCATCATAGTAACTCCTTCTTCCAAGGTTCAAGATTTTTTTTCAAAGCTTCTCTTGCCCTAAAAATGCGTGACTTTATCGTTCCAACTTCAACTCCAATCGATTCAGCAATTTCCTGGTAGCTCAGTCCTTCAAAATCTTTTAAGATAAGAGGCGTACGTAATTTTATCGGAAGCTGAGCGACGGCTTTGCGGACAATTTCCTGGATTTCTGTTTCATCGTGCAAGTTGGATGAAGAATAAGAGAGCTCTTCTTCCGAGGCTGAAAAAGGAGACAAAATACTTCTGATCTTAACTTTGCGCAGGTGATCCCGGCATTTATTTATTGTGATGCGGTAAAGCCATGTGGTGAACTGGGATTCGAATCTAAATCGATCAAGTTTTTTAAAAACGGAAATAAAAACTTCCTGCGATAGATCATCGATCATATCGGGACCGTTCAGAGTAACAAAAATCAGATTGCGGACTTTTTCCTTATGCCGGTTTACTAATATTTTAAAAACGGATTCATCCCCGTCGATAAATCGTTTGATGAGTGAAAAGTCATCGTTCAGGGTCAATATTGTTTGTGGTATCACTGGTTCGTCTCTTTTTTCTTTTTCCATAACTTTTGACGGTTTGTTGTGAAATTTGTTCCATTTAATTTTCACATAAAATTAATCTTCCTTGAGAAAATTAATGAAATAATTTTGAAGAGCGGAAAATTAATCTGAGAAATGGCAATTTATCGCATAAATCTCCAAAAAAAGAATATTTAATCTTAAATTAACTTGGAAAAGAAACTCCCGCTAATTAAATTTTAGATGAAAAAATAAAGGAGAAATCAATGAAATTAAAAGTTGTTGAAAAATATGAAGCTGTAATTATTGAGTTATCCGGAAGTGCTTTAGGTGGTAATGAAGCAACCGAGTTTAGCGCCACCTTACGCAAACTTTTAGGCGAAGGAAAGAAAAACATCATTATTGATTTAGGTGAAGTTTCTTTTATGAACAGCTCCGGTTTAGGTATGCTGATCAGCGGCTTAACCACAGTAAAAAAAGAGAACGCTTCATTCAAACTTGCTCGCGTTACCGAAAAGATAGAAAGTTTGCTGGTGATTACCAAGCTTACAACAATCTTTGAATATTACGATACCGTGGAAAACGCTATCAAATCTTTTTCTAAGTAATAATTTTTTTATAATTTTTATTTGCGAACTCCGGGTATCTCACTATTCGGAGTTTTATTTTGTGTAAAAGTAAAGGAACAAATATGGCTGTATCCGTACTCGTCGGAAGTCAATGGGGTGATGAAGGTAAAGGTAAAATTGTCGACCTTCTTTCAAATTCTTATGAAATCGTTGTAAGATACCAAGGAGGCGCAAACGCCGGACACACGGTAGAAATTGGCGACAAGAAATACATCTTGCATCTTATTCCCTCCGGAATTCTTAGAGAGAATGTAATTTGTGTAATTGGTAACGGTGTAGTTATCGATCCCGTCGCGTTATTAGATGAAATTGATTTCCTTGAGAAACAAAATATTTCAGTAAAGGGAAGATTATTTATCAGTCAGAACGCACATCTCATCATGCCTTATCATAAATTGTTGGACTCGATAAGTGAGAGCGGTAAAAATAAAATTGGTACTACCGGAAGAGGAATAGGTCCTTGCTACATTGATAAATACGCCCGCAAGGGAATTAAAATAAATGACCTGCTTCACCCTGAAGTTCTTGAAAGAAAAATTCGCGAAAATATTGCAGAGAAAAATCTTCTGTTGAAAAACATTTATCATCACGAAGAATTAAAAGTTGATGAGATTATTAAATCATACTTAGAATTTGATGAAAAAATTGATCAGTATATTAAAGATGTTCCTTCGTTTTTAAACCAGGCAATAAAAGATGGGAAATCAATTTTGCTTGAAGGAGCTCAAGGAGCGTTACTTGATGTCGATTTCGGAACGTATCCATTTGTTACATCTTCACATCCAACTTCCGGCGGAGCTTGTACAGGAACCGGAATACCGCCAAACAAAATTACCGATGTAATTGGAATTGTTAAAGCTTACACCACCCGTGTTGGCGAAGGTCCGTTCCCAACAGAATTATTGGACGAAACCGGAGAAAAACTCCGCAAGATCGGCGCTGAGTTTGGAGCTACCACCGGAAGACCACGGCGTTGCGGCTGGTATGATGCTTTCCTCGTTCGTTACTCTGCAATGATCAATGGAATTACCTCCGTTGCATTGACCAAGTTAGATGTGTTGAGTGAATTTGAAGAAATCAAAATTTGCACCGGATATGAATACAATGGAAAACCGTTGAAATCTTTCCCTACTGATTTTGAGCGGCTTGATTCGGTTAAACCAATTTATAAAACTGTTCCCGGATGGAATAAAGATATTTCTAACTGCTCATCTTATGCTGAGTTGCCTCAAGCAACAAAGGATTACCTCGATATCATTTCTGAAGAATCGGAAATTAACATAAATATTATTTCAGTTGGACCTAAACGAGCGCAAACATTTTTTGTTTCATAACTCAATTTTTACGGTATCTAAACTATGAAGATGTCCGGCGGACCAGCTTCTGTAAACATTAAAATAATTTTGTTGATCATTGCTGTTAGCATTGGTGGCGGAACATTATTTTTCACTAATGATCTGGTTGAAAAGCTCCAGGAAAAAGAGAGACAAATTGTTCAACTTTATGCAAAGGGGTTGGAATATGTTGCCAATACTTCCGATGTGAATGCAGACATCACTTTTCTTTTTGAAAACATAATTAGACCGATTGATTTCCCGCTTATTCTAACCGATCAATATGACAAGATCAATCTAAAAAGTAAATCGGATATCCGGAACATAAGATATGATTCCACTCGCACCGAAAAAGAACTGACTTCTTTTTTCCGCAACAAACTAAAAGAGATGGATGAAGCAAACAAACCTATCAACGTAACTTACATTGCAGGAGCGGATACGATAATTCTAACACGAATTCATTATGGAAATTCGGGATTAATAAATCAGTTAAAATATTATCCTTACCTTCAAATCCTGATTGTCGGGCTATTCATCGTCATTGGTTATATCGGTTTTAGTCAGATCAAAAAAAGCGAACAGAGTAATATCTGGGTGGGAATGGCGAAAGAAACTGCGCATCAATTCGGAACACCTATATCAAGTCTAATGGGATGGATCGAGATTTTAAAACTCCATTTTAATGATCCGGATAAAGTTCTGGATACGGCAGAAGAGATTGAGAACGATGTTGAAAAACTAAATAAAATTACAAATAGATTTTCAAAGATCGGATCAAAACCAGAGCTTAAGATTAAAAATATTACCGAAGTACTCAAAAACGTTGTTGAGTATTATGAGAGAAGAATCCCCCAAACCGGGAAAAAAGTTACGATTGAACTTTTGGATGAAACCAAAATTGAAACGAAACTGCATGCCGAGCTGTTTGAATGGGTGATTGAAAATCTTATTAAAAATGCTTTAGATTCTATTCCGCATGACAATGGAAAGATCACTCTTTCGGTTAAAAAAGTTAAACGCAAAATAGAGATTGAAGTCGCGGATAACGGTAAGGGCATTGATGCAAAGAGAAGAAAAGATATTTTCAGACCCGGTTACAGCACCAAAAGACGCGGCTGGGGATTGGGATTGAGTCTTTCAAAACGCATCATAGAAGAATATCACAAAGGCAAAATCTTTGTTAAGAGCAGTACTATTGACGGAGGCACCGTATTTAAAATTGTGTTGAATGCTTAACCATAGAAATTCTTTATTTTGATAATATTTTCTCTTGGGGTGAAATTAAGTCTGCAATAATTTCTTTTTCTTAAATTTTCAATCATATTTTCATGGCACAGGAATTGTCTATTTTATAACATGAATGAAATAAGTAGTTATTTCATCATAGCACCCTCCTTATAGAAACACATAAACTGCCAAGGTCTAGCCCTCTTCCTTGGCAGTTTTGCTTTTAAAGAATCATATCAAAAATATTTAACAACAAACAATAGTTTGCAATCAGCGTAAGAGCATCATCTTCTTGGTTATGAATTTTCCATCAGTTTGCAACCGGTAGAAATACGTTCCGCTTGTAAGTTGTTGACTTGAAATATTTTTTGCATCGAATGATGTTTGATATTTTCCAGCAGTTTTATATTCATTCACAAGTTGTGCAACTTCATTTCCAAGGATATCAAATACTTTTAGGGTAACAAAACCTGCAGCAGCTAACTCATAATTAATTGTTGTAGTTGGATTGAATGGATTCGGGAAGTTATCAGACAACTCAAAATTATTTACTGTCATCGCTCCATCTTCAACAGCTGTTGGGTTGTAAGAATAAAGTGATTGTGCTTGGTTCACCCATGATGAACCTAAATAACTTTCATTTAATTCTTTGGTGATATGATCATCAACATTATAAGAATTTGTAGTGCGGTCATTATCTTTCCAAACATTTTGAAACATTTGTTGACCGACCTTAGTAACTACTTTGTTTGTGGCAGAATAGGTGTAATTAAATTTCTGAGACTCTACCCAACTATTGGCATTAGTATCCCAATATTTGTACAAACTCACCGTTACATAAGAGTCGGTTCCATCGTAAGAGAATTCATACCGGTTGATGTTTTGTAATGTTGTTGGATTAATATATGCTTGTTCCATTTCAATGGTAGGTAAAAGTTTAGAATTTCTTGCATAACTTGTTTTTAACGTATC
This sequence comes from Ignavibacteriaceae bacterium, assembly GCA_041671545.1. Taxonomy (GTDB): domain Bacteria; phylum Bacteroidota; class Ignavibacteria; order Ignavibacteriales; family Ignavibacteriaceae; genus UBA1563. Next base: position 593,801 of record JBAZBI010000001.1, read on the forward strand.
CATCCATTGATTATTCTTCCAATCGGCTCGAATTTCAGTTTGAAGTTCTTCCTGATTAGAGAGATTATACATATATGTAAATTTCCGATGGTTCTCCATAGTAAAAGTTGAAAAATTTAATTGCTCGTTTGTCTCTGTTAGCGGACGCCCGACTGAGTTGTTGGTATAAGTAACTTTTCCGTACGGCATTAATCCGGCGCCAAAATCCATCTGTTGATCAGAGCTAATTAAAAAGTTGTTGGCATCATAAGTATAGTCAACCTGTCCTTGCAATTTCCAATTATTATCGCTAAAGGTATAACTTTTTAACTGTAAGAATCCCAAGATTGTCCCGGTTATCTTAAAATGATATTCATATTTAGCCTGATTTACCCAACCGGTTTGCGGACTATTGAATGAATATATGCCAATCATTGTCCAATTAGAAGTATCCAAAGTTGTAACGGTCATTTGGGTGGAAACCCAATTATCGCCCATCCATTGCTGCTGGAGTTTTTCTTCATAGAGAACATAAGAGCCAAGAGTTACAGTTGAAGTCCCGGTTTGTACAGCTTGGGAATTCTTTGGGAAAAGTGCAGCAAGATTTTTTAAGTCAGGTTTATTTTCGGCTGACACGGCATGGGTGAATAGAAACAGTACGATAAGTACCAAAGTATTTTTCATTTTAGCTCCTTCTTAGTTATAGAAACACTTATGGGTACAAATTTATTCCTACAAACGGAGCGGGACAATAACGCATATGCACTATTTATGGGTCATAACAAGATGGGAAAGTTTTTTCGAGAAATGTTAAATCGGAAGATAAATACTGAACGAAGTCCCCGGTTTACCTTTTGAAGCAAATCTAGATGGACTTTGAACCTCAACAGTTCCCCCATGCTTTTCTACAACATGCTTGATGATCGATAACCCCATTCCGGTCCCTTCATATCCTTTACTCTTAATATTTGAAGCCCTATAAAAATCGTTAAAAATATTTTTTAAATCTTTTTCCGGGATTCCCACTCCGTTATCACAAACTTCAATCTGTATCCCTTTCTCTTTTTCATCAAGAGTAATTTCTACTACCCCTTCGTCTTCCGTATACTTTAACGCATTGCTTATAAGATTTGAAAAAGCGATCTCGAGCAGAAAGCTGTCCCCCGGAATCTTTGTTCTTTCTTGCCGGTTATCCTTGATGTGTATTTTAACTTTTTTTCTTTCGATTGTTGCTCTTTGCTTTAAAAGAACAGAACCAAGAACGTCCCTAATTTCAATTTCTGCTTTAGTAATTTCATCCAACAAGCGGAGCTTTGAAACTTTTAAAACATCATTCGTTAAATAAATTGCTTCAGCAGAACGAGCTCGAATTCTTTGCAATTTAGAAAGTATTTTTTCGTTTACCGGTCCAAGGAAACCTTGAAGAATTATATCTAAATACGAGTGGAGTGCAGCTAAAGGGGTTTTTATTTCGTGCACAACGCTCATAACATATTTTTGTTTTTCAACTTCCGCAACTTTAAGTTGTTCAAACGATTCGACTAACTCTTGTTCCATTCTGTATAGTTGATTGGCAATTTTGTTAGCAAGAACCACACTCATTAAAATCACAAACCCGAATATTGTTGAATAGACAGCGATAAATTTAAAATTGTTGTAAAGCGGAATTTGCAATAATCCGGTTACGGCATGGTGAGCGATCAAACCGCTGTATTCTCCAAAAACAATTCCGTAGAAAACAAGAATAACAGAAACGGCGATGGTGTAAATAACCGTTCCGGGAAGAATCAGACTTCCGATGATCATATGAAAAACAAAAAGCATAAATAGCGGAGTTTCTATCCCTCCCGTGTAATAAACAGTTAGCATCAATGCGGTAAGGTCTAAAAGCATCTGAACAATTGAGAAATGGAGCGGATTGAATTTATTTGGATCGCACTTTATAAATTTCTGTACTACTTGTAGAATTCCGTTATAAATAAGAATGGAGCAATTGATAAGAGTAAGAGCTTGAAGTTGTGTCTGTGAAAAAGTAATCCCCAAAAGAAATTCCGTACTAATGATGAAGCCGAAAAGCATTGCCACGGCTCCGTAACGAAGTTTTATAAACCACAAATTACGCCGTTTGATAGCTCCCCAGAATTCATCGTAATATGTTGCCCATGATGGAACGAGCGAAATCATAAGCTCCTTTTTATTCTTGAAAGGAAAAACATTCAGTTTAATTAACAAGCCGGTTGTTTTATAAACAACCGGTTATATTCAATCGAAATGTGATACAAACTTACGAAATATATTTCCCTCTTTTAACATAATGGGTATGGAGAAGTTTATGAGAAAGTTTTCCGCACGGACCATCAGTGAGAAATTTTTCGTAAAGATTTGTCACATATTTGTTCTCATGTGATTTCCGAATTGGTAGCGTAGCTTCTTCTTCATAAATCGCCTGAGCGCGTTTCTTTCTGATCTCTGCCGAAGTTGGGATTGGCTGACCACCACCACCGATACAACCACCGGGGCAAGCCATTATCTCAACAAAATGAACATCGTTTAATTCTCCCTTCTTCAACATTTCCATAACGATTTTTGCGTTTGCCGTGCCATGAGCGACAACAAATTTCAGTTCAACTCCTTCGAGGAATTTATATTGTTCAACACAATTTTCTAATTTTACTGAAGCTTGTTTCACTCCTTCAAAACCACGGCACGGTTCAATCACAAGATTTTCAAATGGAACTTCCCTTCCCGTAACTAGTTCGTATGCAGTACGCAGAGCTGCTTCCATAACACCTCCGGTTGCGCCAAATATAAGTCCGGCGCCCGATGCATCACCAAAAGGATCATCAAAATGACTTTTCGGCATTTCCGGCAAATAGATGCCTGCTTCGCGAATCATCTTTGCCATTTCGCGAGCAGTCAATCCGTAATCGACATCTTTAAATCCTGAGTCATACATTTCAGGTCTGTTACATTCAAATTTCTTTGCTGCGCACGGCATCAAAGCAACAGTTACAATATCAGCGGGATCGAGATTTGCTTCTTTTGCGTAATATGTTTTTAACAACGCGCCGAACATCTGCTGCGGCGATTTGGCTGTTGACAAGTAATCAAGATAGTCAGGATAAAAATGTTCAATATATTTTACCCATCCCGGCGAACAAGAAGTAAATTGCGGCAGCTTCACGGATTGATCTTTATCGACTAACGCTTTTTTCAATCTTGTTAGAAGTTCAGTTCCTTCTTCCATAATCGTCAGATCGGCTGTAAAATTAGTATCGAACACACGGTCAAAACCGATGCGGCGTAAAGCGGTATTCAATTCTCCCGTGTAAGATTTGCCCGGCTCTTGTCCAAATTCCTCACCGATCGCTGCACGCGGAGAAGGGGCAGTTTGAATTACAACATGCTTTTTCGGATCATCGATCGCCTTCCAGATTTCATCCGAAGGATCATTTGCACGAAGCGCGGCAGTCGGGCAGCGGTTGATACATTGTCCGCAGTTTATACAAATAACTTCCGAGAGGGGTTTATCCAAAAAAGTCCCGACGTGTGTTTCGTGTCCCCGGTTGATCGCTTCAAGCACACCAACTTCTTGAAAATCGATACACGTTCTAACACATCGTTTACACAAAACGCATTTATTCATATCTCTTATAACTGCTGCAGAAGAATTATCTACTTCATATCTGGGAGATTGGACATGGCCGAATGTGTAATTATCAACGCCATATTCTTTGGCAAGACTTTGAAGTTCACAATTTGCATTTCTAAAACAAGAATAACATTCACCGTAATGCTCGCTTAAAAGGAGATCGATAATATGTCTTCTCGCTTTTCTTACCATCTCCGTTGAGGTTTTTATTTTGATCGGCGACATAATTGGAAATGAACATGCCGTTTGAAGCGTTCGCATTTTCTCTACTTCAACAACACAAACACGGCAGACACCGGCGATGCAAAGATCAGGATGATGGCAAAGTGTTGGAATATGAATTTGATTTAATTGACATGCTTCCAAAATAGTTGTTCCCAGCGGAACAGTAATTTTCTTTTCATTTATCTGAACGGAGACTGTTCCTCCGATATTTGTTGAATCTTTTGGTTTATCTACCACATGCGCTTGTTGACTAACCGGGATTCTTTCGTTTTCACGCTTTACCATTACCGTTTCCCTTTCCGTTTAAACCAAAAATTTCGTCTTTAAAATTTTCAAGAATTGAGATAAACGCATTTGGACTCGATTGTCCCAATCCGCATTTTGACGCGACTTGCATTGTCTTTCCTAATTCTTTTAAATTGTTTATATACATAAATGTGAAGTCATTCTTTTCTATCTTTTCCACAGCTTCCAGTAGTTTGATATTTCCAATCCGGCAGGGTGTACACTGTCCGCACGATTCTTCAACGAAAAACTCCATAAAGTTTTTCAACACCTTCAACATATTTCTACTTTGGTTGAACACGATGATCGAACCCCCGGTAGCCGCATCTTCATAACCGAGAATACGGTTAAATTGCGATTTCGGAAGACATATTCCTGAAGCTCCGCCAACTTGAACTGCTTTTGTATTTTTTGCTTCAACAATTTGAAGAAGTTGAGCGATCGAAGTTCCCCAGGGAAGTTCATAAACTCCCGGTTTGTCGCAATCGCCGGAGATAGAAAAAAGTTTTGAACCGGTTGATTTATCTGTCCCGTGTTTTTTAAACCACTGCCCGCCTTTTAATAAAATGTGAGGAACAGAAGCAAGTGTTTCCACGTTGTTCACCACCGTGGGATGTCCCAAATAACCGGTATTAACGGGGTAAGGCGGACGATTGCGCGGCTCGCCTCTATAACCTTCGAGTGATTCAATTAAAGCCGTCTCTTCGCCGCATACGTAAGCGCCGGAACCTAATCTAATATTAATATCAAAGTTGAAGGAACTATTGCCGAGGATATTTTCTCCCAATAAATTATCTTTTCTTAGAGTAGCAAGAAAATCCTCAAGCGATTTAAGCATGTATTCATACTCGCCTCGTAAGTAGAGAATTCCAACTTTAGCGCCTATCGTATAACCGGCGATTATCATTCCTTCAAAAACAAGTTCGGGATATTCTAACAGAAGAACTCTGTCTTTGAATGTTCCCGGTTCTCCTTCATCTGCGTTGCAGACAATAAATTTTTGATCTGATAGTGATGCCGCAGAGAGCATCCATTTGGTAGCAGTTGGAAATCCTGCACCGCCTCTTCCTTTTAAGCCGGAGTCTCTAAGTTCAAAGAGAATATTTTCTCTTCCTATTTCTAAAGCTTTCTTTACTCCTTCACCCAAATTATATTCAGAGAATAAAACGGGTCCGCTTCTTTTTTTATTCATTGTTTTTTCTAATTCCATTTTGCTGCCTATTTAATCTCGTTCAAAATATTAATTGCTGTTTCGGGATCCAATTTTGTATAAACTTTTTCGTTCACCAGCATTGCAGGTCCTTGATCGCACATGCCAAGGCAATTGGTGAATTCTAACGTTATCCGTTTGTCTTTGGTGGTTTGTCCGAAAGTGATCCCAAGTTCTCGTTGAACCGTTTCTTCAACTTTTTCTTTTCCGGCCATATCACAAGAAATGGTTTGACATAATCTGACGATGTTTCTTCCCTTCGGCTCGGTGCAAAGGAACGCATAGAAAGTAACTACACTGTTCACTTCAACGGGATGAATATCCATCATCCGGGCAACTTCCTGCTGTGCAAAATCGGAAATATATTTGTGCTTCCGTTGAATAGCTTGCAAAATTTGTAATAATGCCGAGCGTTCTTTACCGTATAAATTGACTAAACTTTCTATCTCTTCCGATAACGCATTCTTTTCAAGTACCAACATGATTTTACCGTTCCTTTCTCAGTTGAAGTAATTGCTCAACTTTTTCAATAAGCAACGATGGCGAGATCGGTTTCTCAACAAAGTCATCAACAGGAACTATCTCGCTGATGCCGAAACTCATTCCAACCGTTTTTGATACCGATGAAAGCATCAAGATCGGAGTAGTGATCTTTTCTCTTCTGAATTTTTGTGCGAGGAAAAATCCGTCATCAGGTTCGTTCATCATCACATCAAGAATAATTAAATCCGGATGCGTCTTGCGCACTAACTCGAATCCTTCGTCCGGGTTTGAGGCTGTACTTACTTCGTAACCTTTTGCGTTTAAAACAAGACTACTTGCGTCAAGTATATCAGGGTCGTCATCAATGATTATAATTTTTGCCATTATAAATCCTTTCTCTCTTTTTTATCAATGCTTAATGGATCGAAATTCTTTTGGAAGGAATGGAGATGTATAGAAAAGTAAATTTTAAGTAAAGAGGTGAACTCTTTAGTTGAATTCACCGAAGTAAAATATGAACTGCTTTTACAGCTTTTCCGTACTATGTAATCTAAACCGTCAAACATTGGGATTAATCATTAACTTAATTCAACATGTTGTTACATTTTAGATGCCAGAACACTGTTCCAAAATTGTTAAATATTAGTGACAAATCACAATAAGAATTTTATTCGATACGGTTTTTCTTACTTCTAAGAAGTTTAAATGCTAAAAAGCAAGAATGGTTGATAACTGAAAAATTTCAGTAAATACGAAGTGAAGCATGTTTTTCCCTAATCCGCCAGCGCCGGAACCAAATAGTTTACACATTACCAGTGGGTTATGTACTTTACATTACAACACCGTCTACCAGGTGGTAGATAAATAGGTGTTGAATCTTTGTAACTCAAAACCCACCCATGAAACTTCATTCCCATCGGGAATGAATATTTTTGGTCAATCAACATCCTTAAAAATATACTGCATATCATAATCCACTCCGAATTTCTTTAAGAAACTTAGATACTCTTCTCTAAAAGAGATTTTTTGATGATGCGTTTCCTGATTTTCTATATACCTATAAACGCGGTCTATCTGAGAATGAGAATACGAGAACACTCCATAACCTTCCTGCCAGCTAAATTTATTTCGCAACCATTTTTTATCGTTTATAAAATTAGTTGCGTTGCGTTTTACTTCTTTGATTAAATCGGCAATGGAATCTTTAGGATTAAACCCGACAAAGATGTGAAGATGCGTTGAGATGCCGTTTAGTGCTATTAGCTTATGTCCCTTGTTTTGGATAATTCCGGTTGTATACTTGCATAATTCATCTTTATGTTCATTCGGGATAAGATGCGCTCTATCTTGAACGACAATAACAAATTGTAAATATATCTGCGAGTAAGTATTAGCCATTGCTTCGCTCCTTAAAAAAATATTGAATTCCTACGGAATTCACTTTCGTGTCTTGTATTCTTGTTACAAAGATTCAACCCGCCAGAGGCGGGTTGCCCTTCTTCAATCTTTCTTTGTTAAATATTTTTCTCAAAACTTCCACCTCAAACCACTAAATAAAACAACACCGTAGGTGTTGAATATTTGTAACTCAAAACCCAACCAGTAACTAACATTCCCTTCGGGAATGAATATTTTTGTTTATCAACTTATTTATCCTTAAGGCACCGTACACTAAAACCGCTTTCCTTACTACTGTAGGACAAGTGGCTACTACTATCGTCGTAGTATAGGTAGAAGTTGGATGCGTTCGTAGCATCGTACTCCGTAGAACTCCAAAAGTAAGAGTAATATCCTAAACTGTAGAAGTACCCACCGGAATAGCGGAAGCCCGCAAGCAAAGCGGAAAAACCGCTAGTGTTGGTTCCCGCTCCACTTCCACTACCTTGTCCAACCTCTTTTAATGCGTTTCCACTACTGAATACTGATCTTAATACTTGTAACTCTACAAAGGTTGGTATGTGCCAGCCAGTTGGGCAGATACCTTTTATGCCAGGCGCTATACTATACTGCATTGCTTCATTCCATTGATACAATCCACCGTATGTTGCACAATTTGATGAGTTATTGTCATAACAATATTTCTCTATTATGCTGTTATTGGTTTGGTTTGTGCTATCGCTTATCATCGTTCCTACATCAAGGTTCTCCTTCAGCCAACACTGATTTCCAATCATAACTATATTATAAGTTTTTTCTGCATAAATTAATTGTGAGCCACATACTAACGCTTTTGTTGTAAATGACCAACTTGTTGATGCTGCTGAAGATCCGTAAGTGTTTGTTGCATTTACCCGCCAATAATATTTTGTTAAACCGCTTAAATCTGTTATTTGCTTACTTGTAATATTCCCAACATTATTATTAAAAATCGTATTTGTAAAAGAATTATCTGTAGCAACTTGCAACGTATAACTTGTAGCACCGGTGCTGGCATTCCATGTAAACGATGGTGAAAGTGCCACTTCAGTTGCACCGTCAGATGGTGTTAATAAAGTTGGTGCAGTGGGGGGTGTCCCAATTGTAAAACTCCAAACATCTGAAGGATTTGAAGTCCCAAAATTATTTTTTGTACTTACACGCCAATAATATTTTGTAGAATTAGTTAAACCCGTTATCTGTTTGTTTGTTGTTGTAACACTTTGATTAAAAACAAAACTTGAAAAAGAATTGTTAGTTGAGAGTTGCAGAACATAACTTGTTGCACCACTGCTTCCATTCCATGTAAGAGTTGGAGAAAGTGAGATATCAGTCGCTCCATCTGTCGGAGATAAAAGGACTGGGGGAACAGGTGCAATTCCAGTTGTAAAAGACCAAGTTTCTGACCAACCCATTGAACCAAAATTATTCGTTGCACTTACCCGCCAGTAATATTGTGTTAACCCGCTTAAATTTGTTGCTTGCTTTGAAGTTACAGTCAGTGAATCTGTATTAAATACAAAATTTGTAAACGAACTGTTTGTTGAAATTTGCAAAGTATAGCTATTAGCATTACTTACTTTGTTCCAAACTAAAACGGGAGAAAGCTTTTGCTCAACCGCTCCGTTTGTCGGTAGCGATAATTGAGGAACAAACGCAGGTGCATCACCGGTAGTTGTAAAACTCCATACTTTTGACCAATCGGATGTGCCTACACTATTACTTGCACTAACTCTCCAGTAATAAACTGCTAAATAATTAAGTTCCGGGATTTGCTGAGTTGCCGTAGTAATATCGTTTTTATTAAATACAAAACTTGAAAACGAACTGCTTGCTGAGACTTGTAAGGTATAACTTTTTGTACCACTACTTTCATTCCAGGTTAAAACAACTGGAACGGCAATATTGGCTGAGGTATCTTTTGGCGTTGCTAAGGTTGGCGGTATAGGAACTGTATCTGCGTTAACGGGATTGCTTCCATCTTTTTTACATGATGTAAATGTAAGAAGAGAAACAAGAATAAAATAAATTACATTTTTCATATACAACTATTTTTACTTTTTAAGAATTTTTTTTTCAACCATATTTATTAAAAATATTTGCCGTTAAGGAATATAACTACCTGGATAAATGCTTCTGAAACTTCACAATAAACATAAATATTTATAAAATACCGTATCCCCAAACGTTGTCACTTTGAATCACTTATCATGTGGTTGTCTATCTTTATTCTAATAAATGCTTTAATAAATTTGTTCTTTTTATTTTTATATCGCGTTCAAGATAATTTTTCCCTTCAGCAATTTCTTCTTCAACGAAACCAAACCATAAAGCAAATCTTTCTATGAATCTTGTATGATATGCTGCTTCTTTTTTCCACCCCTCTATATTTAATTCAATAAATGTTGGGAAAGCTTTAAAGTATAAATTTGAAAAATATTTTAAATCGGTTTTATTGTTTCCATATTTATTAATGGTATGAAGAGAATATAAAAATCCTATTTGCCCAATTGCCTCATTGGTATATCTGTCGTTATAAGCCCAATTAAATTTTAAGGCAAATGTTTTTAAAAATTCATAAAATATTTCTGTATAATCTCCATTCTTTAATAATGATTCACATTTTTTTGTTATTAACAGATAATTATATTTTTTTCTGATAAAGCCAGCAAGAGTTAAAACTAGTTTAACATTATGTAGAGGAATCCAATCTGTCTCTGTACGAATTTTTACAAATCCATTTTCAATATCTTCATCAAGTAGATATTTTTTATTATAAATATCATTTATAAATCTAAGTGGAAGATTTCCGTTTTGAGTCAATTTTATCTTATTGTAACGTATTACGATTAAGAATTCGATTATAATTTTAAGTATAGGGCTTTCATTAATAAGTTGTTCACTATTTGCATTATTTAATTTAATCACACATTCTTTATCAAAAGGGAAATAAATTATTTCATGCATCTGCAACGGAGTAAATCCATCGCAATCTTCGAGAGGGGTATTATTGTAATCTAACATTTGACTCATTTATTTAGTTTTTACTTTTCCACTTAACTACCACTTAAACTTCACTGTTTATCTAATTAATAGAATATCTGACCGTCTTCCAAATATTTCGTTTTCTGTTCATAAACATAATACTTAAAAATATTTTCCCCACCGCACCGGAGATAACATTTATATTTGTTAAGTAGTGCCTTGCCATAGCAAGGCACTACTTTAACTTCTTACTGCACCGGCGGCGTTTGCGTATCCGTTGGCGGGGGAGTTTTATCCTCATCATTCGGTTTTGTATGCGAACCGCCCAAATCTTTAATTACTCTTGCGGCAAAATATTGGTTATAAAAAGAGAGTTTGGATTCTTTTAGTACTTCCACAATATCGTCAGCCTCACTCTGCAATAGGTCATCCGCTTTCTCAAACAACTCTGACAAAGTTTTCCTTATTGCAACATGGTCGGTAAATCCGGTGTTCTTCTTTCCGCTTGCCGATTTCAATGCGGTAAGCTTAGCATCAACTAAATCAAATTTTGCCTGGGTCATTCCGTAGCTAGCAAGATCGGATAAAACTGCATGCGCCGCATCTTTAATGTTTTTTACTTTTATGGGTAATTCTACCTGGGTTAGATGTTTTAGTTGGTTTTCAGAATAATCGACTGCGGCTCTTAGTTCGACTAATTTTTTCCGAACCGCGTATGCTCTTGCGGCTGCTGCGATAGGAACGATGGAAGCGATAAGTTCCTCAATTGCTTTGCTCTTTACGGAAATTTTTCCCTCCGTAGTTTTCATTAATTCGCCGTCTGTAGTTTCAATTTCGGCAATTAATGATTGCAAATCTGTGTGTACTTCGCCCAAAGCCGGTATTTCGGCTACAATACTCGCGTTTCCGATAAAAACCGCTTCCACTGCATTGTACATGTTGGACTTGTTTTCTTCGTTCTGGTTCATTTGATCCTCTCCTATTTAGTGATTATGTGTTATTTTAGGGCATTATTGCCTTTTTGTCATAAAAACTGTCATTTTTTCACCAAAAAACGTCAAAACTCTTCTATAAACCTCAAAACCTCTTCCAGAAATCGCAAAACTCCTTCTGGAAATCGCAAAACCTCAATTGAAAATGCCTTACCTTTCTTTCAAAAGGCAAAACCTCTCTTAAAATTGTTAAAACTCTTTCTGAAAATCGTAATATTCTTTTTCAAAATGATAGTCTTCATTTTTTAATTGCGAATCTTCTTCTAAAAATGCCGTAATTATATTTAAAATCGCAAATCTTCATCTGCAAAAGACAAATCGTTTCTTCTTAATTGTAAAGCTTTATTATGAATCTCCATTCTCCAAAAACACTTTAGCACCCGTTGAACTAAATCTTAATCTGGCAAAACCAGAACCAAAATTGATTTACGAACAAGGATTAACGATTTTAGAAGTTAGAAGATTTTGTCACATCAAAAATCGAATATCGTTAATCGTTGTTCTTAAATTTTTAATACTCTCGCCTTTACGCGCAAGGATATTTTTACTAATGATCTAATTTGCGATAATTATTTTTTGTAGGAAAAGAAAGGATGGAAAAGTTTAACAGAAATCCCCTCGTCCCCGAAGCAAACAAGGTCAATTAAAAATTATTTGTTTATTTCCTTATTCAAACTTATGTAATTATTTACCCCAATGTCAAATGAAATTTTTTTTTGTTGCCGTAACCTCAAAGGTTACAATTTAATTTCCACTCTAACCTTTGAGGGGACATTACTAATGCATAACTTGGCAAAGCCAGAACCAAAATTGATCTCAGAACAAGGATTAACGATTTTAGAAGTTAGAAGATTTTGTTACATCAAAAATTAAATATCGTTAATCGTTATTCTTAAATTTTTAATATTCTCGCCATTCTTCGCAGTCCGCCTCCGGCGGATTACTAACTATTTAGATGCTTTTAAACATTCTCTCAAACGAGTTAAATACTTCTGCTTTTTCAGCTTCAACATCAAGGAGAATTTCTCCAATGTTTTTTAGAAGAACGAATTTGATTTTACCGTCTCTATTTTTTTTGTCGGAAAGCATCACTTGAAAAAGTTTTTCTTTATCGAGATTTTTTAGTGTAACCGGTAGAGGAATTTGTTTTGGAAGGTAAAGGAATTTTTTCAGTTGTTCTTCTGTAATAAATCCTTTTTCGTGCGATAAATACAAGGCGCAAATTATCCCCGCAATCACCGCTTCCCCGTGTTTAATTTTGAAATGAAGTTCACTTTCAAAGGCATGCGCAAACGTATGTCCGAAGTTAAGAATTTTCCTAAGTCCGGTTTCTTTTTCATCGCTTGAAACTACTTCCGCTTTAACATTTATTGAACTTGCGATCAACTTTTCAGTTTTTGAAAAATCCTTTTGGTAGAAAAAATTAAAATCAAGAAATACTTGATCATAAAATTTTTGTGAAGTTAAGTAAGCGTATTTAATTATTTCGCCAAGTCCGCAAGTGATTTCCTTTTCCGGTAGAGAAGAGAAAAAATTTGTATCGATCAAAACAAATTTAGGCTGGTAAAAACTTCCAATAATATTTTTTGTGTTGTTAAAATTTATTCCCGTTTTTCCACCTACCGAACTATCAACCGCCGCTAACAACGTAGTTGGAATATGAACAACCGGAACTCCCCGCATGAATATCGATGCGGCAAATCCGGTAGCATCACCGGTTACGCCACCACCGATTGTAACAACTAATGTATCGCGTCCGAATTTATTTTCCAGCATCACTTTATGCAGTTCGGAAATTTGCTTGAACGATTTCGACTTTTCACCGGAAGGAAATATATAAATTGAATCCGTTTTTTCTTCTGTTAAAAACGTCTGTAAATACTTTTTGTGAAGTCGAAAAACATTTTCATCTACAACAAAAAATTTTCTTTTCGGCAACGAATGTTTTGCACAAAGTGAAGTAAATTTCTCAAGGATTCCTTTCCCGAGATAAATTTCGTATTTATTTTCTTTTAGCGGAACGGCAATAGTTTTCATAAGTGGAGTTTCCTCTTTAATAATTTTACCAGGTCGTCAACAGATTTTCCCACGGTGATATTATCAATCTGGTAAATGATATCGGCTAATAAATATGTGGCTTCTCTTTTTTCCAGAAGTTCTGTAATCTTTTTTTTCGTTTCAAATGTGGAAAGAGGTAAACCATCTTTTGATTTCAACAAAGGGCGGTCAACTTTAAATTTGAGACGGCGAAAAATTTCATCCGGTGTACTTTTAAGATAAATTGAGATACCATTGTTTTTAATGAACTCAACATTTTGCTTATCCGTTAACGTTCCTCCGCCAAGGGCAAGAACGATCCTGGTAGCTTTTCCCGTTTTCTCGAGCACTTCAGATTCTTTCGCACGAAAAAAAACTTCACCATGAATAGCAAAGATATTATCTACGGAATCGCCCATTTCTTGTTCTATCAATTTATCCAGATCGTAAAAATTCCAACCAAGTACATTAGCCAGGATCGGTCCAATTGTACTTTTGCCGGAGCCCATAAATCCAGTTAAAAAGATTCTTTCGTTTTCCATGTCGTCATTTAAAAATAAAAATCCCTCTATCTTTCGTCGCTCAGGTGAGCAAAAAATAGAGGGAGAATAATAATTTGCTTCGCCTATTTAACGATTATAAAATACGTATCTCTTATCAACTATTTCAGCATCTTTTTTCATTTTTGTTAGCCATTGGCTTACAAAAGAATTCTTCTTCTCCTGAAGCAATCTTTCTCTCAAACCACCTTTTTGAGTTTTAAAAGAATTTTCATCAAATGCATCTTTAGATAATAATTTTGCTAATAAGTATCCACGGCTTCCTTTGATCGGTGCTGAAACAGCTCCGACAGAAAGATCATAGGCTTTTGCGGCGAAGTTATATTCAATTCCAAGTTTTGGAATGCTTCCGGATGTAGTGAATATACCGGTCGTATCGTAGATAGCTCTACCATAAACACTCTTAGCAGCAGAAAGATTAGCGCCAGTCTTCTTCTTTATATTTTCAGCAATTGACTGTGCTTTTACGTATTTCTTTTCTTTTAATAACAACGCTTGAGCTTGCTTTTTTACATCGTCATACTTACGAACACCCTGGTTGATCACTTCGGAAATTTTAGCTACTACATAACCGTTGTTTCCTTTATAGACCTGACTAAGTGTGTTCAATCCGTTTTCAAAAGCAAATTTTAAGAGAGGTTTATTCACTCCGATAGTTGGCAAATACTGACTTTCTTCATTAAAAGCCGGCGTTTCTTCAATCTTTAAATTTGCAACTTGAGCTTCTTTTTCAAAACCGTTCTTTTCTGCAATATAGGCGAAATCATTCGCTTGATTGTAAATATCATCTCTAGTAAGAGCAGAAGGTTTAATTGAATTGATAATTTTTTCCACAATATATTTTTGTGAAGTTTTGCCCGTAACTTTAATAATGTGGTATCCGAAACTTGTTTTTACCGGTTTTTGAACAACGCCGATTGTTCCGTTGAAACAAGCTTCTTCAAATTCTTTTACCATTCTTCCTTTGCCGAACCAGCCAAGTTCTCCGCCATTCTTTGCATTGCCAAGATCGGAGGAATATTTTGCAGCAGCGGTTCCAAAATCTAATCCACTTTGAATTTCATTGTAAACACGGGTTGCTTCTGCAAGGTCTTTTGTATCGTCTCCAGTCAATTTGATTAGGACATGTGAAGCTTTTACAAGAGATTCGTTTGCGGGAACAGTTCCCGATATTTGATAAATTCCGTAGGTGTTATTTCCTGATAATGGACCAATCATTATTCCAATCTTTGAATCATCAAAATTATCTAACAATGCGGTCGGCAACTCGGAGATATTCATGGTATCTTTTGAGTAAGGCACTTCCGAATAAATATCAGCGAAGTATTTAAACGAAGCTGTATCCCCTTTTGCTTTAAGCATTACATTTTGTAAATTTTTAAGAACTCCCTCGGAATCGCTTCTTGAGGGTTGAATCTTAAAAAATACAAATTTTAATTTTCTTTCGGCAGTAACTGTAAATTTGTCGGGGTGTTCATCATAATATTTTCTTACTTCATCTTCCGGAGTTTTAAAATCTGCATCCGGAAGTGAATTCAAATCAACAGCAACAAACTCAGCCTGCATTTTGAGGTTTTGGTCAACAAATTTCTGCTTTAGTTCGGCATCGCTTATGCTAACTGTTGCGAGTAGATAACTTTGGAGTTTCTGACTTAGTAATTGTTGGCGAACAACTTCTTCAGCTTCAACTAAGGCTTTTTTATTACGAGCATCGAACAAAGCGCTTTCGTACATTTCACGATTGAATTTTCCGGTGGAATCGATAAAATTTCTCTTTAAAAATTCAGGTGGATTTGGTCCAAGGATGAAATCTCTTATTTCTTCATCGGTAACTTTGATGCCGAATTTTTCAATCTGTTGTTCAGTAAGTGTTTGGGTTACAATAGCATCCCAAACTTGATCTCGAAACTGATCCATATTTTCTTCGGGAACGTCTTGCCCGGTTTGCGCTTTTTGATTTTCTACTGCGCGATCAAGAAAATTTGAGAATTCTTGATACGATATATTTTTTCCGTTAACCGAGCCTACATTGTTGGATCTTGCACCTAATGCTTCTAAAACATTAGAATCTGAAATAACCATAAACAGTACAAACAAGACGCCAACAGAAATTATGAAGGCTGGAGCTAAAGACCGCATTTTAGCCATCATAGCCATAATTTATTTATCTCCATTTTAGTAAATTTAGTTTCACAAATTAGACACATAAGTCCTAAAAATCAACGTAAATTTTAAATAAAGTTTGATTATTTTCATTTTACCAAAAGAAATTTATAGGAAAATGACAAAATCTCGAAAAATCGACATTCTTAAAGCTGCTCAAAAGCGATTTATCCGGCACGGGTTAAATAAGACGACTTTGGAAGAAATTGCACGGGACGTCCGGATCGGCAAGGCTACAATTTATCATTACTTCACTTCAAAGGATCAACTTTTTTTTGAGACTGTAAAATGGGAAATAACCGATTATTTGGAACAAATAAAAAAATGTTTTAATAACGAATCGCTTTCAACCAAGGAACGGTTTCAAGAATATTTTCTTTTTAAGATGAAGTTGGGGGAAGGTTTTCTTCTTCTCTTTGAGGTAATAAAACAAACGATTAATGAATTCTCGGCGGAACGAATGGTTGACCTTCACCTTCTTTTTTTTGAAAAAGAGGAAGAAGTTTTAACGTTGGTATTGCAATCAATTAAAAATGAGAATAACACTTTTATCGATGCTCAGTTTTCAAAACTAATTGTATGCGAAACTACAGGATTTCTGCTTTTAAGTTCATTCTTAAAAGCTCACAATAAAATAGAACCGATTTTTATTGAGAGAGGAAAAGATGAATTTCTGAGAAAGTTTTCTTTTACGGATTAATCATCCGTCACTTCTCCATTTTCTTCAGCATCAATTTCTTTTTCCACTTCTTCAGCCTGGGTGAATAAAAATTTTTCATATTTATGTTTGATTAATTCTGCTTCCACGATGAAGAAAACATCTTCGGCAATGTTTGTAGCGTGGTCGCCAATCCGTTCCATTTCGCGCGAAGTTACCAAAAACGCAACAGCCGAATCAATGTTCTCTTTGTCTTCCTTCATAATTTCAATTAAAATCTTATGATTCTCTGCATTAAACGCATCAAGTTCATCATCGGTACGAATTACTTTCTCGGCAAGCTTTGGATCGTTTTGAATAAAGGAATCAATTGCATTACGAAGCATTTCTTTTACAAGAGCCGCCATTTCGTTAATTTTTGTTTTTTCTAAAAACGCCGGTTTCTTTTTTATGTTAATGAAACTCTCAGCAATGTTAACTGCAATATCTCCAATACGTTCAAGGTTAGTATTGATGGTCATGGCGGACATAATTAACCGCAGATCCATTGCTACGGGCTGGTTTAGCGCAAAGAGTTTTTGACAAATTTTTTCGATCTTCACATCGTATTTGTCGACTTTTTTATCGCGTTCAATCACCATTTCTGCGAGAGAAACGTCTTCTTCTTCAAATGCACGGAGTGCAAATTGCACTTGCTCATCAACTAAACTGCACATCTTAAAAAGACGGGTTCTTAATTTTGCAAGCTGTATATCAAAATGTGTTTCCATTTTTCCTCAAAAGATTTTCAAAAAAATCAACCGAATCTTCCGGTAACGTATTCTTCGGTTTTTTTGTTTGCCGGATTCGTAAATATTTTTGTTGTTTTATCGTATTCAATCAATTCACCCATATAAAAGAAAGCCGTAAAATCGCTAACGCGGGCGGCTTGCTGCATATTGTGAGTGACAATAACAATTGTGTAATTTTTTTTCAACTCAAAAATTAGTTCTTCGATCTTCGAAGTTGAAATCGGATCGAGTGCACTGGCAGGTTCATCCATTAATATTACTTCCGGATCAACTGCAAGCGTACGCGCAATGCAAAGTCTTTGCTGTTGTCCGCCGGAAATGTTCACTCCGGAATCTTCCAAATTATCTTTCACTTCATCCCATAGGGCAGCTTGTTTAAGAGATTTTTCTACGATAGGAGCCAAGATCTTTTTATTTCTTACTCCGTTAAATCTTAAACCCGCAGCAACATTATTAAATATAGACATCGTTGGGAAAGGATTTGGTTTCTGAAAAACCATTCCCAATCTTTTCCGTATCAGAACAGGATCGGTTTTCGTCAAGTCTTCTCCATCAACTAAAATTGAACCGGTGATGGTTCCTCCGACAACTTCGTGCATTCTATTTAAGCAGCGCAGAAATGTTGATTTACCACAACCCGAAGGACCGATTATCGCAACAACTTTATTCCGGGGAATATCAATTGAAATATTTTTCAATACTTTATTCTTGCCGTAAAAAGCTTCTAAATTTTTTACTGAAATTTTTATATCCATATCATTCTAAACTTGAATTAATCAATTTATTTTGTTTTAAATTTTGAACGCGTTATGATTCTAAACAACAAACTTAACATTGAGATCATAATAATTAATACTAATGCGGCAGTCCAGGCTTGGTTGTTCCAATCCTCGAAAGGAGATTTTGCGTAATCGTAAATATAAACGGTTAAGGACGCCATCGGTTGCATAACGTTTGTGGACCAAAATCTATTTCCCAAAGCAGTGAAAAGAAGCGGAGCCGTTTCACCTGCAGCGCGTGATAATCCTAATAATATTCCGGTAGCAATTCCCTTCCAGGCAGTTTTTAGAACTATTAAAATCGTTGTTTTCCACTTAGGAATTCCTAACGCCAGACCCGCTTCACGTAATGAATGTGGAACAAGTTTTATCATTTCTTCAGTTGTTCGGGTAATGGTCGGGATCATCAAAATTCCGAGAGCTATACCGCCGGCAAAAGCGGAAAAGTGTTTCATCGGAACAACGACAAGCGTATAAGCCACTACACCAACAACTATGGATGGAACGCCGCTCAACACATCCGTTAAAAATCTAACCGTTGCGCCAAATTTATTCTTCCCAAATTCAGAGAGATAGGTTCCACTCATTACACCAACGGGAATTCCAATTGCCCCACCGATACCAATTAACATTAACGTTCCAACAATAGCATTCGCCATCCCTCCGCCGGATTCACCAACTGGTTTCGGCATCGCAACAAAGAAATCCATATTTAAATAGGTAATTCCTTTTGAAATAGTATAATAAAAGATAAGAACAAGCGGGATAACAGCTATCAAAGTAGCAACCAAAGAAAGAGACATCATAACTGCACTTGTAATTTTTCTTTTTACATGAAAGAATTTAGAAGGATTCATCTTGTCCCCAACTTTCTTTCCATACTCCAGACTAACAATTTAGCAAAAGCATTGATAATGATGGTAAGTACAAACAATACAAGAGCAAGTTGAATGAGCGCGCTTAAATACATTTCACTTGTCGCTTCTGTAAATTCATTTGCGATAACACTGGCCATTGTGTAAGAAGGATCGAAAAGCGAAGGAGAGATTACCGCTCTGTTCCCTATTACCATTGTAACCGCCATAGTTTCGCCAACAGCTCTTCCAAGCCCTAACATAGTAGCGCCGAGTATTCCGGATTTGGCATCCTTCAAAACAATTTTTGTTGATTGCCAGCGAGTTGCACCTAAAGCCAACGCCGCTTCTCTTTGAGATTGAGGAACCGATTTCAAAATATCACGTGAAATTGATGAGACAATCGGAAGGATCATTATTGCTAAGATTAGAACGGCAGCTAACATTCCAAATCCATAGGGAGCTCCGCGAAAAAAGGGCAAAAAGCCAAGATGTTCCGTAAGAAATGGTTCAACATCGGTTCTTATCCACGGAACTAAAACAAATATTCCCCATAAACCATAAACAACCGAGGGAATACCTGCAAGCAATTCAACTAAAAATGATAAAGGCTTTTCAAGCCAGTCGGGAGAAACTTCGGAAAGGAAGATTGCAATTCCGATGCTTAGAGGAACACTTATTACAAGAGCAAGAAAAGAAGAAACTATCGTTCCATAAATAATAGGTAGTGCACCATATATTTCCTGTACCGGATCCCAAACGGAATTGGTTAAAAACGACCATCCAAATTTATCGATGGAAATTTTTGACCCCTGATACATTTCGTATCCCATAAGAATAACAAGCAGAAAGACTAACACCGCAAAAAGCAATGTTAGTCTTTCAAAAATTAAGTCGCCTAAGTTATAAGTGCCAAACACTTTCTTAAAAAAACCCGGCGGACGAACTGCCGTATTATTTATTTCAACTCTGGAATTTTCAATATCCGGTTGAATCTCTGAATTAACCACTATTTTATTTTTTTACCGTTTGCTGTAATTGAGTTAATATTTTTTTCACACATTTTAACAACTGCTTTTGGCAATGGAGCATAATAAAGATCAGTTGCAAAGGATTGCCCTTTTCCCATCGACCAGCTCAAGAAGTTAACCATCGCTTTTGCTTTTGCTTCGTCTTTCATGTTTTTATAAACAAGCAGCCATGTGAAACCGGAGATTGGGTAAGAATCTTTTCCTGCTGCATCTGTAATGGATACGCGGAGATCTGCAGGCATTTTCTTAGCCGCGCCTTCAGCCGCTGATGAAACTGATTGGAATGTCGCCTCAACAAAATTTCCGGCTTTATTTTTCATATTTGCATACAGAATTTTGTTTTTAACGGCGTAAGCCAACTCGACATATCCAATAGAACCTTCGGTTTGTTTTACTAAACCGGCAACTCCATCGTTCCCTTTTCCGCCGAGACCTACGGGCCAGTTAACCGAAGTTCCTGTTCCAACTTTTGCGTTCCAATTTTTGCTGACTTTTGTTAGATAGTCAGTAAAGATGAATGAGGTTCCGCTGCCGTCTGATCTATGAGTAACAACAATCGGTTTATTCGGAAGGTTCACTTTTGGATTATCTTTTTTAATCTTTGCATCGTTCCAATAAATAATTTTTCCAAGGAAAACATCTGCGAGAACTTCGCCGCTGAGATTTAATCCCTTACTAATTCCGGGAACATTATAACAAACAACTACTGCTCCCATAACGGTTGGAATGTGGAGGATGTCTGTACCTTGCTTCTTTTTTGCATCTGTTAATTGTTGCTCGGTCATTGGACCATCGGTTGCACCGAAATCAACCGTTCCTTCCGAGATTTGTCTGATTCCGCCGCCGCTTCCTATAGCTTGATAATTAAATTGAACACCGCTGACATTCTTATATTCATCAAACCACTTTGAGTAAATCACTGCAGGAAACGTAGCTCCCGCGCCGTTTAATTGCAATTGAGCGTGAGCCAATATTGAAAAAGAAATCGTTAGAAAAAGAACCGAAATGATTTTTTGAAATTTCATTTTTATTTCCTTAAATATAATTAAAATGAGTAGGCAAAAGTTACTCTTGCAGTCAAATCCTTTAGAGATTTTCCTTGAGCATCTTTCGCTTGATAATTAACTAATTGAACGTTTGGAATAACACTTACATTCTTTGCAGCTTTGTAATCAAGACCAACCATGATAAATGAATTCCCGTCTGAATCAATACTTGAGTTTGGATCGAAGTTATCGAATCTTCCGACCAGCTTTAGGGATTCGTTCAAAGCTTTCCATCCCCAGATGGAAATTCCAAAACTGCTTTGATTTTGAAGCGCTTCAGCCGCAGATTTAGTAAAATTATTTTGAATAGTTCTTGTGAAAGTCTCTACTCCAATAGAGAAATCTTCCTTTTCTTTATACCCTAAAAACACAGCTCCTACAAACTGATTATTTGATTTTTCTTGCTTGTCAAATTTGTCCGTTTTTTTCGCTTTTGAAGCGTAATCAGCAGAAACTGTAGCCTGCAGGTTATCTGTAATTTTGAACTGGAACGTGGTATAAAACCTTTTATATTTATCAGTTTCAGGGGCGTTGCCGCTGTTATTTGCAAATTTTACCCAATAATTTACTGAACCGTTATCGGTTAATTTACCTTTCAAATCAATACCAAAATCCCGCGAAGGAACAATTCCATCAAGATCAAGGATAGTTTTTTCCAAAGAGCGATAACCCCAAGCTGATTCAGAAACATCAAATGCAGGAGTTGGCGAAATACCTACGTAAAGATCGGAACCGCTGAACACACTTTTCCATTTTAAATAAGCGTCTTTAACCATAACACCAAGCTTACCGCCGTTTGTATTTGAGCTTGTACTTTGATCCGATTCAAGGCGAAATCTCGAATCAAAATTTTCAGCAACCGCAAAATCGGTTGTAAAGTAAATTCTTCTAAATTGAAATCCACTTAGGTCTTTCTTTGCAATAGATGAATTATCGATGTTGTAAAAATAATCGCTGAACATAAGACCGCTGATTTTAGGTGAATTTTGCGCAGATAAAACATTACATACCAAAGCTACAACGACAAAATGTTGGAATAGTTTTCTCACTTTTCTCTCTCTCTCATTAAAAAGTAAATTTTTATTTTCTCTCTTTAAAAATTAGTTAAAAAATGAACTGTTAATGTTAAGTAATTGTTAAGAAATTGTTAAGAAAAAAGTTGTCGAAACAAGGATTTGAGGGAAAAAGCCCATTTAAACGCAAACGTGCCGATATATGTTGAGTGAATCGATACTAACATTGGCCATGCAATTGGTAAAACTCGTAATCCTAATCTTAATCTTTTTCTTCATCTGATTATTTAAAAAAAGAACGAGTATGATAAGGATTTAGATTCTGATTAAAAAAAGAATTAGGCTGCATTTGGCATGTAAACTGAATATGAGGAGTTTACAATTTATTTTCCCACAGGGGAATATAACCCGATTTACGGACAACACTTTGTCCTACCGGAGAGAGTACCCAATCAATAAAATGCTTAACAACTCCGCTCGGAGATTTAGTTGTAAAAAAATGTAAATATCTTGTAATCGGATATGTATCGTTTCTCACGTTCTCTTCATTTGGTTCAATTCCCTCAATCTTTGCGTGAAAAACATTTTCTTTGTATCCCATACCTCCGTAACCGATCGCATTGGTGTTTTTAGAGACAAAATTTACGATCTCTTTTGTAGTAGCTTCAACCACAGCCAAAGATGAGTAATTTTCATCTTCCATTACGTGTTCTTTGAAGTAAAGGTAGGTTCCCGAATTGGGATTTCTTGTAACGACTATTATCGAAGTATCTTTCCCGCCTAACATTTTCCAATTATTTATCTTGCCTGTATAAATATCTTTAAGTTGCTGCAAACTAAAATCTTTAACCGGATTAGCCGTATTTACATAAATGCTTAATCCGTCTTTTGCGATAAGAAATACCAACCCAAGCGAGCTGTAATAATCTGCCAGAAGTTTAGCTTCTTCAGGTTTTAAATTTCTTGATGCGGTACCAATGTCCGTTTTGTTGTTAATTAACGCTTTGATGCCTTCTGCTGTTCCTCCTCCTTCAACATGAATAGAGATTCCGGGATATTCTTTCATATATGCTTCTGCAAGATTGGATGTTAATTCAATCATGGTATCCGAACCCACAATTCTAATTGTATGCGAATTATAGAAATTTGCTGAACAACCATTTAATAAGATCAACAAAAGGATAAAATATTTTTTGTGAGTCATGGCTACTTCTTTTCGGCAATTGATCTTAATCGTGCATTAATAAATTGAGTTCCTTCGCGCCACTCCGGAGCATCTTTACTATTGGCTAAGTTAAAACAGAGATCAAATAAAATTTTTGCGTGTCTGGCAGCCGCTTCACAATCAATTTCATGTTTTAGATCATCAAAGGGAGTGTGGTAATAATTTAGATAATAATCAATAAACGCTTCCGTTACTTCCTCTTTAGATTTCGATTTGTTCTTTGTTCCTTCCAAAACTAAAATTGATGGAATACCCGCCAAGGCAAATGCTAATTGATCTGATTTATTAAATGCATCAAATCTTTTAAATTGTGATGGAATATTTTCTAAAGATAAATTATATGTTCCGGCAGTTGAAATTAGCCATTTATCCAACGTGGATAGACCGGCTCCAATACCAACAAGACTTTCAAAGTCCTTGAACATCGCAACTCCATCTATATTAACGTTTGCGATTGTTTTATAAAGCGGAACAACCGGATTTTCGGTATAGTAACTTGATCCAAGTAAACCTTTTTCTTCTCCGGTAGTGGCAATAAAGAGAATTGATCTTTTAGGTTTTATCTCCAAACTTGAAAATGCTTTAGCTAATTCAAGCAGAACAGAAACGCCAATTGCATTATCAAGTGCGCCATTATAGATCGAATCGTTCTTCACCGCTTGTCCAATTCCCAAATGATCATAATGGGCAGAGATGATGAGATAAGAATTTTTTAATTCAGCATCGCTCCCCTCAACGGTTCCGATAACATTGGGTGAGATGAAATCACGTTCTTTAAACGCACCTTTAAATTTTAGTTTCGTTTTCAAAGAGAATGATTCTATTTTTTTTGTCTCGTGCATTTTCTTAATATCATCGAAAGTAAATTTAGAACCGGGAAAAAGTCTACCGGCAGTATTTGGATTAATGATAATACTCAAATTGCTGGAGACTGAATAAGCAAGAGTAACATCTTCAAACGAAAAATCTTTTTTAACGGCATTCCAATCTTCAAAAGAAGTTAACGGTATTTGAATTGTGCCGGATGCGCCTCTTGCAATTGCAATCCTTCTTTTTGATTCTGGATAGCTATAAATCGTTGGGGATTCACCATCAAAATAATCTTTTTCTTCAGAGTAAGGTTCGCCATCAAGATAAACAACTATTTTCCCTTCAACGTTTACCGATTGATAATCATTATAATCATACTCAGGCGCAACAATTCCGTAACCGACAAAAACCAAAGGTATCGGAGTTGGAAGAAATGTTTGCTGACCTGATCTATAAAGAAAATAATCAGTTGAATAATTGAGATAGGCAGTATCTCTGTCTGAAAGGAGCATCATTTCAGATGTATTTAAGGTTGTGCTTCCATGCATCGGAATATTTTGATAGAAAGAATTCCCGGATGGAATCCCTTTTAGATTGAATTTGGAAAATTGATCCGAAATATATTGAGCTGCAAGATTACCGCCTTTTGTTCCAACACTTCTTCCTTCTAACGAATCATCAGCTAATATCTGTAGATGTTCTTTTATCGGGTGGGATGAAATGTTAGTGAAGGTGGAATAAAAGGAATGATTCCCTTGCGAGAAAAGATAAAATGGGATGAACGTGAGTATTAATAAATTTAGAAATAAAATATTCATTTGCTTAAATGTAAATATCTCCATCAACAAATAAAAAAAGGACGCTAACGAATGCAGCGTCCTTTAGAGTTGGAGAGTGAGAGCGAGAGAGAGAATTGCCTACTTCAACAACGTCATTTTTTTTGTTAAACTAAAGGAATTTGCTTCCACTCTGTAAATGTAAATTCCGGTTGAACGATTTGAAGCATCCCAGTTTACGTTATAAATACCAGCTTCTCTATAACCGTTTACGAGAGTTGTTACAACCTGACCGAGCAAATTATAAACCGTCAATTTAACTGCCCCGGCTTGCGGTACAGAGAATCTGATCGTTGTTGCCGGGTTAAATGGATTAGGATAATTTTGAGAAAGTTCAAACTTCGCAGGAATCTGAGTTGTGGCGAGTCCTTCATTAATTGATGAAACTACAGGAGTCATTTTAATTGTTGACCAGCTCGAAGTCCAATCTTCAGTTCCAAACGCACCAACAAAGGTAGCGGTTGCATCAAAGAATCCATCACTCGGTGGAACTGCTCCTCCGGTTAATGCCGGTGAACCAACTTTTGGTAATGCATTAGGATGTGAAAGAAAAAACGGATTGCTCAACGCTGCTGCATCATTATTATCGTAATATCTATTATTATTGCTTGTGAACCAGTTGTTATAATCGAATCCGGCAACTCCCTTAGTTGAATCTATACTCTTTGCCGCGCCTGCAACGATTCCATTCCTGAACCACCACAAACCATCTTTTAAATCTTTATTGGTCTGCGTTCCGTCAACATAAACACCCGTTTTAGGCCAGCCAACAATCAAAGTATTGCTGATTTTATTTTGTGATGATCTTCTTAAATGCATGCCATAAGTATATTTTGAATCTATTGTTGAAGTTGGTGTTGCTTTCGGTCCGATCAAAGTTACATTCCACCAGGTCGGGGAAGTTCTCGGCGAATTCAAAGAACCCGTTCCATCATTATCACTTTCAAATCCGTTTGAAGTGCCTGCCTGATCCGCTACTAACGGGTCTCTTACTCCAAGTAAGAATTGTAACTTCCCTTGAAAACCGAAATCAGTATCAAAGTCATCGTCAGTACCTCCGTAAGCAATTAAGTGCTTACAGTTTACTGTACCGCCAAACCATTCATATGAATCATCGCCCGAATAAGCAACTTGAATATAATCTATAGTTGTTCCCGCGCCTACTCCACCAAAGGTTAATCCGTTGATTTCATTATCCTTTGCAAATGCTACTCCGGGATATTCGATTCTTACATACTTTAATGTTCCGCTGTTATCATTCGGGTCTGTGCCGCCATAGATATCATTAAGGTCTCCCGTTCCTTCTATTTGTCCTGAACCGCTTGCAACATTGATAGGAGCTTTTCCTAATAAAATAATTCCGCCCCAATCGCCAGCCGCCGGCTCTTGAGTTGAACCCGATTTTGTATACTCACTTGTAAAAACAATTGGTGAGGTTGCCGTACCGATTGCATTAAGCTTTCCACCTTTACGAACGATCAACGAAGCTTTTGTTCCGATCTTTCCATAAACCGTTGTTCCGGCTTCAATGATTAGTGTTGCTCCATCTAATACATGTACAAAACCATTTAACAAATATGTTTTGTTTGCAGTCCATGTTGTATTTGTTGTTATATCTCCGGTGATCTCTACTTCTGAACCGAAATTGAATTTTGTCCAACTTTGTGTCCAATCTTCAGTTCCAAAAGCTCCGACAAACGATGCGTTCACATCAAAGAAGCCGTCGTTTGGAGGCGTTAAACCGTCGGTTAAAGCAGGCGAACCGGCTTTGGGCATTGCGTCCGGGCGATTTAAGAAAAACGGATTATTTAATGCTGCCGCATCATTATTATCGTAGTATCTATTTTTATTGCTTGTGAACCAGTTGCTATAATCAAATCCGGCAACTCCTTTAGTTGAATCTACACTCTTTGCTGCACCGGCTATGATTCCATTCTTGAACCACCACAAGCCATCTTTTAAATCTTTATTGGTCTGCGTTCCATCAGCGAATATTCCCACTTTCGGCCAACCGATAATTAATGTATTGCTGATTTTATTTTGTGATGATCTTCTTAAATGCATTCCATAATTATATTTTGAATCTATTGTTGACGTTGGTGTTGCTTTTGGACCAATTAAAGTTACGTTCCACCAGGTTGGAGAAGTCCTCGGCGAATTCAAAGAGCCCGTTCCATCGTTATCACTTTCAAATCCATTTGATGTGCCTGCTTGATCCGCAACTAACGGGTCTCTTACTCCAAGTAAGAACTGTAGCTTCCCTTGAAAACCGAAATCAGTATCAAAATCATCATCTGTTCCCGCGTAGGCAATTAAGTGTTTACAATTTACCGTGCCGCCAAACCATTCATAAGAATCATCGCCTGAGTAAGCAACTTGAATATAATCTATTGTTGTTCCCGCGCCTACTCCACCGAATGTTAATCCGTTAATTTCGTTATCTTTCGCAAAGGCAACTCCCGGGAATTCTATTCTTACATATTTTAATGTTCCGCTGTTATCATTAACATCGGTACCGCCGTAAATATCATTAATATCTCCCGTTCCTTCTATTTGTCCGGAACCGCTTGCAACATTGATGGGCGCTTTTCCCAATAAAATAATTCCGCCCCAATCACCAGCCGCGGGCTCTTGAGTTGAACCCGATTTTGTATATTCACTTGTAAAAACAACCGGTGAGGACGCTGTACCGATCGCGTTAAGCTTTCCACCTTTACGAACGATCAAGGAGGCTTTTGTTCCGATCTTTCCGTAAATGGTTGTTCCGGCTTCGATGGTTAGTGTAACACCATCCACTACATGAACAAAACCGTTTAGTAAATAGTTATTATTTGCCGTCCATGTTGTGTTGGTTGAAATATCACCTGAAATTTCAACTTGGGTTTGCGCGCTCAAATTGACCACCGATGTAAATAAGATGATCAATAACAGAAATATTTTTCTCATACCATTTTCCTTTTTTAGTTTATTAATTTTATATCCACACAAAAACCGAATCACTTTTACCCTTTAGTTCAATTGATACGAAATCCCCAGAGAGATGTTGCGTCCCCGCTTGATATTATCTGCAACTTTATCTCCATCCAGGGTTCTTTGAATAGTCTTTTCATCTTGAGCTAATAAATCTTTAACTGCAAATTTTACCGTGAAATTATTAAATATTTTTTGAGAGATGTTTAAATCGATCTGATCCCTTGGACTGCTCAAGATATTTCCGGTTTGGTCAACGCCGACTTCTACAATTTTTTGCCCGACTTTATTATAAACAAGGTTTGCCGTTAAACCGGATTCATACAGATCGTAATAAAGCCCGATATTTAACACATAGTCCGCCTGCCCTTGCAAAGGACGTTTTTGGACAGTACCTGCTTGACCCAAACTTGCCGTTCCAAGATCAACTTCCGATTTAATAAGACTGATGTTGCTATTGAGTGATAGCGGTCTGAAAGCATCCCAAATAAATGCAAGATTTTTACGCGCTTCTAACTCGATACCATAACTCACAGCGTTATCTGCATTTTTCCATGAGCGTGATTTGGAACTTGTGTTTACTCCGATAACTTCAATTGGTTTATTGAAATGTTTATAGAAAAGATTTGCAGCAAACAATTCTGTCGGATCAGGATAAAATTCAAATCGAAGATCATAGTTATCAATTACGGTTCTAACCAATTCAGGATTTCCGAAGACATAGTCATCGGTTAAAAAGTCATAGTACCCTGAAACTGCCAGCTCTCTTAATTCAGGACGCGCGACTGTTTTTCCGTAAGCTCCACGGAAATTTATGTTTTCATTAAACTTATAAGTTAGGTTTAGTGAAGGAAGTACATCATTGTATTTGTGAGATACCGTTAATGTTTTTGTATAACTCTGCGGATCGATATAAGACAATCTTACATTGGAATATTCATATCTGAAACCGCCTGAAAGTTTGATGTCGGATAACAAAGTTGCATTGAACATTGCATAAGTACTTTGGACTCTTTCGGTCGCGTTATATTTATCGGAGGGATTTGAAACTTCAACTAAGTAAATAAAATTCGGATTAATATTCTCCGGTTGGAAAATATCTTCAACCGGCAAACTGAAAATACTGTCCCTCAAATTGATCGAAGTTTTTCTCTGGTTGAAATCAAAACCGAATACTCTCGGCGCGTAATCTCTATCTTTTTTGTTCTGCAGGTAACCGATTTTGAAATTCGGCATTGAAGGTTCTTCAAACGGTTTTATAAGAAAGTCCCCGCTAAAACCGTAACTTTTATCTTTCAAGTCTGAAAAAAACCTGGTTGCCGTTGCTTGATTCATTGAAAAACGTAGATCGGTTTCAGGTGCGTCTAACTCCCGACTGTACCAATATTTTCTGGAATCAGGTTCTTTTCTCTCAGAGTTGGCGTAATTTACATTCCAGTTGAACAAGCTGTTGTTTAAGGAAGTAACTACATGTTCACCGATCAATTGAGTTGAATAAAGAGAACGTTCCGTAAACTGAAGCGAAGTAGCTTCTCTATATTCCGGAACGTAGAAATGGCTTCCCTTTGTTGTAACAACATTATTATCTGTGTTCTGATTATAAATATTTTTAAAGCTGATCTTGTTGCTTCCGCCAAACTTATAACTGGCATTAAATAACGCTCCCCAAAGAATGTTATTTAAATAGTCGGAACCGGTATAATCATACCAGGTACCGCTGTAATTGAAATATTTTCTTTCGTACTTCCTTAATTCGTTGGTGGATGAATAAGTAAGTGATCCGATAAATCCGAGCTTTCCTTCTTCACCGATCTCGTAAGAATCACCAATAGATAATTTGAAGTTTGAGTTGAACGGCATTTTACCTTTTTGTGTTCCCCAATCATTTTTGAATGACCGCCCGATTTCTTGAATGGTTTTACTTCCAAGCGAAGAATTGACGTGACCGGAAGGAACTGTTGAAGGTAAATTTCGCGACCCGTCGTCAATACCCAGGAAATCGTACTTACCCGAAGCGTACGTCAGTTTGTCTCTATTCGTTGACAAAGTATTGTATGAACTCCCGATGCTGAATTCAATTAAAGAACTCGAAGGAAATTCAACAGTATTTATCTGAACCAATCCGCCGGAAAAATCAGCCGGTTTATCCGGAGTTGCAGATTTGCTTGTAATAACATTTTCAATTAACGATGATGGAAATAGATCGTACGAAACGCTTTTCTTTTCAGGATCAGTGCTCGGTAAATTTGCTCCGTTCAGCATGGTTGAATTATAACGGTCGCTCACGCCTCTGATGTAAGCGTATTTCCCTTCCGAGATGGTAACGCCTGTCATTCTTTTTAAAATATCTGTTCCATCCGAACTATTATTTTTCTTAATCAATTCTGCGCTAATGCCGTCTACAATACCTAATGATTTTTTTTGAATGCTCAACATTGCGGCTTCCGAAGATTTTATCGCATCGGCAGAAACTACAATCTCATTCATTTCTTTTGTTTCAGGCTCAAGTTGAACATTGATTCTTGTCTCTTTGCCCTCTTCTACAATAACATTTTCGACAAGCGTCGATTGATAAGAAATGTAGGAAAATTTTAACGAATATTTCCCCGTTTTTAATCCCCTAATTGAATAAGTGCCATCGAGATCCGAAGTAGCTCCCATCGTTGTTCCGGTAATTAAAACCGAAGCGCTGATCAGTTCTTCGTTGTTTGATTTATCGGTTATTTTACCGCCGATTGAACCCTTATTCTGACTGAATAATGAGCCGAATCCAAAAACGATTATAAAAAAAACGGTAAGTGACCTCATAAAATTTTGTTTGTTCCAAGTTTGGTTGTTATACAAGTACATTTTTCTCTCTCTCTATTAAATAGTATTTGTATCGCAAAATTACCTTTGGCATGTTATGTAAATGTTAAGCTAGTGTTAAGAAATTGTTAAATTCAACTAAATAATGGTCTAAGTTTGATAAGCAAATTGCGGCTCTTGAATATCTTCTTTAAATAACAGATTACTGTAAATGTACTTTTCTTTTTTTGAGTATTTGATCAAGTCGATATCGATAAGAATAAAACCGTCGATGCAATTTTGGAAATGGGGATCAACGCCGAAATCGAGGAACTGCGCGCCTCCCGGCTCGCACAGCGCCGTATATTGTTTGTACAAAGGAGGGATGGACATCCCGAAAAATCTGAGATTCTGTTTTAGTAACTTCACTTCTTCTTTGTAATTATTGGAATTGAAGATCGCCGACAGATTTTTTTTCTGATCGTCTCGAATGCGGTATTTATTCTTCGCCATCACGAGCCCATAAGTATTTCCGTACCACTTCTGGTAGAAATGAACGATCATTTCCTTTGCATCGAGAGGTAAAGAATTTGAGACAGACACAGGACCAAAAAGGAATTGGACCCTTGGATTAGCCGCAAGGAAAGCGCCTATTCCCATCCACAAATAATCCAATGCATTTGTGTTCCAATATTTTGATTGAATGAAACTTCTTCCCAGTTCAACTGAATATGGGAGATGAAATTGAAATTGCTCTGTAAAATTGAAGAGTGTTGATGAATAGAATCCCGCGGCGCCATATTTTTCAATAATTTCACTTCCCACGCCGATACGATACGCGCCCACTATTTCTAAATTTTCTTCATCCCATAAAACGATGTGATTGTAATAAGCATCGTAAGGATCAGTGTCGAATTTCTTTCCGGTTCCCTCTCCGATCTTTCTAAAGGTTATTTCACGGAGCCGCGCAATCTCTATGATTACATCGGGGAAAAGTTTATTGTTTGAGAGTAAATAGACTTTTTTCTTTTCATCAATCTTTTGCAGAAGAGTTGCAGCCAAAAGCTGCCGTTTAATTTTTAACGGATCAACAGGATGGATGACATTTTTCTCGGTTACGAAAATTCCTTTTTTATTGCTTCCGATGAGATAAACATGTTTCCTCAACGTCTTTAACAAAGTTTTCCCCTTCAATAATCCGGAGAATATTATTCTAACCGGGATCAAATCTCCAACTTTTATTGGAATCATTTTACCTCTTTGTTTAAATAATTCCCGTGGTAAAAGAAACATGGATAACGGTTTGAATAAAGCGGAAACTGCGTAAAAGAATAGACTGTTTCTTCCAGCTACAAATACCGGAAGGATTGGAGCGCGTGATTTTTCCGCAAAGTGCAAAGCTCCGCGAGTCCAGGGAGTGTCTTGCAACCCATTCAAGGTAAGTCTTGATACTTCTCCCGCCGGGAAAAAGATAACCGCGTGTTCTTCTTTTAATGCTTTATCAATAGCTGAAATATTTTCTTTCTGAATTCCACTATCAAATAAATTATAAGGGAGAAAGTGTGATTTCAGATTTTCTATCTGCAATAAAATATCGTTCACAACTATTTTAACATCAGTGCGGACTTCAAGTACCAGTTTAAGCAGCGCTAATCCATCCAAACCGCCAAGCGGATGATTTGAAACGATCACTACTTTTCCTTCACTCGGTATCTTTTCTCTATCTTTACTTGAGACCAGGTAAGAAAAATCGAGCTCCTCGAAAAGTGCATCAATAAATGCGGAGCCGTCTAATCTTTCGTGTTTAGCTAAAAAAGTATTGATCTCTTTCACCTTCATTATGCCTGACAAAACCGATTCCACGGCTTTACCCGGTAATGAAATTTTCTTATTGTAGAGTGAAGGGATTCTGTTTCTAAGAATATTATTTAAATCTATCTGAAGCATTTAATTCTCAAATTGGTTTGACAAATCTTTACTATCATTATACTTGGCTAAAACAAAACCGAGAGTGTAAACGAGTAGTGAAAATCCGAGTGAAATGATCCCGAAGAAGTATTCGCTTCTAAAAAGGGAAAGTATGAATCCCGTTAGAAATGCTATGGCTGCAAACAATAAATTTGCTGATCCTTTTTCTTTCATGTTATTTTTTCCTAATTGTGATATTTTATTTCACAAGCAAAGTTATCGTTGCACTATTAAGAGAATGTTACCGAAGTGTTATGAAATTGTTAAAAGATTAAGTTCATTAGCATAGGGTCACCGGTCGGTGAGTATAACAGGTCTGTGTCTAAGTTTAGAAGCAAAACATTTGTCATGAATACAGCAGAGCGTCAAATATCCAATTCTCCGAACTGCATTACGGGGTTTAACTTGCATAAGCAACTTCCCTGTGCCTGCAGTGAAGAGGTTTCTTTAAGGTTGAAGTTTGATAAGGAGTGTTAAGTTGCTCAATTCTGGCGGAGGACTTCCCGTCTCTCCATTCGATTAAATTGTATTTTAAATAGGGAATAGGATCATCACATACGGCTCCGGCTCCATTGATGAACTTGATATTCTTTTTTTCATAAATTTCATTTCTATGAACATGTCCATGAAGCACGTACGAAACATTCAGCTTTTTAAATATTTTAATAATGCTTTTCCGTTTTTTCATCCGCATGGTTTTTGATTCAATTCTCTGCCACAGTTTGCTTTGGGTAGCTTCATCATTCAAATCATGAAAATGATGATGCATCGCGACAAGAAGATTTTCTTCAACAGGCACATTCGATTCAATTAAAGATTTAAGCGAAACAACTTGCTCAGCGCTTAAACTTCCGTTACTACCAAGGGGATTATTCCACATCGACCACCGGGATATTGAATTTAACCCCAGAATTGAAAACGGTCCGGCTTTTTTAATAAAGGGAAATAAGGAGCCTTCAATTAAAGTTTTAACCCCTTCAAATGTTTCATCAAATGCATCACAAAACAATTTCAAATGTTTTTCATAATCAACATTGCGAATATATTTTGGAAAGTTAAGGACATCCACGGCTCTATGTGGTCCGCCAAAAATATCGTGGTTACCGGGAATAACGCTTAATTTAGTTGAATCGAGAAGTCCAAACTTTGAAAGTATTTCCCTTGCCAGATAAAAATCATCCGGGTCAGCGGTACTTACAATATCACCCGTAAGCAAAATATGATCGGCACCGGCTTCAATTGCCCTCTCAAGGAGAATTTTAAAAGATTTTATATGTTCCCGGTAAAACTGCCTGCTCAAATGGGGGTCGGAAATATGAACAATTTTATAATCCGAAGAATCGGATTTTAAATTATTAGTTAAACAAAAGTCGGTAGCAGAAATAATGGGAATCTCCTCAAGCTGCGTCATGTGATCTCCGGTTCTGTTGACTAATGTTCACTACTTCTTTATAACTCGCAAACATCTTTTCAAAAATATTTTGCCAATGATAAGAAGTTGAACGATTATAAGCCTCCACTGCCATAACTTTTCTTTTCTCAGGATAAGTTATAAGAAAAGTTATTTTGTCAGCCATATCTTTTCCACTCTTCGGCGCGGAAAATAATCCCGACTCTCCGTCTTCAATAATATCAACCGCACCGCCGGTTTTTGCGGCGACCGGTACCAATCCCGAAGCCATTGCTTCAAGCGTTACCAATCCGAAAGTTTCTGTTGTTGATGGAAAAGCGAAGATATCAGCCGAAGCAAATATTTCTGCAAGTTGAATTCCCGATTGAAAGCCAAGGAAATGAGCGCCCGGCATTTTCGCTTGAAATTCTTTTCGCGCCGGACCATCACCTACGATCACCATCTCAAATTTGGTTCCGTTCTCTCTTAAAATTTTATTCACTTCAACCAGTACATGCAAATCTTTTTCCCACACAAGTCTGCTGACGAAAAGCACAATGGGTGTTTCATCATACACGAATTGTTTTCTCCAACTTGATGAGCGGTGTTTTGGGTTGAATAATTCTCCATCAACGCCATTCGGCAGATATTCAAGATCATGAAAATTATGTTGCATAAGTTCATCTAAAATCGGGCGGGTGGGCACAAAGGTTCGGTCTATATTGTTGTAGAGCGACCGGGAAAGCTTCCACGTCCAGTCCTCCAGAGCCGACAAATGATAGTACGGAAGATATTTTGGAAAATGCGTATGATACGTCGCAACAACCGGGATGTTAAAAGCTTCTCCATATTTCATGGCGCTAAAGCCAAGCGGACAAGGACTATTTATGTGTAAGATATCGGGATTGAATTTTTCGAGCGCTTTTGCAAACGCCTGGTAACCCGGGATTGCAAGGCGATAGTTTTTTTGAAGAGGTAGCACAACGGACGGAACTTGATACATCGGGATGATTTGTTCATTTTGTTCCGGAAGTACGGAAGTAATGCCGATTACTTCATGATTACGTTCCAACGCCCCTTCGATCATTTTGTAGAGAACACGCGTAACCCCATCTTGACCCACCTTAAACGAGGCGTTAAAATATGCAATTCTGATAAAACACTCCTTTATTTTTTTTCACAAGCAAAGTTATCGCCGCACTATTAAGGAAATGTTACGGAAGTGTTATGAAATTGTTAAGTGTTGGGATACTAAAAGCTATTTGCTTCTCTTTCTGATATCGAAAAATTCCAAAACAATTTTACCACAGCAAACGAGTGTAACTATCGATTTGATCCTACACTATTAATTAACAATTTCTTAACTCAGGTTTAACCTTGAATTAACTTAACAATTCTATTTTAGGATGCTAAATATTAAAATAAAATTTTAGAAATGAAGTCAGAAATTAAAGTTAACGCCAGGTTGAAGGATCTTCTGTTGGTTGAATCTACCATAGATGCAAATGAACCATTAAAGAAAGTCTTCAAAATACTTGAGAATAATGAATCCCTTCCCGGCGTTATTGTATTGAAAGATGGAAAATATTTTAGCGTGATCTCTAAAAGCCGATTCTTTGAATTAATGAGTCAAGAATTTATGCTTGAGCTCTACTCAAAAAGAACGATTGAAGCATTCACACACGAATTTAAAGAGGGATATACCTTATTTATCTCAGAGAATGAATCAATTCTTACCGCCGCGAGTAAAGCATTGAACAGGGATGTATTTTACCGCCAGGACCCTCTTATTGTTGAATACGAAAATGGCGGATTAAAACTCCTTGATTTCTACGTGCTGCTATCAGCTCAGACTAAAGTGCATATGTTAACATTAAATTCTCTTAAAGAAGCTAACGAATTTAAAAAAGAAATTCTCAATGTGGCAGCTCATGACTTGAGAAATCCTTTAAATGCAATCATGGGATTTTCAAGTTTAATAGAAGAGATGGCCGGGGAAGATGATGAACTGAAAAGTTATGCCGGATTGATAAAGTCCTCGGCGCATAATATGAACGAACTCTTTACAGAACTCCTAAAAACCTCTGTAAATGATGCTACCGAATTTGACCTTACCATGAGCGATTTCGATCTGATCAACTTGATTAAATCGATAATATTCTCTTTCAAGAACTCATTCGATTTGAAAAAACTTTCGGTAGTGTTGGAAACTTCTTTAGAACAAATTACTATTCATGCCGATAAACAAAAACTTAATGAAGTATTTGAAAATTTAGTATCAAATGCCATCAAATATTCTCCCTTTCATAAAGAGATAATTGTTCGAATAAATCAAACCGGAACCAACATAGCAGTTGAAGTTGAAGATAATGGACTTGGCTTAAGCAAGGATGATCTTTCAAAAATATTCGGTAAATATCAAAAACTAAGCGCCAAACCAACTAATAATGAATCATCAACCGGACTTGGGTTATTTATTGTGAAAAAGATCATCGATAAACATCAAGGCGAGATTTCAGTAAAAAGTGAATTAGGGAAAGGCAGCACATTTACAGTAATAGTTCCACATATAACACATGAACTCAACATTTAAAACATCTTACAATAGCAGCAGCATGGGCCTTACTACTTCCCACAATGATGATAATTTTTTGCACTCGTCGGTGCTGATCGATCAATATGAGCTCACAAACGCTCCTATATTATTCTTGAGGAATGGAGTACCTAAACTTAACAAGTTTGCAGAAAATTTATTCGGCATTTCCAATCAAGAATTGATGAGCGTTACTCACAGTAGTCCGGTTAAAATGCATAAGCATCATGGCTCATCAACTACACAGAAAAGAAACATTACTATTCTAACGAAGAATGGAAGTAAGAAAAAATTTGCTGCTTTAAGTCATTATCACGAAAATGTTGAAGTCTGCTTCCTGTTCGATGATACTGAAAATACTATTATCGAGGATGGCGCAAACGGACGCGGGAAAATTCTTTCGCTCATTTACGAGAACACGTCTGATGCTATGGCAATGATTAAAGTATCAGACCGGAATAATTTTAGAATCTTGTCTGTAAATCAAACATTTAGAGATTTTAGCAGACTGACAAAAGAAAACTATGCAAGCAAAAAAATTGAAGAGGTTTTTCCAGTCAGTATTCAAAAAACACTCATCAGTGCAATGCGTTTGATCGTTAAAAAGAAAAACACTTTACATACGGGGATAAATCTTTTTCTTTACAATGAAGAACTTTATTTCGATACGTCTTTAATTCCCATACTTGATAAAACGGGGAGATGTATATTTATCTTGATTGTTGCATATGATCTGACAGAGAGGAAGAAAAAGGAAGATGAACTTCGTAAAGCAAAAATATTAGCGGAAGAGTCGAGTAAATTAAAAGCAACATTGCTTGCCAACATGAACCATGAAGTAAGAACCCCGCTTAACGGAATACTCGGTTTCGCCGAATTATTAGTAAATGAATTAGACAATCCTGAACACCTGCACTTTGCACAAAACATAAAAGTCAGCGGAAAACGTTTACTGCATACGCTCAACTCGATGATAGAGTTATCCAGACTTGAGGCTGAGAAGATTGAAATTTACAATACTAAGCTGCCTCTTAAAGAAACGCTTCTCCGAATTATTGAGCGGTTTCTTCCTGAAGCTGAAACAAAAGGGCTATCCCTTACTTTGCTCTTCAATACTTCTGATATTTCTCTTCATTTGGATTCATCTTTTTTTAGTCAGATCATGATTAATTTAATAGATAACGCAATTAAATTCACTAAAACCGGAGGTGTTACCGTGCTTGTGGAAGCTGAAGTAGAAGACGGAAAACCGTTTGTTGTTATTAAAGTGATCGATACCGGTATTGGGATTGCGGCGCAAAATCTTAAAAATATTTTTAGCTCGTTTAAGCAGGAAAGTGAAGGCTGGGGACGGAGTCACGAAGGTTTGGGAATTGGACTCTCCATCGTAAAACGTATGACCGAATTACTTAGCGGTACGGTTTCAGTACAAAGTAAAAAACATGAAGGGAGTAGCTTTACCCTCAAATTCCCATCAATTTTAGAAAACGATGTTAAACAGTCTCCCGAAAGATTTGAAGTAAAAACTCTAAAAACACCAAAACCGTTTCCAGAAAAACCGAATCTCCTATTGGTGGAGGATAACATGCTTAACACTACTTTAACCACGCTCTATCTAAAAAATAGTTATACGGTTGAGCCTGCGCCGAATGCAGTAACTGCACTTAAATTAGTGAGAGAAAAACAATTCAACGTTATTCTTATGGATATAAACCTTGGAGAAGGAATGAACGGGGTTGATGTGTTACGCGAAATAAGAAAAATTGACCGATATAAAACCACTCCCATAATCGCTCTTACCGGTTATGCTTTTATTTCGGATAAAGAAAATTTACTTGATCTTGGATTCACCAGATACCTTTCTAAACCTTTCGAAAAAAAACAACTCATAGATTTGCTCGCGGAAACGGTGGAATGTGTAGTGGACTGAGGTGGTTGCAAGCACCACAAAACACGACTTTATTATTAACTCACCTTACACAGTTATAAAGCGAAAGAATTCTTAATCATAATCGTTTTCTTATCCGCTTCGGCGGACTACTCGTTTTTTTGTATTTAATGCAGATTCAGCCAAAGCCTGACTTGTTGAAAAAGATTAAGATTAAGATTATGATTAAGAAACCAATTCAATCTCTCGTGTAACGTGAATTAATAAGTAAACGCCAGTGTTACCCGCGCAGTTAAATCTTTTAAAGATTCTCCTTGCGCATTTTTAGCTTGATAACTAACCAGTTGGAGGTTAGGAATAACGCTTACATTTTTTGCCGCTTTGTAATCTAAGCCAGCCATAAAAAACGCATTCCCGTCGGAATCATTTTTTGTGTTCGGATCGTAACTGTCGAATCTTCCGACTAACTTTAACGTTTCCGATAAAGTGCCCCATGCCCAAACAGAGATACCAATTGAACTTTGATCTTGAAGCGCATCCGCGGCGGTCTTTGCAAAATTATTTTGGAGCGTGCGGGTGAAAGCTTCAACACCAACCGAGAAATCTTCTTTCTGTTTATATCCTAAAAAGAATGAACCGACAAACTGATTATTTGATTTTGCTTGTTTATCAAACGCATCAAATTTATCAGCTCTATCTGCATAATCTACATGTATCGAAGTCAGTACATTATCTGAAAGTTTAAATTTGAACATTGCCGAATACCTTTTGTACTTATCGGTTTCCGGTGCGTTGCCGCTGTTGTTGGCGTATTTGATCCAGTAATTAATCGACCCGTTCTCATTCAATTTACCTTTAAGATCAACTCCAAAGTCTCTTGCAGAAATTATCGAATTAAGATCAAGAATAGTTTTTTCTAATGCGCGGTAATCCCAAGCTGTTTCGGCGGTTTCAAATCCGGGAGTAGGAGAAATACCGGCGATCAACTCCGAGCCGTTAAAAACTTCTTTCCATTTTAAGTAGGCGTCTTTAACCATAACACCGAGTTTACCGCCGTTTGTATTTGAGTTAACTGTTTGGTCCGATTCAAGACGGAAGCGGGAATCAAGGTTATCGGCAAGAGCAAAATCGGTAGTAAAAAATATTCTTCTGAACTGAAATCCGTTCACGTCTTTCTTTGCGGGAACAGCATTGTCGATGTTATAAAAATAATCGCCGAACACAACTCCGCTTATTTTTACTTTCTCTTGCGGTAAAAGAAATGTTTGCAATGCTATGAACGTTATAAAGATTACAGAAATTCTTTTCATCATGCTACCTTACACTGTGTTTAAGTGATTTCAAAATTCGTTAGTAATATTATCGAGTATGTTTCT
This sequence comes from Ignavibacteriaceae bacterium, assembly GCA_041671545.1. GTDB lineage: Bacteria > Bacteroidota > Ignavibacteria > Ignavibacteriales > Ignavibacteriaceae > UBA1563. The sequence continues at coordinate 633,803 of JBAZBI010000001.1, forward strand.
TAAAATATTATAGAAATTACTACGTAAACTTAAAGAGAAGGAGTTTTAGTTCTAAGTAATTTATTTTATTTACAGAAAATCCGGAGATTACTCAAAGAAGCGGAAAGGATGTAATCGGTTATATGACAAATATGTCGATTTCTGAAAACAATTAATCACGGAAAATTGGATTGTTCAGGGTTGAAGTAAAAAACTGTTTGGGGATTTTTTTTACTTGACATTTACTTTTTGACAAAGTAGTTTGCTACTACAAAGCGGAGGAGTTTTGTCGGAAGATTCTAAGAGGCTCAAATTTTTTCAAAATAAACTACTTGACGCGGAGATTAACCGCCGACGCAGGACTCTATCTTTTTCAAAATCCCACACAGCTTCTCCAACTTTTATAATTCCCAATCTATCACACATTATTTCTTTTGATACTTTCTTACCAAATCGAATATCCGGCGTAATTTCATTTAGATCAAATAAAAGAATATATCTCTCCGTTGTTAAATTTTTTGGTTCAGATGCTCGAACTTTTGATTCCGTTGCTCGAACTTTTGGTTCAGATGCCCGAACTTTTGGCTCTGTTGCCCGAACTTTTGGTTCCGTTGCTCGAACTTTTGGTTCCGTCGCCCGAACTTTTGGTTCCGTCGCCCGAACTTTTGGTTCTGTTGCTCGAACTTTTGGCTCTGTTGCCCGAACTTTTGGTTCCGTCGCCCGAACTTCTGACTCCGTTGGAGAAACTTTTGAGGCTGTTAAAGAGGAAAAGTTTGTTTTTAGCTTATTTTGTGGGAATTTTCAATATTGGGGGTTAGGTATGTGCCGCTCAATATCTTATCAAGACATTCATACCGCAAATAAATTAATTTTCAACTAATTAGAAGGGTGTTTTATGAACACTAAGATCAATTTTAATTTGCAGGACGGAAACGCCCTGGTGTTAGCTGTAAGCAGAAACTTAACTCTACTTACGGAAAAAGGGTTTCAAACGGAAACTCAAACTGCGCTGAATGCTGCCATTGCCGATCTTACGGCAAAAGAAAAGGAGCAAAACATAGCAGTTAAGGCGCTAGAGGATTTTACCGCCGAGCAAAATCTTGCGGTAAAGGAGACCAAAGCGCTAATCTCCAAAATTTATCTGGCGGCAAAAAGCGCGTATGAAACGGATCAGCGGAATTTGAGTCAGTTTAAGATTGGGCAGCGGATACCCGATTCTGTAAACGGGCTGCGTTCTCTCTGTGAATATTTGCAGGTTGTTGTTGCTGAGCGGAGTGTTCTGCTTTTAAAAAGCGGATTGGTGCAGAGCGATATAACTGCATTAAACGGAGCGGCTGCAAGAATAGTGAATGCGGATAAGGGGCAGAAGGATGCGAAGAAACTGCAAGAGCAGGCAACGTTAGTGCGCGATAGTTCGGACAAAGCTTTGAATAAGGTGAAAACCAAATTGCGTAATTTTGTTAAAGCTGCCTTCCAGGGGAATGAGGAGATACTTCTTCAATTTGGAAAGATTCCTAAAGGTGGAGGGGGCGGAAAAGGGAAAGACGATACTAAACCGGATGATACGACTCCGCCGGATACGCCGACACCGGCGAGTTGATTGTTTATGAAAAACCTCCGACGTTTTGGAAACGTCGGAGGTGGGAATAAATAATAGTTTGAATGGATGGAGATAACAGGTCGCTCCTATGGAGCTAATATATTATTGGTTTGTTTTAATTGTTATAAACAGTTAGCTCCTACGGAGCTAATAAGTGAACAAAAAGTTTTGCGGAACTGAGAAGTGCACAAAAACCTCCGACATTTTGGAAACGTCGGAGGTTTGGAATTAATAATAGTTGAATGGATGGGGGTAACAGGTCGCTCCTATGGAGCTAATATTTTTGTTTGATCATAAATGCTATAAACAGTAAGCTCCTACGGAGCTAATAAGTGAACAAAAAGGATGACAAATGTTAGTTTTAAATAAAGTAAACCAAGTTCCGTAGGAACGAACTGTTTGTAGAAACATAAATATCAATTGAGCAAAAGCCCCATCGGGGCGGACTGTTTGTAGAAAAAATATAATAAGCAAATACAAGCTCCGTAGGAGCGGGCTGTGAAGCAGATTTATATGAACAGATCGAATCAACAGGTCGCTCCTATGGAGCTAAAATATTTTGGGTTTGTTTTAGTTGCTATTAACAGTAAGCTCCTACGGAGCTAATAAGTGCACAAAAAACTTTTGTGGAGTTGAGAAGTGCATAAAAAGAATGGCGAATGTTAGTTCTAAATAAAAGCAAACCAAGTTCCGTAGGAACGAACTGTTTGTAGAAACATAGCGAGGTAAACCGCATTGTTGATGGTTGATGGTTGAGTTTTGATGGAATTGTAGTAATGCGCTAAAAATATCTTGACATAAAAAACAAAGATTTACATTGCAATACTATAAATATCAATTGAGCAAAAGCCCCATCGGGGCGGACTGTTTGTAGAAAATAAATAACAACCACACATAAGCTCCGTAGGAGCGATCTGTGAGGCAAAAATATAATGATGAATAATTTCTATTTGAGAGGAAGGTAAATTATGCCGAACACCTATTCGCAAATATATATCCAGATTGTTTATGCGGTTAATGGGAAACAAAATTTAATTCCGAATGACAAACGGGAAGAACTACACAAATATATTACCGGCATTGTACAAAACCGTGGACAAAAGATGTTGGCAATATTTTGTATGCCCGACCATACGCATATCTTTATAGGTTTACAACCATCAATTGCAATTTCTGATTTGGTTAGAGACATAAAGGCAGGGTCTTCCAAATTTATTAATGATAACAAATGGATGAGAGGGAAATTTAATTGGCAGGAAGGGTTTGGAGCGTTTTCATATTCACGAAGTCATATTGATAATGTGATCCATTATATATTAAACCAACCTGAGCATCACAAGAAAAAAAGTTTTAGAGAAGAGTACATTGAATTTCTAAAAAAATTTGAAATAGAATACAATGACAAATATTTGTTTGAATGGATCGAATAAACA
>JBAZBI010000002.1:0-575045 GCA_041671545.1 Ignavibacteriaceae bacterium
GTAATAAGTTTATTAGAATTGGAAAACCCATTGGATTTTCGCAAAGGTAAGTGCTGCTTCGCTACGCTCAGCAGCACTTACCTTATCTTTTACTTTAACCATTTACACAGAATATTTTACACTACCTAAACAAAATAGAAGTGCGGGCTTACAAAGTCCGTTTACATTGATGCAAAGCACAAGTGCGGACTTACAAAATAGAATGGAGAGGCTGCAAAGCAAAACGGCGAGGATGCCAAGTAAAGTGGAGAGCTTACAAAATGGAATGGAGAGCTTACAAAATAGAAATGCGGCACTAAAACATCGAAAACAGACGAAAAACGAAGAAATCAACTTAAAGAAATTAAAACCCGTTTAATTCACTTAACAAAAAACAAAAGGAAAAATACCATGACAAACAGAGAAGAAAACAGGTATAATATGTTCAAAGCGGTAGAAGCGGTGTTAGCCGCCAATACGGTAGTAACATCAACTATCCCTGTATTTGAAGAAACGATCACCGGACTGCACGAGAAGATCGAAGCAATAAAAGCAACCGATATTGAGTTTACAAACGCAACATCGGGAAAAACTTCAGTAGTGCATGTAAAGGAAGATGAAGTAATGAAAGCTTTTCTTCCGGTAAAATCTGCTTTATATGATTATGCGGTAAAGGAAAAAGACGAAGAGTTAAAATCCCTTGCCGGCATAAGCGAAAGCAAGTTGAAAAGATTGCGGGATTCAGAACGACGGCTGAAAATAAAATCCATCTACGATACTGCTGTTTTGAATACCGCAAATCTGCAAGCGTACGGAATAACCGCAGAAACGTTAAGCGCCTTAGGCGGAAAAATAACGGCTCTGGAAAATTCCGCCGCGAATAAAACAACCGGACATACAAACAAGAGCGCGTTAAGAACAAAACTTGACGACCTGTTTGAAAGTACGGATGAGTTAATTAAAGAACGGCTTGATAACCAGGTAGAACTGTTACGTGAAAAAGAAACCGCATTTTACAATCAGTATTTTGCGGCGCGTGTAGTTTATGATCTGGGCGGGAGTCCCGACAAGCCCGGCAACGGCGGCGGGACAACTCCCCCACCACCACCTCAACAATAGGTATGCTGCATACTTAAACCCCAAACTAAAAATAACTTAACAACGAATTAAACGGGTTTATTGTTAAGGGGAAAAGTGGAGAGTTCTGAAATGAGAAAGGAAAAAAATTTTGTATAATTACAATGGCGTTAGAAATTTTTCTTATACATTTTTATTAATTAAGAGAAAAGAAAAGTTACCAACATGGATAAACTTTATGCCTAAAGGGAAGATTACACGAGGCTCATTCATAAAAACATTTATAAGGGCACTCATTAACCGGTAAATAAAATGGTAAGAAATTCTTTATTTGCAAGATAAAAGTGTTTGTGGATACTGTGTTCTAATAATAATGATTTATACTGCAAAGCTACATCACTTGTATAATCAATATTTGAACTTGTTTGGAAAATAATAACTGAGGTTACTGTGTCAGATCAAGGTAGTGTTTTTTCGAAAGGTGGCGGTGGAACAAACTTCGAACAATATGTTCAAACTGCATTCTTAACCACAATGATAATAAGGGGTATAGTCCCGGGATTTCCCATCAACAAGATTTCTAAAATTTGTTTTCAGACAACCCGGCTTGGTTACCAAACGGATGATTTTCTTGTAATCACTAACTCGAGTATTTCAGAGAACAGAATGCTTATCCAAGCTAAATATAATCTCACGTTTTCTGCAAAAAACGAAAAATTTAACGAAGTAATACATGCGTTCTGGACTGATTATAATAATCCTAAATTATTTAACCGCGAAAACGATAGACTTATTATCGTCAAAGGTGGGCTAAATAATGAAGAACGGAACCATATTAAAGTAATTCTGGATTGGGCAAAATCAAAAACCTCCTCTGCTGATTTCTTGAAAGAAGTAAAAAGAATAAAAGTTAAAACGGAGAAGCTTGAGATATTTTCTGAGTCTATAAAAGACGCTAATAATGGTAATGCGATATCAGATGAGGAGCTTTGGAATTTTTTAAGATGTGTCGATTTATTGGAATATGATTTTTCTTTTCAAGGAAGTGTTGACGAAGCAAACTTTTTAAATCTCATAAAACTTTCCAAAAGTAATGGTGTAGATGCAAATGAAAAAGAAATATGGAATACTATCTTTGAATTTGTAGCAAAAAGAAATAAAGACGGAGCTGAATTAACACTTGATTCTATTCAGAAAGAAACTATTTACAAATACTTTGATTATGAAAAACTAATACCAGTATTTAATTCAATTGATAAATTACGGGAAAGTAGTAAAGTCTTATTGCTTCCATTAAAGAATACAATTCATGGCTTTCATTTTGAGAGAAATCTCATAAGTGAAACAATTATAAACTCAATTAATGCTTTTGATTTTACTGTTATCACGGGGATTGCTGGTGCAGGTAAATCCGCAATGGTCAAGGATATTCTTGATACGGATTATAACGATGCCAGTGTTTTTGTTTTCAGAGCGGATCAATTTAATCTTCCGCACTTGGGTAATGTTTTTACGGCATTAGGTGTAAATGAAAATCTTAAAGATATTTTTTCATGTTTATCGTTGATTTCTAACAAGATATTGTTCATCGATAGTTTTGAGAAACTTTTGGAAGGTGATCCGGAAAATGCTTTTAAACAGTTTATTTCGTCGTATAAAGAGATAGGAAATCTTAAAGTAATATTTGCCTCAAGAAAATATGCAGTTCAACTACTAACTCAAAAATATGATCTGCATAATATCAATGAAGTGGAAGTATCTCACTTGGGTGAAGAAGATTTGCAAACAATAATAAATAATTATCCCAAGCTACTACCATTGTGCAATAATGTAAAAATTAAGGAAATCTTAAAAAGTCCCAAGTACCTTGATTTTACTGTTTCTTTAGTTGTCGGAAGGGATGAAGATTATTCTAAAATATCGTTTATTGATTTTAAGAATAAATTATGGAAACACATTGTAGAAAATGATCAAATAAGAAAAAACGGTTTACCCGCTAAAAGAAGCAAGGCTTTTATAAACATTGCCATACAAAGAGCAAAAAAAATGAGTCTCTTTGTTTCGCCTTCAGAGGTCGATGATTACGCTGTAGATCAACTTGAAAATGACAACATCATATACAAACACACTAATGAAAGACTCTACTCACCTTCACATGATATTCTCGAAGATTGGGCACTTGTAAAATATATTAAGGAACAATTCGATAGGTATTCAACAGCCGTGGAATTTTTCAATAACATCGGTAATGAACCTGCAATAAGGAGAGGATTTCGATTATGGGTTGAAGATACTTTACTGGAAAACGAAGAGTATGTTTTTAAGTTGGTTGATGAAACGGTAAACGAACCACGTATAGAAAAATATTGGTCTGATGAGCTTCTAATAGCGATTTTCAAATCAGAATTAAGTAAAATATTTTTTGAAAAATATTCACAAAAATTACTTGACGATAATGCCGTATTACTAGATAGATGTTTACGTTTAATTAGAACAGCGTGTAAGGAAGGTTTGCTAAAGGGAGAAAGTAATTTATCATTATTATTCCCAATTGGTTCGGGTTGGAAAGAGGCGATTAAATTTACTTCTAAGAACCTTAGTGTATTGGATAACCAAAGATTGATAATTAGCGATGTTCTACTAGATTGGCAAAATATTATTTTCAAACCAAGCACTGAATTATCGGAAGAAACCATATTTGTAAGAGATATTATTATTCATTATGTAAAACAAATGGAAGCGCTTGACGGATTTTGGTATTCTGAAGAAATCAAAAAAAAGAAAATTGATTTAATCATACTACTTTTTTTTATTGCAGAAATTGCAAAAGATGAAATTCAAGAGCTTGTTAAAAGAACGCAAGTATTTAATAGAGATCGTGACAATTGGGAGTTAAGTAACTTCTATGAAAAAATTATTGAGAAATTTCTATCTGGATTATATTCTAGGTTTCTTGCCCCAGAATTGCCAGATCTTATTCTTGAAGTTGCTGCACAAGAGTGGAAGATTGAAAAATCTAAAAACGAACCTAAGCAACGGTATAATAGTTATAAGCGCGTTGCAATTGAGGAATATTTTGGATTAGAACATCGTTCCACAAAAGATTTTCCGGCTGGTATTTACAAAACCCCTATTTATTATCTACTCTGGAGTCATCCAGTTAAGACAATTCGATTTATCATTGATTTTATAGACTATGCAACTTCTAATTATGTTGATTCTGAATTTGCTCAAGGAGATGAACCAAAAGAAATTGAACTAGAACTTAACGATGGGACAACTATTAAACAGTGGGGTTCGTGGGTTTTATGGCACATGTATAGAGGTACTGGTAAGGCAACTCCATACTTGCTACAATCAATCTTAATGAGTCTCGAAAAATTTCTTCTTGAGCTTGCTAAAGCAGATAGTGAGAAAACCAAACATAATATTAAAATATTTTTTAATTACCTCTTATCTCAAAGTCATTCTGTAGCAATTACGAGTGTTTTAGCTAGTGTTACAATGGCCTTTCCAGAATCTGTTGAAGACGAGTTCCTTCCAATACTCCGTGTACATGAATTTTATGACTGGGATTTAACCAGAGCGGTTCAAGAAAGCTCAAACTTTGCACCCATGGATAATGAAATATCTTTTGCGCAAAAGGAAAGATATGAATCTAATAAACTCCCTCATAGAACTAAGCACCTACGTGGCTTGAGAGATTTTGTAGTGTATTATCAATTTAATATTCGCAGTTGCAATAATGAAATTCATAAAATTCTGGACAAATTTATTTCCAAAGTAAGTCAAACTGATATTAGATGGCGAAAAGCTTTGAATGAAATGGATGTAAGGAAGTATGAAGTAGGTGAGTTTAATAAGGATATTGGAGCTTACTCGATTAGAGCAAAACATGAAGATGACATTAGCGAATACATCAAATCGGGTGAACCGGAATATGAAAAAAATAACAAGTCATTGAGTTTAACTAATTGGCTAGCAAAGATTTCTGAAAATGATAATGAAGTAGAAAAAGATTTTAGTAAATGGGACGAATGCTATAATTATTATATAATACATGAAAACAAAAATATTCTTTACGATCGTCCAACTTTATTAGCTGTAATTGGACTTCGAAATTATAATTCAAATCTATCTGAATTACAAAAAAAATGGGGTATTAATTTAATTCTAAAATCCATTCAATCACTTCTTCGAGATACCCTTAACGAAAATTACTTTGAAATACCGGAAGTTCACCCTCTAGATAAAGAACCAACTCTTAGGGCATTCTCATTATTGTTTGATAATGTTGTCGAAAAAGAACATATAATTGAATTAGAAATACTTTTAATGCATGTAATCATTGCCACATTTTTTCATCAAGATCTAGAGATTCTCATTAGTAACATTAGAGAAGAACTTTTTATTAAACATCCGGAGATAGTACAAATAATATGGCTTGGTTTATTAAATTATGCTGAGTTTGCAAAAACCAATCATTATTTTATTGACGATCCCGACAAGGAACGTTTACAAAAAGCATTACAAAAAAAAGCGGAATTCATTGAGAGGTCTATTAAAAATCATTCTAAATCAACACCGGATATAGAAAAGATTACTCTTGAAAAATATGAGCATTGGTTTTTAAGACGCGCTTTTGAGATTATTCCTTATCGTACTAAGGATCAATTACAACTAGATTTTATAAAAGTATACATACAACTCATCATTAATGATCAGCGAAATAATGATCATGATGAGTTCGAGTATGAAGCCGTTTATAATGCATCGTTATACTTGTCCATATTTTTATTAGAAAATGAACTGCAAAATTCTTATGAGGTAATCGATCTTTTAATAGAAGCTACTCGAAGTCTTAACACCAATTACCATTATAGACATGATAGCTTATTTAAATTTCTTAGCGATACAATGAAAAATATTATTTATTCATTAGATAAGTTTATAGCTAATTGTAATGACGAAACAGAAATTAGTAATCAGATTGAGCGCTTCTGGTCTCTATGGGAATACTTATTTATTAAAATTAAAAATCTCGACGGGCATATCTTTGTTGATATCCTCTTACTTGATGCTGAATGGAATGAAAGTGCAGTTCATTGGAAACCACTTGAGAAGAAAAAGACATTTTATAAACAAATATGTGAAGAACTCGGTGCTGGAAATGTTAAGCATATTCTGAAATTACTCTCGACTGTCGGTGATACTACATTTCTACCGGATGGATTATCTTGGATTGTAAATATTTGCAAGCAGAATAACGATCAAATTATTTACTTAATAAGTTGTTCTGGTGAGCGACTGATAGAGCATCTTTTTCAAAAACATTTAGGCTTAATTAAAAGTAACTCCGTTTTAATAAATGATTTTATTTGGTTACTAGATAATATGATTGATTTAGGTTCATCAAAAGCTTATTTAATTCGAGAGTACGTGATTACATATAAAAAATATGAGTAAAAAATAATTGCTGGTAAGAACTCCATTTATATCCTCCGGTTTTACTAAACGAGAACTATAATTTTTCAAGTGGTGCAATATGAGTAACGAAAAAGAAAATCCAAACAGCGATATTATCCTTTATACAACCGATACCGGAGAGGTGAAGGTTGAAGTATTATTCAGTGATGAAACTTTTTGGCTCACACAAAAACGGATAGCCTTGCTTTTCGATGTTGATGTCCGCACAATTAACGAACATCTTAAAAACATTTTCAAGGCAAATGAACTTGATGAAAATTCAGTTATCCGGAATTTCCGGATAACTGCCTCAGATGGTAAAAACTATCCAACCAACCTCTATAACCTGGATGCAATTATCGCTGTCGGTTACCGGGTTAATAGCTTTCAGGCTACTCAGTTCCGTATTTGGGCAACCAAAACGCTGTGTGAATTCATGATCAAAGGGTTCGTTCTTGATGATGAACGCTTAAAACAAGGTAAACGGTTCGGCAAGGATTATTTTGATGAACTGTTAGAACGTATTCGAGAGATACGCGCAAGTGAAAGAAGATTCTATCAAAAGATCACCGATATTTACCAGCAGTGCAGTATCGATTATAGCAACGATGCCGAAATAACCCAAACATTTTATAAGACAGTTCAAAACAAACTTCATTGGGCGGTAACCGGTTTAACTGCCGCTCAACTTATTGCAGAACGAGCCGACTCATCTAAACCGCAAATGGGTTTACTTACATGGAAAAATTCTCCCAAAGGGAAAATTGTTAAAAGCGACGTTGGGGTGGCTAAGAATTATTTAACAGAAAAAGAAATAAAAGAACTTGAACGGATCGTTTCCATGTATCTTGACTATGCAGAAAACCAGGCAGCCCGGCATCTATCAATGAAGATGATCGATTGGGTTGCTAAGCTTGATGCTTTTTTACAATTTAACGAATACGATATTTTGAGAGATTCCGGTAAAGTAAAACATGATGTTGCTGTTAAACTCGCCGAAAAAGAGTATGACAAGTTTAGAGTTGTGCAGGACAAAAACTACGAGAGCGATTTTGACGAAGAAGTTAAAAAACTTAAAGGAAGCCTTAACGCTGACGGAAAGAAAATTCTAAAAGAAACTAAGAAACAAAAAAGAAAAAGTAAAATTGTAGGGTGATTTAAGTCCCCTATCGAGATGGGATTTAGGGGTGTGTAAGGATTAAGATTATGAGTATGATTAAGAATTATTAAGGACACACCCCCAACCCCTCTCAAGAGGGGAGAAATGCAAAACACAAAAACAATTTTAGTCAATTCCTTAATCGCACAATGATTAAAACGGAGTTTCGACCTACGGATGTATTGGGAACCAACACAAAAGTCCTCTCTACATAGGGGAGAAAGACAAAAAAATTAATGGGAATCAGATTATGACGATGTAACTTTAGAATTGTAAATTAGAGAAACGGAAATATGAAAAAATTATGAGCGAAATAATTTTTGAGATTGAAGAAAAACGAAACGAGATACAGCGTGTGTTATCTTCGCCTCTTTCGTGTTATAAAAAACTCTCTCTGCTGAGCGATTTCTTTTCTCTTTTACTCTCCACCAACAATAAGAATATTCTGCAAGCTTACAGCGCCGGATTGATCACTCCCTTCTCAAATAATCTTGCTACGTGCGATGTTGCATGCGTTCCCCCGGAAAAACATAACCTGATAATTGCAGTGGCAGAAGCCATTAATGCTTCCAAAGCGTTTCCCGATGCTGCGGATACTTTACAGCAATCGCTTACTTCATTTAATGAAAAGGTAAAAGAACTTACCGCTGTTTTAAATGGTGAAGATGGTTTTGTTTTGGAAAGAAACAATTACCTTTTCCCCTTGGTTGACACGGCAAACGATAACAGCGCCCTTTACGGAATGCTCGACTCTATTACTGTTAAAATTCTAAAAGGGAAACAACAAACGTTCCATCTTATCCCAAGTGAAAAGGAAATAGAAGCAAGAATAAAAACACAGATAGAAACCTCGTGGAATGTTGCTGTAGCTTATGCAAGAAAATATATCAAGCATATTTCTCCCACCCACGAAGTAATTGTTTCCTTTGATAAGAGGGTTGGCTTTTATATCGGTGATTCTCTCGGCGTTGCATTAACCCTCGCATATATAAATGAACTTTTTCTTTTTTATAATGCACCGCTAACCATTTCTGCAAATGAAGGAAGCTGCTTTACCGGAAGTATTTTGCAGAACGGAGAAATCCCCTCCATTGGTGAGGAGAATATTACAAAGAAAGTTGAACTTGTTTTTTACTCCAATGTAAAAACATTTGTTCTGCCCAAAGAGGATGAAGCTGCAGCAGAAGAAAAATTGCGTGAACTGAAAAAAAAGTATCCCAACCGCAACTTAAAACTTATTGCGGTTGCTGATATTGAAGATTTACTTAGCCGCCGCAATGTGGTTGATATTAAGAAACTCTCTCTGTTAAAGCGGACAGGAAAAACTGTTGTAAGAAATAAAACAATAACAGCTTTGGTAATAACGGTTCTCAGCATGCTCTCTTTCTTCTATTTTTATGAGTATGATGATAACCCGTATGGCTATGAAGCAACTGCTTCTGGGTTTAATATAAAAAACCAAAGCGGCAAAGTGTTGTGGACGATAAAGCGCTCTATTGGTTCTGATGAACTAATCAACCAAAGTCTATTTGAAACGCATCTAAGGGTTGTTGACCTGAACGGTGATAAAAAGAATGAAGTGATATATTGTTTCGACTCAAATGATGCAGCCGCGGACAAAAATTTATCGGATGGCGTTGCCTTTTATGATTACAAAGGAAAGGTGTTTAACAGACTTGCCTTTACAAAAACTGTTTATTCTAAACGAGAAATTTTAACACCCCGGTACGCATGGTCATTGTGGGATACATTAACCTTTAATGGAGGGAAGAGTTTACTTTCAAGCGTAAACAATGGAAATTCCTACGCAAGCGCAGCATTTATTCTTGACTTAAAGACTCAAAAAATTATCAGTGATACTCTCTGGAACTGCGGGCACATCAATGAAATGAGGCTTTTTGATTTAAATAATGACGGTAGGAGAGAAATTGCTGGATTAACCCATGATAATGGAAATAAAAGGATTTCATTTTTCAATATAAACTTATCTAAGTTTGCTGGACAACTTCCTTCAACTGAGGAGTATAGACTTTTGCACATTATACAAGCGGAAGTAACCAACTTGTTCTTGTTTCCAAAAACAGATTATATTGAATCAATTGGACAGGAGACTGCAAATTTGATGAGTAGTTTAGCAATTGATAATAACAGCAAGACGCTGCGATTTACAACTTTGGAAAATACGGTAGTAAACATTGGAGGAATTATTTACAACTGGAATTACCAAAACAATGATTTTGATGTTGCAATTTCCGGTCGATTCGGAGCAATCAGAGATTCTCTTGTTGCACAGGGTAAGTTGCAAAAGCCATTTACAGATACTTGGGAATATAGACAACTCATTCACGATCAAATACTGCGATGGAACGGAAAGGATTTTGTGCCGATTAGGAAATAAAGAAAGCCACCGGGTAAATGGTGGCTTTTGCAAATGTAAATAATTTTAGAATACATTAAATATAATACCTATATGAACTCTGTGAGTAAGTTTATGGTTTTGAAAGACAAAAAGGCTAATCCTTTATGCAGCGTACTGACATACCATAAGTTTCGTAATCAATGTCCAAATGGGTAACTGCATCGTCGGCTTGTAACCACAAACGGTATGGTTGGTTACCCATAGTTGAACTCCACATAAAAGTGTTTATACCTAAATTGGAGAAAGTGCCATCTATTTGACGATAACCTGCTATTAAAGCCGAAAATCCACTCGTGTTCGTCCCCAGACCGCTTCCTGTCCCCTGTCCGACAGCCTTTAAAGCATTACTGTTACCAGATACCGTTGTGTTTAGAACATCAAACTCTTCTTTGGTCGGTATATGCCATCCGCTTGGACATATGCCCTGAGTGCTTGCAGAAGTACCGTATTGCATAACTTCATTCCATTTATATAATCCTCCATATAAACCGCAATTTGCTGGATTACTATCGTAACAATATTTCTCAATTATTCCGTTATCACTCATATCTATTGAACTTTGGATCATATCCCCGATCTCCAGATTTTCTTTTAACCAGCATTGGCTACCTATTTGCACTGTGTGGTATGTCTTTCCTCCATAATCAATTGTTGAAGTTCCACAAGTAAAGGTTGTCGTAAATGTAATATCAACAATGTCTTCTAAAATTATTGGAATTGTGCCATTATTTTTAGTTTGAACATTCATCTGCGGTTTGTTTTGTGCAATAATATTTACCGTTAAAAGAATAAAAAATAGAAAGTAGTTTATCTTTTTCATTATGCTTTTCCTTTAAAGTTATTTTATAAAAATCATTTTTTTACTAATTGCCGTAGCGCCAGTTCGGACTTGATAAAGATAAGCTCCGCTTGCAACCGTTTGCCCATTTTCGTTTTTACTATCCCAAACAGTTTTGTGGTAACCCGTTCCTTTAAAGCTATTTTCAAGTGTTCGTACTAACTTTCCGTTTATATCGAAAATTTTCAGTTCAACATTTCCGGAATTTGGTAATGTGTATTCTATGGTTGTACTTGGGTTAAAAGGATTGGGGTAATTTTGAAGTAGTGAAAAAGTTTTCAAAGCGTTTTGTAACTTATCCAAATCTTTAACATCGGTAACATTAGCAAAGGTAATCTTGCCAACATCCGATATTGCAAATGTTTGTGTTCCATCTTTCGTTTTCACGTTCAAATAATATGTTTGTGCAAACGAGAAAGAAACAAAAAAAAGAGCGATTAAAACAGCTCGTATCATTTTAGGTTCTCCTTGTTGTTTATGTTTTGCGACTTTTGCTTATATCGCGTTATCAATATTTTTTTGTAGGGAACGCTCGCGAGCGTTCCGCGCCGAATGACCAAGATTTTACAATTTTTACAACTGTTTTGTAAATTAAAAACGGAACGGTCTCGACCGTTCCCTACCGCCGAAAACTATTTTCTTCCGGCTTTTACCAACTCACACCTCGACTTCGCCCGATGTGATACATACTTATTTTAATGTCAATTTCTTTTCTACCTGAACTGGATGCCGTTGGAAATTATATTTCTTGTTGCAACATTCTTTGCGGTTACAGAATTTTCCGCACCGTTAGTATTGTATAGATTGAAAAAATCGTCTCTCCGAAAATGTTTCTGTTTTTTTTATAATTTTTTTGTAGGGAACGCTCGCGAGCATTCCGTGCCGAATGACCAAGGTTTTACAATTTGTACCACTGTTTTGTTAATTTAAAACGGAACGGTCTCGACCGTTCCCTACAACCCGGAAATTAATTGTAAAGACGGGGAATTCCGCCGATGGGGAACCGTTTCTAAGGAGAATACCCTTGAATAAATAATTGGGAATTAATTAACTTGCGTATGAGAATTTAAAAAAGGAGAACAAGCAAATGAAAATGATCCTTGAAATTGAAAATAAAGAAGATGAGAAAAGAGTTCAGCGGGTTTACCGGTTATTACAGTTGAATGAAATTGAAATCAGCGATAAAAGAAATAAGATAAAAAATATTCTTAAATCGATTGAACCCAAAAGAAAACGAGTTAAAAAAATCAGCATTCCTTCGCGAGAAGAAAGAAATGCACGCTAAATCTTTTTTCGATACTAATCTTTGGATATATCTTTTTCTAAAGTCAGAGGATAAAGCTTCTCACACATTTTCCGCATTGTGAAAAACTTACCATTGTTAATCCCTTCTTAACGGAAATTCACTCGCTCTAAATTTGAACGTTAGAGACATGCCGTGGCATGTCTCTACAAAAAAAATGTTGAAATATTTAAATGTTTAATTAATTTGCGGCATGCAAAATCAATTAACTACTGAGTTGCTTCCAATTTTCGATTTACTGCTGCATGGAAGGATCGGGCAAAAAGAAACCAACTTTTTTGTAGAGCATTGCTATAAATTGGCGCTCGGCTGCGCTAAACTTCACTTAAATAAAAATCCCCACATTTATTATAGTTCCGAGATCAAAGCGGCGGACTTAGCTGTTGATGCGGTTGCCGATCTCTTATCTGCGGTAAGTGGAAATCAATTTTCTCAAATAGTCTCTTCCTTTAAAAATTGGCAGCCGGAAATTACAACCGAAGATGAAGCCGCATTTTTTGTTAATTCGTTGGTCATGCGGAAAGTAAACCAGCAGTACCAGGTTGCTCTTTCTGTATATGATCCGTTTTACGCAAAAATTTTACACGCCGTTGATCACTTGGTAAAAAAAGAAAACCTGGTAAAGGATTTTTATCTTGGCGGTTGTTTTATCTGTAAAGAAAAAATTAAAGATGTTCACGGACTGTTTATAGACGAAGATTCATTCGCTTCTCTTCCGGTTCAACTTTTCAAACAAAGAAAAATTATGCTGCAAAATGTTCTAACTTTTTTAGAAGAAGAGACGGAATTTTTCCCCGCTATTCCTTTGCATGCGCTTATTCAGAAAATAAAACACATTGATCTTAATCCATATTTATTTAAGGAGTATGAAGAGGAAACGGTTTCTTTTTTTGCGGATGAATTGATAAAGGCATCGTTACAGAAAACGGTAGATAAGCTTGAGCAATCATACGTGGAGAAGAAAAAAGTATCGCGTGAAGTCGCAGAGATTTTCAAACGTTCGTTTGCAGAAATGGGAGAAGATTTGAAGGACGGCGGTTTAAAACCGAATCTCTATTACTATGTTGAACAAGTATCAAACGAACTTTCAAAAGAAGAATTTCAAACAAAATATCACAACATCTACGAGTATTTGACCAAGTTATTTAAACAAAACATCGCGGAAAAGCTAAAGCAAACGATGTAACGCCGGAAGAATTATCGGAATAATCTCTCCCCTTTTTCGGAGAGAACAAAAGTTCTAACTATAAATAAGAAAGACAACACGAATAGAAATGATAACAGAACAAGATATATTTAACTACATTTTTTTCAGAGCTAAAGTTTCTGATGGAAAGATCAACGAAATTGTTACAGATGAGCAGTACGCACACGCAGTAGAATTTTATAATTCATTAAAATCTGAAACTGAACGGTCTTTAAGCTTTAACGAGAAGAGAAGTCTTGCCGCTAAAATTCCTTTTTATAAATTTAACGGTGAGTATGAGCTGCTCCCTTTTTCTGTTGGTGACATGGAAAATGGAAAGCGCTTAGCTGCGAGAACAAAAAATAGTGAGGAGAGCGATTCAGCAATTTCCTTTCTTTCGGAAACAAAAGAACTGTTGTGTAGAATTGTTCCAACACCAACTCAAAAACTTCTTTATTGTTTTTCAATTAATCAGCAAGAACTGAAAAATTTTAAGCTAACATTTCACCCAAACAAAATAACGTTTGAATGTAAAAGCAACTCCGAGCCCGTAATCATTCCGGCTGAATTAACGATAGAGAAAATTTCAATCGAATTTGTGTAGGGATCAAGTCTAACCAAAGGACACACCCCCAACCCCTCTCAATAGGGGAGAAAGACAAAACAAAAAAAAGGTTTTTCGGATTTCTAAAAAAAGGAGATAACTATGAGAAGAAAAATAATTCCATACAATCCTCACTTAAAAGAAAAAGCCCGTCACTTGCGCAACAACAGCACCTTTACGGAAATTATGTTGTGGAATTATCTTAAGGGGAAACAACTAAAAGGATATGATTTTCACCGGCAAAAACCACTCGGTAATTTCATCGTTGATTTCTTTTGCAACGAACTAATGCTTGCAATAGAAGTTGACGGCGAAAGTCACCATGGAAACGAAGAGCACGACAGAGAAAGACAAAATAAGATAGAACAATTCGGTATTTCGTTTCTCCGTTTTAATGATCTGGAAGTAAGGCATAACTTAGACGGAGTATTGAAAAAGATTGAAGCCTGGATTGAGAGCTATGAAACAACACACCCCCGGCCCCTCTCAAGAGGGGAGGAAGACAAAACTTAAAAACATTATTAGACGAGGCAAAACTATTTTAAAAGTCTCCTCTCAAGAAAGGATTTAGGGGTGTGTAAGAAAGATTATTTCCTCAACACACCTTCAACTTCTATTTGTTTGAAAATATCTCTTAGCGATTCAAGATAAATTTCTTCAATTTTTACTTCCGCGGGATAAAAGGGATAGACAAACAGAAAAAGAAAATGCTGCCACTTGGATAGAGAAGCGCTTCGGGTGTAAGAAGCCAATTGTTTTCCCGATGCGTTTGAAACTTCCGATGTTACAATATAATCCCAGGAAAATCCTGCGGGAAGCAGCGTTGCTGTTCCGTAGGAAAGTAGATCGGCAAGAAAATGTTTTGCAAATGAATTTTCTCTTTTAAAAGTGATGTGAATTGTAAAACCAGTTGCTGTTTTAAGACTATCGCGCGTACGGCGGCGCGGCACATCATCAACATCATTTTCATTATCTGTAAAAGTTGTGAACGATTGAATGTTGGAAATCTCTTTCATCGATTCACCGAAGATATCGCGGAACCCTCGCCGCGGCTGTACGATCTTCGGAACAACATCAAATCCTTTTTCTTGCACAAGATGTGAGAAATAAAAATAAACAGTTACGGGAGCGGCATCGGATCTTTTTACGGCGCTTGCTTTGTACGCTCCTTCAATATCGGAACGAAATGAGATACAACCATTTAACCCTGCGATCAAGAAAGTCAACAGTAAAATACGAAGCGGACTAAAAAAGTTTTTCATAACAGTTTCCTTTTAGATCATTAAATATAATTTCGACAGCTTTTACAAATTGTATCCCTTACTTCAAATTCTGCATTTCTTCTTCTGTAGCTTTTTTAAAACTTACCGCCGTTCCGCCGCCTGGTGCAAGTGAAAGTTTTAACGAAGCTTTTGAACCAACCATTTTTTTTAAGATAACGTACGCCATCGGATTTTTGTCCCAATCGGCAACCGGCGCATCGGCATAAATGGTTGCAATGTAATCCGTCTTCGCATCTAAAAAAGAAAGCGGAATATTTAGTGTTCGCGCATTCTCATCGGTAATTGCGCCAAGGAACCAATCATCACATCCTTTAGCTTTTCTTGCAACGGCAAGGTAATCACCAGGCTCGGCAAATAAATATTTTGAATCGTCCCAATCCACAGCAACATCCTCGATGAATTGAAAAGCGTCCAAATGTTTTTCATAACTTTCCGGTAGATCGGCAGCCATTTGCAGCGGGCTGTACATGGTAAGATAAAGCGCAAGCTGTTTTGCAAGCGTTGTATGCACACGTTCTTTTTTATTCTTATCGTAATAGCTCATTTTAATTTCAAAAATGCCGGGAGTATAATCCATCGGTCCACCCATCAGTCTTGTGAACGGAAGAATTGTTTCGTGTTCGGGAGTGTTGCCGATACTCCATGCGTTATATTCATTTCCGCGCGCGGCTTCACAGGCTAACCAATTTGGATACGTGCGGTGCAATCCGGTGGGACGAACCGGCTCGTGGGCGTCGAGCATAATTTTATTTGCTGCGGTTTTTTCTGCAACGTAAATGTAATGATTTACCATCCACTGCCCATCGTGATGTTCACCGCGGGGAATAATTCTGCCGACGTAACCGGTTTTTACTGCATCGTAATTGTTCTCTTTCATAAAACGATAGGCTTCATCCATACGCCTTTCATAGTTAGTAACCGAAGCGGACGTCTCATGGTGCATTATCAGTTTAACATTTTTTGAGGCGGCGTAGCGTTTTAATTCCAGCACATCAAAATCGGGATAAGGAGTAACAAAATCGAAAACTTCTTCCTTCCATTCTCCCCACCAATCTTCCCATCCGATATCCCAGCCTTCAACAAGCACTCCGGGAATTCCGTGCTTTGCAGCAAAATCGATATAACGTTTTACTCTCGCAGTGTTAGCGGAATGTTTTCCGTTTGGTCTAAGATTTTTCCAATCGGTTCCTTTTAATTTTAAATTACCCGAATCGGCATAATTCCAGGAGCCGGCGCCAACATGCATTTCCCACCAAACGCCTACATACTTCTGCGGTTTGATCCAGTCGGTATTTCCGATTGCGCTTGGTTCATTCAAATTCAAAATTAATTTGGAAGCAAGAATATCAACGGCGCGGTCGCATACCACAATTGTGCGCCAGGGAGTTTTTGCCGGAGTTTGCATATAAGCTTTATTGCCAACTGCATCAGGGACAAGCGCGGCTTTGAATGTTAATGTTTCTTTGTTCAAAATTAAATTCATCGCCGGATAATTAACAAGCGCGGCTTCGTGTAAGTTTATGTAAAGACTATCAGCGGTTTTCATCATCAAAGGTGTTTGCACAGCAGAGACGCTGATAGGCGTATGGGCAGAAAGCTCCGCCGCATATTTTCCGACAGTTGCGTTAATCTCTCTTAACGATGATGTTGTGTACTCGTATTCGTTCGTATCAAAATCGCCGGGAATCCAAAACGATTTATGATCGCCCGCCATTCTAAATTCCGTCAGTTCATCCGAAACAATAAAAGATTGAAGCGCGTTAGAAGAAGGAAATTCATAGAGGAATCCGAGACCGTCGTTAAAAACTCTGAATGTCAGAATAAGAGTTCTATCCGAAATATTTTTTTGCGCAAGATTGATGCGCAGTTCCTTGTAATAATTTCTTATCGTTTTTACTTCACCCCAAACCGGATTCCAAGAGTCTTCAACCGTTTGCGTATCAACTTTTACAATCTCAAAATTTTTATCGAACGAAGGGGCATCTTTTAACACTATTCCCAAAGCACTTGGTTTTATAATTTGTTTTCCTTTAAAACTTAGCTGATAGAAAAGTTTTCCTTCGGCAGTTAGATTGAATGAAAGAGAGAGATTTCCATCTGGTGAAAAAACTGTTTGCGGAAGAATGGTACCAAGAAAAAGTAAAAAGAAAGTAAAAATCATTTTTTTCATAAAAGTTGCGCTCGCTATTTTTTTTGAAAAGATAATTATTCCAAATGAATGTTAAAATATAGCAACAAAGCAGATTGATGAAAAACAAAATAGAGAGAAGTTATTGGAGTTGAAAAAGATATTTTGGGCGTTTAGACAAGAAAAACGAAAAAACTTCTTGACTTTTTAATATTAATTTGATATCATTGTGATAGCAAAAATAAAGGAGTTCAAAAATGGAAACCATTACCGAAAAATCCGCAAAAAAAGTGAACGGATTTGTTGTTCTTTTTTTAGTTATTGCTCTACTTGCATTAAATATTTACATCTTGTATCTGGGGATAAAAACCGAAGACACTTCTTTCCTTTGGATATTTGTTCCCGGAATGCTGCTCTTTTTTATCATGTTCGGGAGTTTTACGGTTGTACAGCCGAATGATTCACGCGTTTTAGTTTTCTTCGGCAAATATATCGGAACAATCCGTGAATCGGGATTTTGGGGAGTTAATCCTTTTACAGAAAAAAGAAAAGTCTCGCTGCGCATACACAATTTTAACAGCGATAAAATTAAAGTGAACGATCTTCACGGAAACCCGATTGAAATCGCCGCCGTTATTGTTTGGCGCGTGATCGATTCTGCCCGCGCAGTGTTTGACGTACAAAATTATGAGGGATTTATTGCTATCCAAAGTGAAACAGCAGTGCGTGGTTTGGCATCAGAATATGTGTATGATTCAAATGACGAAGACAAACCTTCTCTCCGCAGTCATCCGCTGGAAATTTCCGAGAACATGAAAAAACAATTGCAATTGAGACTTCAAATTGCCGGAGTAGAAGTGCTTGAATCGCGAATAACGCACTTAGCATACGCACCGGAAATTGCGCAGGCAATGCTTCGCCGTCAACAGGCAACTGCAGTTGTAGCTGCCAGAGCAAAAATTGTTGAGGGCGCAGTTGGTATGGTTGATATGGCTTTAAAAGCATTAAGCGAACAACATATCGTTACGCTTGATGAAGATAAAAAAGCCACAATGGTGAACAATCTTTTGGTAGCGCTCGTTTCAGAAACTCAAGCCCAGCCGGTTATTAATACGGGAACGTTATACCAATAGGCAATAAAATATTCTGCCCAAAATGGTAAGAATATTGAGTACTAAAAAATATAACTGCATGGATGAATGTTATTTCATTCATTCATGCAACCATTCAATCAATCTTGCAAAATATTTGGTTTTGGATTAAGATTATGATCAAAAAAATTCTTCTAAAGGATTTAAAATGAAAGAACTCAGTGAATATTTAAACCAACCTTTGTTGCTGAAACAGATCTCTTGTTTCAAAAGATTTTATGAATTAAAAACAAGCGAAGAAGTTATCGGCACGATGCAGATACGCGGTTTCTTCGGCAATTCCGCAGAAGTAACTTTTGCCGATAAAAAATGGGAAATTTATAAACCGAGTATCTGGAAAAGCAATTGGCATGTAAGAGAATCGGGCTACGAGAATTCCTTTGCTCACTTTGAACGAAAGCTTTTCCGCAAAGCGAGTTATGTTTTTCTTCCGGTTGGAGAAAAAGTGCAGATTGTCTTTTTCCCGTTTAAAGCAAAATTCGAAATCCAAACCGAGAGCGAAAACTGCTTGATCCGCATTGTAAGTAAATTTGCCTGGACGGACAGCGCTGAAATAACCATCACCGCCAAATCGCCGATAGTTAATAAATATCCGTGGCTCATCATGCTTGCCAAACTTGTAGCAATTGAAAGGAAACAATCAAGAGCTGCCGGGGTTCCCATGATGCTAGGCGGAGTTTAAAAGGTAATTCTAAAAAAGTAAAAACTAAAATGGCCGAAAAGAAAAAATTTCTTTTAAGAATAGATGAAAAAATTTACTCCGCCCTTGAAAAATGGGCGGCGGATGATCTGCGCAGCATCAATGCGCAGATCGAGTATTTGTTAAAAGAAACACTTGCAAAGACAGGCCGTACCGGCGAAAATAAAACCACTCCACCTCCTATCGATAACAATGTCAATTGATTGTTTTCGTTCATTATTACCGCGCTAAAAAGTTACTTCTCATTAATTGGAAAAACAATCTTCGCTCCATTCTTATTATTGATAAAATCATTTTACTTATTACATTTTTCCTTACTTTAGCACAATAATTTCTATTTGGTTCACTGGCATATTACTTGACCTTTTGATTTCATTAATAATGAGGTTTTTTATGATAAAAGGAACAGTTTTAATTAACTCCGAGACGTGCAAAGGCTGCGAGCTTTGTATTGTAGCCTGTCCGCAAGATTCTCTTTCACTTTCACAAAAAATAAATCTCCGTGGTTACCGGTATGTTGAACTTAAACAGAACAACTGCACCGGGTGTTCAAATTGCGCTATCGTTTGCCCTGATGCTGCAATAACCGTTTACCGGCAATCAAAACAACAATATAAAAAAGCTGTTTAACAATTTTGAAAGAAACCATGGAAACACAAAAATCAGAAATTCGATTAATGAAAGGAAATGAAGCGTTAGCCGAAGCCGCCATTCGCGCAGGTCTTGATGCTTATTTCGGTTATCCGATAACTCCTCAATCGGAAGTATTAGAATATTTAACATTAGAAATTCCAAAAAGGCGAGGAATTGTTTTACAAGCCGAAAGCGAAGTTGCGTCAATCAACATGATTTACGGCGCTGCAGGAGCAGGTGCAAGAGTTATGACTTCTTCCTCTTCTCCGGGAATGAGTCTCATGCAGGAAGGAATTTCATATATCGCCGCAGCGGAACTTCCCTGTTTACTTGTAAATGTTGTACGCGGCGGCCCGGGACTCGGAACAATCCAACCTTCTCAAGGTGATTATTTTCAAGCAACAAAAGGGGGCGGACACGGTGATTACCGGTTGATCGTTCTCGCTCCTTCATCAGTTCAAGAAATGTGCGATTTTGTTTTTGAAGGATTTAAACTTGCTGAAAAATACCGCAACCCGACTTTGATCTTATCAGACGGCGCACTCGGACAAATGATGGAGAAAGTAGAATTCCCGGAAGATGGTTCTCTGCCACATCAAATTCCTGCTTGGGCAACAACCGGTAAAAAAGGAAGAGAAAGAAATTTTATCACTTCACTCCATATGGAGCCGGAAAAAATGGAAGAGATAAATCTTCATCTCCAGAGAAAGTACAAAGAGATTGAAGAAAATGAAGTTCGCTACGAAACTTTTGAAACAGACGATGCAGAAGTTGTTTTGGTTGCATTTGGTTTACCGGCGCGTATCTGCCAAAAAACAGTTGAACTCGCACGCGCAAAAGGAATCAAAGCCGGATTGGTTCGCCCGATCACTTTATTCCCGTTCCCTAAAAAAATCATTTCGGATCTTTCAAAAAAAATCGATCACTTTCTTGTTGTTGAACTAAATGCCGGACAAATGGTGGAAGATGTTATGCTTGCCGCCAATGGAAATTGTCCCGTTCATTTTAAAGGAAGAATGGGCGGAATGCTTGTTCAACCGGAAGAGGTTCTTGAAGAAATTGAAAAAATTATTGAACATTCAATGACACTAAATGCAGGTCAGGAGTAGTTATGCCGGAAGAAATGTTAATCGAACAAATGGAATGTGTTTATCAAAAACCGCATACGTTAACCGATGATTATATGCACTACTGCCCTGGATGTGGTCATGCGGTTGCACATAAAATCTTAATGGAAGTGGTTGACGAAATGGGAATACAAGAAGACATCATCGGTGTTGCGCCGGTGGGTTGTTCTGTATTTGCTTACAACTATATGAACATTGACATGCAGGAAGCGGCACACGGAAGAGCAAGCGCTGTTGCAACCGGAATTAAAAGAGTTCGCCCGGATAAATATGTTTTTTCTTACCAGGGCGATGGTGACTTGGCGGCGATTGGAACTGCTGAAACCATTCACTCAATAAATCGTGGTGAAAATATTCTTATCGTTTTTATCAACAATGGAATTTACGGAATGACCGGCGGACAAATGGCTCCAACTTCATTGTTTGGACAAAAAACTTCAACTTCGCCGTACGGAAGAGACGTTGAACATAATGGTTATCCTTTAAAAATAACTGAACTGATCGCGCATCTTCCGGGAGCTTATTATGTAACAAGACAAGCGGTTCATTCGCCAAATACGGTTAGGAAATTCAAGAAAGCGTTAAAGAATGCTTTTGAATATCAGAAACTGAACAAAGGAACCTGCTTTATAGAAGTTGTCTCCAATTGTCCCAGTGGCTGGAAAATGACACCGAAAGAAACGCTAACGTACATCGAAGAAAAGATGCTGCCGGAATATCCTTTAGGAGATATAAAAGTTCCGGCTCACAACAACAATTAAAGAACAAGGAAAACCATGTACACTACCGATGAAATTATTATTGCCGGATTTGGAGGTCAAGGAGTTCTTTCGATGGGAAAAATCCTTGCTTACTCCGCTATGATCGAAAAGAAAGAAACAAGCTGGATGCCTTCGTACGGGCCTGAAATGCGTGGCGGAACAGCTAATTGCATAACAATTATTTCTGAAAATAAAATCAGTTCTCCCATCGTATCGAAATTTGATTCAGCAATTATCTTGAACCAACCTTCGATGAATAAATTTGAACATCATGTTAAAGAACACGGATTTCTTTTTTATGAAGCATCAACGATATTAAATCCGCCAACGCGGGAAGATGTTATGGTTTATAAAATTGCCGCCATCGAAGAAGCCAACAAGATGGGACAGAAGCAAATTTCAAACATGATTATGCTTGGTGCATTTTTAGAAATAAAACCGCTTGTAAAAAAAGAAAGTGTTTTATTGGCGCTTAAAAAAGTTTTACCCGAACGGCATCATCACTTAATAGCTGTAAATGAACAAGCTCTTCTCCGGGGAAAAGAGTTAGTTGAAATTAATTACCATGTTTCTGTTTAACAAATAAAACAGGGGAACCACTACAATGGTTGAACATAATGTCAGATGCGATCACACGTGCAGGGATTCCTGCGCGATGCTTAACGAAGCGCTCAGGCGAGAGACCGCTTCGGTCCGTTTTTATGAAACTGTTTACGACGACTGCAACGCTCCCGAAGTAAAAAACTTTTTAGGCGAAATTGTCGATGAGCGGCGCTCTCATATTTTAAAAATAATTCAAAAGCTGAACGAACTGCATGCAAGATCGCAGGCGATGGATGGAATTACAAACAGCTTCTCTTAATTCAATTGTATATCATTTCTTCGGTGAAATTTATTTCCCCTTAAAATAAAGCTTACCTTTTCAGAGCGTTATGCTTTTAACCCAGCATGACGCTCCCCATTTCTCCTTAAAAATCCGATCTTTCCCTTATACAAATCTTAAAACTTCCTTTTTATTAAAGATTTGAAGTTTTTCTCCGATAATAAGAACAGAGAAAAATTTCTCTTGACAAGTGCTCTTATGAACACTATATTTGTAGTGAACAAATAAACACTATTATGAAAAAAGAATTAACAGACCGCCAGCAAGAAATTTTATCTTTTATTGAACAATTCCGAGACGAAAATGGGTACCCGCCAACTCTTCGTCAAATTGGAAAACAATTTGGCATCTCCTCCACCTTTGGCGTAAAAAGACATATGGATGCCCTTGTAAAAAAGGGACATATTTTAGTCGAAAGCAATGCAAGCCGCGGAATTACGGTTCTTTCCAATTTTGAGAGTATTTCGTTGCCCCAGTCCTTAGGCGATATTGAAAAGTATTTCAAAAGAATCCCGATCATAGGTCGCGTGGCTGCCGGTGTTCCGATCACCGCTGTTGAAAATCACGACGGAGATGTGGTTGTTGATCCGGCAATGGTGAAAGGTTTTGATACATGCTTCGCTTTAAAAGTAAAGGGAGACAGTATGATTAACGCAGGAATAATCGAAAAGGATCATGTGATCGTTGCCGCACAAAATTTTGCAAAACATGATGATATTGTAGTGGCGCTAATTGACGATGAAGCAACGGTAAAGCGGTATTGGCAGAAAAATAATGAAATTAAATTGATCCCTGAAAATGATAATTATCAACCGATCGAAATTGTAAACAAAGAAGTTTTTCACATAGCAGGAAAGGTTATCGGCGTTATCCGCTGGTATAATTAACGAGGAAAGAAAATGAAATCAGAAATTTTTTATAACGCAATCAAACAAAGAAGAAGAGTCCGTTTTTACTACGGCTTAACAGAAATTATTCTCGACCCTTACTTTATCGGCATGGATAAAAGCGGTAAGAAATTTATTTACGGTAAAACTCTCGGCTCAATGGAAGTTGAAAAATTTTCTTACGAGAGAATAGCAAACATCAAGGTAATGAATAACATCCGCTTTTCACCGGTTATTCCTATTATTCCTTTTCCAACATATGTAAATTAAAAATGTTCAAACGGAAAAAAAATATTGACCTGCTCGTTAGCCATTTGTGGAAACTTGACTATACTATCATTAAGCGAAAATTGGGAACGTATCTTTCCGAACCTCCAAACGTGAATGGATACGAAATTGACATCGTTGCCAAACTTCACCGTCAATATGCTATGGGCATTTGCATCGATAAAAAAGATTTACAAGACTCTAAATTGTTAGAAAAAATTAGTTATCTGGCTTCCCGAAAAACTAAAACGGGGAATAAAGATGTTCTTTTATTCATCAGCTTTCCATACGAAATTTATAAAACGGTAAAAGACCTGGTTTCATCTTTAGAACTCTCCATCAAAAAAAATATTTTCCTAGTTCCGGTCTATGAGACAGTGCAAAGTGATCTTTTTAGCCCGAGCTACGACAAAGTCTCACTTAAAAACGTTGAAAGTATCCATTAACGGCTTGAATTGTTCCCTCTTCTCCTTTATTGCTTCCCATCGGACTACTTTATATAAAGAATAGTCATTTCTTTTTTCCTTTTCATAAAAAGCAATAATTCCGTACTTTTACACTCTTGAATGGTGTACTTTTGTGCCCATTCAACTCTAGGTTGTAGTTCTACCGTAGTAAAAAAATATAACATTGAACAAAACAAAACTCGATACAGACCAAACCGAACAAAAAAAACTTAAAGAGTCCGGTTGCATTCCCAAACATATCGCCATTATAATGGATGGGAACGGCAGATGGGCAAAAAGTAAAGGACTCCCAAGATTCGCCGGGCATCAAGCCGGAGTAGAATCTGTGAGGGAAATTGTCCGCACGTGCGTCCAATTGGGTGTAAAGAATCTTACCCTTTATACTTTCTCAACCGAAAATTGGAAAAGACCGAAGGATGAAGTTTCAACTTTAATGAGGCTTCTTGTTAAAACTTTGCAAAAAGAGTTGGATGATCTGCACAAAAACAATGTGCGGATAATGATGATCGGCGATATGGCTGCATTGCCAACAGATGTTCAAAAACAGCTTAACGATGCGATCGAAAAAACGAAAAACAACAGTGACTTAAATTTAGTGCTTGCATTAAGTTACAGCGGAAGATGGGAAATTCTTGAATCGGTTAAAGAAATGATAAAGGATGCACAAAACGGAAAGTTACAAATTAATGAACTTGACGTAGAACGATTTTCATCTTATTTAAACACGAAACAAATTCCTGATCCCGACCTGGTTATAAGAACGAGCGGAGAATTTAGAGTAAGCAACTTTTTACTATGGCAGATTGCCTATTCGGAATTTTATATTTCCGAAACTTATTGGCCTGCATTCAAGCGAAAAAATTTATATGAAGCTATTCGGGATTTCCAAAAAAGAGAGCGGAGATTCGGTAAAGTAAGTGAACAAATCAAACAAAAGGAAACAGGTACATAGCATGCGGATCCTTTCCCGTAATTATTTTTTTAATATTATTTTTCTTTTACTTCTCTTTTCTTTTTCTTTAGCAGCGCAAACGGCTCCAAAGACTTACAAAATATTGGGAATTTCAGTTGAAGGAAATACTTCCGCTGATGTCCGTACAATTGTAGCAAACAGCGGATTAAAAATCGGCGAAGAAATTCAAATTCCCGGCGACCAAACCATCGGCGCAATCAAACAACTCTGGTCTTTAAATATTTTTTCCAACGTTGAAGTCTTGATCGAAAAAGAACTTGCCGACGGCGCTTTTCTTCTTATAAAAGTTGAAGAATTTCCCCGTATAGAAAAAGCTGTGGTTGAGGGGAATGATGAAATCAGCACAAGTAAGATCGAAGAGAAAATTAATTTCATCCGCGGACAAATCTTAAAGACTTACGAAGTTCAAAAAGTTAAATTAAAAATAATGAAGTTGTATGAAGAAGACGGCTATTTTAACGCACAGATTACTCCAAAGTTTTTTCAATTTTTCCAGGCAGATACTTCCGACGACAAGATTATAACTCACTGGAGAAATAAAAAAGATCTCTCCGAAGAATATAAACTTGAATTTGATAAGGATGACAAAACTTACACAAACCTCATCGAAAAAATTAAAGACCGCGTGCTGCTTAAATATGATATCGTTGAAAACGATGTTACGAAAGTGCGCAAAATAACTTTTAAAGGAAATAACGAACTTTCTGAAAGCGATCTAAAAGGAGCTTTTAAAGAAACGGAAGAATCCAAATGGTGGAAGTTTTGGAGCAGCTCAAAATTTGACAAAAATAAATATGAAGAAGACAAAAAACTTCTTCAAAAACATTATCTAAAAAGCGGCTACCGCGACGCAGAAATAATTAGCGATTCTCTCGTTTATTCAAATGATAAAAAAGATCTTGAGATTGTTCTTAATGTTTCTGAAGGACCGAAATACAAAGTTCGCAACATCACCTGGGAAGGCAATACGATCTATTCGGCTGAGACTTTGAACGAGCGACTCGGTTTTCAAAAAGGAGATGTTTTTGATTATGAATTATTTAATCAAAATCTCCGCGGAAACGAAAAACAAACAGACGTTGCAGCGTTATATCTCGATAACGGTTACTTAACCTTCAACATGAAAACCGATGAGACAAAAGTTACCGCCGATTCAATCGATATTAATATTCAAGTCTCAGAAAGAAACCAATTTAAAATTGGCAAAGTAGAAATTTACGGGAACGATAAAACCAAAGACAAAGTTATCCGCAGAGAGTTGTACACAATTCCCGGTGATTTTTTCAACCGCGCATACATGTTTAGAAGTTTACAGCAGTTGGCAAATCTTCAATTCTTTAATGTTGAAAAACTTTACCAGGAAGGCGTTGATTATCAACTTGCTAACGACAGCACCGTTGATGTTGCTTTTAAGGTTGAAGAAAAATCGAGCGATTATCTAAACGCCTCGGTTGGTTACAGCGGAAGTTTCGGCTTCAGCGGTTCTGTTGGAATCACTTTAACCAACTTCTCAATGGCAGAACCGTTTCAACTTGGCGGCGGGCAGGTCTTGAGTTTTAACTGGCAATTCGGTGTTGGAAATTTGTACAGAACTTTTTCTCTTGGATTTACAGAACCCTGGTTGTATGATACTCCCACGCTTGTCGGATTTGATTTCTTCGACACACGCCAGCAATACATTTATGATTTAAGACAATCCGGCGCCAGCGTTCGCGTGGGTAGAAGATTGAAATGGCCTGATGATTATTTTTATACTCAAGGAACTTTCAAATATCAATCGAACAATGTTATTAACGGCGGAAGTTATTACCGCGAAGGAAAGACGCAACAGTTCACTCTCGGCGCTAGCATTTCAAGAAAAAATGTTGATAATCCGATCTTCCCATCAATTGGTTCTTCGGTTGGATTAGATGCCGAAATTTCAGGCGGACCATTTCTTCCGGGAGATGTTGATTACTACAAAATTAATTTCAAAGCCGAATGGTACAAACGATTATTCGGAACAAGCCGGTTTGTTTTATTTTCTTCTGCTGATTTAGGATATTTGGAAGAGCTAAAAAAAGGAACTCCCATCCAGCCCTTTGAATATTTCTATATGGGTGGAAACGGTTTAATTATTGCAACAACTCCCTTACGCGGATACGAGGATCGTTCAATCGGACCGATCAATAAAGTTGGCGAAGTTTACGGCGGAAAAGTTTCGCTCCGTTACAATGCCGAATTAAGATTTGCCGTAGCGCTTGAACCCATTCCTCTTTACTTACTTGCATTTGCCGAAGCGGGAAACGTATTCGCAAGTATTGACGCTACTCAAGCGTTTGATCTCCGCCGTTCGGTTGGTGTTGGCGCACGCATAATGATCAATCCAATCGGATTGATCGGTTTTGATCTTGGTTACGGATTCGACAGAAAAGCAGTTGACGGAAAAGATCCTTCGTGGGTTTTCCACTTCCAGTTCGGAAAAGGTTTTTAATTAGTTATTTTTCAATTATAAATAAACAAAAAGGATACAGAGTGAAACGTTATTTTTTAATCTTTGCATTATTCATCTTTGCAGCAAGCACATTTGCTCAAACTTCAACCGGTGTTAAACTTGGTTTCGTTGATTCGGAAATTATTCTTAAACAACTTCCGGAAGCTATTAAAGCTCAAGGCGATTTAGACGCGTTAATTCAAAAATGGAATGTACAGCTTGACAGCATGTCACAAGCTTTTCAGGAAGGTGTAGCGAATTATCAAAAGCAATCTGCAACAATGAAAGACGCTCAAAAAAAGGAAACGGAACAAAAATTAGTAACACAGCGACAAATGGTTGAAGAATTCCAAAAATCAAAATTTGCACAAGGCACCGGTGAAGTTTATCAGAAACAAGAAGTTTTTCTTAAACCTGTAAAAGAGAAAGTTTTAAAAACGATTGAAACCGTTGCTAAAGAAGAAGGTATGCAGTTCGTGTTTGATAAAACAGAACAAGCGGCAATTTTACTCTATGCAGATTCAGCTTATGAAATCACTTATAAAGTCCTCGACAAATTAAAAAGAGGAAAATAAGGGAATTATAATCCCCTCTTTTCAGATGTGTTTTCCCATTTCTTAATTTGAATTTGTTTTGTATTTATCAGTGAGAATCTCGAAACTCTAAGACAAGGTTTTTTATGAAAGCAAAAATAATTTTCGGTCTGTTCATTTTTTTCGGCATCTGCTCTGTTTCATTTTCGCAGTTGAAAATCGGTTATGTTGATTCTGATGCCATCATGGAAAAACTTCCCGATGCGCAGGATGCACGCCAGCAGCTTGATCAAATAATTCAAGAGTGGCAAACCGAGTTAAAAAAACTTGAAGGCGATTGGAAAACGAAGTTTGATGATTACGAAAAACGTAAACTCATCATGTCTGACCAGACGCGCGCTGAGACCGAAAGCGACTTGATGAAAATGGAGCAGAAGATCACTGAATACCGTGAGAAAAAATTCGGTACAAGCGGTGAACTTTTCCAAAAGCAGGATGAACTGATGAAACCGGTTCAGAACAGATTATTCACGGCTATCAAGCAAGTTGCAATCGATGAAGATTATGATTACGTGTTCGACCGCAGCGGACAAATCTTAATGTTGTTCGCAAAAGATAAATATGACATTACAAACCTTGTTCTTGAAAAACTGAAATAATGAAGTTATCTATTGCAGATATCGCTTCACTTACAAACGCAAAAATTGTCGGAGACGACCCGCCTAAGGCGGGTTTCATTACCGGCATTGCAAAAATTGAAGAAGCGAAGGAAGGTGAATTAACCTTCCTTTATTTATCCCAGTACGAAAAATATTTCCACGCTACCAAAGCCTCGGCAATTTTGGTAAAACCGGAATTCAAAAAAACACGCGACGACATAACCTATCTCGAAGTTCCCGATCCAAACAAAGCTTTCTTCAAAATTATCAGCACATATTTTGCACCCAAATTTCCGTTGGAAGGAATTGATGCAACCGCATCCGTTCATCCCTCTGCTTCGGTAGGAGAAAATAGTGCTCTTGGTAAAAATGTTGTCATCTCTGCCGGTTGCAAGATCGGGAAAAATGTAAAAATATTTCACAACACCGTTCTCTTAGAAAACGTTGAGATTGGGGATGATTCTCTTTTGTTTCAAAACGTAAGTGTCCGCGAAGAATGCAAAATTGGAAAGCGCGTTATCATTCACTCCGGCACCGTTATAGGCTCGGATGGATTTGGTTACACGATGGAAAACGGAGCGTATGTAAAAATTCCGCAAATCGGAAATGTTGTTATTGAAGATGATGTTGAACTTGGTTCGAATGTCTCTGTTGACCGCGCCGCTATTGGCTCCACTATAATTAAGCAAGGAACAAAGATCGATAATCTCGTTCAGATCGCACACAATGTTGTCGTTGGAGAACACACCGCAATTTCCGGGCAATGCGGAATTTCCGGCAGCACAAAGGTGGGTAAGTATTGTGTCTTCGGTGGACAAGTTGGTTTTGCGGGGCATCTTGAAATTGCTGACAAAGTTATGATCGGTGCGCAATCGGGCGTTTCAAAATCAGTGACAAAATCCGGCACTTATTTCGGCGCTCCCTTAAAAGAAATTAAAGAGGCTTTTCGGCAAGAAGGTCACATAAGAAATTTAGAAGATTATGCAAAGCGTATCAAAGAACTTGAAAACAAAGTTGCCGAATTGTCAGAACAAATTAAAAAGTCGTTAGAACGATAAATCATTTTATCGTTAGCTTTAATTCCATTTCACTTTTCACAAACTAACTTCCTGATGCAAACAGAAAAAGAATTCATTACAAAGACAGTTGAAACTTTGACCAAGAAAAGTATAAATATCTTTCCTGATGAATTCGTCTCTTCGTCTGAAATGAAAACCATTTCCGTTCCCGCAAAAATTTTAATTATGGGAGAAGAATTTTTCGGCAGTTACGAAATTCTTTCCGCCGACCGTAAGGTTGTCCATCAAGCTTCAACTTACATCGAAGCAAAATATCTAATTTACGCAAGCAGAAAAAAAGCTGCGGAAATAACCATTCCGGTAAATGAAGAAGAAATAAAACAAGCGGTTTTACAATATGAGAAATATCTTGATTCACTTATGAAAGAGATCGTTTCTCTTTACAAGAAAACTTTTCCGGAAGGGAAAAATTCTTTGTTTGTAATGAATGAAATTTTGATGATCCTAAATCTCGTCCGCTATTAGCCGCAATGATTCCTATAAGCGATAAAATTGCCGAGTACCTCACCGATCTTTTCGGAAGTGGTGCCGTTACACGCTACAGCAAATATTTAGAAGACGAGCCGGCGACTTACCTCCGCAGCAACAGCATAAAAACTAATCGCGATGAAGTCCAAAAAGATCTTTTATCTAATTATGGAATTGCAACAGATAAACTTTCCGATATTTCTGATGCGTTAAAAGTTGTTGGTGATAAAACTCTTGTCGGAAAAACGTTAGAGCATAGCATCGGCGAGTATTATATTCAAAGTTTGTCATCGATGATTCCGCCGCTTGTTTTAAATCCGCAGCCCATAGATAAGGTTTTGGATTTATGTTCCGCTCCCGGTTCCAAGACAACGCAAATTGCTGCGATGATGCAGAACAAAGGAACCCTGCTCGTAAACGAAATTCAACTTGACAGATTAAAAACACTCGTCTTCAATCTTGAGCGTATGAATGTAGTAAATGCCGGAGTGATCCACTCAAAGGGAGAAATTCTCAGTCGCTTTTTTCAAAATCACTTTGATAAAATTCTGGTTGATGCACCATGTAGCGGCTTGGGAATTATGCAGAAGAAAAACGAAGTGAGCAACTGGTGGACAAAAGAAAAAGCGGAACAATTAAGCGAACTTCAATACCGATTACTTCTTTCAGCGTTAAAGATGGCAAAAGTTGGCGGCGAAATTGTTTATTCAACTTGCACACTTTCTGTTGAAGAAAATGAATTCGTGATAAATAAACTTCTTAAAAAATTTCCAATCAAACTTTTGCCAATAACTCTTCCGGTTCATTCGCATGATGCGTTTATTGAACTGCATGATCTAACTTTGGATAAATCAATTTGCAACGCAAAAAGGATTGTTCCGTGGGAAGTAAATTCGGAAGGGTTTTTTGTCGTAAAGATTTTAAAGGAAGATGAAATTGAAGTTGAAAATCCCGCTGAGAGGAAAAGACATCCATTCACTTTTCTCCCGGCAAGAAAGATCGGTAAACAACTTGATTTACTTACCGACATTTTTGAAATTCAGAAAAATGTTTTCGATCGATATAAATATCTTCAAAAAGGAAATGACATCTTTTTTGTTAATGAAGATTGGAACGAAGAAAACTTGATGATGTTTGAGCGGATCGGTACTAAGTTTGCGAATATAGATAAGTATGGAAATTTCATTTTGCACACGCAAGCCGCTGAAATCTTGCAGAGTGAATTCCACAAAAATATTATTGAACTTGCGAGCAACGATGAACTGAAAAAATATCTTGACGGCGGAACCATCAAAAAAGATTTTCCCTTTAGAGGACAAGCCGTGGTAAAGTTCAGAAACAAAATTCTTGGCACCGGTGGAATTTCTGTAGAAGGATTAAAAAGCCGTTACCCGCGTTCTAAACGTACACAAGAAATTGAGTATTAAATCAATCTAAGAAATCAGATCGTTTCGGTTTGTAAAATTTCTCCCTGCACTCCTACCACAATAACAGTTACCGGTATTTTTATTCCCGCTTGTTCAACGGCATCCATAGTCAGATTAAATAATCCGCTGCAGCATGGCACCTGCATAATTACTACGGTAATTGACTTTATTTTAGATTCCTTAATCATCAAGATCAATTTCTCAAGATAGCTTTGTTTGTTTGAATCCAATTTGGGGCAGGCGATTGCTACACTTTTTCCGTTTAAAAAATCTTTATGAAAATTTGGATAGGCAAGTGGCACACAATCCGCAGCCAAAAGAAGATCGGCGTTTTTAATAAAACTTGCATGGGGCGTAAGTAAATGCAGTTGAACCGGCCATTGGCGTAAATAATTTTTACTTTGCCCTTCTTCAGGTATTGATTCATTCTCAGATTGTTCAATACTTTGTTCACGAGAACCCGGACAGCTGTGCGGTTGAATGGTTTCAATTCCATCGTTCTGTTTTAACAGCGGATTTTCAATTCCGTTGTCGTTCAAATAATCCAGCGCTTGAGTAAAAAGATCAAACTCTTTATGTTCTTTTAAATGAAGAAGATGCGCATTAATAACATTACTGCCGCCTTTAACGATATATTCCATTACTTGCTTTTCATCGTACGGTTCTGCTTCACGCTCAACAACCGTAATTGCGTTTTGCGGGCAATAGCCGATACACGCACCGAGTCCATCGCAAAAAAGATCGGAAATTAATCTTGCTTTGCCGTCAATAATTTGCAAAGCTCCTTCAGCACAATTCGGAACGCATTCTCCACAGCCATCGCACTTTTCTTCTTCAATTTGAATAATTTTTCTCAGCATTCTTTCTCCGGTTCTATAAACAGATTTTTTTGTCCGATTAAAGATAAAATAAAAATCTCACATCTTCAAGACGTGAGATTTACTTTTTACAAATTTTCTATTTGAATGTTTCCTTGGCTTGTTTCGAGGCGAATTTCTCCATTACCCAACCCCAGTTTCCCGGAAAGAAATCCAGACGATTGTTCATCAACGGTAATGGTGAGTCCTTTTTGCGAAACAACACCGTTTAAACTTTTCGCGTAAACCGATGCGGATACATCGGTTGGAATTTTCAATAGAATATTTCCACTGCTTATTTTCACACGGCAAAATCCACTATCCGGGAATGCAAGTTCAAGCGATTTATTCCCAGCCATACCCGAAATTTGACAAGAGCCGTTATGACGTTTGAGATCAACCACGGGAGCGTTTTCAATTATCAACACAGAATCCAAATCAGAAACGTTTACATCTCCAACAGCTTCTTCAATTTTGCATATAAACCCGGAGGGAACAGTTAATGTTACTCCGCAATTGAGATTACTTTCTTGTACGGTGCTGTAAACATCAACAAAAAGTGTATCACCTACAGCTAGTGTTGATAGTTTGAGAAAAGAAAATTTTTCATCTCCCTTTACTTGTGTTTCGGCTTGAACCGATTTGAACAAATACCACGTCAGTGTATCGGTTGAAGCGGCGCCTTGAATATTAACCAAACCGTTGGTGTTGCGAACCACAAGAACTTTTTCATTGGTCAATTTCATTCCCCCATTGGACGTATTGGTATAAGTTGTAAGATCGGGCGATTGCGATGAATTATCTTTGCACCCGATCAAAAGAATTACAAAGAACAACAACATTCGAGATAAAATTTGTACCATACCATGTGCCCTTTATTTTGAAATAGTTAACATGCTTTAATAATTCCGAGGAACGAATCAGCCTTCAAACAAGCTCCGCCAACGAGTGCACCGTCGATGTTTGGCTGCGAAAGAAGTTCAACAGCGTTATCCGGTTTTACGCTGCCACCATATTGAATGATAATCTGTTCTGCAACTTCACTTGAATATAATGCGGTTAATTCTTTTCTGATGAAAGCATGGACTTCTTCAGCTTGTTCTTTTGATGCAACTTTTCCGGTTCCGATCGCCCAAACTGGTTCGTATGCGACGATGATTTTTTTCATATTCTCAGCGTCAACATTTTTCAATCCTTCAACAACCTGGCGTTTGACCACATCAAACGTAATTCCTTTTTCGCGTTCCTCTAAAGTCTCTCCGATGCAGAAGATTGGAAGTAATCCGCTTGCCAATGCTTTGTGGATTTTTTTGTTGATGGTTGTATCGGTTTCGCCAAAGATCGTTCTTCGTTCCGAATGTCCAAGAATAACATATTCGCATCCAACGCTTTTTAACATTACGGCGGAGATTTCTCCCGTATACGCTCCGCTTTCTTCAAAATACATATTCTGGGCGCCGAGTTTTACCGGTGAGTTTTTAACCAATGTTGAAGCGGTTTCCAACGAGGTATATGGCGGACAAATGATAACTTCGACGTTGCTTGATAATGTTCCTAATCCGTTTTTAATTCCGGAAATCAATGAAATTGATTCTTGTAAATTTAAATTCATTTTCCAATTTCCGGCTATTACTTTTTTACGCATTTTATTTCTCCATGAGTTTTGTGTTAAATATTTCTACTACAAACTTAACAAAGATGAGGAACTCCATCAAAATTCCACTATGATTTCCTCCTTTATATTTTCCTAAAATATATTAACTGCCAATTTCTTATATTTCTTCATCGATAAAACAATTTCTAAAGATGGAAGAAACAGAAACCATAGATAATTTAGTTGACAAAGCAGAAGTAATTAGGGGTTCTCGTTCAAATCAGAACAATTCTGTTCAAAAGAAACAATATTCGCAATTCTTTACACCTTCCGAGATTGCATCTTTTATGGCTTCTTTATTTACTTTTCCCAATGATAAAGAAAACATAAAAATTTTAGACCCCGGCGCCGGAACCGGAATTTTAAGCACCGCTTTAATGGGCAGGCTTCTAAACTCGAATCTGAAATTAAAAAATATTGAAGTTACTGCAATTGAAATTGACGCCAATCTCAATAAAGATATTGAAAATTCCCTTGAAATATGTAATGAGAAATGCCGAGAAGCGGGAATAAAATTTTCTTATAAAATATTAAATGAAGATTTTATAAAATATGGATGTTCAGAAATATTAAACACCCCAAGAGACGATCTATTCTTTGAGGCGAAAAAAGAGAGAGAACTTTTTGATTTAATTATTTTAAATCCTCCGTATAAAAAAATTGAGAGCGCATCGGATACCAGGGATATGCTTAATAAAGCCGGTCTTGAGACGACCAACCTTTATACCGCTTTCCTTTATATAGCTTCATATTTCCTTGAAGAAGACGGACAAATAGCCGCAATAACTCCAAGAAGTTTTTGCAATGGAACATATTTCAAGAAATTTAGAGAGGTTTTTTTTAGTAAGTTCTCTTTTCATCGAATACATCTTTATAATCATCGGAATAGAGCGTTCAAAAGGGATGATGTCCTTCAGGAAAATATTATATTTTTAGTATCGTCACTAAAACCGTTAAACAATAAAGTTCATATTACGACAAGTGATTCTCCGGAGGATGAAACATTTAAGACCTTGGAGATCAGTCATGATTTTATCATTCAACCCGATGATAAAGATAAAATAATCCATATTATTACTGATGAATATTCACTTAAAATAATAGACCGTATTTCTTCGCTTAAACAAAAGCTAAATGATATTGGAGTAAATGTTTCAACAGGAAAAATAGTAGATTTTAGAATAAAGACTCATCTAGCTGAAAACGATAATTACGATAGTGCCCCGCTTTATTACCCCTTTCATTTCTCCAACGGAAAAATCGTTTGGCCGACAAACTCCGCGAAAAAGAAAGAAGCAGTTTATATCAATTCACGAACGGAGGGCGATTTAATATCCTCAGGTTATTATGTTTTTTGTAAAAGATTCAGTTCAAAAGAAGAAAAGAAAAGAATAACGGCTGCATTTTATGACTACACAAAATATAATTTCAAATCAATCGGAATAGAGAATCATTTAAATTATTTTCATATAAAGAATAACTCTCTTCCTAAAAATTTAGCTCTTGGTTTAACAATATATTTGAATTCGACTTTGGTGGATCAATATTTTAGGTTGTTCAATGGTCACACACAAGTAAATGCAGAAGATTTAAGATTTCTGTATTACCCCAATCAAGAACAATTGAATTCCATCGGGAAATATTTTATAGATGAGCTTCCAAACCAGGAAGAAATTGATATGATAATAGAAAAGGAATTGTTCAACATGGCAAAAAATCCAAATCCAACTTTAATCAACACAAAAATCAATGAAGCTCTTTCAATACTAAAACAGATTGGACTTCCAAGGAATCAACAGAATGAAAGATCTGCATTAACTCTTCTTGCAATGGTAAATCTGAAACCAAGCCAAAAATGGAGAGAGGGCAAAGCACCGTTAATTGGAATCACTTCCATAATGAACTTTATGGAAGTTCAGTATGGGAAGAAATATGCGCCGAATACACGTGAAAGCATTAGACGGCAAACAGTCCATCAATTTGTTCAGGCAGGTTTAATAGTTCCAAATCCCGACATATATAGACCTACGAATAGTCCAAATTTTGTATATCAAATTGAACAAAACACATTGAATTTAGTTCAAGGATTCAAATCAAACTCATGGGATGAATTGTTGAAAAAATTTCTTTCCAACGGCAAAACACTTTCTGCAAGATATGCTCAAGAAAGAGAAATGGAAAAAATACCTCTGAGGGTTGCGGATAAAGTCGAGATAAATATTTCAAAGGGAGGGCAAAATGTTTTGGTCGAAAAGATTGTTAATGTTTTTTGCCCCCTCCATACACCTGGCAGTAAATTAATTTATATAGGCGATGCCAAAATAAAATGGGCTTACTTTAATGGCCTTGAATTGAAAAAACTTGGTGTGGTAATAAAAGATGAACACGGCAAGATGCCTGATGTTATTGTTTATTTCACAAAGAAAAAATGGCTGATATTAATTGAAGCCGTTACGAGTCATGGACCAATTAATCCAAAAAGAAAAATTGAACTCGAAGAGTTATTTTCTAAAAGCAAAGCCGGTTTGGTGTTTATAACAGCTTTCTTGACAAAAAAAACATTATTAAAATACATGCAAGAGATTGCTTGGGAAACAGATATTTGGGTTGCCGATGATCCAACGCATCTTATCCATCTCAATGGTGAAAGATTTTTGGGACCATATAATAGATAATTTGAATCTGATTTTATGATGAAATAAATTTATCATGTCAATAAAAAATCTCCCCAAACAAGTCATCATCTTAAGCCTCGTTAGTTTATTCACGGACATAGCAAGCGAAATGCTTTATCCGGTTACGCCGATTTTTATGTCAACCGTTTTAGGCGCTTCAATGGCGGTGATCGGCTTACTCGAAGGAGTTGCGGAAGTTGTCAGCGGATTCTTTAAAGGATATTTCGGGGTGCTTTCCGACAAAGTAAAAAAGAGAGCAATTTTTATTTCACTCGGTTACGGACTTTCAACACTCTCAAAACCATTGCCGGGGATTTTTCCTTCACTTGCTGCAATTATCACCGCCAGAATTTCAGACCGGCTCGGGAAGGGTTTACGCACCGCACCGCGCGACGCGCTTCTTGCGAGTTATGCAAATGGAAACAGTGGCGCCGTCTTTGGTTTTCATCGTGGAATGGATACACTTGGCGCGGCGATTGGTCCCGCGTTAGCTCTGCTTCTTTTAGCTTTCTTTCCCAAAAATTACACGTTGATCTTTCTCATTGCGTTTGTCCCATCGATGATTGCTGTTTCGTTTACTTTTTTTGTAAAAGATAATTTCATTTCAAAAGAAGGAAAAAAGAAAATCGGATTCCGTTCATTTCTCAAGACAGCTCCAAAAGAATATAAACTTGTTTTGGGCCTGATCGTCCTGTTTTCTTTTGCAAACAGCAGTGATGTTTTTCTGATCCTAAAATCAAAAGCTATTTCAGGTTCAGAAACGTTGGCAATTTTAAGTTACATTTTTTACAACCTTGTGTATGCTGCAAGTTCTTATCCGCTTGGACGACTTTCCGATAAGGTAGGGAAGAAAAATATTTTCACGTTCGGACTTTTCATTTTTTCCGTTGTTTATTTCGGATTTGCCGTCGCGCATCATTTTGTGTTTGCAATTATTCTCTTTGCGATGTACGGAGTATACGCTGCAGCAACAGAAGGAATAACGAAAGCGTGGGTTTCCGATCTGGTTCCAGATGAACAACGCGGAACCGCAATCGGATTGCTTACAATGCTTTCAAGTTTTGCAATTATGTTTGGTTCTTTCATTGCGGGAATTTTGTGGGATGCAGTCAGTCCAAGCGCTCCTTTTTATTTTTCCGGTTCGGTTGCATTACTTTTGGCAGTTCTAACTTTAATTGGAAAGAAATCGTTAAAAAGATGAAAGAATATTCCAAATTGAGTTTTTTCTTTCTGCGCCGGAAGGTTCATTCACTATATTAGCTACATGAAAATGCGACTTAAAAACATCTCCCTTTCTTCTTCCTTCATTTGGCGCCCCCGCGCCTAAAATATTCTCTTCCATTTTTTCATTTTATTTTATACTGATTTTCCATTCGCTTGATGAATGTGCTTTAATTTTTTCTAATGAACAAATCTTTTTAATAACTTAAAGGAAACCTTATAATGAAACAGATCAAAAAATTTCTTCTTCCAGAAGATCAGATACCGGAAAGCTGGTACAATATTCAGGCAGATATGCCGAACCCAACTTTACCACCGCTTCATCCGGGAACCAAACAGCCAATTGGTCCGGCGGATTTAGCGCCGCTCTTTCCAATGGAATTAATTAAGCAGGAAGTTTCTCAAGAACGATGGATTGAAATTCCCGAAGCTGTTCGCGAAGCATATAAAATCTGGCGCCCGACGCCGTTGTATCGCGCTTATAATTTTGAAAAACTGCTCGATACTCCGGCAAAAATTTATTATAAATATGAAGGTGTGAGTCCGGCTGGATCGCACAAACCCAACACCGCTATTCCCCAAGCATATTACAATAAAATGGAAGGCGTAAAAAAAATTACCACGGAAACCGGCGCCGGTCAATGGGGAAGCGCGCTTAGTTTTGCATGCCAAATGTTCGGAATTGAATTAGAGGTTTACATGGTGAGGATCAGCTACGAACAAAAACCATATCGCAAATTGATGATGAATACCTGGGGCGCAAAAGTTTTTGCTTCGCCGACAAACTTGACCGAATCGGGAAGAAAAATTTTAGCTGAAGACCCGAATTCACCGGGAAGTTTAGGCATCGCAATTTCAGAAGCGGTAGAACGCGCTGCAACAAATGCAGACACAAAATATGCGCTCGGCAGCGTTTTAAACCACGTATTAATGCATCAAACCGTAATCGGACTTGAAGCCATAAAACAAATGGAAATGTCTGGAGATTTTCCCGACATCGTCATCGCGCCGTTTGGCGGCGGTTCCAACTTCGCGGGAATTGCATTTCCGTTTTTACGTTTAAATTTGCAAGAAGGAAAAAAAGTCCGCTGCATTGCAATCGAACCAGCTTCGTGTCCCAAGTTAACTAAAGGAGAATTCCGTTATGATTTCGGCGACTCTGTCGGTTTAACTCCGCTCCTTCCGATGTACACACTGGGACATACCTTCGTTCCCGATCCGATCCACGCTGGCGGTTTGCGTTATCACGGAGCGGGTGCAATTGTAAGTCAATTATTAAAAGATAAAGTTATTGAAGCGCAAGCGGTACATCAATTAGCATGTTTTGATGCCGGAGTAAAATTTGCAAATGCAGAAGGAATTATTCCCGCACCTGAAGCAACACACGGAATTGCCGCGGTTGTTCGCGAGGCATTAAAAGCAAAAGAAGAAGGAACACCGAAAACAATTCTGTTTAATCTTTGCGGTCATGGACATTTTGATATGTCGGCTTACGAAGATTATTTTAATGGCAAATTGATCGATCACGAATTATCATACGATGAATTGCACAGCGGATTGAATGAGTTGAACGCTCATCCGTTGGTTTAGTTTTTCATATCTTTAAAATGAAAAACCGCAGATGATCGATCTGCGGTTTTTTCTTCTTTCCATTTTCCACGTTTTACAAACTAAAACAACTCCAAACTGACGCACCCTTCAAGTTCCAATAATTTTTCTTTTACTTTTGGTCCCCCGCCAGAAAAACCACCGAGTGCACCGGAGGTTTTTATTACACGATGACAAGGAATAACGATAGGAACCGGATTAGCCCCAACTGCATTGCCAACGGCGCGGAAACTCTTTTCATTTTTTATTCTTACTGCGATATCTTTGTAAGTAACAACTTCACCAAAGGGAATATTCATCAGTTCATTCCACACTTGAAGCTGAAAAGTCGTTCCTTGAATATCAAGTGGAACTTTAAATGTTTTCAGTTCTGAATCAAAATACTTTTTTAATTGATCCGGTAGGCCAAAAAAGATTTGATCGCTTGCCTGAAGTTTTGTTTTCTTTTGAAAAAGTTTACTTCCGGATTTTGAATTTAAATCAATATGACAAATTCCTTTTAATGAAGCAAACACAGTAATTGAATACCCGCCAATCTTTAAAGGAGTGTAAAATATTTTCTGTTCAGATTGCTTCATTGTCTTCCTGTTGTTTCATTGAAAAATTATTTATTCCAGAACAACGCTCTATAATTTTAAGCCGGAATAACTTCAATCACCGGGTTTACTTCTTTTCTTAAAAGATTTTCAATT
Organism: Ignavibacteriaceae bacterium; assembly: GCA_041671545.1. Taxonomy (GTDB): domain Bacteria; phylum Bacteroidota; class Ignavibacteria; order Ignavibacteriales; family Ignavibacteriaceae; genus UBA1563. The sequence goes on from JBAZBI010000002.1 coordinate 40,638, forward strand.
GCGCGCAGAGTTCCTGAAATAGCGCTCGGGCAGCTACCGCAAGCGCCCTGGTAGCGGACTTTCAGCGTTATTCCGTTTAATCCTAAAACTTCCAATCCGCCGCCATCGTTTGCCAACGCCGGACGAACTTTCTGATTCAACACTTCATTTATTTTTTTCAATAATTCATTTGAGTTTTGATCCAGCCCTTCTGGTTCTTTTTCGGCGGGAATTAAATTTTTATCAAAATCTTTTAAAAAGGAAACTAACGGGCGCTGAATTTGTCCCCATTGTGTTTCGCGTGATTTTTCAACTGTAATAAATTTATCCATATAAAAAACCGAGAGAACACCGGGTAACTCAAAAACTCCACTCGCCAGCGGATCGTTTGCGGCTTCTTCTTTACTGTGAAAGTGTCTTGTCTCAAATTTTAGTATTCGCTCATTTATTAGAAATTTTAACGCATGCGGATTTGGCGTTAATTCAACATCAATAACTTGTAACATTTATTCTCCATTATAATTACTGCACAAACTTAAAACTCTACTTAATTAAAGACAATGACAAAAACTAATTTACAGGAATTGCGAGTATCGGCACACGCACTTTATGCCTAAGTTCATCAACCGTTGAACCGAGGATCATATCATCTATCAATTTATGTCCGTGGCTTCCAAGAATAATCATTTCGATTTTATCTTTCTCGACAAGTTTGGCTATAGCGTCTTCCGGCTCACCGCCGCTGATACACAATTCGGTTTTAAAATTCTTTTTATTTAGGAAGTCGGAAAATTTTTCCAAATAGATTCTCATCCGCAGTGCATCCTGATCATCAACAGCTTCACCAAGAAATCTTCCCGTGGGTGATTCAACGCAGTGCATAAGGTAGATAGTATTCTTTTCCGCTTGTAAAAAGGGAAGAGCCTTCTGTATAATTTGCGAATCAAATCGATACTTGCCTTCCAACGCAATTCCAACACGTTGGATTAAAGCGCTGCTCTCAAGCGAAGAAAACTGAGCTGTTGTAGCGCTGATAACTTCCTGAATTTTTTCTTTGGTCAATATTGGTTCAAAGGTTATCCAGAGCAGCATTACAAAAACAAAAAGAAAGAACGGGATTCCTAAAAATTTTATAAGTAATCCAATAGTTCCCGGATTGGAAATATTTTCTAACACTACATCCGAAACTAATTTTAGATTTAAGGCAACAATAAGAATGGCAGCAGACCAAGCAAGGATTTTTACCTTTGTGCCTGAAGCAAACTCACCCATTTTTTCTTTGCTCGATGTAAAATGAAGAAGCGGTATCAATGCAAACGGAAGTTGAATCGATAATATTACTTGCGACAAAATAAGCAGCATATCAACAGAACGATCACCGGCAAGATTGATAACAATAAGCGCCGGAATGATGGCAATTAAACGGGTGATTAATCTTCGCACCCAGGGACGAACTTTTAAACCGACAAATCCTTCCATTATAATTTGCCCGGCAAAAGTTCCGGTGATGGTAGAAGATTGACCGGCAGCAAGCAGTGCGAGTCCAAATGCAAACGGAGCGAATGAACTTCCAAGCAGCTTTCCGAGAAGAGAATGAGCATCCATAATAGATGCAACGTCAGAATGTCCGCTGCTAAAAAAGACAGAGGCGGCTAAAATTAAAATTGCGGCATTCACAAAGAAAGCGGCGTTTAATGCAACCACCGAATCTATCAAATTAAATTTATTCGCTTCCTTTTTCCCGGCGGAGGTTTTTTCAATATCGCGCGATTGCACTAACGCGGAGTGAAGATAAATATTGTGGGGCATAACCGTGGCGCCGATGATTCCAAGCGCAATAAACAAAGCGCCGCTTGACATTGCAGTAGGAATAAATCCCGTTGCAACTTCGGCAAGATTTGGTTTTGCAAGTAGTAATTCGAGAAGGAAACAAATTCCAATCATTGCAACAAGAGAAACGATGACCGCTTCCATTTTTCGGATGCCGTAATTTATCAGCAGCAGTAAAAGTAACACATCGAGTGTGGTGATAACTACACCCCAAACAAGCGGAATCCCAAATAGCAAATACAAACCGATTGCAGAGCCGAGCACTTCAGCTAAGTCTGTTGCGGCTATCGCAAGTTCGGTAAATATCCATAAAATAATATTAATTGTTTTGGGATAACTGCTGCGGCATGCTTGCGCTAAATCTCTTCCATAAACGATTCCAAGCCGGGCTGCGAGCGTTTGAAAAAGAATTGCCATTAAATTGGCAAGAAGAATTACCCAAATTAATTTGTAACCAAATTGAGCGCCGCCGGCAATATCGGTCGCCCAGTTCCCGGGATCCATATAACCAACGGAAACTAAAAAAGCTGGACCGGAAAAAGCGAAGAGTCTTTTTAAATAACTTCCTTTATCCGTCTTTACCGATGAGTGTACTTCAGATAACGATTTATCCATTTACAAACTTACTTTTAACTTTCTACTTTCCACTTGTAACTATAACATTAAATTCTTCTTTTGTAATCGGTTGAATACTTAAACGGCTGCCGCGCTGAAGAAGTTTCATGTTTTGCAATTTGGGATTAGATTTTATTTCATCCAGCGTAACCGGATTAGAAAATTTTTTCACAAACTTAATATCAACCATAAACCATGCGGGGTTTTGCGGATTGCTTTTCGGATCGAAGTGAAGACTTTCCGGATCAAAAGCGGTGTGATCCGGGTAACCGTCTTTTACAGCTTCACAAATACCGAAAACGCCGGTTAGTTCTGTATTGCTGTGATAGAACAAAACTTGATCGCCCGATTTTATTTCATCGCGTAAAAAATTTCGCGCTTGATAATTCCGTACTCCATCCCAAAAAACTTTTCTTTCTTTTGCCAAATCATCAATTGAGAACGCTTCCGGTTCAGATTTGAAGAGCCAATATTTTTTTGTCATTTACTTTTTTCTTTCAGTTATATTAATTCTAACACGAAAAAAATCTGTAAGGTTTCATTAAACTAAGTTTTTCTTATCTAAAAATAGAAAATAAAAAGGATGGAGTGAAATGTCGGCGGGTCTTAAAGTCACAGACTAAAGTCTGTGCTACGAATTTTTCTCCGTAGCGCAGACTTCAGTCTGCGAATAGAAGTTTATAAACTGTTAAAAAAAATCAGAATTGAAGTATGAATATTTCCAATCTTCCGGCTTAGACACTAATCCTGCTTTTACCGGATTGTTAAGTACATAGTTGATGATATTATACATTTCGTTAGCATCTCTAATCAATCTGTCAAAACTTTCAACTTGCCAAAACTTGCCCGTTTTCATTAATACTTGATTACATTCACGCGCAGTAGAACCCTTTATCAATTTCATTACATCACTCACGGTATGGACTTCACTTAAAAGTCTAAAAACCAAATGAACATGGTTTGGCATAATGCAATAACAAATTAATTTGTAAACTGTATTATCCAATGAATGAAGCTTCTCCTGATTAATACCGGCAATTTTTTCGTCAGAAAGATATTTTAATCCATTTTCATTCTGATCAAGAAGTTCATCATATTTTACAAATATCTTTTTCTCTTTAAGTGTAGGATCATCATTTGGTAATTTAATTTGTTCCCGTAAGTGAAGAATCTGTTTCAATGGAATGCTGTCCGCAAGACGATAGGTTATAAAATATTCACCTCCGTTATAATAAAGATGTGGCAAATTCCTTCTATGAAAATGTCTCTGTTCCATGATGTAATTTAATAAAAAACACAGACTGAAGTCTGTATTACGAATATTTTCGTAGCGCGGACTTCAGTCTGCGTTTGTCTTAATCCCCAAAAACACATAGAATGAATTCTGGGTTACGTGATGGAAACTTCAGTCTGCGCTTAAAAACTAAAACTCGCTCCTACAACCACCGTTCTCCTGCCAAAGTAACTTGAAATTTCTTTTCGTTCGGAATAGTCAGGTGAATAATAATATCCGAAAATGTTTTTTAGATCAAGAATGTTTAATCCTTCGAGATAAAAGACAGTGCTGAACCTATCAAACAGCGTTGTGAAATAGGTAATTCGCAAATCCAACCGCTTATAATTTTGAAAACGTGATGAGTTTTTTACTCCGTAAACAGGTTCGTAAACATTTTCGGTTAATCGATAATCCGAGCCGATTACAGGTGTATAAGGTCTGCCTGTTGCATATTTAAAATTTATTCCAACTTGCCAGTTTGCTGCAATAAAATATTTTGCGATCAACGAAAAGTTGTGGGTGATATCGAATGAACTGCTTGTTAATTGCTCAAAGTCCATCCATTTTCTTTTTGTGTTGATAAATCCATACGAAATCCAACCGCTCCAGCCGTTGGTTAATGTGCTTTTAAGAATAACATCAACACCATCAGCAAAACCTTTTCCACCATTGTCGTAATTAATCAGTGAATTTTCCAGTGGAAGATTTTTATAATCTTTATGGTAAAGTTCTATTCTGAATGAGTTGTCCTCATCAAAAATATAATCATATGAAAGAACATAATGGATAGCTTTCATCGATTTTAGATTCGGATTTCCATCAACAGACGAAAATAATCTCGGATCGGGGAGTTGGTTGAAAATTCCCCATGCGGTTTTTAATGTTGAGTGCTCATTAAACTTGTATGATAAATTCACACGTGGATTGATCCAATCAAGTTTTAACGAAGGAATATTGTCGTACCTAATTCCGACAGCGCTTGCAAAATTTTCTATTCCAAAAGTGTTTGCGGATTCCAGTTCCATATAACCCCCGATCCTTGAACCCAAAATATCGGCATCTATTACTTTTCTTTGGACCTCGGGGCGAATATTGTAATCGTTGTTCGGGATTTGTCCGAGATAGTTTACTTTTCTTTTTTCATATTCAACTCCGGAAAGTAACCTGCTGCGCGAACTAATAAAATATTCAAAATCATTTCTGAATGAATAAACTTTATCTGTTTTTATTAGATCGAGTACGCCGAGTTTCCACTGGTTTGAATAGTTGCTAACGGAAAAACTATTCTTCATTACTAGTTTGGAAAAAAGAATATTTGAATGTTGGAGATTGATGAATTTGCTCTGCGTATTTCCATCAAATGTTCCTTCGTACTCAGTTTGTTCAACACTAACACCTTGAATATCTCGCGCGTAAATGCCGAATAATTTCAATTTGCCCGTTTTTGAATAGGCATAATTCACGCTTCCGGTAATATTTTTAGAAGTCGGCGCCGCAGTAAATTTTTCCAATCCACCGTTTAACCAAAAAATTGGTTTGGTGAATGATTGATCATAATTAAAACTGAATCCGAGTTTGTCTTCAATAATCGGAAGTTCGGCGGAGAAATTTGTATTCGCCAAAGAAATTCCAAAGCTGCTGTGCATATATGTTGGAACTCCTTTTGTTTCGATATCTAAAACCCCTGAGAGTACATTACCGTACTTTGCCGAAAATCCACCGCTTGAAAAATACATTCCTTTTATAAATTCATTTTTCAGATTTGAAAACAAACTCCCGTAAGTTGATTCGTACGAAAACGGGTGGTAGATTAATGCTTGATCTATCATGGTTATTGTTTCAATCGGATCACCGCCGCGAACGTAAAGTTCGGCGCTTTCGGAAACTTGTGTAATGCCGGGTATTGTTTTTAGCGATTGAAATAAATCCGCAGCGCCGCCGGGAGTAGTTAACACATCGATCCGGCTTAATACCAATCCTTTTCCTTTTTCAGAGCCGAATGAACTTGCGGAGACAACCGACTCTTTCATCTTTAGCGCAGATTCTTTTAATTCAATATCGATTGTAATTTTCTTTTGATCTTGCAAATCCAATTCTTTGTTGAATTTTTCATATCCGATAAGATTTGCATTCAAGATAATTTTGTCTTTCAATTTTGTTGAAAAGGAAAATTTACCTTGATCATCGCTCATCGCGCCGTCACCGGAATTGGATATGAAAACCATCACCATCGGCAATGGTTTTTTATCTTCATCAAAAATATTTCCTTCTATTTTTATTTTGGATTGAGAAAATAAATTTCCGAGCAACAGCAGTACGCTTATAAATATTTTAGATTTCATTTGTTTCATTTGTTTCCTTTTTATCTGTCAACTTCTTATTAAAAAGTATTCTTTGTACCGTTTTTCGATTTCTCTAAATTCGGAAGCAGCACATATTTAACCCAAGAATATTCCGGTTCAATCGAGAGAGCTTTTTTATAAACAAAGATTGCCGCGTCGGACATTTCCAGTTTTTCGTTTGCAATTCCGGTCCAGGCTAATGCGTCAAGGTATCCCCAATTAATCAACGACGATGAATTCTCTACTTCTTTTTCAAAAAGAGAAATGGTCTTGCTGAAATTCTCAAGTCCTTCTTTTACACTTCCACCAAACGCTGCGGGAGTATTCAATTTCATTATTCCATGGATGAGATAGGCTCTTGGATTGTTTGGGTTGATGGCTTCAGCTTCGCCAAGGAGTGCATTAATTCTCGGTGAAAGCGTCATTGCTTCCGCCCAGTTGTAAGTTATTTTCATCATTAAGATTGAAGCAAGCAAAGTTTTTCCTTCTGATCCAAAACCTTTTGCTGAAGAAATTTTTTCTGCGTGTTCAACTGCCTGATTTACATATTTATCGAACAATGCTTTATCGCGCGAACCAATTTCTAAAAATCGATATTCAACGTAGGTTAAATTGTAAAGAGCCGGGAAGTTTGTTGAATCAGCCGCATAAATTTTGCCGAATATATCATGCGCTTTCTGAAACGTTTCTTTGTCATAGGAAACGTAAGCCTTTTTGGCGAGCGCAATACCTTCTTTCATTTGTTCGTTTGGTGTTAGCGCAAATGAAATTTGCAGAAGCGAGCCGAGCAGAAAGAAGAACACGAACAGTTTTGTTGAAATTGAATTTTTCATTTTTGATCCTTTTCTATTATTATTAAATAAAGTGCTTTGATTTCCAAAGTCCATAGATAAAAAATTTTATTTTTTAATTAGTTTTTCTAATTGAGCTACATACAATTCAAATGCTTTAATTCCGGTTTTTGTGAGCGAGTAAACGGTTTTCGGTTTTCGGTCAATAAATTCTTTTTTAACTGAAATATAGTTTGCCTCTTCGAGTTTCTTCAGATGAACGCTCAGGTTTCCATCGGTTGCGTTAACTTTTTCTTTTAGAAAATTAAATTCCGCTTCTTCCAAAGTAATCAGTACAGACATAATTGCCAGCCTGATCCGCGAATGGATAATATCGTCTAAATTTTGATAATCAAATTCACTCACGGTATTATTTCGCTTCCTTTTTTGAATTAAGATAAAAAACAAATCCCGGAATTACCTGAAGACCCAACATCATTAGAGCCATAATTAATATTTGAATGATGTTCGCTATAAAAAACATCGCAATTCCACCACACCACCAACCGAGCGCTAATAGCTTCACCCATTTTGAGTCGTAAACAGTTCCACTAATAAAATAAGCGGCGCCGAGTACCGTTGACATCAGGGGACTTAACGCCAAACCGTTGATCATTCCGGAAGATGTTGCAATAAAACCAATAATTGTCATCGATAAGCCTGCGCTTATCCATACGCTGTTTAATATTTTTCCGGCAAAAGTTCTCACGTGTTTTTCATGTTTCTTACTGAAAACTGATGTGAGAGTGTAAATCCATCCAAAGCCAATAAGAACAACCCAAACCCAGGGGGAATTTGTTGGCAGTTTAAAAACAAATCCCAAATAGACCGACATCAATCCTAAAAAGACAAGAATTCCCCAAAGGATGTATCCTTTTCCGTTTTCAACAACGGATCTTTTACTATCCTCAATTACCTTTCTAATAAAAACAAGTTCATCAATTGCTGTTCGATCATCCATTTAAAGCCTCGTTTAATAAAGTACTTTGTTTTACAAAGCAAACATACAAAACAAAATCGCGTTTGTCAAGTGAGGTGCTATATTTTTTTGCTGATTGGCATAGGAAATTATAGTTTTTACCATTTTTGTCTGATAAGCGGTTTTATTATTCCATAGAAGTCCCTTAATAACCAATGAGAATTCACTATTTTTTCACGACAACAAAAACTTTTTCTTCAACATCTTATAAGATTGAAGAAGATTATTTTATCACCATACCAAGGAGCGATATGAGAACTTTCTTTTCATTTGCTTTGCCGATTTTCTTTTTTTCAGCAATCGGTTTAAGCGGTAATGCGGCAACAAAGCCGTTTCCCTATCCAATTGAACAACATAAAATGGCTAACGGATTAAATGTGGTTACAGTAAAATTCGACAGCCCCGGAATAGCGTCATTCTTTCTCGTTGTGCGTGTCGGTTCGAGGAATGAAGTTGAAGAAGGCGTTACCGGATTTGCCCATTTCTTTGAACACATGATGTTCCGCGGAACGGAAAAATATGATAAAGACAAATACAACGAAGAATTAAAAGCGATTGGCGCATCTGCAAATGCTAATACTTCGCTTGACAGAACAATTTATAACATGACCGGCAACGCACAAAAGTTGGAAAAAATGTTTGAGCTTGAATCGGACCGTTTCCAAAATTTACATTACCCGATTCACGATTTTAAAACTGAAGCCGGTGCGGTTAAAGGCGAATACACTAAAAATATCGCTTCGCCATTTGCGCAGTTAGAAGAGAATATCGCCAACACCGCTTTCGATGCCCATACGTATAAACACACAACGATGGGATTTTTAAAAGATATTATTGATATGCCGAACCAATACGAATATTCGTTAAAATTTTTCAATCGTTTTTATAGACCGGAATACACAACACTTTTAGTTGTTGGTGATGTTACTCCCGATCAAGTTAACAAACTTGCGGAAAAATATTTTGGCAAATGGGAACGCGGAAATTATGAAGCGAAAATTCCCGTTGAACCGGAACAGAAAGCTGCGAGATACACGCATCTCCAAAACGGTAGTATTCCTCCATATGTCAGCTTAAATTTCAAAGGTCCGGGTTTTAATGCTGAAAGTATGGATTCCCCGTCGCTTGATATTTTGTGCACAATATTATTTTCACAAAATTCAAAACTTTACCAAAAACTTGTTCTTGAAGAGCAAAAAGTTCGCAGCATAGACGGCGGAATTTATGACACGCGCGATCCCAATTTAATCTCCGTTGATGCATCGATTGTAAATAAAAACGATATGCAGTATGTAAAAGATGAAGTGACAAAAGCCATCGAATCAGTAAAAGCAAGCGGTGTTGATGAAAAAATATTGGCAGAAACAAAATCAAGATTAAAATATAGTTTTGCGATGGGAATAGATAATCCCTCTTCTATAGCGAATACTTTAAGCCACATTATTCAACTTACCGGCAATCCCGAATCGATAAACCATCTTTATGAAAATTATGAAAAAGTAACGGTAGAAGATTTAAAAACTGTAGCTAAAAAATATTTCACTGCCGAAAGACTAACCATCGGCACAATCTCCGCCGATGCGGAAGGAGGAGTAAAGTAATGAAAACATTTATGCTTGGAATTTTATTATTCGGTTCATTGCTTGCTCAAGAGGTAGTTGAATTAAAACTGCCGAACACAAACAAAGTAACTATCAAATTGATGTTTAAGAACGGCTCTGTATGCGATCCCGCCGGAAAAGAAGGATTAACGTACCTCTCTTCCGCATTGATAACACAAGGTGGAACCGGAGACATGACTTACGCCGACATTCAAAATAAAATTTATCCATGGGCGGCTGGTTACGGCTCTTCTGTTGATAAAGAAGTTTCTATTTTCACGTTTGAAGTTCATCAAGACTTTTTAAATGATTTCTATCCAATTCTAAAAGGATTAATTCTTAATCCGTCATTCTCCCAAAACGATTTTGACCGGGTAAAAAGAAATCAACAGAATTATGTTGACCAGGTTATCCGCGCTTCTTCCGACGAAGAGTATTCTAAAAAAGCGTTGGAAGATTTTCTTTTTAGAGGAACAAAATATCAACACATGGTTCAAGGAAAAACTGAAAGTGTAAAAGCAATTACGTTGGAAGATGTAAAAAATCATTATAAAAATTTCTTTACGAAAAATAACTTGATGATCGGAATTGCAGGAAATTATTCAAGTGCATTTCTTTCAACTTTGAAAAAAGATCTGCAAAATCTTTCTGCTGTAAAACCGGTTCTTCCCGCACAAATTCAACCGAAAGCACCAAAGGGAATCAACGTTGAAATCATTCAAAAGGATAATGCGTTTGGTTCTGCAATCTTCGCCGGATTCCCGATGAACCTTACCCGGAAGAATGACGACTTCACCGCAATGATGGTAGCAAATTCATATTTGGGTGAACACAGAAAATCTTATGGACGGTTGTACCAGAAACTGCGCGAAACCCGATCGATGAATTATGGCGATTACTCTTATATCGAATGGTACGATAACGGCGGAAGAAATATGTTGCAGCCTTCCGGAACGCCGCGATCGACAAATTATTTTTCGTTTTGGATTCGTCCCGTACAAATTGCAAAGCAGTTGAAACAGCAATACAAAGAATTGGAAAACATTAATATCGGGCATGCGCATTACGCTATACGTTTAGCTGTGCGCGAAATTGATAATCTTGTAAAAAATGGAATGACAAAAAAAGATTTTGAAGCCACTCGAACTTTTTTAAGAAGTTATATAAAACTTTACGTGCAAACTCCTTCAGGTCGACTTGGATATTTGATGGATTCCAAGTTTTATGGTAAAAAAGATTACGTTAACGAAATGGATAAACAGCTTGCAAAACTTTCTCTTGCCGATGTGAATAAAGCAATCAAAAAACATTGGCAGGTTGAAAACATGTGCGTTGCCATCGTTACCGACAAAAGTGAGGCCGAGCCTTTAGCTAAAAGCCTGAAAGAGAATCTACTTTCGCCGATGAGCTATTCTAATATCGTGAAAGCTGGTTTGCCAAAAGAAGTGTTGGATGAAGATGGCGCTGTGGCAAATTTTAAGTTGAATGTTAATGAAGTAAAAATCATTAATTCGGCAGATACCTTTAAGTAAGTTTTCTTAACAAAATTGGACGCGGATTTTATAAGATTTAGTTAAGATCAATTAAGATTATCATAAAAAATCATAATTGATCTTAACGGATCTGCGTTCCATCTTCTTTTAACCCTGCTCGAACAACTCATCAAATTTAATAGATTTATATTTTAACAAATCCTCAAGCATTCTCCGGCTTTCAATCACCGTTACGGAAGGATCTAAATACTGCACTAATTCATCCTGTGGATTTTCCATCTCAATATATATTTTTGCGTGTTGATTTAATTTCTTTATGCGAGAGAGTAGATGCAACGTTTTTACATCGGGATCTTTAAAGCGGATATTAGAAAATACGAAAACATAATCAGCGTATTTGATATTCGCTTTCTTCAGGTTTAATGGATTAATCGGAACGCCTCTCACAAATAAGTGTTCGGGATAGGGATTGGTTTCCACCAGATCGGTAACAATAACCATTTCTTTTCCAGCAAACTTTTCATATTGCTGAATTTCCTGGATCAATTCATCTGCAAAGGCAGTGTATTCACAGATAACGATATGATTTTTGCAAGCGACTTGAGCTAATCCGCGTATGTGCTTCTCAAACGATTGATGAACTGATTCAGCTATAATAGTGATGATGTTAGTATAAAAAAATACTCCGACAATAATAGAAACAATCGCAGAGATTCTTCCGATTGTGGTTATTGGATATACATCGCCATAACCAACCGTGGTTGAGCTTACCATCCACCACCACACTACATCAAAAAAAGAATGAACATGCGGATTGACGCCAATCTCGGCATAGTAAAAAATAGTTGTATTGATGGCAAAGCTTACAACTAATACCATCATTAAGAAATATATTCTAGACTTCATAGTAACCTTTAAGTTAGGAGCAAAAGTTCATAAATTTTTTCCACAATATAATCGGGTTTTTCCTTTTGTAAAATATCTTTCGAGCGATAACCCCAAGTAACTGCGCAAGTTTTAGCACCGGCATTCTTTCCGCACCGCACATCAAGTTCAGAATCTCCGATCATCATAGTTTGCGTCGGCAATACAGAGAGAGAGTTACAAATATGTAACAACGGTTCCGGCGAAGGCTTGACTTCAACTCCATTCCGTCTTCCCATTATTTCATCAAAATATTTATCCAGGCCAAAGTGATGAAGAATGTTTTGCGCTTGATCTTGCGATTTGGTTGTTAGCAAAGCAATCTTCTTTCCGTTTTTTTTCAAAGTTGAAATAACTTCCTCCACGTCAGGATAAAGTTTTGTTGTGTCGATAAAATCAAAATAAATTGTTTTATACACATTAATAAATTCTTCAACATCATCAACGTGAATGTTCAAGTCATCAAAGATGGTTTGAAAATGTTCGCCGATGCGCTTGTCTAATTCCTCTTTTGGAAGATGAACCGTTCGCCCGAAATGCTCAAATGTTTTGATTGTGGTTTGATAAATTGTCTCGGAGGATTCGGTTAATGTTCCATCCAGATCAAAGACAATAAGTTGTGTGTGTTTCATTAGTCATGTATCTCAAAACTTTTAGAATAAATAATTATCGGGAATTCCTTTTCTCCCGGCGTATCCACTTTCGGGAGAGTGATAATAACTGATGGTCTCCTCGTCGCTGCGCCAGCAAAGAAACACTTCTTCACCGTCTATCACGGAAGGAAAATCTACCAGACCGAGAGAGAAATCCCAATCCTTGTAATAACATCCGACCTCCATTAATTCTTTTAAGTAAATTTGCATTGTTTTCATACGTTCAGGTATTTCTGGATTTAGTTGAACATTTCCGCCAACTTGATCCATCAGAAATTGAATTTCCTTTCCTTCCAGCAGAATATCTTCTACAATTTTCTTAACCAGCGGAAGTGTATTGATCGCTTCTTTCGGAGTAAAATATTTTATATCAGCCATTTTACCTTGGTCTTTCAAATTTTTCCTTACAACTTTCTTGCAACCACCACTACGGTTTTCTGTTTATCAACCACAGAGGAAGCATCATTCATCGCTTCAAGATAAACAATATAAATCCCGATACGAAGCGGGTTGCCGTCATCAGCTAATCCATCAAAAACAACGGAACCCGATTGTCCACTTGCCTGATTGTTCAAAAGCGTTCTCACCAATCTTCCTTTCGAATCGAAGACCTTAATTCGCGTTTGTGATATTGCCTGTGATAAATTGAAATTGATAATAGTAAAATCTTCAAAGCCGTCATTGTCGGGAGAAAAAGGATTCGGCGATATCGAAATGTTTGCGGCTGTGTTTGTATTTGTTGTAAAAATGCTGTTTTGTTTTCCGGGAGTTGCACCGCTAACCGCAACCGAAGTGCTCCAATTGCTGCTCAGGTTACCGTCAATATTTGGACTTATTCTTTCAATCGATCTGTTGTTCGTATTTATAATATTTTTGTTGTGCCATTTGTCTGAATAGAAAATTGAATCGATACTGCCGCCGAAAATGTTTTTAAGCAGAATCAGTTCACCTGTGTTTGCAAAGCCGAGCGAGGATTCATTCGCAATTGAAATGTTCGGAAACGAAAGCAGTTCAGGATACTTTTTTAGTATGATAGAATCCGCGGCAAGAATGTAAAGCTCATTTGGTGAAACAACAAATCCGGTTTCAGAAAGTTTAAAGAAATTTCCCTTCTCATCTTCAATACGCCAGCCGCCGATGTTTATTGAATCGTTTGATGTATTTTGAAACTCAACAAACTCGCTGTTGTCTGTATCGGGATCAAACAAAATTTCATTTACAACAATTGCGTTTCGGTTGACGTTTTGATTTGGAAGAAGATTTTCTCCTCCGGCAGAATTTCCATTTACTGCAAGCGCGGTAATCCAACTCAAACTATCATTTGCCCCGCTGATGTGTTCAATTGAAAAACCTTTTTTACCTGCCCAAGTAGATTTGTAATGCATTCTATCGATCAACGCATCGCGGAAATCATAAACATGAATACCGTCTTCCGTGTTGCTAAGCGAAGGAAGATTAACCGGAATAAATTTTATGTTTAGCGTGGGATGATACGAATTGAAAAACGAGACTGAGTCTTTTGCAAGCACAACAAATTCGTTTGGTGAAAGATAAAAATCGTTGTAGGTAATTTTTACTTTTGTCGGAGTAGAAAGCGAATCGGATATCGACCAATTTTTTAAGTTGATTGAATCCTTCGCCACAAGTTCGATCCATTCAGGAGCGTTATCATTCGGATCATACATCACTTCGTTTATAACGATTGCTTGCTGCCGGTATCCCGGTTCAAAATATTTTTCGACATAATTGTTAAGCGTGTCTTCATCAGCAGTAAAAACAACTTTTGCAGCAAACAAAGTCCGCTTGGAGACTGAACCGTCTGTTGCAGTAAAAACTTTAATTGAATCTCCGCTTTGTAACTGCGTGTTGATTGTTTGCGTATCGAATAAATTATCGGCAACATGGTTTGAATCGGTATCAACAAAAAACTGTACCGAGAAATTGTCTGCCGGTTTTGTGCCGATATTTTTAATCACCGCATAAATTGGAAAGTTCTCGTTTTCACCAAACGATGGTTGGTTTGTAGCAAGATTTGAAATGGTTAAATCAAAATCTTTCGGCGTTTGACTATTGATTCTTCCCGGAGTGCTTTGCTCAATATCCAGCGAACTTCCCCAATTATCAGGTTGATTTGCCGAAACAGAAAGCAATTTTCGTTCGAGCGAAAATCCGGAAGTTCCGCCCCAAGCGCTGTTATAGAAAACAGAATCCATAACAACCACGCGGTTATCTTTTAACACAACACCGTCAACATCGTTATTTAATACAGGCAAATTAACTTTTGCAATTTTGGAGGGAATTGACCGATGATAATTTATGATTGATGAATCTTTTACGAGCACACCGAAAGATTGAGGCAACAAAATAAAATCTCCCGAAACTTTTCCATACGCCGGAGTTGTATAAACATCGTTAATAGTCCAATCTTTTAAATTGATCGTATCGTTAGATGCGTTAAAAACCTCAATCCATTCAGGCTCACTATTAACGGGTGTAAACATAACTTCGTTCACCAGCACACTACCTGATGGAAATCCTGCTGAAAGAGTTTTGTAGAAAAAATTATTTGTGGTGTCTTCGTCCTGTGCAAAAATTCCTTTAACGAATATTCCTTTTGTTCCTTTAAACTTTTCATAAACATAATTGAAAGGGACGGTAAGTGAATCAAGCGGAGTAAGCGTAAACGGATCTGAAGTTATTGCGGCGGCATCGGGAATTGAATCAAGGTTTTCGTCAAGATAAAGTTCTAGATGAAATGACAAATCATTTTTTCCAGGATTTTTTACCTTCGCGGAAAAAGAAATATTTTCTCCTGAAACCGGATTTTGCGGTGAGAAATAAATATCCGTTACTGTTCCATCAAAATCTTTTCGTGTAACGGAATTAATTTTCCCCGGAGTTGCTTTAAAAATTCCAGTCGAAGTTTTCCAGTTTGCTTGGTTTATCGAAGACTCGTTCGCATCAACTCTTTCAAGCGATCTTCCGTTACTGCCGCCCCACGATGAAAAATAATAAAGACTGTCGATCAAAACATTGAGAGAATCTCTTAACACAACAGCATCATCGGTGTTGTTTAAAGCCGGTAAACTCAACACTATAATCGGGGATGAAACCGAATAGTGACTTAAAATCGTTGAGTCTTTACTTAAAACGATGTACGCTCTTGCCGGAACGAAAACATCAACACTGCTTATTGCAACGGGAGTGGTATTGTCGGAAATTTTCCACTTCTTCAAATTCTTTTGTTCATCAGAGCGGTTATACAGTTCGATCCACTCCGGTTCACCGCTGATTGGCGCATACATTATTTCGTTAATCACCAAATCGTTAAACAAATTCGGTTTTGGATAAACTGTAAAAGTGGAAATTTTTATATTGTTTATTTGATTTTCATCAAGTGGTAATTTTATGAAAACGAGGATTTGATAATTCCCCGCCGACAAATTTTGAAGCTGTGAAGAAACGGTTACTGAGTCTTCCGAATTAAGTGAAAGCACTTGTTCGTAAAATTTTTCTGATAGTTCACCAATTGCGTTTTTATTTGTATCTAAAAACATTTCCACCATTAAATTTTGAACAGAAGAAACTCCAAGATTACGAATCACTGCGTTTATCTCTATGCTGCTATCAATAAAAGGATAAATTGGCGAAATTAAAATTGAGGAAACAGTGAGATCTATCGATAAAGGAGAAACAGAATTTTTGCTTCCAGGTGTTCCGTTTGTTTGGAGTGCATTACCCCAGTTAGTCGGCGAATTGTCTTTATTTAAAATTTTCTTTTCGTCTGAAATTCCGGTTCCGTTGTTCGCTGAGTAGAGGTATGTTTCAAGCGTGTCTCCGGCAGATGAAATTAGTTTTAGTTCGCGGTCGGATGTGTTTGCCATTCCCGATGTACCGAAAGAATTGTCGGAGATTCTTAAAATTAAAGCAGACGCCGGATTAAGATTTTTGTAAATACCACTTGTTAGATCATAATCCTTTTCAACAACTACCGCAAAACCGTTTGGAGGGAGTTTTGTACCAAAACCGGCAGAAAGAATGGTGTCTGGATTCGAGGTCGAATATTTAATTAAAAATTTTGAAAGATCAACTGAATCTGTCTCGCTCATGTTATAAAGCTCGACAAACTCGTTGTTGCCGGAATTGGGATTGAACATTATTTCGGAAAAAGTAATCAGTGAATCACTTTGCGCTTTCCCGGCTTGAGAGAAAACAATCAAGCAAAAAGAAATAGTAGCAAGCGCAAAAAATTTTTTCATTTTTTCAACGGTTTTTTCAGTTGTCGTTGAGATAGGCGGTCAAATAACCAATTCGCGAGTATCTTCATAATTTTTATCCCCAATACCGCACCGAAAGTGAATTGAATGATCTTTTTCTCTTTCTTAATTCCTTCAATAATGATCTTCACGGCTTTTTCAACGGGAATGATGAACGGCATATCAAATTCGTTTTTGTCCGTCATTGGAGTTTTAACAAAACCGGGTTTTACCGTTAAAACTTTAATGTTGTACTTCTGCAATTCGATCCTCAAACTTTCCAAATACGTTGAAGCTGCCGCTTTGCTGGCGCAGTAAAATCCGCTGCGGGGAAAACCACGGCTCTCTGCAAGTGAAGAAACGCCGACGATCATTCCTTTTTTGGCTTGAATAAAATCGGGGATTACCTGGTTTGCGCAGAAGATCATTCCCAACACGTTTACGGCGAATGTTTGCACGGCTTTTACAGATTCATCTTTTCTCACATCGGTTCTGAAACTAACTCCCGCGTTTAGCACTAAAATATCAATTGAGTTGAAAAATTTTTTTATATGAACGAAAACTTTTTCAACTTCCTCTTTATTGGAAACATCGCACTTATATATCTTCACGATAACGTGATACTTCGAAACTTCCTGAGCAACAGCCTCCAACTCTTCAATTCTCCTGGCGAGCAAAACTAAGCTGTTACCGGCTTTAGCAAATTGAAGCGCGAGCGCCTTTCCTATTCCGCTGGAAGCTCCCGTGATTACAACATTTTTTCCGGTCAATTTCATGGAGTAAGTTCCCAAATTTATTGTAAGAAATTTAACCAAAAATTTTAGAATAGAAGAACTTTTTCCTCACTTGTAGCAATACAACATTTTTGTCTACTAAAAAAATTTACAATTCCTTCAGAAATTCTTATCTTTGTACAAAAATTATTCCAATGTTTAATAACAATTTTATATCGATTAACGACGTTTTACTCCGGACAGAAGTGGTAGAAACTCATTTTTTCTGCGACCTTGGCAAGTGCAAGGGGGCGTGCTGTACGCTTGAAAGCGAATACGGCGCACCGCTTAACGAAGATGAATTGATCGAAATGGAAAAAGCTCTGCCGTTAGTTAAAAACATCGTTCCCGAAAAACATTGGGAAGAAATTGAAGAGTTGGGTTTTTACGAGGAAAAAGATGGCGAGCTTTTAACCCGAAGTGTGAACAACAAAGCGTGCGTTTTTGTTTATTTTGATAAACAGATTGCTAAATGCTCACTCGAAAAGCTTTTCTTCGAAAAGAAAATTATGTTTCAAAAACCTATTTCGTGTCATCTTTTTCCTATTCGTGTTTCCAACTTTGGCGGAGAGGTTCTTCGATTTGAAAAATTTTCAGACTGCTCTCCTGCGCTCGAAAAAGGAGCCGAAGAAAATGTCACGGCTTTTCAATTTTGTCAAAACAGTTTAGAACGAAAATACGGCAGCAAATGGTACAAAAAAGCAAAAGAAATAACCGGTAAATAACTATGCTCTCACTTTCACAACGCCTTTCGCAGCAGCAAAAACTTTCTCCGCAGCAAATCCAATATCAAAAACTGCTGCAACTAAATACGATGGCTCTTGAGCAACGGATAAAAACCGAGCTTGAGCTAAATCCAATTCTTGAAGAAGACCTGGAATTAAAACAAGAAGAAAAAGAACCGGATGAAGTAGGTGAAGAGCCGGAAGATTCGGATTACAGCGAAGAGGATGAGTTTGGTTTAGAAGATTATATGAACGACGAAGATTATTTCGATGATCCTTCGTACAACAGCAATGCACAAAAAGATCAGGAATCCTTTCATCCGACTGCGCCGCAGCGTGAATCGATTCAAGAACATTTGCTCAACCAGCTTTACTTGCTTCAACTTGATGAACAGTTAGTTTTGCTGGGTGAAGAAATTATCGGCAATCTTGATCAAGATGGCTACCTGAAACAAGATCTGCAAACTATCGTAAGCAATTTGGAGATGTTTGACCACACAAATGTTTCGCTGCAGGATGCAGAAAATGTTTTAAAAGAAATTCAAGTGTTGGATCCAATTGGGATTGCTTCCCGCAATCTTCAAGAATGCTTGATCATTCAACTTCAGCACGGCACTTTTGATCCTTATTATTCTTATTTAGCTGAGGAAATGCTAAAAAATCATTTTGATGATTTTGTTCAAAAAAGATTTGATTCAACAATGCAGAAGATGTCTCTCACATCGGAAACACTTCGCGCAGTTCTTGATCTGATCCAGAAATTAAATCCAAAACCGGGCGAAGGAAATTTTGAAATTGCCGAACTGAACCAGATCACTCCAGATTTTCTTCTCGAAAAAGTTGAAGATAATTTTATTATCACACTCAACGACCGCGCGATGCCATCGGTAACGGTTAACGCCGGGTATATCGAAATGCTAAATGCAAATAAAGGGAAGAAGAAAATTTCCGACCGGGAAAAAAACACGTATAAATTTTTACGCGAAAAATTTGAATCGGCTAAATGGTTTATCGCCTGCATTGAACAGCGGCGCGAAACACTTCTTAAAGTGATGCGAGCAATTCTTGAGAAGCAAGTTGCTTTTTTTGAGAAAGGTCCAAAATTTCTCCGCCCAATGATCTACAAAGATATTGCCGAAGAAATCATGATGGACATTTCCACAATCAGCCGGGTGGTGAACGGAAAATTTGTACAAAGCATGCAAGGCGTGCACGAGTTGAAATATTTCTTCAGCGAAGGTTTGGCGACCGATTCCGGAGAAGAAGTTTCAAATAAGCACATCAAAGAACGCATTAAAGAAATTATTATTAAAGAAGATAAACAATCGCCGCTAAGCGATGATAAAATTGCCGAAATATTGAACGAAGAAGGAATCCACATTGCGCGCCGCACCGTTGCAAAATACCGCGAACAGCTGCGGCTGCCGGTTGCCCGTTTGCGTAAAACATTATGATCCTTTTAGGAAACATCGTTCTCATCATTTTTCTCTTTTTGCTTTTCGGATGGCTGCATTCATTAACCGCATCCAACAAAATAAAAGAATTCGCGAGAGAACGTTTTCCAAAGTTTCTTCCCTTTTACCGCCTTACTTACAACATTGTTTCACTTTTCACTTTTTATTTATTCTGGGAGCTTTCACCCAAGCCGGACGTAATTCTTTATGATCTCTCTTCTCCATTGGACATTATAATTATCCTTCCCCAATTCGCAAGTTTGTTCGCTTTGCTTTGGACGTTAACCTTTGTTGATGGAAAAGAATTTCTCGGCATCAGTCAAATACAGCGTTGGAAATCCGGAACTTATAAAGAGGATGAATTAGATGAAACTTCCGCGTTAAGGATTGAAGGACCATACAAATTCAGCCGTCATCCGATCTATTTATTTTCGATTTTGTTTCTGTTATTCCGCCCGACGATGAATATTTTCTACTTTGTTTTTGTTCTTTGTTCGCTTCTCTATTTTTCAATCGGCTCTTTTTATGAAGAGAAGAAATTAGTAGAACGTTTCGGCGGTGATTACGTCTCATATCAAAAAAATGTTTCAAGAATTTTTCCCTTAAAACCGTTGTTTCGGTTTCTAATAGAAAGATTCATCTGGAAATGATCGGCGGTCTTCTTATTCACTTAAAAAAAAGTTAATTTTACCAAAAGATTTTAGAGAATTACAACGCTATTACATTGTTTTAGGAAAACAAAATGGGCAAGTACAAACGATTGATAGAACAAATTGTTAGCGGTAGAGCTGATGCAAATATTTCTTTTAACGATATGTGCAATTTACTTATTCATTTCGGCTTTGAGATGAGAGTCAGTGGAAGTCATCATATATTCAGAAAGACAGGTATTGAAGAGAAAATTAATTTACAGAAAAATGGAAGTAAGGCAAAACCTTATCAAGTAAAACAAGTTCGACAAATGATTTTGAAGTATAAAATAGAAGGTATAGAGTGATGGACAGATATGAAATTATAATATATTGGAGCGATGAGGATAATGCTTATATAGCTGAAGTTCCGGAGTTACAAGGCTGTATGGCGCACGGAGATAATTACGAATCAGCATTAAAAAATGCCAAAGAAGCGGTGCAGCTTTGGATTAAAACAGCAAAAGAATTTAACGATCCAATCCCCGAACCGAAGGGACGCCGTCTCGTTTTCGCATAAAATTATTGAAATGCTCACAACAATAAAGTTAATTTTATTAAAAGATTTTAGAGGATTACCATGCCAATAGATATTAGATCAACAACCATCATCGGAGTTATTCATAACGGCGAAGCGGCTCTCGGCGGCGACGGACAAGTTACGCTCGGTAACACGGTGATGAAACATAACGCGATGAAAGTTAGAAAAATTGCAAACGGAAAAGTTCTTTGCGGATTTGCAGGCGCTTCTGCCGACTCTTTTACGCTGATGGAACGCTTTGAAGATAAACTCGAACAATTCCGCGGAAACGTAAACCGCGCAGCAGTTGAACTTGCAAAAGAATGGCGAACAGATAAATACCTTCGAAAATTGGAAGCGATGCTCGCGGTAATTTCAAAAGACAGCGCGTTTGTTATTTCCGGTAACGGCGATGTAATTGAACCGGATGATAAAATTGTAGCCATCGGTTCAGGCGGAATGTACGCCCTTGCCGCCGCCAAAATGTTAAAAAAATACAGCAAACTTTCTGCAAGTGAAATTGTTCAGCAAGCGTTGCAAACCGCATCTGAAATTTGCATTTACACCAATGACAAAATTCACGTTGAAACTCTTGAAAAATAAATTGAAATAGGAAAAAATTGAGAAACGAATTAACACCCAGCCAAATTGTAAACGAACTAAATAAATTTATTATCGGACAAAACGAAGCCAAGCGCGCCGTTGCCATTGCTCTGCGAAACCGCTGGAGACGGCAGCAAGTAGTTGGAGTTCTGAAAGAAGAAATAATGCCGAACAACATTATTTTGATCGGACCAACCGGTGTTGGAAAAACCGAAATTGCACGTCGGCTTGCAAAACTTTCAGACGCTCCATTTATTAAAGTTGAAGCGACTAAATATACGGAAGTCGGATACGTCGGTCGTGATGTTGAATCGATGATCCGTGACTTAGCTGATGTCTCCGTCAATATGATCAAAGCGGAAAAAACCGAAGAAGTAAAAACAAAAGCCGAAGAACTTGCGTACGAAAGAATTCTTGATCTTCTTATTCCGCCGGTGAAAAGACCGGTTGAAAACGGTGATGAAAATAAAGGTGAAGTTGCCGTAACTGAAGAAGACCCGCTTACAAATCAAAAAACGCGCGAATGGATGCGCACCAAACTGCACAAAGGTGAAATTGATAATCGATTGATCGAGTTTGATATAACAACTTCCGCGGTTGGTATGCAAGTGTTGGGACCTATCGGCGGCGATGATTTGGGAATCAATATTCAAGAAATTATGTCCACCATGCTTCCGAAGAAAAAGAAAAAGAGAAAAACAACGATCGCCGAAGCGAAAGAAATTTTTTCTGCAGAAGAAGCGCAAAAATTAATTGATATTGACGCTGTTCAAAAAGAAGCTATCGAACGAGTGGAAAATTCCGGAATTGTGTTTGTTGATGAGATAGATAAAATTGCCGGCGGCGGTCGCTCCAGCGGTGGACCGGATGTTTCCCGCGAAGGTGTTCAACGCGATCTGCTTCCTATTGTTGAAGGTTCAACAGTTAACACAAAATACGGACAGGTGCGTACCGACCACATTTTATTTATTGCTTCGGGCGCATTTCACGCTTCAAAACCTTCTGATCTTATTCCCGAAATGCAGGGAAGATTTCCCATCCGGGTTGAATTGAAAAGTTTAACGGAAGATGATTTTATAAAAATTCTTACGCTGCCGGAAAATGCTTTGCTGAAACAATACTCCGCTCTTTTAGAAACCGAAAACGTAACGCTTCACTTTACGGAAGAAGGAATAAAAGAAATTGCCCGCATCGCTTTTGAAGTGAATGAGCAAGTTGAAAATATCGGCGCGCGCCGTTTGCACACAATATTAACAACGCTTTTAGACGATATTCTTTTTGAAGTCCCTGACAAAATGCCGAAAGCCACCGTTAAAATTGATGCGAAACTTGTGAAGAAAAAATTAGACGCGATTGTTAAGAATAGAGATTTGAGTAAGTACATTCTTTAAAAGCCGTATCGCAGAATATTATTCTGCGATACCTAAAATTAAAACAAAGGCTCGATGATCTCGAGCCTTTTGCTTTAATTTGTGCTTGTTCTTCCCGCTTTCATTTTTCCAATTCAGCTTTTAACTTTAGTTCAATAAATTTTTGCATTGGCGAATTTTTTGCTGCTTCTAAAAGACTTTTCAAATATGTTGTTCTTTCTTGACGATTTGGGAATGTTTTCTCAAGTGAACTACCACTCAATTCATATTGAGCTTCTGACGACCAAGCATATTTTTCGGCAAGTTTTCTGTTTATTTTAGAATAATTTTTTTGATCATTGAGATTTATTCCATAAGTAGTACGAATATCTGATAGAAGCATTGGGGCATAGACACTGTTGGGATGTGCTTCGACCAATGTCTCAAGATCAACAACAGTTTGCTTAGGATCATAAGGTCCCTTTTTGCAAATACTAACATATGAATTATATACCATCGCATCTTCCCCCTCCGGTTTAATTACTTTTATAACTCTTTCAACTCGAAAAGAATGTTCATCAACCGGCGAAAAAAAAGATACTTTAATTATATAAGTACCTTCTTTAAGAAAACCCTGTGACATCGCGCTGTGCTGATCTCCAAAGAAAAAATTAAGTTTCTGTACTCTATAAGTTTCATCGTTTGGTTTAAGCTCTATATGTTCAGGTGAATATAAATCCCCGGTTGAATTATTCCCACGTAAAGCTTCACCTTTTTCATTAAACACTTTTATATAAACGTATCCCGATTTTTGAACAACATTACTTGTATTTTTTATGTTTACTCCTACATCAATCAATTCACCAACCAAGAAAGTATCTTTCTGCATAAATACTTTATACTCAAATGACTTTGGAGCAATAGGGTCAGGCTGAGCCTTTAAGACTGAACAAACGGACAAAATTATGGTCATTGAAACAAATGGAATGAAGGAAGAAAGAAAAGAAGGAAAATTAAAATTGAGGAAATGTTTTTGTTTATTTCGGGCTGAAGAAATACGCATAGTACCGCTCTTCTAAATTTTTTATTTTTCTTTGTTGTTAAACTCACAAGAAAAAAGGAGAGAAGCAAGTAGCTGCAGCAATTTAGTTGCTCAAAACTCAAATTCGATAATTTCTCTCTTTTGAACTTATTTTATCTCATTCCGGTTTACCAATAAAAAGGAAGCAGATATTAATGACAAAATATATTTTTCTTTTTTTACTCATTTCACTTACGGCATGTAATAAGGGTAAAGATAATAATAACTTTAAAGATCAGGAGATTATGGAAGCAACTACTAAAATTGACACCGCTACTTTCGGCTCAGGATGTTTCTGGTGCAGCGAAGCTATTTTTGAACGGGTAAAAGGAGTACAGAAAGTAATTTCCGGTTATGCCGGAGGCGCTACTGAAAATCCATCGTATGAACAAGTCTGCACCGGAAAAACCGGGCACGCGGAAGTCTGCCAAATTTTGTTTGATCCTTCCATAGTTACTTTTGCCGATCTTCTAAAAATTTTCTGGAAAACTCACGATCCGACAACGTTGAACCGCCAAGGAGCGGATGCAGGAACACAATACCGCTCAGTGATTTTCTATCATTCCGACGAACAGAAAAAGATCGCTCAACATTATAAAGTGGAACTTGAGAATTCAGGTGCATGGGAGAATCCGATCGTAACGGAAATTTCTCCACTCAAAAAATATTTTCCGGCAGAAGCATATCATCAAAATTATTTTGCCAATAATCCAACTCAAGGATATTGTTCATTTGTAATTGCGCCGAAAGTGGAAAAGTTTGAAAAGGTTTTTAAAGAGAAGTTGAAATAGGAGAATTCAGAAATAAAAACTGTAAAGACGCGGCATGCCGCGTCTTTACTTTAAATCTTACTTAAAACTTTGTAAATGCTGAACGTAACTTGCAGCGCCGCCTTCTTGATAACCGGTTACACCAAGTTCGCTTCCGTCTTTACGGAGTAAAACAATTGTCGGGTATCCTTCTATTTTATATTGCGCCGCTAACTGTTGGTTATAAAATTTTGTCTCTTGTGATTGTTCTTTGTCACGCGGGAAATCAATTTTAACAAGGACTAAATTTTTTTCAGCGTATTCGGCAAATTCAGGTTTTGAAAAAACTTCTTCGTTTAACCGTTTGCACCAAATGCACCAATCCGAACCGGTAAAGTTTACAAGAACTGTTTTGTTTTCAAGTTGTGCGGTTTTTAAAGCTTCATCTAAATTTTCTTTCCACGGAAGATTATCCGAGGTTGATTTACACCCCAAAAGTGATAATGAAAAAAGAATAATAATTGAGACAAAAAAAGTTTTCACGTAATTCTCCATAATAGTTTCTGAATAGGATGATAAAATAAGTTTTAAGATTCAACCGTTTCTAAAAGTTTAAACCGGATCCGCAGCACACCTTCGCCAAAATCGGTTGAAATTATTTTAAATCCGCCGATCTCTTCTGTTCTACCAACATGGTGACCAATGCAAGGACAATCGTCGTAATCGCCAATAGAAATGATGCGTAAAGAATCGCCCGCTTCATCAGGCAGTCTTTCCAGATTGAATTTTACTGAAGCTTCTTCTTTTGAAATAAAGGATTCCGTAACCGAAAGATTCGCGGCAATAACTTCGTTCACTCTTTTTTCAATTTCGGATACTTCTTCCGCAGAAAGATTTCTTTCAAAACGGTAATCGCATTTCGATTTTTTCTTTTCGATATGCGCGCTGAACGATCTTCCTTTGTTGAACATTCGGACCATTGTTTGGTTTAGAATGTGTTCTGCGGAGTGCATCCGCGGGTTGTAATCTTTACTCATAATTATTTCAGAATAGTAAACGAGACAGTTTTTCAAACTGTCCCGCAAAAATGTGTTTCTTTCTTAAAATTTATTTTCTTTCAAAATTGATGTGCATACTTTTAAACTCGTTATCACCATCGATCGTGAACATTTCCATTTCACTATGATTATCGTCGAGATATTTCATCGTCTCGCGGACTTTCATATCTTTCCCAGTCATCGGATCAACAGACGTTCCCGTGTAAGTAATCGTTTTGGTAGCAGGATCGAACTTGCCTTGCAGAAACATAATTCCGGTTCCCATATTATCTATCCACGTGCTGTAGAAAGTTTTTTTCGCGTTATCATACGCTTCAAGTCCAATTCCTTCCATCGGCATTCCCGAGAAATTACCTGAATGTTTTGATTGAAGATATCTTCCACCAAGTATCATTTCGTTTACTGAGTTTCCTTCAGCAATAGTCGGCGGTGTGTTGGGAGCCATCCACATCGTAATTTTTCCTTTCCACTCTCCAACGCTTTTTGCAAGCAATTTGTGCATATCACCAGGTGTCATATAGTCCATCCACATTTTCATTTCCGGAGTCATTTCCTGATTTGCCTCCTGCGTAAAAGAAGGAACTGAAAAGAACAATATTCCCAAAGCCGCGAACAAAGAAAACATTTTCATAATAACCTCTTTTTAAGTGATATAATTTTAATAAACCGTACTATTAAAACGAAATAATTGCGGAAAAAGTTCATCCAAGAAGGATCATATTTTCTCTAAAAGTTCTTTTATCGAATCGAAAACTAGGACGCCGCATCGCTCAAGATTTTTGTGATTCTGATGTCCGCTTGCGACAAGAATACAATCAGCGCCGATTTCCGTTGCTACATCAAAATCGTGAGTTGTATCGCCAATTAAAAGAGCTTCACCGTTATTCAGTTCCAATTTTATCATCAATTCTTTTCCAAGTTTAACTTTACTTGAAGCATAAATATTGTCGAGTCCCACAAGATGTGAAAAATATTTCGTCAATCCGCAGCTTTCAACAACTTCAACTAAAGTGTGCTGGCTGTATGCTGAAAGAATTGATTGATCTATCTTCATTGAAGAAATTTTTTCAAGTAACGGCAAAGCCGAATTAGATAAACCGCATTCATATTTTCTCCGTTCGTATTCATCAATCCACTCTTTGCCGACAAGCTCGAAAGGTTCTTTTTCAAAATCGAATCCCGCCGTTACGTAATAATCTTTTACCGGAAATGTGAAAATGTCTTTATATTTTTCATGGGAAAGAATAGGAAGACTTCTGTTTAAAAGAAGACTGTTTACGATAGAAACACAAACTTCTACATCGTTAAAAAGCGTTCCGTTCCAGTCCCAAATAATGTGTTTGTAGTTTAAGATCATTCTTCGCCGTCTTTCTGGTTAATTTCGATAACTTCAAATTTGTTTCCATCGG
Source organism: Ignavibacteriaceae bacterium (assembly GCA_041671545.1). Taxonomy (GTDB): domain Bacteria; phylum Bacteroidota; class Ignavibacteria; order Ignavibacteriales; family Ignavibacteriaceae; genus UBA1563. The sequence continues at coordinate 67,826 of JBAZBI010000002.1, forward strand.
GATCATAAAAATTAAAAAGAGAAACATCTTCCGAAGTTGTAAAATTATCAACAGCAACTCCTTTTTTCTTTAATGATTTAAAGATTTGTTCGGCGTTATCACAGTTAAATACTGCGTAAGTGTTTCCCTGGTTTACTTTATTTGAAGTATCGTTTTCATCAAACTGCCAAAGGGTTAGCGTTGTTGTCCCCGCCAAATCAAACACCGTGATTTTGCTTTCATCATCGCTGAAAACGGGAAAGAAACTCAAATTATCGATGTACCAGTTTTTTGATTCTTCCAAATTTTTAACGCGAACAATGATGGTATCAAGCCGGTTAAATATCCCTGCTTTATTAACTTTTATCTTCAATATTTTCCTTTCAACATAAATTCTTGAATCCTATATTTAAAGCTAATAAATTGACAGCAAGAATTTAAAATAAAAGAGCTTTCTGGTTGTAACCTTACAAAGTTTTGAAAGTCTAAAAATAAAAAAGGAGTCAAAATGAAAAAGAAAATTACTTTTCTACCATTGCTTTTCTCGGTCTTGTTTACACTGATCTTAACACAAACAGCGCTTCCACAAGATTTATCGCTGTTGCACGAAAAAACCTTTGCAACCGATTCCGGCAAACTGTTAAAAATAGAAGCCCAAACCGGCAGTGTTAAAGTAGAAACCTGGGACAAAAATGAAGTTCATGTAAAAGTGTTTGGAAATACTAAAGCAAAAGAAAAGCTTGAATTCAAATTTGAAGAAGAAGATTGGGGTATTTACATTTCTTCAAAAAGAAAAGATAGTTTTTGGTTTTTTAACTGGGGAAACTCTCCCCGAGTCCGTTTTGAAATCATGGTTCCAAAATCCTATAATGCCAAGGTCTCCACTTCAGGTGGAAATATAGGCATCAAAAATTTAACCGGAAATATCGAAGGGAAAACTTCAGGCGGTGATCTGAAACTTTACGACAATGTTGGCAATACAAACGCTTCCACCTCAGGTGGCGATATCATTGTAAAAAATAGTAAAGGAAATACTAAAGCCTCTACTTCCGGCGGCGATATTTCTATTGTTGATTTTAACGGCGATCTTGAAGTAGCTACCTCCGGTGGTGACATTGAAATGAAAGGCGGCAATGCAAAGATTGACGCTTCCACTTCCGGCGGTGATGTAAAATTAGATTACTGGGGAGAAAACCTTGGAATCGATCTCTCAACTTCCGGCGGTGATATTACCGTTTATTTGCCGGCAGAATTTAGTGCTAAAGCAAATTTAAAAACTTCCGGTGGTGACATCAGTTGTGAACTTACAACAAACAACGTTGTAAAAATTTCTTCCTCCCGCTTTGAAGCTGATTTGAACAAAGGTGGAAAAAGTTTGATCTGCCGTACTTCCGGTGGTGATATTGAAGTAAAGAAAAAGTAAAAAAAAATTTCTCAAAGAATTAACCATGAAGGATGAAAATCCTTCATGGTTTTTTTTGTTAATTCTTTATCAATCTCGTGTAAGAGTAGTAAGAATTATATTTTGAATAATAGGGAGAAGCTGTTTTGAAAAACATGTTTATTATCTCTTCCATTGATGAAGCCGTATCATAATCATATAATCCTAACGAACTTGGCTGCAGAAGGGAAATATTTAATTCCGGAATTTGTGTTAATATTTCCTGTGGTAAAGTTGGTCGTATAATTTCTTTTGCCGTTCCCGTTTTATATACCAACCAATTTATACCAAGCTTGTTGTCTGATGAAGTGTACTGCCAATAAGCGCCAATTTGATCAACGGTTCCGATTGTAGAAATATTTTCATATTTATTTAGTGACGAATTATAATTACCAGTAATAGTACTTGTAGGGATAGAAACTGAAGCTGGAATATTTGGGTTTAGAACATAATAATAATAACTACCAATAGAGTCGCTATTTGAAAAGGAAACATAATATTTGTCTTTTGGAAACTCTGCTGAATAAAAAACCTTTGGAGAGGAAGTTTGCACTGATGATCCAAAATATGAAAACGCATTATAAACGATATCCGCTTCATTATTTACAATCGAGCCGACCCATAAACTTCTAACCGAACGATTTAAAGACACAAATTTAGCATCCATCTGCTTGGTGAGATTTAACGAATAAGCATTTGTTGTATCATTCATTTTAAATGATTGATTTGTTATCCAGCCGCAGTAAGCTGAATCTCCAGCAGCGTTTAACACGGAACCAAAAATATTGATTGTGTTATCGGAATTCAAACGATAAATAGGTAGATACAATCTCTTTTCGGATGTTCTGTTTTGCAAATTAGAATAACCCATCCCAAACCCTGTTCCAACAGCACCAATATTTGTACTATTAAAATTAAGATTTGGGAAATTCATCGTTACAGTCATTTTCCCTTTATAGCCGTAGTGATTTCCGTCTAATTTCCATTCACCAGAAGGCGCATCAATGTTGGAAGTTATTTGAATATACTTTTTCCCGTTATCGGTATAAACATCAATGTAAGTAAATGAAACGATGTTTTCCGTAAACGAGCCGAAATCAACGGTAGAATTATCAGAATACGATTTTACAACTACAGTATCTTTTCCATCCGCGCGGTGAAGAATAGCGTAACCCTGACCACGCACTCTTCCATTGGTAAAAGTTAATTTAAACGAAGTTTTGGTTGGAACAATCGGTTCGTCCGTTGCGGTGTTTTGGCAACCGAGAAAAAAAAGAAGAATTAGGATTGTTGTAGAAAGTACCAGTTTTTTCATGTGAACGCTCCTATTATATGAAAGAAAGTTTTTCTTTATTTAATAAAATTCACTAAACTTCACACAAAAATTACCATCCTTTATTGTTGTATACAAATCATCTTCGTTTCAATGGTTGTTTTTCTCACATTCTATTTTAACTCTTTTTTAAGTCGTCTTTTAGAAAGTTTTAAGCTACTTGGAATTATGTTTCAATAATAAAAAAGGAGTTTTTATGTTCGATACCAGTCATCTTCACCCGATGATCGTTCACTTTCCGATAGCTTTATTGATTGTTGGTTTTCTTGCTGAGGTTGTCGGTCTTATTCTGAAAAAAGAATTTTTTACAACAGCAGCTTTTTATTTATTAGTATTAGGAACGCTTGGAGTTGTTGCCGCTTTTATTACCGGTGACATTGCAGGAGATGGCGTTTCTGAAACGGGACAATTAAAAAACGCGCTGGAAACTCACGAGCATGCTGCACAATTAACGCTTTGGTTAATGGTTGGCGCTGCAGTTGTAAGAATTGCTTTGGTGTGGATGAAAAAATTTAGCGGCGTGTTAAAGTATGCTGCATTTGTTCTTTTTCTTGCCGGTGTTCTTTCCGTTGCACGAACAGGATATTATGGCGGTGAACTTGTTTACAAACATGCTGCCGGCGTTCAGTTCAACTTCGGATTAGATCAAAATACCAATGATGCCGGTACAACCGCCGAAGACGATGATAACGACTAAAAATTCACTTAAAAAATAATTGTATTAAAATAAATGGAGTTCAAAATGAAAACATTAATCAGTTCATTAACAGTTCTTCTTCTGGTTGTCTTTGCATTCAACAACGCATTGGCATCAAAGTTAGATACAAAATCTCAAACAGTCTCTAATCTTAAAGCTGCGTTTGAAGGCGAATCAACTGCAAGCGCTAAGTATGCCGCTTATGCAAAGAAAGCAAAAAAAGAAGGCTTTACAAAAGTTGCTTTATTATTTGAAGCTGCTTCAAAATCGGAAAACATTCACGCAAAAAATCACGCTGCGGTATTAGAACAATTAGGTGAAGCTGCACCAAAAGTAACACCAAAATTTGAAGTTAAATCAACAAAAGAAAATCTTGCCGATGCAGTTAAAGGCGAAGGATATGAAGTTTCTACAATGTATCCCGGATTTATTAAAACCTCGGAAGAAGGAAAAGTAACTCTTGCATCAATTTCTTTTTCCTACGCATATAAAACCGAACAGAAACACTTAGCACTTTACAAGAACGCTCTTGAACAACTAAACGCAGGAAAAGAAAATACTTTGGCTGCTAAATATTTTGTCTGTTCAACCTGTGGAAACACGTATGACGGAATTGCTCCAAAGCGTTGCGGAATTTCTATGACCCCAAGCGAAAGATTTATAACAATAAAATAGGTCATCCGACTATTTTGTTAATTACAGAGCCGGTAGTAAATGCCGGCTTTTTATTTTAAAACGACCATCTTTTTGGTTTGAACAAAACCACCTTCTACCGAACCCGCTCGCAACTCGCACAAATAAATACCGCTTGATAGTTGTGTTCCACCATAGGTGGTAAATGCTCGTTGAGTGTTAAAATTGGTCTGATATTTCCCCGCCGGTTTCTCTTCATTAACTAATGTCGCAACTTCATTCCCGAGAATATCATAAATTTTCAGAGACACATGACTTCCGATTGTCAACTGCCAACTTATAATTGTATTCGGATTAAACGGATTTGGATAATTCTGATACAACTCAAATTTATCAGGTAAAACATTTAGTCCTTCATCGGTTCCGGTTGCGCTGTAAGGAAAAATATATTCAAGCATAAAATCAATATTAGCGCGCCACAATCCCCAACTGTGCCCTTCCGGTAACTCCAACCAGTTGTAATCGTAGTTTTTTGCTTCTAGTGAATCCCTAAAATGACGCATGTTTCCATAGAGCGATTCGTACGTTCCCCACACCATCGAAAATTTTACATCTTTCTTTGGTGAGGAAATAAAAAGATTGTACGCTTCATAATTGTTTTCTTGAAACGCACCGGAATGCAAACCGCAGTTACCGAAAATTTCAGGATGGTAATAACAAATCAACGCGGAAATATTTCCACCGTAGGAATCGCCAAGAACTAATCTTCTTTTGGGTGATTGTTCTGTTTTGTAAACCGAATCGATAAAAGGAACAAGTTCGTTTACAAAGAATAAACGATATGCGGTACGCAAAGAAAGTGCGTATTCATTATTCCGGTTATTTGGCCGGACAAACACAGCGATTACATTCTCAATTTTTTTTGCTGCAATTAAATTATCAATCACATTTACCGCACCAGCTAAATCGATGTACTCAAATCCATCTTGAAAATAAACGGTCGGATAAACTTTGTTTGCATCGGGATTATAATTTGGCGGCAGATAAATTTTAACTTGATACGAAGTGTTTACATTTTTACTAAGAAGAGTTTTAAGTTCAACTTTACCGTGCGGGATTGCCGCATCATATTTTATTTCTTTCGGCTGAACATAATTCGGCATTGCCAATTCAGAATTTGATCCGATTCCCCCCATACAAGTGTTGGGATTTAGCGGATCGAGATACCAGTTATTGTTGTTCACTACAATTTTGTAATCAAGCCGGGCATTCATTTCAAAGATTTTGGACGCATAAAAGAAATTTGATTTTGCCACTTTCACCATCGGTAAATTTGGCTGCCATCCGTTAAAATCTCCCGCAATAGAAACGGTAGAGGCGTTTCCTTTATAAAGAAATATTGCAAATTTATCTTCGGTGATCGGGATGCGGACAGATTTATGGTAATTAATAAAACTGTCGATAACAGCGTTCTTTTGAAGTGAATCGGAAATTGAGTTAGCGTAGTTTAAAAAATTTTGAAATTGCGTTTGAGCCAAAAGCGAAGAATTTATCAATAAGAAGAAAAGCGAAAGCGCAAATAATTTTTTCATAATATTTCCTTAATTTTGCCTATGAAAAGTAGAGAACAATTTCCTCAATAAAAACAGCTATTTCAGCTCATCTAATTTCATTCAACAAAAAAATTATGGGTTTAACCGAAACACTTCTTCTTTCTTTCAGTTTAGTTTTAGATGCTTTCGCGGTTTCGATTAGCACGGGCGCTTTGATTAAAACCCGTACGTGGCGCGATTACTTCCGCATTCCGTTTCATTTCGGATTATTTCAATTTCTTATGCCGGTTTTCGGTTGGTATCTTGGTTCAACTATTGAACCTCTCATCGCAGAAATTGACCATTGGGTTGCTTTTCTTTTGTTGGCAATCATTGGCGGAAAAATGATTAAAGCAGCTTTTTCAAAAGAAAAAGAAGTGCAAGCATCCGATCCGTCAAGGGGAATCTCATTGATCATCCTTTCTGTTGCGACCAGCATTGATGCGCTCGCGGTCGGATTCAGTCTTGCGCTTCTTCGTTACAATATTTGGTATCCAAGTATATTGATTGGAATTATTACGGCTGTTCTTTCGTTAATTGGACTTTTCGCCGGTAACCGGTTGGGAAATAAGTTCGGCAACATTGTAGAAGTTTTTGGCGGAGTAATTCTTATTTCGATCGGAATAAAAATCGTGTTAACTCATGAACCGGCGCTTATAAATGTATTTCATCTTTTTTAAAACAACACATTTTTTACTTGGTTATCTCAAAAAAAAATTGAAGTTTCCCTCTGAAGAATTAACAAATTGATTAGAGGTAGTTATGGATCTCAATCTTTCAAAGTTCAGAGTTGTTTCAAAAAAGAAGTTCTCCCTTTCTCATTACTCTCCGAGTTATTCCGGAAAACTAAAATCAAAAGAAAGCGCACAAAAGTTTCTTGAAAAAAACGTTAAGCGAATGACTGAGTTGCAGGACAAACTTTATGCTGATAATAAATGGGCGCTGCTCATTATTTTTCAAGCGATGGATGCGGCCGGAAAAGACAGCGCTATTAAACACGTAATGAGCGGATTGAACCCCCAGGGAACTCAAGTTTTTAGTTTTAAACAACCCTCGGCGGAAGAAATGGATCACGATTATTTGTGGCGGATTACAAAATCGCTGCCGGAACGGGGACGCATAGGAATTTTTAACCGTTCGCATTACGAAGAAGTTCTTGTTGTACGTGTTAATGATTATGTAAAAACTTCGCAGCTTCCGTATCAATTTATGACGGACAATTTGTGGAAAGATCGCTTTCGCCAGATCAGTAATTTTGAACGTTATCTTTATGAAAACGGAATCCTTACAATAAAATTTTTCTTAAACGTTTCTAAAGAAGAACAGAAAAGAAGATTCCTTGAGCGAATTGAAAATCCCGCAAAGAATTGGAAATTTTCTTCATCTGATTTAAAAGAACGGGGACTCTGGGATCAGTATCAAAAAGTTTACGAAGAAACCATTGCGGAGACAGCTTCGAAAGGCGCACCCTGGTACATTATTCCCGCGGACAAAAAATGGTTCGCGCGGTTGGTCATTTCAGAAGTGATAGTTGAAACTCTGGAAAAATTAAATCTCGAATACCCGGAATTAAGCGAAGCACAAATTCAAAATTTGTCTAAGTATAAAGAAATACTTTTGAGCGAAGAAGAATGAGTTAAAGCAACCGGGCTGTTACAGTATCCATTTCTGTATTGTTGCAACATTTTCGTGAATCAATTTATCAAAACCTGCTGAACGGATAAAATTTCTTTCGCTATATCTAAGCTCCTTCCCACTTCCATTTATTCAATTGCTACAAACCGATAGAGCTTTTGGCTGGATAAAGAAAGTAATTTTCCTCCAATTTGTTAAATTTTCGAGCAAAATTGATGATAACAAAATATTTTTTGTTAAAAAACTTGACAAAATCATTTTTGTCATGTATTTTTGAATCGCAAATATTCTAAAGGAGTTAAAAAATGAAAATAATAATTGGGCAAGCTGCACGAGGTGAAGATTTTTTCCCCAGACCAAAAATTTCAGATGAAATTTGGCGAAAAATAGAATCTGGAAGCAATATTTTACTAGTCGCACCTAGACGAGTTGGAAAATCCTCATTACTTTTTGATTTGTTCGAGAATCCTAAACCGGGTTATCATGTTGTGTATTATACGAGTGAGTCAGTAAACAACATTAATGAATTTTATAAAAAGCTATTTTATAAGATTAACGAAATCTTAGGAACTACAAAAAAATATAAGTATAAAATCGAGGGTTTTACAAAAGAATTGTTTTCTCGAATTGATGCTCTTAGCGTAAAATATCTGGCGATAACGTTAGGGGAAAATAAAATTTCTTATCTAACTGAGTTAGCAAAGATGCTTGCTAATCTTGAATTAGAAAATGAGAGATTGATAATACTGGTTGATGAATTTGCTCAAACTGTAGAAAATATAATTGAAGATGAAGACCAAAGGATAGCAATAAAATTTCTTGAGACAAAAAGAGAATTGAGGCTATCCCCCGAATTACATAAAAGAATTCAATTCATATACGCTGGTTCAATAGGGCTCGAAAACATTGTCAGTAAATTTAATGGGATAAAATTCATCAATGATTTAACTCCAATCCCAGTTCCTCCCTTAACTAATGAAGAAGCAAAAGTTTTTGTTGCTAAAATAATCAACGAAAATGATGTTACTTTAGATGAAGCGTCTTTCGATTATCTTCTGCAAAAAATAGGTTGGTTGATTCCCTATTATTTTCAAATAATATTGAACGACTGCGAAAAAATTTTAGAAGAAACATCATCAAAGAATATCACCAACAATACTATAGATTTGGCTTTTTCAAGTGCCCTTAAAGAAAGAATATACTTCGAACATTGGTTCACTAGATTAAGAACTGCTTTCAAGGGAGAAGATTTTTCCTTTGTTAAAGATTTGTTAAACATTATTTCAAGCAAACCTTTCGTCCTTTCCACTGAAATATATGACCTCGCATTAAGGTATAAATTAGAAAGCACTTATAATAATCTAGTAAACGCACTAAAGTACGACGGTTACATAAACAACAACGACGCTCCTAAAATTTATCGCTTTAACTCCCCTTTATTAAAAGAATGGTGGTACAGAAATGTCGCAAACTAAACTTAGCTTTCCGTCAATTTACAATCCTGCAAATCAAAGCGCTGAAGAAATAATTTCCAATTTTGTGGTGCGCACACAGGAGTTCGAAGAATTATTTACGGCTATCAAAAACGATAAAATGGAAAAACCGTCCCAACATTATATTATACAGGGGCAGCGCGGTTATGGTAAAACAACTTTACTTTTACGACTAAAATATGAAATCCTTAATGACAAAGAGCTTAACAGTTGGCTCATTCCGGTAATGTTTGATGAAGAGCAGTATAGCGTGCGGATTCTTGCAAAACTGTGGGAAGAGGTGATTGACGTTTTAGAAAGCGAAGACCCTTCTTTTGCAGGGTTAACCGATCAAGCGGATAAACTTTATGATACCGAAGCGCCGGAGGAGGAAATTTTTAAATTATTAATTACCGCTCTTAAGGAAAGAAATAAAAAAATTGTCCTACTGCTTGACAATTTTGGAGATATGATTGAAAAATTTAGTAAAAAGGAAAACCAGCGGTTAAGAGAAATTTTAATTACTTGTAATCATATAAAATTTATTGGCGCCTCTTCCAGAATTCTTGAATTTTATTACGACTACAAACAACCGTTTTTTGATTTCTTCAAAGTTATCACACTCGACGAACTTAACCGGGAAGAAACTATTTTCCTTTTAAAAAAATTAGGTGAAAATTATAAAAGCAGTGAGATAAATAAGATAATTGAAAATCAGCCGGAAAGAATTGAAGCCCTAAGGCGCATTGCCGGTGGAGTGCCAAGAACACTTATTCTGCTTTTTCAAATTTTTGTTGACGATGTAAATGGTAATTCATTTAAAGACCTGGAAAATGTCTTAGACCTGGTTACTCCTCTTTACAAACAGAGATTAGATAGTCTTACCGCCCCGCAACAGGCAATTACAGACGCTGTTGCTCAAAACTGGGACGCTATCAGTACAAAAGAAATTTCAAAAAAAGTCCGCATGCAGAGCAAAGCGGTTTCCGCACAATTAAACCTATTAGAAAAAAATCAGATAATTACCAAAATCCCTACGTCTACAAAGAACCAGCTTTACCAGATTAGCGAACGATTTTTTAATATCTACTATCTCATGCGCCTTGGAAGAAGAAAAAACAGAAATAAGGTTTTATGGCTTGTTAAATTTTTTGAAATAATGTGCGGAGAAAAAGAGCTAATAGCGCGGGCACAAAGGCATATTAACGGTTTGCGTGAGGGAAGAGTTTACGATAAACAAGCATTTTACTATTCTCAGGCTCTTGCCAGAACCACTATCCCATCAGATTTACAGCATGAACTAATTAACGAGACTAGAAAACTTTTGTTGATGAGGAAAAGCGATTTTATAAAAGAACTTGATAAATCCCATTTGGAAATATTAGAAGAAGTCAAACAAGATGTTTTGAACGCCAAGTACGAATCCGCCAGAAAAAAATTAAACGAAGATGGGATGGATAGCCAAGAAATTCCCTTTGTAATAGCAGAATTTCTAAGAACAGAAAAAGGTGATTTTAATGCTTCATTGCAATTTTATGAAGAATCACTTAAAAAAGGAAATGTTAAAGCAATGTTCAATTTAGCTCTATTGTATCAGATGGAATTCAAGGATTTTAGTAATGCCGTGATATACTACTTAATGGCTGTTAAAAATGGTTTTTCAGATGCAATGTTTAATTTGGCTTGGTTATATCAGACTGAGTTCAAAGACTCAAAAAATGCAGAAAAATATTTTTTATTGGCTGTTGAAAATGGTCACACAGGTGCAATGAATAATTTGGCTTGGTTGTATCAGAATGAGTTCAAAGATTCAAAAAATGCAGAAAAATATTGTTTAATGGCGGTTGAGAACGGTTTATCAGATGCTATGTTTAATCTGGCATGGTTGTACCAGACCGAATTCAGTGACCTAATAAAAGCCGAGAAATATTATTTAATGGCTGTTGGGAATGGTCATATTGATTCAATGTTTAGCTTAGGTTTGCTATATCATGTGGAGCTCAAGGACTTGATAAAAGCTGAGAAATACTATTTGATGGCCGCCGAGAATGGTTTGCCGAGTGCAATGTTTGGTTTAGCTTTATTGTACCAGACTGAATACAAAGACTTTATTAAAGTTGAAAAATATTACTTGATGGCGGTGGAAAAAGGTCATTCTGATGCGATGTTTGGTTTGGCCTTGTTGTACCAGACTGAATACAAAGACTTTATTAAAGCTGAAAAATATTACTTGATGGCAGTGGAAAAAGGTCATTCCGATGCTATGTTTGGTTTAGCTTTACTATATGAGACTGAATTTAAAGATTTTAATAACGCAGAAAAATATTATTTATTAGCTGTTGAGAATGGTCATTCTGGTGCGCTGAACAATTTAGCCTGGTTATACTATCAGTTAAAGAAAAACAAAAATGTTGCATTAAATATTCAAAGAAAAGCTTTTGAAAAAATACAACAAAACTTTACTGCCCATACACTTATTATAATTCTCTTGTGGAATGATGAAGTAGAAGAAGCGGTCAAATTATTTAACGATTACTTCGATAACGAAGATGCGCAGAAAGAAGTAAACGACATGGTTTTTTCGATATTGTTAATGTTTCTTGCTAAAAAACAATATCACTTCGTCCACAAACTGTTTACGGAAAACAAGTTTAATATTATAGATAAGTATAAACCTATTTACTATGTATCGTTAAAACAATTGGGAGAGGATTACGCGGACGAGTTCAAAAAAATGCCGCCGGAATTAAAAGAATCGGTTGACGAACTGCTTAAAAAAGTTGAGCAGATGTCGAGAGATTACAGCTAATAATTTATTTCCGTTTACACAAAGCATTTTAAATCTCCACAAGTAAAAATGCAACGGTTCTGTTACAGCAACCACTTCTGTACAGTTGCAACATATTCTGTTATCAGTTTATCAAATACTTGCTGTACGGTTAAAATTTCTTTCACTAAGCCGGAACTTTGTCCGGCTTCCATTGCGCCTTCGATTTCATCACCTTCAAATATTCCTTTCATCTCCCGTTTGTGATCGAGGAAAGAAACCATTTCATCTTTTGATAAACCTTTCGTTTCCGCTTGAACTGCTTTGATGGCGAATTCGTTTTTTAACATTCTCATCAGCGCAACTTTTCTAAAAGAGAGAACCGTATCGCCGTCTTTCGCTTCAACAATTTTTCGTTTATAATTTTCGTGTGCGGAAGACTCAACTGTTGCCGCGAATAATGTACCTATTTGCACTGCTTCAGCTCCGAGACAAAACACTGCCGCAATTTGTCTTCCGTCTGCAATTCCACCAGCAGCAATAACGGGAATTTTAACGGCATCAACCAACTGTGGAATTAAACAAAGTGTTGTTATTTCATCGCCGCCGTTATGTCCGCCCGCCTCAACTCCTTCACCGACAATTGCATCACAACCAACCTCCTCCGATTTTATTGCCTGCTTTACATTTGCGACAACATGCACAACTTTAATGTTATCTTCTTTCAATTTCTCAATATGTCTTCCCGGATGACCGGCGGAAGTAAAAACAATTTCTACTTTTTCTTCTTTAGTAACCGCGATTAAATCTTCTACATCTTTACGGAGAAGCGGAATGTTTACTCCAAACGATTTTTCGGTTGCTGCTTTACACTTTTGAATATGCTCGCGAAGTAATTCAGGTTTCATCGAACCGGCGCCGATAAGCCCCAAACCACCAGCATTTGAAACTGCCGAGGCAAGTTTCCATCCACTCACCCAAACCATACCGGCTTGAATGATTGGATACTGAATTCCGAAGAGAGTTGTTATTCTGTTCTTAGTCTTCATAAATAATAATAAAATTCTTTCTTGAAAATTGATGGATAAAAAATTAAGTTGCAAGTAAAGAAAAAAGAAAACCAAAAATAAAATGAGTCTTCAAGAATTAAATAATTACAAGAGCCGAATCCTTTCCATCGCAGCACAATTTGGAGCCAGGAATGTTAGAGTTTTTGGTTCCGTTGCCAGGGAAGAAGAAGACCCTAATAGCGATATCGATTTTCTGGTTGAGATGGAAGCTGGAAAAACCATCTTTGATAGAATTGGTTTGAAATTAGAACTTCAAAAATTACTTGGTAAAAAAGTTGATGTTATCTCCGACAAAGCAATCAAGGGGAGAATAAAAGAAAATATTTTACATGATGTGGTAAGGCTTTGAGAAATCAAATCGAGTGGTTGAAAGATATTTTGGATGCAATAATTCAAATTGAAAAGTATGCGGCTAAAGGAGAGACCGAATACTTTCAAAATGAATTGATTCAAAAATGGATGGTTTATCACCTACAAATAATTGGGGAAGCCGCCAATAGAATTTCTGCCGATATTAATGAACGATTTACTAAAATTCCTTGGGCACAAATAGTTGGATTAAGAAATATTATTGTTCATGAATATTTTGGTGTTGATGTAGAAGAAATATGGAACACTATAATCCATGATATTCCCAAGCTTAAAACTGAAATCGAGCAGATAATTTTATCGCTTAACATTAAGCGACCCTAAAACAAAAACCTCGAGGTCATTACAACCATCACAACCTCGAAGTTTCATTTTAATTCTCGTTCTTCCCTTTTATTTCACTTCCGGAATTCTTCCCGGTGTCCATGGTGCGCCAATTTTTTCCATTTCATTTTCAATTGCTTTTACTTCAACTTCATCGATTTGTTTTAACTGTTGCAGTATTGGCTGCAATGACTCATGCAAAACTTCGTAAGCAACTTTTTGATTTTTTGTAACATTTGAAGTTGAGTTCGTTTGTGCATAAATCATTTTTTCTAAACGCCAATTTAGCGGAACTTCTTGCGGAGGAATTTCTTCCGCACTTGCTTTGCCCGGTTTACCATTAAAGGCAAATAAAATTTCATCAAGTTTCGTCGAAACCGCATCTGCTTTTTTGAGCAATATAAATGATGCCGCCGGAGTATTGTTCAATGTTTGTTTAATTGCTTCCAATTTGTTTTGAAGCTCTTGAGCCAGTTTTTGAGCGCCCCAAACTGTCCTCGCAAGTTCGTATGATTTCTGTTGGAATGCCACAAGCTCTTTGCGGTCAGCAGTTGGAATTGTGGTGTTGCCCAACGGTACCGCGTTAAATTCAATTGGACCTGCGAGTTGCCTCTCTTCGCCTCGTGCAACCATCGACAAACTTACTTTATATTTTCCCGGTAAAACCAACAATGCGCTATTTTGTTTTACGGTCGGGTTAAATTTATTTTCTTTCGCAGTAACCGGTTCGGTCGATTCATAACGCAAGTCCCATGTTATTCGGTTTACACCGGCTGCGGCAGCTTTTGTAAGTTTTCTAATTACGTTACCCGACTCATCCGTAAAAGTAAAAATTAAATACGGCGCTTTTTCAGATTCTTCTGCTTTTAATTCTTTATAAGAAGGCTGCGGAATTGGTTTTCCATCTTTAAAAAGTGGTTTCTCTTTCTCTTTTCTTTCAGCTTTTAAAGTTTTCGGAACTTCGTTGATGTAATAGGTAATTGTTGCGCCAAATTCAGGATTCGGAGCTTTATAGTAAGTTGATCCTTGCCCATATCTGCCTTGACTTTGAATATAAAGAAATGCATCACGCACAGGAAAAATTTCAGCTTCTTTTTTCAGTTGATTTTTTGCAACCGAACGCAAAGCAGAATAATCATCAAGAATATAAAAACCGCGTCCAAACGTTGCAACCACCAAATCATTTTCTCTTTCTTGAATTGCAAGATCGGTCACTTTAATATTTGGAATTCCATTTTTCAATTGGATCCATTTATCGCCGCCATCAATTGAAAAGAAGACTCCCCATTCGGTTCCGATAAACAGAAGGTTAGGATCAACCGGATCTTCGACTATTGTGTTAACCGCGCCGTTAGCCGGTAAATTCGCTGCTATCGATTTCCAGGTTTTTCCTTTATCATTACTTTTGAAAATGTAAGGTTTGAAATCATCGCGCTTATGATTATTGAATGAAGCGTACACAACGTTTTCACTAAATCGCGAAGGAAGAATATCGCTCACCAATGTAAACTTCGGAACGTCGGGAACGTTATCAATTTTTCTCCAGGTCTTCGCATCTTCCGTTACTTGAATTAATCCGTCATCCGTTCCGGCATACAAAAGATTTTCTTTTAATGGTGATTCCGCGAGCGAAACAATCAATCCGAACTGCGAAGTGCTTGCATCTTTTGCCAACGCATCGACGCTCCAATATTTTCCCATAACCGGAAAAGTGTTACGGTCGGTTTGAGTTGTTAAATCGCCGCTTATCTCGTTCCAGCTATCGCCTCTGTCATCACTTCTAAAAACTTTTTCCGCCGCGATATACAAACGCGTATGTGAATGGGTGCTTAAAATAAACGGCGTATCCCAATACCATTTAAATGTTTTTTCACCTTTTGCAGGTTCCGGGCGAATTTCAATCAACTCACCGCTTCTTTTGTCATAGCGGATAATATTTCCATACTGCCATTCGGAATAAATGATGTTCGGATCGGTTGGATCAATCGCTTGAAAAAATCCGTCACCGCCAACAGTCATGATCCAATCGCTGTTAATTATTCCGTCTTCGCTGATCGTGCGAGAAGGACCGCCCATACTTTGATTGTCCTGCGTTCCGCCGAAAACATTATAAAACGGTAAACTGTTATCAAGACTAACGCGGTAAAATTGCGTTATCGGCAAATTGTTTTTGAAAATCCAGTTCGCTCCGTTATCGAAAGATTCATAGATACCGCCATCTCCACCAACCATAAAGTGTTTAGTATCGGTTGGATCGATCCAGAAAGCGTGGTCATCAACGTGGCGCGCGTTTCCGCCGATTGGTTTCCAGGTTTTTCCACCATCTACAGTAACTTTAGAAACAACATCCATCAAATAAACTTTATCAACATCTTTCGGATCGCAGTAAATCTCATTAAAATATTGTCCCGATGCATATGTATCGCTCATCTTTTCCCATGTTGCCCCGCGGTTTGTTGAGCGGAAAAATCCGCTGCTTTTTTCAGCGGCTTCAAGACTTAAATAAATGATGTCAGAATTAACAGGAGATACCGCCAGGCCGGTTCCTCCAAGTTCAACGGAGGGAAGTCCTTTCATAATTTTTTCCCATGTTGCTCCGGCATCAGTCGATTTATAGACTGATGTTTCCGGTCCGCCGCCAATTTTGGTAAAGATGTGTCTTCTTCTTTGTTCCGAAGTTGCATAAAGAACGTCAGGGTTTCGCAAATCAATCGCGATGTTATTAACGCCGGTATTTTCGCTGATGTTTAAAACTTTATTCCATGTTTTTCCGCCGTCGGTAGTTTTGTAAAGACCGCGATCGCCACCGGGTTCCCAAACAGAGCCTTCTGCAGCAACATAAACAACATTTGAGTTTCGCGGATCAAAAACAATTCCACCGATCTGACGCGAATCTTTTAATCCCATAAAAGCCCAGCTTTGTCCGCCGTCCGATGATTTATAAACACCCATTCCATAACCAAGCGCGCGTTGATGATTATTTTCTCCGCTGCCAACCCAAACAACATTGGAATTATTCGGATCTAATTTTACAACGCCAAGCGAATAGGGAAGTGAATCGGCGATTGCATTCCAGGTCGTTCCGTCGTTTGTCGTTTTCCATAAATGTCCGCTTGCGGTTGCAACGTAATATTCACTTTTGTTGTTCGGATTAACGGCAAAGTCGGCAATGCGCCCGGAGTTCCACGCAGGACCAATGTTGCGGAATTTTAATCCGCTAAACGTGCCGCTGTTCAATTTATCTTTTGTTTCTTCTTTCTGTGCAACAAGCGAAAAAGTAAACGCTACTAAGATGAATGAAATAAAAATTTTTTTCATATAAGATCCTTCTTCATTAAAGGTTTTTTAGTGTGCGAGCTATGCTGAACGAGCATCAACGATAATAATTTTATTGATCAAAGATAATTATCTTTTTACTAAATGATAAACATTTATGTGCTATTTTTGACGCACAAATTTTTATCTCTTAACAAAAGGTTCGTATGAAAAACTATTTACTTCTTTTTGTGATTTCAATTTTTGCAACTATTACACTTTCTGCTTATCCGGGTGGGGTAAGCGGGGCAACAAAAAAATCCGGATCAACCGGATGTAATTGTCACACTTCTACAATCACCACGACTGTTTCTGTATTAATCCAGGGACCAGCAATTTTACAACCTTCTCAAGTTGGTGATTACACCGTTACCGTTTCAGGCGGCGCGGGAACTGCCGTTGGAGTTGATATTGCTGCTTCCGGCGGCGCTTTGGTTAACATTGATGCAGATCTAAAAGTTAAGAGCAGCGAATTAACTCAGCCGAGTAAAAAAGTTTTTTCAGGGGGAAAATATGTTTTCAAATTCAAATTAACAGCACCGGCTACAACAGGAAAAGTAACCCTCTATGCTACGGCATGCAGCAAGAAATCACAATGGAATTTTGCTCCTAACTATGAAGTATCAATTGAATCCGTTTCCGGTTTAACCGAAGAAATAACAAACGCAAAAAAATTTCTGTTACATCAAAATTATCCTAACCCGTTTAATCCTTCAACCAAAATCAGTTATCAGATTTTTGATTATAGCAACGTTACTTTAAAAGTTTATGATGTTCTTGGTAACGAGGTTGCAACTCTTGTTAATGAAGAGAAAACGCCCGGTACTTACGAGGTTACTTTCAATCTACAACCAACGACTAACCACCCGCAACTAACCAGTGGTATTTCCGCCAAAGGCGGATGCGCCTCCGGCGTATATTTTTACCAATTAAAAGCCGGAAAATTAGTTCAAACGCGGAAAATGATTTTATCTAAATAAAAACGGTTTTTTACTTGACAGACATTTCATAATTAACTATTTTAAACTTGAAATATTTAACATTAAACATAACAGTATGAAAACAACTAAAAAATACGGCAAAAAACAGGATCTCGCTCTTACGATGTGGGTAAAACTTGCCAGGGCTTATACAACCTTCAGCAAGAAATCGTTGGAAAATATCCGCAGTTTCAATTTAACCGAACCACAGTTCAGCGTGTTGGAAAGCTTGGGACACTTAGGACCCATGACCATTGGAACACTTTGCACCAAACAACTCGTTAGCGGCGGAAATATGACTCTTGTGGTTGACAACCTTGAAAAAGAAGGACTTGTTCAACGAATTTACAACAAAGAGGATAGACGAACTATCACAGTTCAACTCACGCCAAAGGGTTTAAGCTTATTCGAGGATATTTTTTCTCAACATGCTAAACATATTGAAAAACTTGCTTCTGTACTTACGGAAAAAGAACAGGAAGAGTTGGCAAAATTGTTAAAAAAACTTGGATGCGGTTTATCGGGAACTAAATAAAAATTTTTTGCGTTAATACTTTAAACTTAAAATATCATAACTTCAAAGAAATATGTTATGCAAATTGAACTACCAAATACTGAACAGACAAACGAAATATTAAATTTAATAAAGAAACGATGGAGCCCCAGAGAATTTGATCCGACAAAAAAAATCTCTCCAGCACAAATCTCACTGCTGTTTGAAGCCGCTCGTTGGGCGCCTTCTGCGTTTAACGAACAACCGTGGAATTTCATAATTGTTACAAAAGATAATCCCGAACAATTTGAAAAGATTTTGAACCTGTTGATGGATGGAAATAGAACTTGGGCTGCAAATGCTTCCGCGCTGATTTTAACCGTTGCTTCTCTTCGCGCTTCACACAATGGTGACGAAAATTTTCACGCCCTTTATGATCTTGGTGCGAGTGTTACAAATCTGTCGCTTCAGGCCGTTGAGCAAAATATTTATATTCATCAAATGGGGGGCTTTTACCACGATAAAGCTAGAAAAACTTTTCAGTTGAATGAAGATTACGCCCCCGTTTCCGTGCTCGCGCTCGGTTATCTCCCGGAGACAAAAAGTTTCAAAGAAAACAAGGAACGCATCTTGGCAAAACGAAAAAGAAAATCTCTAAACGAATTTGTTTTCAGAAATAATTGGGGAAGTCCTTTTTTCGAATTAAATGATTTTCAAAAAAATTAAGCAATAACATGATCAATATTTTAAAAAGTAACCAACGCGGCAGATCAAAAATTGAATGGCTCGATAGCTTTCATTCTTTTTCTTTCTCTGATTATTTTGATAGAAACAGAATGCACTTCGGTCCATTGAGAGTATTAAACGAAGATTTCATCGAACCGGCATCCGGCTTTCCAACTCATCCGCACAAGAACATGGAGATAGTCACCTATGTTCTACAAGGCGCGCTTGAACATCGAGACAGCACGGGAACGCATTCGGTTATTCAAGCCGGAGATTTGCAAAAGATGACAGCCGGAAAAGGTGTTTATCATTCGGAATTTAATTCTTCACAAATTGAAGCTGTTCACTTGTTCCAAATTTGGATTATGCCGGATCAAAACGATTTAACGCCTTCATACGAACAGATCACTCTTGATAAAAATGATAGAAAAAATAAACTTCAGCTTGTTGCGTCAAACAAAAAGAGTGAACAAAAAATCTTCATCAGTCAGGATGTAAATCTTTATTTAGCTGATCTTGAAAAAGGAACAGAGATAAAATTCAAAATTGAAAAAAGAAGAGGAGTTTTTCTTCAAGCGATTTCCGGAGAGCTGACTGTTGGGAACTTTACTCTTTCCCAAGGAGATGCTCTTGAAGTTACTGAAGAAAGCGAACTTGTTATCACTTCAATTAATGATGCCGAACTAATGTTATTCGATGTAAAAATTTAGACTCAATAAACAAATACAAAAAAAGGAAAACACATGAAAAAAATCATCCTCGCAGCCGTAGCTTTGCTGTTAATTACTTCAAGCTCATTTGCACAAACAAAGATCTGGAAAACCGATAAAGCGCATTCAAAAGTCGGTTTCGCAATAAGTCACCTCGTTGTTTCGGAAGTTGAAGGAAAATTCTCAGACTATGAAGCTACGGTTACCACCGACGAAAAAGGAAATCTGCAAAAAGTAGAAGCGGTTATTAAAGTCGCTTCAGTAAATACCGATAACGAAGCAAGAGATAAACATTTAAGATCAGATGATTTTTTCTCCGCTGAAAAATTCCCGGAAATAACTTTTGTCAGCAAATCAATCAAAGCAACCGGTAAAAATGGTTACAAAATTACCGGCGATTACACCATGCACGGAGTAACAAAATCCGTTACTTTAAACGCTAAATTTAACGGAGAAATTAAAGATCCATGGGGAAATGTAAAATCGGGCTGGGTTGCAACAACATCCATTAACAGATTTGATTACGGTTTAGCGTGGAGTAAAGCTGTAGAAACCGGCGGACTTGTTGTCGGAAAAAATGTTGATATCAGTTTAAAATTGGAATTCGAATTACAGAAGTAATTCATTTCCGGTGCATTCTAAAAGCGGTAGTTTAGACATAAACTACCGCTTTTTATTTTTCATGCAGTTGAACTTTTCGAAGTGTTTGAGGGTTAAATTATTACCGGAATGTTTCAATGAAAATCTCTTTCCTATTTAATTATTCGTTTACACATTCCAAATTTCATCCGATTAATAATCGTGGGCGGTATTTGAGATTTTTTGTCAATTTTAGGTGAACTTAAAAGTGGCAAATTATCCACTATAATCACGCGCCTAATTTTCTTATATTTTCATTGTAAAAGGATTTTTTTATGGCTGAGTACATCTTTTTAAGGGCAATACACATTATTTCGGTTATCGTGTGGTTGGGAGTAATTCCCACTGATCTTCTGTTACGAAAAATTATTCGCGATAAAAAGGGAACGGAAAGTGAAAAAACTCTCTTATCTTTCTGGCTAAAACTAACTAATTTGGGCGGAATGGTTGGTCTAACCGGCATTCTTATTACCGGAATTACCCTTTCAATAACTGTCGGTTACGGATTTTTCCAATTTGCGTCCGGTGCAAATCATTGGCTTTACACCAAGCAATTTATTATCGTCATTGTAATGATCTTGATCGGAGTTTTTGTTATTCCATCGGCAAAAAAAGTTCGCCTTGAAATTGAAAAAAGTATCGCTGAAAATTTAACCCTTACGGAAGAAACGTATAAAAATATTTCTAAACTTGGAAAAATATTAACTACAATAAACATATTGATCGTCTTAAATCTGCTGTTGGCGCTAATTAGAAATTTATAGTACAATGAGTTTTTCATTCAATAATTATATTTTCACAAGTGCCGCTTAAGATGAAAAAAGTCGCCATTCTCGGCTCAACCGGTTCGATCGGAATCAATACCGTAGAAGTGATCAGAAAATTTCCCGATCATTTTTCAGTTGAAGCTCTAACGGTAAACACGCGCATCGATCTTCTTGAAAAACAGATCGATGAATTCCATCCGAAAGTTGTGGCAGTTAAAGATGAAAAACTTGCCGCGGAATTAAAAAGAAAAATCGGAAGCAAATGCGAAGTTCTTTCCGGTGAAAAGGGATTACTTTCAATTGCAGCCGATTATAATTACGATATTTTTGTCGGCGCGATGGTTGGTTTTTGCGGTTTAGCGCCGACGATCGAAGCAATTAAGCGCAGCAAACGAATCGCCCTTGCAAACAAAGAAACGCTTGTGGTCGCGGGCGAATTAGTTACAGAACTTGCAAAGAGATATAACGCGGAACTGCTTCCGGTAGATTCCGAACACAGCGCAATTTTTCAGTGTCTCGTTGGAGAAAACAATTCCAGCGTTGATAAATTAATTTTAACTGCGTCCGGCGGACCCTTTCTGCATAAAACAAAAAAAGAGTTTGCAGAAGTAACGGTTAAAGAAGCGCTCAATCATCCGAACTGGAAAATGGGAAACAAAATCACCATCGATTCCGCTTCGATGATGAATAAAGGCTTGGAAGTAATTGAAGCGCGCTGGTTGTTTAATTTACCGACAGAGAAAATTGAGATTGTGGTTCATCCGCAATCGATAATACATTCGATGGTAAAGTTTGTTGATGGTTCGATGAAAGCGCAATTGAGCGCCCCGGACATGAAATTGCCAATCCAATATGCGTTAACTTATCCGGAAAGATTTGCATCGCAATTTGTGAAAACCGATTTACCGCTGATACAAACGTTAACGTTTTTTGAGCCGGATTTTGATAAATTTGAATGCCTAAAATTAGCGTTTGATGTTTTGAACGCCGGGGGAACTTCTCCCTGTATTTTGAATGCCTCGAACGAAGTTGCTGTTGATAAGTTTTTAAAAGGGAAAATAAAATTTTCGGCTATCCCGGAAATTATTTTCCGGTCGTTGGAACGGTTTGAAAATCACGTAAAACCTGATCTCGAAACGATTATTGAATGTGATAGAGAAACAAGAATTTTTGCTGAACAATTGGTCTAAAAGGAGTTTGTTGGTTTATGAGTGAATTAATTTATTTTATTATAACGATTGCGATACTGGTTTTTATCCACGAGTTCGGTCATTTTGCCGCGGCAAAATTGAGCGGAATGCGTGTTGACGCTTTTGCAATCGGATTTGGTTACCGGTTATTCGGCTACAATAAAAAATCGGGATTTTCATACGGACCATTAGCAAAAGATTTTGACGGCGAAGGGAACACCGATTATCGCCTTTGTTTATTACCGCTCGGCGGTTATGTAAAAATTGCCGGAATGGTTGACGAAAGCATGGATACAAGTTTTGCCGAAAGCGAACCGAAACCCTGGGAATTCCGCTCTAAAAGCACAAGCAAAAAAGTATTTGTTATCACCGCAGGCGTTGCAATGAATCTGTTTCTCGCCGTTGCAATTTTCTGGGGATCGAATTTCTTTTACGGTAAACAATATACTAAAACCACTACACTTGGCGTTGTGCATCAAGGCAGCGCGGCGGAATTAGCCGGCTTCCAATCGCACGATAAAATTCTATCCGTTAACGGAACCCCGGTAAAATATTGGGAAGATATCCGAACGGAGGTTTTTATTAACACGATGGGAAAAGATATTAAGGTAAAAGTTGAGAGAACCGGCCAGGATGTTTGGCTTTCAGTTCCGCGGAAAAAAATTCCCGCCGATGAATCAAAAGGAATGTTCTTAACAACCGAAAATCTAAAACCGGTTGTGGGTGATGTTTTAAAAAATTCCAAAGCTGATTCTGCTGGAGTAAAAATTAACGACATCCTTTTAAAAATTGATAACGCGGAACTTGTTTCCGTTGAACAAACCATTCAAACGATTTCATCATCCAAAGGAAAAACTCTTTCGTTAGCAGTTTTACGAGATAAAGACACCGTGGCGCTAAGCGTAACTCCGAACAACGACGGAAAGATCGGAATCTTACTTGGCGGATATATTTATCTCGGACCGACGGAACGCATTACTTACAGTGCATTTGAATCGGTTGCGCTTAGCATAAAAGATATTGCAAGAATGACAGAACTAACTTTTGTGATGCTTAAAAACGTTATCACCGGAAAAATTGAAATGGGAAAAGCGTTCGGCGGACCAATACGTATTGCCCAATTTGCAGCCCGTTCTGCTGATTCCGGTTTGTCCAGCTTTTTGATGTTCCTTGCTTTGTTGAGCTTAAACCTTGCGATCATTAACATTCTTCCGCTCCCCGTTTTAGACGGCGGACATTTGATCGTAATTCTGATTGAAGGATTTATAAAACGCGAACTTCCGATAAAAGTGAAGATTGCAATCCAGAATACCGGATTGGTTCTCTTCTTTTTACTGACAGCGTTTATTATTTATAATGATCTTTTGAATATGTAGGATTTGTTGTTTAAACCTCCAAAGCTATATGGCTTTGGAGGTTTAATTTTGCAGTTTCTAAAATCTATCTCACAATTTTCCCTTTTAGAAATCTTTTCTTTACTGTTTCGCGTGCGATTTTCTTTCCATTTGCTATCTGTTTTTCGGCAAGTGTTACATCTCTCAACAATTCTTTTCTATCAGTAAATGCTTGTTGGGTTGTAACATTCAGTAACGATTCATTTTGTTTATTAGACAATTCTATATTCCTCTTCCTCATGTACACACATTATTGTTTTTTCTTAACTTCATCAGAGCGACATGTTCAATCTCCACCTCACCCTGTATTGCGTATCCCGGCCGAAATACCATTTACTGTTGAGCGAAGCAGCGCCAGCAATTTTTCTTTTTCTGAAGATGAAATATTTTTCTTCCGGTATTTTTTTATGAACGCAACCTGTATAAAACTTATCGGATCGATGTAGGGATTCCTCAGCATGATAGAGCGCTGCAGCGATTGGTTTTCATCCAGCAATGCTTTTTCACCAGTAATCTTTAATACCGCTTCGCGTGTTCTTTCATATTCACTTTTTATCATGTTAAATATTTCAACGGATGATTTATCGTTTCCGCAAAGAGTAAGATATTCACTTGCAATTGCAAAATCGGTTTTAAGCAGAACCATTTCTATATTTTCTACGAGCACTTTAAAGAAATCCCATTCGGTAAACATTTTTTGCAATTGTTTCCATGAAATCAGTTTTTCTTCAACGGCTTTTGTTACGGCAAATCCGAATCCGTACCAACCGGTTATTGTTTGCCGGTTTTGTGTCCAGGCAAAGACCCACGGTATAGCGCGGAGATTTCGAATATCGCGTCCCTTCTTTCGCGATGGTGGACGAGAACCTATCTCGATCTGTTCAATAATATCAATTGGTGTTGCCGTTCTGAAATAGTTATAAAAATGCGGGTTGGTAATTAGTCCGCGATAATGCTCAAATGCAAAATTGGAAATGTGTTCAAAGCGATTTTCATATTTATAAAAAACATCTTCTTTTTGCTGAAACTTAGTCTTTGCAGTAGCAAGAATTACCGCCGAAGTCATCAATTCCAAACTCCGCTCTGCAATTTCCGGAATTAAATATTTTGACGAAATCATTTCTCCCTGTTCGGTGATCTTTATTTTCCCGTCGATTGTTCCTTGCGGCTGTGCTAAAATAGATTGATTAAGCGGACCACCTCCGCGTGAAGTGCTTCCTCCTCTACCGTGAAAGAGAATCAATTCAACATTATTTTCTTTGCATAAATTTTTTAATCTTATCTGCGATTTGTATAACTCAAAGTTTGACGTAACAATTCCGCCGTCTTTATTACTGTCGGAGTAGCCGATCATAATTTTTTGTACAAAATTTCTTTTCTGTAATTGAAGTTTGTACGCATCGTTCTTGAAGAGCATTTCCATTTGTTCATCGGCTTTCTGTAAATCTTCAATCGTTTCAAAGAGGGGAAGCAGATCAACGTTCGACGAAATAACTTCGCCGTGATGGACTTCTATTAACCCGGCTTCTTTTGCAAGCAGCAAAGCCGTTAACACATCGCTTACAAATGCGTTTGTACTGATGATGTAATCGTTGCAAGCTTCAATTGAAACATTTTCCTGTGCCCATTTCAAAAGGCCAAATTCTTGGATTACTTGCTTTGTTTCCGGTTGAAAAACTTCTTCCGATTTTATTAACGGACGAGTTATTAAAAATTGTTCGGTAAGAATATTAATTTTTTCTTTTTCGGCAAGAGATGAAAAGTTTAGTTGAACTTCTGTGTATTCAAATATTTCATTTATAGTTCTACGCAGCAGCGAAGCATTCTGTCTGATATCAAGCGTTAGCAAATGAAATTTAAACGTTTTTGCTTTATATATTAGTGGAAGAAGCCGCAACTCAGCAATCAACTCTCCGCGATTTTGTTTTAAACTCTCGTACATTATTTGAAGATCGTTGATAAATTCTTCTGCATTTTGATAATAATATTTTTTCCGCTCAAGCGTGTTTTGGAGCTTAGTATAAATGAACAGGAGTTTTGTCCGGTATATTTCCGATGGATCTCTCAAAACATTATCATTTTCTTCCAACGCAAGTAACAACCGCTCTTTCTCAACTGATAATTTCAGGTCGCTGCTCACCTCTACTTGGTGGAGTGACGTACTTAGTGAATCATATAACGCATCAAGATCTCTAACATAAAGTTTAAATAAAGTTTTCTGATGTTTTTTAACCGTTTCTTTTGTAACTGTTGTTGTTACAAATGGATGCCCGTCCCGGTCGCCTCCCATCCAAGAGCCGAAATTAATAATCGACTTTGAAATATTTAGACCAAAGTTTTTGTTTGTTTCAAGATTAAGTTTTTGATAAAATTTGGATATCCCATTATACAAAACCTGTTCAAAGAAAAAGAGTCCGCGTTGTATTTCGTCTTTAACTGTAACTTTGTGGAAACGTATTTCGTTAGACTGCCACAATAAAGTAATTTCCGTCTGTAGTTGTGTGTTGATTTCGATAAGCTCGTTCGGAGTTAATTTTATTGTCTCTTTTCGAATTAGCAACTCGCTTATCAGTAATATTTTTCTAAGAATTGTTTGTCTTGTTGCTTCCGTGGGATGAGCTGTAAAAACGGGAACAATGTCTATTGCATTAAAAATCTCCTCAACTTCTTTTTGAGATAGATTTTCATCCTTTAATAAATTGATCGCTTCTGCGAGCGAACCTTTTTGCGGCTTATCATTTTGAAAGACGTGAGCGCGTTGTCTTCTTATCCGATGAACTTCGTACGCTGCATTTATTATTACAAAATAAACCGAAAATGCACGAACAACTTTATAAGCACGGTCAAGAGAAAGCGAGTCAACGATTTTTTTTATTTCGTTTCTCGCCTGAGATGTGGCGTTAAGGCGGAATTCTTTGGTTAGGGAGCGAAGCCGCTCCACAACATCAAAAAGCTCCCGATCTTCTTGTGTAATTATTACATTTCCAAGAAGAGTCCCTAATTCTTTAATATCCGACTTTAGCGGTGTATCTTTTTCGCTATCTGATAAAACTATTGTTTTTGCTTTCATCATCATTCTCTTTTGATCTTTTGGAGATTTGAAAATTCGTTTCCGGTAATTTACGAAGCAGAATTCTAAATGTATTTGTGCTTCCTCCTTTTTAAGAATATTTAAGAGAATTTTTACTTTTTCTTTAAATATTATTGTGCAATATTTGAATACAAATTACAATTAATTGCCTAACGAGCTTTTATCTTTCAAAAAAAATCACTTATGTCTAGCGAAAAATCCAACGTTGCAGCAAGTTCTTTTCTCGCCGCAATATTTCTAACTTCTTTCAAACTTGTTGTAGGGTTTACTACCGGATCATTAGGAATTATTTCGGAAGGTGTTCATTCTTTTTTCGATCTCCTTGCCGCCGGAATGACTCTTATCGCAGTACGTTATTCAGATAAACCGGCAGACTACAATCACCATTACGGACACGGTAAGATAGAAAACCTTTCCGCATTGATTGAAACACTCCTTTTGTTAATTACCTGTGGTTGGATTGTCTATGAAGCTGTGCATCGTTTAAGAACCGGTCAATTAGAGATTGAAGTAACTTTTTGGAGTTTCTTTGTGATTCTAACTTCTATTGCAATTGATTTTACCCGGTCGCGCGCTTTATCAAAGGCGGCGAAAAAATTCAACAGCCAGGCGCTTGAAGCCGACGCACTTCATTTTTCATCTGATATTTTAAGTTCTCTAGTTGTTCTCGTTGGATTGGCGGCGTACACCTTTAATTACCGCGCAGCTGATTCCATTTCCTCAATCATCGTTGCTCTGGTGGTTGTGGTGGTTAGTTACCGGCTCGGTAAACGGGCTATTAATGTTTTACTTGATGCTGCACCACACGGGATAAATGAAAAAGTAAAAAAAATTATTCAAGACATGAAAATTGTTCACGATGTGCACGATATTAAAATAAGAAACTCCGGTCCCGATATTTTTATCGAAATGAACATTCATCTTCAAGGCGATACCCTTTTACAAGATGCACATAAAATTGCCAGTGCAATCGAAGTAGAAGTTCAATCAAAAGTTAAAAATTCCATTGTACACATCCACATGGAACCCTCAGACCACCATTAATTACAAGCTATATGAAAGAATTAATAACATTAAAAACGCTGGAAGAATACCGCTCTTTTTTAGCGTCTCAGACCGATGATTACGAAATTCTATTATTAAAAGTTAGCTCGCATTGTACGGTTAGTTTTGTAATCCAAAAAATATTTGAACACTGGTTTAACGGAGTTGATAAATCCGCAAAGCTTCGTTGTGGCATTGTGGAAGTTATTTCAGCAAGAGAAGTAAGCAATCAAATCGCAAAAGATTTTGGAATTAAACACGAATCTCCGCAGGCAATTTGGTTATCGAAGGATGGAAAAGTAAAGTGGTCAGAAAGTCATCACCGCATTACGGTCGAAGCTTTTGAACATTGCCTCTCTTCTATTCAATCCAAATAAAATATTTTCTTTAAAAATAAAAAGGCTGACGTTTTTAATCTCTTGTTTGAAATCAAGAAAACTTTTGTCAGCCTTAATTAAAAAAACCTATTTTACTTTTAAAGAAGCCGCCATCTTTTCAAATACAGGAACATAATCAACTTCTTGAGGTTTAAACCAATTTAATGATAAGCGATAAACCTTGTCTCCTTTAACTACAAAATAAGCACGGCTACCGATATTTGCAGCAACTGAGTAATTCAAGTAGAGAGTTTTCAAACCGTTAATGGTTGATTCTTTTTGCGCACCTGCGCCGGAATATTTTCCTTTGTTTTGATCAAACACTTTTTCAACACTCAAATTTTGCGATGGAAAAATATCGACAACAAAAGTACAATCTAAGCGGTAACCGCTAAATGTAACCATTGATCCGGTTTCACCTTTTTTTGATGCTTTAATGTCAAAATTATCAGGATATTCAATCGAATAAAGAGGATTGTTATAAGAAGAAAATACTTCAGAAGGTTTCTCTCCAGCATCAATTCCTTTTTCTAACTTTTTAGGAAAACCGAAAGTGGAAATCAATTTTTCAACCGCCGGTTTATAACTTTCAAACATTTCGTTGAAGCTTATAAATTCTATTGTGAAGTCAAGGGTATCGGTTGTAACTAAATATTTTTCAACTCTTTTAATGGTTGCTTTGTCATATTTCAAGCGATAGTAGAGACGTTTTGCAGATTTGTCGCCAACTTTAACATCGGAAACTTCCTCATATTTCTCAATCATTTCTTTATCTTTATCAACGGCTAAAGTTGATTCATAAAACTTATCTAAGTCTCCGCCTAACGTATCTTTTGATGTGGAGATTAATATTAAAGCGCCGATAGAACCCTTAGAGGTTGGATCAACAAATTTATCATATGCATCTTGAGAAGAAAGAAGTCTTACTTTACCAGGATCAGTAGTGATTACCCAGCCTTTTGGATATTCTACATGATAACGGAGGGTAGGGTTTTCATATTTTTGATATTCAAAAGTTAATTTCGGCGGTTCTTTTTTTCCGCAGGATACCAACAAAACCACCAAAAGAACCGGAAGCAATTTTATTAATTTTTGATACTTCATCTTATGTCCTAATATTATTTGTTAAATAATTTGTTAATTTTTTTTATTTTACTTCTTCGCCACTAATCGTCGCTGATTATTTGCGTGGAGGTTTGGGAGGAAGTTCTCCCATTGCACGTAAATTTTTATAGGCGTTTTCATATTCCATCGATCTATCGGAAGACATACTCAAAACTTTATAGAAATATCTTTTTGCACTCTCGGTGTCTTTAACCATATTATAAGCGTTTGCAAGCATAAAGGTAACAGTCAAATTATCGGATTTATAACTTAGCGCTTTCGCAAGATATGGAATTGAGCCGCCATAATTCTTTTTTTCAAAAGCTGTCTGTCCTAAAAATTCATACGCCTCTCCCAGTTTTTTTTCATTAAGCTTTTCATTTCCCATGCAGAGCGAAATCATTTTTTCCATCACTTCGGCAGCTCTTCCAAGGGAGTCTACTCCCTTATAAGATTGAGCAAGCCAGTAATATGAATCAACCGATGAGTCATTCAAAGCAACAGCTTCCAACAAATATTCCCTTGTTTTGTTATAATCTTTTTTCTGTAAATAGGCGAAAGCTTTAAACCTGATAGCCGGTTCAAAGTTTGGTTTATTTGCCAAAAATTTATCAAAAAATTCTATTGAGATATCAAAGTTCCCCAATTTGTAATTAAGGATAGCAACGCTCCAATTAACATCTTTGTATGTACTATCAACATAGGCACTATCTATCTTAAAAGCTTTCCCGTAGTAAATCAAAGCTACAGAATCTTTCTTTGCTGCTTCATAATTTCTTCCGGCACCTATAAAATCCTTTATATCGCTTTTGGTTAATAGAGAATCTTCGATGTTGCTGTAATTGCTCAGCGACTCATCATATTTTCCCAACCAGGCTGCAGATACGGCAAGTATTTTTACTACATCTTTATTGTTCTTTTCTTTATCGGAAGCTAAATGAGCGTAATCATATGCTTTTTGGAAATTTTTTGATTCTAAATTACTTTTAGCTGCTTTAAAGTAAGAACCGTTGAGCTGTTCGTAAACAAGATATTTATCAAAGAAGAGAGCTGCATCGGGATACATTTTAGCGAGATAGAAAATGTTTGCTGTGTTGTATAAAGCCTTAGTATCGGTTGAATCCATAGAAACTATGATCAAATATTTATTAACCGCGTCGGTATATCTTTTCTCTTTGTATAAAAGTTCTGCTACTTTAAATTTGATGTTTTTATCAAGAGTGTCTAAGGCTTCGGCTTTGTCATAGTTTAATAAAGCAAGTTCAACAACTTTTTGTTTCGCCCAAGAATCTGCTATCATTTCAAATAATTCTTTACTCACTACATTTTTTGTTTCGATCATAATCAATATACGTGTGGCAACAGCGGCAGAATCCATATCAAGGAATTCTTTTGCAATTTTCATAGCGGTAGGGTAATCTTTATTCTTAACTGCCGTTTCAGCGGCTTTAAATTTATCTTGGGCTATTGTTTGCCCGAAGAAAATGAAGAAAAGAATTATAGTTATGAATGTCTTTTTCATTGGTACTTTCATTTTTGTCCTGAAATTAATTTAACCGGAATAGCTGCCGGTCCTAAATTACTATTTTTTACAACTTCCTGTCCTTGAAAACTTGTTAAATGCGTAACAAATCCGGAAGCCAGACCTAATCCAATTTCGTTAAGCAGAGCATAAATAGTTCTTGTTAAAGGATACGAACCATTTATCATATATGCTTGATGCGGCTGATAAAATGCTTCAGGTTCCAAAGTGTTTCTTGTGTAACCAATTTTTAAGATTGTCACACTGCTTGTATCTTTTAAGATATTCAATCCCAGTAAGCCGATTGAATTTTTATTTTTTAACACTTGTTCTTTTACATCAAATTCACTGGCAACAATTTGAACGTCTGACGAAGGCTCTTTTCCTTCCAATAAATCTGTTTTAAGAAATTCATACACACCTGAATTTTTTTGAGGTATAAAGATCGTAAAATCTTTTTTCTCTCCAAGCAGCGCTTTTTTAAGATCATCAAATCTTATTTGTGTGAGAGAATTTTCTTTTGCCACTATCGCTACAACGGCATCATAACAAAATTTGAACGACTCCAAACCTGATTGCTGTTTCTTAATAAATTCAAGTTCTTCTCTGTTAAAATCTCTTGAACAAATAAAAATCTTTATTTCTTTGTTAAGTATTTTCGCAATTCCTTCTCTCGCTGTTAATGGTTCAACGGAAATCTTTGCATCCGGATATAAAGACTCAAAAGTATCTTTCTCTTTAAGTATCAAATTGTATACCGACTCATCGGCATAAGCTTTTAAATTTCCTTTAACCGGAGAAATTTTTTTTTCCTGACAGCCGAAAACGACCAAAACTATGGGTAAAAGAATACAAATTTTAAGATAATATGTTTGATTTTGTTGTTTCATTGTTCTTCTCTGACAATCTTGCATCCTGTTTTTTTTTGAAGTAGGTGGAGGTCACTCTGTATATTCCGTACAACACCAAAGTAATTCCCATAATATATTTAAGTTGAGCGGGAATATCTTTCGGAAAAACCAAACCCGAAAGCATAACCAAGCCTATGAGGAAAAAGATAATTCCCGCTGCATATCCGAAATAAGTAAAAAGTGAACCCAAAGAAATCAATTACCTCTTAGTTCAAATTTAAATGGAACTACAACCCAAACAGCTACCGGTTTGTTGTTTTGCAGTGCTGGTGTAAATGAATATTGTATAGCCGCCTTTAGTGCTGCCTCATTAAAAATTTCTTGATTCGATTTTGCGATAATCGCGTTTTTTACTTTGCCTTGTTTGTCAACAAGTATATTCACCCAAACTTTACCTTCAAGATTTGCTCGAATAGCAAGCTCAGGATAAACAGGTGTTGCCCTAACGACAATTTCTGGAAATTTTTCGCACGGAACAAAATCGGTCGGAGCCGGAAAGTTTTCGGGTATCGGAAGTTCTTTACCTGGCGCATACCTAAACTCTCTATTATCTGATCCTTCACCAGCAACCGGAGGAAAATTATTATTCATTTCTTTTTGAGTTGCTAAAGTGTTGTCGGGAGAAACAGAAGCCTCTGGAACCGGAACCGGAATTCCTCTCCCTGGGATTGTTACTCCGGATGAGATTGGTGCAATTGGAACGGTTGGAATAATCGGTGCTTGAAAGGTAAAATCAGTAATAATATCAATCTTTTTGGCAAACGGTATATTATCATCTCCACCCTGCAAGAAAATAGCAAGAAAGTAAACAGCAATGATCGAAATATGAAATATGGCGGCTATCGTTAATCCAAGAGTATAATTCCTTGGATAGAGTTCCTTTAACTCAAAAGCACCATAAGGATTTTGGTTTTTCTGAAGCGCAATTGTCTCATACATTGTCTCATCTCCTTTTTTTGATGTTCTTGCCACTTTCTCTCACCGATTTTATAATCGATGTTGAGCGGTTTGGGCTAATTTAGTACGGTTTAATTAATAATAAAATTAACCATTTAAACGAACTTCTGTATTCAGTTGATTTTCAGTATAACAACAAGTACGAAATTTGAAATTAAATCCTTAACAATAACTTCTCAAAACTTCAAAACAGTGATCATTGCGGTATCTTGTGCGCAATTGCAAACAATCTCTTTTCATCAAAACAGAGAACTAATAAAAAATTTGCGTGTGGCGGGAATTATCTTCCCGCTACACTCTAATCTATAAAAAAGAACTTTAAAAAACTAATTGCCTCTAAGTTCAAACTTAAAAGGAACTACAACCCAAACCGCTACCGGTTTGTTGTTTTGTAATGCTGGTGTAAAAGAATATTTCATCGCTGCATCTGTTGCAGATTGATTAAATATTTCTGCATCCGATTTTACCACTACAGCTTTTTTCGGTTTTCCTTCTTTGCTTACAAGAATTTTAACCCAAACACGACCTTCAAGATTTGCACGAATTGCCAAATCTGGATAAACCGGTTTTGCTTGAACAACGATATCGGGCATTTTTTCTACCGGAACAAACTTATCCATATCGGGATTCTCGTCTGCTTCAGGTTCAATTTTAATATCTCCTTCAATCTGAACAGCACCGCCACCGGTTCCTTCTGTTATTGTCGGTCCGGCAACATTGCTCATTTCTTGTTGAGAAGCTAATGTTTGTTCAGGAGAAACAGAAGCATCGGGAACGGGAACGGGAATACCAACAGTTGGTTTTACTACCGGTCCGGAAACTGCAACCTGCGGAGGAATTTCATTTGATATTGAAGGAGGAGGACCAAGTTCGCTGTACTTCATTATTCTTACCATCGGAATATTATCTTCATCTTCTTGTCCCATATAAATAGCGAAGAAGTAAACACCGATCATAAAAACGTGAAAAATAACCGCTACCGTTAATCCGATTGAATAATTTTTGGGGTAGAGTTTTTTTAACTCAAACGCACCATAAAGGTCTTGAGATTCTTGAACTGCTATTGTATCATTCATTTTTTCATCTCCTTCCTAAGATGCCCTTGCCATTTCTTTAAGATCAATTTCTGTCATCGGCGCAATAGAGAAACGGTCTAATTTTGCCATGTTTAATTCATCAATTATATCTACCATATAATTGAATTTCCCTTTTCGGTCGATTTTCAGTAGAACAACAAGTTTGGGATTTTGAGAAGCGCTTTCAACTAAAAACTTCTTTAAATCTTCGAACTTTAATTTTTTTGGTACATCCATTCCAACGCTGTAATAAATCATCTTTGCTTCATCAATACGAAGAGTTAATAAGTTTGACTCAGCAATTTCAACATTCACATCGTTTGGAGGAAGATTAATTTCCATCGTTGATGGTTTTCTGAAGACGGTTGTCATCATAAAAAAAGTCAAAAGCAAGAACGCAACGTCTACCAAAGGAGTCATGTCTATTCTGACATTCATCCGTTTCTTTGGCTTCCGTTTTCCTTTTTTTCTTGACCTTGAGCCACCGCCACCAGCATCTACACCGCCACCGGACATAATGAACTCCTTTTATTAAAATTGTTTATTTTTTTAAATTAGTTACCATCGCAAAACGCGTTATCTGCGTTTTTTGTAAAATATCAATAATATCTGCAATAATACCATACTCTACATCAACATCACCGCGAACAATTGTTCTTAGTTTAGGATTTGTCATACGAGCTTTCATCAGCAAGTTTGCCAGATCATCTTTTTTAACTTCTGTAGCAGATTTCATACGGAATGCTTTGCCAAAAATAGATTCCATCATATATGGGGCATCAAAACCCAAAAATATTTTTGAATCTTTGGTAATCCATAACTGCATTAAATTAGTTTCCGGAACTTTTATTTCAGAATGTGATGCAGGTAAAGATACTTCAACTTCTTCCGGTGGTTTAAATTGCGTGGTCATCATAAAGAATGTTAACAGGAGAAAAGCCACGTCAACCAAAGGAGTCATGTCTATTGCAACATTAACTCTTTTCTTTTTTATTCTAGCCATTATTAAGCCTCAAAATTTAATTACTTGCTTTTCAAGATTTGGATTACGTTATAAGAAGCTTCATCAACTTGAAAAGTGAAGTTATCTACTTTGTTAACAAAAAAGTTATATGAAACAATACCGATAATAGCAACGATAAGTCCGCCGGCTGTATTGATAAGCGCTTCAGAAATACCGGTTGCAAGAGCTGTAGCATCAACTGATCCGGCATGAGCCAAAGCAGCAAATGATCTGATCATACCAACTACGGTTCCTAAAAGTCCAATCATTGTAGCGATTGAAGCGATGGTTGAGAGGGCAATTAAATTCTTTTCTAAAAGCGGAACTTCAAGCATCATTGCTTCTTCAACGCTTCTTTGTACTTCCGGTAATGCTTTTTCAGCATCGAATTTCTTTGAAGGATCTCCTGATAATTCTTTATATCTCGATAAGGCTGCACGAAGAATGTTGGCAACAGAACCTCTTTGTTCATCGCAAGCTGCTAAGCCTTCATCAATTCTACCGGCTTTAACGTCTTCAATAACTTGGGCAAAAAATTTCGGAACAGCTTTTTTTCCGGCTGCTTTTTTTAGAGAAAGTACTCTCTCAACAATAATTGCAACGTCCATAATTGATAAAGTAATCAACAAAGACACAAGCGGACCGCCGGTATAAATTGTACCCAATAAATTTAATGGTACTTCTCTTCCTGCACCGTCTTTAAAGTTTGAAGGATCTCCAAAAACTAAAAGGAATATGCCTAAAGCTATAGCGAAGGCTACAAAGAACAGACTGACAATGAAAATGGATTGTTTCATTTATTATTTCTCCTCGATAGTGATTTATTTGTAAAACACTTTTGTTAATAAAATTGAGTTATTCTAAACCGTTAATTTAATTCACAAACGTTAACAATCTTTGCTTTTAACAGATATGAATACACATTCTAAAAATAGATGTTCTTAAATTTATTTCAAAATAAAATAACCTTTATTTTGAAGCTTTTTTCAAATGGCTCTCCGACACATGATTATATTATAATTAAGTATTTAAATTTAAAACTAATTATTATAATAATAGTGTTGATATGTTAACAACACAAAAACTCTTTATCCTGTAACAAGTTAGAAAATTTTCTCTTCATTTATTTTGTTGGCTAATTCTTAAGAATCTGAAGTTATTAATTATTTTGTGTACAACTGAATGTTATTAACAAGTTCTTAAGAGCTAAAAAACAAGTTATGAACAGACGGTTTCTATTTTATTTTTTATAGAAACCACGTTTTCTTTAAAAGATTTATCACTTTGTAACAGTTTATCAATTGTGGTGCAAGCATGAATTACCGTTGAGTGATCTCTTCCGCCGAAGTGCAAACCTATGGTTTTGAGAGACGACTTGGTTAATTCTTTCGATAAAAACATCGACAACTGTCTTGCTAAAACAACTTCTTGTTTTCTTGTTTTGGCTCTTACTTTATTCTCTTCAACACTCAAAAACTCACAAACTATCTTTGTAATTATGTCTATTCCGATATTGATTTTCTTGGCTGTTGATATTTCTTTTACTGATTTTTTAACAAGTTCAAGAGTAATTTCCTTTGAGTTTAACGAAACATTAGCTAACAACTTGATTAAACATCCTTCGAGTTCACGAATGTTAGAAGTAATATTTGATGCTATATATTCTAAAATTTCACTTGAAATAGCTATACCAAAATCGTTCGCTTTTTTACTTAAGATCGCCATCCTGGTTTCATAATCAGGTGGTTGAATATCGGCTTGTAAACCCCAATGGAATCTTGAGATTAACCGCTCATCCATTCCTTTAAGATCTTTTGGCGCTTTATCGCTTGATAGAATTATTTGTTTGCCAGATTGGTGAAGCGTATTAAAAATGTTAAAAAAGTATTCCTGGGTCTTTTCTTTGTGGATTAAAAACTGAATATCGTCTAAAATTAAAACATCCATCGCCCGGTAATAAGCTGAGAACTCGTTCGCTTTATTGTTTTGGATAGCATCTAAAAACTCAACCGTAAATTGATCGGAAGAAAGATAAATTATCTTTTTGTTGGGCATTTTTGTTAAAATCTCGTTCCCAATCGCTTGAATAAGGTGTGTTTTTCCTAACCCGACTCCACCATAAACAAAAAACGGGTTGAAGGCTGTTCCCCCGGGGTTGTCGCTTATCGCACCGGCGGCAGCTCTCGCAAGTTGATTTCCTTCACCTTTAATAAAATTATCGAAGGTGTATTTTGGATTAAGTGTGTTTTTAATTCTTTCTCTAGGTTTTAGCGATGAAGAGACTACTTTTTCCTGTGTTTTTACTATATGTTGATTTAACTGGTCGTTTTGCTTTTCGTTCTCATGATCAAAATCATTCACAACAACATATTCAAGTTTTGCTTGATCACCGGCGGCGGATTTTAGTGCTTTGGTTATTAAAGATTTGTAATGTTCCTCTATCCACTCCCAATGAAAATTTCCCGGAAGCTCAACCTTTAGCACGTTGTTAAAATGTCCGACAGGTTTTATAGGAAGGAACCAAGTGCTATAAGCCATCGGGCTCACGCTCTCTTTTATCACCTTTAGACAATTAGCCCAAATTCTTTCAGGGGTTATAGTTTGGGTAGAGTAAGAGGAATCAAGCGTTATCATTAGTTTTCCACAATGAAAAATTACAAAATCAATTAATATTTAAAGAATAAGAGGGTTGAGTATTCACAGCAACCACATTATTAACAACTTTTTAACATTAAACGTACGCCGGTAACACACTATAAAATAAAGAATTACAGCAAGTTGTTTTAAATTAATAACGTTTGTCTTGTGTTTTATGGTGCAGTTTAACCGAAAACAATTTGTGAAACGTTTCCACAATGGCGACTTATCCACAGTTTTTCAACAATTTATAATCGACTGTTTTCTAATGAAAAAATAGAGAGATGGAAGTTGTATTGCAAGTTAAATTTTATAAAAAGTAATAAAAATAGTGCTCAACAATTTTTTCGTACCAAGTTCTTACTTACCTGAGTAAATTATCAAAAAAGAAGAGGTAAAACGATGTGGATTAATTCCTTCCTATAGACGGAGCGGGGAAACGTCCGGAAATTTTCATTCCTTTTTGAGTTGTTTATTTACCGATAAGTGGTTATTTTTGCTTCCTTTATAATAGGAGAAACAATAATGAAAAGAACATATCAGCCAAGTAATAGAAAAAGAAAAAATAAACACGGTTTTCGTGAAAGAATGAGTTCTAAGGACGGAAGAAGCATTATTTCTAGACGCAGAGCTAAAGGTAGAAAAAAACTGACGGTTAGTGACGAAAAGTAATGAATTGTGAAACGGCTTTCTTTTGGCAAAAGTGAACGGATAAAAGATAAAAAACACTTCGAAAAAATTTATGAAAGTGGAAAAGTTTTCTTTTCTTCCGATAAAAAAGTTAAAGCTGTTTACCTTTTTATTGATGACAGTGACGTTAATTATCCCATGGTTGCTGTAGCGGTTTCAAAAAAAGCCGGAAATGCGTTTTGGAGAAACCGTGTGAAAAGACTTCTGCGAGAAGCTTACCGTTTAAATAAACTCCCGATTTCTGCCTTTTGTGTTGAAGAGAGAAAACAATTATATATTATTTTATCGCCTTTCCGTGTAAATCAAAAAGAAAATAAAACAATAAAACTTTTTGAACTACTGCCGGGCGTTCAAGAAATATTAGGCACTTTACTTAAAAGTGATGAAAAATGAAATACATCTTTATTTTACTTATTAAAGGCTATCAAAAGATTATTTCACCACTGTTTCCTCCTTCATGCCGGTTTTATCCAACTTGTTCTGAATATGCAATTCAAGCCTTTAGTAAATACGGCGTTATTAAAGGCGGTGCAAAAGCAACTTGGCGAATTTTACGCTGCAACCCATTTAATAAAGGAGGATTCGATCCTCTTACTTAATACAGGAATAGTATGGAAAAACAAACTACATTAGCATTTGTCTTAATTGGAGCGATCCTGATGGTGTGGCTCTATTTAAACACACCGAACACACCTCCGGCAAAACAAAAAAAACAGGAAATAGTTAAACAATCAGATACGCCAAAAGTTGCTGAAACAAAAAAAGAAGAGATAGCCGAAGCTACCATCAACAAAGACTCTCTCTCTCTTGGTTCTTTTTTCTCATCCGTGCAAGTTCCGGAAAATATCATCACGATCGAAACCGATGAAGCGGTTATTGAGCTTTCAACTAAAGGGGGAAAGATCACCAAATATTTTTTAAAGAAATATAATAATTGGCAGTACACAAAAGCTTCAAGTGAAAAACCTTACTACGAAAAAAACATTCAACTTCTTAACTATTCAAAAGGAAGCAGTTTTGATTTAGCTTTTATTACTTCAGAAGGCAAAGCTATTTCAACCGCAGATTTATCTTTTAGCCCATCCGTTACCTCAACCAATATAAAGTTAACCGGAAAAGATTCCCTTTCTCTTTCATTCATTTATAACACAAAGAATAACGGTTACATTAAAAAGAATTTTATCTTTTATGGTAACCGTTACGATACCCGCTTCACCGTTGAGTTTTCCAAGCTAAACAGTATAGTTACCAATGGAATGTATGATGTTGTTTGGAACAGCGGATTACGTTTTGTTGAAGAAAATTCAGTTGATGAAGCAGCCGCTGCAAACGCAAGTGTATTTTCTGGCGGCGAGCAAATAATTATTGATGCGCCGAGCGGCGGTGAGAAGATTGAAAAAGATTTCGGAGGAAAGGTAGATTGGGTTACCATTCGAAATAAATATTTTGCCGCTATTATCGCCCCGGAAAAAACGGAAAATGTTGAAGGCGCTTACATAAAAGGAACTGCTCACCACTGGCAAAACGGTGGAATAAGAGAAAATTATTCCGCAAGATTAAAAATGAAAATGAACAACTCGGAAAAAACTTCCGAATCTTTTTTAATTTACTTAGGTCCGGTCAGTTACGATCTTTTTAAGGATTATGGAAAGAATTTCGATAAGATTATTGACTTCGGCGGATTTATCGGGCTAAAAGTTATCGTTCGCCCGATAGCGGAATATTTAATGCTTCCGCTTTTCAAATTTCTCCATCTATTTATTCCGAACTACGGATTTGTAATTATAGTTTTTTCACTTATAATAAAATTAGTTACCTATCCTCTTACCAAAAGCAGCATGCATTCAATGAAAAAAATGCAAATGCTTCAACCTAAGATCGCAGAAATAAAAGAAAAATTTAAAGACGACCCGACAAAACTGAATAAAGAAACGATGAAGTTGTATTCGACTTACGGAATTAATCCCGCCGGCGGATGCTTACCCATGCTGCTTCAAATGCCGATCTTTATTGCTCTTTGGGGATTGTTCCAAACCGCCATTGAGTTGAGACAACAGCCTTTTATGTTGTGGATACACGATCTTTCCAAGCCGGATATTATTTATCATTTGGGTTTTAAACTTCCATTGTTTGGTATCGATCAAATAAGCGGACTTGCTTTGCTTATGGGAATTACAACCTTTGTTCAGCAAAAACAAACCATCAAAGATCCTTCGCAGCAAGCGATGGTTTATGTTATGCCGGTCATGCTCACATTCTTGTTTATGTCGTTTCCTTCGGGACTAAATTTGTATTATTTTCTTTTTAATTTATTCTCAATTGCGCAGCAATACTATGTTACGAATTACGGAAAACAAGAAGTGTTGGAACCTGTTAAAAATCCAAAAAAGAAAAGTGGATTTATGCAGCGTATGATGGAAGCAGCAGAAC
The DNA here is from genome assembly GCA_041671545.1 of Ignavibacteriaceae bacterium. Classification (GTDB taxonomy): domain Bacteria; phylum Bacteroidota; class Ignavibacteria; order Ignavibacteriales; family Ignavibacteriaceae; genus UBA1563. Next base: position 108,194 of record JBAZBI010000002.1, read on the forward strand.
AAAATGCGAAAGTTAAAAACAAAAAATAATCAACAAGATATTCCTTCTCTTTTGATTGAGAGGTGAAAAGGAAAACCGGTGTCGAAAAAGTTTAAGATATTACTCTTACCGCTTCTAATTGCGGCATCGGTTTTTGCCCAGCAAAAAATAATTCTAAAAACAGAATACATTCAAAAACAACTTCCCTTTTATCTTACACAAAATATTCCCGCACCGCAGCCGAAAATTGCACTCGCTTTAAGTGGCGGCGGAGCCAGGGGAGTAGCTCAAATAGGCGTCCTTAAAGCTTTAGAAGAAAAAAATATTCCAATAGACTTCCTGGTCGGCACAAGCATGGGAAGCATTATTGGCGGCCTTTATTCAGCAGGCTATTCAGTTAAAACTCTCGATTCAATCGCAAGAACTGCAGACTGGAATTATCTTCTTTCTGTTGATGCAAAAACTAACCGGCGGGATTTATTCGTTGATCAAAAAATATCGGAAGACAAAGCGGTTCTTACGCTTCGTTTAAAAGGATTAAAGCCAATCATTCCCACTTCTGTAAACGATGGGCAAAGACTTTCAAATTATTTAAATCTCCTTTCCTTTCAAGCGCCGGTAAAAGTAAAAAATTCGTTTGATGATTTTGAAATTAAATTTCGTGCGGTCTGCACTAATTTGGAAACCGGAGATGCAGTTGTTCTCGGATCGGGATCGTTAAGCCAGGCGATGAGAGCCAGTTCAAGCGTTTCGTTTTTGCTTTCTCCTGTAAAAATGGATACTTTAACTTTAGTTGATGGTGGGTTAGTGGCAAACATTCCGGTAAAAATTGCTAAAAAATTCCGTCCCGATGTTTTAATTGCCGTGAACACAACGGGAGATTTGCATCCAAAATCCGAATTAGAACTTCCCTGGATGGTGGCGGATCAATTGGTTAGCATCCCGATGAAATTATTGAATGAAGAACAACTCCGGTTTGCCGATTTTGTTATAACACCAAATCTTAATGGAGTCGGTTCCACCGATTATAGCAGCGTTGATTCATTAATAATGCTTGGATACAACTCAGCTACACCACTGCTCGAAGCCGTTGAGAGAAAAATTCAATTCGTTTATAATCACAACATTCATCAAAATGAAATTTTCTTTAAGGACGTAAGCGTAAGCGGTAGTAGTGAGTTGGGAAAAGATTTTTTAACAGAAGCAGGAAAGAAAGATTCTCTTTCGAGCGGTGATATTCTTAATTATCTTTATCAGCAAAACAGAGAAGGTACATATGATTCCCTTTGGGCTGAAATAGATATAACAAACGCAAAAACAGAAATTACTTTTAGGGGCGAAAAAGTTAGAACGGTTGAATCAATTCAATATCAAGGAATTACTCTTCTATCAATAGATACCGTAAAATCGATCTTAAAAAAACTTGAAGATCAACCGTTTAACGGATTGAAAACTTTTTCCGTGATTAAAGAAATTCTTGAACTTTATCGGATTGCCGGTTATTCATTGGCGGAACTTGATTCTGTTTCTTTCAACAAATCATCTCAGCATCTTGCTTTGTTTTTTAGCGAAGGCGTGGTTTCTGAAGTTAAGATTAAAGGAAACTCATACACTAATCCGACTATAATTTCAAGGGAGTTTCCAATACGTGAAGGAGAAGTTTTTGAATCGGAAAGAATCCGGCAAGGATTAACAAATCTGCGCAGCACCGGTTTGTTTGAGAATGTTTATGTTCAAATTGAAAAAGAGAATGATAAAAAAATTTTAACACTCATCGTAGATGAAAAAATTTCAAACACTGCGCGGATTGGATTTAAATTCGATAACGAAAACAAACCACAATTCTGGTTTGATGTTCGCGACGCAAACATTTTGGGAACAGCAACCGAGCTGGGTTTGCTCGTTTACTTATCGGCTCGCGGACGCTCTTACACGTTAGAGCACAAAGCCGATAGAATTTTTGATACATATCTTACGTACAATATTAACACGTATTATAAATCAAATGATGTTTTTGTATATCGGGATGTTCCGTCAACGAGCAGTAAATTTTTTAAACGTGAAAACGTGGGAGAATATAATCAAGCTTTTTACGGTTTATCTGCTGCAATCGGTATGCAAGTAAAAAAGTTCGGCAACGTTATTTTTAAAGGAAAATATGAAATTAATGAGTTAAAAAACTTAAAGAATCTTGAAGTTGATCCAACCATATATTCTTTTATAAGTTTTCGTGTTTCATCAAACATCGATACACAGGATAAATATCCTTATCCAACCAAAGGAGTAAAAGTCTCAGCCTTTTATGAAACGGCACAAAAAATAACCGGTCTCTCCTCCGGATTTGCAAATATCGGATTCAACTACAAAAGCTATTTCTCGCTAAACAATATTCACACAGTTGGGTTAGGTTTTAAGATGGGTTTTGCAGACAAAACACTTCCGCTCAGTCAGCAGTATTCGATTGGCGGGCAATATTCTTTCTTCGGAATGCGTGAAGACGAGTTCCGCGGCAGACAGATTCTTGCTTCTTCATTTGAATATCGTTTATTTCTTCCGGTTAAAATCTTTTTCCCAACATACTTCTTATTGCGTTATGATTTAGGTAACACCTGGCCTGCGCGTGAGCAAATTCGATTTAAAGATTTGCGACATGGAGTTGGAGGAACATTCTCTTTTGATACACCGATTGGTCCGGCAGATTTTTCGGTTGGCAGAAGCTTTCTTTTTGTAAAAAATCTTCCGGGAAATCCTATTAGCCTTGGTCCCGTTTACTTTTACTTTTCGATAGGGTATTATTACTAAATTCAGATAGCGTTAAAGATTAAATTAATTTCTTAATCTTTTTTCTTAATTACTATGTAAGGCAACTTACTAATATTTTTTAGGAGAGTGATATGAAAAGAGTTCTTTTCTTTCTTTCCGTTTTAGTGCTTACAAGTTTTGCCCAAAACAAAAAAGAAGATGAAAATCTTATTGAAAACATCTTAATACAAAACGAAAAACTTTTTCCGCTGGTTTTAGAAAATCCTCAAAAATACCGCGTTCAAATTATCTACACGCAAATAGACAAAACAAAAAGCGGTGCCGCAAAGCTTTCAACTTATAAATACCGGCTCGACGCAAGAAAATATTTTTATCCCGCAAGCACCGTAAAGCTCCCCGCAGCATTATTAACACTCGAAAAAATAAATCAATTAAGTATCAAAGGATTAACAAAGGAAACTCCACTCCGGATTGACAGCGCTTATTCGGGACAAACTAAGGTTGAGTTTGATTCGTCTTCCCAAAACAAACTTCCCTCACTGGCAAACTATATCAAAAAGATTTTTCTTGTAAGCGATAATGATTCTTATAATCGATTATATGAATTTCTGGGGCAGCAAGCAATTAATGAAAAACTTTGGAGGAAAGAATATCTAAACGTGCTGATCAATCACCGCTTGAATGGCGGCTTAGCGCGAGAAGAAAACCGGTTCACGAATCCATTTACGTTTTATATAAAAGATAAAATTATTTATGAACAGCCATTGCAATTTAATCATGATCAATACCAAAATGATGTTGAAGATTTACTTCAGGGAAAAGGAGTTGTTGAAGGTGACAGTGTTCATTCTCATCCGAAAGATTTTACGTTATCAAATTATTTTGCGTTAGAAGAGCAGCATGAAATGCTAAAATCAATATTCTTTCCGCAATCGGTTGCAATGGAAAAGAGATTTAATTTAACAAAAGAGGATTTTACCTTTCTGAAAAAATATATGTCGATGCTGCCGCGAGAAAGCGAATTCACAGAATACCACGATTATAAACATTATCCCGATGGTTGTGTTAAGTTTTTTCTTTGTGGAGACACAAAAGATACTCTTCCGAATTATCTAAGGATTTATAACAAAGCAGGAATGGCTTACGGCTATTTAATAGACAACGCTTACATTGTTGATTCAAAAAACAAAGTTGATTTTCTGTTAAGCGCGGTTATCTACGTGAATGAAGATGAAATCTTTAATGATGATAAATATGAGTATGATGAGATCGGTTTACCGTTTCTGGCGAATCTTGGAAGAGTGATTTATGGTTATGAGTTGGAGAGAAAAAATCGTAAATGAAAAGCAGATTAAACCAATTTGAATAACGAATATTGAACAAGGAATGATGAACGTCGAAGTATTCTACTTCTAAATTCGGCATTCCTTATTCGTTATTCAATATTCATTTTGGAATCAAGAATTAATGATGATGATGCCCATGCGCGCCGTGTGCGTGTCCGTGTTCTAATTCTTGTGGGGTTGCATCGCGCAAGTCAAGGAGTTCAACATCAAAAGTTAAATCTTCTCCGGCGAGTGGATGATTAAAATCAACGGTGATTTGTTCATCGGTAATTTGAGAAATGACAAAAGGCATTTGGCTTCCGTCCGGAGCGTTCGTTACGAATTCCATTCCTTCTTTAATTTCCATTTCTTTTGGAAACTCGCTTCTCTGTAATACTTGAACGGCATCATCAAAATATTCGCCATAAGCATCTGCTGCAGTTAGCGCAACAATTTTTTTACTGCCAATGAGCATTCCGCCGATGGCTTCTTCAAGTTTAGGGAGGATTTGTTCTGTTCCGCTTAAGAAAGAAAAAGATTTTCCTTCTGATGTGGAGTCGATGATTTCTCCTTCGGAATCCGTTAATATATAATTTATGGTAACAACCTGGTTTGGTTTCAAAGTTTAGTCCTTTCTGTGTAAAATAATTTGTGATGAAGAAATGAGATTGAGGGAATTCTTCAAATTTTTGGGTGTTAAATTACTATTTTCTTTTGCAGGAACATAATAGAAAAAATTACTTCATCCTCTTCTTAAGATTTTCAACAACGTCGGCAAATTCTATTTCCTGTTCTGCAAGCATAACGAATAGGTGATAAACCAGATCGGAAACTTCGTTTACGATCTCGTGCTTGTCTCTATTCTTTGCAGCGATCACGGTTTCTATCGCTTCTTCCCCAACTTTTTGAATAATTCTGTTTGCGCCATCTTTAAAAAGCTTTGTTGTGTAGGAAGTTTCAGGTAGATCAATCTTTCTTTGTTTGATCAGTGAGAAAAGTTTGTTGAGAAAATCAAGTGATGGATTTTTTTCAATACCGAAACATGAATATTCTCCTGTGTGACAAGTGTTGCCGTCTGGATTCGCATAAACCAAAAGTGTATCACTATCGCAGTCAAGTTTTATATCTACCAAGCGAAGAAAGTTGCCGGAGGTTTCTCCCTTTGTCCACAAGGTTTTGCGTCTTCGGCTATAAAAAGTTACAAGATTGGTTTCCAGAGTTTTCTCAACCGATTCTTTATTCATAAAGCCCAGCATCAGCACATCTTTTGTTGAAGCATCAACGATTATCGCCGGAACCAAACCGTTCAGCTTTTCAAAATTTATTTCTTCCGTATCGATCTTAATCTTATTCATACTCTTAATCCTAATCTTTTTTGTTTATAGCCGGACAACAATTCCGTTGTTCTGTAAATATCTTTTTAAATCTTTTATTTTCAAAATATCAAAATGAAAGAGAGAAGCGGCAAGACAAGCATCAACATTGGCTTTACTGAATGCCTCAAGAAAATCTTTTTCGCTCCCTGCACCACCGGAAGCAATAACCGGAAGGCGGACAATTTTGTTTATTTCGGAAAGAAAAGTTAGATCGTATCCGTCTTTCGTTCCATCTTTATTCATTGAAGTTAAAAGAATTTCTCCAGCGCCAAGTTGTTCAACTTGTTTACACCAGGCGAATCCCTCAAGTTCGGTTTCTTCCCTTCCTCCCTTGATGAAAACTTTATAAACTTTGTTTACGATGTTCACATCGATTGCCGCAACAATTGCTTGGCTGCCGAATTGTCTGGCGGCTTTTGTAATTAAATCCGGTTTTTTTACGATCGAAGTGTTAAGCGAAACTTTATCCGCACCGGCGTTTAAAAGTTTTTCAATATCGGTTAACTCTGAAATTCCTCCGCCAACAGTAAACGGAATGCGGATGGCTTTCGCGATTTCTTTTACAAGTTCAACAAAGGTTTTTCTTTTTTCAACGGAAGCGGTAATATCGAGAAAAACTAATTCGTCGGCGCCTTCGTCGGAGTGGCGTTTTGCAAGCTCAACAGCAGAACCGGCATCAACAAGATTAACAAAGTTTACGCCCTTAACCACTCTGCCGTCTTTAATATCAAGGCAGGGAATAATTCTTTTAGCTACCAACTTCTGCAAGCTCCTTCAAATCAATTTTGTTTTCATAAATTGCTTTTCCAATTACAACGCCGTAGGGATTAATCTCTCTCACTTTTTTCACATCGTCCAAATCTTTAATTCCGCCTGAAGCAATTAAGTTGATGTTTGGAAAACGGAAAAGAATTTTTTTATAGAGCTCTATGTTTGTTCCGGTTAGCATACCATCTTTTGAAATATCGGTACAAAGGAAATGTGTTAAACCGAATTGCCAACAATACTCAATATGTTCGTAAATTGAAATTGCAGTTGCTTCAGTCCATCCGCTAACCGCAAGTTTTTCATTGAGCGCATCTACCGCGATGATGAAATTTTGCGGAGGAAAGTTTGTAGCGATAGTTTCAAACTCAATTTTGTTTTTTACCGAAATGGAGCCGAGAATGATTTTGTCAATTCCAATTTCAAACAATTGCGAAACCATTTGCGAATTTCTCACGCCGCCGCCGAATTCAACTTTTAACTTTGTTTCTTTTTTTATCTCATGAATAATTGCTTCAACAGAAATTGTTCCGGTTTTTGAGCCAAGCAAATCAACAATGTGAAGCCACTCAAATCCGTATCGCTCAAATTCTTTTGCTTGTGAAAGCGGAGTTTGTTCGTAAAAAGTAACCTGGTTAAAATTACCTTTTCTTAAACGAACGATCTTGTTTTCATATAGATCGATAGCGGGGATAATCAGCATAAGGTTATAAAATTCTCCAAGAGTTTTAATCCGGCATCTCCAGATTTTTCAGGATGAAATTGTACTCCGTAAAAATTATCTTTTTCCAACGAAGCGGAAAAATCAATTCCGTTTTCAGCAGTTGCAATTGTAAAATTGTTCACGGGGACATAAAATGAATGCGCAAAATAGAAGTATTCTTCATCCTTGATCCCGGTGAAAAGTTTGCTTGTTTTTGTCTGCTTTACTTTGTTCCATCCCATGTGCGGTACTTTTGTTTTTGTCTCATCAAACTTTTCTCCTCTTGTTGGAAAAATTCCTAGGCATGAAACATTTCCTTCTTTAGACGAATCACACAACAACTGCATTCCCAAACAAACGCCAAGCAGAGGTTTGCCAATCATTCGCATCATTGAAAAAAGATTTAGCATATGAAGCTGTTTTATGGCAAACGATGCTTCACCAACTCCGGGGAAAATAATTTTATCAGCGCGGCATATTTCAACTTCATTCTTCGTGATAACAAACTTTTCGTTAAGGGTTTCAAGCGCATTGGCAACCGAGGCAACGTTGCCTGCACCGTAATCAATTATGGAGATCATAAAATTCCTTTTGTTGTGGGCAAACTTCCTTCTGCCCGTTCATCAATTCTGCATGCTTCGTTTAAAGTTTTGGCAAATACTTTGAAGAGCGCTTCTATTTTGTGATGATCGTTTTTTCCTTTTGCACGAAGAAAAACATTTGCTTTTAAGGTTGAAGCTAATCCGCGGAAAAATTCTTCCGTTAATTCAACGGGAAAATCGCCAACTTTTTCTCTTTTAAAATTACATTTGAAATTAAGATACGTTCGTCCACCGAGATCGATTGCACATTTTGCGATTGTGTCATCCATCGGAAGATAGTAACCGTAGCGTTTTATTCCGGCTTTGTTCCCAAGCGCTTCAGTTAAGGCTGAGCCGAGCGTAATACCAACATCCTCAACCGTATGATGTTCATCGATGTGAAGATCGCCAATTACTTTTACAGTAAGATTTATGTTCGCGTGTTTTGCAATTTGCTCAAGCATGTGATCGAAAAACCCAACTCCGGTTGAAATGTTGCTTTCACCTTTGCCATCTAGCGATAGCGAAACGGTAATGTCTGTTTCCTTAGTTTTGCGGTGTTGTTTTGTAGAGCGAAGCTTTAAAAGAATATCGTTTACTGCTTCTGAAAAATTTTTATCGCTAATAATAAAATCCGGTTTGCGTTTTATTTCCGTGACGAAAGATATGTTTTCGTTTTGAAATATTTGCGCGAGAGATTTGTCAATTTCAAAAGATTCATCATCAACTTGAAAGACAAATCCGCGCTGGGAAAGTTTGAGCAAACCGCTTATTAAACCGGTGGAAAGCGGATTGGTGAGATCGAAGTAGGTTTTGTTTATTTGAATTACTTTTTTCATTTCACTTCTTTCTATTGTAAAAGAATTTTTAATCCCGAAAGCAACGCATCATTTTCTTCTTTTGTTCCAATGGTGATGCGCAAACAATTATCTAACTTTGGCTGCAAACTTCTGTCGCGAATGACAATTCCCTTTTCCGCAAGTTCCTTTTGAATTTCTTTTGCACGCGGAAGACGAATGAGCAAATAATTTGCATCCGAAGGAAATACCGTTGTAATAGCGGAAATACTTTTCAATTCATTCTCAACGCGAAGCCGCTCGCCGATAATTGCAGAAACAGCACTCTTCTTTTTCTCTTCGTTTGTGATTGATTTTAAAACCGCATATCCCGTTAACGCATTTATATTGTAGGGCGCTTTCACTTTGAACAAATAAGAAATTATTTCTTCATCGGCGGCGCAATAGCCAAGTCGCACACCAGCAAGTCCCCAAGCTTTTGAGAAGGTTCTCATCACAACAAGATTGCGGTAATTCTTTACTTCGTCAATAAGAGAAGCGGATGGTTCGGAAAAATCAATATACGCTTCGTCAACTACCACGATTGAATTATAAGTCTGACACAGTTGGAGAATCCCTTCTTTCCTAAGCAAGTTTCCTGTTGGATTGTTGGGCGAGCAAACAAAAATAATTTTTACTTTATCGGAATAATGTCTTTCAACTTCAGTAAAATCAATTTGGAAAGAATCGTTGAGCAGCGGTGAAACAGTTTCAACATTATTAATATCGCAAGCGACTTTATACATCCCATACGTCGGTTCAAGCAACATCACCTGATCTTCTTTCGGCTCGCAAAATATTCTGATGAGCAGATCGATAATTTCATCCGATCCGACACCAAAGAAAAGTTTGTTAACTTCAACATTTAATAATTTTGAGACTGAATTTCGCAAGTCAATTTGGTGCGGATCTGGATAGCGATTTAAATGAAGTTCTTCGAGTTCCTGGAATGTTGAGCCGAAACTATTTTCATTTGCATCGAGAAGAATGCCAGCGCTGTATAAGTCGCGTGCGCAAGTGTAAGGTTTTAATTTTAAAATATTCTTACGGACAAGATTAGTGATCATTGTTTCAGCCTTATCGTTACTGCGTTCTTGTGTGCTGAAAGCATTTCTGTCTCTGCTAATGTTGTAACAGTAGGTGCAATACATTGCAGTCCTTCTTTTGTTAATTGTTGAAAAGTGATTGATTTCATAAACGATTCAACGTTTACACCGCCGAACGATTTTGCATAACCGTATGTTGGCAGCGAGTGATTCGTTCCGCTTGCGTAATCGCCAACACTTTCGGTAGAATATTCTCCAAGAAAAACCGAACCGGCATTAATAATTTTATCTTTATAACGCTCCACGTTTTCTAAATGAAGAATCAAATGTTCCGGTGCATAGTTGTTGCTGAATGAAATCGCTTCATCAAGATTATCACAAATTAATACAAAAGAGTTTTTAAGCGATTGAGCGACAATTTCTTTGCGAGGTAATTCAGCGAGTTGTTTTTCAACTTCGATCAAAACGGAAGCAGCAAAAGTTTTTGAAAAAGCAAGAAGCACAACTTGAGAATCTACACCATGTTCAGCTTGCGAAAGTAAATCTGATGCAACGAATGCAGCATTTGCTTTTGCATCTGCTATAACCAAAACTTCACTTGGACCTGCAGGCATATCAATTGCGCAACCCTCAACATCAATGCTGACCAAAAGTTTTGCGGCGGTTACAAATTGGTTTCCGGGACCGAAAATTTTATCAACTTTATTAATTTCTTCACAACTGTAAGCCATCAAAGCAATTGCCTGAGCGCCGCCGAGTTTATAAAATTCATTTACTCCGCACACCTTTGCCGCAAATAATAACGCATTGTTTACTTTTCCATCTTTTGAAGGAGAACAAGCGACAACACGCTTGCAGCCCGCTATTGACGCAGGTATTCCGAGCATTAACATCGTTGATGGAAGAATTGCACTGCCGCCGGGAATGTACAAACCGACATTCTCTATTGCGCGAAATTCTCTCGAGCATTTTACTCCCGGCATAGTTTCATGTTCATAAGTTTTTGGAATTTGTTTTTCGTGGAAAGCTCGAATGTTTTTTGCTGCAGTAAGAATTGCAATTTTAATTTCATTTGAAAGATTTTTTTCTGCAGAAGAAAATTCATCTTCACTAACAAGAATGTTTTCACCGGAAAAGTTATCGAATTGTTTTGCATATGAAAGTGCCGCTGAAAGTCCATTGCGTTTTATATCTTCGAGCATCGGTTTTACAACACCGAACGCTTTTGTAAAATCAATCGCCGGACGCTTTACGAGCGCTTGAATTTCGTTTTTATTCAGTTTATTTAATTCAAAGATTTTCATAAAATCATGTTTTCTATCGGCAATAATAGAATTCCCGAAGCGCCTTCTTGCTTCAATTGATCTACAATTTTCCAGAGCAGATCGGACGGAATTACCGCATGAACAGCCACCATATTCGGATCGGCTAATGGAACGATTGTCGGACTTTTGATCGACGGAATCAATTTCTCAATTTTTTCCAAAGCGTCGATCGGAACGTTCATCATTAAATATTTTGAACTTCGCGCAGTAAGTACCGACCGGATGCGGCGCAAAAGTTCAGTTAAAATTTCATTCTTCTTCTCATCTTTTAAAAGAAGATCGGAACAAATAAGCGCGGCTTGCGATTCATAAACCGTAAACGATTTTTTCAATTTGTTCATCATTAGCGTTGTTCCGGTAGAAACAATATCGCAAATTAAATCTGCCACACCAAGCGCCGGAGCAATCTCCACAGAGCCGCTGATCTCAATTGTTTTTGCGATCAAATTATTTTCATTTAAAAATGTTTGTAAAATATTCGGATAAGAAGTTGCTATAGTTTTATTGTTTATGTCTTGCAAAGTTTCAAAATGGCGGCTCTCCGGAGCGGCGAGCATTATTTTACATTTACCGAATCCGAGTTTTTGCAGCGTTTCAACACGCGCCTTTTTTTCCACGATAACATTTTCTCCAACGATGCCGATATCAGCAACGCCATCCTGCACATATTCGGGAATGTCATCATCGCGAAGCAGCAATAAATCAAGCGGGAACGATGATGACGAAACCACCAATCGCTCGGCATAATTTTCAATATCAATTCCGCACAATTTTAAAAGCTCGATCGATTTGTCCGTCAATCTTCCTTTTTTCTGAACGGCTAATTTTAAGTTTCCGTTATTTGTAATATTCATAGTGTTCCTTTAAAACAAAAAACCCGACAAATGTGTCGGGGGCTGATGTTCAAAATATAACAGAAAGATGCTACTCGCCGCCGACGCAGATTAAATATGTGCGGTGATGATGAATTGTTATATTTGGTAAAGATTTTTTCATAACTTCGACACCAAAATAAAAAAAATTCCTTTACAAACAAAGTGACAAATGAATAGTTTATTTGAATTCGGGCTTCTGGCGTTCACCTCGTTTTTTACGATGATCAATCCGATTGGAGTTATTCCGATTTATGCATCGCTCACCGCAAAAATGACGCAGAAAGAAGCTCATGCCGTTGCGCTGAAAGCTGTTCTTACAGCATTATTGATCATGTTGTTTTTTGCTTTTACCGGGCAGTTGGTTTTCAATTTCTTCCATATTTCTATCCACAGCCTGAGAGTTGTTGGAGGAATTATTTTTTTTATGGCGGGTTACGATATGCTTCAGGCAAAACTTATCCGCACAAAAGATGAGGAAAAAAGTACTGTTGAATTTGCAAAAGATATTGCCATAACGCCCCTTGCCATTCCGATGATCTGCGGACCGGGCGCAATTACTATTTCAATTGTTTTGATGCGTGACGCGGTAGATTATGAACATAAAGCGATTTTATTTTTTGTAATGATTTTAGTGATGGTTGTAACTCTTCTGTTTCTTTGGGGCGCTCGCAAAGTTTTAAATTTTTTAGGCGATAACGGAAACAAAGTATTAATGCGGATTATGGGCTTGATAGTAATGGTTATCGCAATTGAATTTTTCTTTGCCGGTTTAACTCCGCTTGTTAGAAATATGTTAAAGATAGAGTGAAAATGAAAATTGTTGTTGATGAAAATGTTGCGTTTGCCGAAGAAGCTTTTTCAAAATTTGGTGAAGTTCAGTTACTTCACGGGAGAGAAATTGATCAATCAGTTTTAAAAAATACTGACGCGCTGATTGTCCGCTCAATTACGAAAATAAATAAGGAATTACTTGAAGGCACATCCGTAACATTTGTTGGCACTGCAACCATCGGAACCGACCATGTTGATCTCGAATATTTGAATGAGAGATCAATTGGTTTTGCCGATGCAAAAGGCTGTAATGCAGACGCCGTTGCCGAATATGTTTTTACCGCATTGTTTGCTGCCGCCGTTAAGAAGAACATTTCTTTAAAAGATAAAACAATCGGAGTTGTTGGTGTCGGTAATATTGGAAGTAGAATTGTAAAACTTGCAGAAGCTTACGGTTTAAAAGTCTTAATGAATGATCCGCCGAGACAGAAAAAAGAATCAAATTCCGATTTTGTTCCGCTCGAAGAAATTCTTATTGCCGATATCATCACCATTCACACACCGTTAACTTATGAAGGCGATGATAAAACATTCCATCTTTTTAATAGAGCTAATCTGTTGCAGATAAAAGAAGGAACAATTTTTATAAATGCATCGCGCGGCGAAGTAGTTGATAATATTGCTTTATCTAACTTGCTTGATGAAAATAAGATTACCGCTATTCTTGATGTCTGGGAGAACGAACCAAACATTGGCCAGGAGTTGATAAAGAAAGTTCTTTATGCAACTCCGCATGTTGCCGGATATTCGTTAGAAGGAAAGATTAACGGCACAAAGATGATGGTTGATGCGATGAATAAATTTTTCAATAAAAATATTTTGTGGCAGCAGGAATTACCGGAATGTAAAAATTCCGAACTAGAAATTCCCGATGCTTCTACCGAAGAAGAGATTCTCGCATCACTTTTTGAGAAGATTTACAACATTGAAGACGATTCAAAACCGTTAAAAACTTTTTCCGGTGATAAAGAATCTCTCGGAAAATATTTTGATCTTTTACGGAAAGAATATCCTTTGAGGAGAGAGTTCACAAACTATTCTATCAAAACAAAGACTCTTCCCGCAGAACTTGCAAAATTCTTGCAAACGCTTCGCTTCAATTTGTAAAACGTTTCGTATTGGTAAACGCTACATGAAAGTGGGTTGATTAAAGAACCACTCAATCCTTGAGCACTCAGTGCAAATTAAAACCGAAGCAGATCTGTTAGCCCAATCAAACCCTAAAAATGTCATTCCGGGAGTGTTTAGTAAGATTTCGCGGTATTCAAATTTGTCATTACCGCAAAAGGGGCAAACGATCTTTTTCTGATTCATCGAAAAAGAAGAAACTTGTCTATCTAACTTTTTTGTTCGATCAAATAAACCCATGTTATTCTCCAATAGTTATTGAATGGTGGTTATTGTAACAATCAACAGCAAAAATTTTTCTGCTTCTATAAAATAAATCAATAATACTTCTCAGCCAAGAATTGGACTCTGGGAATAATCGACTAAAATAATTTCTCGTTTCTTTAATTAGTATTTCTCTTTCACCAACCTTTTTGATATTTTTCTTGCAAAGAATATAACATTAACCAATCATTACGAGGTTCTTAGTGGAACAGCAGACTTCAGTTAAAGGATTACCGGAAAATGCGTATAAAGAATTAAAAGAAGGAGAAGTTTATTCTCCAATAATGGATCCCAAAAAGGTTTATCCTGAAGTTACCCCCTGGTCTGTCTTCTGGGGATTAGTGATGGCAGCCTTATTTTCTGCGGCTGCGGCATATCTCGGCTTAAAGATCGGGCAGGTGTTTGAAGCCGCCATTCCTATTGCAATTATTGCCGTTGGACTTTCAGCAGTAACAAAAAGAAAAAACGCGCTCGGTGAAAATGTAATTATTCAATCCATTGGCGCCAGTTCGGGAGTAATTGTTGCCGGCGCAATCTTTACCATTCCCGCACTCTACATTCTTAATCTTAACGCGGACTTCTATAAAATATTTTTAGCTTCGCTCTTCGGCGGAATTCTCGGAATTCTTTTTCTTATTCCATTTAGAAAATATTTTGTGCAGGAGATGCATGGAAAATTTCCTTTTCCCGAAGCAACAGCAACAACAGAAGTTTTGGTTGCCGGAGAAAAAGGTGGAAATCAAGCTGTTGTTTTAGTCATCAGCGGACTTATCGGCGGTGTGTATGATTTTATAATTGCAACGTTCGGCTGGTGGAGTGAAGTTTTTTCAACCCGCGTAATTCCACTCGGTGAACAACTTGCAGATAAAACAAAATTAGTTTTTAAAATGAACGTCGGTGCAGCCGTTATGGGATTGGGATACATCGTTGGTTTAAAATATTCGGCGATCATTGCTGCAGGTTCGTTTGTTTCGTGGTATGTATTGATTCCGGTAGTCTATCACATTGGCGGCGGATTAACTATTCCCCTTGGTGCTAATGTTACCAAACTTATCGGAGAAATGTCTGCCGAAGAAATTTTTAGAAATTATGTCCGCCACATTGGTATTGGTGGAATCGCGATGGCGGGAATCATCGGCATTATTCGTTCTTCAAAAATTATTTCTTCCGCATTTTCACTTGCCGTAAAAGAAATCTTCGGTGGTGTAAAAAGCGGAAACAACACATTACGTACGCAAAAAGATTTGCCGATGATTGTAATTGTTGGTGGAATCGTTATTACTGCTGTTTTAATTTTTCTTTTCTTTCTTTTTGGAGTTGTCAACAACGTTACGTATGCATTTGTCGGTCTGTTGATCGTTCTGATCATTTCGTTCTTGTTTACTACAGTTGCGGCAAATGCAATCGCAATTGTTGGAACAAATCCGGTTTCGGGAATGACGTTGATGACGCTCATCATTTCCTCAATTATTTTAGTATCCGTCGGTTTAAAAGGTGAAGCCGGAATGGTCGCAGCATTAGTGATCGGCGGAGCGGTTTGCACAGCGTTATCAATGTCGGGCGGCTTTATTACCGATTTAAAGATTGGTTATTGGCTCGGCTCATCTCCGTACAAACAACAAACCTGGAAATTTTTAGGAACATTAGTTTCAGCGGCAACGGTCGGTTGGGTAATTTTAATTTTGAACGAAACTTATGGTTTCAGCGGTGAAGGCGCTTTGGTTGCACCGCAGGCGAACGCAATGGCAGCCGTAATTAAACCGTTAATGGCAAATCAACCCGCACCCTGGTTGCTGTATGTTGCCGGTGCGTTGTTCGCTCTGGTTTTAACGATGTTGAAGATTCCGGCTTTGGCATTTGCGCTTGGTATGTACATTCCGCTTGAATTAAACACACCGTTACTTGTTGGCGGATTGATTGCTCATTTCGTTTCTACCAGAAGTAAAGATGAAAAATTAAATACCGCAAGACGCGAACGCGGAACACTCATCGCTTCCGGATTTATTGCAGGCGGTGCATTGATGGGAGTTATAAGCGCAATTCTTCGTTACTCAGGTTTTAATTGGGTGAACAACGAATGGTTTGAATCGCACTCAGCGGAATTGTTGGCGCTTGTTATGTTTGCGGTTATTTGCGCTTACATGATCTGGGATTCCTTACGCGCAAAAGTTGAAGAGTAATGGATTTCAAAAGAAAAAAGGAGTAAATTAAAGTAAGATTTATCTAAAAATCTTTTATGCATGGATGTGAATCAATGGAATCAAAAACAACACAACACGGAGCAAAAAGTTTTCGTGTTGTAAAACAAAATGAAAAAAAAGATGACTTCGCTTTCTGGCAGTCACAGCCATATGAAAAACGTTTAGAAGCCTTAGAATCAATTAGAGAAGAATACAACTATTGGAAATATGGTAATCAACAAGGATTTCAGAGAGTTTATCGAGTTATTAAGAAATCAGAGAAGTATCTTTGAAAATCAGAAAACAAAAAAAATTAACAACTGACTCTTTTATTTGGAGAAAATTTTATGTTCGACTCAAATTATAAATTCACCTGCGTTGACCGCTTTCTTAACTATGTAAAATACGATACTCAATCTGACGAAGAAGCTACCTGCTTTCCGAGTTCAGAAAAGCAAAAAATTCTTTCAAAAGATTTAGCCGAAGAACTTAAAGCATTAGGCTTAACCGATGCACACATGGATGAGAACGGTTATGTAATGGCAACGCTTCCGGCAAACACAAACAAGCAAGTTCCAACCATTGGATTTATTGCTCACGTTGATACTTCACCCGCAGTTTCCGGCGCAAACGTTCAAGCCATTATCAGAAAAAATTATCAAGGCGGTGATATTGTTCTTGAAAAAGACGGACAAGTAATTAAAGCCGAAGACAATCCCGATCTAAAAGAAATGATCGGATATGATATTATTACAACCGACGGTTCAACATTGCTCGGCGCAGACAACAAATGCGGTGTTGCGGAGATTGTTGATGCGATACATTATTTCCTTTCTCATCCCGAAGTAAAACATGGAGAAATAAAAGTCTGTTTTACTCCCGATGAAGAAGTAGGTAGAGGAACGGAAAAATTTGATGTTAAAAAATTCGGTGCAAAATACGCCTACACGGTTGATGGACAAACACGCGGTGAAGTTGAAGTAGAAACCTTTTCCGCCGATGCACTCTTCTTTAAATTTCAAGGAAAGAACATTCATCCCGGTTATGCAAAAGGAAAGATGATCAATGCGATAAAAGTTGCGGCGCGATTTATAGAACAACTTCCGAAAGAAACGCTTTCACCTGAAACCACAGACGACAGAGAGGGGTATGTTCATCCATTTAATATTTCCGGAAGCGAAGAAGAAACGATAGTTAAGTTTATCATCAGAGATTTTGATCAAGAGAAGTTAAAAGAGTATGAAGATTTGTTGATCAAGTTAGCCGCTAAAATTGTTGAAGAATTTCCCGGCGCGCGTTACACATTTCAGCAAATCGAGCAGTACCGGAACATGCGGTACATTCTCGATCAACACAAACAAGTTTCAAACTACGCCATCGAAGCGATGGAGCGCTTGAATATTGCCCCGAAGCAATCGGCAATTCGCGGCGGTACGGATGGAGCCAGGTTATCTTTTATGGGATTACCGACTCCGAATATTTTTGCCGGTGAACATAGTTTTCATTCCAAAACAGAGTGGGTCGCTATTCAAGATATGGAAATGGCTGTCCGGGTGATTGTAACCATCGCTCAAATTTGGGAGGAAAAAGGGTAATTCATTTTCATAAACTATGAGGGTCTTATGTTACTGAAAATTTGGGTGCTGCTTGTTCCGTTTCTTTTTGTTTCATTCAACCAGCAAATGGAAGATGAACTTTCGCTTGCTTATCAAAACGCAAAGAAGGGTGTTTATTGGGGTTTATCAAACTTGAAAGGAAAGAAAACCAAGTTTGAAAACAAATTAATTTCTCAAGATAAGTTGATCGCGACGATCAAAATATCGAAAGAAATTAACGGCGCCATTATTGAATCAACCGGGCACAATGAATCTTCCGACGTTACGATTGTCGTTCATCGTTCATACGATAGTCTGGCGAAGGACGGATACATCGAGAAGAATTCCGATTTGTTAAAAGATAACAGCGAATAACTTTTCGCCACCATAATGTAAGGAGAAAGAAATGATCGTTCTTTTGCTCTTAACTTTTTTTCTTGCCGCGGCAACTTCTTTTGTCGTTGTTCTCTTCTTTAAAAAACCTGTAGCCGCAATGTTAAAAAGAATTATTGCCGATGAAATTCAAACGGCATGGACGAAGTATGTTACGTTTGCTATTTATGTTGTCGGTATTTCCGGCGGAGTGCGTGTTTGGGAATTGGAGAAATATATTTCATCCGGAAAAGACGCACAGCCTCTTGCGCTTACTTCCGAGCGGTGGATATTAGAAATTTATAGAACAATCATCGAGTCGCTGCAAAGTATCGCGTGGATGCTTTTAGTCTTTTTTATTTTTGCGCTGATTGCTTACACTATAGTTCGAATTTCGGAAATGAAACATCAAGTAAATAAGTGAAAAATTTATTTATCTATTTGCCGAAGCAAACAAAAGCATTTATTGATGCTATTTCCCGTGGATTATCTGATTCCGAAAAAGATGGATTACTTACAACCTCCCAACTCAGAAAAGAGTTGCAAAAAAATCGTGAAAAAACTATTAAGGTAAACAGATTAAAAGAAGCGAAATAAACTAATTGTAATTTTCGATGTAAATGTCCAAATCGTGCTTCCCCTATCCATCATTTGGAAGAAGTTTGCTTAATGAATTTTATCTTATTAAAAAACTCTAAATTTCTAATCTGAGATTTATAGTCAATAACAATTTTGTCAAAACTTTCAAGTATTATTCTCTCTTTGAACTTTGGATATATTTTTTTTATCATCTCACTTGGTAGGTTTGTTATCAAGGAATCACATATATCATACTCACATGTTTTATAATAACCAGCATGTTGTCTCCATTTTATAAAATATCCTTTACTTTTACCATTTATTACCTTTGTTGTTATTCTAATATTCATAGGAATATAGTTTTCTAATAAATAGTACCCGATTTCTAGTTTAGGCCCTCTTACTAAATCCCCATGTATAAAATATTCTTCAATCTTTGTAGGACCAAAAGCATAACGAGCTTCATAGAATACCGGGTAATGATAATTAAGAATATCAACATCGATATTGTATAATGAATCAGGAATATCCGGGAACAAATATTCTTCAATCGGTTTTTCTTTGCACGAAAAACTTATGAACACGTAACTCACGGTTAATAATAAAATGCTAAAATATAGTCTTCTTTTTGTTTCCAAGTTTTCCTACTTCTCTTTCGCAAGTTTAAATTCAATTGCAAAAACCATTTCAACTTTAACCGGTTTGCCGAGGACAAGTCCCGGATAGAATTTTGCGTACGAAATTGAAATTTCTGCAGCATCTTCGCAACCGTAACCGATTCCTTTTACTATTTCTGTTTTCTCAACATCACCATACTCGTTGATGATGGCTCTTATCAGCACCGTTCCCTCAACTTTCTTTGCTTTTGCCGCTTGCGGATAAACGACGTTTTCATAAAACTTTTTGTATCCAATTTTCGGCTCAGGAAAAATTGCCGGATTTCTATATAAAGCAGAGTCGGAAATTTCTCTTTGTGCAACCGGCTCAGGCTTACTTTCAATTTTTTCAACTGTTGGAGCAATGAATAATGGAGTTGAACCAGAAGAGGCTGTGGTGTCAGTTTCATTATCAGCGGTAAAAACTTCCTCGCTGTCCACCGGTTCTTCGGTTCCGGTTTGTATTTTTCCCTCTGTGTAGTAAACATCCGAGAGATAATTTCCTAAGCTGTCAAAAGTGGTGGTTGCGCCGTCCCGCTTTCCTTTTAAGATTGAAAAGAGTTCTTTCGGTTTTCCGTTTTCGTAAAACCGTTTCACTTCTCCTTCAACTTTTCCGGCTTGGTAAGTCCGCTCTTCTTTTATATTTCCGTTCTCGAAATAAAATTTAGCTTTCCCTTCGCGAGCGCCATTATCAAGGGGAATAACCGACTCCGGGTTTCCATTCGGGTAAAAAATTTTTATGGTATCTTTTTGTGCGAGCAATGGAAAACAAAAAAGTGATAGAAGTAAAAATATATTTCGGAAAAAGCGTTTCATTATAATATCGTATTAAGTGAAAAAATTGCGGCTGATCTATTCAGCCATACTGTGCGCCGGAAAGATTAGCGCTATAACAAAAAATAAAATTGCAAGTCCGAAAAAAACATAGCCAACTTGCTCGTCAAAGTTAAGCAAATTCATTTCATTCAGTAAATAAGCCCAATCGTGTTTGCCGTTACCGAGAAGTGGAAGTATTTGCGTTCTTGCATCGGCAGCGTAAACCGAAACGTTGATGAGGCTGTGTCCAAGCAGAAAGAAAGAAATTTGCATTCCTTTCGGCATAGCTGATTTATAAAAAACGATCAAAAGCAGAACGGGAATAATCAACTGCATCAACGTACCGCCGAGAAATTGAACGAACGTTCCGAAAAAAGAAAAGAATAAATGTCCCGCCTCATGCACAATCAAATGAAAATTATCGAGCAGCGTATATTCTCCCCGGTGCAAAACAAAATAAGCGCATACGGGAATAAGCAGTAGTGAAAAAATCCACCGTTTGAAAAAATCCGCCATAAAATATTTTCTTGTGTTGTTTAAATTTTTAATTCGGAGCCGCAATGACCGCACTTAACAGCTTCAACCGGAACTTCAAAAAAGCAATATTGGCATTGTTTTTTAGTTGGAGCAACTTCCGCCGGTTTTGGTTCATCTTTCTTTTGCTGGCTGCGCAGGATATTAATTTGCTTTATCGTAAAGAAGAGAGCGAACGCGACAATAGTAAAATCAAAAACGTTATTCAGGAACAATCCGATGTTAATGATTGGCACACCCGCAGCTTTTGCGGCGGAAAGCGATTCGAAACTTTTTCCCGAAAGATTAATATAAATATTTGAGAAATCAACTTTACCTAAAAGAAGTCCTAACGGCGGCATCAATACATCGTTAACTAATGATGAAACAATTTTTCCGAATGAAGCTCCGACGATAATACCGACAGCCATGTCAATTACGTTTCCGCGCAAAACAAATTCACGAAATTCTTTAAGTATTTTATTCATAGAAGTTGCAGTCTTCCCTTTTGTTTTTAACAATTGTTTGGCAAAAATAAAGAATATTTCACTTTCTCTAAAGCTAAAGCCGGTGACTTTTGCAGCAATTGCAAAAAATAGTGAGCCTCATTCACAAATCAGAATTTAGTAAATGACCGTTAAATCGGGCAAAATTGTCTAATAAATTAGAATCCACTCTTCGGTTAATAATCGTAAATGAACATTTATCCGTCGAATGTAACCATTTATCACAGAAAAAAGTCTTAAATAAAAAAAATAAGCTAATATTGCGTGTGAAAAACTCTGGCACTTGGCTTGTTACTATTTTAGAAAAATAAATCGGAGTCTCTATGTCACTAAGGTTACTTAAATTTTCAATTATTTCATTATTATTTCTCTTCGTAAGTATAACTGCACAAGCGCAGGAAGACGAAGACGATGACAATTGGTTTGACGATGACGATGAAACGTACCATAATTTTAATATAGATTTTCATCTCCACGGAAATCCAACTATCGAAACGAATTACGGATTTTCAAAAAATTCGTTAAATCAACTAACGGGAAAATTTAACAAAGCAAATCTTGCCGAACTGAAACTCGGATACACGAAGGAGTATAATGTATCCAATACAGAAAGCATTATGAAATATAACAGCAGTTATTTTGGGATTTCAAATATTTCATACAAGTTGGCAAAAAAATCTGTCTCATCAGATTTGGACGGCGATATGTGGCGCTTTGCCGCTGGTTGGGATCGTGGTTACGGCTACAAACCAAGTCAAAAATCAGCGATCATTTTTTATAACGGAAATGCTTTCACAATGTCAAGACTGAAAATAGACAACCCCATTCCGGATATTGCCGACAGCCTCTCATTGAACATGTTTAGAGATGCGTTTAGATACGGACAAAAAACAGAAGCCGGAATGAAAATCCAGATCATTCCACAACTCGTACTTAACGCTTCATACGAACGCGCGCAAGTTTTCCCGAGATGGTTATTCTGGAAATGGGCAGGCGGAGCGATCATTGAAGTTGCTGCGCAATCAATGGTAGATGAATTTGTCGATAAAATTTTGGATTCAACACCAATGGCGGCGCCGGTAATAAATTTTCTCTTAAAGAACGGTTTGTCTTACGGCATTTATGAATTGCGAAAAGATAAAATGAATTGGCCGTTCAACACACCGGCTCCGTTTATGACTGATTCGTTCAAATTTGGCGTAACATTTATTTTCTAACTATCCTCCTTATATCCGCCTCCACAGCGGATTAGTTAGTGACCTCAAAAACATTCCGTTGGTAACGAAGCGGAATGTTTTTATTTTAAAGAAAACGAATTAGGAAGAATATGATCAAACAGGAACTACTTGATATTTTATGCTGCCCGGAAACCAAAGCAGATTTAGTTTTAGACGGTGATTTTCTCGTCTCAACAGATAAAACCACACGAAGACGCTATAGGATTGAAAACGATATTCCCATAATGTTGATCGATGAATCGGAACAGCTTGATGTAACAACGTGGGAAAGCATAATGAAAAAGCATGAAAAACTTTCTTAAGAAAATATTCATGCGTAAAATGCATATTTGATGATTAACGGATTCCCAATGCTAACATTCATTTTTAGCTTGACATCTGTTTTTTAACTGGTTACCTTTTAAAGGCATTTTTTTATAAGTTCTCAATAACAATAGAGAGGATTTATTATGAAAACTACAATATATCTTCTTACATTTCTTCTTCTCTTCTTCTTCGGATGTAAGGAAACAATCGTTGAACAGCAAATTCCGAAAGAGTTTACGAACGATCTTCTTCATGCAGACCTTGTCGGGAAAGTAATTCAGAAAACCAGCAAAGCGATGGTTATCGTCAGCCAGGTTTCACCTATCGATTCCGTGGAGATAAATCCTGTTGATGGATCATTTACTTTCCGCGATCTCCGCAAGGGGAATTATGATGTTACCATCCGCGCAGAAAATTTTCGTATTTATACCAAAGCTAATGTCAGCTTAGATGGCGGCGGTATTACCTATTTTGGCGAAGTCGACCTTTCAACTGTCCCCGATCTGGTAGACTCGTTTTACCCTGAAAACAACAGCGAGATAGTTTATGATTGGAGATACGGCAGAATAACCGTTTCAATTCTTTTTGCGCATCCGATGGATAGAGAAAGTGTTGAAAAAGCTTTTTCAGTTCAGCCGGCTGTTGATGGAATTTTTTATTGGGGAAGTTATACAAGAGCTCCGATGGATGGATTGTTTTCCGATTCAAAAACCGGTTTTGAGAATGGAGCTACAATAACAACGTTTAGTAAAGTTTCTTCATTAACGTACGCCTTCGCAAGAAAAGACTCATACCCTGATACCGCTTACACCGTATCGTTGAATACAACGGCAAAAGATACTGCCGGAAATTATTTACGGTTTCCCCTTAGCTTTAATTTTAAAACCGTGCAATCATATTCCTCGCAAAATGGAATTTTAACTGATCCGGTTCACGGAGATATTGACGTTTCGCCGTTAAGTTATAATTATAGCGGTATTACGGTTGCTTTTCCGAGAAGGATGGATAAATCATCGGTTGAAATGGCAACTCACGTATCTCCGCAAATGAATGCGGTTTTTCTCTGGCCGGAAGAAAATAAACTTCGTATTTACACGGGCGGTCCGTTTTTATCTGATACAACAATCACCGTTACAATTGATAAAACCGCAAAAGATAAAGACGGAGTGGAAATTGGGCATGAATTCACGTTTTCATTCAGAACCGCGCCGCTTAATGTAGAAAACACTTCTCCAAATAATGGGCAGTTGTTTATTTCCCCAACGGAAGCGATCAGCATAAACTTCAATAACTTTGTTACGTTATCTTCGGCAAAAACAGCGATCTCAATATCACCGCCAGCGAGCGGCACATTTACATACGGAGGGTATAGCCCGTATGAGCAAATGAGTCAGGTTAAATTTACGCCCGGTTCGGCGCTTCAAGCAAATACAAAATATACCGTTACCATTGCTTCAACAGTCACGGATATGTATGGGAATAGAATGAAGCTGCCTTATTCATTTTCATTTGTAACAAGACCGAACTAAGAGAGAGATGTTTAACAAAAACGCTCCTTTTTAAGGAGCGTTTTTATTTGAAGACATTTTCGATCCATCCACGGAAGCGGAAACCAATTCATTAGAGTTACCTGATTTGTTCTTACCTATAAGAATACTTGTTGATGAATTTATTGGTTGAGATAAAAAGAGTTACTCCTTTTCCGAAGCTATTCATCATCTGAATTCTTCCAATTGCCTTTCCTTTATCGTGTAAAATCCACTCATAATTTATTCTTGGGAATTTTTCATATGGAAGGTTGTTTATCGTATCTCTGATCTCAAGCACGGTTTGAGCACATTTCTTTGGTGTTTCAGAAGGTATCATTACAAAAACATCCATTAAAGAATCATTTTCAAACGCCACCCGCCATTCACTACAGTTGAACCCGCTAAACTTTCCACCTTCAAACTGGAAAACCTTAAAATTATCTTTGTTTTTCCCTTTTGCAAGTTCATCGGTGAACTCAAGACCGTACTTTGTTTCTAAGATGTTTTTTACGTTGGTAAAATTGTCGTTCCATTTTAGATCTTGAAAAACTTGTATAAAGGTAACATTTGGATATTGCTTCGGCTGCTTTTGGCATCCGGCGAACACCAAGAAAAAAATTACGATCAGATAAATGCTATTTTTCATTTTGAACCTCTCCTTGCTAGTTGATTATTTTGTTCTTCAATTTCCATTGTTTTTTTAATTCATCAAAGCTAGTATTATATATTTTTAGATAGGCCGCTTCTAATAATTCAGCCGGTTCTTTCCGGCGAATTTTTTCATCTCGGTTTATCAATACTAAAAGAGTTTTGTCATTGGGCATAACTTTTAACGCAATGTCATCATATTTTAACCCAAGTTTTTTAATGTTTTCATCTATATTATTTAAATTTGTCACTTCCATTAAAACGGAGTCTTTTAAAGAGAGAGCGTTTCGAACTTGAGCAAAAGAATTACCAATAGAAATAATCTTTTCAAAGCCATATTTTTCAATTAAAAAATCAATGAAAGATGCCCACTCTACATAAATAACATCCCTTTGTTTGGCATGTCTGTTTGCTTCGCTGTAAATGTTTTTTATATCGTAAAATCTGTTAGAAGAGACAATTTCTTTGATTGCTGAATCATAATTTTGATATCCCTGCCATTGAAGACAATATTTCCCCGCAGCCCAACTTGCAAAACCTTCTCCCCAATACATATTGCCAAAGCAAAACAAAGAATCTATCAATTTAGAATAGATTATATGTCCCAACTCGTGAGCAAATATTCCGGCTAAATGGTCTTTGGCTTTAATGCTGTCCTTTGATAAAAACATCGAATCGGAAATGGTGTTATGTCGAACATAACCCCTTACATCACCTGCTAAATCTTTAATTTCAACCGCAAGATTAATATCCTTTGTAAAATTCATTCTTTTACATTCGTATTGAAATATTTCCTGAGAGAGTGTGAGGAAATCGTTTTTGCTGATGGGCAGCAATTCATCGTGAATTATCTCTATCTCAAGTTTTGGAGTTTGAGCTTCTACACTTATCCCCAACGCAAAAAGAAATAAAATTGTTAGAATTTTGGCAATCATAAATTCCCATCTATGATTTTTTCTAACTCAAGATGAGTATCTTTTGAACCACCGACGTGATTATATAAGATCTCCCCATCTTTGTTTAGAATAATATTTTGGGGGAAGGCTACACCAAATAGTCGAGATAATTTCTGATTACCAAATCCTTGTAAGTAGCTAAACTTATGTTTGCTAATAAATTTTGCATGGTTTTTTTTATCCCAGACAATCGCGATGAATTCTACTTTATCTTTAGGATACTTCTCAACAAGTTGATTAAGTCCCGGCATCTCTTCAATGCAGGGCAAACAAGATGTTGCCCACCAATTAATTACAATAATTTTATTCTTCTTTTTGTTTGACCAGGTGCCTTTTGCGGTTTCAACTTCTATTTGTGGAAAAATTTCCCCCACTTTTAATTTATATTCTTCAATAATAGTTGGGTATTCGTAGACGGCTGTCTTTTTATTCTCCCATCTGTACTGGAGTCGTTTCTCGTCAAGATTTAGAATTAACTTTAGCGGAGATAGTGTATCTTTTTCTTGAGTGGTTAATGGTATACTTGCTTCGTATATCTTTTTTTCTTTCAGTACAAAGGAAATATCATTATAAATAAATCCCCTGTTCTGGGTTATTAAAAATAAGGAACAGTTCTTATTGGTTTTAAAAGAGTCGCGTGATACAATATATAATGATTTGTAAAACTCCCCTATATCTATTTCCGAATAAGAAGCGTTCTCCCAATTGAAAAAGATTTCCTTGGGCATTCCTTTCTCAAACGGAGCAGTAACAAACTTTTCATTCTGATCTTGACCAAACACAAATGAAGAAACTAAGAAAACCAACAGCACAAAGCGCATAAAACCTCCGAACATTTAATGTTTATCCATCCACTAATCTTATGTTAACCACCTTTTATATTCTACTTATTAAATAACTCGTGTATCTTAATTCCCGCCAAGAATTAACGGCAAGCCGTCTTTCCCGGAGCCGATAACAACAATTTTAGAATTATTTGAACCGGCTAATTTTTCGGTGGCTTCAATTCCCTTCCATTTTAACAGTTGATCATTTAATCCTGTTGAAACGATTTTCTGGAAATCGGCAATACCTTGAGCTTCGATCCGTTTTCTATCTGCTTCTTGTTTTTCTTTTAAAAGAATAAACTGCATCCGCTGACTTTCCTGCTCGGCTTTAAGTTTCTCTTCGATGGAAACGGTTAACCCTGCCGGAAGAATTATTTGACGCAAAGGTGAATTTTCTACAGTGATACCGCGTTTAGCAACAAGGTTGGCAAGTTCAGACTCAATTTCCTTTGCAAGACCTTCGCGTTCGGAAGTGTACAAACTTTTTGCTTCATATCTTGCAGTAACTCCGCGAACTACTGAACGGAATTGCGGAATCAAAATGATCTCAGCATAATTTTCTCCAACCGTTTTATAAATGTCGAAAGTGTTTTCCGGATTTAAATGGTAGAGTAAGCTTATTTCAAGTTGAACGCTCAATCCTTCTTTAGAAGGAACGTTCATCATTTCCTTAATTTCCTGAGTCTTTATGCTGAATTTAACTACGTTGGCAAGGGGATTAACAAAATTTACTCCCGACTTCAATGTGTTATCACTTACGTTTCCGAAAAAATCAATTACACCCACCGAACCCGCCGGGATCAAGGTAAAGCATTGCATTAAGGATATTACTGCGGCGACAATAAATCCGATGAAAGCAAAGGTTGACTCCGATTTGTTAAATCGTTTTTTGGCGTTAAAATAAACGACCAGAGCAATAATAGCTGCGGCAAATGATACTAAAAATAACATATGTTCCTCTTTCTTCTTTTTTCAAAAACAAATATAGGGGGAATTAAGTCATCGGGAAAGCGAAATAAACAAGCATTCGAAGCGCTGCCGGGAGAGAGATTCTTTTAAGAAATGGATCGGTATCTGTGCTGCCACCAAGCTAAAATTTAAATATGAAAACTTTTTGCTATTTTGCACACAAAAAAGCGAACAGTCCTTATGTCCCTGAACCCTGAAAGAGATGAAAAACAATTTGGAGAAACACCAAATGAAAATTTGGACAACGTTCTCCAGAGTTTTAGCAATATTGTTATCTTAACTCAAGCTGACGGAACAGTAAGTTATGCTTATGGTAAACTTTTAGATACTCTATTCAGAAAGAAAAACAATTTACTTCAACAGCCGATCCGGGGAATATTTCCGGAGGAGTCACTTGCCAGCCTTGAGAAAGCATTAACGGAAATTAAAGAAACAAAAAAACGGTCGTCTTTTCGCGCTACGTTTGTTACAAAAGATGATGAGTTCGTTTTTGATATTCAAATTATTCCGGCGCTTTCAAGTAAGAAAGAAATTCAGTTTATCTCCTTTTATTTTGAAGATATCACGCAGTGGGTAAAAGAACAGGACTTTTTAAAACAGCAGATTGATGAACTCCAGTTCTACGAAACGATTATTCAGAAATCTACCGATGCGCTGCTGGTTCTAAACGAGGAAGGGAAAATTATTTTTTGGAATAAAGCAGCCGAAAAACTCACCGGATATTCTAAGAGCGAAGTATTTAACAAACCGTTTGAAAAATTCTTTCTTTCAATCGACCACAACGGACTACTTTCTATTTTTACTTTCTTAGCGGAGAGTGAAAAATATAATACCGACGGCTCGCTTCTTACAAAACAGAAACAAAAAAAAGAAATTGAACTTTCATTTTTTGTGGCAAAAAATCGTCAGTCTTTGCCGATGTATGTTGTACTCTGTTCCGACATTACTGAGAAAATTGAAGTCGAAAGAGCCTTACGGTTATCTGAAGAGCGCTTCCGTTCCATAGTTCAAAATGCAACGGATTTGATCTGTAATTTTTCCGAATCGGGAAAGATCATCTACGCAAATCCCTCGTTCATTCGTGAACTCGGTTTTACCGAAGAAGAAATAAATGAAAAAAAATTACCCGATCTAATTGAAGCCACAGTTTCACAGCAGAAGAAATTTTCAATACGGCAGGTAATTTTAGGAAAAATTATTTCAGCCGAACTAACCTTTGTAAAAAAGAACGGTGATCTGCTCGAAGTGCTTGGAAATTTTTCCGTTACATACGACGCACAAAAAAGAATAAAATATATCGGGGGAATTTTCTCCGACATCACTGCTAAAAAAGCGTACGAGCAAGAACTACTTCTCATGCGTGCGATCTTTGAAGCGTCAAATGACGGTATTGCGGTTGAATCGAAAAATTCTTTTGTGATCGTAAATAATTCCTTCGCTAAAATTTTTGGTTATGAAAAAGGGGAAGACCTGCTCAACACAAATCCGATGGAACTTGTTGACGAATCAGATTTTAAAAGAATAAAATCTTACACCGAGGCAAGAGGAAAGAAAGAAAACGCACCGAATCACTATGAGTTTTTAAGCCGCCAAAAAGACGGAACGAAAAATTATATAGAAGTTTCTGTTACTTCTTTTGAATTTAAAGATGACATATTTTTTGTAGTTATCTCCCGTGATGTATCGGAACGAAAACGGGTTCAGCAAGCGATCAAAGAGTCGGAAGAACGTTACCGGACAATAACGGAAAGTTTGGATGATTCACTCTGGACGGCAGAACGCGACGGGAATAATATCCGTTACACATTTTTCACTTCTTCAATTGAAAAGATAACCGGCTATTCTCAAAGCGAGTTTTTGCAGGATACGAGATATTTTTTCAAGATCACGTACCCCGATGATTTTAAAATGGTGAAGGAGAAACTGAGGAAGTTCATCAACAACTATTATAAAAATTCGGAAGAGCTTGTCTTTAGAATTATCCACAAGCAGGGGCATCTTGTTTGGATAAAAAATAAAATCACCGTTACACGTAATTCAAAAGGGTCAATTCTTAAAATGTTCGGATTGATCAGCGATGTTTCAATCCAAAAGAAAGCCGAAGAAGAAGTACAAAAATCTTCAGACAATCTAAAAAAATTGAACGATACCAAAGACCGATTCATTTCAATTGTTTCGCACGATCTTCGCACGCCGTTCAGTTCTATTCTCGGTTTTACGGATATTCTTTTAAACGACGATGAAATAACTACCGAAGAATCAAAACAATATATCGGATACATTCAGGAGTCAGCGCAAAGCATGCTTGCGCTTGTAAATTCGCTATTGGATTGGACCAGACTGCAAACCGGAAGAATCAGATTTGAGCCGGCAAAAATCGATCTGTTCGAAAGTGTAAAAAAAGCGTTGGATACTCTTTCCGGCTTCGCAATTAAAAAAGGAATTACGTTTGAGAATCTTGTTACCGATGAAGTAAATGTTTTTGCCGACAAAAATCTTTTAGCTCAAGTTTTTGGCAATCTTCTTTCTAATGCTTTAAAGTTTACAAAAGATGGTGGAACGATTTCGATAAGTTTTGCGCAATCCGATGTGCCGCGATTTATTGAAGTGTGGGTAACTGATTCCGGAGTGGGAATCTCTAAAGAAAATTTGGCAAAAGTTTTTGATGTAGACGCAAAGTTTACATCGGAAGGAACTGCCGGAGAAAAGGGAACCGGTTTGGGTTTATCTTTAGTACAAGAAATTGTTATTAAACATGGAGGAAAAATTTGGGTTGAGAGCAAAGTAGGAAAAGGAACTTCTTTCAAATTTACGTTGCCGAAAGCTTCAGCCACTATTTTATTAGTTGATGATAATAAAACAGACAGACTTTTGTATTCAAAAATTCTCAAGAGTCTGGTTCCCGATTATGAAATTCTTCTTGCGGATGACGGCGAACAAGCCTGGTCAAAAATAAAAGAAACTTCGTTAGCTCTCGTCATCAGTGACCATACGATGCCAAAGATGAACGGTATTGAATTGGTTAAGAGACTTAAAAATTCGTCAATAAAAGGAAAGCCGCAAATAATTATTTTAAGCGGTGATATCGGCAAACCGGAAACACTTGCCTACAACGATATGGGAGTTGAATATGTTTTTCAAAAACCGGTTAATTTAACTCAATTTAAAGAAGCGATAGAACAATCTCTCCGCAAAATTTTCAGTAAATAAAATCGCAAACATGAAACAAGAAGAGGCGAAACTTATTTTTTAGTTTTCGCTTGTTTCTTCTGCAATTTTAAAACACATCCCACGGTTGAAGGAACAACCAATTTTCCGCTTATAACACTTAGCTTTTTTACTCCGGCTTTATCACCGTTTACAAGAACTTCCCATTTGCCTGCAGGTAGAGCAAACTCTTTTTCAGTATGCTGATTAGCATTCATCGCAACAAGAAATTGTTCTCCGCCATAATTTATTGCATAAGCGATTGAAAATTCGTTATGATCGTTTGGGAAAAAAGTAACGTCTTTATACCCTGCTTTTCTAAATGCAGCATATTCATTCCGCAAAGAAATTAGCCCGGTGTAATACTTAAGCAGCTCTTGATTGATCTCAGCGTGATGATAGTTGATTTCATTAACTTCATTGTCTTTATCGTATGTGTTGTGATCAATCCTTCCCTTGTTTGTATCAGGCGCATCAACGGAAATAGGAATAACTTTAGTACGGGCAAATTCTTGTCCCGCATGAATCATCGTAATCCCTTGCGAAGTGAAAAGAAAAAGTGCCGCAAGTTTGTTCAGCTTCAATTGCATTGGTGAAAGCTTAATAAAAGAATCAACGTTTGTGATCACGTCATGCTCTGAAATTTCTCTTGCTCCAAGCCGGATAAAATCTCCAAGCGTATAACCATCGTGCGATTCGAGATAATTAACCGAATGTTCTTTCTTTTGAAATAAACCGAGTGAATCTCGAATGAGCGTTCCGTTCACATAACTCTCAATACGTTTGTGGCTGTTATTTCCCTGCCATTGTCCGAAAATCCAACCAAGACTATTTTTCGGATTTTCTCCTTTTACGCCATTTCGTATTTGATCATTCCAACTTGCAATACCGCGCAAAGACATTCCCTTTGGATCGTAACCACCACCCCAGGGTTCAGCAATAAATATAACGTCGGGATTAATTTTCTTCGCTTCGTGAACAATATCTTCGAGCGTGATCCAATCAATTAGTTTTCCAAGATCAAATCGAAAACCATCAACGTGATATTCTTTCATCCAGTATAAAATATTTTCGACGATTAGCTTGCGAACCATCGGGCGTTCTGTTTTAAGATCGTTCCCGCAGCCGCTTTCTGCTTTAAAGTTTCCTTTTTCATCAAGCCGGAAATAATATTCCTTATCAATTTCTTTTAAGTTGCCAAGTTCGTATTCTGAAAGATGATTATAAACAACATCCATAATAACGGCAACGCCTTCTTTATGAAAAGCTTTAACCATTTCTTTAAAATCGTTCACTTGTCTTGCCGATGTTCCATCCCATCTATTAAACTCAACCGGTTTATCGCTTACGGAATAATAAGCTTCAGGCGCAAAGAAGGCGGCGGTCATGTATCCCCAGTGATTTCTTTCATACGGATTCCATGTGTTCGTTTTTCCTTTAAATGTTTTTTGAAAAGGAATTTCGATGTTTGCAAATTCTTGAGAAGGAAGCAGCTCAACGGTGTTTACGCCAAGAGATTTTATGTAACTCAAACCGCCGGTTTTTCCTTTTTCGGTTAAACCAAGATATGTTCCTCCTTTATTAACGCCGGAAGAAGCATGAGATGTTTGGTCTTTAATATGCATTTCATAAATGATCAGATCGCTCCAGTCGCGTTGGATCGATTCATCGCCTTCCCAGTCAAAATCATTTTCTTTTATCACGATGCCGAGTCTTTCACCCATGTAGGTGTTGTATGTAGCCACAGCTTTGGCGTATGGATCAAGACAAAGGAGTTCGGTTTTTTTTTCTTTTTTATCGTTCAGCACTTTGAAGCCGTAAAATTTTCCGTAGAGTTCACCGCTTAAAACAACTTCCCAAACACCGTCGGCATCTTTTGTCATCAAATATTCTTTGTAATTTTTTTCATCAACAGATTTCATTACCACTAATGAAACTTCAAAAGCTTGCGGGGCAAAAAGTCTAAAGACCGTTGTTCCGTTTTCTATAAAGGCGCCAAGTTTTTTAGTTGAGTAGTAACTATCTAACTTTTTGTTTTTCTCTTCAAAGGATTTTAAAGGATCGGTTGCTTGTTTTTTCAAAGTAGTTCCAGTCATAATAAAGCCCAAAGAAATTATAAAAAATGTAAAAAGAAATTTTCTCGTTTTCATCTTAAGAGCAGAGATTGTGAATAAGTGTTCAAAAATAATGAATTGTAGTATGACGGGAAAAGATTTTCTCTATTTAACGGATTTATTTCTTAATTTTCTTACAAAGAAACTGAGGTTTTTGTGTCTCTTTATATCAAAATGTTTTCGTGGATCGGACGAATTACCGCCATGCTGCTCTTCTTTTTATGGGGAGCTTTTTTTATAGAACATCTTACTGAATGGTTTAAAGACGCGGGGCATCTTCCGCCCTGGTCTGTTTTTGTCGTTCAGTTTTTTCATCTGCTGCTGCTTATCGGATACATCGCTGTATTTAAATGGAGAGTTGCCGGCAGCGTCATCATCATTGTGAGCGCTTTTATTTTCTTCGCATCAATCGGAGCAAAAGCAATGCTTTCGTTTTTTGCCATTTCAATTATTCCGGCGGTAATTTTTCTTTTTATTTTTTATTTCGAAAAGAAATTTCTCTCAACCAAACCGGAAAACAATTTAGAACAAAATAAAGAATAAAATTTATGGATATTTCAATTGCAGTTGTAGAAGTAATTCAAGCGATGTTAGCGCCGGGATTAATGATTTCCGCGTGCGGTTTGCTGCTGCTTAGTATGAATAATAAATACTCACTCGTTGTAAACAGAATTCGTTTACTCGGTGAAGAAAGAAGAAAATTTTCTATCAAAGCTTCCGAAAAAGAATTTTTATATCAAGAAGAAGTCAGGTTGAAAAGTATTTCGATCCAACTTGATAAACTAAAATATCGTGTGAAAATGGTACGCAACGCGGTATTCAGCTATTCGCTTGCCGTTGCTTTGTTTGTAATTACATCAATGCAGATAGGCGCTTCATTTATTTTAAAATCTTCCAACTTCGAAACTCTTGTCATCGTTTCGTTCTCAATTGGAATGTTCCTGGTGCTTATCGGAATTTGTTTTGCAGCAATTGAAACCATCAAAGGTTATGAGATTATCAGCTACGAAACAAAAGCCGATGAATAAAAAAATTGAGAAGTTGATGTGGTAGAAAGTAATATTTCTCAAGAAGAAGTTTTGCTGATTCCCGAGCAAATGATAAAACTTTATGCGATGGGCGCTTTTCCAATGACCGACGGAATTACGGGAAAGATCGAATGGTATTGTCCGGAAACCCGTACGATAATTCCCTTAGATAATTTTCATCTTCCCCGTTCGCTAAAAAAAATTATTAAAGAGAACCGGTTTGAAATTAAATATGATACCGATTTTCTTTCCGTTGTTAAAAATTGCGGCAACAGAGAGGAAACGTGGATTTCAGACGCTTTAATTGCCGCGTATCTTAATTTGCAAAAACTTGGACATATCCATACTGTTGAAGTTTATCAAAATGGAAAACTCGTTGGCGGACTTTATGGTGTTACTTACCGCGGCGCCTTTTTTGGTGAATCAATGTTCTCTCTTGTCAGCCAGGCTTCCAAAGTTGCACTGGCTCATCTGCTCAATCGTTTAAAAGATAAAAAATTTGTTGTTCTTGATGTGCAATACATAACCGAACACTTGAAGATGTTTGGAGCAAAAGAGATTTCATTTGATGATTTTACTTCCCTTTTGCGGAAGGCTTATCTCGTTGAATCCGAATTTTAACTTCATAATTTTTAAACATAAACTTACCAGAGGTTTTTATGAAACCATTACAAGAATTAACGCTAAAACATCTTTTGGGAAACAGCGCAAGCGAGTATAAAGATAGAAAATTATTCGGCTTTGTTGATGGGGAAGTTTTGACTTATGCTAAATTTAAAACGCAGGTTGATCTTGTTTCTACTTTTCTTTTGGATCAAGGAATTGTACATGGAGACCGCGTTGCTTTGCTAAGCGAGAATTGTCCTCATTGGGGAGTGGCATATTTCGCCGTAACTTCCATCGGCGCTATTATAGTTCCAATCTTAAATGACTTTCATATATCCGAAATTCATCACATCATTCAGCATTCTGAAGCGAAGGCAATTTTTGTTTCGGAAAAATTGTATCCGAAAATTGAAGAATACAAATCGGATGAAGACCTAAAAATTATTCTAATCGATGATTTTTCCATCATTCAAAAAAATATTTCTAAAGATATTCTAAAAAAGCTAATTGCCGATGGAAGCAAAGAACTGCAAAAGATAAAAAATCTTGTTTTAAAAATTACCGGACTCTTGAACGAAAAAGTCTCCGAAGATGACGTTGCTTCAATAATTTACACATCCGGTACAACCGGACACTCAAAAGCGGTTATGCTCACGCACAAAAATATTTTATCCGATGCTATTGCCACAAGAAAATATGTTCCCGAAGAAATTGAATGCCGGATGATCTCTCTTCTACCGCTCGCGCATGTTTACGAATGTACGCTTGGAATGATCTTTCCAATTTTAATCGGCGGAACAGTTTATTATTTACGGAAGCCGCCAACCGCAGCAGTACTGCTACCGCCCCTGGCGGAGTTAAAACCGACGGTTTTACTTTCCGTTCCATTAATTATTGAAAAAATGTACAAAGGAAAAATTCTTCCTGAAATTAATAAAAAGAAAATAGTAAAACTTGCTTATAAGGTTCCTTCATTAAGAAGAGCGATAAACAAAGCAGCCGGCAAAAAATTGATGAAAACGTTCGGCGGAGAATTAAAACTCTTTTGCATCGGCGGTGCGGCGCTTTCTTCCGATGTTGAATTATTTTTGCGTGAAGCTGAATTTCCTTATTCCATCGGTTACGGTTTAACGGAAACCTCTCCGTTGGTTGCCGGTACGGGCGCCAAGGATACAAAATATTTGTCTACCGGTCCGGCTTCAATCGGAGCCGAATTAAAAATCGATTCTCCCGATCCCAAAACGGGAGAAGGGGAAATATTAGTACGCGGTGCGATGGTGATGAAAGGATATTACAAGGATCCTGAAAAGACAAAAGAAGTTATTTCAAGCGATGGCTGGTTTAGAACAGGCGACCTGGGCTGCTTTGATAAAGATGGATATCTTTATATTAAAGGACGATTGAAAAATATGATTCTTGGTGCAAGCGGAGAAAATATTTATCCCGAAGCAGTTGAATCAATTATTAACCGATCAGAGTATGTACTTGAGTCGATTGTTTTTCAGCAGAACGGACAACTTGCGGCAAGAGTATTTTTAGATTATGAAAAAATTGATGCACACTTTGAAACACAAAAGAAAACGGAACTCGAACAACGCCAAGTAATTACCGGTCTGCTTGATCAATTGAAGGAGGAAGTTAATAACAGCGTTTCTTCGTTTTCCAAGATCAGCAAAATGATTGAGCAGGTAAATCCATTTGAAAAAACTCCGACTCAAAAAATAAAACGATATCTTTATGTTTAATTAGGAATTGGGAAAGAAAGGCAAAAAGAGATATTGAATATCGAGTGTAAGAATTTTACAACTCCTAATTCATAACATGGTAAACCGGAACCAAATAATTTGGAATGAATGGCTGCATGACTGAATGGAAAACATTCATCCATTCATTCATTCGTTTTTTTAATCATTTAATATTCTCGCCATTTTGCTCAGAATATTTTTGCAAACCATCTAGTTTATCCCTGGTAAAGTAAAGAAGAAGGTAGTTCCTTTTTCAAGTTCGCTCTCAACGGAGATCGTCCCTCCGTGCCGTTCGATCATTTCTTTACAAAGTAAAAGTCCAAGTCCGGTTCCTTTTTCATTTTCTGTTCCCGGAGTTGTAACGGTTGAATCAGTGCGGAATATTTTATGCAGACTATCTTGACCGATTCCCACTCCCGTATCTTTTACAGAAATTTTCATCATACCGTTTTCTGCTGCTGCTTTTACATCGATCTTTCCGCCGGATTTTGTGAATTTAATGGCGTTGGCAAGGAGGTTTTGTAGAATTGATTGCAACATATTTGTGTCGGCTAAAATAAACGCATTCGGTCTGATGTAACTTTCCATTGTAATATTTTTCTTCAGTGCATTGCCGGAAAGTAACGAAGTAACATCGTTTACCTTTTCGAACAAGCTACATTTTACAGGGGCATACTGCATTCTACCGGTTTGTAAGCGCGACCACTCTAAAAGATTTTCCAACAATTTAAATTGATTTTTCAAACTATTGTTCATCTCGGCGGCAAACTTTGTAATTTCTTCTTTAGAGAATTCTTCAATTTCAGTAGCGAGTAATTCGGAGATTCCGAGTAACGCATGAAAGGGGCTTCGCAAATCGTGTGCGATGATTGAAAAAAGTTTATCCTTACTTGCATTCAATTCTTTTAACTGAAGTTCCGAAGCGGCTAATTCGTCGGCAGCTTTTTTCTTATAAATAGCCATGGCAATTTGAGAAGATACGAACATCAAAATATCTTGTTCCGCTTTCTTGTACCTGGTTCCCGGCGAATAACTTTGAACAACGAGCACACCGATGATCATATCTTGAATTAGCAGCGGAACGCCAAGCCAATCGATAGAATCTGTTCCGATTTTTTCTACTTCACCGGCATCTTCAATTTCCAATAATTTTTCCGGAGTTGCCAGTACCGGACTTTTTTTTCTGAGAACATACTCGGTCAATCCCCGTTTTGGCGGGCGAGATATTGGCTTTTCGTCATACTCATCTACAAAGTAAGGGAAACTGATCTCGTTCTTTTTTTCATCATACAAAGCAATATAAAAATTTATTGCAGGCATGAGGGTTTTAACAGATTCGTGGATCGTTGCATATAAAGCAGCTAAATCAGTTGCCGTGCTTGCGGCTTCAGTTATTTTGAATAACGCTTTCTGTAATCTCTCTGCATTCTTTCTCCTGGAAATATCGTGAACAACAGCTTGAACATAGTTCTTCCCGGCAAGTTCTATTTTGGTTAAGCTTACTTCGCAATCGAAAGTTTCACCATTCAATTTTTGATGTTTCCATTCAAAAGTTTGTTGAGTTCCTTTTAATACCGCCGAAATTTTTTCCTGCGCTTTTTCTTTTGAGTTTGATCCGTCTTCCTGGAGTTCGGGAGACACCTCATACGGTTTCCGTTTAATTATTTCATCTCTTGTTCCCCCAAACATTATTTGGCTAATGGGATTGCAATCAACAAATGTTTCTCCCTCCATCAAAAAAATTGCGTCAGCAGATTTTTCATAGAGAGTGCGGAATTTTTGTTCCGAAAGACTGATTTTATCTTCGTCTTCTTTGTGGTGGGTATAATCTCTAAAAATGCTCAAGAGATAATTTTTCTTTTCGATCTCTATAAATGAATTCGAAATTTCAAACCATGCAACTCTACCGTCTTCAAAAACTATACTATGAAGTACGGCATTTTCTGATTCCCTTGTTTCGAATTTCTTTTTATATTTTTCTTGTGCAAGTTCATAATTTCTATCAAGGTAATGAATATAGAAAGGGTGATTGACGACTTCCGCTTCAGGCCTTTTGAAGAATTCTAAGTAGGCGTCGTTTGCCATAATTACAGTTCCGTTTTCGTCAGTTAAACGAAAACCATCGCGAGAGTGTTTCCAAATAGTTTTGAAACGTGCTTCAGATTCTTTTATTCTTAATTCGTCTTTTTTCTTTTCGGTGATATCATCAAAACTCCAAACCCTTCCGTGAATATTTTTTCCAAGTTTTTGCGGCTGCGAGTATCGCTCGAAACTTCTTCCGTCTTTAAATTCAATAATATCAAAACTTATCTGTTCGGGGAATTTATAAAGTTCTTCAACTTTTTGTGAAAACTCTTCCGGGTCTTTTAGTAGCGAAAGAACATGTCCCAATAAAAGTTTGTCGTTTTTAGTTTTTATTAGATCATCGGGAATACTCCACAAGTCAATAAACTTTTGATTGTAGGTTACTACTTTTCGTTCTTGAGAGATTACGAGAATTGCATCTTTAGTAGATTCAAGTGTTGCTTGGAGAATGGAAAGGGTTTCGTTCAGTTCCTCTTCGGCACTGTTTTTTGCGGTTATTTCATCTTTGTGGATGCGTATGTTTTTTTCGTAATTCCTGGCTAAAAAATGTGAGATAATAGCAGCAAAAAAACTTACAGAAAAAATATTGACGATATGACTTTCCCATTTACTCCAGTTAGGGAATATCCACTCCTTTAATAGTTCGCTAATTGTCATCACGCCAAGCATTACAAAGAAAGTAACACTTAAGATGGATAGCGACCGTTTTAGTTTTTGTGACCGGGTTGCCATAGCTTTCTTATAATTAAACTCATCAAGCAGAGAAAATTATTAACCATTAAACGGATCTGAAGCCGTAAAATTAGGTTGACGCTAAATTAAGACAAATATGTTTTGAAAAAAACATTAAAATGAAATTATTGCTGCCGAACATGGCAAAACGAGAACAACGAAACCATGAGCTGATTTCGTTGTTCTCTTGTAAAGAAATGATTATTAAATAATTTTAGAAATGATACCCGACCGACATATTCCAATCTCTGAAAGAAGCCACGTCTTCATCAAAAGAAATTTGTACACGCAAACCGGAAGGATGTTTTAATTCAAGACCAAGGAAGGTTGATTTCAGCGATTGGAAAGATGAGTTGTTATCATTCGAATTCTTGGAATAGGTTTGGGGATATATAGGATTAGTTGAAAGAGTCGAATTTTCTATATATGCAATTTCACTTTTATTATAACCGTAGGAATAATTCATTCCGCCCCAAATGGAAATCCATTCAGCCGGAGTATAATTAATATATATGGGAAGTGTCAGGGAAACGAAGGTTACTTTTGTTTTTGAAGTGGTAACAAAAAACGGATAATTTGTATA
Source organism: Ignavibacteriaceae bacterium (assembly GCA_041671545.1). Taxonomy (GTDB): domain Bacteria; phylum Bacteroidota; class Ignavibacteria; order Ignavibacteriales; family Ignavibacteriaceae; genus UBA1563. The sequence continues at coordinate 147,781 of JBAZBI010000002.1, forward strand.
ATAAACAACAGACGCAGACTCTGTTTTACCGAAACTATATCTTTGGTAGCCGGTTTCAATTTTTATTCCGGTCATCAGAAATAAATCCGTAAAGTTTTTTTTAAGAACAAAACCTGGAGTAAAAGTAAATCCCCAATTTTTATCGGCAAATTTTTGCTCCGAAGAATTACTTGTTGAATTGTGAGACGTTAAAGTTCCGTTATTATAATATTCGTACCTATGAAAAGAATCTCCCCCGGTTTTTCCATCGCCGGATGAATAATTAATGCTTGCAGAGACAAAGAAATTACCGTCCAAAGAAAAAAACGAAGTTTTATGCTGGTAATAATTTTCAAAAGCAAAAATATATGGTTCTGAATGTGTAATATAATTAGTGCTATTTGTAGTGTTGTTTCTAATGCTTGATGAAGTCGGCGTACTTGAAGAACCATAATATGTGCTATCAATTGATTCTTGATTTGAGTAAGAACTGTTTTTTGTATTTTTGGTCGATTTTTGGTAACTCACTCTTGCAATGTAATCCCATTCCTCATTAGCTAAACTTAATTCAAACCCAAATTCAGATGTAGAGTTTTCTTCATTTACTATATAAATTTGGCTTCCGTTGTTTGAGTAATTATATAGAGGAATAGAGTTAGAACTTCTAAGTGAATTATTTAAACTGTTCATGTTAGAATTGTTTAGGGATGTATTAAAAGAAGCAAATAAACCAATCGAACTTTTTCCCTCCCCGGAAGAAAAGATATTTGACAGCCGGAACGACGTCCTTGCTTCATTAGTTTCCATCTCCTCGTTTGAAGAAGTTGACTCTTGGTAAGTCTTGTAATAACTGTCTGGATGTCTGTTTTCAGAGGTGATGTCCTTAGTTCCGTTTTGTTTGGAGAGCCCGTTTGAGAACAGGAATAACCATTTAGAGTTTAGCGCGGTAAAGAGCGTTGCGAATGCAATCGTCGGGTTCTTCCCGGAACCATAATCTTCAATGTTTCCTGACGGAGGATATTCCGGCGTATAGCTCAAGTTACTAAATCTTATATCGCCAATATAATAAATGGGTAAAAAAACAGCTCTCTTAAAATCCGCCGCATACGTGCTGTACACAAAACTTCCCGAATAATCGTTTGCTCTTGCCGGGTTGAATAAGATTTGTGTTGCCGTATCGGGAACAAAAAGTAAGAACTCGTTTGGCAATCCTTGTGAGTGAACCAAAATATTTGGATTGAAATTTGTCGGACTTAATTGTCCGGATGTGATATTTGAAAGCACAATTAATAACAGAACAGAACACAGCACAGTTTTCATAAGATCCCCATTTTTGTTTGTGAATGAAAAACTTTAATCCATAATCAATTTTATTAGTTTTTGTTTTTTCGGTTTGTCGTCGGTAACCCTTAAAGCATTAATAATTCTTTTTTCAGCATCATTAAGAACATTTTTTTTATCAGTAAAAAGCTCGGCTATAATTTCGCCTTTTACTAATTTATCTCCAAGTTTTTTATGAAAAATAATTCCGGCTTTCGGATCGATAACATCTTCTTTTTTCAATCTACCTGCGCCAAGCTCTAAAGCGGCAACTCCGATTTGATAGGTGTCAATTGCAGAAACAAATCCTTCTGTTTTACTTTTTACTATTAATTTGTGTTTCGATTTTGGATATTTCCCAGGTTCGTGTAAATAGCTAACATCGCCACCCTGCAGTTTTACAAGCTCAACAAACTTTTCAAATGCTTTTCCGTTTGCAATAAGTTCTTTCGAAAGTTTAATTCCATCTTCAATTGATTTTGCTTTTCCACCGAGATAAATCATAGCGCCGGAAAGAGTAAAGCTTACTTCGCATAAATCGGGAACAACTTCTCCCCGCAATATTTTAATTGATTCCAACACTTCAAACCAGTTGCCAATGTAATTACCAAGCGGCTGATTCATGTCGGTTATAAACGCAATGACTTTTTTATCGAACGCTTTTGCCGTGTTCAACAATGATTGCGCAAGTTCCTTTGCATCAGAAAATTTTTGCATGAATGCGCCGCTGCCGGTTTTTACATCAAGAACAAGTCCGTCAATTCCTTCGGCAAGTTTTTTACTCATTATGCTTCCGGTGATAAGCGGAATTGATTCCACCGTTGCGGTTACGTCACGCAAAGCGTAAATCAATTTATCCGCGGGAGCGATTTCTTTCGTTTGTCCGATTAAAACCAAACCGCATTTCTTTAAAACTTTTTTATAATCGCTCAAAGAAAGATTTGTGCTGTAACCGGGGATTGCTTCGAGTTTATCGAGCGTTCCGCCGGTATGTCCAAGTCCTCTGCCGGAGATCATCGGAACATTTACTCCCGCCGCAGCGGCAATCGGCGCAATGATAAGAGAAGTTTTATCTCCTACTCCACCGGTAGAATGTTTATCGATCTTTATTCCTTTGATGGAAGAAAGATCAATTACTTTTCCGCTGTAGAGCATTGCTTCGGTAAGTGCGGCAGTTTCGGTTGTGTTCATTCCTTTTAAATAAACCGCCATAAGAAAAGCAGAGAATTGGTAATCGGGAATTTTATTTTTTGTGTATGATGAAACTAAAAAGAGAACCTCTTCTTTTGAAAGAGATTCTCCATTACGTTTTTTGCGGATAAGTTCGATTGTGTTCATATAATTTTAATAATGGTATCGTGCTTGAATAAAATCGATTCGTTCATTGCTAACCACATAAACAATTCGGTGTTCTTGGGTTAATCTGCGCGACCAGGCTCCGGCTAGTAAATATTTTAGCGGTTCGGGTTTTCCAATTCCTTCAAATGGATTTCGCATTACTGCTTCAATAATATCAAACGCACGAATAGCTACTCTCCGATCTATTTGAATCCAAAACTTTAAGTCTTCTCTAAATTCCGTATGAAATACAGCCTTGCGTTCTTGCTTAGTTTTCTTTTCCAAAGCGTAAATCTTTTTTCAGTTGTTCCACTGTTTGAGTTTTTCGTGTTTTCGATTTTGCCCGGTTGTAAGCCGTTAAAAGCCGCTCTGCATTTTTGGGTGAGCGCAAGAGATGCGCTGTTTCTAAAAGCGAAGCTAATTCTTCGGCAGAAATTAAAGCGACTTTTTCCGATCTTCTCCGGTTGATAATTACTATCTCGTTATTATCGTAAACCTTAGAGAGAAGTTCTGCTAAGTTTGCTCTTGCCTGTGTATACGTTGCCGTTGTTGTTGTCATAATTCTTTTTTTATTGTACAGACTTAATGTACAGAAAATAAAACAAAAGGACAATCCTATTCCTTGTTAAACTTCTTCAAAATATCTTCAACCATATCTTTGTGCACACAGAAATCAACCATTTTTAGTTTTACATAATCTTCAGAATAGTAATAGTAACCTTTATCATCAACGTTATATGCTCCTGCGCCGGAATCTTTTATCAAGTACCAATCTTTTCCATTCTTATTAACATAACCGACTAAATGTATTCCGTGATCATCAGTTGTTGTTTTGTTCGTAAAGCGGAATTGTCTTGCGTTCTCATCAATATATTCGGAAGGAATATCAAACGTCGGGATCATTGCAACTTTTGCGTGTGATTCAATTCCCGGTTCCGATACATCACCGCCGATTGCCATCGTGTAGCCTTTGCGGATCGCATTTTTTATAATGCTCATATATTCATCAAACGGAACATTGTAATATGAATCATCAAGCCACCAGTTGTCCGGCACATTGTACATCATTTTTGTGTAGTAGGGTTTTTCCATTAATGAAATGATGTCTATATAATCATCAAGTTTTAAGTTAACAACTTTGTCTAAAAATTCTTTTGGAGTATATTCTTTTCCTTCGTAAGTACATTTTGTTGGAGGAACTCCGAGGTAATGATTGAGAATAGATTTAATTGTTGAGAGCGCGTCGTCTTCGTTCCAGGCGTTTGAAGTTTTTAATCCTTGCAAATAACTGTTCATTTCGTCAACCATTTTTCCGTGGTCGTGGACTTTTTGTCCCGGCAACATCCCGTTATATGCCGATGCGGGAACAACGCCGTACTGATTCCAAATTCTTTTAACTGCGTTTCCTTCCGAACCTTCGGCAAAAGCTGAGTTGCCTCTTTCCTGAATAAAGCGGCGGGCTTTTTCTACATATTCCCAGTAAGCGGTATAGATTTCAGAAAGTTTTATTTTCTTTTTGTTGATGCGATAAATTTCCGATTCAAAAAATGAGGTGGTTGAAAAATCCCAGCACGTGCCCGTCATTCCCTGGTTAATCGGATCGTTGTGCCATTCATATTTGAATTCACTTTTTAATTTTGGTAAATCTAATCCTGTAAAATCAACTTTGAACGCTTTGCTTTCTTGAGCCGGTTTTTTATTGAATTCTTCTACGGCTTTTTTATTTGCTTCGTAATATTCGCTTTTCGGTTTAACAAAAACTCCCTGGTTTTTAACTTGAGCATACGCGTTTGAAATAAATGCGAGAGCGATAAGTAATAAGACAAAATTTTTCATTGAAATACCTTTTATAAATGATTGGTCTAAAATAAGAAGAAATATTTAAAAGAAGGAAAGGGAATCCTCCTAAAGCATACGCGGAATTTGAGATGAATGATGATTCAGAATCGGATCTGCGAGTGACGCATCAATTGTATAACTGAACCGCGCCTCAAAAACAAACGGTTCCTTTTCGATCGTTAAACGCCAGCAATAAATCCCCGATAAAATGTAAATTTCATTTTTGATTAACTGAATGCTCAAAGTTTTCTCGTGCAAAGAAACGCTAAGTTCGTCCCGGTCTGCAAGTTTAATAAAATAATCGCGGATGTCTTCGGGAGTGGTTAAGAGTTTGTTCGAAAAAGTGGGAATCAATACAGCGGTTTTATTATAGAGAGAAAGAAGTGTTTCAATATCTCTTTTATTCACAGCTTGCATCCATTCAGTAAGAATTTGTTCGGGGGATTTAAACATAGTTGTGATTCTTTATTTCGTTCAAATAAACAGATTCTATCATTTTAAAAGTGCACGCGCTTGCTTAAAAACCAATTTAGCCGGTTTTGATTTTAACTTTCCCTTAATCATTTCTCCAAGTCTCAGCAAAGATTCTTTTGCCCACAGTATTTCGTTTTCTATTTCGGAAAGATTTTCAAGACTTGATAAGAGAACCTTTGCTAATTTAGAGCGCGAAATTACATCTAATTTTAGGACTTCTTTTTCTATATGCTGAACAGTCATATTCTTTCTCCTTTTGCTGCAAAATTAACAAAAATAATTAGATGATTCTACTCAGCAATAGTTATCCACCAATGGGTTGGTAACCGGATTTCCATATCACTTTGCTGTTCACCTCAATTTGTTTTTTTCTGTACCAGAGTGTGATTTTTTCCAACCTATAAATATTCCACACAAAAAACTCCAACACAATGCTATCGCAAGTCGTTTCAGTTAATAACGGTTTAACAAGCCCTTTCAGACTATCCGGAAGATGAACAACTATATTTCGATAATCTCTAAACCATACTTCATCGCTATTTGAAACAATTTTATTATTAGGGAAAGAAAGTTTTCCTAGAGTAGCCGCCAATTCAGTCACTTGTTGTGTTTGTAATGTCTCTTCATCTAAAAGGTGCTGATTAATAAACTCAACAAGTGAATTGCATCCATAGCTATTCGCGCACCAAGAATCATAGACTAAGTGAAATGTATCTCTATAAGAGGCTATTAAATAATATGGACGAGGATCCATTCTGGTAGTATGAAAAAGAAGAAATTTAGTATTCCTTAGTGGTGAATCGATTTCAAGATCAAATACGTAGAAATGTAAACCCTGCTCTATAGGAGCTTTTTTGATGACCCCATTAATCTTATCAATTACATATGGATAATGATAAATGTCATGTGAATAGAGAAATCTTCGAGCCTCCTCAATTTTTAAAGTATCTAACTGTGCTTCTGTAAACGTAGTAAACAGAAAAATAAGTGAAAGATAAAATTTCATTTACCGGGCTCCCATTTTGTGTTTGCTTTTCCACACCCAACTTATATCTCTTTCGTATAAATGTCAAACTCAACCCAAAAGTTGGGACGCTGATTTATTAAGATCAGTTATGATTTTTTTATGATCTTAAATCATCTTAATCAATCCTAACAAATCTGCGTCCAATTGTCTTAACCGGAAGTCTCTCTTTTACTAAAATCTAAATTTCCTCTTTCTCCCTGCTCAACTAAAATGGTATCACCACCAGCAAAATTTACTAAGAGCAATTCCTGCGATAGGGGATTGATCAAGTATCGTTGAATTATTCTTTTAAGCGGACGCGCGCCATACGCAACATCATAACCGAGTTCCGCAAGCCAATCTTTTGCGTCATCGCTTAGTTCCATACTGATATTTTTATCATGGAGCATTTTTTGAACTTTTTCAATTTGAATATCAACAATTTGGCGCAGTTCTTTTTGCGTTAACGGTCTAAAAAGAATGATGTCGTCAATCCGGTTAAGAAATTCGGGACGAATGGTTTTCTTCAGTAAATCGCTAAGAAGAATGCGGAGGTTTCCCATTATCTGCTGAATATTTTCTTCGTTAATTTTTTCAAGGTGTTCGTGAATAATATGTGAACCGAGATTGGAAGTCATGATTACAATCGTGTTTTTAAAATTTACCGTTCGTCCTTGATTGTCGGTCAATCTTCCTTCATCCAGCACTTGCAGCAAAATATTAAAAACATCGGAATGCGCTTTTTCAATTTCATCAAGCAGCACAACCGAATAAGGTTTTCGTCGCACCGCTTCGGTTAACTGCCCGCCTTCTTCATATCCAACGTATCCCGGAGGCGCGCCAATTAAACGCGAAACGGAAAACTTCTCCATGTATTCACTCATATCAATTCGGATCATCGCATGTTCGTCATCGAAAAGAAATTCTGCAAGCGCTCGTGCAAGTTCTGTTTTACCAACTCCCGTCGTTCCCATAAAAATAAATGAACCGATGGGACGATTTGCATCCTGCAATCCTGCGCGTGAACGGCGAATTGCGTTTGCTACCGCGGCAACTGCATCTTCCTGTCCGACAATTCTTTTATGCAATTCATCTTCAAGACGAATGAGTTTACTTCGTTCGCCTTCCAACATTTTGCTTAAAGGAATACCTGTCCACTTTGCCACAACTTCTGCAATATCTTCGGCATCAACTTCTTCCTTCAACATTTTTTTATCTTTTTGAATTTGCGAAAAGAGAAGCGTTTCATCTTTTAATTTTTTTTCAAGTGAAGAAATTTTTCCGTAACGAATTTCTGCTACTTTACCCAAATCGCCTTCGCGTTCGTATTTGTCGGCATCGGTTTTTGCATGTTCAATTTCACTTTTAATTGAGCGGATTGATTGAATTTTTTCTTTCTCTAAACTCCAATGGAGTTTAAGTTGATTTTTTTCTTCGATGAAATCGCCGACTTCTGTTTCAAGTTCCTCCAATCTTTTTTCCACCCGCCCCAGGCGGGCATCTTTTTCCCGTTTCAATGCTTCTCGTTCAATTTCGAGCTGCTTAATTTTTCTTCCAAGCGAATCAAGCTCTTCCGGCATTGAATCAATTTCAATTCGGAGTTTTGATGCAGCTTCATCAATAAGATCAATTGCTTTGTCGGGAAGAAAACGATCCGAAATATATCGTGCAGAAAGCTGAACCGCCGCGACAATTGCTCCGTCGGTTATGCGTACACCGTGATGAACTTCGTACCGTTCTTTTAATCCGCGAAGAATTGAAATGGCATCTTCTTCGTTTGGTTCTTCAACTAAAACAGGCTGGAATCTTCTTTCAAGCGCCGCATCTTTTTCGATATGTTTTTTGTATTCATCAAGAGTTGTAGCGCCAACGCAATGAAGCTCACCGCGCGCAAGAGCCGGTTTCAAAATATTTGCCGCATCCATTGAACCTTGTACCGAACCGGCGCCAACAAGTGTATGCAGTTCATCGATAAATAAAATAATTTCTCCGTTTGCATCCTGTACCTCTTTCAGTACGGCTTTCATCCGTTCTTCAAATTGTCCCCGGAATTGTGTGCCGGCAATAAGCGCTCCCATATCAAGCGCAACAATTCTTTTTGATTTCAGATTTTCAGGAACATCGCCGGAAATAATTCGATGCGCGATCCCTTCTGCAATTGCGGTTTTTCCTACGCCGGGTTCGCCTATCAAAACCGGATTATTTTTTGTTCTTCTCGAAAGCACTTGCAGCACTCTCCGGATTTCTTCATCGCGTCCAATTACCGGATCAAGTTTTCCTGTGCGTGCAAGTTCATTCAGATCTCTTCCGAATTTTTTTAGTGATTGGTAAGTGTCTTCCGCATTTTGATTGGTCACCCGTTGAGTTCCGCGAACATCTTTTAAAGCTAATAAAATAATATCTGCGGTTACACCATTATCACGGAGCAATTGTCCGGCTTTCCCGGAATCTTTAGTTAGTGCAAGAAGTAAATGTTCGGTGGAGATAAATTCATCTTTTAAATTTTTTGCTTCTTCGGAAGATTGATCAAAAAGTTTTGCAAGATTGTTCGACATCTGATGATCGCCAATTCCGGCAGAAGCGCCGGAAACTTTTGGAAGGCGTTCAAGCAATTCGCTTACTTTTATTTTTATTCTATCGGAATTACCGCCGGCTTTTTGAATGATTGTATCAGCGACGCTTCCTTTTTCTTCTACTAACGCAGCAAGGATGTGTTCCGGTTCAAGAATTTGATTGCTGAAACTCTGCGCAATCTCAATTCCGTTTTGAATTACTTCCTGCGCTTTTACGGTAAATTTGTTAAAATTGAAAGACATATCAGCCTCGATTCCCTTTGTAAATAATATTCAAAACCAGATAGTTAAAAATATCATTGTTTAAGTAGAAAATAAATTCAATTAGACCAGACTAACAAAGTTGACTTCGTTTTTGAAACCTTTGCCAAAGTACATTGTTAATCCTTTCTTGTTTCCGTATTTTTGCGAACCATGATTTTACAAAACCAGGATGATACCATCGTCGCAGTAGCTACACCAGCCGGTGCTGGCGCTATTTCAGTTATTCGTCTTAGCGGAAAAAAATCTTTTACGGCGATTGATTCTGTTTTTACCGGCAAAATAAAAATTGCCGAAGCTGCATCACATACAATTCATTACGGAAAAATTATTGACGAAAACAAAAACCTTGTTGATGATGTTTTGGTGTCGGTTTTTCGTAAGCCGCATTCATACACGGGCGAAGACAGCGTTGAGATCAGCTCACATGGAAATCAATTTATCGCAAAAAAAATTATTGAGTTATTATTACCGCAAGATGTACGCATCGCAGAGCCGGGAGAATTTACAAAACGTGCATTCTTAAACGGCAAACTCGATCTTGCACAAGCAGAAGCTGTTGTTGAAGTAATAAATGCACATACCGATGCATCACTTCGAGGTGCAAGAAATCAGCTTGATGGAATCCTTTCAAAAAAAATTATTGAGTTGCGGACTCAGTTGATAAACACTTCATCACTTGTTGAACTGGAGCTGGATTTTACGGAGGAAGATGTTGAATTTGTTGCTCACGACAAACTTCTTCTTATGATCGAAAACATTATTTTGGAAATAGATAAGTTGTTGGAGACTTATTCATTCGGACGGGTGATCCGCGACGGTGTTAATGTGGCGTTGGTTGGTATTCCGAATGTTGGTAAATCTTCTTTGTTGAATTATGTTTTAAAAGAATCGCGCGCTATAGTAAGTGAAATTCCCGGCACAACACGCGATGTAATTCGTGAAGAAGTTTCGATCAATGGAATTTTATTTCGGCTTTTTGATACAGCTGGGATTCGTTCAACAAAAAATGAAATTGAAATAGAAGGAGTTTTGCGCAGTAGGGAAGCGGTTAAAAACGCCGACATTGTTTTGTTTATTAACGATGTTCAACAAAAAGTTTCTAAAGAATTGCGCGATGAATTACTTCAACTAACTTCGGCTGAAAAAATTATTACCGTTTTAAATAAAATGGATTTAGATAATATTTTAGAAAAAGAAGTTGATGTTTACATTTCTGCCTTGACAGGCTATGGTATAAACAATCTTTTAGCAAAACTTAGTGAAAAAGTGTTGGGGGGAAACTCGTACACAGAACAGTCGGCAATAGTTTCAAATTCACGGCATTACGAAAATTTGAAGAAAGCAAAGCAAGAATTGCAAAACGCAATTAATGCCGCAAAGCAAAAATTAAGCGGAGAATTTATCTCTGTTGATATGAGGAATGCAGAAAATTCCCTCGGCGAGATTATTGGGGAAGTAACCTCAGACGACATTTTAAACAATATATTTAGTCGGTTTTGCATTGGAAAGTAATAAAGTTTCACGTGGAACATTATGGAGTTGATTTTTAGTCCCTACAAAATTAGAAGCCTTAAGGAAATTGATGCGGACAAAATTTTTGAGTATCTGCAGAATTTCGATATTGTAAAATATTTAGCAACCGTTCCTTCTCCCTATTTATTAGAAAACGCCATATCGTTTATACATTTTGCCAACGAAATGGAGATCGAAAGAAAAGAATTTCACTTTGCAATAGCAAATATTCTTGATGATTCAATGTTGGGACTAATCGGTGTGAAAGAACTAAATCGTGACAATGGAACTTGTGAAATCGGCTATTGGTTAGGGAGTGAACATCACAATAAGGGAATTATGACCAGAGCGATTATACAAATTGTGAGATTCTGTTTTGAATATCTTGGAGTTAATACCATCAAAGCTATTGTTTTTGAATCTAATATTGCTTCAATCAAGACACTTGAAAAGGCAGGATTTTATAATTCCGGATATTCTGGAAAAACCTATTGTAATGCCATTCTTAAAGAAAAAATGTACGAATTTCATCTACGGAAAGAAAATTTCGTTTCACGTGGAACTTGAAAAAAGCCCGCTTTAATATGAAAAGGAAATTAATAGATTGATCAGAGATTATGATGTAGTGGTTATTGGTGCCGGACATGCGGGAATTGAAGCTGCTTGCGCCTCCGGGAAAATGGGCTTGAAAGTAGCGTTAATAACCATGGAAAAAGAAGCGATAGGAAGAATGTCTTGCAATCCAGCTATAGGCGGTACAGCTAAAGGACATCTGGTTAGAGAGATTGATGCGCTTGGCGGAGTAATGGGGCTAATTGCAGATCAAAGCGGAATACAATTTAGAATTTTGAACCGCTCCAAAGGACCAGCGGTTTGGTCGCCGAGAAGTCAGAATGACAGAAAGCTCTATTCTGAAGTTGCTATCAAGGTGATTAAGTCGTATGAAAATATTGAAGTTGTTGAGGGATCAGTTGTTGAAGTTCTGGTTGAGAACAAGAAAGTCTCTGCAGTAGTAACCTCAGAAAATCAACAAATAAATTGCAAAGCAGTAATCATTTGTTCGGGAACATTCTTAAACGGATTAATGCATACCGGATTAAAAGCTGTCTCAGGGGGGAGATTTGGAGAAATGCCGGCAACGGGACTGACCGAATGTCTTTTGCAATTAGGATTCGAATCGGGGAGATTGAAAACCGGAACCCCCCCAAGATTAAACAAAAATTCAATTAATTGGGAGGTGTTGGAACCGCAACCGGGAGACGAGAATCCGCAACCATTTTCTTTTAGAACAGACAAGTCTAAATTTCCTTTTTTGCCACAAGTAAATTGTCACATTACTTATACCGATGCTTCGGTGCATAAAATTCTTGAAAAAGGTTTTAACGAATCGCCGATGTTCACCGGCTTAATAAGAGGAGTTGGTCCACGGTATTGTCCATCAATTGAAGATAAAATTGTACGTTTTAAAGATAAGGAAAGGCATCACTTATTTCTTGAATCGGAAGGATTGGATTCTGATCTAATTTACTTAAACGGTTTTTCAACTTCTTTGCCTGCTGAAGTTCAACTTGAAGCTATTCAAAAAATTAAAGGATTAGAGCAAGCCGAAATGATCCGTCCCGGTTATGCGGTCGAGTACGACTTTTTTCCTCCACATCAAGTGGATTTAACCCTTGAAACAAAACTAATCGAAGGACTTTATTTCGCGGGACAAATAAACGGAACATCAGGATATGAAGAAGCTGCTGCTCAGGGTTTGGTAGCAGGTATAAACGCTTCAGCAAAAATATTACAAAAAGAGGAACTGATTCTAAAAAGAAGTGAAGCTTACATTGGTGTTTTGATTGATGACCTTGTAAATAAATCAACCGAGGAACCGTACCGGATGTTCACGTCACGAGCTGAACACAGATTGCTTTTGAGGCAGGATAATTCAGACATAAGGCTCTCGGGATACGGGCACAAATACGGACTAATCCCGAATGAACTTATTGAGCAAGTAAAAGAAAAGAAGATTAGCATTTTCGCGGGAAGGCAGTTGTTAGAAACGATAAAAATTCCCTCAAAAGAGATCAATTTTTTGCTTTTGGAAATTGGAGAAAATGAATCGGACTCATCTGATACCATTGCAAAATTGGTGAAGAGACCCGAATTAAAATTAGCTGATATTTTGAAAGTAAAATCAGAAAATGATTCAGCATTAGCCGAAATTAAAAATAACGATTACCTCATCCAACAACTAGAAACTGAATTGAAGTACGATGGATACATAAAACGTCAGGAGGAGGTAGTTAAAAAAGTGGAAAAATTTGAAGAACTGCACATTCCTTTAAACTTCAATTATTCAAACTTAAACAGTTTATCTACTGAAGGAAGAGAAAAACTCAACAAAGTTAAACCTCGTTCAATCGGACAGGCTTCTCGAATATCGGGAGTGACGGCTTCAGATATTTCAATTTTATTGGTATATTTGCGCAAATAATTTCAAACAATTTGGATCCGGTATGGCGACAGGAAATACTCGAGAAAAATATTTTCAGCAGATAACATCTTTTTATTGGGAAAACGGATATAACCCAGATTCAACACAAATGGAGAGGTTAGCATATTTTGCAAAACTGGTGGTTGAAAAGAATGAAGTTGTTAATCTTATTTCTCGAAAAGACGTTGATTCGATAATTGAAAATCACATCTTCATTACCTCTTTCATTTCTAAATATATTCCAGAAAAATGTACGAACTTTCTTGATATAGGAACCGGCGGAGGATTTCCAGGAATTCCTTTGGCGATTATGCGTCCGGATTTAAAGGGGGTCTTAATCGATTCGACTGGGAAAAAAATTGCCGCTGTTGAAGAGTTTATAGACAAGTTAATGCTCAATAATGTTAAAGCAGAAAACGGCAGAGTAGAAGACCCTGAATTTATTGCTAAGTATAAAAACAGTTTTGATTTGGTAGTAAGTCGTGCAACCGAACCATTAATCATTCTCCTTCGTTACGCACTTCCTTTGATAAAAGATAAAGGACATTTAATGGTGCTTAAAGGTGGAGACCTTACAGAGGAATTTCAAAAAGCTGAAACAAAATATAAGCCACGCATAAAAAAATCAACAATTTATGATCTTCACTACAAGCCGACAAATCTTAGAAATGTGAAAGAGAAAAAACTTGTTCATCTGGAAATTGAAAAATAATGTCTTCGACACTCGATACTGAAAAACTTTTTCATGAAATAGCTGGTTTGGCTACCGAACAGCGCAATCCTCATTCAATGGAGATTGATGCAGCTTCAACTCACGAAATTTTAAGAATCATTAATGAAGAAGATAAGCTTGTCCCTTTAGCTGTTGAAAAAGAACTTCCTTACATTGAACAAGCTGTTGATTTAATTGTAAAAGCTTTTAAAAATGGTGGAAGGTTGATTTATTTTGGAGCTGGAACGAGTGGAAGATTAGGTGTTGTTGATGCCTCTGAATGTCCGCCAACTTATGGAACGCCGCCGGAATTAGTACAAGGATTTATTGCCGGCGGAAGAGAAGCAATGTTTGTTTCCCAAGAAGGAGCTGAGGACCACGAAGAAAACGGCGCAGTTGATGTTTTGAAAGCATCGGTTACATCGAAAGACGTTGTGTGCGGTATTGCCGCAAGTAAACGTACACCTTATGTAATTGGAGCGGTAAAAAAAGCTAAGGAACTTGGCGCAACCACTCTTTATGTAACATGTAATCCGCGAAGCAAATTTGATATTAAAGAAGTTGATGTAGCTATTTGTCCGTATGTTGGACCTGAAGTTGTAATGGGTTCAACAAGAATGAAAAGCGGTACTGCGCAAAAATTAGTATTAAATATGCTCACCACCGCCTCAATGATCCGTATGGGAAAAGTCTATGAAAATATGATGATAGACTTGCAAATGACAAATAAAAAATTGGTTGAAAGAGCAAAGCGTATTGTTATGACGATTACCGGAGTTGATTACGAAACAGCAACATCATATCTTGTAAAAGCCGAATGGCATGTTAAGACAGCTTTAGTTATGATTAAAGCTGGTGTCTCCGTTGAAGAAGCTGCTAAAAGATTAGAACTTGCAGACGGATTTGTTCGTAAAGCGATAGCGATAAAACTTAAATAGTTTTCTTGTTTTGAAACTATTTCTTTCACCTTCCCATATTTTTAACCGTTGTTAAAACGATAAGTTTGATTATCCTTCCATCGTTTGATATATTTCATTTACAATAAACTTATTTTATCTTATCGAAGAAGAGAATTACTATGAGAAAAGTAGTTATCACCCACGCCAAACGAACAGCTGTTGGATCTTTCAGCGGAAGTTTAAGCAGTTTTACTGCACCTCAACTTGGTAGCATTGTTATTAAAGGAATTTTAGCTGAATCGGGACTTGACAAAAATCTTGCTGATGAAGTAATAATGGGAAATGTATTAACTGCAGGATTGGGGCAAGCTCCTGCAAGGCAAGCAGCTATTTACGCAGGACTTTCAGAAAAAACAGAATGCTTAACGATAAACAAAATGTGCGGCAGTGGACTAAAAGCGGTAATGCTTGCTCAACAAGCCATTGCCTGCGGAGATGCAGATATAATTATTGCCGGCGGGCAAGAGAGTATGACGAATGCCCCGTATCTTTTAAAGCAGGGCAGAAGCGGCTATCGGTTAGGAAATTCAACTATATATGATTCCATTTTGATCGATGGTTTAACGGATGTTTATAATAATATTCATATGGGAAACTGTGCTGAATCTTGTGCAAAAGATTTTCATTTTACCCGCGAAGAGCTTGATTCGTTTGCTGTTAAATCATACAAAAAAGCATTAACCGCAATTGAAGAAGGAAAATTCACTGATGAGATTATTGATGTTATTTTGAAATCAAAAAACGGCGAAACAATCTTCAACAAAGACGAGGAACCGGGAAAAGTAAATTTCGATAAAATATCTTCACTTAAACCGGTGTTCGATAAAAACGGTGTGGTTACTGCGGCAAACGCCTCAAGTCTAAATGATGGAGCTGCGGCTTTGCTAATTATGTCGGAAGAAAAAGCAAAAGAGCTTGGGTTTACTCCAATTGTTGAAATTGTTGCACAAAGTTCCGCAGCGAAAGCCCCAATCGAATTTACAACCGCTCCGGCGGATGCCATTCAAAAGGTTTTAACAAAAGCGAAGTTGACGAAAGATCAAATTGATCTTTTTGAAATTAATGAAGCGTTTGCAGTAGTTTCATTAGCGGTCAATAAAATTCTTGATTTACCGGAAGAAAAAATTAATGTTAACGGTGGAGCAATTGCAATCGGGCATCCAATTGGAGCGAGTGGCGCACGCATTCTAACAACACTGTTGTATGAAATGAAAAGAAGAAATTCTAATTACGGATTAGCTTCGCTTTGTATTGGCGGTGGAGAAGCTTCAGCATTAATTGTAAAAAGATATGAATAATTTAAGCTGATCTACAAGTTGAAAGAAAAGGGACAAACTGATTTAAAGATTGTCCCTTTATTTTTTCACCAAATTTTTACCCGTTTGTTTTCAGGTCTGAACATTGGTTGCCCTTCTTTTACTCCAAAGGCTTTATAAAAATCTGGAAGATCACTGAGAGGACCATTAACGCGCAAAAATTCAGGGGCGTGAACATCGGTCATAATTTGCTGTGCAAGTGATTCAGGTCTTTTGTGTCCAAGCCAGGCATACGCATAACCAAGCCAGAATCGTTGCTGCGGAGTAAAGCCGTCAATCATTTTTCCTTCTTTGAACTGCTCTGTTTTTTTGAATGCGTCGTAACCCAAAACCAAACCGCCGAGATCAGCAATATTTTCACCAAGCGTAGCTTTTCCGTTCACATGCATACTGTCCAGCACAACATAGTTATCAAATTGATCGATCATCACGGAAGCTTTTTGCGTAAATTTTTCTTCGTCTTCCTTTGTCCACCAATTAGTTAAATTTCCTTTTGCGTCATACTGTCTGCCTTCGTCATCAAAGCCGTGAGTTAATTCATGACCGATAGTTGAAGCTCCGGCGTACGAATAAACGACTGCGTCATCAAGCAAAGAATCAACCGTTCCCGGAATAATAAAAATTGCTGCGGGTAAAACAATTTCGTTGTTCGACGGATTGTAATAAGCATTGTAAGTTTGAGGAGTCATTCCCCACTCAGTTCTATCAACGGGCTTGCCGAGTCTGGCAATATTTCTCTTAAACCAAAAAACATTTGCATTGATGGAATTTCTTAAATAAGATGTGCGGTCAATTTTTAAGGCGGAAAAATCTTTCCATTGATTTGGGTATCCGACTTTTTTAGTAATGCTGTTTAATTTTATCAAAGCTTTTTCTTTGGTCGATTGACTCATCCAATCCAGGTTTTTAATTCTTTCGCGGTAAGCGTCAATAATATCATCAACAACTTTTTCATAACGCTGTTTTGTTTTAGGCGAATAATATTTCTGCACGTAAACTTGTCCGAGCAATTCACCCATCGCATCTTCAACGGCATCTTGAATCCTTTTCCAGCGCGGTCTTTGCTTTTTTACCCCGGACATTACCGTTCCTCTGAAATTAAATTTCTCATTATCAAAAGAATTGCTCATGCGATCGGCAAAAGTGTTTACCAAATGCCATCTCACGTATGCTTTCCAATCGCTTAAAGAAAATTTATCCAATGCGGAATTTAATTGAACGAAGAATTCAGGCTGACCAACAATAACGCTGTCAATTTTTTCTATTCCTACTTTTTCAAATAAATTTTTCCAATTGATATTCGGAGTTAGCTTCTGCAATTGTGCAATCGTCATCTTATTGTAGTTTGCGTAAGGATCGCGTAAGTCTTCCAGCTTACGCGAAGAGTCGGCAAGAAAAGTTTCAATTTTAAAAATTGAATTTCCTTCATTAAGTGAAGTTGGATTTTCATCACCGGAAAGTTGAAGCATTTTGGAAAGATGCTTTACATATTCCTGCCGGATATTTTCCGTGCGTGCATCTTTTCTAAAATAGTAATCACGCTGGCGCAAACCCAAACCACCCTGCCAAAGATAGAGCGACCAAACATCGCTGTTCATTGCATCCTGCTCAACGAACGCATTAAACATTGCCGGTACGCCGTAAGTCTGCAATGTTGAAACAGCGGCAAGCAAGTCGTCCTTTGTTGATGCGGCTGAAATCATTTTTAATTCTTTCGTAAGATAAGTGGCGCCTTGTTTTTCGATGGTTGCGGAATCCATTCCGGCGAAATAAAAATCACCGACCTTTTGTGCATTACTTCCTTCCGGTGAAGTAGTTTGTGAAGCTTCCGCCAGAATAGTTTTCAACTGATTATAAATTTCATCTTCCACAAGATGTCCGATCGTCCAGGCTTTTTCTGTTTCGGGGATGGGATTGTTTTTCATCCAGGTGCCGGTGGCGTATTTAAAAAAATCATCGCCTGGATCAACGCTTGCGTCAATTCCTTTTATGAGAAAATCATTTTTCTCTTGTGCAAGTATCGTAGGATTTGTAGAAACAAACAGAGTTAGAAAGACAAAAAGAATTTTTAGTGCAGTTTTCATAAGATTGTTTTTCGTAAATGATTGTAAAGTTATTTATTCGTTTTTTAAACATAAATAATTTTTAGTGATATACCTTTTCAGCAAAACTGACACGCTGGTTTTTTCTCCATCATTTCAAATTAAAATTGTCTAATTTTGCGAAAGAAAGATTTATAAAATCGTTCTTTAAATAACTGTGAAACAACAAACAGAAAGGTTAACTATGAAAACTACAAAAGAAAACCTGCAGGAAGCTTTTGCCGGTGAAAGTCAGGCAAACCAAAAATACCGCGCTTTTGCAAAGAAAGCCGAGCGTGAAGGATTTCCGAACATCGCTAAATTGTTCAACACCACCGCTGAAGCAGAAAGAATTCACGCCGAAGGGCATTTTAGTTCCTTAGAAGGAATCGGTTCTACGGCAGAAAATTTAAAAGCGGCAATTGCCGGAGAGACGTACGAATTCACAGAAATGTATCCGCCGATGTTAGCGCAGGCGGAAGCTGAAAATCATAAAGCAAAAAGAATGTTCGGTTATGCGGTAAAAGCGGAACAAGTTCACGCCAAGCTTTATCAGATGGCTCTGGAAGCCGCTGAACAAGGCAAAGATTTGGAAGTAACGGAAATTTACTTGTGCCCGGTTTGCGGTCATATTGAATTTGGAAAGCCGACAGAAAATTGCCCGATATGCGGAACGCTTGCTTCAAAATTTGTTAAACTGTAAAATCAGTTAAATGGATTAAGGAAATTGGCAAGAATATTTGTAGGGTAGAAAAACATCAACGGTGTGGAAGAATGAAAATGAATGGATAAATGATTTTCATTCAATCATACAACAATTCAACCATTCATTTTAAGTATAATTTGGTTCTGGTTTACCAAGCCATACTTCGGTTTTTCCTTCGCTTACTCAGAAACTAATTTACCTTCTTTTATCCGAATAATTCTTTGAGTTAATTTATTCAAAACATTTTCTTGATGAGAAATGCAGATGAGCGTAATTCCTTTTTCTGCGTTAATCTTTTTGAGCAGCAGCAATAAATTTAACTGCGACTCAACATCCTGTGCTGAAAAAGGCTCGTCTAAGATCAATATTTCCGGCTCAACTGCAAGCAGACGCGCTAATGCAACACGTTGCCTTTGTCCGCCGCTTAATTGAATGCAATATTTTTCAAGTGAATTTTCATCAATATTTACATCCGATAGCACGTTGCGCAATCGCTCTTCATATGAAATAGATTTTCCATTCTTCTGTTGCAAAACTTCAACCAAAATATCCTTTACCTTTCTAAAAGGATTGGCTATATCTTCGGAATTCTGAAATAAAAGTTGAATGCTGTTTGCAGTGCGATTTTCTGATTTTGGAAAATTTTTAATTATCTCACCACCGGTTGGTTCAAGAATTCCGACCACCAATTTTGCAAGCGTAGTTTTACCGCCACCTGATGGACCAGCAATGCCAACTATTTCGCCTCTCTCCACTTCAAAGGAAATGTTTTTTAATATTTCCTTTTCCATTCTCTTTCGGAAGAAAGAATTTCTTTTGACGGAATAAGAAATGTTTTTAACGGTTAATAACGGCTTCACTGTTTAACTGCTTATATGCGTTGAGAAAATTTTTAATTGATCCCGATTCTACATTGAAAAAATCTTTGTATGAAACAAATTCAGAAAGATTTCCGCTATCTAAATAGGAAATAAAATCGGTGAAATTTTCAGCGAAAGATAAATCTTGCGTAATGATTAACGCGACGGAGTTGTTTTGAAGGACAAAATTTTTCAGTCGTTCTTTCACCAAACCAATGGTTTCGTTATCAATACCGGAAGTGGGTTCATCAAGCAAAAGAAATTTTGGTTTCTTTAATAATGCGAGAATGATGGCTATTCTTTGCGCCATTCCGCCGCTAACTTCATACGGATAAAATTGAAAAATTTTGGAAGGTTCCGGCAAGTTAAAAAACTTAAATTCTTTTATAATTTCAATTTCATCAAAAGAATAAAGGTTGAAATAATATCCAATTTTCTTCAACGGATCGAATGAGTTTACTGGGTCTTGAAAAACGTACTGAATTTGCGCTTTACGAAATTCAGTTAATTGTTTTTGCATAAGCGAAAACAAATCTAAACCTTCAAATTCAACTGAACCGGTAACAGAAAAAACGTTTTCATCCAAAAGTTTTGTTAGCGATTTTACCAGCGTTGATTTCCCTTCTCCATTTTTACCAATTACGGTGTAAATAGTCTGGTCCTCCATTGTAAAGTGTACATTCTTTAGGAGAATTTGGCTTCCAACTTCTTCTTTCAACGCAATGGACTCAATATTTATTCGTATCATTAATCATGTTTAATTTTGTTTATTAATTTACAAAATAATAATTTGGTAAAAATAGTTTCAGTAATTTTGCGAGAAAAAAATGTTTATTACTCGAAAAAATATTTTCATATTTTTTTTACTCATGTCATCTGTTTTTGTCGGCTGCAAAAAAGAATCCCCTCCCAACAATTCACAAGTTGTTATCGCTATTCCTTCAGATATTGAAAGGATCAATCCCCTCTTTGCGTTCAGCATTAATGAGGCTAACATCAACGAACTTTTGTTTTTATCGCTTGTAAAACATTCGTGGGATGAGAATGCCGGCGATTTAAAAACAGAACCAATGCTCGCAAATTCGTGGGAGTGGAACGCCGATTCAAGTTCTATAACACTTGATCTCCGTAACGATATTAAATGGTCTGACGATGTGCCGCTGACGATAGACGATGTGATCTTTTCTTTTGATGTTTATTCAGATCCGGCTGTAGAAAGTTATTTGTACGGATCATTCCTTAATTTTAATACCGATAAAGACAATCACATCATAACGGAAAAAACGTTTGAGAAGTTATCTGAAACCAAACTTAAAATATTTTTCGCACCGGGGTCTTCTCCTTCCTTATTTAATCTTGATTTCCCTATCGTTCCAAAACATGTTTTTAATAAAATGCCTCGCAAGGAAATTGCTACAGCAAAAGAGAGTTTTCTGCCGGTAACAAGCGGACCATTTATGTTTGAGAAGTGGGAAAAGAATCAGGCGATAATTATTAAAGAAAATCCGAAATCGTTTTTACATAAAGATGGAAATGTTGGACGAATAATTTTTAAAGTGATCCCGGACTACACATCCCGTTTAACGCAATTAAAAAATAACGAAGTTGATTTAGCGGAATATTTAAAACCGGAAGATGTTGATGCACTAAAAAAATCTGATTCCTTTGTGATCACTTCACTCAAAGGAAGAGAATACGATTACCTCGGATGGAATAATCTTGATAAAGAAAAGTATAACAAGAATAAAAACATTGCGCCAAATAAATTTTTTGGTTCTGTAAAAATTCGCCAGGCGCTTTCGATGGCGTTAAACAGAAACGAAGTCATTACAAGCTATTTACGCGGTTTTGGAGAACTTGCCAACAGCCCGATTTCACCAATATTTAAAAATGCTGTTGATGAAAAACTACAACCATATTCCTTCGATTTAGCAAAAGCGAAAGCACTTCTTGCCGAAGACGGTTGGAATGATAAAGATCAAAACGGAATTCTTGAAAAGAATGGAGAGGAATTTAAGTTCACACTTACGATTTCATCAAACAATCCGCGCAGGATTTTTGCCGCTACTTTATTTAAGAACACGCTCAAACAGCTTGGCATTGAAATGGATATCGAGCAAGTTGAATTGGGAATGCTTATTGACAAGATAAATAACAAAAATGCCGATGCCTGGATGGCGAGTTGGATAATCCCAATTCCTCTGGATCTTAAGTTCTCATGGTATTCAAATCTTGCAACTACACCGATGAACTTTCCTTCCTATCAGAATAAGGAGCTTGATGTTTTGCTTGATGAACTTGAAACAAAAATTTCAAAACAGCAAAAGAATGAGATTTATAAAAAAATTGAAAACATTCTTTACCGGGATCAACCGGTTACTTTTCTTTATTGGATTGATAACATTGTAGCTTATAATAAGAAAATAAAGAATATTGAAATTACACCGCTGGGAACGGTTCATCATTGCTGGTTGTGGCGGTAATTGCATGAATCGATGAAGCGTTCATTACTTGCGCTGTCATTTATTAAGAGAGTGGCAACTTCTGTTTTAATTTTATTTTTAACAGTAAGTTTTCTTTTTGTTTTAGTAAGGATCGCTCCCGGCGATCCCTCGCAGAAATATCTTTCTCCCAATCTTAGTCCGCAATTAATTGAAAAAGTAAAAAGCTCATTTCAGCTTGATAAACCAATAACGGAACAATATATCAGTTTTGTGAAAAATGCTTTTACCGGTGATTTTGGTGTCTCTTATAAATATCATTGTCCGGTTAATGAAGTAATTTTTGAAACACTTCCCTTCACGATTCTTTTCTCTTTTACTGCATTTATAGTTCAGTTTTTCGGTGGATTACTCCTTGCCTTTTGGGCATTTCAGCACCACAAAAAATTTTTAGATAAATTTCTTTCCCGCGGAAGCATTATTTTATACGCTGTTCCTTCTTTTGTGAGCGGATTATTTCTCGTCTATATTTTTTCCGTTCAGCTAAAATTATTTCCTTCGTCGGGAATTAAAACTGTTGGTACGCTTGAAGAGAATATTTTTTTTCTCGGTTTAGATTATCTTCACCACCTCTTTCTTCCAGTTCTGGTTCTATCGCTAACAGGCTTGCCTATTTATTTTAAATATTTTAGAGAACATTTTGAAGAACATCAGCAAAAACTTTACACCATTTATCTGCGAGCAAACGGAGTAGCGGAAAGAAAAATATATTTAGACCACATTATTCCGAACTCTCTCAACTCAATTATTGCTTATGCTGGGGTTGATTTGGGAATTCTCTTTAGCGGCGCGTTAATCACCGAGGTAATTTTCAGTTTGCCGGGAATGGGACGATTAACAGTCAACGCAATTTTAGAGCATGATTATCCATTAATTATCGGTTGTACCTTAACGTCTGGAGTTCTTGTTGTTCTCACAAATTTACTTGCTGATTTGATCCGAATGAAAATTGATCAACGATTGATAAAGGGGCTTATAAATTGAAAAGAATTCGTTTATCTATTTTCAATTTTATTCTTTTATTACTGCTGAGTACGGTGATTCTGCGAGCGTCATTATTGGTTAAAACCGGCATGCTCTTGATTTCGTATTTAACATTTCTGGCAACAGATTTTAATAAAGCAGTTGCGCAATTTTCATTTGATATGGCAGATTACTTTTGCTCTCTTTTTATGCTGATAGCAATTTTTATTGTCTTGGTTTATAAAAGAAAAAAAGTTGTTCAAACACAAAACTTTTCTTTTTCATATTATGCAGCAGTTGTGATCCTCTACGTTTTTCTTTTTGCTCCGCTGATAACAAACACCAATTACGATTTTCAAAAAGATCTTTCGGTTACTCAGCTCCTTCCACCGTTTAGTTCAATAAAAGTTTTACATCTCAAGACAAACACCGAAGCGAACGGACGATTGGAAAAATTTCTTTCTCAAAAAAATGAAGTTGTAAAAACTTCTTTTGATGAAGAAATAATTTTTATCGACAGCTTCAAAATTGCCGATAGCAGTCTTTTGTTTTTTCAGAATGGAATGAAAAACATATTTCCAATTTCATCTGTAGAACTAAAATATGGAAAACCCAACATCACAACTAAGGTATTTCTTTTGGGAAGTGATGAATTGGGAAGAGATATTTTCACCCGGATAATTTATG
Organism: Ignavibacteriaceae bacterium; assembly: GCA_041671545.1. Classification (GTDB taxonomy): domain Bacteria; phylum Bacteroidota; class Ignavibacteria; order Ignavibacteriales; family Ignavibacteriaceae; genus UBA1563. Next base: position 171,353 of record JBAZBI010000002.1, read on the forward strand.
GTGCACGCATTTCAATATTAATTGGACTCTGCGCGGTTGTTCTTTCTTTAATCATTGGAGTTCTGCTTGGATTTATAGCGGGATTTTATGGCGGGGCTGTAGATACTTTACTAAGTCGATTAAACGATATGTTTTTAACTTTTCCGATAATATTCTTTATCATTCTTATCCTTGCGTTCTTTGGCAATTCGTTTATTTCCGTAATAGTGGTGTTGGGATTTTCCGGTTGGATGAGTTTGTTCCGCATCGTTAAGGGAGAAGTTGTTTCGCTGAAAAATAAAGACTATTTTATTACTGCTCAACAGCTCGGACTTTCAGGTACTAAATTTTTATTAAAAGAAGCCTTCCCGGTTATTGCTACTCCAGTAATTGTAAACACGGTTTTTCAATTTGGAAATGTTGTACTTTCAGAATCGGCTTTAAGCTTTTTAGGATTGGGAGTTGGAAACGAATATCCGTCGTGGGGTGCGATGATAAATTCCGGGCAAGCGTATCTTTCGCAAGTCTGGTGGATGATCTTTTTTCCCGGTCTGGCAATTGTTTTAACCTTGGCAATCATAAATGATTTTGGTAAAAAATTAGCACGCTATTTTAATCCCCGTTTACACGAATGATCAACAAAAGATTTTCTATTATCAAATTACTTGGCGAAGGGCGAAGCAAAGTTTTTCTTTGTGAAGATAGGTTTTTTCCCTCACAAAAATTTGCCATTAAAATTCTTCCGTTTCAAGCCGGTGAAGAAGAAATAAAAACTTTTACTGATGAATATCAGTTACTGAAAAAATTTTCTCATCCAAATATTGTTAAGGCTTACGAATCCGGGATAATTCTAGATATTGCCGAAGAGGAAAAAGCCTTGGGAATTGAAGACGGGAGTTGTTTTTCACTGCTCGAATATTGTGACGGAAAATCTCTTTTGGATATCGATTTCAGATCAAAACAAAAAATGCTTCTCGATCTCATCGGGCAGTTGAGTTCGTTCTTAAGTTATCTCCATTTTGCAAAGTATATTTATTTCGATTTAAAATTCGAGAACATCATTTGCAGCGAAAAGGGAGAAAGTCTCAGTTTAAAAATTATTGATTTCGGATTAACCAAAAGATCGGATTCCATTCTTCCAACAACACAAAGAGGAACGGCTTTTTATATTGCTCCTGAAATTCTACAAAACAAAAAAGTTGATTCCCGCGCCGACCTTTATTCGCTTGGGATTCTTCTTTATCATCTCGTATATGGAAAATTTCCGTTTTCGGTCAACAATGAATTAGAAATCTATCGTGCTCATCTTGAAGACGAATTTTTATTTTCCGAATCTTCTTCCTTTTCGCCTGCAATCATAAAAGTTATTAAACGACTTCTTAAAAAAAATCCATCAGAAAGAATTCACTCTGCGTTGCAACTTCTTTCCTCGCTGAAACTTCCTATAGAAAACTTCAATTTGAATTTCGTTTCTGCTACAGAATTTATCGAACGCAAAACTGAGCTTGCCGTAATCACAGAATACATTGAAAACAAAGAACGAAATGAAGTTTTCGTCATACAAGGAACATACGGAAGCGGAAAAAGTTTTTTAGCGGCAAAGATTAGTAATGAATATCAAAATGTGATTTTTGTTGAAAAACTTTCGACACATAATCCGGGATTAATTCTTCAGAATATTTTATCCAGAATTATATTCAGTTCTTCCATCTATAATGAGTTCAATGGAAAAGATGCTGAGTATTTAAAAGTATTTGATGATAACGTACGTCTGGATATTGAAACGCTGATCGCGCGGTTTTCAGAAATTAGCAAAGCGAAAAACTTTATCTTAATTCTTGACGATTACAATTTATTGGACGAAGTTGTTAAAGAAATATTGTTGCGGATCATTCCAATTCTTCAGGTAAATGGCTGCAAAATTATTTTACTTGAAGATCAACCCACAGGTTCATCTTCCGTAGCGTTGCCAAACAAAATTGAACTTCAACTGAGTCCCTTTTTTCAAAAAGAGATTCTGGTTTTTTTAGAAGAAAATTTCTCAAGCAGTTTTCCGCTAAAAACGATGGCAACACTTATTAAAAAATATGCCGATTTGTATCCTGGAAATATTTTGCTTTTCATCAACGAACTGATCGCAAATAAAGTTTTAATTTTTTCAAAGGATGGAATTCTTGTCGATGAAGAAAAAGTCCAAAAGTTTTCCGGAGTAACACAAGATGCAGCCTTCAAAAAAAGGATTACAAACTTAACGGATAATGAAAAAGAAGCGCTTTTGCTTCTTTCCTCGTTTGAAGTTGATCTAACACTTGCTGAAGCGAAAATTTTTCTCGATAAAATGATTGGTGAAACGGATGAGATTCTGATAAATCTGAAGAAGAAAAATTTGATTCATATCCAATCTTCTGATTCATTTATTCAGTTTAATTCAATCGGGTTAAAGAATTATATTTACTCGTCAATTGAAAATAAAGTAGAACATCACATAAAAATTATTGCAGTCTTTTCTACAGCTAATGGTATTTCGCCAAAAGAAATATCACGCCACTTTGCGCTGGCGGAAAAATATGATGATGCGTACCTCTGTTTGAAAGATGAAATAGAGCGTGCATCCGAACTATCAGCTTTCGTTTATGTTTCGAATCTATATTCAAGACTGTTGCAACTCCCCCTTTCTAAAAACATTGCAGTGAAAGTCCGGAAAGATTTTTTACAAATATTGCAAAAAACCGGTGATAGTGAACAAGCCTTGCAAATTTTAAATGTGTTGGAGACTGTTTATAAAATTAAACTTGATACGGAACTGCTAATTAAAAAAGGTGTTTTTCTAATCGCTTCAGGTAAGATAGATTCCGGCAAAAAAATATTGGTTGAAGAAGTAAATAAAATTCAAGACAAAAATGAGAAGACGGAAATTCTTTTAGAAATTGCAAAAGCCGATCTAAACACAAATAAATTTACAGAAGCTCAAACGGTACTTAATCAACTTAGCAGTACAAAATATTTAACAAATGAACAAAATGGGAAAACTCATAATCTTACCGGCTTGTTGGAGCTATATAAAAACAACGACACAGAAAAAGCTTTTTCATCTTTTCTTTCTGCGCTAAAAGAATTTACCAAAGCCGATCTTAAGCAAAACATTGCAAGAGTTCAAGTGAATCTTGGAAATATTTGCAGCATGAGAGGGCATTACATGCAAGCGGAGAAATATTGGCAGAGTTCGCTTTCGATCAATCATGCGATTGGCGACTTGGAACAGGAAGCGCTGCTGCAGATGAACTACGGAATATTTCTATTCGACACCGCTAAATATGAACAGGCGGTTGATTCATACAAAAACGCAAAGAAAATATTTAAAGCGATCGGAAAGAAAAACGGTTTGGGATTGTCGTTGCTTAATTCTGCCGAAACGCACTTGATAATATGTGAATATTCCACCGCCATAGATGAACTTTCTCAAGCGCTGGATATTTTCCGTCTGACAGAAAACAAAGAAGAAGAAGCATCTACTTATTATCTGTTTGCAAAAACGTTTGCCATCATCGGGAGCTGGAAGAATGCAATGTTTTATACTGAGCAATATCAAAAATTTGTTTTAGATGAACATCTAAGTGAAAAACATCTTCTTCAATTAAAATTTATCGATGCTTTAACCCGTTACTACTCCGGTGAAGAGATTGTTGAATCGGACGAAGACGAAATTCTCTCTCTTTGTTATGCTTTGCTGGAAACCGATAACAAGCACGATACCGTTTTAGCTTCGTTGATTTACATTGATTTCTGTCTTTTTAAAAAAGAATTCGAACCGGCGCACACTTTTCTACAGAATGAAAAATTTATAGAGCTCTGTTCCGTGAATGAAATCTACCGTGCAGTGCGGCTCTACTTGCTCGGTAAATTATCCCAGCAATACAAGTTTGATGAAAACTCATATACCAATTATCTAAATGAAGCCTACGAGATAATTAAGGGACAAAGTATAACCGAGTTTACCAGGCTTATTCTTAATTTATTGTGTAAAATCTATTTTGAAAGAAATCTTTTTATAAAAGGAAAAGAATTTTTTAACTTAACGGAAAGTTTAATCGTCTTTTTGTCAAATAACATTACCGATAATTCTATTAGGGAAGCATATCTTACCCAAAAAGAAAGAAGTGAAAATTTGCAATTTATTAGGAACTCCTTGTCCACTTTGTTATGAAAGAAAAAAAAACTACAGTCCATTTATTCTCAGAAAAAAAAGATGTAACGAAAATAGCTTCTCAGCTGATGGGGCTGTCGGTAGTTTATTATAATCTTTCATCGGGAAAACAAAGTGAAGCCGAACTTTTAAAAAACGATGTAGCTTTATTTTATATCACTTCCTTAAGTTCGGCAATGTTCGATGAGATTCTTGACCTTCAAAAATTCAAAAACATTCCGCAAATTCTCCTGATCGAAAATAAGAATCCGGTTGTAACAAGCAAACTTGCAAAAATGGGATTCAACGAAATTTATATTCTCCCGGATGAACTTTTCAAATTTGGCGATTATTTAAAAGAAAAAATTCAAAATATATCGGAACAAAAAGATGAAGTATCAACCATTACTTCGTACGAACGTAATTATGTTTTTCGTTCTATTTTAGGTAATTCCCCAGAAGTTGAAAAACTTATAATAGCGGCAAGAACAGCGGCCGAAAATGCTTCTGTTAACGTACTGATTCTCGGCGAGACCGGAACCGGCAAAGGCATGCTTGCAAACGCTATTCACAATTACGGAAATAAAAAAGATTCTCCTTTTGTTGAAGTTACCTGTTCCGCAATTCCGGAACATTTGCTGGAGTCAGAACTTTTTGGACACGAAAAAGGAGCTTTCACCGATGCGAAAGTACGAAAACTTGGTTTGTTCGAACTGGCAGATAATGGAACAATATTTCTGGATGAAATCGGTGAGTTAAGTCTTAACCTTCAGGTTAAACTTTTACGAGTACTTGAAAAGAAAATTATCAGAAGAGTCGGAGGGACGCACGACATTCCAATCACGGCCAGGATAATTTCTGCAACTCACCGTGACTTAAACAAATTGATCAAACAAAATCTTTTTAGAACTGATCTCTACTATCGTTTAAATGTGATTACGATTGAATTGGCTTCTTTGCGTAACCGTAAGGATTTTATTATTTCTCTTATCGATCTTTTTATTAAAGAATTTTCTGAAAATTATAGTAAAACTATTAAAAGGGTTGATGAAGAAGCGCTTAATTTTCTTACCGGATACAACTGGCCGGGAAATATTAGAGAATTGCGTAATGCTTTTGAGCGGGCAGTGCTCTTGTGCGATGGCGGTGTTTTAACCGTTAAGCATTTTGAAAATATTATTAACCGCCAGGCAGAAGAAGTTTTCTCTTCGGGGAAATCAGTTTTTACATTTCCTGCAGAAATTGATTTGGACACTATTCAATTAGATGTTCCCTATTCAACTACCGACCTTCAGCGTGTCTCTCTACTTTACATTCACAAATTATTAAAAAAGGTAAGCGGGAATAAATCTTTAGCGGCAAGATTACTGGGGATCTCCCGTCCAAGATTAGATCGACTGCTCGCCGGAGAAATAAACGAATAATTTGTTGCAAGAAGAGAGACGCGGTGCAGATCAACATTGTTACACAAAATCCCCAAAAGCCGAAAGAATTGAAGAGTTTTGGAATTAATTCCGCTTTTCTTTCGCTTATATTCCTTTCCCCCATCCGGCTTAGTTTGAATTCACCGCAATTCAAGTTATTTTTGAACTGCAATTTTTAAAAGAAAAACGGAGCAACAATGATTAACAAAATTCAAGAATTACTTGGCAAAGAAGCTGATTCCCTTTTATCCTATTCAGCTAAAGTTCCAAAGGAAAAATTACATTTACCGGGACCAGATTTTGTAGATAGAATTTTTAGCCCGAGCGACAGAAATATCAACGTTATTAAAAATCTTCAATGGATCGTAAGTTCAGGCAGACTTGCAGGAACCGGATATGTTTCCATTTTACCTGTTGATCAAGGAATTGAACATTCAGCAGGAGCTTCCTTCGCAAAGAATCCCGATTTTTTTGATCCCGAAAACATTGTTAAGTTGGCTATTGAAGGCGGTTGTAACGCCGTAGCTTCAACGCTGGGTGTGCTTGGAATGGTTTCAAGAAAATACGCTCACAAAATTCCGTTCATTGTAAAAATTAATCATAACGAACTGCTTACCTATCCAAACAAATTTGATCAGGTTATGTTTGCAGGCGTTGAACAAGCTTATGATATGGGCGCGGCTGCAGTTGGCGCGACAATTTATTTTGGTTCCGATGAGAGCACGAGACAAATTATGGAAGTAAGCGAAGCATTCCAATATGCGCATGAATTAGGTTTGGCAACGATTCTTTGGTGTTACTTACGTAATCCTAAATTCAAGAGCGATAAAGATTATCACGTTTCCGCTGATCTTACCGGACAAGCAAATCATCTCGGCGTTACAATTCAAGCCGATATTATTAAACAAAAACTTCCGGAAAATAACGGCGGTTACAACGCGTTAAATACCGGCGGAGTTTCTTACGGAAAAACCGATAAACGTGTTTACACTGAATTGACCACCGATAACCTTATCGATTTAACCCGCTACCAGGTAATGAACAATTACATGGGCAGAGCAGGATTGATCAACAGCGGCGGCGCATCCGGCGATAACGATTTTGCAGAAGCTTGCAAAACTGCGGTTATTAACAAGCGTGCCGGCGGTATGGGATTGATCCTTGGAAGAAAGGCATTCCAACGCCCGATGGCAGAAGGAATAAAGATCGTGAACTTAGTCCAAGATGTTTACCTTACAAAAGAAGTTACCATCGCGTAAATCTTTTTCTTGGTTTCAGAAACAAAAGCCGCGGAATTATCTGCGGCTTTTTGTTAAGAAGGTATAAAATTAAGGTAGTGAACTAAGTATTGTTTAAAGTTGTTCGATAATTATAATTGAACCGAACTAAAGTTTGAATAAGATTTTATTGACATTTCAATAAAATTAGAATATATTTTAACCGTTAATAAAGAAAAACAAGTAAAAATGAGCGAAACTACATTTCTTTTTGCCCGTCCATCTTTCTGGGAAGGAATGGCCAGAGTGCTTGATTTTGGCAACACACTTAATGTTTACAATGAAAGTTCAACAGAGTGGGAAGCCGATGCCAAAGCGTTAGCCTCAGATTGGAATGTTATAGCGCAAGATTATAGCAATTCATTCGATGAAGCAATTATGGGGCAAGATGTCGCACAGCCGTCAGAACAAGAATAATTATCCTGCAAAACAAAACACGCAGATACCTCAAAACCCAAAAGGTCAAGTTACGATTGCAGCTTCACATTTTTCCGGACCAATTCCTCCACCGGACTTACTAAGAAAATATGAAGAAATAAACCCTGGGTTTGCAGATAGAATTATGCGGCAGGCTGAAGCCCAAACCGCACATCGTATTGAAATTGAAAAAAAAGTTATTAGCTCCGACATTATAAAGTCGTATCTCGGAATAATATTTGCTTTTATTATAGGAGTCATTGGAACTGGCGGAGGGTTGTATCTTGCCTCTATTGGCTTGATTAGTCAGGGGCTGGTTATGTCTGGTGGATCAATTGCAACAATAATTGGTGCGTTTATCTATGGTACAGCTTCAAGGAGAAGAGAACGTCAAAGAAAAGCGTAATCATTCTTTTTCTTGGTTTCAGAAACAAAAGCCGCAGAGTTTTCTGCGGCTTTTTATTTTTTTTGGGAAAGTGAAAAGCTCGGTGTCTAATTCTTCATTCTCCACTCAATCATTCTGCCGAGCATTTCTTTTTTAGGGTGCTGGCGATTGAGGATAGTCAATCCCATTAAATACTCGATAGCAGTTTTGTAGTGCAGTGTGTACGCGCTTGATGCTGAGTAAGTGTAACAAAAATCGTCAAGCTGAACAAGCCTTCCCAATTCTTTATTTCCATCTAACAAATGCGAAACATGATCCGCCATTTCGTAGGCTTGCTGCGGCTGACTGTTCTCAAGATACAAATTAGCGAGATTAGCATACGCTTTTACTTGTGAAATTGAATCCTTCGGCGTGGTTCGCAATATCTCGTTTGCGTACACATCGATTGGATAATTTTTAAAGAATGAGACAGCGTATGTTGCTTCGGTAATTTTATCATAAGCGTAGTTCTGCACAACGGAAGGAGAATCGGGAAACTCATGCAGCAATTGCTCCAATGCTTTCAACCGCAGAGTGTGCATTCCAAGTTTTTCTTCTGAATTTATCAAGGTGATTGACGTTTTGTAATCTGTAGGATTTTTTTCATTCAAAAGTTTTGCAATTCCGTAACTCAACCGGTAATTTTTGGTTTCGGTATAATGAAAAGCCAGCGCTGAAGCTAATTCGGCATTTGTCGGTTCGTGTTCTTTAAGATAATCGCTCACCAATAAATGATTTGTTATAGCTCTAAACCGTTCGTCATTCCGGTAAGTTAACGTTGCAAGTTGATTGAGATAATATGCTTTTGGAGCTTCAAACTCAAGGCGCGGATGAAGTTCGGAATTAACCGTTGGGTTACCTGAAATAGTGTAAAAACCTTCTTCTGAAAAAGCTTCGCATGAAAGAAATGTGAGAATGTTCTCTATTTTAATTTTGCCGAAATCTTTCTTCACTTTTTCAAGTTGAAGTTTTTGTTCAAGTTGTCCGGCATTCAAAGTGATCGGTTTTTTTGATCCAACCATAATAATATCGCCTTGCTGCGGATTCCACAACTGCGCATAAGGAAACACAACTTGAAAAGTGTGAAGGATCAACTTCATTATCTCATCATTTATTTCATACGTATGAAACCACTGAACCATCAATCCGTCATCGCTAAGTTTTGTTTTGCACCGCTCGAAATATTCCTTAGAAAAAAGATTTCCAATTCCTGCGATCCAGGGATTAGACGGTTCGGAAATGATGACGTCGAAATTGTTTTTTGCAAGTTTCAAATAAGTAAGTGCATCTTCCGTAACCACTTTTAGCCGATTGTCTGCAAGACAATTTCCGTTTTCTTGCGCGAATAAATTCCCCGCTTCAATTACTTCGGGAGAAATTTCTGCGCACGTTACTTTGTTAATATCGTGCGTTAAAACCGATCCGATAGTAACGCCGCTGCCGAATCCAACCACAAAAATATTTTTTACGTTTTGATGCAGCATCATTGGAATTTGTCCCAGCAAAACTTGCGTGTTCATATCAAGTGTGCTGCTCGCATCGGGCTTGCCGTTAATAATTAAAATCTTTGAGCCCAACTCGTCTTTAATTCTTGTAACACCAACGTTGGCGCCAATTCCCTCTTTGTAAAATAAAATTTCGCGGTCGGAATAATGTTTTTTAAAATCATCATAAGTTGCTGGTGGATTGAGACTGAACTCCCTAAAAATTCCGCTCACCATCAAACTTGTATTCCATGAAGGGACGAACCAAACGAACGCAACAAAGATAAAAATTGCTATTGCTGAAAAAGCTGTTTTTGAAAATGATTTTATTTTGTCGTATGAGAACAAAAGAATAATCGCCATTCCGATGTTGATCGCTATTCCAATTTCAAAAGTGTGTTTAATTCCAAAAGCGGGAATGAAAACCAACCCGCTTAACAGCGCGCCAAACACGGTTCCGAGTGTATTGATCGAAAAAACTTTTCCTATTGATATAGCGATCTTTTTTTGTGAAGCGGAAAAAATTTCAACGATCACCGGAAGATTCATCCCCATAAAAATTGTTGGAGTGATCAACATGCTGAAGCAGATAAAAAATTGAAGCGTGAGAAAGATTGGGAAGGTTGATTCGTTCCGCACAAAATAAGAAGAAATTTTCCACAAGTAATAAGGCAATCGTTCATAAAACGGTAGCGCCGCCATTGTTCCAAGCGCGATCATGCTTTGGCAGAAAATTACAAGTTTTACTTTATCGAACTTGCGGATAAATTTTTGCGAAACAAGAAAACTGCCGAGTGTTATTCCGCTAATGAACGCCATCAACATTAACGAAAATGCATAAGTTGATGAGCCGAGAATATTCACTAACAATCTGACCCAAACCATTTCATAAAGCAAAGCTGCAAGTCCGGAACTTCCCGCTGTTGCCAAAACGATGAACAAAGTTTTTTTCGAAAGATCAATTTCTTTTTGCTCTGTAGAGTTTAGAAAAGCTTCGTTAAGCGCTTCATCTTGTTTGTAATTAAGCGAAGCAATAAATCCCAACAATCCAATAAATAAATTGATTGCCGCAGTAACATAAATTGTAAAAGGTAAACCGAATTCTTTGATCAACAGGAAACCGGCAAACAGTACGCCGATCACGGCTCCGAATGAATTAAGAAAATAAAGAACGGCGGTATCGCGGCGGGCGAATTTCAGATCATCAACAAAAAATTTACTTAGCGCCGGGAGCGTTCCTCCCATTGCAAACGTTGGGATAAACAACAATAACGCCGCCAATAAAAAACGAAAGAAATAAAAAAGAAATGAAGTGCTTTCGATGGAATAATTCCCGGCTGTTTTCAAAAACAACTCGCCCAAACCAACGCTAAGTGTGGGATAAAGCAAACAGTACAAACCAATTCCAATTTCAAGAAAGGAATAAAATCGTGCGGGATTTTTTAACGCATCTGCTCTTTTCCCGATCACAAAATTTCCCGCAGCTAATCCGCCGAGAAAAGTTGCAAGCACGATCATCTGTGCGTGGGTGGTGTTGCCGAGAAATAATCCGAGATATTTAAACCAGACAATTTGGTAGATTAGTCCAGCCGCACCGGAAATAACAAAGAGAATTGCAAAAATCGATTTACGTGTATCGTTTGTAAGAGCCAAATTAACCTCGGATAAAATTATTTATGATGTCTCAAAAGAAAGCCGTTTTATTTATTCGGAAGATAACTTTCTTCCTTCACAAATTTAGTTTCGGTATAATTTTTTGTTGAAGGAAGTTGACAGCGGAATTCTTTAATGATCCCGATCTCAATTTTTCCTTTTTCAATAATAAGATCAAGCAAATGTCCGCCAAAGATTTTATCATCAGAAAGAAAGTGAAAGTGAAAATCCTTCACGTTTACGCCATCGATAAACTCCGGCAATTTAAATCCGATCACGGTTCCGTTGATCGATGCTTTTTCAAACGTAACTTGATTTTTAATTACGGAAGCTAAATCGGGAAATGGTTGTTGCTGCCTGGGAACGCTTCTCGTTTTTACTTTTTGAAACTCACCGGAAATATTTATTGCGTATAAATAATTTGCCGAAGGAACGGCAGCGTCAATTATTTTTTTTATTTCTTTAAGGGTTTGTGGAGTTTTTACTTCGATTGTAGTATCACTTTTGAAAAATGTAACAGCGGCAAAGGGAGAAAGCAAATTCTTTTTTGCTTCAACCGGAATCCCATCCGTTTTTACTTGATAGATTTTTCCATCAAGCACGATCATTTCGCCATCAATATTGTTGAAGGTTCCGAGTCCGAAATTGCCAAACTTTTTTAATTCTTTTACAGTCAGATCACCATCATACACGCCAGCGGACAGCGCATTTATAACGGAATATTGATAGAGAACATTTGTTTCTTTTTTTTGCGGATTCGCAATGCTGAAGAGAATAAAAAAGAAAAGCAGAGTATTTTTTAAATGCTTTTTCATAATACGGTCCCTTTTAAAAATGCTTGGCGTTTTGCTTCGGGAAATTTTTCAATTGCGTAGCGAAGCATGGTGCGAGGCATTTTTTTGTAATGGAGTTTTAGAAATTCTTCTTCAGGCTCTAAATCCCGCTTCCCAATTTCGCGCAGCATCCAGCCAACCGCTTTGTGGATCAAGTCATGTTTATCGTTCAATAAAATTTCTGCTATTTGGAAAGTGACCTCAAAAATTCCATTCTTGATAAAGTAAAAAGTTGAGATCATTGAAATTCTCCGCTCCCAAAGATCGGCGGATTTTGCCAGCTTAAATAAAATCGATTTGTCCTTATCGATTAAATAGGCGCCGACAATTTTATCAGCGGAAAGATCAACTAAATCCCAGTTATTTATATTCGTTGCGTTCTTCAAATAAAAAGTAAAAAGCTTTTCGCGTACGGATTCATCAGCGTGTTTAAATTTTATAACCAGGATCAACAGCGCGATCAATCGTTCCTCGTGATATTTTGATTTCAACAAAACGTGTAGGTCGTTGAGCGGAAGATGATGAAATTGATTTGCAATAGTTCTCTGAACCGGAACTTTGATTCCATGGAAGATATCACCTTCTCCATATTCGCCGGGACCGGTCTTAAAAAACCGTTGTAGAATTATAGCATGCTGCTTATTTGCTTTTTGTCTGATAACTTTTTGTAATTCACTTAGACTCATAAATTCCTCTTCTCAACTGAATAAATTTCACCTCTCTAAATTTACCGCTAAGTAGAAAAAATCCAAACTCGCACAATTGATTTGTGCGCTTTATCTTGTTGTACATGGCAAAATTTCTTAGTTTGCTTCTACTAATTTAAACTTTAATTAAGAGGTTTTTATGATCAATGAAAAAATAGAAAAAGCATTAAACGCTCAGATCAACAAAGAATTTTTTTCATCTTATTTATATCTTTCAATGTCTTCATATTTTGAAAGTAAGAACTTAACGGGTATGGCTAACTGGATGAAAATTCAAGCTGATGAAGAGCATCTCCACGCTATGAAGTTTTATGCGTATGTGATTCAAAAAGGGGGAAGGGCTATTCTTACTTCGATTGAAACGCCAAAAAATGATTGGAAATCTCCGCTTGATGCTTACGAGGATACTTACGTCCATGAACAATTTATCACCGCCAGCATTGATGAGTTGGTACATTTAAGCCTGGAAGTTAAAGATTATGCGACGCATAATTTTTTGCAGTGGTTTGTTACCGAACAAGTTGAAGAAGAATCAAACGTAACAAAAATTATCGATGATCTGAAAATGGTAGGCGAAAACAATTACGGCATCTTTATGCTTGATAGAGAACTCGGAACGCGCCAACCGGTGCCACAAACACCGGCAGCGGCGTAAGTCAAATGATTAATTTCATTTGGGATAAAAATAAAGTTGATCTATGAAGAAAACAGTTAAGGAAAAAACCCGAAAAGCTTGCGAGCTTAAAGAAGAGTATAGTTTTGATTACTCCAAAGCCAGGAAAAATCCTTATGCAAAAATATTGCGCGAACAAGTTCTCTTTCCGATTGATGATGATATTGTTAGAGCATTAAAAACTCCAGAAAGAGTGAACAAGGTTTTAAAGGAAATAATAGGAGCTTATTCACAATAATTATTATTGTTCGAAAACATTTCAAAAAACTTTGATTTTTTGGGAAATCAAAAAAAACTAAAAGGCAGACATTCCAACTGCCTTTTTCTTTTTTAAAATGATTTTTTAAGTTAAATTTCTCCAACAAAATTCTCAAACAAAAATATCTGGATATTAATGGCAGTTTTGGTTACCGGCGGCGCCGGCTACATCGGTTCGCACGTTGTGCGGTTATTACTTAAAAAAGGGTTGGACGTAATCGTCCTCGATAACCTTTCGCGCGGACACAAAGCGTCTCTTCCTCAAAATGTTATTTTTGAAGAAGCTGACTTACTTGATAAAGAAAAATTAGTATCAGTAATTCAAAAACATAATATTGAATCGGTCATTCACTTTGCCGCGTTTGCGTATGTCGGTGAATCAGTTGAAGATCCCGAAATGTATTACCGCAATAATGTTTCCGGTAGTTTTAATTTGATTAACGCATTAAAAGAAAAAGGTGTAAAGCATTTTGTTTTTTCTTCAACATGCTCACTGTACGGAAATCCATTAACCATTCCAATCTCTGAAGAAGAATCAACAAAGCCGATCAATCCCTACGCAAAAACAAAATTAATGATCGAACAAATTCTTGCTGACTACGAATCAGCTTACGGAATGAAGTACGTCGCACTTAGGTATTTCAACGCTGCGGGCGCTTCGGTTAACGGAGAGATTGGCGAAAGTCATTTCCCGGAGCCACATTTAATTCCTTTGGTTTTGTTTACGGCTCTTGGCAAACGTGAAAGTATTTCCGTTTACGGCGATGATTATCCTACACCGGACGGCACTTGCGTTCGCGACTATATCCATGTTGAAGATTTAGCCGACGCACACGTAAAAGCATTGGAATATTTAAATAAAGGAAATTCATCGCAAATTATTAATTTAGGAACCGGAGATGGAAATTCTGTTAAAGAAGTGATTTCTGTTGCCGAAGAAGTTACCGGTGAAAAAATTAAATTGGTAATTGCACCACGACGGGCAGGCGATCCCGCTGTGTTGGTTGCCGATAACAAAAAAGCGAAAGAAGTTCTCGGCTGGAATCCGAAATTCAATTTAAAAGATATTGTGCAGACTGCCTGGCAGTGGCATCAAAATCCTAAATATTAATTGTCTTACTAAAAGGAAATGAGCAATTAAATATTTTGATTATTGATAGGATCGGAAGATTGGTTGAATGGTCGCATGATTGAATGGTTTTCTATTAACGCAGTCATTCATTCATCTATACAATCATTCACCCATTCTCCAAAGATAAATTTAAGTTATAAATGTCATAAGATATTAAGTAAAGGAAGTCAATTTTTATGAAAGGAATAATTCTCGCCGGTGGTTCCGGTTCGCGGATGTATCCTATTTCTCAAGTTTACAGCAAACAACTTACCTTGATTTATGATAAACCGCTTATCTATTATCCGCTCTCGGTATTAATGCTCGGAGGAATAAAAGAGGTTTTAATTATCTCGAACGAGGAAACGATTCCTTATTACAAAAAATTATTTAAAGACGGTTCGCATCTTGGACTTTCAATAGAATATGTTGTGCAATCGGCTCCAAACGGTATTGCGGAAGCATTTATTCTTGGCGATAAATTTATCGGCAACGATTCTGTAACGTTAATTCTCGGAGATAATATTTTTTACGGCAATCTCGATTTCTTTTATCAAGGAATTGAAAACAATTCCGGCGCAACTGTTTTTGGATACCGTGTAACCGATCCGGAACGTTATGGAGTTGTAGAATTTGACAAAAACGGAAAAGCGCTTTCTATTGAAGAGAAACCGAAAAGTCCGAAATCAAAATTTGCTGTTCCCGGTTTATACATTTACAACAATGAAGTTGTGAATATTTCTAAAAATTTAGAACCCTCGCCGCGCGGTGAATTAGAAATTACCGATGTGAACAACACCTACTTAAATAAAGGTAAACTGCGCGTTGAGAAAATCGGACGCGGCGTTGCCTGGCTTGATACCGGAACACCGGAAGCATTACTTCAAGCCTCAAATTTTTTCGGAACGATAGAAGACCGGCAAGGTTTGAAAGTAGCCTGCATAGAAGAAATTGCTTACTATATGAAGTTCATTTCAAAAGAACAATTTCAAACGGTGATCGAAAAAATGCCGAAATGCCAATACAAAAACTATCTTGAAAATATTCTTGAAGAGATCGAATGAAAATAATTGATAAACAATTGAACGGGTTGCTTCTACTTCAGCTTGACGTTTTTGGTGATGAGCGCGGATATTTTTTTGAATCATACAACTTTTTACGTTATACCGAATTTGGAATTTCTCTTCCCTTTGTACAGAATAATGTTTCTAAATCGGTAAAGAATACGCTTCGCGGTTTGCATTATCAAGTCGGGAACGCTGCCCAAGGAAAATTAGTGCAAGTGTTGTCGGGAAAAGTTTTGGATGTTGCAGTGGATATTCGGTTCGGTTCGCCCTCATTTGGAAAGTATTATGCTGCAGAAATATCTGAAGAAAATCATTACCAACTTTGGATTCCACCAGGTTTTGCACATGGATTTTCTGTCCTTTCTGATGAAGCAATATTTTCTTATAAATGTACTGCTTTTTATAGCAAAAACGATGAACGGGCAATTCTTTATAATGACCCGGATTTAAGTATAGATTGGAAAATTTCTTTGCCACTCCTTTCTCCAAAAGATTTGTTAGGCAAAAAGTTTTCTGAAATTGAAAAAGATTTTAACTATAACATGGAGGTTCTATGAGCCTGAAAGATTCATCAATATTTTTTACCGATAAAGAACAACTTGAAAGTTATTCTTTATCAAATCAGTTTGCAGAACACCTTGAATTCATTCTGGTGAAGGATAAACTTTCCGCTACGCAGGATGATATTTATTATTCTATCTCAATGTCAGTCCGCGACCGTCTTGTACGCAAATGGCTGCGCACCATGCACAAATATAACGTTGACGATGTAAAGCGCGTTTATTATTTATCGCTTGAATTTTTAATGGGAAGACTGCTCGGCAACGCGCTAATCAACATGGATTATTACGAAGAGAGCGATAAAATTATTCAAGATGCCGGATATCATCTGGAAGAAGCGAGAGATCAAGAGCATGATATGGCACTCGGTAACGGTGGTCTCGGAAGACTTGCTGCATGTTTTTTAGATTCAATGGCTACGCTTGAATTACCAGCCTTCGGTTACGGTATTCGTTATGAATATGGAATCTTTGAGCAAGATCTTGAGAATGGGTATCAAGTTGAAAAACCGGACAACTGGCTCAGTTACGGCAACCCGTGGGAAATTCTTCGCCGTGAACTTTCATACCGCATCCGTTTTTACGGAACAGTTGAAATGCACAAACAAGCGGACGGGCAGATGAAATTTGAGTGGAAAAATACCGAAGATATTCTTGCCGTTGCTTATGATGTTCCCGTTCCGGGCTTTAGAACGAACACCGTAAATAATTTACGCCTGTGGCAGGCAAAAGCAACTCACGAATTCAGCTTTAAAGAATTTAATGCCGGAAATTATGTTGCTTCGGTTCAGAAGAAAAACGAATCTGAAAACATTTCAAAAGTTCTTTACCCGAACGATACGATGGTAAAAGGAAAATTCCTTCGACTTAAACAACAATACTTTTTTAGTTCAGCAACGCTGCAAGATATTATTAGAAAATACAAATATCGCCATTCTGATTTCGATCTCTTCGCAGAGAAAACAGCTATTCAATTAAATGATACACATCCCGTTATTGCTATCCCTGAACTAATGCGAATTTTGATGGATCAAGAAGGATTGAGCTGGGATTATGCATGGGATATTACTTCAAACACTTTTGCTTACACTAACCATACAGTTGTACCGGAAGCTTTAGAAGAATGGTCTGTTAAAATTATGGATTCGCTTTTACCGCGTCACTTGCAAATCATCTACGAAATTAATGCAAGATTTCTTCAATATGTTCAAGAGCAATACACCACCGATCCTGAAATTATTTCAAAGCTTTCGATTGTACGCGAAGGAGATGAGAAAAAAATACGGATGGCAAATCTTGCAATCGTCTGCTGCCATTCCATAAACGGAGTTGCAGCGCTTCATACAAATATTCTTCGGAATAATATCTTCCCACATTTCTATGCAATGTTCCCGGAAAAATTCAAGAACATTACAAACGGAATTACACCACGCCGCTGGCTTAAAATCGCAAATCCTTATTTGTCGGAAGCGATCTCAGAACATATCGGCGATGGCTGGGTTAAAGATCTTTCTCAGATAAAAAAACTTGAGAAACTGATTGATGACAAACAGTTCATGGAAGTTTTCAAAGAAGCAAAATGGTTGAACAAGAAATTTTTAATTGAGTACATCGAGAAGGAACATCAAGTTAAAATTAATCCGGACTCGATGTTCGACGTTCACGTAAAAAGATTTCACGAGTACAAACGCCAGCTCTTGAATGTTCTTCACGTGATTACGATGTACAACAAAATTAAAGACAATCCGCGTGCAGCATTTGTACCACGAACAATAATTTTTGCCGGTAAAGCCGCACCCGCATATTTCCAAGCGAAACTGATCATAAAACTTATTAATAATGTGGCGAATGTTATTAATAACGATCATTCTATAAAAGATAAATTAAAAGTTATCTTCCTTAAAAATTACTCTGTATCGCTTGCTGAAAAAATTATTCCCGCAACTGATCTTTCCGAACAAATTTCAACCGCAGGATTGGAAGCCTCAGGAACCGGCAATATGAAGTTTGCACTTAACGGCGCTTTAACGATCGGAACAATGGACGGGGCAAACGTTGAAATGCGTGAAGAAGTTGGTGACGACAATATTTTTATTTTCGGGTTGCTTTCGGATGAAGTGAGGAAACTGAAATCAAATGGTTACCGCCCACGAGATTATTACGAAAACATTCCCGAATTAAAACGGGTGATTGATATGATCCAAAATAATCAATTCAGTATTTTTGAACCGGGACTTTTCCAACCGCTTATTGATGAATTGCTCAATGTCGATTATTATTTTCTTCTTGCGGATTATCAATCGTATGTAAAAACACAAGCGAAAGTTAGTACACTCTATAAAAACAAAGACGAGTGGTTTAAAAAAGCGCTGTTAAACGTTGCCCGCATGAGCAAGTTCTCCAGCGATCGCTCAATTCAAGAGTATGCTGATTTAATCTGGGATGTAAAACCGGTTAAGATTGATGAAGCATAGCACAATGAAATTAGGAATAAAAAAAGAGATACCATCCTTTGGGATGGTATCTCTTGAATCGAAAACTTACTTCATCAAGATCATTTTCTTCACTGAACTGTAATTACCCGAAACCAGTTTGCACATGTACACACCGCTTGCAAGTCCTGCGGAATTGAAGTATGCTGTGTATTTACCGGAATGTTTGAATTCATCAACTAAAGTTTTCACTTCGCGACCTATCGCATCATAAATTTTAATTGTTACTTTTCCGTCACTTGGCAAAGCGTAATTAAAACTTGTTGTTGGGTTAAAGGGATTAGGATAGTTCTGCGAAAGATTATATTCCAATGGCTTCATGTAACCATCTTCTACATTTACCGGTAATTGAACGTAATAGAAATCTTTCGCAATCTTTGCGGTCTTTTTCAATTCGGTTATACTGCCGAGATTGTTAGAGCCTCGCGCAAGGGATATGGCAATGACAACCTCTTGGGTATCTCCAGGCATTAAAGTAAATGGTCCGGAACTCATTAACTGTCTTCGATCAGAAGGAGGTATACTTCCCCCTGGCCATCCCTGTGGACCTTCATACCATCCAGTTCCTATAACCGGATCACCAGCTAACGGAAATTTCGTTGTCTTTACGGTGAATGGATTTATGTAAGAGGTTCCATCCCAAATTAATCCCTGTAAATAGTTGTACATCTGGACACTCCCTTCGTAGGAACCCAAGACCGGATCTTTGTATGTTGTACCAACTTGATTTACGTAAAAAGAAAAAGCAGTTAAGGGTAAATTTTTATATCCAAGTCTCCATTGAGACAAAAACGCAGCGACATCTGTTGCAATGCCGGCAACAATCGGACCCTGCAAAAAGGAATATCCAACCGCCGGTGGTGCGGCTCCATAATAACCCACATCATTATTGTCTCCGTTGTAACAATAGCCTAAACTTAATATTGTATCACAACCTACGTAATCATCGCCAGCGTCACCGAGATCGGGATCTGACCAATACGCTAAATACATATCCGTGATTGGTTTACTGCTCTTGTTGATAATCTTATGATTTTTAAAGACAACATTTCCCAATTCATTCGTTCTATTGAATGCAAACACGGTAGTTTGCACTTCAAGACCCATTGGATCGCTACCATAGAGGAATCTTGTTCTTGTTGTATCTAAGTCGTTACCAACTAACCACAAGACTTCATCACCAAGAAATTTCGGTTTATCTACACCGGGGGTATATACCCCATCTCCGTTGTTATCAACAAATGGAGCGCCTAAATCGCCAGGCCAACTATTATAATTATACTCATATTTTGATCTATCTGTAGAAGGTGGTAAAATCTCCCATCCTTTTTTAATTTTCCAAACGGAATATTTTTGGTCATTGGGATCATCTGCAATTCCTTCGGATAAAATTTTGCCCGGTTGCAACCCCGACCGATATGTACTTCCCCCCACTCTTATTTGTCCGTCAACTTTTCCACCCCAAATAAATCCATCTTGATAAATTGCCGTATTAACCGCACCCAATCCACCGGGCCAATAGAGACCACTTCCATCAGTTCTTGGATCATGAGAACAAATACCGTTGTTACCAACCCACATTAATATTTGATTTGCGGCTATATACTCGTAATTAGTGTTGTTAATGTTAGAGGAAATTGGAAAAATTTGACTTTGGGAATAAATTTGATTTTCAACATCTCGGATTTGGATTAGACATGAATCTAACTTGGTATTTGGTGTGCTCCATGGATAGGAAGATGAAGTTGGAATATAGGCATCAAGTAGCACCCAGTTTTTGCCCGCGTTTGAACTAAACTCAATATTGATTGTTGAAATTCCCGAACTTTTCCATGTGATATTTGTTTGAACTCCCGGATAAAGCGTTGATGATGATGTTGAAGATGGCGAAGTTAAGTTAAGGACTCTTCCCTTCTCATCGGTTTTAATTAGAGCATTATCCAGAGAAGCTAAATAACCATTGTCTTTTGTTGTAATAACTTTATAGAGAGTTGAGCCGGTAATTGATAACCCACTAAAATCAACGTTCCATAGTGAATCACCACTTGAATTTGTTTTAATTAAACCTGTGGTTCCTAAAAGAATAAAACCATTATCATTTGTCGGTTTTACGGAATAGACAGTTGAACTAAGCGTTCTTGACCAAAGTTCATTTAAACTTTCGTCAGTGAGCATTAGTGAATTAAATCCTCCGAAAATTAATTTTCCATCAGATGTTTTTTCACAAGAATAATAATTTGCTGCTAAAGTTTTACTAAAAAGGGAATCTCCCACGGCACTGATTTTTAATAACTGTTTTAATCCATGGAGAAGAAAACCTCCGTCTGAAGTAGAAATTATGGAGTAACAAGGGATGGTAAGAGTGATAGAGTTAGGCGATGCATAATATCTTTCCCACAAAAGTTTTCCATCGGCATCCACTTTAATAACATAAAATTCCTTGCTTGTGGTTAAATTCAATACGCCGGTTGTTACGCCAAAGAGCAAATATCCTCCATCAGCGGTTTGTGTGGCAGTTAAACCTCTTTCATTTTTATCGCTCGTTCCATAAAGTTTTGACCAACTTATAGAAAGTTCAGAGGTCAACTTTACAATTTTAACGTTTGTTTTGTTTACAAGTGTGTCGGTTTCATACCCGGTCACAAGATAACCGCCATCCGATGTTTGAGTTATAAATGAACTTGATAAGTTTTGAACTATTCCGGAACCCGTTAGAATTTGCTTTCCGGTTGCATCAAGTTTATAAACGGAGGTTTTTTGATTGACCAATTGAGCTAAAATAAATCCATTGTCGTTTGTCTGCTCGATGGAATAGGCGTTATACGCACCAATAAAAGAATTTGTTTGCCCAAAGGTGGTGGAAGAAAGAAAAAGAGCAACCAACCAGAACGAAAGAACGTTTTTCATACAACCTCTCCTATATAAATTTATTAATTATTGTTCATTACAAATGAAACCGTTTAAGAAAATTTGTTTCGCAGGATTAAGGTCGAATGAAAAAACACTTTTAACCCATTGAAAAAGTTTTGTCATTGAGTTTTAAGAAAGAAATAAACTTTTCTAAATGTAATTTTGTTTTATAAAAATAAGCCTAACGCGCTCTAAAGTCAAGAATTTATTTAATGTAAGGACACAATATTTGAAAGAAGAGTTAAGCAAGTCGAAAGTAAAGAATCATCCTTTACGAAAAGATCTTTATGAAAATATTTCCCGTTTCTTCTTAAATTGAATCTACTCATTCATAAAAATAATTTTAATGTACATCCTCGGAATATCAGCTTTTTACCACGATAGCGCTGCATGTTTGCTTAAAGACGGTGAAATACTTTCGGCTACGCAAGAAGAAAGATTCACCCGCAAAAAAGGCGATCATGCTTTCCCGACGCACTCAATAAATTATTGTTTGAACCATGCCCGAATAACCGGAAAAGATTTATCGTACGTGGTTTTTTACGATAAACCTTTCTTGAAATTTGAACGGCTTCTCGAAACTTATCTTAGCTTCGCTCCGGTTGGAATAAAATCTTTCATTAAAGCTATGCCGCTTTGGATAAAAGAAAAACTCTGGATGAAAGAATTCATTAAAAAAGAACTTGGCTTCGAAGGAACGATTCTTTTTCCCGAACACCACGAGTCGCACGCTGCTTCCGCCTTTTATCCATCACCGTTTCAAGATGCAGCATTTTTAACGATGGATGGAGTTGGCGAATGGACCACTTCAAGTTTTGGTGTCGGCAGCGGAAACAAAATTCAAATTGATTCCGATATTCATTTTCCTCATTCAATAGGACTTCTTTATTCTGCGTTTACATATTACACCGGATTCAAAGTGAATTCCGGCGAATACAAAGTAATGGGTTTAGCACCGTATGGCGAACCGAAATACGTTGATAAAATTTATTCCGAATTGATCGACTTAAAGGAAGACGGTTCCTTTAAAATGAATATGGAATATTTTAATTACTGCGCCGGTTTAACGATGACGAATGAAAAATTCCATAAACTTTTTGGCGGCTCGCCGCGAAAGCCGGAGACAAATCTAACACAAAAAGAAATGGATCTTGCGCGTTCAGTTCAAGATGTTACGGAAGAAGTTATGCTGCGGATGGCAAGACATGTACGCAAAGAAACCGGACAGAAAAATCTTTGTCTTGCCGGGGGCGTTGCCTTAAACTGTGTTGCAAACGGAAAACTTTTACGCGAAAATATTTTTGAGAATATTTGGATTCAACCGGCTGCCGGTGACGCCGGAGGCGCGTTGGGAGCCGCATTAACAGCATGGTATCAATTTCTTGGAAATGAAAGAAGCGCTAACGGAAAAAGCGATGTTATGAATGGCGCATATCTTGGCCCGGAATTTACAAACGAAGAAATAAAAGTTTGGCTTGAAGAAAATAAAATTCCCTTTAAACAATTAAGTGATGATGAACTCTATCCGGAAACCGCCACTTTGCTTGCAGATGAAAAAGTTGTCGGATGGTTCCAGGGTAGAATGGAATTTGGTCCCCGTGCGTTGGGGAACCGCTCGATTATTGGAGATGCACGCTCTGCAAAAATGCAGGCAACAATGAACATCAAAATAAAATTTAGAGAAGGGTTCCGCCCGTTCGCTCCTTCGGTTCTTTCAGAAAAAGTTGCTGATTATTTTGAAATGAAGAATGAAAGTCCCTACATGCTGCTTGTTGCCGATGTAAAAAAAGAACGTCAAAAAGCGATGACCGAAGAGCAAAAGCAACTATTCGGCATTGAAAAATTGAACATTTTACGTTCCGATATTCCTGCGGTAACACACATTGATTATTCGGCACGAATTCAAACGGTGCAAAAAGAAACCAATCCGCGTTATCACAAGTTAATTTCAGAATTTGAAAAGCAAACCGGTTACGCGGTAGTTGTAAATACGTCATTTAATGTTCGGGGCGAGCCGATTGTTTGTTCACCGCAGGATGCTTACCGCTGTTTCATGCGCACTGATATTGATTATCTTGTGCTGGGCAATTTTCTGCTGAACAAAACAGAACAGAAACAACTCGAAAATGATGTTGATTGGAAGAAGGAATTTCAGCTTGATTAAAGAAGAACTTAAACAGATTAAAACCACTCCGACAGAGTTAAGAAAATTCGGACTAACAATCGGCGGATTGTTAACCATTATCGGGATAATTATGATTATCCTACATGCAAAACATAAATTGATTTTCAGCGGGCTGGGATTTCTTTTTATTTTTCTCGGATTGACTCTCCCGAAAGCATTGAAATGGATTTACAAATTGTGGATGGGCTTTAGTGTTGTGCTAGGATTCTTTTCTACTCGAATAATTTTAAGCCTTCTCTTTTATTTTGTTTTAACTCCAATAAAATTTCTTTATAAATTTACAGGTAAGAAATTTTTAGATTTAAAAATTGAGAGATCAGCAACCAGTTATTGGCGGAAACGACCGCAAGCAACTTTCGATAAATCTCGATACGAAAAACAATTTTAGGAATAACAATGAGCAAACTTTCAATTATATCCGAGTTGTGGGATTTTCTAAAAGTCCGCAAAAAATGGTGGCTTGCCCCGATCTTATTTTTTCTTATTCTCCTTGGCGGACTTATCATTTTGACGCAAGGTTCTGCGTTAGCTCCGTTTATCTACGCAATCTTTTAGTTTTGTTATGGCTGAGAAAATTAAAATTACAATAAAGAAGAAGAAAAAGAGAGTTCCTCTTCCGCAGAAACCACCTAAAGTTATTGCAACAAAAAAAACGTACAATCGGAAAAAAGAAAAACGAGTTCTAACCGAGAAGGAGGTAACCACAATTTAATCAACTTACCTTAGCGAATATTTATAAACCACCCTACGGTTTATTTCTCCATTTTTTGCATATGATTGGAGAATCCGGATATAAAAACCGGAAAATTTCCACTCTCGCTTATTAATAACCGGAATCTCTCAATAAATATTCCAAAAAAACTTCTTTTTTATTTGCCTCTTATCTGAATAATATCTTATATTTGCAACCAATAATATAATTTTCCCTAAAAAAATTAGGCGCGACATGATAGATAACTTAGATATTAAAATTCTTGAACTTCTCCAGGAACAAGGAAGAACCAAACGAAATCAACTTGCCGAAGCGGTGAGCATGTCAATTCCTTCTGTTAGTGAAAGGCTTCACAAACTTGAAGCGAAAAAAATTATTGAAGGTTATTACACCAAGATCAACCGGAAAGCTTTCGGTTACGATATTATGGCGTTCATTCTTTTGGTAATGGATTCTTCTAAACATTATAAAATTTTAGGCTCGAAAGTTGAACAGCATCCGGATGTTCTTGAGTGTCACTCGATTCTCGGTGAAGGCTCACACATTCTAAAAGTAATTGCAAAGAATACGGAAGCGTTGGAAAAACTGCTCGCGGAAATTCAATCATGGCCCGGAGTGGTAAGCACAAAATCATTTTTCGTGCTTACTTCGGTTAAAGAATCGACAAAAATTGCACT
Source organism: Ignavibacteriaceae bacterium (assembly GCA_041671545.1). Taxonomy (GTDB): domain Bacteria; phylum Bacteroidota; class Ignavibacteria; order Ignavibacteriales; family Ignavibacteriaceae; genus UBA1563. Next base: position 196,379 of record JBAZBI010000002.1, read on the forward strand.
GAAGTAATTCAGCTTAAGTAAGCAACAAAACAAACATAAAAAAATAAATAAGAGGTTAGTTATGGCTAAGGAAATGTCTGCGATAGACAGCGTCCTCAAATATATCAAGGATAACAAGATACAGTTTGTGGATTTGAAATTTATGGATATGCCGGGACAGTGGCAGCATATCACTTTTCCCGTTACACAATTCAATGCCGGTTCTTTTGAAGATGGTTTCGGCTTTGACGGTTCTTCCATCCGCGGTTGGAAAGCGATTAACGAAAGCGATATGTTGATTATTCCCGATCCGAATACATTGTGGCTCGATCCCTTTGTTAATGCGCCAACGGTAAGTTTAACTTGCGATGTGTACGAACCGGCGACAAAAGAAAAATATTCACGCTGCCCGAGAAACATCGCGCAAAAAGCTCAGGCTTATTTACTTTCAACCGGAATTGCCGATACGGTTTACTTTGGACCTGAAGCGGAATTTTTCGTTTTCGATGACGTTCGTTTTGATTCTTCACAGAACAGCAGTTTTTATTTTGTTGATTCGGTTGAAGGTAAATGGAACAGCGGACGCGATGAGGGTCCGAACCTTGGTTACAAACCAAGATACAAAGAAGGATACTTCCCGGTTGCTCCAACCGATTCTCTTGTTGATCTTAGAAATGAAATGGTTATCAACTTAATGAATGCCGGACTTGATATTGAAGCCCAGCATCACGAAGTTGCAAGCGGCGGACAATGCGAAATTGATGTTCGTTTTCAACCGTTAGTTTTGGCTGCCGATCAATTATTAATGTTCAAATATATTATTAAAAACACCGCTAAAAAGAACAACAGAACCGTTACCTTTATGCCTAAACCGATTTTTGGCGATAACGGAAGCGGTATGCACGTTCACTCAAGTTTGTGGAAAAAAGGTAAGCCGTTATTTGCCGGTAACGGATATGCGGGTTTAAGTGAAATGGCTCTCTATTATATCGGCGGTATTTTGAAACACGCGCCCTCTTTGTTGGCTATTACCAATCCGACAACAAACTCTTATAAGAGACTTGTTCCGGGATTTGAAGCTCCGGTAAACTTAGCTTATTCACAAAGGAACAGAAGCGCTTCGATCAGAATTCCGATGTACTCCAATAGTCCAAAGGCAAAACGCGTTGAATTCCGCTGCCCTGATCCTTCAACAAATCCGTACCTCGCCTTCTCTGCAATTATGATGGCTGGCTTGGATGGAATTATTAACCGTATTGATCCGGGTGAACCGCTCGATAAAGATATTTACGATATGGAACCGGAGGAACTGAAAAATGTTCCGTCAACTCCGGGAAGTCTTGACGCGGCGTTGGAATGTTTGAAAAAAGATCACGATTATTTACTTAAAGGCGATGTATTTACCGAAGATGTTATAGACACATGGATAAAATACAAAACCGATAAAGAAATTAAACCGATGGCGCTTCAGCCGCATCCGTACGAATTTACTTTGTACTATGATGTTTAATTAATTTCCCCGATCTAGTGATAGATAAAAAGGGCAGCCGTAATGGTTGCCCTTTTTTGTTTCCTGGATAAGTTTTTCAATCAGAAGCGAGAAGATGAGTAAAGAATAATGTCAACGGGCGAAATCATTTCCCGTCATTATTTATATTTACAATATGAATATCAACGAACTCCAAAAACTCGTTTCTAAAAAGAAGAAAAATATTATTGGACTTATGTCCGGTACTTCGCTTGACGGCGTTGATGCTGTTCTGATTGAAGTCTCCGGCAGCGGAACAAAAACAAAGATCAAGCAGTTTGCTTTTATTACGTATCCTTTTCCGCGTGGATTAAAAAAGAAATTACTTGAGAACTCTACCACAAATTCCGGCAGCGTCACGGATATTTGCAAACTCAATTTTCTCATCGCCCATCTTTATGTTGATGCAGTAAAAGAGCTTTGTAAAAAAAGTAAATTTAAATTATCGGATGTTGATTTGATCGGTTCTCACGGACAAACAATACACCATCTTCCCCAAAAGAAACATTACTACGGATACACTTTCGGTTCAACGCTGCAAATTGGTGATCCAAGCGTAATAGCAAAATTGACGGGAGTTTTAACGATTGGAGATTTCCGCACGGGCGATGTTGCGCTTGGCGGGCAAGGGGCGCCGCTGGTTCCATATTTTGATTATATCATGTTCCATTCAACTAAAAAAAGCAGAGCGCTTCTTAATATCGGAGGAATTGCGAACATTACCGTACTGCATAAAAGGGGTGACGCTTCTTCCGTCATCGCTTTTGATACAGGTCCCGGCAATATGATGGTTGATCTCCTCGCGAAAAAGTATTTTAATGTTGAATTTGATAAGAACGGAAAATTGGCCTCAAGCGGAACAATAAATAATGAAGTTTTTAACTGGTTAAAAAAACATGATAAGTATATCGAAAAGAAAATCCCAAAATCAACGGGACGCGAATATTATGGTGCGGAATTTTCAGCTCCTTTGTTGAAAAAATTCCGAAGCGTTGCGAAGGAGGATTTACTTGCTGTGGTTGCCGATTTTTCCGCTTACGGCGTTTACCGCAATTATGAGAAATTTATAAGAAGCGAAACTGAAATATCAGAGTTGTTTGTAAGCGGCGGCGGGGCAAGAAATAATTTTATTATGAATTCGTTGAAAAAATATTTCGGCAAAACGGTTGTTGTTAAGAATGTAAAAGATCTTGGCATTTCATCCGACGCGAAGGAAGCTATCTGCTTTGCGGTATTGGCAAACGAAACTTTAGCGGGAAATCCTGCTAATATTCCGCGTGCTACCGGAGCAATTAGATCAACTATTTTAGGGAAGATTTGTCTGCCGTGAAAAAACATTTCGTACCTACGGAACTTTGGGTGGCGGGTTGGTTTTATATTCTACCAATATTCAATTCCTAACGGAATTGGGAAAGAAAGTCATCCTTTTTTTTTTAGGATAATGTTTTTGATTAGTTTCTGGAGAGAATTTAGAGTGTTTTTCATGATAGAAAAAGAGACGCTATTTGTTTTGGGAGCTGGCGCGGGAGTTCCATATAAATTCCCGAGCGGGAAAGATTTAAGAGATAACATTATTGATTACTCTTTGAATCGATATAATTCCTTTAATTCAACTGAATACGGGAAGTACCACGATTTTGAGAGAGAAAAGATAACTGAGCGCTTTAACTTTTTCACAAAAAAATATTTGGATTCAAAGATTATATCAATTGACTTATTTTTAGCCATGCATCCCAAGCTAGCTGATATTGGAAAAAAAGCCATCGTCATAGCATTGAATGAAAGCGAAAAAGGGTATTTGAGGGATGTAATAACTTCAACCAAAACGTATGACTGGATGGAATATTTATATAATAAATTTCTCATAAATGGTTTAAAAAGTAGTGCAACAGAGGAAATTGAAAAGTTTAAGGAGAACAAAATTTCCTTTATTACTTTCAACTATGATAGGTCGCTTGAGTATTTTTTTTGGCAGGCAATTAGCAATTCTTTCAGCGCGAATCAAGAAATTAAAGTATTCGACATTTATTCAACAATAAAAATTTATCATATATACGGAGATTTAGGAACTTTAGATGATTTTATCCAGAGGAACCAAAGGGGAGAGCCTTTGGGTAATATTGAATTTGTTGAACAGGTAAATGTCGTGAAGGATAATATTAAAACTATATTTGAAAGGGAAGTCCTCCAGAATCAAGAAGAAGTCGTAGAGATGTTCAAAAAAGCGCAAAGGATATTCTTTTTGGGCTTTGGCTTTGCCGAAGAAAATATTCGAGCACTTAATCTGAATGAAATTGATTTTCAGGATAAAAAAGTTTATACGACTGGTTTTGGATTAGAAGATGAGATTAGGAGAGTAATCCTAAACGCTCCAACATCGTTCTCTCATGCTTTGGATGGATTTGTAAGGTATACTGCCGGATCACACTTCCCGAAGCTTGATTCTAAACTATTAATAAAAAAATTCTTATAATTTTTATAGTCTAACTTTATTCCATTCTACCATTTCTTCTGGTGGTTCATGACGATAGGAACTTGAATGATACCTACAGAAGGAAAGTAGAACAAAACGTATTGTTTTTTCACGCCCACGTTTTCCAAACTTCCGGTTTGTTGCCAACGGTAACTTGTCTGCCGTTCCTTACAACCGGAGTTTTTAAGAGGAGGGGATCGCTTAATAGTTCTTCTTCAATATCAAACTTCATGAATTTAAGATTCCGTTTTTCAAATTGCTTTCCATCGTGGTCAATTAATTCTTCAAGCGGAATAACGGAGGAAATATTTTCAAGTTCCCCTTTGCTTATTCCCTTTTCAGTTAGATCACGGAAGTGAAAAGGAATTTTTCTTTCCTTGAAATAGCGTTCAGCTTTTTGCGTTTCCCTGCACTTTTTTGTACCAAAGATTTGAATGTTCATTTATTCCTCACAATAAACAAATACCAACTACACCAGAAATAAGCGTGAAAAGAATCGCAAAAATTTTAGCGCGTAAAGGCATTGGAACCCCCGCATAGTAGTCGCGGATATACTTGCCGACATATCTATTATTAATAAGAATGTCGTGAAATTTATGCGAGCTTCGTGAAAAAAAATAACCGGAGATAATAATAAAAACAACTCCCGGCATAACCGGCAGAATTATTCCCAGAATGCCAACACCCACAAAGAAAAATCCAAGGGTTAGATAAAGCCAGCGCATATATTTATTTTCAATCAGTTCTCTTTTCATAGACTCCTTTTTCAGTAGAAAGTATAAAGTTGCAAGTGGAAAGTAGTAAAAACTTTATACTTTCTACTTTTCACTTTCAATTTCTACAGATTATTTAATAAAAATTCCGTCATCAATTGGTAAAGATGCAAACGTGTTTTGCCTCCGCCAATACCATGATTTTTTTCAGGATAATACATTGTTTGAAACGGTTTGTTCTCTGCAACTAATTTTGTAACAAGCGCAACGGAGTTTTCAAAATGAACGTTGTCATCCGCAGTGCCGTGAATGAGAAGCAACTTTCCTTTCAGTTGATCGGCATACGTCATTACCGAACTTGTTTCATATCCTTTTGGGTTTAACTGCGGAGTTGACATATACCGTTCGGTATAAATGTTATCATAAAATCTCCAATCGGTTACCGGCGCAACGGCAATTGCCGCTTTGAAGTAATCAGGAGCTTTCGCCAAAGTTAAAGCCGAAGCATAACCGCCGTAGCTCCAGCCCCAAATGCCGATTCGGCTTGCATCAACATAAGGAAGCGAAGCAAGATATTTTGCTCCTTCGATCTGGTCATTCACTTCCCAATAACCTAAATTTTTATAAACGATTTTCTTAAATGATTCGCCGCGTCCGCTTGTTCCTCTATTATCAACCGCAAAGATGATGTAACCTTTTTGCGAGAGCATTTGAAACCATAAATCTCTTCCCCAAGCATCAGTAACAATTTTGGAACCGGGTCCGCTGTAATTATTTACCAATACCGGATATTTTTTTGAAGGATCAAAGTTTGCCGGTTTTATTATTGATGCGTCCAGCTCAACTCCGTCTGTAGTTTTAAAACGGAAGAACTCAACCGGGGAAAGATTGTAATCTTTAAAAACCGACATATCGCTAACTACAAGGTCACGGATTTTATCACCGTTTGTTTTATAAAGATATACTGAGCCGAGTAGATTTGCGTTAGAGTATCGATCAATAAAATATTTTTGATTTGGGGAAAGATCAATTGTATGTGAGCCTTTGGTTTCTGTGATACGGTTTCGTTTACTGCTTTCATAATTAACCGAGTACAAATCGCTATTTACAGTGCTTCTTTCGTTCGATGTAAAATAGATTTCCTTGTTCGTTTCATCAACGCCGAGGATTTTGTCAACTTCAAAATTTCCGCTTGTAAGCTGTTTTATCTGGTTGCCGTTGTAATCGAAAAGATAAATATGTTCAAAACCGTCTTTTGCTGAAGTCCATATAAAATGTTTTTTATCTTTTAAGAATTGCAAGTTATCGTTAATGTCAATCCAGCATGAATCGCTTTGCGCAAAAACAGTTTTCGTTTTTCCGGTTACTACATCGGCAAAAAGAATATCCAATTTGTTCTGTAATCGATTCAACCGTTGAACGGCAAGGAGATTCGCATCGGTTGTAAATTTTAAGCGGGGAATGTAAATATCTGTTTCCTCGCCAAGATCAACCCAGACTGTTTTTGCGGTGGCAATATCCGCAATTCCGATTTTTACAAATGAGCCGCGCGTTCCGGCTTTTGGATAACGCATATCGAGAAAGTTGAGATAAAGCGAATCCCATTTAGCGATGTGCATTTCCGGCACCTGCGATTGATCCAACTGCCAGAAAGCAATTCGTTTGCTATCGGGCGACCATTCAATTCCATTGATAATGCTGAACTCTTCTTCGTACACCCAATCAAAATTACCGTTTAAAAGAGTTTCACTTCCGTCAAAAGTAATTTGCGTTTCTTTCTGCGATTGAATATCAACTACAAAAACATTGTTGTCTCGAACGAAAGCCAACTTTTCACCGTCGGGAGAAAAGCGGGCGTTCTCTTGTTTTTTTTCGGAAGAAGCAAGTTCAAAAAATTTCTTCTGCGCAATTTCATAAATGTAAAAAGCGCCGCCGGTCTTAAGCGAACGCGCCGGAAGTGTTCCCGTGAACAAGATATATTTTTCGTTTGGGAGCCACTCGTAATTTTGGATACTGAACGGTTGATCTTCCGGTTTTAACTTCAAATCATTTCCCGGAACAAGAATTTTTTCTTCTCCTGTTTTACAATCGTGTTCATAAATGGCAGTTGCTTTTGCTGCCGGATCTCTTTTTAGAAAAGAAAATTTTTCTCCGCCGGAAAACCATTGTACACCGCTTAAGTTCTTTCCGAAAAAATCTTTGTTGGTTTGGATTAATTCAACCGTTAATTCTTTTGGTTGTGGGAGCAGTTCAAAAGACAAAAACAGAACAAAATAAAGTAAATACTTAATGGAAGATTTTATCATTGTCCGTTCTCCGGGAAAAAAAATTATTGTAGATTTTCATTTGAAGAAATATAAGAAAAAGTTGGAAGTCGCAAATGGTCGATTTCAATCTCAACAACTTAAAACTGATCACCAAAAACTAATCACCCATTTCCGTTTGCAGTTTTTCAGTTCTATCCGCCATTTTAATTTGGTCGATTAGTTCGGTGAGATCGCCTTCCATAATACCGGAGAGATTGTAGAGTGTTAATCCGATGCGGTGATCGGTAATTCTATTTTGCGGATAATTGTAGGTGCGGATTTTATCGCTTCTATCGCCGCTGCCAACCATTGATTTTCTCACCGCGGCAATTTCTTTATTTTGTTCGCGCTGTTTCATATCAAACAAACGGGCTTTTAAAACCTTCATCGCTTTTTGCCGGTTCTTTAATTGAGAACGCTCATCCTGGCATTGCACAACCAAACCGGAGGGTAAGTGAGTAATGCGGATAGCGGTTTCAACTTTATTAACATTCTGTCCACCGGCGCCGCCGCTGCGGTAAACATCAATTTTTAATTCACTTGGATTGATATCAACCTGAACATCTTCCACCTCGGGTAGAACTGCTACAGATGCGGCTGAAGTATGCACTCGTCCGCTTGCTTCTGTTGCTGGAACACGCTGTACGCGGTGAACACCGCTTTCAAATTTCAGATCGCCGAAAACGCTTGTGCCGGTAACGGAAAAAATTACTTCTTTTATTCCGCCAAGTCCGGCGGTATCGTTTATATCGATCAGTTCAAGTTTCCAGTCGCGGGTTTCGGCGTAGCGGGAGTACATTCTGAATAAATCGCCTGCAAAAAGAGCTGCTTCATCGCCACCGGTTCCGGCGCGGATTTCAACAATTACATCTTTATCATCATTCGGATCTTTTGGGAGAAGGAGAACTTTTATCTCGTCTTCTAATTTTTCTTTTTTGATTTTCAGGTCGTCAAGTTCTGCTTCGGCAAGTTCGACTAATTCTTTATCGCCGCCGGCATCAATAATTTCTTTATTTCCCTCAATGTCGGAAATCGTTTTTGAATATTCATCATACACGGTAATAATCGGAGTTAATTCACTTCGTTCTTTACTCAGCGAAATTAATTTATCAGTGTTTTTTACAATATCGGGGTCTGAGAGGTGATCGTTTATTCTATCAAATTTTTCTTTTATTTTTCTCAATTTCTCGATGAAATCCATACAATCCTTTTCATTTTTAACGTTGCAAATATAGGGAATTTTGACCTATAGTTGGGTAGAATTACGAATTAGTCCGCCGCGGCGGATTACAATTAGGAATGAAAAATTATCCAATTCCTAATTACATCCGCATTCCACTTCCCAATTTTCTTTTCCTTCTTTAATGAGATAGTAAACAATCACAAATCCGGCGAGGGGATCGGCTTGCCAGAATCCCCAAAAGTAATTTGCCGCTAAACCAAGCAATAAAGCTACAGAAAGAAATGCGCACGCGAAGGTTTCTTTGGCATCGGCAATAAGCGCGCGGCTGTTTAATTGCTTTCCGATTTTCAATTTCACATTTCCAACAATCGGCATAATTGTTAATGAAAGAATCGCGAGAATAATTCCGCCAATAGATTCTTCCGGCGCATTTCCATTAAGCAATGTTAAAACAGACTGTACAAAAACATAAATACCGAGAATAAAAAAAGTAACCGCGACAAATTTTTGTGCACGTTCTTCTATCTTTTCTTCTTTTTCTTTTGGAAGACTTCTTCCTTTTGACAACCGCCAAATTAAAACAAAACCGGAAAGGGATTCGACAACGCTGTCTAATCCGAAACCAATTAACGCCACACTTGAGGCCACACCGCCAAGCACCAATGCTGCTATCGCTTCAAGAATATTATAGCTTACATTAAAGTATTCTATACGAAGTCCTTTTTTATATAAGGGATCAGAAGGATGAAAATCTACTTCGCAATTATCCGGCATAAAAATTCCTGATCCACCGGTGCGTTTTTAATTTTTCTAATGCAGCATCGGACAGTTTTCCCTTTTCAACTGCTTTGCAATTTGCCAAAAGATTTTTCTCGCTTCGCATTCCCGGAATAACGGAAGTAACCGCATTAAAACTCGTTATGTATCGCAACGATGCTTCGGCAACGTTTTCAGTTTCTTCTTTTACGTCCTCATAAATTTTTAACACACGCTCGTAGACTTCTTTTTTGCGGGTTCCACCAAAATATTGATTTCTAAAATCTTCTTCCGGAAAAACAGTATCAGGAGTAACATTCCCGGTTAAACTTCCTTCATCAAACGGAACGCGCGCAAGAATTGCGATTTTATTTTCTTCACAGAACGAAAAGAGTTGATCGGTTGGCGACTGATCGAAAATATTAAAGATAACTTGAAAGCTGTCGATCAAGCCCGTCTTGCCGGCTTCAATGCCGTTCCACGGTTGATGATCGTTAATGGAGATTCCGAAGAAGCGAACTTTTCCATCTTTTTTTAATTGATAGATCGCTTCTTTCCATTCGTCTTCTTGCGCCCATTTATCGTTCCAAACATGAAACTGCTGAAGGTCGAGATGGTCGCGCCTTAAATTACGCAAACTGTTTTCCGTTATTTCGATAATGTGATTTTTCGGAAAACTTTCTGAGAACAGAGAAGAATCTTTTGCTGGCCATTCATATTTTTTAGATGGTACTTTGGAAGCTATAAACAATTTTTTGCCTGATTCCTTTTCCACTTCACCAACAAGTTTTTCGCTATGACCCATTCCGTAAACATAGGCGGTATCAAAAAGGGTAACGCCCTGCTCGACGGCTTTGTGCAAAGCTTTTTTTGATTCTGAATCTTCTGCCCCGATCCACATCGATTTTCCAATCCCCCAACAGCCGAAACCGAGAAGAGAAACTTCTTCGTTCGAACCGGCAAAATTTTTATATACCATTTTTTTTCTCCACAGTTTTTCTTCGCAAATTTTCTTTATTTTCTAACGTCTAAAATAGAGATTTTCTTGTTGTAGAATATCTGAAACAAGGGATTTATTTCAAACAATCTTGAGTGTAATTACTTATGAAACGTAGAACTTTTGTAGAAAGAGCAGCTAAATTATCGGTCGGAGCTTTTTTATTCTCTCCTTTTATTTCGAAAAAATCAGAGACCTCCGCCGCCGCTTCCGTATTAAAACCGCAACCTGATTTGTGGAAAGAAAATGAAATAAATATTGCATGGCTTGGGCATTCAACCGTGCTGATTAATTTTTATGGAAAGATCATCATTACCGATCCAGTTTTGCTTGACCGCTTTGGAGTATATTTCATGGGCATTACGTTCGGTCCAACGCGATTTACCGCTCCTGCTTTAACGATAGAAGAACTTCCGAAACCCGATTTAGTTCTTCTTTCGCATGCGCATATGGACCACATGGATCTTCTTTCGCTAAAGAAAATTTCGGAAAGATTTCCGAAGCAAATTGATTGTCTTACCGCTTTCAATACTTCCGATGTGATTGAAGAATTTGAATGGAAATCGCTTCAAGAGGTTGATTGGAACGAATCGATCGAGATTAATGAAATAAAAATTAAAGCTCTCGAAGTAAAACATTTTGGATGGCGCTTGCCCGGAGAACGAGACCGCTCAAGAGGATATTTTAATAACGGCAGAAGTTTTAACGCATACATTATTGAAAGAAACGGGAAGAAAATTCTATTTGGCGGCGATACCGCGATGACCGGGAAATTCAAAGAATCAAAAGAAGAAGTTGATGTTGCAATAATGCCGATAGGTGCTTACAATCCGTGGAAACATAATCATTGCAATCCTGAAGAAGCGTTGCAAATGGCAAAAGATATGAAAGCAAAATATTTTATTCCGATTCATACAAATACTTTTCGGCAGGGAAGTGAACCAATCGCGGAGCCGCTTCAACGGCTTATGGCATCGTACAAAGATTATGATATAGCTCTCGGCATCAAGCAGATTGGAGAAACGTTTTCGCTTCCTTTGACTTAATCACCCTCGATTACAATTTCATCGACAAAAATAAATGCTTTGTCGCCACTTCCTTTATGCCATGCGGGAAGATCATTAATGTTTTTTGCGAAGACTCTAAAATATCTTCCTTTTTTATCCACACTTCCTGAAGAAATATTTACAATTTCAGTTTCATCATTCGGGTCAGAAGCTGCAATTTTTTGTGAAGAAATTACCTCGAAGGAATTCCCGTCTGATGATAGAGAATATTCAACTAACTCAGGTAAAAATATCCAAGAACCCTGGTTACGCAAAAATCCGGTTTGGATTGATTTGATAAAAACCTCTTTTCCAAAATCGATGAATACATCAAGATTGTTCGGTTGAAAGCCCAGCCACTTACCATCGCGAAAATTTTGTGAACCGCGAACTCCATCAACTAATGTGTTCTCTCCGCCGATACTGTAAAGGCGATGAGATTTTTCAGCTAAAGCAATCGTCGGATAAAGAGTTCCGTCTTGTACAAAAAAATGTGAAGAAGAGTCGCGTACAATCACTTTGAAAAAAGTTTCATCTATAATTTCCGATGGAGGAAGAACCCTATTAAATGCACGCGCTTTTAAGGTTGTGGTTTTATCTATAAAAAATGGTTTTTCATATAACGGAGAAGAGAGCGCCGGATCGCTTCCGTCAAGGGTAAAATGAATTTCGGAATTTTTGGTGAAGCAATCAAGTTCAATTTTTTTTGTAGAAGAAAAGTTGCGTGCATCTGAAGTAACTGTTGGTGCGAAATTCCATTTTTGTTCTACCGGTTGAAATATTGTTTCTGTAATTTCAGAAACCGGTTGATTGCCATTTCCTTTTCCCCAATTTTTATTCGGAGAATCGGACAATTTGAATTGAAGAACGCCACCATTTTCGAAATCGGAATAACGCAAAAAAGATTTCTGATATTTCTCTTTATTTAACGATGCCGATTGAATGTAAATATTTTTGTTCGAGTTGTTTTGCGTTTCAATGATAAACTTTTTTCCGTTTTCTAAATTCATTGTGATCTTGTCAAACAGCGGACTTCCAATCACAAAAATGTTACTTCCGGGAGTAACCGAATAAATTCCGATCGCGCTTAAAACATACCACGCAGACATTTGTCCGCAATCTTCGTTTCCGCAAAGTCCATCACGGTTTGCCGTGTACATTTTTTTCATAATATCGCGAACTCTCGATTGCGTTTTCCACGCATCACCGGCATAATTATAAAGGTAAGCAACGTGATGACTTGGTTCATTGCCGTGCGCATATTGTCCAATTAACCCGGTCATGTCGGATGGAACGAAATAATCTTTTATCGAATCAACGCGAAATAACTCGTCAAGTTTGGTTGAAAATTTTTCATTACTTCCCATCAAATTAATTAAGCTGCTAATGTCCTGTGGAACAAACCATGTGTATTGCCATGAACTGCCCTCAGTGAATTCACCTGAGCCGCCGGGGAAAGGTTCTGCGGGATCAAAAACTTTTTTCCACATACCGTTATAATTTCGTCCGCGCATAAACTTCGTCTGCGCATCAAAAACATTTTTGTAATTCTGCGCGCGATTGAGAAAATAATCGTAGTCATCTTTTTTGTTTAAACGATTTGCCATCTGCGCGATGCACCAGTCGTCATAAGCATACTCAAGCGTTTTGCTGACGGCTTCAATCTCTTTATCCATCGGAACAAAACCGATTTTTCTATAGTAGTCTAATCCCCGTAAATTCTGCGTTGCACTGGTTTTCATCGCTTGATAAATTTTTAATGTGTCGTAATTTTTTATTCCTTTCATAAACGCGTCAACAATAACGGGGACTGCGTGATAACCGATCATGCAGTTGGTTTCGTTAGAGGCTAATTCCCAAACCGGCAACAACCCAGATTCCTCATATTTTGCAAGCATGGAATTGATGAAATCGTTCGTCCGTTTTTTATCAATGATAGAAAGCAATGGATGTAGCGCGCGGAACGTATCCCAGAGAGAAAAAACCGTGTACATCGTAAAATTTTTAGCATAATGGATTTTCTTATCCATCCCTGTATAACCACCGTCCACATCGCTGAAAATATTCGGCGCCAGCATGGTGTGATAAAGCGCAGTGTAAAAAGTTATTAGTTCGTCTTTCTTTTTTCCTTCAACTTGAATTTTTGAAAGTTCTTCCTCCCATTTATCGGAAGCGGATTTTCTGATTTTTTCAAAATCCCAAACCGGAATTTCTTTCTCTAAATTTTTCTTTGCTCCTTCGATACTTGTGGAAGAAATTCCGATTCGCACTAAAACGGATTCGTTCTTATAGGTAGAAAAAGTAAAAAAAGATTTTACGATTTTTCCGTCGAAACTTTTTATTCCATTTAGCTTTTTTTCGCCATCATAAATTCCGGAAGTTTTAAACGGCTTTGAAAATTGAGCATAGAAAAAGACTGTATGATCATTTGCCCAGCCACCGGAACGGCGAAAACCTTGTATCGTCTGATTATCGACAATAGTTAATGACGCATTCCTGGTGATATCTTGAATTCCGTGAAATAAATCCAAAATAATATTTGATGAATCTGATTTTGGGAAAATGTATTTATGAAATCCACATCGTTCCGTTGCGGTAAGTTCAACGTTTATTGTGTAGTCATCTAGAAAAACAGAATAGAATCCAGGTTCTGCTTTTTCATTTTGATGAGAGAATCGTGAGCGATAACCTTCATCGGGATTTTCCCGGCTGCCCGGTTCAAGTTGAATTTTGCCGACCGTTGGCATTAATAAAATATCGCCGTAATCAGCAGCGCCGGTTCCGCTTAAGTGGGTGTGACTGAATCCCATAATTGAGTTATCTGACGCGTGGTACCCTGAACACCAATCCCATCCTTCTGTGTGTGTATCAGGACTTAACTGAACCATCCCGAAAGGTAATGTAGCACCAGGATAGGTATGTCCGTGTCCGTCTGTTCCGATAAATGGGTTTACATATCGAGTAAATTTTTTGTTAGAGTGGGCTTTGTAAGTCGCTTCGCTGTTTGAAACAAATAAGAAAAAGAGAACAAATAAGAGAAGAAATTTTTTCATTAGAAATCTCGCTGGTATTACTTAATTGAGTTCATTTTGCTCCAAAGTTTTTTTGCTGCCTTTTGCGCTTCTTTATAAATGTTGGTGGTGTCAAAAGCAAAATGTCTTTCTTCATAAACTATTTTTCCATTGATGATAACGGTTTCAACATCGCGCGAAGAAAAACCAAAGAGAAAATGTCCCGCAAGATTTTCACCCTGCAAAGGTGTTGGAGCTTGATAATCAAGGAGAACAACATCTGCGGCAAAACCCTCTTCTATTTTACCGAACTTATTTTCAAAATATCTTTCCAGCAAAACATTTCCATTTTGTAAAACATGCATCCATTCATCCATTCCCATTTTCCCTCTCGCTTCCTGGTTCTTGAAGTAAGCGAACTTTGTTTCTTCAAACATGTTTGCACCGATGCCATCAGTTCCAATTCCAAGATTTTTTACTTGATGAAGTTTGTTCATGTAACCAACGCTGTTATTCATATTTGAGCGTGGATTGTGAATGAGAAAAGCATCGTGCCGGTTAAGAATTTCCAAATCGTTATTTGTAAGATGAACGCCATGCACAAGAATTAATTTCTCATTTAGCAAATTATGCTCTTCGAGTCGTTCAAGAATATCTTTTCTGTAATGGTGATGTGAAAAAGAAGAATCATATTCATCTTCAGCAACGTGCAGATGAATTCCACTTTTTGATACGGAAACAATTTCCGACATTAGTTTAAGTGCTGTTTCATCTAAGGTGAAAGGCGCATGTCCGCCAATGGCAGATTCGATCAAATGTAATTTTTTGTTTGTTTTTTTATTCTGAATTTTTTGAATGAACGAAGCTGATTCTTCAATTCCAGCATGCATTCCTTTGGAGCCATTTCTGTCTGTAATTTCGTAAGCAAGAATTCCGCGAAGACCAACCTGCTCAAAACTTTTTTGGAGAACCGAAAGCGAACCTTTTATAAAAGAAGGGGAAGCATGATGATCGATCACGGAAGTCGTTCCACATTTTATCGCTTCCAAAGCGCCGATAATTCCGCTGTAATAAAGCGATTCTTCATCGAGTGCGCGGTCCAACCGCCACCACAAATTTTTAAGAATGCTTATAAAATCGGTGGAAGGTTTAATGTCCGCGAGAATTCCCCTTGCAAGCGCAGAATAAAAATGATTATGTGCGCAAACAATTCCCGGCGCTACAATTTTATTTGATGCATCAATGATTTTATCAGCTTTATAATTCTTCGCAATGTTTTTTCCGACTGCTTTAATAAATTCATTTTCAATTACAACATCAACATCGGTTGTAATTTGCGCCGGATAAAATTGAATAATGGTTGCGTTTTGTAGTATGATCATTTTGCCGCCAAGGTTTATAAAAATAAGTAACGATAATTTTTAAATGCTTCTGAAATTAACATTGCCTCGGAATCATCAACATCCCAGCGATGAGTTATAATGCTATAGTCTTGAGGATCAATTTCAATTTCTGAAATCGAAGTATTTTTTTTAACAAAGAAAAAAGCCGTTCCATGGTATTTCAATAAATAAAATCCGTCGTTCTTGCTTTCACGCATTTCTTTTTCACTCCAAAATAAAGTCATTTTATCTTTGTACGGCGCGCCGATATGCGGGCAAAAGGTTTCGCAGTTGCCGCAGTCGTTGCACAGTCCGTCAATATGTAAAATTTGGAAAGCATCTTTGAAACCGTCGATCTTAATCGTAACATTTGCGCGGTTCGGACAAACATCAACACATTTGTTACAGATGAAGCTACAGCTTAAACACCGATTTGCTTCGTGTTGCGTTTCTGCTTTTGTTCCTTCTACAATTCCTTTTTTAGCATTGACGTTTCCAAACAAAATTGATTTGTCGAAGAGATTAGAAAAATTATTTGAAATTGGAAGCGAAGCATTTTCTTTTTTCAGAATAGCTTCTGCGGCTTTCTTCCCGTCAGCTATTGATTCTATAACTGTTGAAGGTCCGCGGTATGCGTCTCCACCGATAAAAACATTTTCAAGAGTAGTTTCATTTGAACCTTTATCGACAAGAATATTTCTTTTCTGGTCTAACAAAATGTTATTCGCGGAAAGAATGTTGTAATCAACACTTTCTCCGATAGCAGAAATAATCGTATCAATTTCCAACTCAACAAATTCATTTTCAATTGGGGTTACGCTTCTTCGCTCATCTTTTCCGATTTCACCCAACTTCATCTTCTGGCTTTTTAATATTTTATTTTTGTGCGAAACAGGAAGCATCAATTCTTTAAATATCACTCCGTCTTCTAATGCAGCGTCAAGTTCTTCTTTATCTGCCGGCATGAATTCTTTTGTGCGACGATAAACGATGTAAACATTTTTAACTCCGGCAATTCGTTTGGAAGCACGCGCTGCATCCATTGCGGAGTTTCCGCCACCAACAATTGCAACATTTCTACCGAGTGGAATTTTTTCTTTGTTGTTAAAGTGCCATAAAAATTCTATCGCATTTAAAATATTTTCATTTTCTCCATCTAACTTTATCGGATTTGATTTTGTTGCGCCAATTCCAATGAAAATGTATTTGTATCCATCAGCTTTTAATTTCTCGACAGAAAAGTTTTCGTCCGTTCCGAATTGAAATTTTACTCCATGTTTTTTAATGAATTCAATGTCGGTATCAATTGCGGATTGAGGCAGACGAAAATCGGGAATGACATTTTGCACAGTTCCACCGGCGCGTGAACTTCTTTCAAAGATAGTAACATCAAGTCCGGCTTTTGCAAGAAAAAATCCGCACGATAAACCGGCAGGACCCGCGCCAATTATGGCGATTTTGCTGTCGCTTAATTTATCAGCAGCAGAAATTTTATCAAAATAATTTTGATAACCGAACTGCGCGGCAATTTTTTTCATCTCTCTAATCTTTACCGGATCGTCATAATCCCAGCGCGTACACTTAGCCTGACATTGATGATCACAAATATAACCGGTAATAAACGGCAGCGGATTTTTTGAAACAATTATTTCAAACGCTTCGTTATATTTTCCTTCTTCAACCAAACGGACGTAAGTCGCAATGTCTTGATGGATCGGACAGGCTTCTTCGCAAGGTGCAACGTAACAATCGAACATTTCCAATTTTGTTGGAATTTTAACCGTGGTGATTTCTCGCTTTTCTTTTTTATAATTTTCATTTAGTAAAGAAGTTTCTGCAAGCGATTTGATTTTATCAACTTTAATCTTTTTACCAAACGAATTATTCTTTTCAACTTTTTCTGCCATTTGAAACAACCGACCATAGCCACCGGGTTTCAACAAATCAGTAACAAGCGTAACCGGAGAAATTCCGCAGTCAACAATCTCTTGAACATTATTAATTGTTGCACCGCCGGAAAAAGACATTGATAGTTCACCATGAAATTCTTCGGCAAGCAATCGCGAAACATTTATTGTTAACGGAAAGAGCGATCGCCCCGACATATACATATCGTCTCCGGCAAGGACTTTCTTTTTGTTCTTTACTCCAAGTGTGTTTGAAAGTTTAACACCAAATTCCAAGCCGTTATCTTTTGCAAATTCTTTTAACCGTTTCAACATTGGAACGGCATCAGCAAAATTTATATCGTGTTCAAATGATGCTCGATCCATTTCGATGTAACGAAACCCGAGTTGATGGAGGATGGTCACAACTTTTTCATAACCCAGCAGTGTCGGATTTAATTTCACATAAGTGTGAAGTTTTTTTTCTTCTATTAAATATTTTGCAATTGCTTCAATTTCTTCAGGTGGGCAGCCGTGCATTGTAGAAAGTGTTACCGAATTGGAAATGTTTGGAGAAATATTTTGAACCGATGAAATCAGTTTTTCAAAATTGATATTGGGATTTATATGTTGAATAATCAATTCGCGGACGTTCTGATCTTGCAACGCTGTGATTAATTGGTTCTTATATAGAATAAATTTTTCATTGTTTGCTGAATCTTTCAAATCTTCAATAAATTTATTCATTCGTTCGGTTTTAATTCCTTCAAGATTATAACCGACACTCATGTTAAATACAAATCCACGTTCAGCGCTTTTCGAAAAACCAAATAATTCTTTCAAGGGGTGAAGCAATATCCAAGCCTTCAAATATTCATCGTAAGACTGCTCTAACTTCAACTCTTGCGACCACTCAACGTTATAGCCCTCATCCTGCGCGTCAATGCATGGTTTATCAACTTTTAATTCATCAAGAATTTGAATGGTCTTTAGTTCAAAGAATCTTCCGCCAGTTAAATAAGAAGTAATAATATTTTGGGTAAGCTGTGTGTGCGGTCCGGCGGCGGGTCCGAGCGGCATTTCCAAATCTTCATTAAAAATTTTTATTTGCGATGAGTTCTTTTTATAAAAGAAATTTGATCGGTGAATTCCAAAAATGGTTTGTTCGTTTTTATATTCAGTAACTATCCAATCAAAAAGCTGGTTGAAAGGAAGGGGAGTCATTTGGTCGGACATAATTTTCGTTCCTTCAGAAAGTTAAACCATAAAATATTTGATATTAATCTTTTTGTCCTTCAGATTTTTCTGTTCAAAATTAGTGAGAATATTTCAAACAATCTCTATAAATATTCTAAGAGAATTTGTAAGTTTGTTATCCAATTATGAAAATTTACTTTTAAGTGAAACCAGTAAATCAATATTACCCTTCACAACTACGGCTGACATTCCCGCCACGTCGCACCGAAAATTACAATTAAAAATGGAAAACAATATGGAACGCGCAAAGCAAATACTTGATCTCGCCAAAAAATATGAACAGTACACCGCAGAAAATCTCTCAAAACTTATTAAGATAAAATCTCTTAGCTCAAAAGAAAAGGACGTTATCTTCGAATTAAAACGAATGATGGAAGAAGCCGGCTTTGATGAAGTAAAAATTGACGGTATCGGAAACATTATCGGAAGAATCGGTAACGGAAAAAAAATTATTGCGATTGACGGACATATCGACACTGTTGATTTAGGAAATTTGCAAAATTGGAATTTCGATCCGCTTGGCGGAGAAATTATAGACGGCTTTGTACATGGTAGGGGAAGCGTTGATCAAAAAGGAGGACCGATTGCCGCAATTACTGCCGGAAGAATTTTAAAAGAACTTGGCTTAACGAATGATATAACGTTACTTGTTACCGGAACTGTTATGGAAGAAGACTGCGATGGTCTCTGCTGGAAATATCTTGTTGAAGAAGAAAATGTTAGACCTGATTGCGTCATCGTAACAGAACCAACCAACATGAATATCTATCGCGGACACCGTGGAAGAATGGAAATTGAAGTTTCATTTTTTGGTATTTCTGCACACGGTTCTGCACCGGAAAGAGGAAAGAACGCTATTTATATGGCTTCTCGTGCTGCGCTTGAAATAGAAAAATTGAATGAACGATTAGCCTATGATGAATTTCTTGGTAAAGGCTCTGTAACTATTTCCGAATTTGTTTCTTCAAGTCCTTCACTTTGTGCTGTTGCCGACTTTGCAAAAATTCATCTCGACAGAAGATTAACCTGGGGCGAAAATAAGGAACTTGCTGTAAAAGAAGTTGAAGAAATTGTTAAAGACATGAACGCTAAAGTTGAAATTCTTTATTATGATGAAACAGCTTTCACCGGATTGAAATACGGTATGGAAAAATATTATCCTACATGGAAACTTGAAGAAAACCATCCCGTCATTCAAACCGGAATAAAAGTATTTACAGAATTGTTCGATGAAAAACCTGTTGTTGATAAATGGACTTTTTCAACAAACGGAATATCAATTAACGGAATGTACGGAATTCCGGTAATTGGCTTTGGTCCGGGCAATGAAGTGATGGCGCACGCGCCGAATGAGAAAGTCCCAATTGAACATTTGATGAAAGCCAGCGCTTTCTATGCTTTGTTTTGTGAAAAATTTTAGAATATAATTAGAAAATTAACTCGGAGAAATATTATGGTTTCAGATCTTTCAAAAAAACATTTTCTTACTGATGATGACTGGTCAAAACAAGAACTTGACACAGCATTTGAAGTAGCATTCGATTTAAAAAGAAAATTTGCAATGGGCGAATATCATCGATTGTTGCAAGACAAAACGTTGTTCGCAATTTTCTTTGAGCAGTCAACACGTACAAGAAATTCAATGGAAGCCGGTATGACGCAGCTCGGCGGACACGCGCACGATTTAACTCCCGACAAAATGCAGATCACTCACGGTGAAGTTGCTAGAGATACGGCAATTATTCTTTCGCGAATGGGACACGGCATCGCATGCAGAAATTGTTTTTATGGTGTCGGCAAAAAATATCTTGATGAACTTGCCGCGAATGCAACAGTTCCGGTTATGTCGTTGCAAGATGATGTTTACCATCCTTTCCAAGGACTTGCGGACTTGATGACAATCTTTGAACATTTCGGAAAAGATCCCAAAGGATTAAAAGTAACAGTATCGTGGGCTTACGCAGACACGCACAGCAAGCCGCTCTCCGTTCCACAAACACAAATTCTTCTCTTTCCTCGTTACGGAATTGATGTTACCGTCGCTCATCCGAAAGAATTTCCGCTTAGCAAAAATATTGTTGACAAGGCATATAAGAATGCAGAAGTCGGCGGTGGTTCACTTAAATTTACCAACAATATGGATGAAGCTTTTGAAGGCGCTCATATTGTTATTCCAAAAAATTGGGGCGGGTTCGGTTTTTATGATGTTGATCAATATTTACAAAACGAAACCGAGTGCAAAAAAGAAATGAAGGATAATCTCAATAAATATAAATCATGGATTTGCGACGACAAGCGGATTAAACTTGCTGACAAAAATGTTAAGTTGATGCATGCTTTACCGGCAGACCGCGGTAATGAAGTAACGGATGAAATTTTAGATAATCCCGACATCTCAATTGTTTTTGATGAAGCGGAAAACCGCCTGCATACAGCAAAAGCAATAATGGCGCTAACAATGTAGATTCAATAGGACGCAGATTTATTAGGATTGTTTATGATCTGCTAAGATCATAATGCATCTTAACATATCTGCGTCCCATTTTATAATATTATGAAAAACAAATTCAAATATTTTTGCAGTGAATGCGGAACACAGTACGAAATCACAAAGGATTTAATGCTGTGTCCACAATGCCGTGAAGAAAATCTTGAAGGGAAACCGTTAAAAGGAATTCTTAAAGTTCAACTTCCAGAAGAATTCCGAAATTGCAAAAACGAAAATGATTTGTTTGATATTCACGATTATCTTCCGGTAGAAAAAGAATATTTCCCCAATCTTCCCGTTGGTAACACACCGCTTATTCACACAAAGAATTTTCAAAATGAATATGGATTGAAAAATATTTTTCTAAAATTCGACGGCACAAATCCAACCGGATCATATAAAGATAGAGCCTCCTTTCTTGTTTCAGCTTTCGCAAAGAAGTTTGGTTTGTATGAAATCGTTCTGGCCTCAACGGGAAATGCCGCATCGTCAATGGCGGGAATTGCTGCTGCGGCCGGACAAAAAGCGTTCATCTTCATGCCTTCGACGGCACCGAAAGCAAAGCTCGTCCAATGTTTACAATATGGCGCGACACTTATTCCGATTCAAGGCGATTACGATAAAGCGTTTGATCTGTCTCTAAAGTTTTCGGAACAGACTGGTTTCTTAAATAGAAATACCGCCTTCAATCCAATGACGATCGAAGGGAAAAAAACTTCTTCTTTCGAATTAGTTTCGCAACTAAAAAATATTGATTATGTTTTTCTTCCCGCCGGTGATGGAGTTGTGTTGAGTGGTGTGATCAAAGGATTTCTTGATTTGCAGTTTATCGGACTGATAAAAAACCTACCGAAGATCATTGCGGTGCAAGCAGAAGGAAGCCGTTTCCTTTTTGATGCTTTTCATTTTAACAAGTGGAATTTACAATACAAAGCCGACACAGTTGCGGATTCCATTTCCGTGAACGTTGCACGAAACGGATATTGCGCTGTAGCAGATTTAAAAACCGTGAATGGCGATGTGATCTTAGTTTCCGATGATGAAATTCTTTCCGCACAAAAACTGCTTTCGCAAAAAACCGGAATATTCTGTGAACCTTCTTCAGCTGCTTCGTTTGCGGGTTTGTTGAAGATGAAAGAAAAAATTTCAAAAGATGAAAAGGTGGTTTGTCTTCTAACCGGACACGGATTGAAAGATATTGATTCGGCAATTAAAAAAGTTAATTTCCCCAACACTTTTCCGCCGGACTTAGAAATAATTTCCGAAGAATTAAAGCTGAACAGTTGAAAGAGGAAAAAGAAAAATATTCGGGAATTCTTTTAGCCGCTGGAAATTCATCGCGCATGAATAAGTGGAAAATTGAAATAGAGATTCAAAATATCCCGTTGCTTTTTCATTCATTACAAAAACTGAAAACCGTTTGCGATGAAGTTATCGTCGTCGGTGGTTGCAACTTTGATAAACTAGTTGAATTGATCGAAAGAAGTAAACTTGTCGAAACAAGAAATATCAAAGTAATTTGCAACCAGCAATATCAAGCCGGAATGTTCTCATCAATTAAAACGGGAATGGAAAACGCGCAATATGAAAATGTATTTATCGCTTTAGCTGATATGCCTTTCATTTCAATTAAAACTTACGATTTGTTGAAAGCAAAGTATGAAGCAGAAAAACAATACGATTTTATTCAACCGGCAATGCTTATTGAAAACGGAAAACGGAAAAAAGGTCACCCGATTTTGATAAATGATAAAGTTAAATCAGCTATAAAAAGAGAAAACGACTCGTCAATTCTACGAGATGTCCTGAGGAATTTTTCAGGCAATTCTTTTTTATGTGAAGATTTGGGAATCAATTATGATATTGATACTGAAGCCGATTTATTAAATGCTGAGAAAATATTTTTTTAAAATGAATTGAGGAACTAAAATGATCAACTTGCAAAGAAACGACCAAGCGCGTAAAAACAATATTCAACGCTGTAAAGAAAAAGGGATTGTTATTCCGACTTTTGAACAAATGAAACATCCGGAAAAAATTCCCGCAATAATAAAAGAGCAGCTCAAGCAAGTTGGTTTGTGGGATGTTAATCCTTTAAACCTTTTTAGAATTTCGTGGAAGAACGAACAAAAAGAATTCGGCGGTGGATTTGGCGATGTTAACTTTGTTGAGTTTCCATCATCATTAACCGGAGTGAAAGCAAAAATAATCGGCATCTCCGGCAAGTGGTTTCCGACCGGTGCACATAAGGTCGGCGCAACATTCGGCTGTTTGGCTCCATCACTTGTAACGGGAAACTTTGATTCAACCTGGCAGAAAGCTGTCTGGCCTTCAACTGGAAATTTTTGCCGCGGCGGTGCTTTCAATTCAGCTTTGCTTGGCTGCGAATCAATCGCCATTCTTCCGGAAGAAATGAGCAAAGAAAGATTTGCGTGGTTGAATAAACTCGCAGGCGAAGTTATTGCAACTCCCGGCTGCGAAAGTAATGTGAAAGAAATTTTTGATAAATGCTGGGAATTAAAGAGAACAAGAAAAGATGTTTTGATTTTCAATCAATTTGAGGAATTTGGAAATTATCTCTGGCACTACGAAGTGACGGCAAGCGCTGTAGCAGAAGTTTTTGAAGCAATGAAAAATTCGATTGATCCTAAATTAAAATTAGCCGGATTTATTTCATCAACCGGTTCGGCGGGAACAATTGCCGCGGGAGATCATTTAAAAGAAAAATATCCTTCGTGCAAAATCGGCGCGAGCGAAGCTTTACAATGCCCAACGCTTTTACAAAATGGTTTCGGCGGACACCGCATCGAAGGCATCGGCGACAAACATGTTCCATGGATTCATAACGTAAAGAATACTGATTTTGTTTTTGCAATTGACGACGAAGACTGCATGGAACTTTCCAGGTTGTTTAATGATGAAGAAGGAAAAAAATATCTTTTAAAAGAAGGTGTTGATGAACAAACGGTTGCAAAACTTTCCGCTGCGGGAATTTCCGGAATTGCGAATATGCTCTCTGCTGTAAAACTTGCAAAATATTACGAGCTGAATGAGCATGATGTTATCTTCACAATTTTAACCGACTCGATGGAGCTCTACGGTTCACGCCTTGAAGAAATGAATGAGAAATATGGCAAGTATTCCGAAGTTGATGCAGCGAAATCATTTTCAAAATCGCTTATAGGGCAGAAAACCGATAACATGCTTGAGCTGAATTATCAAGATAAAAAGCGGATCCACAATTTAAAATACTTTACATGGATTGAACAGCAACAGCGCGAACTTAGCGAGTTGAACGCTCAATGGAACGACGAAGAATATTGGAACAGCACACGTTCATTAACCGGAAAAATTGATTCATTGATTGAAGAATTTAATAACGAAGTCGGAATTTTATGATAGAGATATTGCAGGCACTGCAAGAGCGAATAAAAGAAAACAAGCCGTCTGTTTTAATTACCATTACAGAAGTAAAAGGGAGTACGCCTGGAAGAATAGGATTTAAAATGCTTGTTGGAGAAGAAGGAAGAGTTGCCGGAACAGTTGGCGGCGGCGGCGCAGAATATTATATAATGAAGAAAGCAAAAAAACTTATCGAAGAAAATGTTCAAAATTTTTCCGAAACCATTTTGATGACGAAAGAAAAAAATGATGATGAAAAAATAAAAGTAAAGAACAAAGATGTTGTTCCGATGGATGCACTTTGCGGCGGCGAAATGAAAGTTTTTTATGAGGTTTTTCGTTACGAAAAAATTATGTACATCTTTGGTGCGGGACACGTGGGGCAAGCGGTTGCAAAACTTGCCAAGCAGTTAAATTTTTATGTCGTTTTTGTTGATAATCGAACCGAAATGTTAGAAGAGATTACCGAACCGCTTTGCAATAAAAAAATATATTATGATTTTTCAAAACTTACTGCGGCAGATAAAAGCTCTATTCCATTAGACGAAAATGCTTTTGCTCTTTTGGTTACACACTTTCACGCGCACGATCTGGATGTGTTGAAATATCTTTACAAATTTTATCCCGGGATGAAATACATCGGGATGATTGGCTCGAAGAAGAAAGTGAAAGAATCTATTTCGAAATTGAAAGCAACGTTTAAAGAAAATATTTCGTTGGACAATCTCTATTCACCGGTTGGGCTTGATATTGGCGGCGAAACTCCAAACGAAATTGCCATTGGCATTCTGGCTGAAATTCATTCAATCATTTATAAAAAAGAAGCGAAACATTTCCGATTAAATTATTCCGAAATTGGTTAAGTCGAAATCAACATGAAAATATTTTTTGAGTATCTCGGACTCTTGCACATCGAAGACATAAAGAATAAAAGTTACATCGATGTTGAATCCGGCTGCACTACCGCAGAATTGATGACCATTCTAAAAATTCGAAAAGAGCATCAGAAATTCATTTCGGTTTTTATAAATGATGAAGAAAAATCGCGAAGCACTGTTATAAAAGAAAACGACCGAGTTAAGTTGTTTCTGCCAACCGGCGGCGGGTAAAATGAATAAAATCACTTACGAACAACTCACGTTACGCAATTCACCACAGCTTAAAGGTAAATTGGAAAAGTCCATAATTGGAATTGCCGGATGTGGTGGACTTGGCAGCAACGCCGCCATTGCACTGGCGCGCATCGGAGTTGGGAAATTAATTCTCGTTGATTTTGACGTTGTTGAGCCAACTAATCTCAATCGTCAACAATATTTTATTGATGATATTGGTAAACGGAAAGTTGATGCGCTGGAAGAAAAGTTAAAAATGATAAATCCTTTTCTTCAAATTGAAAAGCATAATGAAATACTAAACGGGATAAATGTCAAAATCATTTTCAAGGAAGCTCATGTTATCGTAGAGGCTTTCGACAAAGTTTCTGAAAAAGCAATGTTGGTGAAAGCTTTTGCCTTAAATTCATTTAAGGAAAAGTTCTTGGTTACCGCTTCCGGTTTAGCAGGATACAACTCTGCAAACACGATCAAAACAAAAAAGCTTTCTAAAAACATTTTCGTGTGCGGAGATAATAAAACCGATTTTATAGCAGAGGGTGTTATGGCTCCACGAGTAATGATCACCGCCGGGCATCAAGCAAATAAAGTTGTGGAGATTATCGACAAAATTATGTGAACTAAATTTCTTCTTTCTGCAAAGCATTTAATTCATTTACAAAAACATCAATCTGTTCGAGAGAAAATCCTTTTTCTCTTGCGGCGGTTTCAAGTGTTCCCCACGCCGGTTCACCGCACAGCAGACAGCGGATCCCATGGTTCATTAAATATTCTACCGCTTCCGGGAATTCGCGCACTAAATCTTCTATAAAAATTTCTTTAGTTATTTTCATCTGTCTTTTCCACGGTTTCCATTTTCTTTTTTTTTGAAGGGAAAATAAAAATTCCTCCGAGCATTGCGCCGTAAAGAGTGCTGAAATAAGGATTGCTTTGAATTGCACAATGTCCGCTTTGGCATCCTATAAAATAGTAGTAAGCGTAACCAAAAGCGGCTCCAAGGGGAACGGCTCCGTATTTCCAATATTTTAAATAGATTTTCTTCATGTTTTTTTCTGAATTATATTTGGTATGCATTGTTTGATGTTCATAATGATAAAAAAGATTCATATTTCACTAATAATTTATTTTTCATATAAGAGAGAATCCCTATGAAAGTTATTTCCTCATTTCTTGTAAGTAGCTTACTTTTTCTTACTACTACATTTGCTCAATCTCCTTACAAAACTTCTTGGGAGAAAGATGGAATAATTTTGGGAAGTAATTTAGCCGTTGCCTTTCTCGGTTCTTCTTTAGAAAACAAAATTACTCCTCTCTCAGTTCAAAAGATCGATGCACTTTCCAGAAATAAAGTGAATGCGTTTGATAGAAGCGCAACTTACAATTGGTCGAAAAACATTTCATCAGTAAGTGATGTTTGCGTAATAATGACGGCACTTTCTCCAGTATCTCTTTTCCTGGACAAAGAGATACGAGAAGATTTTCAGACCGTAAGCACAATGTATTTAGAAACAATGCTCTTGGCGGCGTTCCTTCCTTCAATTGCAAAAGGATCAGCCGAAAGAATTCGGCCATTTGTGTATAATGAAAACGCTCCGTTAAATGATAAGCTTGATGTTGAAGCTAAAAAATCTTTTTTCTCGGGACACACTACGGTTGCCTTCGCTTCTGCAGTTTTTCTTTCTACTGTTTATGAAGGGTACTTCCCCGATTCTAAATATAAAAATTATGTTTGGGCCGGTTCGCTTTTTACTGCTTCACTCACGGGATTTTTGCGTTATGAATCGGGCGCTCATTTCCCGACAGATGTTTTAATTGGTGCAGTTGTCGGTAGTGCGGTTGGGTATCTCATTCCCTATTTACACAATACGAATAGCAGCGAGTCGGATGTTTATCCGTCGATTAATAATACAAACGGAATAACGCTTCACTATGTATTTCAGTTTTAGCGAAGTTCTTGTAAAATTCGTTTGATAATTTATTAATCGAATTCGTCTATTTTTTCAGCCTGGTATAAAGCCGATTCTATTGTTTCAACTAAAACTTCGTTGCTAACCGGTTTAGCCAAAAAAATATTAGCGCCGGCGTTTAATGCGTTTATTTTATCCTGACTGAAGACATGAGCAGAGTAACAAATAATAGGTGTGTATTTATGCTGAATGCTGTCTTGTCTTAAATAGCAAATCAACTCAATGCCGCTCTTTTCTCCTCTCAGCGAAATATCCATTAATACCAAATCGATTTTTATTCTCTCTATCGTTGCAAAAAATCCCACTTCCCCGTCACAAATGCAGACATCATAATTTTTACTAAGAAGAAGCTTAAATAACTCCTGGCTTGTTATATCATCTTCTACAATAAGAATTTTTGGTTTTTTATTTATTTGCATTGTTGTCCTCCGTCAGTTGAATATGATAGTAAAAGTAGAACCTTTTCCTTTTTCACTTTTTACCTCTATCGAAGCGTTGTTTAAGGCTAAAAGATTTTTTACCAAAGCGAGACCCAATCCGTTTCCTTCATATGGCCTACTGTATCCCATCACCTCCTGGGTGAATGGAGTAAATATTTTGGAAAGATATTCGTTAGAAATTCCGATCCCGGTATCGGTAATATCAATGCAATATTTTCCGTTATTCTCGTATGTAGTGATCTTGATTAATCCTTTTTTTGTGAACTTGATGGCGTTATCAATTAAATTTTGCAATACTAAATTAAAACTGTATTGATCGGTTTTCAACGAAGTGTTTCCAGCTAAATTTTCATATGAGCATGTAAGATTTTTTTCATCGACTGCTGTTTCAAAATCTTTTAATATTGCTTCTATTTCTTTTTTAGGAATTATCTTAACAGGATAAACAACAACTCCTCCCGTTAGCACTTGAGCCATATTGATAAAGAGGTCCATTGTTCGACTTAATCTTTTTGTCGCATTTTCAAGATGAAAGAACCAGCCCCGTTGCTCATCGGTTAAAATATCCGAAAGGCTTTCTTTTAAAAATCCGCTAAATCCCGATAATCCAACCATTGGCGTGCGTATCTCATGAGAAAGTTGATTGAGGAAATGAGTTTTAAGCTGCTCCGATTCTTCGGACTTCTTTAAAGCTGTTTCAAGTTTTGCTTGGGTAGCAATCAAAGCCGAAATATCTCTTCCGTATATTTGTCCGATTTTAAAATGAGGAATTCCACAAATAGTAAATTGATATGTTGTCTCTCCAATGAAGGAAGTTATCTCAATCTGTTCCCCTTCGTTAATGCATTTGGTAAGATTAATTGATGTTAGTTCCGGCAGAAGTGTATAAATTTTTTCACCGGACAAAGGTTTGGAAGCGAGCAGGTTATGTCCGGCTTTGTTAGCCAAAACTATGTCACCACTTAGATCAAAACGGAAAACAGGAGAAGGATCCAATTCCGCAAACATTGCCATTAGCTTTGCATGTTGAAGACGTATGTTCTCTTCTTCTTCATTATGCTTTTTCTTCATCGGGATGATAACATACTTATAATAGATATAAGTAATAGATAAGATTACCGCCATCAGCAGAAAAGAAAGAATTACCGGATTATTTAAGCTTATAAACAAGTTTTGGGCTCTCCTCTCTGAATGTTGTAAAGAAAATACCTACAAGCAGTTCAAAACCAGTAGTGATATAAAAATATGTTTCAGCTTCAACTTTTAATTCGAATAGAAAATTCAAGAATTTTAATATGATAGTAAACTCGTAAAAAGCTAATACGAGATAGAAAAAGTCGATCACCTGTTTTTGTGCAACTTTCATAACAAAGAGATAGAGTATTCTGAAAATGATCATTAAATGAAAAAAAGCAATTAAAGAGATATAAAAATTCCCCACTATTTTAACTAAACAAAGGCAAGCAATAATGATACCTAGACTAACAATTGCAATTTTCTTACTTTTTATATATTCGAATTCGAGTAAGGCAACTAGTAAACAGTAAGAAAAAATAACATAGACAGGCAAAAACTGAATTCTTAAATAAACCAAGAAAAACAAGCTAAAAATATCAGCAATACCCAAAACAAGAAAGTAATAAAAAACTGAAGTCTTATATTGTCGGAAAGGAGGAAATAACCAAACAATAATTGACAAATACGTTACAGTATAAAAATTAATATCCATTAGTAATTTAATTTATGCACCATGGGGGACAAATCAATGCAAATTCAAGAGTATATGTTTCTCCACCAATTGATGAAGTCGTTATCGATAAAATATTTTTCGCTCTCTGTTCAATTGTAACTTCGGTACCTTTTTCGAGACTTAGTAGTTCTTCCACAATGGCTGTGCTGAAAATGTGAAAGACATCGCTATGCTCGATTGCGGTGGCAGAAGGGAATACTGCTTTCCTCGTTTTATCAAGAATGTTAACTCTTCCATTTTTAAACCCAAACATTACACGTTCGGATGCTTGACCGAGAATAGCTTTTAACTGCTGTACATTGATTTTTTCTGATTTGAGAACCGGACCAAACAAAACATCTGCTTCGCTCGCCTTTATAATTTTTCCTTGTCCGAAAACAGTACCATCAAAAAGAAGCGCAAAAAAGAAGAGTAAAAAAAGTGATGATTTAACCATGTGGTTTTTCATTTTTAACCTCTGATCATTAAATGATTGATATTGTTGAGTAGGATTAAATCTACACTAACAAAATATCTGATTTCGTACAAAGGTCAAAGTCGTATTTTGAGTTTATAAAAACTCGTCGGATTCATCACACCAGGTTATTTGTTATTCATTCGATACTTGGCTAAATTTAACGTCAAAAATTCAACAAATAATTAACGAGTATTATTGAGAGCAATAATTCCGGTTGCCGGATTAGGCAGCCGCTTAAAACCGCATACGCACACGATTCCCAAAGTTTTGCTAAACGTTGGAGGAAAACCAATCCTGGGGCATATCCTTGATAAACTTCTTGCCGAAGGAATTACTAAAGCGACCTTTATTTACGGGCATTTGGGCGAACTTATTATTAAGTACATCGCTGAAAACTATCCTGATTTGCAAGCCGATTTTGTCGAACAGAAAGAACTTGAAGGTCTTGGGCACGCGATTTACACTGCAATTCCTACGTTTGATGATGAAGAAATATTTATCATTCTCGGGGATACAATTTTTGATGTTAATCTTAAAGATGTTTTTACCGCTAAAAAGAATTCGCTTGGTGTAAAATACGTTGAAAACCCAAGCCGGTTTGGCGTTGCCTTGATGACAAACGGTTATATTGAAAAGTTGATAGAAAAACCCCAAACTCCCGTTTCCAATCTTGCTTTGGTTGGTTTATATTACATCACTAACGCTGAAGCTTTAAAAAAGAGTTTAACTACACTAGTTGAAAAAGATATACGTACGCGGGGAGAGCTTCAATTAACCGATGCTTTGCAAATGATGATTGATGACGGTGAAAAGTTTACAACTTTTGCCGTTGATGGTTGGTATGATTGCGGAAAACCGGAAACGCTTCTTTCAACAAATCAATATCTGTTAAAAGAAAAAAGTACGGATGTTTCAATTCCATCGGTTATTATTAATCAGCCGGTATTTATTGCCGACTCAGCGGTGATTGAAAATTCTGTCATTGGACCCTTTACTACGATTGGCGAGAATGCAAGGGTGAGCGAATCAATTATAAAAAATTCAATTGTTGGAGCTCAAGCCGAAGTAAGTAAATCTCTTTTAGAAAACTCTATTGTTGGAAGACAGTCACTAATCAACGGAAGCTTTAAAAGATTGAACACTGGCGATTCAACTGAATTAGAATTTTATTAATAAACTAAAAACGAAAATAAATAAGGATAATTAATTATGTCATTCTTCTTCACATCAGAATCCGTTTCTGAAGGCCATCCGGATAAAGTCTGTGATGCCATTTCTGACGGAGTGTTAGACGCCATTTATGTACTAGACCCGAAAGCTCGTGTAGCTTGCGAAACATTAGTTACAACCGGACTCGTCGTCGTAGCAGGGGAAGTTACCACTTCCGCTTATGTTGATATTCAAGCTGTTGTTCGCAACACAGTAAAGAATATTGGTTACACAAAAGGCGAGTATATGTTCTCGTATGATTCTTGCGGTGTATTAAATGCAATTCATTCACAGTCTCCCGACATTGCGCAAGGTGTTGATGAAGGCAAAGGTCTTCATAAAGAACAAGGCGCCGGTGATCAAGGAATGATGTTCGGTTACGCTTGCGATCAATCTGCAGATTATATGCCCTTAACATTAGAATATTCTCATAAACTTGTAAAAAGATTAGCTGACATCCGCAAAAAACAACCGAAGTTAATGCCTTATCTTCGACCCGATGCAAAATCTCAAGTAACGATTGAATATGATGAAATTACACGCAAACCGTTACGGGTTGATGCGGTTGTAATTTCCACACAACATGATGAAAATGTAAATCAAAAACAAATTGAAGCCGATGTAAAAAAGCACGTTATTCCAACTGTAATTCCGGCGAAACTTCTTGACAAAAAAACAAAATATTATGTTAATCCAACCGGAAAATTTGTTATCGGCGGACCGCATGGAGACAGCGGCTTAACCGGAAGAAAAATTATTGTTGATACTTATGGCGGATGGGGCGCTCACGGCGGCGGCGCGTTTTCAGGTAAAGACCCTTCCAAGGTTGATAGAAGCGCTGCTTATGCCGCAAGACATATCGCAAAAAATTTAGTTGCCGCTAAATTAGCTAAAGAATGTTTAGTTCAAGTTTCATACGCAATTGGCGTTGCTGAACCGATGTCTATTTTTGTAAATACATATGGAACCGGTGTTGTTTCAGATGTCGAACTTTCTAAAATGATCCATAAACTTGTTCCGATGACCCCTAAATCGATCATCGATAGATTAAAACTTCGCAATCCGATTTATCTTGCAACTTCTTCTTACGGACATTTCGGCAGAAAATATCAAAAGAATGCTAAAATAAAAGTTATCATCGGCGAAGAAAGCGGTAAAGCAAAATTCATTGAAAGAACTGTCGATCTCTTTACCTGGGAACAATTAGACTTGGTTCCTATGTTTATAGAGTATGTAAAAAAATAAATGGTCAATAGCCATTTTTTAATGACCACTGACTAATGACAAATTCCAATTTAATAAAGGATAAAAATGAGTAACGAAGTAGAAACAAAAAAACTTCCCTATAAAGTAAAAGATATTTCTCTTGCCGAATGGGGACGCAAAGAGATTGAATTAGCCGAAGCTGAAATGCCGGGCTTAATGTCTCTCCGCGAACAATATAGAATTACAAAACCGCTCAAAGGCGCGCGTATTACGGG
This sequence comes from Ignavibacteriaceae bacterium, assembly GCA_041671545.1. Classification (GTDB taxonomy): domain Bacteria; phylum Bacteroidota; class Ignavibacteria; order Ignavibacteriales; family Ignavibacteriaceae; genus UBA1563. The sequence goes on from JBAZBI010000002.1 coordinate 229,202, forward strand.
TTGTTTGCACATGACAATTCAAACTGCCGTTTTAATTGAAACATTAATTGAACTCGGTGCAGAGGTTCAATGGTCATCATGTAATATTTTTTCAACGCAAGACCACGCCGCTGCCGCAATTGCCGCTGCCGGAATTCCGGTTTACGCTTGGAAAGGTATGAACGCCGAAGAATTCGATTGGTGTATTGAACAGACACTCCACTTTTCTGACGGGCAACCGTTAAATTTAATTCTTGATGACGGTGGTGATTTAACAAATATGGTTCTTGACAAATATCCCGAAATGGTAAAAGGCATTAAAGGATTAAGTGAAGAAACCACTACCGGCGTTCACAGACTTTATGAAAGAATGGAAAAAGGAACCCTTCCTCTTCCGGCTATCAACGTAAACGATTCGGTTACAAAATCTAAATTTGATAATAAATACGGATGCCGCGAATCTTTAGTTGATGCTATCCGCCGCGCTACAGATTTAATGCTTGCCGGTAAAGTTGCCGTTGTTGCCGGTTACGGTGATGTTGGCAAAGGTTCGGCTGAATCATTAAAGAATGCGCACGTACGTGTAATCGTTACCGAAGTTGATCCTATCTGTGCGCTGCAAGCCGCTATGGAAGGTTACGAAGTTAAGAAGATGGTTGATGCGGTTAAGGAAGCAGACATCGTTGTAACTACTACAGGCAATATGCAAATCGTTACCGGGCAACATTTCAAATTGATGAAAGACAAAACCGTTGTCTGCAACATCGGACACTTCGATACCGAAATTGATATGGCTTGGTTGAATGCAAATTACGGCGAAACTAAAAACACGATCAAACCGCAAGTTGATAAATACACCATTGATGGAATAGATATTATCGTTTTGGCGGAAGGAAGATTAGTAAATCTCGGCTGTGCAACGGGACATCCGTCATATGTAATGTCAAACTCGTTCACCAATCAAACATTGGCTCAACTTGAGCTTTGGAATCATTCTGATAAATATGAAAACAAAGTTTATACTTTGCCGAAACACTTGGATGAAATGGTTGCAAGATTACACCTCGCAAAAATCGGTGTGGAGCTTGATACACTTACCGAAGAACAAGCAAAATATATCGGCGTTAAGGTTGAAGGACCTTACAAACCCGACTATTACCGCTATTGATCTTCTTCATTTAATTGAAAAGACAAAGGCTGAGTTTTTGCTCAGCCTTTTTTGTTTAAACTACTCCCATTCGTATCTGTGATATAACCCACTTTTATAATTATCCCTCGGAACTCTTAACATACAATTGTTGTTGCAATTATATCAGCTATCATTAAAATATTTGATCCTGTTTTTTTTAACAAATAATTTTAGGAGAGTTATGCGTCTATTTACACATGGAAAATTTTTCTTAACGGTTTTATTTTTAACATCGGCATTAACAGTTTATGTGTTTGGTTATAGCGGAGGTATAACAGGTAAAACACAAAAAAACGGTGCGGGCTGCACATGTCATTCAAGCACACCTACCGCTGCTGTTTCTGTAGTTATTGATGGTCCTGCATCACTGCTTCCGGGACAAACTGAAACTTACACGGTAACAGTTAGTGGCGGACCTCTCGCCGCCGCGGGAACAAACATTGCTGCTTCGGCAGGATCATTAACTCCCGGCGCGGGATTGCGATTGGCAAGTTCCGAGTTAACACATCAAGAACCGCACTCACCTTCGGCGGGAAAAGTTGTTTTTACTTTTACTTATACAGCTCCGGCAACAGAAGGAGCTGTTACTCTGTATGCAAACGGTAACAGTGTAAACCTTGATGGAACAAATAGTAACGATCAATGGAATTTTGCGCAGAATAAAACAATTTCTGTTTCGAGCGCAACGGATATCGAATCGGATAAATATAATTTGAGTTATGATTTGAAACAAAATTATCCGAATCCTTTTAATCCAACTACAACTATTTTTTACCAAATTCCTCAAGCAGGAAATGTTTCATTAAAAATTTTCAACATTACCGGAACTGAAGTTGCTTCTTTGGTAAACGGTTACAAACAATCCGGCAGTTACTCGGTTGAGTTTAATGCGTCAACACTTACTTCCGGCGTTTACTTTTATAAAATATCGGTAAACAATTTTTCTGAAATCAAAAAGATGGTTCTGCTCCGTTAGTAATTTGAAAGCGGACGAATTTTTAATGCGTTGTCTATAAGGAATATTTCATGTCGATCAAAAATAAATTTTTCGGGTTTCCGTTCACCCTTCTTTTAATAATTTCTTTAGCGGGTTGTAAAGTTACCGTTGAACCGGAAGTAAATAATTCTCTTCCGGATAATTCTTCAGCAACGTTTTCTACAATTCAGAAAGAAATTTTTAATGTCTCGTGCGCCTTATCCGGTTGTCATTCCGGCGCCGATGCGGCGGCGGGAATGGATCTTTCCTCCGGTTTAGCTTTTAACAATTTGGTGAATGTTCCAAGTACAAGTAATACAAACTTCGTCCGCGTTCAACCTGGAAATAGCGCAAACAGTTTTATCATCAAAAGACTGAGAAACATCGGAGAGAGCTCCGGAATAATGCCACCTTCCGGTAAGTTGAGTGAAAACGCTATTCAGCTTGTTGAGACCTGGATAAATAACGGCGCTAAAAATGATTAATCACTCGGTGGAGTTAATATGAGATATTTACTTTTTCTATGCCTACTTATTTCAGTAGAACTTTTTTCTCAAGGAACAGAGTTACACGTTAAACAAGGATCAAAGAACCATGTGGAATTTATTTCCGACGCTCCTTTTGGAAAATTTTCCGGCGTTACGGATAACATCGACGGTTATATGTATTGGGAAGGAAACAATTATACTACAAACAGCAGTTTTTATTTTGAGGTTGATCTAAAGACATTAGATACCGGTATTGGTCTCCGTAACCGGCACATGCGAGAAAATTATTTGCATACGGATAAATTTCCGGACGCTTCTTTTAAAGGGAAAATCACAAATGTTACTCCGTCAGCGCAAGGTTCGTTTAATGTTGATGCAGAAGGAGAAATGTTCATTCATGGAATAACAAAGTATATTAAAATCTCCGGTGTGCTAACAAAGTCTAGTAATTCTGACTACAGCATAAAAACTAATTTCAATATAAAACTTTCATCTTATAATATAGAAATTCCGAGTATCATGATGGTAAAATTAAGTGAAGTGGTTGAACTTCAATTGAATTTTAATTTGTTCGCCGTAAATAAAACTGAAGGGAAAAAATGAAATTACATTCGATAATTGCTGTAACGCTTTTATTTTTTATTACTCTTTCCATACAAGGAAATGCACAGATAAGTTGGAAGAAACAAGAGGCAGTCGATAATCTTCCTCTTCAACTTTTTCATTCGCCACAATCTATAAATTTGCCAACTGTTGAAACGCTGCAGCAAGGAGATTTTGAGTTTGAGATTTCTCATCGCTTTTTACCCTCGATAAAAGATGGAGCGAAAGATTTATACGGTTTTGATGGTCCCGTGAATATGAGAATAGCGCTTGGTTATGCGGTAACGGATGATTTGGTGCTTACGTTAGGAAGATCGAACGTTGATGATAATCTTGATTTTAAAGGTAAATATCGATTGCTTCAATTTAAAGAAACTTTTCTCCCTTTGCTTGTCGGTCTTCAATTCGGGATTGCAAAGAACACTCAAACACTCAAACCAATTTCAAGCGCCGGAAGGGCTTATCAATATTTCGGACAAATAATTTTCAACACAATGGTGAACAAAAAACTTGGTATTGGTATGGTTCCCTCTTATTTATATAACAGCAACATTTATCGCTCAGATGTGCAAAACTCCTTTACCTTGGGAATGAACGCGCAATATTACTTTACCAACATGTTCAGCGTTTTGGCTGAGTTCAACCCAACGGTTAAGGGATATCTAAACCGTTTTGATTCGGCAGCGTTTGGAATTGAATTGGAAACCGGCGGACATTTTTTCAAAATTATTTTAACGAATAACGCAAAGTTAAATCCCACTCAATTCCTTTCCGGGGCAGATAAAGATTTTGGAAATGGTGAATGGAGGCTTGGGTTTAATATTACAAGGCTTCTTAAATTTTAATAAATGAATTTCGCACAACAATAAATGGATGTGCCGCACAAAAAAATTCCGATAAATCGGGAGAATTAATATTTGCCCATCATCGTTTACGATGATTTTTTCGTATAGCGATACCGTTTACGGTATCGCTATTTTTGACAACGCAAATTACGTTCATGTCAAATATCGCCCAAATCCTTTTTCAACAGTTATTCCAGCAGCATCACTGTAGATAATTTTCCCTCGCAAAATTGTTAGGATAACTTTTCCATTAAACAATTCATTGTCAAAAGGAGATGTTTCCCCTTTCGACAACAACTGTTTGGTTTCAAACTTCCAAGAAATATTGGGATTGATGATCGCAAAATCGGCGTCACTTCCTTCTCTCAAACTTCCTTTTTGCGGATAGAGATTGTATCTTTTCGCGGCATTGGCGGAAACAACTTCTGTAAATCTTTTCAAACTAAGTTTCTGTTTTTTATATCCTTCGGAAAGAACAACGGGAATCAATGTTTGCACACCCGGAATTCCACCGTAATCATTCCAAAACGACCCGGTTTGCTTTTCTTGCAGCGGAGCCGGTGCATGGTCTGATGCGACAAAACTACAATTTCCTTCTTCTAAATATTTCCACAATTCGGTTTGATCTTTTTTTGATTTTACAATCGGCGCAGTTTTTAATGATGAACCTTTTCTTTTGAAATCATCTTGCGTAAAAGATAAATAGTGTGGGCACGTTTCGTAAGTGATGTTGTATTCATTGCGAACTTTATTCACAAGTTTCGCAGCTTCAGACGAAGCAACGTGAACGATGTGCAAATTTCCGTCAACTCTCTTTGCAATTTCAATCGCGTTAGCAACTGCAGTTACTTCCACTTGTGCGGGACGGGAATTACAGTAACGCAAATAATCATCGTTCGCGTTTTGATATATCTGTGTCATGTTTGAAATAACATCAGCATCTTCGGCGTGAAGTAATACCGGCAGATTTAACTCTTTTGCTTTCTTTAAAATTAATTCAAATTGAACAAGAGAGACTTGTGGAAAAGTTTTCATTCCGGAAACGAAATAAGTTTTGAATCCTCTTACTTTCTTGGCGGCAAGTTCTTCCATGGATTGAGAAAACAGCTCAAAATTATCTGCGCAAACTCCGCCGTACAATCCAAAATCGATTACCGATTCATTTTTAATTGCCGCAAATTTTTCCTCGAAATTCTTTCCATTGGTTACGGGAGGAAGAGAAGTACACGGCATATCGATAACGGTTGTAACGCCTCCGGCTGCGGCTGACATGCTTCCGTGATAAAAATCTTCCCGATGAGTAAATCCGGGCGTATCAAAATGTACATGCGGATCAATGCCGCCGGGAATGGTTATCAATCCTTCGCAATCTAAAATATATTTTTCAGAATGCTCGTTTATCTCTGCGATTTTTGTCCGATCAAGCTCAGATAATTTAACGGTGATTTTATTTTCAATTGAAATTGTTCTTGAAAGTTCTTCTTTAACTGCGGTGATTTTTTCATCAACAAGAAAATCAACAAGTTTTTCTTGTCCGGCTAGTTCATCATAAATGCAGCAGTTTTTTAAGATCATTATTTTGCGGAAAGAACTGTTAAAACATACTCCGGCGCAAATGGCCCACTGTGTAATCGTTTTCCGGTTGCATTGTAAAACGCGTTGGCAATTCCCGGCAACGCACCGTTTATATTTATTTCCGAGATTGATTTCGCTCCGTAAGGTCCGGTTTCTTCATACGATTTAATTAACTTCACTTTCATCGGAGGAATATCAAATGCCGTATATACGCCATACTTTCCGAAAGTATCATTCAACATTTTTCCGTGAGGAGAGAAATAATAATTTTCAAACAGTGCATACGATAAACCGTTTACGATTGCTCCCTCCACCTGTCCTTCGGCAGTAACGGGATTGATCGGCGTTCCGCAATCAACGGTGGCAGTATAATTCAGCACTTTGATTATTCCGGTGAAAGTATCAACTTCGATCTCAATAAAATGAACGGCAAACGGCGGCGGAGATTTCGGTGAAATGTGCGAAGCAGTCGCTTGAATTTGAAATTGATTTTTCTGGTACAAACTGTACTGGCAAATTTCCGCAAAGGATACTTCTTCTTTTATATTTTCTTTTGCAGTAACCCTGCTGTCGTTTGATTCAACTTCATCAATTGAAAGCGAAAGCATTTCAGCACCGACTTTGAGAATTTGTTTTTTAATTTCCTCCGCACATTTTCTAACCGCTTGTCCCGAAAGATAAGTTGTCGATGATGCGTAAGCGCCGGTATCAAAAGGTGTGAAATCAGTATCGGAAGAATAAACAATAAAACTTTCAACTGGCGTATCAAGCACTTCGGAAGCGATTTGTGCAAGAACCGTATCGGATCCGGTGCCCAAATCTGTTGCTCCAACATTTAAATTGAATGAACCGTCGTCATTCATTTTAATGTATGCGGAAGCCATATCAATTTCGGGGATAGCGGAACCTTGCATCATTGCGACCATTCCTATTCCACGTTTCAATCTTTTCCCTTTGTTGAAATCGGAATTTGGTCCATACAATTTTATTTTCTCATACCAATCAGAAAGTTTCGCTCCTTCGTCAAGACATTCGACCAGCGAAGTTGAACCGATGGTCATTGCAACACCTTCTTTTCCTTCCCCCAACGCTTGAAATATCGCTGAGGTTTCACCCGACTTGATGCACCATTTTTTATAATACTCAACAATATCAAGTCCGCAGTCTTCACAAACCATATCGATCGCTTGTGCATAAGCCGGGTAAGATTCCGTTGCGCCGTATCCGCGATATGCGCCGCCAACCGGAAGATTTGTATAAACGCCCATTCCTGTAAAACGAAGATTTTCAATTTTGTTTAATAGCGGAAGTGTTTTCGATCCGGCGTTTGCAAGCACGGTTAATGCGTGTGAACCGTAGCCGCCTGCATTTTCCAAAGCATCAAGATGAAGCGCGTTGATTTTTCCATCGGCTTCATAACCGACAGAAACTTTGGTTTGGTATTCGTGTCTGCATCTTGTTGATTTAAAAACTTCTCTTCTTGAATAAACTAATTTAGCGGGGCGCTTTGTTCTCCAAGTCATTAATGCCACAATTGGTTCTAAAAGAATTTCTTGCTTACCGCCAAAACCGCCGCCGAGTCTTGGTTTTATTACGCGGATTTTTGAAACGGGGATTTCAGCAACGTGAGACACAATTCTTCTAACATGAAACGGAACTTGTGTTGTAGAAATAATTACAAGTCTTCCTCTTACATCAAGATAAGAAACTGAAGCGTGAGGCTCTATCGCACAGTGGGAACCGTACGAACAGTAAAAATCAAGTTCGATTTTTCGTGAAGATTTTTTAAATGCCGAATCAAAGTCGCCAACATTAGCTTCAACTTTTGAAGCGATATTTTTCTTTGCATCATAAAAAACCGGAATCTTCGGAAAAGCGCCGTCATCTTTATGAATGATGATGGATGAACCTTCCGATTTTTTCAAATTCAAAATTGGTTTTAATTCTTTATACGTTACTTTTATTTTCTTTAGCGCTTCATCCGCAATCTCTTTTGATTCCGCTGCAACGGCGCAAACATTATCACCAACAAACCGCATAGTTTTTCCAAAGAGAATTGTGTCATACGGTGATGGCTCCGGATAACCTTGTCCGGCGGTGGTATATAAAATTTGATTAACATTTTTGTACGAAAGAATTTCTACAACGCCGTGCATTTTTCGCGCTTCGGAATCATCGATATCAATTATTTTCGCGTAAGCATATCCCGAATGCATAACCGAAACGTAGAGCATATTGTTAAAAGAGAAATCGTCAGTATATTTTTCTTCTCCGGTAACAAGAGCTAATCCGTCAATCTTTTCAATTGGTTGATTTACATATTTGAACATACTTACTCCATTTCCAAATTGTTAGTCTGCAATTTCTGCGCCGTCATTTCAACCGCATCAACAATTTTTACATATCCGGTGCAGCGACACAAATTACCATCAAGTGCGACAAGAATTTCTTCGCGCGTCGGTTTCGGATTTTCTTTTAACAAACTGTAAGAAGCAAGCACCATTCCCGGAGAACAGAATCCGCATTGATCGGCACCGGCTTCGACAAAAGATTTTTGCAAAAGATGTGGAGTATAAAGCGTTCCAATTCCTTTTACCGTAGTGATCTCTTTTTCTTGAACGCTCATTGCAAGCACCTGACATGAATTGACTGGTTTTCCATCTAACAGAACTGTACATGAACCGCATTCACCTTCGTTGCAGCCGCATTTTACTTCAGTAAAATTATTGTTACGTAAAACGTGAAGCAGAGTTTCATTTGGCAAAATTTCAAGTTCTTTTGATTTGTTATTTACTTTGAATGGTAATTTCATTTCAACGTTCCTTTCAACTCATGGAGTAAATCCGTAAAAAAAACTTTAGCGGTGTGCTCCTTATACTCTGCGGAATATTTATAATCCGAAACAAATTTCGGCGCGAAATGTTTTTCCGCATGTTGAATATTTTCATCATTCAAGTCTTTTCCAATTAGAAAATGTTCCGCACGTTTGCAATGTTTGTGTCTTCCTTTAACTCCGGTTATAAAAATCCGTGCTTCTGAAACAGTTTTTTGTTTCGCTTGTATAACCACGGCAAGGGTAAATAACGGATATTCAAAACGAATGAGAGCAAATCTTTTTACTCCGTCGATGATGTTTGGAATATCGTCAACAATAATTCTTTTAATGAGGTGTTTGGTTTTAATAATTCCCGTTTCAAGATATTCTTCAAGTGAAATTATTTTGTCATGCTTATCTTCAATTTCGATTTGCGCATTTAGCGCTAACAGTGGTGCATAAAGGCTTGACCAAATCGGAAAATCTTTTAAAGAACCACCAATCGTAATTCTATTCCGGAGCGGAGTTGAAGCCGCTTCAGATAAAGCCCGGGCAAGCATCGAGAGTTTACCGGTTTTTTTTGAATAGCGGATTACATCAGCATAAGTTGAAGCAGAACCTATACTGAAATGGTTATCTATGTGATGAATGTAATTTAAATTCAGTTTACCAACGTCAACTAAACCTTTAATTGATTTTGGTGAAGTTTTCAAGATGCGGGTTCCGCCGCCGTGTAGAATCACTCCTTGTTGTTCAATGAGTTTTACGGCTTCTTCAACTTTGTGTGGAAAAAACCATTCCAGATTTTGGTGCAGCATAGTTTTACTTTCTACTATTTTACAAAAATTTATGTATCACAGCACAACCATAAATGGATTGTGCTGAACGAACAAATTCCGCTGAAGCGGAATAGATAATCCTATCATCGTTCACGATGATTTTTTCGTACAGCTATATTCTTTAGGATATAGTTGACATTTCAAAAAGTTTTTTCGCGATCTCATTTCCCTTGCTGATGATCAGTTCTTCATCCTCGCCAACAAGTCTCCCGTTAGCAACAACAACTTTGCCGTTCACGATTGTATATTCAGTTTGGTGTGAAATACCGGAAAATAATAAAGCGGCAAGCGGGTCGGACAAACTTCCTGTGTATTCTAATTTATCAATATTGAAAATCGCAAGGTCGGCAAGATAGTCTGTTTTTATTTTCCCGGTTTTGGAATAACCGAGAATGTTTGCGCCGCCTTCAATTGAAAGTTGAAACGCCTGCTTGGCGGTAAGCGCGTTTGCGCCATATTTTACGCGCTGAAGCAGCATTGCGTTGCGAACTTCTCCGAGCATATCGGAAGAATCATTTGATGCCGATCCATCAACGCCAATGCCGACATTTATTTTCTGTTCCAGCATTTCCGTTACACGGCAAATTCCGGAACCAAGCCGCATATTTGAAGAAGGACAATGTGCGATTGATGTTTTTGTTTTTGCAAGAGTTTTTAATTCATCATCATTAAAGAAAATTCCATGCGCATAAAAAACATCTTCACCGATGAACTCAACTTCTTCCATTAACGCGAGCGGTCGTTTTCCATAAAGCGAAACGCAATAATCATCTTCATCACTTGTTTCGGCAAGATGCGTATGCAAGCGGACTTTATATTCACGCGCAAGCCGCGCCGTGTCTCGCATGTTCTCTTTTGTAACGGAAAAGGGAGAGCATGGTGCAAGTACGATTTTTCTCATCGAATCATTGGAGGCATCGTGATATTGTTGAATAACGCGCAAACTATCTTCCAAAATTTTCTTTTCGGTTTGCACAACAGAATCGGGAGGTAAACCGCCATTCTTTTTACTTAACGACATTGAACCGCGTGTCGGTGAAAAGCGGATTCCCAATTTATCCGCTGCGGCAAATTGTATTCCCATGAGATCGCCGGTAAAGCTAGTCGGATACAAATAATGGTGATCGGTTGAAAGCGTGCATCCGGTTTTCAGCAGTTCACCCATCGCTATTAATGAAGAATAATAAACAGCTTCTTCGTCGATGTTTTTCCAAATTTCATAAAGGTAGATAAGCCAGTCGAATAGTTTTGCGTTTTGTACCGCTGGTAAATTTCTCGTTAAGGTTTGATAAAAATGGTGATGTGTATTAACTAAACCGGGAATGACCACACAATGTGAACAGTCCAGCGTTTGATGAACTTCATTCAGCGTAATGTCTTTCGCGATTTTTTTAATTTTATTGTTTTCGATAAGAATATCGTATCCGGAATACTTTTGATCGTTATCGAAAGTCTCAATATGAAAACAATTTTTTAGAAGCAGCATAAAACCTTAAATCTATTTATTCAAAAATAAACATTGCTTGTTAATTATTGTAAGTTTTACTCTTTATAAAGACCGAGCAAAACTTTTTCCGGAGTGAGCGGCGCTGAAAATTGAAATTCTTTTCCAGGTCGAAAAGCTTTCATCGCATTCTGCAAGGCGAAGAAGGTGCCGATACCATACATTAATGGAGGTTCGCCTATCGCTTTCGAATTAAAAATGCCGAGCGGATTATCCGAGTTCTCAAGAAAATGAACCTCAATTTCTTTTGGTGCGGCATGAATGTCCGGAACTTTATAAGTTGAAAGCGCGTCGGTTAATAACTTGCCGTCGGAATTGTAAATTATTTCTTCCATTGTCATCCAGCCGATGCCTTGCATTATTGCGCCTTCGGCTTGTCCGCGGTCTATCACGTTTGCAAAACTTTTTCCGAAATCATGTACCGCTTTAACGGAATCAACAATGTACGTTCCACGAAGGCAATCAACAGTTACTTGAATAACCGCAGTTCCGAATGAATAATATGCAAATGCATTCCCTTTGTTTTTTTCTTTGTCGAAAAAAATTCCCGGGACAGCATAGTGTGCATGAGCCGAAAGATTTACTCTTTTGAAAAATGCTTTTTGAATTAACTCTGCCCACGTTAAACCGATCGCTTCATCGTTACACAAAATATTTTCGTTGCGAAAATTAATTTTGTCTTTTGGAGAATAATTAAATTCATCCCTTACAAAACTTGCTAACCGCTCAGACAAATTTTTACATGCAAGTTCAGTAGCTTTTCCATTCAGATCAGCGGCGCTGCTCGCAGCGGTCGGCGATGTGTTTGCGACTCGTGAAGTATTTGTAGTTTCAATTTTGATTTTCGATTTATCAATTGAAAATATTTCCACGGCGACCAAACGGATTTTTTCGTTAACGCCTTGCCCCATTTCAACCGCGGCAGTACTGATCCCAACGCTTCCGTCGGAATAAATATGAACAAGGGCTCCCGCTTGATTCATAAAAGTATTTGTGAATGAAATACCGAAACAAATCGGCATAAAGGCAAATCCTTTTTTAAAGATTTTATTTTCTTCGTTGAACTTTTCAATGTTCTTTTTTATTTGATTGGGATCGAATTTTTCTTTCGCTTCATTCCAGCATGCCTGCGCTTTGGAGTTTTCCGCCAACTGCCCGTAATGAAAATCATCTCCCTCTTTTAAAAGATTTATTTCTTGAATGACAGAAGCTTCAATTCCCATTTTATCAGCGGCTTTATAAATTGCGGCTTCCATAGCGAACATTGCCTGTGGTCCGCCGAAACCGCGAAACGCCGTGTTGGGTGGAAGATTAGTTCGGCAGCATAATCCCGTTGCTTTAACATTTGGAACGTAGTAACTGTTAGTTGCATGAAAAAGAGTTCTATCTAAAATTGGAGTTGATAAATCAGCCGCAGCGCCTGCATTTTGGAAGTAGGTAACTTCGTACGCTAAAATTTTTCCTTCTTTGGTTAAACCGATTTTATAATCTATGGAATAAGGATGCCGCTTGCCTGTCATGCGAATATCTTCCTGTCGCGGAAGAATTAACTTCACCGGTTTCTTCGTCACAAAAGCCGATACAGCCGCCATAGCTGCCCACGCATTTGCTTGATCTTCTTTTCCCCCAAAGCCGCCGCCTAACCGCATAACATCAACTTCAACTTGATGCATAGGTAAACCTAAAACTTTACATGCGGCTCGCTGAGTTGCTGTTGGTCCTTGTGTTGATGAAATTATTTTTATTCCGTTTCCTTCGGTTGGAAACGCGATTGCTCCTTGCGTTTCAAGATACAAATGTTCTTGCGCCCCGGTTTCCACTGTCCCGTCAAAAACAACATCGCATTGCTTCCATGTTTCTTCAACATTTCCATTTGAAAAAATTCTTGGTGGAATAATTAATATTCCCTTTGCATACGCTTCACGTGCGTCTGTAACCGGAGTAAGTTCCTCATACTCAATTTTGATTTTTCTCTTTACTTCCTGCGCAAGCAGTTGAGTTTCCGCAATCACAACGGCGATGGGCTGCCCGCAAAAGTGAACTTCGCTTTCTGCAAGCAAGGGTTCATCTTGAATAATTCCGCCGATTTGATTTTGCCCCGGTATATCTTTCGCAAGAATAATTTTAATTACACCACTAGATTTTTCCGCTTCTGAAATATCAAGTGAAAGAATTTTTCCGTGGGCAATTGAAGAAGCAAAAACAGAGGCAAACAATGTTCCTTCGGGAACGAGCAGATCATCTGCAAAGAGGGATTCGCCGCGAACGTGCCGGATCATGTCGTAATTTTTCATACAACCTCCTCAAGCGAAATTATCTCCGAGAATAATTTTATAAAATGCGCAAAGAATAATTGACGCAATAACAACCGCTTGTACTCCGCCGAACCGCGCGCATCGCTTATTGGAGAAATCTCAGTTTGAATAATATCAGCAGCTTCTTTAACCGACTGCAGAGATATTGTTTTCCCGAGAAGAAATTCCTTTGTTTTATAAAGATAGAGCGGATAAGGCGCAACACCGCCGGCTGAAAGATGCAATTCATTTATCTTTAGATTTTCTTCTTCCAAATAAATTGATGTGTTTACGCTTGCAATGTCTAAAAAAGTCCGCTTACTTACCTTTTCATAATTGAAATGAAAATGATTTTTTGGAAGCGGAAAACTTACTGAATCTAAAATCTCATTTTCTCTTTTATCAAATCGCTTGTAACCGGTATAAAAGTTTTTTAACGGGATAACTCTTTCATTATTTTTTTCTTTTAAATGAAGTTGCGCATCTAAAGCCAAAAGAAAATTTGTCATATCGCCAATGGGAGAAGCGTTAATAATATTTCCTCCAACAGTTGCACGGTTTCTGATCGGGAGCGAACCGAAATACTGGAAATAATCTTCGAGTTGAGGAAAATATTTTTGAAGAATTGCTGAAGATATTATTTCTGAAATGGTGGTTCGAGCATCAACAAAACAATTATTACCTTCAATCCAAATTGCCGGAGTTGATTCATCCCTTTGAAGAAATTGAACATCGCTTGATAAAAGTTTTTCCCATTGCTGAACAAATAAATCAGTTCCACCGGAAATGAGAAGACCGCTTGCACGTTGATTTATGAAGGGTTTTATTGCCGTTAATCTCTTATGAATAGTCAGAAAATATTCGGGAAGAATTTTTAACTCAATCAGTTTTTCGATAGTTGAATAATCTTTGTTCAACTTTATTTCATTTGTAACAGTTTCAACTGCACGTTTGATGGAGGCGTAACCGGTACATCTGCAAATGTTGCCATCAAGCGAATTGATTGCTGAGTCGGCTGCAAAAGAATCGTTGGAAAGAAAATATCCGGTGAGCGACATTAAAAATCCAGGAGTGCAAAATCCGCATTGAGTAGCTCCTTCATCAACAAACGCATGCTGCAAAGGATTCAATTCTTTTTGATTAATTCCATCAATAGTAACAAGATGCTTTCCGTGAAGCGAAGCGAGTGGAAGTAGACATGAATTCATCGATTTATAGTTAACCGAGTTTTTATTTAACTCTCCAACAAGCACAGTACACGCACCGCAATCACCTTCGCGGCAGCCTTCTTTGGTTCCGGTTAACTGCAAATTCTTTCGCAGAAAATCGAGAACAGTTGTTGCCGGATGAAGATCAGTTATGATCTCGCGGTCATTACAAATAAATTGAATATCATTTTTCATTTATTGAATCTCTCATAATCCAAAATTACTTCGCTTTTTCATTGTAAAAATTTTTCAGAACATAAAACGCTTGTTTCTTTTCTCCTTTATCGGAGATCAATCCTTTTCTGTTGTACATATCTTGAATTCCGGAAAGCGGTCTTCTCGGTGAATGAAAATCTGTAAGTATCCATGGACTCATGCCCCGAAGGAACGGAATTTTTCTCAACATTTCAATTTGATTTATATAAATGTTGGATTGATATTCTTCAGTAAAACGAGCATGCGGGTCTCCATGAAAATTATATTTTGCATCGGCGCCAAACTCACTGATGATGAGTGGTTTATTGAATTTCGATTCCCAACTTGTTTTAGGCGCGTCTTCAGCGGTTCCGCCGTACCAGCCGATGTATTCGTTTACGCCGATACCATCAAGCAAATTGCTGAGCGAATCGCTTAAAGTAATTACATTTATTTCAGAATGAATTTCCGTTGCGGCTGTTATCAATCGCGTTGGATCTAATTCTTTAGCCGTTTTAATTAAATGATGAAGAAAGTTGTAACGTGCTTCACCAACCGGTGTTTCGTTCGCAACCGACCAGATAATTATTGGCGCACGGTTTTTATCTCGTGTGATCATTTCTTTTAATTGATTTTCTGCATTAGCAAGTACATCTTTGTTTTCCCATAGGATCGTCCAATAAACCGGAATCTCTGCCCAGATCAACAATCCAAGTTCTTCCGCTTTGCGAATCATGTTTTCGTTGTGTGGATAGTGCGCAAGGCGAACGTAATTACAGCCGAGTTGTTTTGCCCAGCTTAAAAGCGTGTCGGTATCTTTTTCAGAATTCGCTCTTCCTCCGCCGAACGGTGCTTCTTCATGAATCGAAATGCCACGGAGAAAAATTGATCTGCCATTGAGGAATATTTCATTTCCCTTTGTTTCTATTGAGCGAAATCCGATTTTGTCTTCAAGCGAATCAGTTTGTGAAAAAATTTTTATTGAATAAGTTTTTGGATTTTCAGGAGACCATAATTTCAAGTCAACAGAAAAACGAATTTCAGCAAAACCGTTTTCATTCGTTTTTACTTTAATTGATTTTTTTGCTTCGGGAATTTCAATCGTAATTTCTTGAAATTTTTCTTTTCCCTCAAGTTGAATCCAGCCGGAGATATCGTTTAAAGAATTTTTCTTCAGTTGAAGGAAATAATCTTTGATAAAAGTTTCGTGGACATCAATTAAATAAACATCGCGAGTAATACCGCCGTAATTCCACCAATCGGTATTTAGTGTAGGAACACCTTCGCGCTTTCTTTTGTTATCAACTTTCACGACAA
Organism: Ignavibacteriaceae bacterium; assembly: GCA_041671545.1. Lineage (GTDB taxonomy): Bacteria > Bacteroidota > Ignavibacteria > Ignavibacteriales > Ignavibacteriaceae > UBA1563. The sequence continues at coordinate 245,029 of JBAZBI010000002.1, forward strand.
CAAAATTTTCGCCGTCAACAAGTTCGTTTGTCGCTTCAAAATTAAAGGGAGTAAATCCGCCGACATGTTCGCCAAGTTTTTTCCCGTTTACGTAAACAATTGCTTCATAGTTTACTGCACCGAAATAGAGGAAAGTACGTGTGTTGTTTTTCTTTTTGTGTTGGAAAGATTTTTTATACCAGATCGTTCCTTCGTAAAGGAACAATTTTTCTTTTTGTGTATTCCAATCGCCGGGAACGGTGAGCTCTTCCGAGGTATCAAAATTATATTCAACTAATTCTGATTTATCTTTTGGCTTTCTATTTTCAAAGTATCCGTCTGTGCGTGGTTGATAGCGATAGTTGTAATATCCGGTTTCGTATGGGTCAATAATGATCTTCCATTGACCGTTCAAATCTTGTTTTTGGCGGTTCTCAACGTTGCTTAAAAGATTTATACTTTGAGCTGAAACGCTTAAGACCAAAATGCAAAACAATATCGCTGAACGAAATGCGGTCATTCTTCTTCCTGTAACTGTTGGGATGACATTTAATGTTTATATTTCAGCCATAAAATTATTAAAAAAAAAGTTATAAACGACTTTATTCTAAAAACGAATTGTGAAGCTACTTGAGAGAAGAAAAAATAAAAAAAGAAATTGAACTGCTTGCCCCGGCAAAAGATTTGGAAGGAGGAATTGCAGCTATCAATTGCGGCGCCGATGCCGTTTATATCGGCGCGCCGAAGTTTGGTGCACGTTCTGCCGCTGGAAACTCACTGCAGGATATCCAAAAACTTGTTCAACACGCGCATCAGTTTTGGGCGAAAGTCTATGTTACGGTTAATACCATTTTGTACGATGATGAACTTGTTGAAGTTCAAAATTTAATTGGACAGCTCTACGAAATTGGTGTTGACGCAATTATTATTCAAGATATGGCGATTCTTGAAATGGATCTACCGCCAATCCCACTTTTCGCTTCAACGCAAACGCACAATTATTCTGTTGATAAAATTAAATTTCTTGAGCAATCCGGTTTGCAGAGAATTATTCTTGCGCGTGAATTATCGCTTGAACAGATCAAAGAAATTAAATTGAACACGAATGTTGATCTGGAGTTTTTCGTCCATGGCGCATTATGTGTTTGTTATAGCGGGCAATGTTATTTCAGTTTTGCAACAAAGGGACGAAGTGCAAACCGCGGAGAATGTTCGCAAGCCTGCCGGATGCTTTATTCGCTTGAAGATTCGAATGGAAAAATTATTCACAATGAAGCTTATTTACTTTCGCTTAAAGATTTAGATTTGTCAACTCACCTTCACTCTTTGTTGGAGGCCGGAATTACTTCTTTCAAAATTGAGGGGAGATTGAAAGATGTTCCTTATGTGAAAAACATTACCGCTTACTACAGGCAAAAGTTGGATGAAATATTGCTGAACAATAATTCTTTTAAAAAAATATCGAGCGGGAAAGTCATTTATTCTTTTATTCCCGACCCTGAAAAAACTTTTAACCGCGGTTACAGTGAATATTTCCTTACCGGCGAAGGAAAAGAGATCGCTTCATTCGCAACGCCGAAATCCGTTGGCAAGTTAATCGGGAAAGTGAAAAATATCGGCAAGGATTTTTTTGAAATTGAGACGAAAGAATATCTGGTGAACGGAGACGGCATTTGCTTCTTTGATGAACAGAACGTTTTGGTTGGAATGAATATTAATCGTGTTGAAAGAAACAAAGTATTTACGAAAGAATTATCGGGACTTCTCCCCGGAACTGAAATTTATCGCAACCACGATCATCAGTTTATAAAAGTGCTAACGAAAGATGAGACAAAACGAAAGATCGATTGCGATATTGAAGTTCAAACAGAACAGAATAAGGTGATAAGCTCCGCTGTTGATGAGGATGGAAACATAGCTTCATTCAGCGAAGTAGTTGAGTTAATTGAACCTGCAGAGGCTAATAAAGCAATTGCGGTTATGGAAAATCAGTTAAAGAAATCGGGAAATACAATATTTTCTGTTGAGCAGGTTCGTATCAAATCCGGTTTAGCCATCTTTCTTCCGGTGGCAAAATGGAATGAACTACGGCGGACAATTTTGCAGCTTCTTCTTGAAGAGAGAATTAAAAATTATCCAACGCAAAAACGTGAACATGTGAATAATTCATTTGCCTTCCCGGAAATTAGTTTAAACTACTCCGGTAATGTGGTTAATGAAAAAGCTAAAGAATTTTATAGAAAACACGGGGTTGAAACCATCGAAGACGGTTTTGAAAAGTTGGATGATTTTGAAGAAAAGATTTTGATGACGACAAAATACTGCATCAAAGAAGAGCTTCACATCTGTCCTTTTAAAACCGAGCACACCAAAATGCCAGAAATGAAAGAACCGCTTTATTTGAACGACGGCAAACAAAAGTATAGACTACGTTTCAACTGTCAAAAGTGCGAGATGGAAATATACTTTTAATTAGCAGTTAAATTTAACCACGATTTGGCTAAGTGTTCTGTTGTGCAAGAGCCAAATGCATGGATGAATGTTTGCATGATTGAATGTGCAAAGTATCAGATAGTAAATCGACGTGCATATTGCCAACTGCTGATTGCCGACTTCAAACTTAGGGTTTCTTCTCTTCTTTCTTAAAATCTAATGAAGCTGAATTAATACAATAACGCAAGTTGGTGGGAGCTGGTCCATCGTCAAACACATGTCCCAAATGTGAGCCGCACTTTTTGCAAATAACTTCAAACCGGATCATTCCAAAGCTGGAATCTTTTTTCAATTCAATTGCAGAACTCGAAGAGACATTGTAAAAACTGGGCCAGCCGCAGCCGGAATCAAATTTTGTATCCGAAGAGAAAAGTTCACTTTTGCAAGCCGCACATTTGTAGGTTCCTTTGTCGTGATTGTCCCAGTACAAACCTGTAAACGGACGCTCCGTTGCTTTCTCGCGTAGGACTTTGTATTGTTCGGGGGTAAGACGCTGTTTCCATTCTTCTTCGCTTAAATTCATTGTTTCCATTTCTGATTCATCCTTGTTGGTTAGTGAGTCGGGTGAAATACGATTTGATTTTGCAGCGGTGGGAATTCCCATCAGCGGGAAAGCAAAATAAAGGAATAGTATGAAAGCCCCTAAAAGAATAGCCGGTAAAATCAATCTCTTTTTCATTTTTTTTGCTCAAAGCTGATTGTGAAAGTTCTGTTGTTTTCTTTATCTATTTAGTTCAACACACAATGATTGCAAAAGGTTTCTCTCATTGAACGGTACTTTCTTTTTGCCCTATTATCATTTCAATAAAAGTTTCTTTATCAGAGTAATAAATTCCGGTGGAGTATATTTTATTTAAGTTGCAGAATCTCAATAATTCCCGTTTCAGTCAGGGCACAAAATTTGTTTGGTTTCCGTGCCGTTAAATTTTATCTCTGATAAAGTTTTAATATTTTTAGTTCATTCAACTTTTTTACATGCGAGAACTTTATGAAAGCCAAATCAACCATTATTTTCTTACTACTTTTCTTTTTCTTCACCTCAAAAAATCTTTTATCCCAAAGCACAAAAACCACTGAACAGCGTGTCGATTCCGTTCTGACGCTTATGACGCAAGAAGAAAAAATCGGACAACTGGTACAATTTACCGGCGATTGGGATACCGGAACGCATTCAACTGAACCAAAAGCAGGAAAAAAAGAATTATTAGCTGAAGGAAAGATAGGCTCGTTCTTGAATATCTTTGGCGCTGATATGACACGGGGACTTCAGAAAATTGCTGTTGAAAAATCGCGTTTAAAAATTCCTTTAATTTTCGGTTTAGACGTTATTCACGGGTTCCGCACTACCTTTCCAGTACCTATAGCTGAAGCCAGCAGTTGGGAACCTGCACTTGTTGAAAAATCCGCGCGTATGCAGGCGATTGAAGTTTCAGCTTCGGGAATTAATTGGACATTCAATCCGATGGTGGATATTGCCCGCGATCCGCGATGGGGAAGAATTGTTGAAGGAAGCGGTGAAGATCCGGTACTCGGTGCTGCAATGGCGGTTGCGCGTGTAAAAGGATATCAGGGAAAAGATTTATCTGCCAACAACACCATCGCTGCATGTTTAAAACATTTTGCAGGTTACGGTGGTGCCGAAGGGGGACGCGATTACAACACCGTTGATTTTTCCGAACGTACGTTCCGTGAAGTTTATTTGAAACCTTTTAAAGCCGCTGTTAATGCTGGCGCCGCAACACTTATGGCTTCGTTCAATGAAATTGGCGGAGTTCCTTCATCAGCTAATCACCATCTACTTACAGAAATTTTACGTGATGAATGGAAGTTCGACGGATTTGTGGTTAGCGATTGGAATTCTATTGGTGAGTTAATTCCTCACGGTGTTGCGAAAGATCTAAAACAAGCAGCAGAACTTGCGTTAAATGCAGGTTTGGATATGGATATGGAATCAAATGCTTATACCAAACATTTAAGCGAACTTCTTGCTGAAGAAAAAGTTTCCGGCAAAACTCTTGACGAAAGCGTGCGAAGAATATTGAGAATAAAATTCCGTCTCGGTTTGTTTGATGATCCGTACAAATATTGTGACGCGGAAAGGGAAAAGAAGACGATTCTTAATCAGGAGATGAAAGACGCAACTTATGAAGTTGCAAAGAAGTCGATCGTTCTTTTAAAAAATGAAAAAGAATTTCTTCCTTTAAAGAAAGAAACAAAAATTGCCGTAATCGGACCGCTCGCAAATTCAACCGCCGATCCGCTTGGACCATGGAATCAGCAAGGAGACGCGAAAGATGTTGTTTCTGTCTTGCAAGGAATAAAGAATAAGTGTGGAGACAAAGTTAAAATTCTTTTTGGAGAAGGATGTTCAATCACCGGAAAAGAAACAGATGGATTTGCAAACGCAGTCAAAGCCGCTAAAGAAGCTGATGTTGTTGTTTTAGTTTTAGGTGAAAGTTTGGATATGAGCGGTGAAGCAAGATCACGAGCAACGCTTGATTTGCCCGGCGTTCAAGAGGGACTTGCAAAAGAAATTTACAATGCGGGAAAGCCGATAATCGCGATTTTAATGAATGGCAGACCGCTCACTATCAACTGGTTGAACGAACATGCGGCAGCAATTTTAGAAACTTGGTTTCTTGGAATCAGAGCCGGTGATGCAATTGCCGATGTTCTCTTTGGCGATGTTAATCCAAGTGGAAAACTTCCTGTAACTTTCCCGAAATATGTTGGACAAGTGCCGATGTATTATAATCATAAAAATACCGGCAGACCGTACGATTCCAAAAACAACTATACTTCTTATTACGCCGACTATGACAATTCACCACTTTATCCTTTCGGTTATGGATTGAGCTACTCTAAGTTTGTGTATGATAATTTGAATTTATCAGCGAAGAAAATCTCCAAAGCTGAATCGCTAACAATTTCTGTTGATGTGAAGAATAATGGATTGTATGACGGAGAAGAAGTTGTTCAACTTTACATCCGCGATTTGGTTGGTTCAGTTACGCGTCCTGTTAAAGAGTTGAAAGGATTTCAGAAAATCTTTTTGAAAAAAGACGAAACAAAAAAAGTTGAATTCACTTTAACGGATGAAGATTTGAAGTTTTATAATCTTGATATGAACTTTGTTTCTGAACCGGGACTGTTCAAAATCTTTGTCGGAACAAACTCTGTAGAATGTCTTGAGGATGAGTTTGAGTTGACGGATTAAAGTTTTTAAAAATGAAATAACAGATGCACTGATCCATTTGATCCTCGGATCCGGTGTGCTATTGTTTTATAAAATCTGAAGGAAAAGATGAAAAAATTATTGTTCACTCTGGTGTTACTAATCATTATTGGCTGTACCAACGAACCGAAAAAAGATGAGTATCAAAATCCCACAACGATTTCGGGAGTAGTAAAAAACAGTTCCGGAAAAGTTATAAGTGATGCTAAGGTATCTCTTGCAACTGCACCGACCTATGAGGGAGTGCTTACATCAGGGTCGGGACAATTTTACATGACAAATGTTCCTGCCGGAAAACATACTTTAAAAGTTGAACATATTGGATACCAAACATATCTCGCAGATGTTCCATCTGCAATTAACGGTTACTCAACCATCAATCCGGTTTTAACGTTAACAACGTATAATGTTCCCGCTGTAAAACCGTTAAGCGCCGGACAGGTGCGCATCAACAATAAAAAATTAGAAGTTGATTACGATGGTGACGGAGTGTACGAACCTTATTACGTAAAAGGGGCAGCTTATTCTATAACACCGATCGGAAACAAACCAATCACCTCAACGCTGGAAGATATAAGCATTCAATATTTAAAATACATGAACGCAAACACCATCCGCACATACAGCACGCCGGGGAAAACGATGCTCACAAAAATGGCGGCGCAAAATATTCGAGTTATTTCAGGCTTTTGGGTGAACACAGATTTGAATTTAGCTCTTACCTCCGTACGGCAGCAAGTAAAAGATGATTTCGCAAAAATGGTTGTTGATCTGAAAGATAATCCCGGTGTGTTAATATGGAATCTTGGCAACGAACAAAATTATCAGAATGGGAACAATGCTTATTGGTACACGCTTTGTCAAGAACTTGCAGTAGTAGCTTATGAAATTGAGGGAGAAAAATATCATCCGGTATGTATTAGCAACGGAAATATTTATAATATCGGAGATGTAGCAAAGAACGCCGATGATGCTTCTCTAACTTATATCGATCTTTGGGCAACGAACATTTATGAACTGAATTTAACTCCTCAATTTGTAACTTATAAATCAAAGTCGAACAAACCGCTGGTAATAACAGAATATGGAATTGACGCGCTGGATAATCGCATTAAACAGGAATATGAAACAACACAGGCTGTGGTTGACAGCATGAATTGGTCGCAGATTCTTGCTGCAAGTGAGTTTGTAGTTGGTGCAACGGTTTTTGAATATACCGATGAATGGTGGAAAGCCGACGATCCTACTAGCCATGATTACGGCGGTTATGCAACGGGCGCACATCCCGACGGTTATTCGAACGAAGAGTGGTGGGGATTGATTGCGATTACGCCGGATACAAATGGTGATGGTTATGACGAGTGGAGACCGCGCCAAGTATATTATATGTTTAAACGGAATTGGAAATAATATTAGGAGAAAGTTAAAAGTAGAAAGTGGAAAGCTTTCGAATGAATATCTTTTATATAGAAAGGATGAAAAATGAAAAAAGGAATTTTGCTCGGTGGTTTGGGTTTTGCTGCAATTTTGTTTCTATCCGGATGCGCATCTTCTAAGCAAACGCAAGAAGAAAAGGTCGGGCAGCAAGAAAAAACTTTATCAAAAGAAGTTATCAAGAAAGTTGAAATAGATTATCTCCTCTATCTTCCAAAGAATTATAATTCTTCGCAAGAAAATTTTCCCCTTATGCTGTTTATGCATGGAGCCGGAGAACGGGGGCATGATCTTAATCTTGTTAAAAAACATGGTCCTCCAAAACTTATCGATCAAGGAAAAGATTTTCCGTTTATTGTTGTATCGCCCCAATGTCCTGAAAATATTTGGTGGTCGGCGGAAGACCTCTCAGCTCTGCTTGATGAGATAGTTCAAAAATATAAAGTTGATGAAAAAAGAATTTATGTAACAGGACTTTCGATGGGCGGTTATGCTACCTGGGCGTTAGCGGAAAAATATCCCGAAAGATTTGCGGCAATAGCTCCCGTTTGCGGCGGTGGAAATCCGTTAACAATTTGTAAAATCGGAAAACTTCCCGTTTGGGCTTTTCACGGCGCCAAAGATCCCGTTGTACCAATCAAAGAATCTCAGCAGTTGGTTGATGCTTTAAAAAATTGCGGTAACGATGCTAAGTTTACCATTTATCCCGAAGCGTGGCATGATGCGTGGACGGAAACGTACAACAATCAAGAATTGTATGATTGGTTTTTGAAACAGAAAAAGCAGTAACTGAACTTATTGCAAGATTTCTTAATCATACCTGTCAGCCTCTGGCTGAATCTTTTTCATAATCTTAATCCGGTTAAAAGCTGGTTTAAGATTATGAATTGTAATTACAATTTCGAACGCCTGTGAAAAGAAAGTGCAGCTTGGGGAATAAAAAACTTGTAACCCAAAAACCAATATATCTTGGCTGGATGAGGAACAAGGTGGAGGCATACGGATTAATGCCCGAGGGGATTAGTCAAACAATTAGCTCATTCAATCAATCAAGCATTCATCCATGCCGTCAAGTTATTGTAAAAATAATATTCTTACCGTTTTAAAATAGTTAACACACTGTCAACCAACAGAAATATTTCGGGTTAAAAATCATATCTTATTTCTATCGAGGTGAAATTTCCTTATTTTGCAGTCAAAATTAAACGAAGTCCCGAAAAACCGCTAAGTGCGGTTTTATTTTAAAAGAGTAGTATGAACAAACCTTTAGCAGTTATTGCCGTCAGCGGCGGAATGGATAGTTGTGTTACCGCAGCGATCTTAAACAAAAAATACGAATTGGCATTTGCCCATTTTAATTACGGGCAGCGGACGGAAACACGCGAGCTAAAAGCTTTTAACGAAGTTGCGGATTTTTATAACGTGCAGCATCGATTGCTCATAGACTTTTCGCACTTCCATAAAATCGGCGGTTCTTCACTTACCGATTTTCATCTGGCGGTAGAGAAAGCCGATCTTGAAAATAAAGAAGTACCGAGTTCGTATGTTCCGTTTAGGAATGCGAATATTTTATCGGCGTGCGTAAGTTGGGCGGAAGTTATAAAAGCCGAAGCAGTTGGCATCGGCGCTGTTTATGAGGATGCGAGCGGTTATCCCGATTGCCGCCCGCAGTTTTATTCAGCGTTTGAAAAAATGGTTGACGAAGGAACAAAACCGGAAACGAAAATTAAAATTATCACTCCGATAATTAGTTTATCGAAAGCTGAAATTGTGAAAAAAGGAACCGAGCTAAATGCCCCGCTTCATTTAACATGGTCGTGTTACCAGAGTGAAGATGAAGCATGTGGAGTTTGCGATAGCTGCGCATTTCGTTTGCGCGGTTTTCAGCAAGCAGGAATTGAAGATCTGATTCCGTATAAAGTTAAACCTAGGTATTAAAAAAAATTGAAAAGAAATGAAAAAACCAGCATGAACGATAAACAAAAAATATTAGTCCTCTTTCCAAATCCAAACCCGGAAAGAAATTATAAAATAATTCACACGGCTCACGAGTTTACTTCCGTTTGTCCCGTTACCGGGCAGCCGGATTTCGGAAAAATTACACTCGAATATATTGCAGAAGATTTGTGTGTTGAATTAAAAAGCTACAAATTTTATTTGCAGTCTTTCCGCAACGACGGAATTTATTTTGAAGCGGTAACGAACAAAATTCTAAATGATCTTGTTGAATTGTTGCAGCCGAGGTACATGAAGATCACCAGCGATTTTAATATGCGCGGCGGCATTTCATCCGTTATTGAAGCGGTTTATCAATCGCCCAACTTTTCCTTTTAAAGTAAAATATGAAATCAAAAGAAGAAATACAGAAAGAATTTTTTGCAAAGAAAGAAAAACTTCTCACCGCAGAAAACATATTAAAAGATTCACTCGCTTTTTCTTTTGAGTACAGCGTTTTAGTTGAAAACTTGCTCAGAGAAATTTCTGCGGAACTGCATTATCCTTTTGCTTTAGCCTCTGCCGGTAGTTTCAGCCGCCGCGAACTTTCTCCTTATTCCGATATTGATATTATGTTTATTGTTCCGTCGATGAAGGAATCAGAAGAAGGAATAAAAGATATTGTTACCCGCTGCTGGGATTTTGGTTTGGAAGTTTCTCACACCATCCGCGAACTTTCCGACATTAAAAGATTTTTAAAAGAAGACCTCCATACATTTACCCAATTTTTTGAGACTCGCTATATTTTCGGTTCGTTGGATCTGTTTAACAAATGGAACGCGCTTCTGTTTGAAACAATTACCGACAAAGTAAAAAAACAGATCTTTACCGAGTTTCTTGCCGACCGCGATGAACGCTACATAAAGTACGGCAACTCTCCAAAAGTAATTGAACCCAACGTAAAACTATCCGCCGGCGGTCAACGCGATATTCAAATGATCGAATGGATCTACATTCTGCTCAACAAAGAAATATTAAATAAGCAGTCGGAGCAATCGCAGACCGAATCATTCATCTCGCTTCTTTCGGTACATGAATACACAACTCCAAAAGAATGTCTTCGCCTGTTAAACGGATTTAAATTCATTTTAAAGATCAGAAACCTTCTCCATTTTCTGCACAAACAAAAAAACGACAGGTTGGAATTTGCAGATCAGCTTACCATCGCGGAACTACTGCAATATGGAGAAGGCGGGTATAAAAAAATGATGAAAGAATATTTTGACTCTTCAAATGTTATTTACCGCTTTAACCGTTCGTTCACAAAAAAGATGCGTGCGGTAATTACAACTTCTCTTCCCGATCTACTTTCAATTGATCTTGATGATGATTTTAAATTAAAGGGAGATATCATCTATTTTACCGGACAGCGGTTTCTTACCATCTCCGAAATCTTCCGCGGTTTTTATTACCGGGGAATGCACGAGGCCAACTTCGATGAAAATTTTAGAATGCAGATCATCGATAGTCTCGATCAGCATACGGTTAAAGGCGATGCGGAGTCTTCTACATTCTTTAGAGAAATTCTCCGCCTTCCGAAAAACGTTGGAAAAACTTTATCGGTTATGAATGAGCTCGGAATTCTTGATGCATTTCTCCCGGAATTTCATGACATGAACGGATACATGCAACACGGCGTTTACCACTGTTACACCGCCGATGAACACACGTTGATGACGATCCAGAATGTTGAAAAATTAGAGAACGATACAACCGAACTGGGAAATATTTATAACAATCTAAAAGAAAAAGAAATTCTTGTTCTTGGTTTGCTTTTCCACGACATTGCAAAACCAATTAATGTTAGCGGACATGAAATTATCGGTGCGGAAATGGCGGCGTCAATTATGCAGCGGCTTGGATACGGCGATGCGGAAATTGAAAAAGTTTCTTTCCTTGTACGCTACCATTTGCAAATGGAGCAGATCGCCTTCCGCAGAAATTTAAATGACGCGGAAACGTTGAACAGTTTTGTTGAAGTTTTTCCGAATGTTGAATTGCTCGAACTTCTTTACTTACTAACTTACGCTGATCTTTCGGCGGTTAATCCGGCGTTGTGGACATCCTGGAAATATGAAATGCTGAACGAATTGTTCCGCAAAGCTAAAGCGATGATCCTCGATCATATTTCCGGCGAGGAATTACTTTTCGCTTCTACGCTCGTGCAGCCGGAAGAAATTTCCAAATATTCAGATGCAATTTCCGAAGACCACGTTAAGGATCATATTGATTCTATTAACGATACAAGCTATGCTTCTTTTTATTCCGATGAAGAGATCGCTTTTCATATTCAGGAAATTCTTTCCGGCGTTCAGGTTTCTGTTTCATTTAAAGAGATGGAAAGTTTTACGAACGTTACCGTTATTTCAAAAGATTCTCCTTTCCTTCTTTCTAAATTGTGCGGAGTGTTATCGATCAACGATTTGAATATTCACGACGCAAAAATCTTTACGCGCAAAGACGGGATAATCATCGATAACTTTAACGTAACGGATTTCCGTTCGGACGAAAAAGTTGACGCCGGGCGCTACGCCAAAATCGAAGAGGATTTCTCTCTTGTTCTTTCCGGTTTAAAAGAATTGAACACCGAAATGAAAAAGATGAAATCGAAATGGTGGCGCATCGAAAACAAATTCTTTAAGCGTCCCGGCAAAGTAAAAATTAAATTTGAAGAACAGGAAAAATTCACCATCATCGATGTATTTTCGCCCGACCGCCTCGGCTTTCTCTATCACGTTACAAACAAACTGAACGAGCTTGGCCTCAGCATTTACTTTGCCAAAATCGGAACACGCGGCGACGACATTATTGATGCATTCTACGTACTCGATAGTCAGCAGAAAAAAGTCTCTGAGAATTTTTATTCGTTCATCGAATCCGAATTAACCGAAGCGATCAACCAGATTTTATAAGGAATAGATTTTGAACTTCATGGAAAAAGCAAAACCGATCGGCGTATTTGATTCCGGTATTGGCGGATTAACCGTCGTGCGGCAAATTGCCTCAACACTGCCGAATGAAAGCATCGTTTATTTTGGAGATACCGCCCGCGTTCCCTACGGTTCAAAATCGAACGACACCGTTATTGAGTACGCGCTGCAAGACGCTCATTTCTTAATCGAAAAAAATGTTAAAGCGATCGTGGTTGCGTGCAACACCGTTTCAGCAATTGCGTTAAATGTTTTAAAAGAAAAATTTACCGTTCCCATTATTGGAATGATAACTCCCGGTTCGCAGCTTGCGTTAAAACATTCGCAGACGAAACGCATTGGAGTTATCGGCACAAGAGCGACAATTTCAAATCACGCCTATTTAAATGAACTGAAAAAACACGACGCAGAAGTTGAAGTGTTTGAACAAGCATGTCCTCTGTTTGTTCCTCTTGCGGAAGAAGGTTGGACAGACCACGAAGCCACAAAATTAATTGCCGAAGAATATTTAAAAGAACTGCGCAACTTGAATATTGATACGCTTGTCCTCGGCTGTACGCACTACCCGATCCTCTCAAAGATCATTCAACAAGTAATTGGAGATAAAGTTAAGTTGATTGATTCCGGTGTCGCTTCGGCGGAAGTTGTCCGGCAGGAAATTAACCGCATCGGGTTGGAAACAAATTCTCATGCGCTTGGTTATCAAGACTTTTATGTAAGCGATATTCCCACCACATTTAAAAAAGTTGCAGAATTATTTTTGGGGCAGTCCATTCTTAACGTAAAAAAAATTGATTTGGAAGAATTGCAGAAAAAATAATAGCACACGGATTTCGCGAATTAACCTCCACTACTAAGAAGATTCCGTTTTTCATTATATTTGTACCAAAAATCTATACGGTATGGACCCAATAAACATTATCATCGGTGTAAATATTCTTGCAACGTTCGGCGCAAACATTTCGGGCGCTAAACAGGGATTTAAAACCTCTATAACGCAGGTTAAAGAAAGACCGAAAACGTATTTGCAGCATCTGCCGACAATGCTTGCAACAATCTCTCTTATTTTGTTGATTCTTTCTCTTTTTCAAGTTGGAACGCTTCCTTATGAGAAAACTAATTTTACGCTTCGCTTAATCGCACTCGTATTCTACCTAATTTTTTCATGGGTGCAAATCTGGTCGTTTAGACTATTGGGAACTAACTATTCGCAGGACATTGTTATTCTTCAAAAACATCAATTGGTTACCAAAGGAATTTATTCTATTGTACGTCATCCCCATTATCTCTCGCAGATCATTATTGAAGTTGCGGCAGCGGTCGCAACGTTAAGTTTTCTGGTGGCTCCTTTGGCGCTGGTTCAGATTCCCTTCTTGTTTTTACGCGCAAAACGGGAAGAAGCGCTTTTGCAAAAACATTTTAAAGAAGACTTTGAGACCTACAAAAAGAAGTCCGGCTTTTTTATTCCTTTTTTAGGTTAACCGATGAGAATCGTTTTATTCCTTCTTCTTTTTTCTTTGGAAATATTTCCGCAACAATTCTACCAACTACTTGTTAAGAGTGATGCAAAAGAAATAATCGTTGAAGCGTTCAGCAAAAACGGATTGACCTTTTTGCCGGTTGAACCTTTTTCTAAAGCATTGCAATTCAAATACAAGACCAACATTGCCACACAGCAACTTGAGATCACCTTTCCACAATATGTTTTAAAAGTTCGTCCGAGAAATTCATTTGTTATTCTTCAGTTAAAAAAAGATAAAACAGAAAAAGTCATGCAGCTTCCGGTCTCTACAGTAAGCGTTAAAAATCAACTTTATCTCCCGCTTGAGTATGCGCAGAATCTTCTTGAAAAATGTATCGGGAGTGAACTTTCTTATATACGAGTTGAAAAAGAGATCGTGAAAACGCAGCCACCGGCGCCGGACGAAAAAAAGGAAGATAAAGAGAAGGAAATTGTAGAACATGAATTAAGCGTGCTGGATGTATCGGTTACAGAAAAGGCAAACGGAACGCTGGTGAAACTTAATTCAAACAAAAAAGTAAGCAAGGTAATCCACACCATTTCGGGTGATGTAATCAAAATTACATTCCCCGGAATTTTTGTTGATGAAAAGAAAATAGAGGAGACTTTTTCAAAAGGATTGGTTAAAGAAGTTGAAGCTGAAAATACGGAAACAGGATGCGATCTTTTTTTATCGCTCCGAAAGAACTATTCCGCGTATGAGTTTATAGAAGAACTTTTAGGGAAAGAATTTCTTGTTACCATTCACAATAAAAAGTTTGCTGCAAACACCGACATCAAAAAAGAAAAATGGAACTTTGATGTAATCGTTATCGATGCCGGACACGGCGGAAAAGATTACGGCGCAATCGGTGTAAACAACACGGTTGAAAAAGAGATCAATCTTGCCGTTGCTCTTAAAGTCGGAAAACTTGTAAAAGAAAATTTAAAAGATGTTAAAGTAGTTTACACTCGCAGCGATGATCATTTTGTAGAGTTGTACAAGCGGGGAAAAATTGCAAACGAAAATGAAGGGAAATTGTTTATCTCTATTCATTGCAACGCAGCGCCGAAGAAAAAAAGAGATCCGAACGGATTTGAGGTTTATCTTTTGCGCCCCGGAAGAACTGAAGAAGCTATCGGCATTGCGGAACGTGAGAATAAAGTAATTGAGTACGAAGACGATCCAAAACGGTACCAGAAATTAACAGATGAAAATTTTATTCTTGTAAGTATGGCGCATAGTTCATCAATGAAATATTCGGAAAAGTTTGCAGATATGGTTCACCGCCAATTTGAACAGAATATTTCTCTTACTCCGCGCGGAGTTAAACAGGCGGGATTTTATGTACTTGTCGGCGCTTCAATGCCGAGCGTGTTAGTAGAGACCGGGTATGTTTCCAACCCGCAAGATGCGGCGTTCCTTAAAAGCGAAAAGGGGCAGCAGCAAATTGCGCAATCAGTTGTAAGCGCTATTAAATCCTTTAAATCTTATTATGACCGCGTAATTGACTCAGAATAGAAGAAATTATTTTTTAACTTAACACATCAAATTTTTATAACACGGTAGGTCAATGACAAAAACACAAATCTGGAGTGCAGCATTTTTAGGAATTTTTGTAATTCTTTTTTTTCTACAAAAATTTGCGGGAACAGAATATGGTTCGGGTCCAAGTATGGGAATGGGTGCGGGCATGCCGCCTCAAAACCAAGCTAACGATTCAATGGCTTCAACAGAAGCGACCGGAGACGTTTTAGTAAAACAGTTTAACTGTAGCGGTTGTCACGGAAGCGATCTGCAAGGTACAACCATGGCTCCGGCGTTAATCGGATTAAAAACATATTACGATAGAGATAAGCTGATAAATTATTTACGCAACCCGAATGCGTATCTTGAAGAAGAACGTTTCAAAGAATACAAAGGTAAATTTAAGAATATCGTTATGCCGGCATACGGAAATAAAGATGTAAAAGAGTTGGGGAAAATTGCAGATTACTTATTAGGATTAAATTAACAAAAGATGATTTCTTCTTCGGCTTTCGTTGCTTTTTTGAAACAATCGTCTTAGTTTTGCAGTTGATAATGTGAAAGGAGAAAAAACATTGTCTGAGCAATTATCAAGTTTAACAGATGCAGAAATAATGAAGCGAATTGCGAATTATGATTCGCGCGCTTTAGAAACATTGTATAATCGCTACTCTCCGATTCTTTATACACTAGTTAAAAAGATCGTCGGTGATGTACAGATTGCAGAAGAAGTCTTAATAGACGTCTTCGTAATTATTTGGCGGAAAATAAATTATTACGATTTGAAAAACGGCGACGCTTATACGTGGCTTATTTCCGTAGCGCGCAATAAAGCGATTGACACAGTTCGCCGCAGCAAAAGCGTAATAACAGATGCGTATGACGAAGATTACGAAAATTTTTATATCGTTCCGCGCCTTTCACCACAGATTGATGATCTCGATCTAAAAACTGCGATCAGCATTAAAGACAATATTGAAAAAGCTTTAAACAAACTTACCGACGCGCAAAAGTACGTTCTCTTTCTTGCTTATTACGAAGGACTCACGCAACCGGAAATTGCTCAACATCTTAGAATTCCGGCACAAACCGTCAAATCAAAAATGAAGATTGCGCTATCAAACTTGAAAGATAATCTTTTGAAGGGAGGAGAATAATGGCTACCGGCAGCGGACAAGATTTTGCTACTCTCTTACATGCTTTTGCCCTCGGTTGTTTGGAGCGTGAAGAATATGATCTGATGATGGAATATTTTAAAAGTAACCAGGATTATCCCTGGCAGGAACTCGGCGAATATCAAAACTTAGTGGCGCTTCTTCCTTCATTTTTAAATATTGAATCTCCCGACGCGCGTGTTAAAGATATGGTTGCGCGTAAACTTTATCGTTTGCGTGATCAACAGAGACCGCAAAGAACTACTCAAATAATTTCTCAAACATCGCCTCTTCAGCATAAAAATTTGTTCCAGAGAATTGAAACGGATGAACAAAAATTATTCTCACAAATTTCTTCTCCTCTTTCTCCTGAAGAAATGGCTGAACCGGAACCAACATCTGCACGCGAACCGTTTGAACCTGCAACTGCTAATGTCAGCAGAACGATGGACTTTGAACCGGTGAGCAGTGAAAAAGAAAATTCTCTTTACGAACCGGAGAAAAATGTTCCGGACACAGAGGATTACAGTTCGCCATTTAAATCTGATGAAACTTCAAAAGAAGAAGACCCCTATTCGAGCTATTCTTCGTATTCGGCAGAAACGACTGATTCAAGTTTCTCAAGCAACTTTGACAATATCGAAAGCGGAAGTAAAGAAACATCGGAAAGCAAAGATGATTTTTCTTTTGAATCTTCTCTCTCAGATTATTCTTTAAGTAAAGAATCTTCTTCTAAAACAGACGAAGATTATTCTTCTTTTACTTCTGAAACAATTATCGATGAGCCATCTGCGGAGGAGCCAAAAGAAGCTCCTGAGGTGCAACAAGTAAAATCCGGTGTAAGCAAAGTAATTTTTAGTTTAACCTTTATTCTTTTAGCCGGTACGATTGGAGCGGTATATTATTTCTTGTCTAAAGATTTTAAAACTGCTACAGAAAAACAAACTGCAAAATATGAATCGATAGTTCAATCGCTAAAAACGGAAGTTTCAAGCACAAAACAAGTTGATGAACTTCTTGCTTCAATCAATTTGCAAATGGTAACTTTGAAAAGTACTCCCAAAGCTGCAGGAGCTTATGGAAAAGTTTTATTTGATTCCGTTACTAGAAAAGCGATGCTGCAAGTGGTAAATCTTCCGGTGCTTTCAAGTGATAAAGCATATCAACTTTGGATTATCTCGAACGGTCAAGAGTATTCTGCCGGTCTTTATGAAGTGACTTCCTCCAGACAATATTTCCCGGTTACCAACTTCGGCGGATTAAGTTTGACCGGACAAACAAGTTTTCTTATCACAGAAGAAATTTTATCCGGAGGAGAAAAACCTTCGAAAGATGTGTACTTAGCTGGGCAGATCGTTTTTTAACTATTTTTTAGATTGCCGCTGTTCGATATAAAACAAAAAAATAGTTATCACGGCAACCAATAAAAGAAGCCAATATTTAGATAGTACTTCTTGTATCGACAAAAAGAAACTATTGAGGTGTAAGTTTCCCACAAATAAACTTATTGCAGTTGCAATAAGGACTAGAAATCCCGCAGAATATAAAGCTGTTCGCCTCTTCATATTTTCCAAATAAACCATAAAAAGAGAAAAACCTGTAATGTAAAGGCTTCCCGCCAAGATAAACGGGAAAGTTATTTCAAGGAGAAAGGTTTTGATAAGGAAAGAAAGTATTCCCGTAAAAAAAAGTCCCGAGCCCAAAAACACGGCAAGAAAATTTTTTGTTCCGAAAGAATAATAAAAAACGGTTAAACCGATAAAAAAAGTAGCGAACGAGAAGAGGGAGAAAATTGAAACATCAATGAATCCCAATAATTGCAACATGATGGGAAGAAGCAAAAAAAGCAGTCCGTATTTAAAAAGTTGTTTAGGAAAAATCATCTGCCTGCCGTTATAAAATTCTTTGTCCCATGCTTGAAGCGACAACTTCGGCAGCAAAGAGAGCGGTTTGATTTTTATGGTCAAGTATCGGGTTAACTTCGGTAATTTCTAAAGAGGACATGCAGCCGCATTCCGCAATTGCTTCCATTAGCAAGTGAGTTTCACGGTAACTCAATCCGCCGGGAACAGGAGTTCCCACGCCGGGAGCCACGGAAGGATCAACGCTATCAACATCAAAACTGATGTGAATATGATCAACGCTGTTCTTGAATTGTTTTAACACCCGCGAAATTATTCTGTGAATTCCCAATTTATCAACGTCCGCCATAGTGTAAACTTGCAAACAGATCTCATGAATGTTTTTTCTTTCCAGAGGATCAATGCTTCGCGCTCCGATAACCACGCAGTTTTCCGGTTTTACTTTTGGTGCGAATCCGTAAAAATGTGTGAGACTTTTATCTCCTAAACCAAGCAAAGAAGCGAGAGGCATTCCATGAATATTTCCCGAAGGAGAAGTTTTGTCGGTGTTCATGTCGGTGTGCGCGTCAATCCAAATTACACCGAGACGTAAATTCTTTTTTTTACAGAAAGAAGCGATGCCCGCCACCGAACCGATGGACATTGAATGATCGCCGCCAAGTACTAACGGAAAATTTCCTTCGGATAAACTTTTTTCAACTTTACCTGCAAGAATTTCAGAACGTTTTAATATTTCTTTTAAATATTTTAGCTGTGGATTGCCGGGTGTCTGCCGTTCGATAATTTCGATTTCAATATTTCCATCATCAATTACTTTATAACCTAAGTCTTGCAGACGTTCGGAAATATGACTGATGCGCATTGCGGAAGGACCCATATCAACACCGCGTCTTCCGGCGCCAAGATCAACCGGAAAGCCGATAATATTTACAACTTTTGAGGGACGAAGAGTCATCTGAATTTCTTTATAATTGTTGGAAGTAATTTATATGCGAAAACATTCACTTACAAATTACACCAGCAGTAAAATTAAACTTCTTCAAAGCGGATCCAATTCTCACGGATCTTTTCAGCTTTCGCTCCACCTGCGGTAAAGATGATGGTGTCGCCCGGTTTTGCAAGTTTGTTTTCGAGGATCAATTTTCTTGCAAGAAAAATAGCCACTTCTTTTTGTTCGATCTCTTCGCAATAAAGAGAGGTTACGCCCCACGTTAAACAAAGTGTGTTCATGGTGTTGAAATTATCGGAGAGAGCAATAATTTTACATGCCGGTCTATACTTTGAAAGTCCGCGTGGAGTTTTTCCATTTGAAGTAAAACCAACGATCGCATCAGCGTTTATCTGCCGACTCATCGACACAATTCCCTTGTTCATCGAATCGAAAAGATTTTCTTTAACGTTTTCCGGAACCAAATAGTTTATATGTTTGTGCGGAATATGCTGCTCGGCGTTTAAAATAATTTTATTCATTATCTCAACCGTTTTAACCGGAAACTTACCAACGGAAGTTTCGCCGCTTAGCATAACCACGTCGGTCCCATCCCAAACTGCATTGGCAACATCGGAAGCTTCCGCACGAGTTGGAACGGGATTCGAGATCATTGATTCAAGCATTTGTGTTGCAGTAATAACGGTTTTACCGACTTCGTTACAGCGGCTTATAATATTTTTTTGAACAAGCGGAACTTCCTGCGGTTCAAGTTCAACTCCTAAGTCTCCGCGTGCGACCATTATTCCGTCGGCGGCTTGTAAAATTTCTTCTAAATTATCAACAGCTTCTTTCTTCTCAATTTTTGCGATGATGGGAATCGTTTTTCCTTTTTTACTCAACCACTCTTTTAGTTGATAAATATCTTCCGCCTGGCGAACGAACGAAAGAGCAATAAAATCAATTCGGAACTGTAATGCGAATTCAAGATCGGCAAAATCTTTTTCTGTGATAGAAGGAGTTGAAAGTTTCATTCCCGGAAGATTCATTCCTTTTTTCGGTTTTAATATTCCGCCGTTAAGTATTTTGCAGATTACCGAAGTATCGGTTTTCTTTTTGATTTGTAATCTTAGCAGACCATCGTCAATTAAAATTATATCGTTTATCTGTGCATCTCTTGCGAGTAGTTTATAAGAGGTGGAAACTTTTTGTTTTGTTCCATGAATATCTTCAATAGTAATTTCAAGTTCGTCACCTGCCGCAATTTCATAAAAATCTTCTTTCAATTTACCAATCCGAATTTTTGGTCCCTGCAAATCCAA
Organism: Ignavibacteriaceae bacterium; assembly: GCA_041671545.1. GTDB lineage: Bacteria > Bacteroidota > Ignavibacteria > Ignavibacteriales > Ignavibacteriaceae > UBA1563. The sequence goes on from JBAZBI010000002.1 coordinate 265,390, forward strand.
CAAGGTTGCCAGCGGCTGTTTTTCTTCAACACAAGCTTGATTGATGTTATTAAAAACCTGTTCAAAAAAAGAATAATCACCGTGCGAAAAATTAAGTCGCACTCCATCCATTCCCACACGCATCATAGATTTGATCATTTCGGTGGAAGAAGTGGCGGGACCAAGTGTGGCAAGAATTTTAGTTTTTGCAAAAATTTGTTCGGTCAGTAAAGTCATCTTTTCATTTTCCTTTTAGGGAGTTGTTTTTTCTTTCGAGGAGTTAATTCTTTAAAGGGATTTTTCCCTTTTTTGTACATATCTTTCAACCGTTGTTGGACCAAGCCGAAAACGGTGTTGCGTTCGTAACTTCCGTTTTTGTTTAGTTTGCCCGCACTAACTCCGGTGAGTAGTTCGATTCCTTCATCAATTTTTGAGATAGCGTAAACGGCAAATTCTTTTTTCTTAACACTATTAATGATCTCTTCATTCAGCATCAAATCTTTTACATTTTGTATCGGAATAATTACACCCTGGTTTTTTGTAAATCCGTTCATTTTGCAAACGCTGTAAAAACCTTCAACTTTTTCATTCACTCCGCCGATCGGTTGGATCTCTCCCCTTTGATTTACTGAGCCGGTAACTGCAAAGGATTGCTTGATCGGAAGACCGGAAAGACTTGAAAGTAAAGCAAAAAATTCGGCAGCCGATGCGCTGTCTCCATCAATCATTCCGTAGGATTGTTCAAAAACCAAATTAGCGGAAAAGGAAAGAGGAAACTGCTGTCCGAACATTTCTCTGAAATAACCGGAGATAACCAGCACGCCTTTATCGTATGTTTTTCCGCTCATTCCGGCTTCACGTTCAACATTAATGATAGCGCCGTTGCCTATTGAAACAGAGGCCGTGATTCGAGTTGGTTTTCCGAAGGCATAAAAGTCGGAGCCATAAACCGCAAGTCCGTTTATCTGTCCGATTTTCTCTCCCGCGGTATCAATCAGAATGGTTTTCTCGCGTATCATATCGGAAAGTTTTTCTTCGTACAAAGCGTGGCGGTCTTTTGCCATTTCATAAGCTTTTTTTACAAGTGCTGCCGAAACAACTTTTACATTTTCTTCTTTTGCCCAATAATGGGCTTCGCGAACTAAATCGGCTAAAACAGAAAAGCGTGCAGTTAATTTATCTTTTTGTCCTGCATATTTTGCGGCTAGTTCAAGCAAAGAGGCGATAGCGGTTTTATCAAACTCCAAAAGATTTTCTTCTTTAATGGTTTTCTTGATTACGCGGGCGTATGCATCAATAATTTCACCGGTGCGCTTCACTTCATAATCAAAGTCAGCCTTTACTTTAAATATTTTTTTAAAATCATCTTCATATTCTGCCAGCATTGAATAGATGTAATTGCTGCCGATGAGAATAACTTTTAAATCGACATCGATCGGTTCCGGTTTAAGAATTGAAGGTTGAAACTGAAAGAAGTTGTACGAATCTTGAATTTCGAGTTTGCGGAATGTGAGAATTCGTTTTAGTGTTTTCCAAACACCGGGTTCATCAAAAACATGGGTAGCGTTTAAAACCAAAAACCCGCCGTTAGCTTTTAACAACGATCCCGCTTTGATCCTTGTAAAATCAGCGTACCAGCCGCCTCTGCCGTCATTTACTTTTTCGATTGTTCCAAAAAGATTTGTGTAAGAAGGCGCGATCTCGATAACTACCGGACAAGTATTAGTGCTTGAATTATCAAGTACAATATTTACATCATATTCACGGAAGTAATCAATAACAAATCCTTCTTGAGTTTCTTCGTTCTCCGGTTTTTGTCCTTTGAAGATTTGCAGATTTTCCAGAATGCTTTCTTCAACTTGATGAAGATAAAGGGAAAATTTTTCGTCGGGATATTTTTCATAAAAAGCCGCCATTGAACCTTTTACAAGTACGTCAACTTCTTTCCGTTCAAGATCAAGCGATTCAATCTGCAGTTTTTGACTGAGCTTCAAACCTTTTTTAAAAAGATTCATCAGCTCCAACTGATACTCGTTGTATTTCTGAATGATGTTTTGAGCTTTCTCTTGAGTAATCGTTCCCTCTTGGATTACTTTATCAAGCTGTTGAACAGGGATTGGTTTGTTCTGAATTAATGGAATGATCTCAGGTCTCGCGGTTTCTCCCACTTGAACTGAGCCAAGTGCAAAGCCATCTTTTTTGATTTTCTTTTGAAAAAGGGAAAGTAGTTCCTTTTCTTTTTTGTCGTACTCGCCAAGAATTTTTTTCCGCTTTCCTACAAAAGTTTGACTTTCCAATTGCTGTGGGATTCTATCCTTCAAATATTGAATCAAACTCGATATTTCTTTTTTAAAATCTTTTGCCTGCCCTTGAGGAAACGTGAGTAGAATCGGAGAATCGGGGTCGTTGAAGTTATTAACGTAGGCGTAGTCTTTCAAAGTTGGACAAGATGCGGAAATTGATTCCAGTATCTTTTGAACGGCAGTAGCTTTACCGGTTCCCGAAAGTCCGGCTATGAAAATATTGTAACCGGGACTGCGTAAGTTTACGCCAAGTTTTAGAGCACGTAAAGCTCTGTCCTGTCCGATGATGCTTTCGTTCGGTTCAAGTTCGCTCGTTGATTCGAAATCGAAAATCTTCGGATTACAAAACCAGCGGAGATCGTTGGTTTTAAGGGGCTGGGGTAACACTGCTTTTTTTATCGGCATTCAGATTCCCGAAATTTTGTTTTATTGTAAGAAAACTTATAAAAACTGCCTTTCAAAAACAAAAAGTAAACGTAACAATTATGATGGGAGGAAAAACTTCGTGTACGAAATTATTTTTTGTAATTTAAAGTCAACAATTTCAGAATACCAGATGTTACCTCACGAAACCAGAAAATATTTTCCATTTTTGAATAAAGGGAAAATCTATTTTAATCACGCAGCAGTAAGTCCGCTTTCTTCATTTGTAACGAAAAAAATAGAAAAGTATTTACTCCAGCGAAGCGAAGGAGAAATTGAGGATTATCAAACGCTGCTTGCCGAATCGACCGAAGTAAAGAATAAATTAGCTCGACTGATTAATACTTCCGCCGGAAGAATTGCTTTCGTCGATAATACGTCCAACGGATTGAACATTCTTGCTCAAGGATTACAGTGGAAGAAGGGTGACCGGATCATTCTAAATGATATTGAGTTCCCTTCCAACGTTTACCCGTTTTTAAATTTGCAGCAGCTTGGAGTTGAAATTGATTTTGTAAAATCAGAAAATGGAAAAGTTACGGTTGAAAATATTCTCAAGGCGATAACTCCATCAACAAAATTACTTTCCATCAGTTTTGTTCAGTTTTTAAGCGGCTATAAAGCTGATCTGGAAGAACTGGGAAAAATCTGCAAAGAAAAAAATATCATCTTTGCCGTGGATGCGATACAGGGACTTGGCGCTCTTCAACTTGATGTTAAAAAATGTAATGTCGATTTTTTTTCATGCGGTACGCAAAAATGGTTGATGGCGATCATGGGACTGGCTTTTATCTATCTCTCCGGAGAGATACAGAATTTAATCTCTCCCAAATATGTCGGTTGGCTTTCAGTCGAGAATGCTTGGGATATTTTGCACTACGATCTGAAATTAAAACATGACGCGACTGTTTTTCAGACGGGAACGATAAATGCAATTGGTGTTAACGGATTGAACGCTTCGCTTGAATTATTTGAGTCGGTTGGTTTTGCGCAGATTGAAGAAACAATTTTAAACAACACCGAATACTTTATGGAAAAACTTTCTTCAATTGGTTTCGTTCCGCTTCTTTCCGGTGTTGAACGAAAATATCTTTCGGGAATTGTAACTTTTAAGCATGAAAGAGCTAACGAGATATTCGAGAAACTGATGAGTAAAAAGATCCACGGCTCTCTCCGGGAAGGGATGATCCGTTTTTCGCCTCACTTTTATAACACGCGGAGCGAGATAGACCATGTGGTTGAAACACTAAAAAAAAGTTTTACGGTTCTATAAAACTTCATAAATTTATTATGTTACGGTAGAAAAAATCATAAATTTATAGCAAACGTGGACACAGCAGAACTAAATAAAAACAAGAAGACGTTAATAGGAATTTTTATTCTTCTGGTAGTTATTATCAGTGCTGCTTCTTTTTTTTATTTGCAGTTCATAAATACGCATACCATTCCTCTCGTTTTACAAAACAAATATTTTTCTCCGGTTTTATTTGCAGTTTTAATAATTGCCATTTTTGCGTTATTGCTTGGATTAGTACATCAAAAAAAGTGGATCCGTGAGTTAAAAATTTTCATTAATTCCGAAGTAACGGAAAAAGCGCTTCTTTCGCATTACCAGATTATAACAAGGTATGCCAACGATATTATTCTTTTAGTTGATCAAAAAGGAATTATTGTTGAAGTAAACCAGCAGGCGTTAAAAATCTACGGATTTACCCGAAGGGAAATCATTAATCAAAATGTGGTTTTGGTTTTTGCTCCGAAGAGTATCCGCGGTATGTCCAAAATTGTTAAGGCATTTGAAAGCCGTGAAGGTGTTATCTTCGAAGCTGTGCATCGGAAGAAAAACGGTGACGAATTTCCGGTTGAAATCTCAGCACGGTTAATTGAGATTGGCGGTGAGACGCTAATTCAAAACAGTATCCGCGATATTTCAGAGAAGAAAAAAATCGTTGAAGACCTTGAATTTTCTCAGACTTTGCTTCAAAAAGTATTCGATAGTCTGGAAGAAGCAATTTTTCTCATCAATCCGACAGAAAGAAAAATCGAAAACGTCAATCACGCCGCGATTAAAACCTTCGGATATGAAAAAGAAGAATTACTGCTTCGTGGAAGTGAAATCCTTTTTGGCGATACAGCAAAGTTCGAATCATTTATTAAACAGTCGTTTTCAATTTATGCAAAGCAGGATTTTTTTGAAACCGAACTGACCATGGAACGGAAAAACGGTGAAGTGGTTCCTGTTTATTTCTATGGAAAAGCTCTCATCGATGCTAAGAAAAAAATCTCATTGATCATTGGTGTGGTAAGAGATATTTCTCTCATCAAAAAAACCGAGCAAACGTTAATCGATGCCAAAAATAGAGCCGAAGAGATGAACCGGTTAAAATCAAACTTCCTTGCAAACATGAGTCATGAGTTACGTACGCCATTGATTTCAATTCTTGGTTTTGCAGAGATTTTACTTGATTCAACGGAAGATACTTCTATTCAGGAGTCGTCACAAAACATTTTGTATGGCGGAAGAAGACTACTCGAAACACTTAACGTTATTCTGCAATTCTCCAGAATTGAAGCGGAAAAAGTTTTGCTTACGGTTGAGTTGTTCGATGTTGTTGCTTCTATTCGAACGATTACCGATAAGTACAAAATATTCGCCGGACAAAAAAACATTAAATTATTTTTCGAAAACGAAACGGATGAATGTTTCGCGGAAACCGACAAGACTCTCTTTGAAGAAATTCTTTCTCAGATTTTAAATAATTCGACAAAATTTACCAACGAAGGGACAGTGATCGTCGTCCTCAAAAAAGACGAAGCTGATCTGGCAAAATATTTTACGGTTGAAATTTCTGACACGGGAATCGGTATTTCACCGGAGAACTGCAAAATAATTTTTGATGAATTCCGCCAGGTAAGCGAAGGAGTCACGCGCGGTTATGAAGGATTGGGACTTGGTTTGACTATTGTTAAAAAATATACTTCTTTGCTTAAAGGAAGCATTGAAGTCCACAGTGAGTTAGGTGTAGGCACAACTTTTACGCTTCATTTTCCAATCGTTGAATCGCATGCAGAGCATCTTCCTCATGTTAAGTCTCCAACACTTGAGGAAGAAAAAAAGACATTCAGTTTAACGGAATTTTTCAAAGAGACAAAGTTTGAGAACAATCTTCCGGTTGTTTTGCTGGTGGAGGATGATCCTTCTACAAGTGATGTGATCACAATTTTTTTAAGGAAAGTTTGCAGACTTGAATACGCCAACCGTGCAGATAAAGCTATTCAGAAAGCGACTGAGAAAAAGTACAACGCAATTTTGATGGATATTAATTTGGGAAAAGGTCCGACGGGAAAAGAAGCAATGGAACTGATCAAACAAAATACGATCAATAGTGATACGCCGATGATAGCAGTGACCGCTTACGCTCTTGATAACGAAAAAGAAATTTTGCTCGCCGCCGGATTTACAGATTTCATTTCCAAACCATTTAATAAAATTGAAATCACAAAAAAACTTACTTCATGTTTAATGAAGAAGGACTAAGGTGTAGCAATTTTCATTAGTGCTTCTTCATCCATGCGAAAAGTTGTCCATTCGTCCAGCGGTTTTGCTCCAAGTGATTTATAAAAATTAATCGCGGGTTCATTCCAATCAAGCACCGCCCACTCCATTCTGCCGCAATTTTCTTCAACTGATTTTTTAATGAGATAGATCAATATTTTTTTGCCGATCCCTTTTCCGCGCAGTTCCGGCAATACAAATAAGTCTTCCAGGTATAAACCTTTTTTCCCGATGAATGTTGAAAAATTATAAAAATAGACAGCATACGCAACGGGTTTGTTGTCCGAGTAACCAAAGACAACTTCGGCGCCCGGTTTTTCACCGAACAAAGACTCGCGTAACATTTCTTCGGTTGCAATTACTTCGTGTGAAAGTTTTTCGTATTCCGCGATTTTTTTTATAAAGGAAAGAATTAAAGGAACGTCTTCTTCTTTAGCTTGTTTTACAATTAATTCCGATTGCATTTTCTTCCTGATAAGTGATTGCTAATATTTGGGTACGATACGAATGGTGTCGCCGACGGATAAAATTTTTCCGGCTTCTGTAATGGAAATTTTTGTGTTCACGCAAAAGCGGTAATAGTGATCGAACTGCGAAATGTTTGACCATTCCGGTAACGTACTTTTTCTCATTTCAGAAAAATGTTTTTGAAAAAATGGAATTGTTTCGCCGCTCTCCGGATTTTTTGTCGGTACCGCGCACCGCGCACAAGGATTCACTCCGGCAAATTTGATTTCATCTATTTGAAAAAATTTCTCCTCACCTTTTTCACCAAACAAATTATCCTCCCAAAATGGTGGAGCGCTATTTATCAAAAGATTTGGACGAAACCTCCGGTATAATTCTTCAAAAGAAAGACTCGGAAACCATTTGGCAACTTCTTCCAAACTTGCGGTACTAACAACCGTTGGACCGTAAGCATTAAGGTCATCCGGAAAACCGCTTACTTTGTTTTGTTGAAAGAAAAGTTTTTTCTGGAAAAAATCAGAGAAGAATTTTTCTATTCCATTTTTTTCTTTTTCAAGATGAAAAGTTTTTTTATGATTGTCATGTTCGAGCGAAAATTCCACAAGAGACTCATTTAAATGATAGTGAGTCCGAATTAAATGAATTTGAGAGAATTTTTTCCCGTTAATAAATTTCCCATCTTCATCAACAAAGGCAAATTCCCGGTCAAAATGCAAACTTCCGCCTTGAGTAATTTCAACCAAATCAATGTTGACGCCATCGAGTGATTTGATCGGGTAAATAGTTATGCGTTCGAGTGATTTCATAATGGAGAAAAGAGTACGCTGCCCCGCATACCGGCGGGTCAGCGTGACAATAATTTATTTTCTAATTAATTGGAGAAGCTCATCCGTTTTTTGGTGCATTAACTTTTCATCATTGCGGGTTTCAACATTAAGGCGAATGATCGGTTCTGTGTTGGACATTCGCAAATTGAAACGCCATTCGTCATATTCGATACTGATGCCGTCAACGGTTTCTCGTTTTCCACCGGGATATGCCGCTTCAATTTCTTTTATCTTTGCCGCCGGGTCTGCGATGGTAGAATTTATTTCTCCCGAGCAAGGATAATTTTTCATCATTTCACCAACGAGTTCCGAAAGTGTTTTTCCTTCTTCAGACATTAATTGCATTACAAGCAAGAAGGGAATTATTCCGCTATCCGAATAAGCATTTTCTCTAAAGTAATGATGAGCCGACATTTCGCCGCCGTAAATAGCGTTTACTTCTCTCATCTTCTGTTTGATAAACGCGTGTCCGCTCTTTGATTGTACCGCATTTCCGTTTGCTTTTGTAACAACTTCAACGGTATTCCAAACTAAGCGTGGATCGTGAATAATATTTTCTCCGGGAAATTTTTTCAAGATTGATTTTGCCAGCAAGCCAACGATGTAATATCCTTCAATAAAATTTCCGAATTCATCGAAAAAGAAACAGCGGTCGTAATCACCGTCCCACGCAACTCCCAAATCAGCTTTATTGGCGATGATGGAATCAATAGTCGGTTTTCTGTTCCCTTCAAGCATTGGATTTGGAACACCGTTGGGAAATGTCGCATCAGGTTCGATAAATAATTTTATCATTTCGCACGGAAGGTTCGGTTCAAGAATATTTAAGATTGGACCAACACAGCCGTTACCGGCATTAACAACAACCTTCATCGGTTTCAACTTTTTAACGTCAAAAAATTTATCAAGATTTGCGATAAACTCTTTTGTAATATCTTGTTTTGTCAGTGTGCCTTTTTTATCGGCGAGAGGAAGGAAATCTTTTTGCAAAATGATCTGCTCAACTTCTTGCAGACCGGATTCGTAACCAACCGGAACAGAATCTTTTTTTACTACTTTCATTCCATTATATTCCGGCGGATTGTGGCTTGCAGTTATCATAACGCCCGCATCAGTTCCAAGAAAAGAAGTGGCGAAGTAGATCATTTCGGTTCCGCAGAGACCAATATCAATGACGTTAACTCCGCTGTCGGTGAATCCTTTTGCCAGAGCATCGGAAAGTGGTTGAGACGAACTTCTTACATCATGCCCGATTACTGCTGTCTTACTTGAAAGATGTTTGGTTAGTCCGCGTCCAAAATTGTATGCCAATTCTTCATTTAATTCTGCGGGAACTTTCCCACGAATGTCATATGCTTTAAAGGATGTTAATTTCTCCATGATTTCCTCTCAAATATTTATTTAATTTTACTTCCAAAATTAGACTATTCCTGTTTTAATAGAAACAATACAGGGAAAAATTTTTTCTTAGGAAAGAATTGATCCATTAAATAAGTTTACAATCAAAAAACGGAGAAACTTATCGCACCAAATTCTACAGTACCCTTACATTTTACGAAGTGCAATAATGTGAAGTGTAATACTATCTTCCTATTAAACCCGCACGAACAACCGGACAAATTGGGGTTTTTATGTCCGGAGTGCAGTAACAAAGTTTTAACCCATCATGCAGTGCAATGTTCAAGCTGTCAAACGGTGTTAAACTTTGTCCGCGCATCCGCGCTCGAAGAAAAAGTCACGTTCAGCATTGAAAAATGTTCTCATTGCGTCGGAACAGTTGAAGACGAATGGGAAATTGAACCTTTATACAGCTCCGGGATGTACACTTAATTTTCCGGAGCAGCTATTCCTTTTTCACTTTATATTGCCGCTCATCATATCATTATTGAGCAGCATTCCTCTTTCTTCTAAATTTGTGGGGATATTCTAAACTTAATTAATTTAAAACTATCTTTAATATAAGGCACCTTATATGATGTACAAATCTACCAAAGCACGTCTTGTGAGCGCTCTTGCGTTGATGACGTTTTTTGTCATGGGTTGTGGTTCTGCAGTTGATTCAACAAAATCGCATTCGGAACAATGGTTAAACTTAGATACAGTTAAAGCCGGTAAATTCGATACCGGAAAAATGTGGACGTTCGATTTTCCACCGAAAGATTATTTCAAATCAGAATATAATTTTGCATTGAACGAAGAATGGTTGAACAATGTTAGAATGTCGGCATTACGCTTCGCTAACTACTGTTCAGCTTCTTTTGTTTCTGAAGATGGATTAGTGATGACGAACGACCATTGCGCCCGAGAGAGTGTTGGAAAAGTTAACAGAGAAGGGGAAAATTTAGCTGAAGACGGATTTATTGCGAACACTTTAGCTGATGAAAGAAAAGTTCCGGGACTATATGTTTCCCAACTTATCGAGATTCAAGATGTTACCGCTCAAGTTCAATCTGCAATTGATGCAGGAAAAACAGATGCTGAAATTGCAAAGAACAAACAAGACAAATTTGCTGAATTAACAGATAAAGCTATTGCGGCAAAAGGAAAAAACCACACAGCCCAAGTAGTAACCTTTTACAATGGTGGAAAATATTCTCTTTATGTTTATAGAAAATATGATGATGTAAGAATAGTTTTTGCTCCGGAAACACAAATGGGATTTTTCGGCGGAGATCCTGATAACTTTACTTTTCCCCGCTACGATCTTGACTGTTCATTTTTCCGGGTTTATGATGAAAACGGAGAACCGCTGAAAACAAAAAATTTCTTCAAATGGTCTCCAAATGGCGCTGCTGAAGGTGAGCCTGTGTTTGTTGTAGGAAACCCGGGACGCACAAGCCGGTTATCAACTATCTCAATTCTTGAATACCAAAGAGATTTTTCATATCCTTTAACAAAAGATTTATTAAACGGCGCAGTTAAAGCTTATGAAGAAGTTATTGCCGAACATCCTGATCGTAAATTTGAGTTGCAAGATAAATTGTTTGGAATGGCGAATTCGCAGAAAGTTTATATCGGAGTTTTAGACGGACTTCGCAATCCTATTTTCATGCAAAAGAAAAAAGACTTTGAAGCAAAATTCAAAGCAGCAGTTATGGCTAAACCTGAATTAAAAACAAAATATGGTGAGCTTTGGGATAAAATTGCCGGAACCAGAGCTGAAGCAAAACAGTACTTTGCAAGAAATACCGCTTTCAACGTTGGCGGCAGAGGAATTTCAACCGAATATTTTCAAGTTGCAAACAAACTTGTAAATTTTGCTCATCAATTGAAATTGCCGGATGCCGAAAGAATGAAGCAATACAAAGATTCAGTTATTGAAAATGTTAAAGTAAATTTAGCTCCCGTTAAATTTGATAAACCGGTTGCCGATAAGTTTGCTTCTGTAATCATTGGAATTAACGTTAAACTTCTTGGTGAAGATTCTGAATACTCAAAAATCCTTACCGGCGGAAAAAAAGGAAACGAAGCGTTGCAATATGCAATCAACAAATCGGTCTTAAGCGATGTTGAAAAAGTTAATCAACTTGTTGCGAACGGTGCAGACGCAATTCTTTCTTCTGATGATCCGTTCATTCAATATATTGTTAAGACAGAAAAACAGTTAGACGAAGTTCAAGCTAAGACAAAAGAAATTAACGAACGCGAAGCAAACTACGTTCAATTGTTGGGCAGAGCGTTGTTCGAAGTTTACGGCACCTCAATTCCACCAGATGCAACTTTTACACTTCGTATTGCTGACGGCGTTGTTAAAGGTTATGATTACAACGGAACAAAAACTCCGGTTAACACAACTTTCTACGGATTGTACGACAGATATTATTCTTTCAATAAACAATATCCATGGAATTTGCCTAAACGCTGGGAAAATCCTTCTGCGGATTTCAATCTTGAAACTCCGATGAATTTTATTTCCTCAAATGATATTATCGGAGGAAATTCAGGAAGTCCCGTAATTAATAAAAATGCCGAGGTAGTTGGATTGGCTTTTGACGGAAATATCGAAAGCTTACCGGGTAACTTTATCTTTGATGATACCGCAAACAGAACTGTTTCCGTTCACTCATCGGGAATGCTGGAAGCGCTTCAAGATATGTATAAAATGAAACGCTTGAGTGAAGAACTTAAAACCGGAAAAATTGTAAAATAGTTTTAAGTTAAAAATAAAAAGTTAAAAGAACCGCAGATAGAATATCTGCGGTTTTTTTATTCGGACAATTCGGAGTTAACAATTGTGTTAATAAATTCTACATTACTTATGAAACATTGAATTAACTTTTGTTGGGAACTAAAACAAGTTTTGGAAATTACAAGAGAAACAAAGAATATTTTTTAAGGAGATGGAATGAATACTTTAAAGGGAAAGAAAGTCAGTTTTGACGATTCATATTTAAATGTTGAACTGGCGGACGGGAGAATTATTTCTACTACAATAACCTGGTGTCCCGAACTAAAACGCGCGACTGTTGAGCAATTAAAAAATTACAAGTTAATCTGTAGAAATACCGGTATTGAATGGAGCGAACTGGATTATCATTTAAGCATTAGTCTATGATGGTGTTTAAATCTGCAAACAAAAATAGAGCGGCGTGAAAATCATTCTTTAGCGAAACAACTGATATTAAACCTAAGGTTTCCTTTAATCCGACTACCTTCTTCAATCCAAAATCAAACAAAACCAACCATTACACCCTTTATAACAAAAACAATAATTCGTTTTTAATTTTAGTTTTTTTAAGTTTCTAATTGAAGACAGGGAAATTATTTATTTGGGAAGAACAATGAGTTTAAAAACATTCTTATTTGTTGTGGTTTTGCTTTTTAACGCTTCGATTGAAGCTTACAACCAAGATAGTACGATTAGTTTTAGTGAATTATCCAAAGAATACAAAACACCGAATGAAAAAATTACGGCGGTATTAAAATATATTGAGGATGAACCGGGATCAAAAAGAATAGATGTTTTAGAGTTACTTAAAGAATCAATAGCGCTGGCTTCGGTCAACAACTACAGAGAAAGCGAGGCAAAGGGGCATTATCTGTTTGGTTTATATTGGGAACGACACGGTGAATTTACAAAATCGATCGATGCTCTTACAAAGTCTCTTCAATTTTATGAAAAGTTGGAATTCACTACAAAAGTAGGTGAAATTTATCGCGCAATGGGGGAAACTTACCGCGCCGCCGGTGAATATAATTTTGCTCTAAAATATTGTAACATAGCGTTAAAAATCTTTAAGAACGAAAAAGACAGCACCGGTCTTGCACGGACTTACAATCGTTTTGCTGCAATTTATTTTGAACTTTACGTTAATTCGGGAATAAATCTCTCACCAGTCCAAACTGCTACACCTGAATTCACTTACAACAAGATAATTGAAAGATGGGTGAAACCTGCACAGTATGATTCACTGATCTATTATTCAAATTTGGCTGTGGCTATTGCAGAAAAAATGAGTTTAAAAGAGGTTGCTGTCTCAACGTATACGTTGCTAGGAGTCGCATCTACTACGGGCGGCAAGTTCAAGGAAGCAAAATCGTATTTGTTGAAAGCGTTAGAGTTGAGTAGAAGTATCCATGCAAATCTCGATGCTGCACTCATCTTGTTGGACATAGGTGATCTTTTATACAAAGAAGGTGATCAACTCGGAGCGTTGGATTATGCTAAACAATCACTGAAGATGGCGTTGGAGGAAGATTTTAAAGTTTTAGTAATGCATAGCTCTTATTCCATAGCACAAAACTATTTTAAATTTGGTAAGTATAAAGAAGCTTATGAATATCTTCAAATGTCAAACAATTATTCATCAATGTTGTATAATGATGAAACCAATAAAAAACTTTATCGCGCACAACTGAAAAGCGAGTCCGAGAAACAGGAGCTTGTGATTGTTTCTCAGAAAAAGAATCAAATTTATTTAACAGCTATTTTTTCTCTCCTGCTTCTCTTTGTAATGGTAATAACGTTTATATTTATTAAAAGAAATAGAGAACAGAGAAAGGTAAATCTTGAACTTGATAAAATGAATAAAATGATCTCCTCTCAAAGAGATCAACTCTATGAACTTAATGCTACAAAAGACAAACTCTTTTCTGTAATTGCACATGATTTGCGAAGTCCGTTTACCGGATTACTCGGATTTTCGGAAATGCTGATAAACGACTTTGACGAAATGGAACCGGCTGAGAAAAAAACATACCTTACGGAATTGCATACAATAATCACCGATCTTTTTAGTTTGCTAACAAATTTGTTAAGCTGGTCTTCTCTGCAGCTGGACAAAACACAATTCGCCCCGACGGATTTTGCTTTATCCAAAGTTTCAGGAAATGTTAGTAGCTTGTTAAAGAATAACGCTCTGCAGAAACAAATAAAAATTATAAATGAGATTGACTGGACATGCCGGGTTTTTGCAGATGCCTTTATGATTCAATCGGTAATTCAAAATTTAGTTTCAAACGCGATCAAATTTTCAAAAACCGAAGGGGAAATAATAATTAAGGCAGAATGTGAAAATGATTATTTAAAAGTTTCTGTTGCTGATTCCGGATTGGGTATCGACGAAGATACCGTTAAAAACTTATTCAAAGTTGATGTTAATGTTTCCACAAAAGGTACAAAAGGGGAAAAAGGAACCGGTTTGGGGTTGCTCATCTGCAAAGAAATGGTCGAGAAAAACGGTGGGCGAATTTGGGTTGAAAGCGAACCTGCCAAAGGTTCAACTTTCTATTTTACAATACCGCAGAGTAAATAAAAGAATGCTACAATTGTAATATGGTTATTAAAGGCGGAAATGTTTTTCCGCCTAAGATTAAAATGTTTAGTTGAGCATTACTAAATTATTGTAAGAATAATTCACACTTCCCCACTATTTTTTCACCGCATTCACCAATTTCTCAACCGCGCTCACAATCATCAATTCGGTTTGTCCGTAAGATATTTTTGCTTCAAGTAAAAGTTTGTCTGTGGCTTTTACCCAGTCTTCTTTCGGTTTTTGTTTCTTATCAAGTAAAGAAAGCGTTTCTAATCCGGTTTCCGAAAGAAGTTTTAAGTTTAAAGAAAGTGGTTCAATTTCTTTTAGTATTGGTGAAAGGTTGATCGTTTTTACAAGTTTATCGTGATTATCCTTCCACAAATTCAACTGTGCTGTAATTTCATTTTTCAATTTCTTTTTACCACTCAAAAACTCATCCACTAATTTTCTAAACTTACGCGCTTCCGGTGCGTCGGGCACGGCGGCATCCACTACACGTGTATAAGGCGAGTAGGAATAATATTGCACGCCATAGTTATGACGAGTGTAAATTTTTACAGGTTCAATTACATCGATGAGAGTTTTGAGCGAAGTTGTTTCGGCGTTATTGGTTAACCTGCGCAGCATCATCTCTTGATTTTTAGTATTGGTAATTCCCAGTTCCTCAAGTTGAAAATTTACTTTATCAAGTCTGCAGTACATATCATCCAGATCGCGTATGTTTTGCGGTGACCAGAATCGTTCTGCAATTGCAGCTGTGCGGGGCCAAATGCGTGAATCAACATTTTCGGGAACAACAAACTCAGCCCACATAGTTGCTTCGCCGCCAAGTACAAATTTCTTCTCTGCATCGCTCAATTTTGAATCAGCCGGAACCGGATCATTTAAATAATGAAAATCCGTGGATTGGTTTAGATCAATATAATAGCCGCTGGAAAGAATTCCCATGTAACCTTGCTGTGCAGCTTTTGCAAGCGCTTCAGTTCCGCGCCACGATTGAATAACAATATTTTTCGGCAACTCCGGTTGGAGAATTTCATCCCAACCAATCATCTTTTTCCCATACTTGGTAAGAATTGCAGAAATTCTTTTATTGAAAAGTGTTTGCAGATCGTGATTCGTTTTAAGTCCGTTCTCCTTCATGAATTTTTGGATTTGCTCATTTTTGTTCCACTGGTGTCCGTTGTTCTCATCACCACCTATGTGCATGTATTCGTCGGTGAAAAGTTCGCACATTTCTTTAAAGAAAGCATCGAAAAATTTATAGGTCTCTTCAATCGTCGGATTAAACGTTGGATCGAACACGCCCCATTGCCGTTCAATTGTGTAAGGACCTGGTGCGCTAGCTAATTCAGGGTAACCGACAAACCATGAAGTAGAATGTCCCGGAATATCAAACTCAGGAATAACACGAATACCACGATCTTCTGCGTAAGCAAGAATTTCTTTTATCTGCGCTTGTGTGTAATACATTCCGTCGGAGCCAAGTTGATGAAGTTTTGGATAAGTTTTGCATTCAACACGGAAGCCTTGATCTTCGCTCAAGTGCCAGTGAAATACATTTAACTTAACGGTAGCCATTGCATCAAGATTTCTTTTAATAACTTCAACGGGCATAAAATGGCGACATGCGTCAATCATCAATCCGCGCCAAGGGAAACGTGGTTTGTCATCGATGGTAACAACGGGAAGAAAATATGCGCTCTCATCGTTTTGTAAAAGTTGAAGCAGTGTTTCCATTCCCCGCATCGCACCGAGATCGGTTTTTGCTTTTAGTAATATTTTATGTTTTGAAACTTGAAGCGAATACGATTCATCTTCATTCAACAAAACTTTTCCCGGCTGTTCTACAGAGATAATGTAGTCAGCGGAATCTGCAGTTGATTTTTCTGTTATGTTGTCTTGTGGAAAAAACAATCCGGTTCTGCCGGAAAGTCGGCGAAGCACACGAGTTGCGTATGGATAAATTCTTTTGTCGGCATTTCCGGTGATAGCAACATCGAAAGAATGAGTTAAAATAAATTTGCCATCTCCCAAAGATATTTTGTCGGGGGTGGGCATAAGATTTAAAGTCTGCGAAGTCATGTTGAAGCTCGCTACTATTAATATAAAGGTTGCAAAATAAAGTAAACGTTTCATAAAATATTTTTCCTTTCTGTTTGGTCTATGTTATTGCGGAAGAGAAATCCCCTTGAGTTTTCGATAAAGTGAAACGGCAAAACTGTCCGTCATCCCGGAAATGAAATCCGTTATTTGCAAAAGTTTGGAATAAAAATCTTTTTCCGAATTTTTCACAAGTTCAAATTGCTGCGGAAAAAGTTTGATGATGGTTTTTGTCCGGTGCGAAAACTGAGTGTTTGAAGAATCAAGCAGTGCCGAGACAAAAATATCAAGCAATCCGCCGAGCACCTCGTATCCAACCGCTTCCCGCTCAATTACGGTTTTATAAGAATAAATTTTTTCTACGGAAATTTTTTCAATTGTTTCGAGCGGTTTACGGACTGAAATAACGCTGATCAGTTCACTCTCAAAATTACCGGCGAGAATTTGTTCTTCATTATCAATAAAAACTTTCGCCAACTGTTCTACCAGGAGAGTAATTGCTTTTGCGCGCAAGTAGCCGATCTTCTCTTTTTCGTCGCGCGTGTTGTAGAGTTTTAATTTTGTTTTACCGATAAGCGGCATTAACAAAGCTTCGGTTTCATTAAACGAAACTAATCCAAGATGCGAACCGTCCTCAAGATCCATAATTCGGTAGCAAATATCATCTGCGGCTTCAACTAAAAAAGCAAGCGGATGACGGCACCAGAAAAACGAATTATTGACTTTTGCTTTTTTCTGTAACCCAACTTCACCGGCAACCGTTTGGAAAATATTTTTTTCCGATTGGAAGAATCCGAACTTTTTGTAAATCTTCGGCAGTTTATTTGTCGAAGTTGTTAAAAGCGTTTCATCTTCGAAAAAAGACTCCTTGGGATATTTTGTAAACGTGGCGAGTGTTGCGTAGGTCAAGCGAAGTCCTCCTTGAACATCAGGATTCTGGAGCTGCGAAATAATTCTGAATCCCTGCGCATTTCCTTCAAACTTAATTAAGTCGTTCCATTTTTTTGCATCATTAATTTTTTGCTCGAGCGATTTTCCATTTCCGGTTTTGAAGTAGTCGGAAATAGCGTCTTCACCCGAATGTCCGAACGGCGGATTGCCGATATCATGCGCTAAACATGCAGCAGCTACAATTTCACCAAAGTGAAACTTTGTAAAATTCTTTTTTAACCGCGGATGTCTTTCAATTATTTTTTCACCGACAAGATTTCCAAGCGAACGTCCAACGCAAGAAACTTCCAAGCTGTGCGTTAACCGTGTATGAACGAAATCACTTTCCGGTAAAGGAAAAACCTGGGTCTTGTCCTGCAGTCTTCTGAAAGCGGAAGAAAAAACCACGCGGTCAAAATCTTTTTGAAACGCGCTGCGCCCGTCATAAGAAGGATTATTCTTCTGATCGTTTTTATCGTAGCCAAGAATTTTAGATGAAAGAAGTTTTTCCCAACGCATATCACTCTTCGTTTGTTAATGGGTGTGAAAGTTTTCTACTTTCTTAGTACTAAAATATTATTTTTCCTATTAATTTGACATGAGAAATAGAGAAAGTTAGAAACGAGACAAATCAACGTATGAACGCGCCGAACAGCAAACAATTAGAGCAGTCAATCCAATATATTAAAACCGTTGGACCTAAGCGCGCGGAGACGTTTGCCAAAGTTGGGATTCGTTCTATAAAAGATTTGCTTTTCTATTTCCCCACCCGCTATTTAGATAGAAGAAATTTACTAACGTCGAGTAAAGCTTACAAAGTTGTTGAAGACGGATACGATGGCGAAATAACAGTCATCGGAAAAGTTGTGGATAAAGATTCACGTTCTTTTAGAGGGAAAACAATTTTAAACGTTAATTTGCGCGATGAAGATGGATATTTCGGTTGTGTTTGGTTCCAAGGGGCAAAATATTTTCAAGATAAATTTAACAGCGGAGAAATTTTTGCCATATCTGCAAAGCCGACAATCTCCCGTTATGGTGAACTGCAATTCGTTCATCCCGATTTTGACAGAATAAGCGAAGACGAATCGCAATTTTTTTACAACACCGGAAAAATTATTCCTTTCTACCGCATCCCGAAAGAATTAAAAGAAAAAAATATCGGCGATCTCAGCTTCCGCAAAATAATTTCGTTCGCAATTGAAGAACATCTTTCTTTGGTGAAAGAAACGCTTCCGCTACAACTTAGAGCGAAGCATCATCTGCAAGACTTACAAGATGCTTTACGGCAAATGCACTTCCCGGAAAGCGAAGAGCAATTGAACGAAGCGAAGAAGAGATTTTCGTACGAAGAACTTTTCTACATCGAAACGTTGGTTGCTCTCCGGAAAAATAATTACAAAGAAAAGTTAAAAGGACTTTCGCTTCCGCTAAAAACAAATCTCGTAAAAGATTTTATCAAATCGCTTTCGTTTGAGTTAACCACCGCTCAGAAAAAAGTTCTAACTGAAATTCTTTCAGACATGAAAAACGAAAAGCCGATGAACCGGTTATTGCAAGGTGATGTTGGAAGCGGGAAAACGATTGTTGCGCTCATCTCAATGATGGTTGCTGTGGATAACGGTTACCAAGCAGCGATAATGGTCCCGACGGAAATCCTGGCGGATCAGCACGCAAAAAATATTTCAAAACTGTTTCAGCATTTCCACTCTCTTTATCCTCAATATGAAATTAAACCGACGCTGATCATCGGTGGGCAAAAGAAAAGTTTGCGCAACAAAAATCTTGATGAAATTGCATTGCAAGAAGCCGACATAATAATCGGAACACATGCGCTGTTCGAGGAAGAAGTCCATTTTAAAAAACTTGGACTCGTAATTATCGACGAACAGCACCGCTTTGGCGTTGCTCAGCGAGCAAGACTCGCATCAAAGGGGAGCGTTCCCGAAGTTATCGTTATGTCAGCTACGCCAATTCCGCGAACTCTCTCAATGACCATTTACGGCGATCTGGATGTATCTACCATTGATGAAATGCCGAAGAACAGAATTCCTATAAAAACTTTTTTGCGCGGCGAAACCAAGCTGCCGGACATCTACAAGTTTATCGTGGACAAAACGAAAGAAGGAGTTCAAACCTTTATCGTTTATCCGCTTGTCGAGGAATCTGAAAAATTGGAATTGAAAGCGGTGATAACTCTGTACGAAAATCTAAAAGAAACTTATTTCAAAGATTTAAACGTCGGATTGATCCACGGAAGAATGAAGTGGCAGGAAAAAGAAGAAGCGATGCTTCTTTTCGCCGCTAAGAAATATGATGTTCTGATTTCTACCACGGTTATTGAAGTTGGAATTGATATTCCCGGTGCGAATATCATGCTTATTGATGACGCACACCGATTTGGTTTGTCGCAGCTTCATCAATTACGCGGCAGAGTGGGTAGAGGAACGGTGCAAGCTTACTGCATTCTTGTAACGAAGGATGAATACGCAGCTTCTTCCGCGCGTTTGCCGAAGGAACTGGAATACTTGTCACCCATGTTAATGGAAAAATATAAATCGGCAATTCGTCTGCAAACGATGGTAAAGCATCTTGACGGTTTTAAAATTGCTGAAGTTGATATGAAGTTAAGAGGTCCCGGAGATATTTTTGGAGTGAAGCAAAGCGGATTCCCCGAATTAAAATATTCAGACATAATAAAAGATGGTGATCTTCTTCTGCAAGCCAAGACAGACGCATTCGAGATTGTTGCAAACGACCCGCAACTTTTAAAAGAAGAACATGCGGTAATCAGAAAAAACCTTCTCGAACACTATTCTGAAAATTTAAAGTACGCTAAAGTCGGGTGATGAAAATATTTTTTTTGAACCAGCGAGTGAAAAACTTTTTTTGTTAAGAGTGTAAAAAATATTGACATAAAAATTTTTCTACTTATATTTGTACAAAAAAAATAATTAAAGGAGACAAAAATTTTTTCATCACGTAATGTTCGCTTGAATGTTGCACTAACATTTAATGTAAAACCCGAAAGTAATTCTTTCATTGATGAATTGTCTCCAAACCCGGTAACATCTTTTCAGAACTCACCAAAAAAAATCCAAGATACCTTTGCTGAGTGGGATAGCCGTGACACCGTCAATGCTGTGCGCGATGCACTTGCCGAATTTCATTCTGTAACAATGATTGAAGCCGACTACAATGCTTTTGAAAAATTGAAAGAAGTAAAACCTGATATCGTCTTCAACGTTGCAGAAGGATTTTTCGGCGTAAGCAGAGAAGCGCAAATTCCCGCGATGCTTGACATGCTGAATATTCCTTACACCGGTTCCGATCCTTCAACGCTTGCAATTTGTTTGGACAAAGCTCGCACAAAAGAAATTTTATCTTACTACCGTGTTGCCACTCCAAAATTTTTAGCCGTTGATCAGATTGAAGACTTGCAAAAATTCAATTTAAATTTTCCGGTTATCGTAAAACCGAACGCGGAAGGATCGAGTAAAGGAATTTTCACTTCGTCGTTCGTCAAAAGTTACGCAGAGCTTGAAAAAGAAGTTGAAAGAGTTTTAAACGAGTACAATCAATCAGCTTTGCTTGAAGAATTTTTACCGGGAAGAGAATTTACGGTTGCGATGCTTGGTAACGGAAACGAAACAGAAGTACTGCCGATCGTTGAAATAAATTATTCGGAATTTCCCGAAGACTTCATCCCGATTTATTCCTACGAAGCAAAATGGATTCTCGACACAAAAGAAAATCCGCTTGATGTTTTTTCCTGTCCGGCAAAACTTTCTGCCGAACTTGAACGAAAAATCAAGAACGTTTGTTTAGAAACATATAAAGTTCTACGATGCAGAGACTGGAGCAGAATAGATGTTCGTCTTGATGCAAACGGAGAACCGAATATAATTGAAATAAATCCACTGCCGGGAATCTTGCCCGACCCGAAAGATAATTCATGTTATCCGAAAGCCGCAAGAACCGCCGGAATGGATTACACAACAATGTTAAACAAAGTTTTATACACAGCAGCCAAACGTTACAACTTAGTATGATCACTGACGCAAAAATATTGCTTTGCTACAATGCGCCTGTCAGCATTTATCAAGTCTATAACGGAAAGCCGAAAGAATTTGACGGAACCGTTGACGATACGTCTGAAAGCAGTTTTGTAAATGAGCTTGATACGCTGGTTGCTTCGCTGCAAAAACATTTTATCAGCGTTGAAACATTAGCTATTACTAAAAACATTGGCGAGTCAATCAGAAAAATTTCAGCGATCAATCCCGATGCAATTTTTAACATGGTTGAATCAGTTGAAGGGAACGCTACGTTCGAGGCTTTTCACGCAGGAATTTTTGATCTTTTAGATATTCCATATACGGGAAATCATCCGCAAGCGCTCGGGAATTGTTTGAATAAAACTTATGCAAAACAAATTCTTCGCTCGCACGGAATTAAAACTCCCGGTTCACTCACCTATACACCTCACTCACGTATTACACAAAAAAGTTTTTCTTTGCAATTTCCGGTCATCACTAAATTAGCAAAAGAAGATGCAAGCATCGGAATTTCCGAACACTCGGTTGTCTCTTCTTTTGAGAATTTAAAAAAGCAGATAAAGTTTTTAACTTCAACCTATAACCAGGATGTTATTGTTGAAGAGTACATTGCAGGAAGAGAGTTCAACATTGCGGTTTTAGGAAACAGCACACTGCCGATCTCGGAAATTGATTTCAGCGGTTTGCCAGATCATCTTCCTAAAATTGTAACGTACGAAGGGAAATGGATCTCCGACAGTTTGTATTACAAACACACGACTCCAAAATGTCCCGCTCCGCTTTCTGAAGAACAGAGAAAAAATATTTCAGCCACTGTGCTTGCAACATACAACGCAATGGAATGCAGAGATTATGCACGTGTTGATATTCGTTTGGATAAAAACAATGTTCCTTACGTTATTGAAGTAAATCCGAATCCCGATATTTCAACCGATTCCGGTTTCGCGCGCGCGGCCAAAGCATCCGGTCTTCACTACGAAGAGATGCTTTACAAAATAATTAATTTAGCTTTACACAGAGGAAAACGTGATACGCAAATTAAAGCAGGCTGATCGCCCCGCTTTAGAAACAATTTTACGGAAAACAAATAACTTTCAAGAAGAAGAAGTAAGTGTTGCTTTAGAACTTATTGATATCACGCTGTTAAATGAAGAGAGCAGTGATTATCATGTTTTTGTTTACACAGAAAAAGGAAAAGTTCTCGGGTATCACTGCACCGGTAAACGCCCGTTAACGGATGGAGTTTATGATCTTTACTGGATCGTAGTTGACTCCGAAAGTTCCGGAAAAGGGATCGGAAAAAAATTAGTGCTGCATGCCGAAGCCTTTGTTCGCGAAAGAAACGGACGATGGCTTTTGGCGGAAACTTCTTCTAAAGAATTGTACGGCGCAACGCAGAAATTTTATTTTAAAAATGAATTTTCCATCGTTGCACAGATAAATGATTTTTATGCTGTTGGAGACGCGCTGCTTGTCTTCGGTAAATATTTGTTGAACAAATAAGTAAGGTGAAGTAATGGAACAGTGGCAACAAATGGTTCGAGACAGTGTCCACACTGTTGATCAACTGGTTGAAAAATTCGGTATCGATAGAACCGTTGCTGAGAGTCTAAATGAATTTTTTCAGGTTCGCATCAATCCCTATTATCTTGGGTTGATCCGCGAACCGGGCGATCCTATCTGGCTGCAATGCGTGCCTGATATTAGAGAACTGAATGATTTCGACGCGAACGACGATCCGTTGAATGAGGACGCGATGAGTCCGGTTCCCAACATCACGCATCGTTATCCCGACCGCGCTTTGTTTTTAACAACAAGCCAATGCGGATTGTACTGCCGTTTCTGTACGAGAAAAAGAAAAGTCGGCGACCAGGATAAAATCTCGATGAAAGGATTGGAAGCTGCATTCAATTATTTGGAACAGCACACCGAGATCCGAGATGTTATTCTTTCCGGCGGCGATCCGTTAATGCTTACCGATGTAATGCTTGAGAAAATTCTAAAACGCCTGCGCACAATTCCTCATATTGAAATTATCCGGCTTGGCACAAAAATGCCGTGCGTACTACCGCAGCGTATTACACAAAAACTTGTGGAGATGCTGAAAAAATATCATCCAATTTATGTGAACACCCATTTCAATCATCCGTGGGAAATTACGCCGGAAAGCACCAAAGCTTGCGAGATGCTTTCAAACGCCGGCTGCCCTGTTGGAAACCAGATGGTTTTGATGAAAGGCGTGAACGACGATCCGATGGTTGTAAGAGATTTAATGCAAAAACTTTTGAAGATAAGAGTGAGACCATACTATATATATATGGCTGATCAAACAAAAGGAACGCATCACTTCAGAACTTCAATTGCAAAAGGATTGGAGATTATTGAAAAGCTTCGCGGATGGACAAGCGGTTTGGCTGTTCCTCACTTTGTAATTGATGCCCCCGGCGGCGGCGGAAAAATTCCTCTCATTCCAAATTACGTTCTTCATTACGATGAAGATAAAATTATTCTTCGCAACTACGAGAATAAAGTCTTCGCTTACGAAAACCAGCCAGAGCAGGGTCCGAAGAACGGAAAACCGGCTCAGCTTGAAAAGCGAATGGCGAAAGAGAAAACCAGAAAAACAATTCCTTCTACAAGAAAAATTGTACTGGCAGACTTAAGCGAAATTGAAATGATGTAAACAGTTCATTTGTTTTGTAAGATATAAAAATTCCCGCCTCTTGTGCGGGAATTTTGTTATAAGGAATTCCTCAAGCAAAGAGAGAAAATGTAAATTATGGTAAGATTGATTCGTTTTGTGTTATTCTTGTTTTATAAATACTACAGTGTTGGTCCCAATGCTGAAATATCATTTTTCGCTGCCATAACATCCTTTTTGGCCATAATAATGCTAAACGTAATAATTTTTTGGGGAATATTTGGTGTTGGAATCGACCAAGTGATACCATTAAAACAAACCGATGAGATATGGAAAAAATATTTGGAAATTGCTATATATTTTGCTTTGCCTGCTTTTACAATAATGTATCTGTTTTTCAAACAAGAAAGAATTAAAAATTTAAAATATGATTCAACAACAATTGAATTGGGAAATTTAGCATTGGTGTTTTACATCGTAGCTTTATTCATAGCTATTATTGTGGTTGGAATTATTAAAGGGGGACAGCAATAAACTTTTTAATTTTATAAATTATTAACTGAAAGTTTTAGTGAAGTAGACTTGAGAAACTTTCAGCCCTGAAAGGGCAAAATATGCCAACATTCCGCGAAGCGGGATGATAAAGAACTTGGGAATAGTAAAGCCCTGTAAGAGCGTAAGAATACCATACTTATAAAATAGTTATTGAAATTTTACAATAATGTAATTACATTGTGCCTATGAAAACACAAGTTATTAAAATCGGTAATTCAAGAGGCATTAGAATTCCAAAATCACTCCTTGAGCAGAGCGGACTTGGAAAAGAAGTGGATATTGAAGTGCGAGAAGATGAATTAATAATTCGCTCAAGTGATAAACCACGTAAAAACTGGGCGGAAGGTTTTCGCGCGATGGCGAAACAAAAAGATGATACTCTCTTGGATTCAAATGATTCGTCTATTCAAAACCGTTGGGACAAAGAAGAGTGGGAATGGTAGATGATCGTAAATAGATTTGAAGTCTATCTCGTAAATCTTGATCCAACCGAAGGTTCTGAAATCAAAAAGACCCGCCCATGTTTAATTATCTCGCCAAACGAAATGAACCGCTATATCTCAACAGTAATAGTTGCACCTATGACAACCAAAGGGAAAAATTATCCAACAAGAATAAACTGCAAATTTCAAGGAAAAGAAGGACAAATAGTTCTGGATCAAATTAGAACGATTGATAAGTCCCGGTTGCACGCTTTATTAGGACAAATAGACAGAATAACGGAACGCAAAGTATTACGCTTGTTACAAGAGATGTTCTCTCGATAGAAAACATAGTCGTGCAAGGGCGGAACATAACATTTAATTATTACGCTCTTTCAGAGCTTATGTGTTGTACCGAGTTTTTTCAATCATAGGGCTGCGCCCTATGATGGTGTGTGACGCCCTTTCAGGGCTTTTGTATCGTAAAGCAATTGAATAGTGATATTCGACAGAAAAGAGAAGAGAAAATAAAACAAGTATTTTTGACAATAAAAGTTCAGAGTAAGGAGAAAAATCTATGCTTAAAATGACCGAAAATGATTTAAAAGAAATTTTCGCTCTTTTTTCAAGCCCGACTGATTATGAACTCACAAATATGATATACAATCCCAGCCAGAAGTTGTTTTATGGGAATGAAGATCTTAACGAAGAGTATAGCTTAACACAAGATAAAAAAGAGTTTGCTGAAGATAGCTTGAGAGCAATACTTTATTATTTGGTTAAGCATGGTTTTGAGATAAGAAAGGGAAATGAGATTTTAGATATGAAGTTTATAAAAGAATTGTTTATTTAAAAATTCCTTAGCTTTCAAATACCCAATGCAAGCAAATGGAAATGTTATAAAAAAATCTAACTAATTAAATGGATTAACAAGATGGATATATTTTATGTTTTTAAGAGATGGCATTATGCGTTAGTAATATTTCTTTGTTTAAGTTTTTCTTTTATCACACCAAATTATTTTACTGATTCTGCAAAAGATGGATATATTCCAAAAGACGGTTATGTTCCCAACGCAGAAACTGCAATAAAAATTGCCGAAGCAGTTTGGCAGCCAATTTATGGACAAGATATTTACTCCCGAAAACCATTCAAAGCTACGTTAATTAATGGACATATTTGGCAAGTAACAGGAACTCTTCGCGCGAAATATGATGGTGGTGTACCCTATGCAGAAATCGAAAAGAAAGATTGTAGAATAATTAAAGTTTATCATTCAAAGTAACTTTTCCAACTGTCAAGAACCACTCTTTGACAGAGAAGTCATAGCCCTGCAAGGGCGGAATACATGGCAGTTAAAAGTTATTACGCTCTTTCAGAGCTTGTGTGTTGTTTGGAGTGTGTTCAATCATAGGGCTGCGCCCTATGTTGATGTGTGACGCCCTTTCAGGGCTAAAACGTCGCGAAATTGTTGACAAATATAATTTTTCAAATGATCTCTATTTTTATAATATTGGAAGTGAACAAAAAAGATAAGGTGGCTTATGAGCTTAATCCATAATTTGTACAAACATAAAATTCTTACTGCTTTCCTACTTACAATATTGGTTAGTATTATACATTTTATAACACATTTACTGTCGATTTATTATAATCTAATTAGTATCACATACGCGATGTCTGCTGGCTTTTATGGTTCTTTACTATTCCCTATTTATTATGTTATAACATTTCTATGCTTTTTTATTTGTCTAAATTTTATCCAATCTAGAGGCAGATATATCATTTGGGTAATAATTGGATTTTACTTACTGCTTTCGTTGCCAATAATAAATTTAGATGCTTTGAAATTCAATTATTGAACGACGATGAAAATATTTTGAACGAAGCTATTCTGATGATAAATGAAGTGTATATTTTCTTCGTGATTTTTTCTCTTAAGGAGGTTTTTTATTCAACCGTTAACGATATGAATTTAACACTCTCATATAATTAGCGCGTTCAAATTCCTCAGTTGTTAAGAACCATTCCTTGAGAGAGATTCTTCGTACAAAAAGCAAACGCCATCCCAATTTAGGTTTTTCCCATACCACAAAAGTAAATGAGTATCCCCATTTAAGAAACAACCTCCCCCATTTAGGAAACACCCACCACCAAAAAGGTTTCTTCGATGCAGAAAAAGGAAACAAGCACTACCATTTAGGAAACAACCATGCAGAAGTAGGAAACTCGCACCCTAAAAAAGGAAACAAACGTCCCCATTTAAGAAACTACTAAATGACAAAAAAAATCCCGCCATTCAGCGGGATTTTTTCTTTTCAAGAGTTTTTTATTCAACCGTTAGCGGTATGAATTTAACACCTTCATATAATTAGCGCGTTCAAACTGGGAAGGATCGGCTACGTTTTGGTAACTCATGCTTCCGCGCATCTGCTCAACGGATTCGTACTCGTTAACTTCCATCCAGAATTTTAATTTTCCCAACACATCGGCTAAGTGGGGAATTCCAAACTTCAATAAACTCGACATCATCATTGTAACATTAGCGCCTGCCATAAGCATTTTCAAAACATCTTTTTCCGTATAAATTCCTGAGGTTGCCGCAAGATCAGCTTTTACTTTTCCGTGAAGGATCGCTACCCAGCGCAACGGCAAACGCATTGCCATCGGTGTGGAAAGAAGAACGTTCGGAATAACTTCCAAATTTTCAAGATCAATATCCGGCTGATAGAAACGGTTGAACAATACTAACCCGTCCGCACCAGCATCAACTAATTCTTTAGAAATATTTGTAATTGAAGTGAAGAATGGATGAAGCTTAACGGCAAGAGGAATTTTAACAGAAGATTTTACCGACTTAACAACATCAATATATTCTTTCTCAACTTCAGCGGAAGTTTTGCTGCTGTCGGTGGCTAATTTGTAGATGTTAAGTTCAATTGCGTCTGCACCGGCTTGTTCAATTTTCTGCGCATAGTCAATCCATCCTCCTGCAGATTTTCCATTCAAACTTGCGATGATAGGAATATCAACCGCTTCTTTAGCTTTGCGGATGTGTTCCAAATATTCTTCCGGTCCAACATGATATTCCGATTGTTCCGGAAAGTAAGTTGTGGCTTCGGCAAAACTTTCCGCATGCGCAGTGGTATGGTGATGCATTTCAAGCTGCTCGTGCGTAATTTGTTCTTCAAACAAAGACCAAAGCACTACAGCCGAAGCTCCGGCGTCTTCCATCGCTTTGATATTTTTTAATTCTCTTTGCAAGGGTCCACCCGAAGGAACCAGCGGATTTTTTAATTCTAATCCGAGATAAGTTGTTGATAAATTCATTTGTCTATCCTTTTAATTTTTTCTTAATCTTAATGCTGTAACGCAGAATACTATTCTGCGTTACATATTTTATTATTTCGCTTCTTCGTTATCATCTTTTAATGCCGCCAACTGTTCATAATAATGGAAACGTTTATTTACGTTTTCTTGCGCGTGTTCCATTAAAATTTCAGCTTGTTGCGGATGAGATTTTGTTAACATCTTGTAACGGGTTTCCATGTAAGTATAATCTTTTAAAGGAATCTTCGGAGCTTTAGATTCAAGCTTAAATGGATTTTTTCCTTCGGCAGAAAGTAAGGGATTGTAACGGAATAAAGGCCAGTGTCCGGAATCTACCGCAGCTTTTTGATTCTTCATTGCAGTTCCCATGTTTATTCCATGAGCAATACAGTGACTGTATGCGATAATTAAAGAAGGACCTTCGTATGCTTCGGCTTCCATAATAGCGCGGACTGTTTGCGCGTCATTTGCGCCCATTGCAATTTTTGCAACGTAAACATTTCCGTAAGACATTGCGATCAAGCCCAAATCTTTTTTACCCATCACTTTACCGGAAGCGGCAAATTTTGCAACAGCTCCCATCGGGGTTGATTTTGAAGCCTGTCCGCCGGTGTTTGAGTAAACTTCGGTATCAAGAACCAAAATGTTTACGTTCGCTCCCGAAGCGAGTACGTGGTCTAAGCCACCGTAACCAATATCGTAAGCCCAACCGTCGCCGCCCATAATCCAAACGGATTTTTTTACAAGATAATCTGCAAGACTTAGGAGATGTTCAACTTCGGAAGTTTTTGGACTTTTCGGATTTGTAGTTTTGTAGTCATTCAACTTTTGTTTCAATATTTCAACACGTTCGCGTTGCTCATAAATTCCAACTTCATCTTTCTGAATTGCGTTCATAAGTTCTTCAACTAATTCGCCGCCAACTTCAGCCGAAAGTCTCTGCAAATATTCTTTTGCTTGTTCATTGTGTTTGTTGATGGCAAGACGAAAACCGTAACCGAATTCAGCGTTGTCTTCAAATAATGAATTTGACCACGCCGGTCCTCTACCATCGGCATTCTTTGACCACGGCGTTGTAGGTAAATTTCCGCCATAAATTGATGAACAGCCGGTTGCGTTTGCAATTACAGCTCTATCACCGAATAACTGACTGACAAGTTTAACATACGGAGTTTCACCGCAGCCTGAACAAGCGCCGGAGAATTCAAATAACGGTTCGAGGAATTGCGAATCTTTTACTTGAGCAGGATTTAATTTTCTTCTATCATATAAAGGAATAGATTCGAAAAAGTCCCAGTTTGCTCTTTCGGTTTCACGAAGCGGAAGTTGTTCAGCCATATTAATTGCTTTAAGCCGGACTTCTTTTTTATTTTTTGCAGGACAAACATCAATACAGATTCCGCATCCGGTACAATCTTCTACAGCAACTTGGAGACTGTACATCAAATTGTCGCCGAAATCTTTTGCTTTGAATTTAACAGCTTTGAATGTTTCCGGTTTGTTCGCCAATAACGCTTCATCATAAATTTTTGCGCGAATAGTAGCATGCGGACAAACGATAACGCATTTGTTACATTGAATACAAACATCGGCATCCCAAACAGGAACTTCGAGCGCGATATTTCTTTTTTCAAATTTACTTGTTCCGGTTGGATAGGTTCCGTCAACCGGCATTTTGCTTACAGGAAGTGAATCTCCTTCGCCGGCGATCATTACAGCAGTAACATCACGAACGAAGTCAGGAACGTTTCCGGACACATAAGGCATAAATTGAATTTTACTTGTAACGGTTGCCGGAACCTCTACTTCGTGCAAGTTGGCAAGCGTTTGATCAATTGCGTTGAAGTTCATCTCAACAATTTTTTCGCCTTTAGCGCCGTAAGTTTTTTTAACCGCGTTTTTGATGAGAGTAATTGATTCTTCTTTCGGGAAGATGTTTGAGATTGCAAAGAAGCATGTTTGCATGATCGTGTTGATACGCGCGCCCATTCCGGTATCGTTGGCAACTTTGTATGCATCGATGATGAAGAATTTCATTTTCTTTTCAACAAGATCGCGTTGAATTTTTTCAAGGAGTGTATCCCAGACTTTATCGATTGGCTCTTGTGTATTTAATAAGAATGTTGCGCCGGGAATTGCATCTTTCAGCAAATCCATTTTTTCTAAAAATGTTTGCTGATGTGATGCGATGAAATTCGCTTTATCAATTAAGTATGTGGATTTTAATTCCTTTGGACCAAAGCGTAAATGTGAAGTTGTGGTTGAACCCGATTTTTTAGAATCGTAAACGAAGTAACCTTGCGCGTAGTTATCAGTTCCTTCGCCAATAATCTTAATCGAATTCTTATTAGCTCCAACTGTTCCGTCAGCGCCGAGACCATAAAATTTACCTTTGAACGTTTGAGGCGCTTCAACAGTGAATGCAGCGTCGTATTCCAAACTTGAGTGCATAACGTCTTCATTAATTCCGATTACGAAATGATTTTTCGGTTTATCTTTTTTCAATTCATCATAAACTGCTTTAACCATTCCCGGAGTAAATTCTTTTGAAGAAAGTCCGTAGCGTCCGCCGACAATTTTCGGATATGCGAACGGTAAAACGCCGTCATTAAATTGTTCGGAAATAGCGTTAACGATATCAAGATAAAGCGGATCGCCTGCGCCCGGTTCTTTTGTTCTGTCTAATACTGCAATAGATTTAGTTGTTTTCGGAAGTGCGTTAATGAAATGTTCGATAGAGAAAGGACGATATAAACGAACTTTAATAACTCCGACTTTTTCTTCTTTATCTGCCGACAAGGCAGGTTTGTTAATTAAATATTGAACGGTTTCGTCAACAGCTTCAGCGCCGCTTCCCATCAAAATGATGATGCGTTCAGCATCAGGCGCGCCTACGTAATCAAATAAATGATATTGTCTTCCAACTATTCCGGCAAATTTATCCATTTGCTTTTGTACAATTTCAGGGCAAACAGCATAAAATTTATTTACGGTTTCTCTTCCTTGAAAATAAACATCGGGATTCTGAGCCGTTCCGCGCATTACCGGTGCATCGGGAGTTAATCCTCGTTTGCGATGAGCTAAAACCAACTCATCATCGATCATCGCTCTCATATCTTCAACAGTCAGTTGTTCAATTTTCATAACTTCGTGTGAGGTTCTGAATCCATCGAAAAAATGAAGAAAAGGAATGCGTGATTCAAGCGTAGCAGCTTGAGCGATTAATGCAAAATCCATTACTTCTTGAACAGAGTTTGAGCAGAGCATTGCAAAACCGGTTTGGCGGGTTGCCATAACGTCGCTATGATCGCCGAAAATTGATAACGCCTGCGCTGCGATCGATCTTGCAGTAACGTGAAAAACCGTTGCTGTTAATTCGCCGGCAATTTTGTACATGTTCGGGATCATCAAGAGCAAACCTTGAGATGCTGTAAAAGTTGTGGTCAAAGCGCCGGTTTGCAGTGCGCCGTGTACGGAGCCTGAAGCGCCGCCTTCGCTTTGTAATTCACTAACCAAAGGGATCGTTCCCCAAATATTTTTCTTTTGTTCGGATGCCCATTGATCCGACCATTCTCCCATCGGGGAAGAAGGAGTTATCGGGTAGATCGCACACACTTCGTTAGTATGGTACGCCACATATCCAGCCGCTTCATTTCCATCAATTGTTACTTTTTTTCGTTCCATTTTCCTTACCAATATTATTAAGTTATTAGATAGTTAATATTCATTAGAATTGTCACGATATTTAGCCAAAAATTATACCAGAATCATTTGGGAGTTTTTCGGCTGTTTTCAAAAATATTTTTTCAAAATCGGCAATTATTGTTAGTGAAAAGAAAATCTTTTCTAATTTGCAAGAATAAATTATCAAAAACCGGAGTCAATTAAAAAAGTAAATTTTCGGGGAAAGTAATTTTTGAAATTCCCTTATATATTAATATATTTGGTCAAGAAAGTGAAATAATTTAGTTAGAAAAGGTGTTTTTGAAATGAAAAACGGAATTCATCCAAGTTACAGACCAGTAGTCTTTAAAGATTTTTCTTGTGATTTTGCAATTTTAACCCGATCAACAATTAAAAGCAGCGAAACCATTCAATGGGAAGACGGAAAGTCTTATCCTTTGGTTCGCTTAGAAATTTCCAGCGGCTCTCATCCATTTTTTACCGGAAAGCAGAAGTTACTTGATACCGCAGGAAGAGTTGAGAAATTCAATAAAAAGTATGCAAAGGCAAAAAGCTAGTTTAAGCTTTTTTGGTTATTTATTAAAAGCTATTCACTCTTGTGCAATAGCTTTTTTTGTTTTTAGCTGAAGTATTATTTTGTGGTAAAATTTATTAATTGAAGAGGAGCGATCGCTATGGAAATCTGCATATTTGAGGATTTATATTTTGACCGGATAGAACCGCTCACTTTCTCACGCCCAACCTATGATTTGGTCTGCGGGATCTCATCGCTGAAAGATAAAATTATCCGCCAGTATCCCGGAGTAAAAGTATCGCTTCATACACGTCCTTATTTAGAATTTTTTCTCTTCTCAAAATATCCCGATATAAGCATCAATAAAATTGAAAGCGATGATTGCCTTTTTATTAACGGAAGAGTTCTAGCGCCGGAAAATATTACAGAACTGATCCCTATAAAAGATAAGACGAATAAGGTTTATATCAACAAGGACGAAACACTTGTCGCTGCAAGAGTTTCGGGCAAAAAATTAAACGAAGTAAAAAATAATATCCATGACCTACTTTCGCTTTCAGACTTTGACGGTTTAAAGATTGAGAAGATCGATATTCCTTGCATCAACTATGTCTGGGACTTGATAAACAACAACCACAAAGAAATGGTAAGTGATTTTTCCTTTTACACAAAAAATAAAAAAGGAGACATGCACCACGGCAAAGTTTATGAAGGCGTTCATCTTATAGAAAAAGAAAATATTTTTATTGCCGAAGGAGCGCAAATAAAACCAGGCGCGGTGTTGGACGCTTCTTTAGGTCCAATTTATCTTGATGAAAATTCGGTTATTTTTCCCAATGCGGTTATTGAAGGTCCGGTTTATATTGGAAAATCGAGTCAGGTAAAAAGCTGCGCGCGCATTTATGAAAATGTAAGCATCGGCAAAGTATGTAAAGTTGGCGGCGAAGTTGAAGACTCTATTATTTCTCCATTCACGAACAAACAGCATTCGGGATTTTTGGGTCACGCGTATTTGGGAAGCTGGGTTAACATCGGCGCGGATACAAATTGCAGCGACTTAAAAAATAACTACGGAAGTGTAAAAATGTACGTGAACGGAGAGGTTGTTGATTCCGGTTCTCAATTTCTTGGAGTAATTATTGGAGATCAATCGAAGACCGCGATCAACACAATGTTCAACACAGGAACGGTTGTAGGTTTTGCATGTAATATTTTCGGCGCCGGATTTCCTCCAAAATATCTCCCCTCATTTTCATGGGGAGGAAGCGATGCCGTTACAACATACGATATTGCACGAAGCATTGAAACTGCAAAACGCGTAATGGCAAGAAGAAATAAAATTATGGATGAAGCCGAAGAAAAATTATTCAGAAAAATTTTCGACCTTACACAAAAAGAAAGAAGAAAAAGAGGATATCCTTATTAACGGTGAAATTGTAAAATTAGAAGAGCATCTCGTAAAAGATATTTATTCCGGAGTTCGCGGTAATGCGGTTAAAATCTTAAACCGTGTAGAACGAACCGATGCTTATTTAGACAAAGTTCTTGATAAAGAATTACGTAACTCAGATTTTTCCGGGCAAGATAAAGCCCTGCTCTATGAAATTGTTCACGGTGTTATCCGGTGGATGGGGCGATTAGATTGGATCTTAAGCGGATTTTACAAAGGACAATTTTCTAAAGCCATTCCGATTTTAAAAAATGCTTTGCGTGTTGCGCTTTATCAAATTATGTTTCTTGATAAAATTCCCGAATATGCTGCAGTGAACGAAGCGGTTGAATTTGTAAAAAAACTGCAAGGACAAAAACCTGCCGACATTACAAATGCAATTCTACGAAATATCTTAAAGAGCAAAGACAGTCTTCGTTATCCTGATCCGCAGCAAGATGAGATCGGATATTTATCAACGTATTATTCACACCCGACATGGATAATTAAAAGATGGCTGCCGAGATTTGGAAGAGCCGCAACCGAAGCGCTTCTTGCCGCAAACAACGAAAGACCGGTTTTAACGTTACGCGTGAACTCAAAAAAAGTTTCTCTTCACGATTTTGAAAATCTTTTGTGTTCTGTGAATCTGAAGTTTGTAAATGGAAGATATTATCCTGAATTCGTTAAACTGACAAATCTTTCAAACATTACGCAGTGGCAATATTTTACTGAAGGATATTTTAATGTTCAGGACGAGAGCGCAAGTCTTGCGTGCCGTTTGTTGAATGTGAAACCGGGAATGCGCGTGCTTGATCTGTGCGCCGCACCCGGTGGAAAATCAGCTTACCTTGCTAATTTGATGGAAGATACCGGAGAAATAATCGCTCTCGATAAGTTTGAAGCACGGTTATCTATGGTTGAAAAAAGTCTCCAGCGTTTGGCAATTACTTGTGTAAAAACTTTTGCGGTTGATGCCAAGGAATATCAAACGGATACTCCTTTCGATGCAATTTTAGCCGATGTTCCCTGTTCCGGAATGGGAACGCTTTGTAAAAAACCGGACATCAAATGGAAAAAAGATCTCCTCGATATTAGAAAATTGACGGAGACGCAATTCAAATTATTAGCTAAGGCTTCAACTCTAGTTAAGGTTGGTGGCGCGATCGTCTATAGCACATGTACAATTGAGCCTGAAGAAAATTATGAAATTGTGAAAAAATTTCTTGATGAAAATCCTAATTTTAGTTTAGAAAATGCGCAGCAATTTGTTCCGTTGGAAGCTGTGGATGAAAATGGATGCGTGCAGACCTATCCGCACGTTCACAAAATGGATGGAGCTTTTGCCGCAAGAATTATAAGAAATTCATAAAGGTTTTAAGCAATCAGCATGAATATGATGTTTCAACAATTAGCAGAAGAATTAGTAAAAGCCAGAGAAGAAATCCGGTTAACTTCCGAACAAGTTGCCGTAAAAATAAAAATGGATTTGAAATTTCTTCTTAAAATGGAAAGTGGAG
The DNA here is from genome assembly GCA_041671545.1 of Ignavibacteriaceae bacterium. Lineage (GTDB taxonomy): Bacteria > Bacteroidota > Ignavibacteria > Ignavibacteriales > Ignavibacteriaceae > UBA1563. Next base: position 300,887 of record JBAZBI010000002.1, read on the forward strand.
ATTTTTCCTTTCTCCCTGATATTTATTTAACCGCATTTCTCCGCGAATATGCAAAGTGTGTCGGTTTGAATGATCAAACTATTCTACAAAAATATAAATATGCAAAAGAAGGGAAACCGCTTGAAGAAAAGCATGAAGAGATAATAACTCCGAAACGAGAAACACCCTCGGCTCCACCACCTCCAAGATTAATTACCGATGACCATCTGCAAACAACCTATTCACCCGAAAAGAAATTTTCTTTCACTACAAAACAACTGATTGGTATTGCCGGGAGCGCGGTTGTTGTTGTCTCAATATTGTTTTACTGGTTTATTATTAAGCGTGACGCTGATGCAATTGTTACAGAAAGACCGTATGAAGAATACATCCAAGAAAATAAAGATAGATATGAAGATGAAACTGCCGCAGTCGATTCTTCTTTAGTTTCCGCTTCTTCCGATAGTTTGGTTTTATCGATAACCTCAAAAGATTCTTCATGGCTTAAAGTCACTTCGGACGATAACAAAATAAAAGAATATTTTCTCTATCCCAACACTTCGGTAGAAATAAAAGCAATGGAAAAATATTCTATGACCATCGGAAATCCCGGCGCGGTTAAGTTCAGCTTGAATAATAAACCGCTCGAATTTAAACCAACCTCTTCAAGACGGCAAATAATCGAAATTACAAAAGAGGGGATAACCTATGTTGATCAAACACAGAAGCAGTAATTAACAATGAGTGTTGAAGAACAACTTAGTGAGCTTCGCGAAAAAATTCACCTTTATGATCATCATTATTACGTTCTTGCGGAACCTTTAATAAGCGATCATGAATATGATTTACTCTATAAAAAATTAGAAAAATTAGAATCAGAAAATCCACAATTTATTACTGCCGATTCCCCCACGCAGCGAGTTGGCAAAGATTTAACAAAAGAATTTAAACCGGTAATTCACCAATTCCCGATGTTAAGTTTAGCGAACACATACAACGAAAATGAACTTTTAGATTTTGATAGACGCGTGAAGGAAACTCTCGGCGAGAATGAAGTTGTTGAATATGTGGTTGAATATAAAATTGACGGCGCTTCCGTGAGCCTGAATTATGTTGACGGCAAACTGAAAACTGCCGCTACAAGAGGCGACGGAACAACAGGCGAAGAGATCACACAAAATGTTAAAACGATAAAATCTGTTCCGTTGAAATTAAAAAATTATCCCCATCCGAAATATTCTTTGAGCAATATTGAAGTCCGCGGTGAGATTTTTATGGACGTGGAAGATTTTAAGAAATTAAACAAAGAACGGGAAGAGCGTGGTGAAAAACTTTTTGCTAACCCAAGAAATTCTTCCGCCGGGACTTTGAAACTGCAAGATTCAAAAGTGGTTGCCCAACGCCCGTTAAAAATTTTCACCTACTACTTGTTAAACAATCAGAATGAATTGCAAAAGCAAAGTGAAAATTTAGAGCTGCTTGGTGTGCTTGGATTCAGAATAAACAAAGATTTTCGAATATGTAAATCGATTGAAGACGTTCTAAAAGTTTGTGGTGAGTTTGAAGAGAAGCGAGATTCGCTTCCTTTTGAAATTGACGGCGCTGTGATAAAAGTAAATTCCATACGCCAACAAAATATTTTAGGAAGCATAGCAAAATCTCCTCGCTGGGCAGTAGCGTTCAAGTTTAAAGCAAAGCAGGCGGTTACATTGTTAAAAGGAATTACCTGGCAAGTAGGCAGAACAGGAGCCGTTACGCCAGTTGCCGAGTTGCAGCCGGTCTTGCTTGCGGGTTCAACGATCAGCAGAGCAACCTTGCACAATGTGGATGAGATAAAAAGGAAAGATATTCGTGTAAACGATATGGTTGTGCTCGAAAAAGGAGGCGATGTAATTCCAAAAATTGTTTCTGTCCAATTAGAAGCGCGAAAAAGTAATTCGTTCCCAACCGAACCGCCGGCAAATTGTCCGGTTTGCAATTCTGCATTGAATCAGCCTGAAGAAGAAGTTGCTTTATATTGTGAAAATCCCGAATGCCCTGCACAAGTAAAAGGAAAACTCGAACACTTTGCATCGCGTACAGCAATGGATATTGAAGGTCTTGGTGAAGCCTTGGTTGATCTTTTCGTTGAGAAAAACTTTTTAAAGAGTGTTGCGGATGTTTATGATTTAAAATTACACCGGGAAGAATTAATTCAAATTGACCGTCTCGGAGAAAAGAGTATTGACAATCTTCTCGTATCAATTGAAAAAAGTAAGCAGCAGTCGTTTGCAAAAGTTCTTTTTGCCCTTGGTATTCGCTACGTCGGCGCCGGAGTTGCAAAAAAACTGTCTGATCATTTTCTTTCACTTGAAAATTTACAAAATGCTAAAAAAGAAGCTTTATTAAATGTATTTGAAATTGGTGAGAGCATAGCCGATAGCATATTAAAGTTCTTTAGCGATCAAAAGAATTTGTCTATCATCGATCGGTTGAAACAACATGAACTTAATTTTGCGACCGAGAAAAAATTAGTAGCTGAAAATGTTTTCTCAAATAAATCGTTTGTGCTGACAGGTTCCTTAGAAAAATTCAGCAGGGAAGAAGCCGGTGAAAAAATTATCAATTTAGGAGGGAAAGTGGTTTCAAGCGTAAGTAAAAAAACGGATTTTGTTTTAGCCGGAGAAGCGGCGGGTTCAAAATTAGAAAAAGCAAAATCTTTAGGAATTATAATTTTATCAGAGCAAGATTTTCTTGATATGTTGAAAAGCGTTTAACAAAGATGAAAGATTTTTTAGGAAATATTTACTTAACTTTTACTACCAAACGGAAGAAAAGTGTCGTACAAAAGTTCAACGGAATCCTTTCCGGTGCGAAAAATTATGTGCTCCTCATGCCCGAAGACAATGCTGATTTTCAAAACGCTTTGCTGATTGCCGAACATCTTCTTTCTAAAAATTTTCATGTTACACTCGTCGCAAATAATTTGTTGATGCCATTACTTAGGGACAAAAGTCACTACCGGTTGGAAGAATATTTTCCGACAGATAAGAACAGATTTGGATTTCCCAAAATAAAATTGATGCAAAGATTAAAAATATATTCTTACGATGCATTGATCTCTCTAGCTAGAGAAGCTTCTCCTTTTCAAAATTATTGTGCCGATAAACTCTCCGCCGGGGTAAAAATTGGAGCAGCGCTTCCGGGAAACGACAAAATTTACGAAGTCCAGGTTTCGGTCAAAGATGCCGAGCAGTCTGATTATTATAAAATTTTCTTAAATTGTCTACAATCATTATATTAAAGTATGAATTTTGAAGTAAAACATATCGATGACGTTACTATCTTTCAATTGAAAGAAAAAAAGCTTGACGCTAACATTTCCGGTCTTGTAAAAGCCGAGATAACCCTTTTAATAAAAGGAGAAGGCGATACCAATATTGTAATGGATCTTAATGAAGTAGAATCATGCGATAGTTCCGGTTTGAGCGCGTTGTTAGTTGCCAACCGGTTAACCAATGCGATTGGCGGTAAATTAGCAATTATCACTTCGTCTGAAAAAATTCTTTCGCTTATCAGAATTACGCAGTTACACCGCGTACTTTTTATTTGCGAAGACATTGAGTCTGCCATTCAAGAATTCAAAAACGAATAAGATTTTTCTTGCACGGAAGCATCCTCGATTACATCATCATCGTTGGTTATCTTTTAGGCGTAACCGCGGCGGGAGTAATCATCGGAGCAAAACAGAAAAACGCTAAAGATTATTTCCTCGGTGGGAAAAATTTGTCATGGTGGTCGGTAGGGTTTTCTATTGTTGCCAGCGAAACGAGCACACTAACCTTTATCAGCATTCCCGGACTTGCCTACAAAAGCAATTTTCATTTTTTACAACTTGTGTTCGGTTACTTTATTGGAAGAGTAATTGTTAGTCTCATTTTTATTCCTGCCTATTACAGAGGTGATTTAGAAACCGCGTATGATTTCCTTGGCAAAAGATTCGGCTCCTCTCTCAGAAAATTCACTTCATCGGTTTTTCTTTCAACAAGAGTTCTCGCATCGGGCGTAAGATTATTCGCGACCGCAATTCCGGTTCATCTAATTACCGGATATGATTACTCCACTTCAATTCTTATCATAGGCGCATTCACACTTGTTTATACTTATGTCGGCGGATTAAAAGCGGTTGTAGCAATGGATGTTGTTCAGCTTTTTATTTATCTCTCCGGGGCAGTGGTTTCGCTTATAATTATTGTTGGAAATCTCCCAAATGGTTTTGGCGATGTGTTCGCTTACGCGTCAATGAATGGAAATAAATTTGAAATTTTTAATTTTAATATGGGTTCATCTTTGTGGGAATTCTTAAGCGCACCCTACACACTTATCGGCGGAGTGCTGGGCGGAACCTTCCTTACAATGGCTTCTCACGGAACCGATCAATTGTTGGTGCAGCGATTGTTGGGCTGCAAATCAAAACGGGAAAGTCAAAAAGCTTTATTGTTGGACGCTTCGTTCATTGTACTTCAATTCGGTTTCTTCCTTTTTCTTGGAACTTGCCTTTACGCATTTTATCACGGTGTTCCGTTCCAGCAGCTTGGGCTTCAATCTTCCGATGAAATATTTCCAAAATTTATTATTGAAGAATTGCCACATGGATTTTCCGGAATTGTTATCGCAGGTGTTTTAGCCTCTGCAATGGGAACTTTGGCTTCTTCAATCAGTTCACTTGCTTCCTCAAGCTATTTGGACTTATTTAAAAATTCTTCTTTTGAAAAAAAACAATCGGAACGAAGAGAAATATTTTGGTCAAAAATATTTACGCTTATTTGGGGATTGATCCTTATTGGCGGAGCAATGTTATTTACCGATACTAAAAATCCGGTGGTTGAACTTGGATTGAAAATCGCATCGTTCACTTACGGCGGATTACTCGGAACATTTTTTCTGGGTCTATTCTTCAAAAAAACAAATCAGCGCGATGCCTTTATCGGTTTCATTTTCGGTATCATCGCAATGATCTTAATTTTAAAATATACGACCGTGGATTACACATGGCACACCTTTATCGGATGCACGGCAACGATTCTCGTTGGAAATCTTAGTCAGATAATTGCATCAACAATTCGCTCCAAAGAAAAGCTTATTTAAATTTCACTTGATATTACAACTTCCCACCGTATTTTTGTTTAGTCCTTTCTCTTAAATATCTAGGACAATGAAAATAATTCTGTAGTACAATGCTTAGTAAATCACGCTTAAAAAATATTAAATTAGTCCTCTTTGATCTCGACGGAACTTTGTTGAACGACAAAGGAGAAATCGGCAAAGATTCAATCTCTTTGGTGAATCAACTTGAACAGCTTGGAGTTTCCTTCTCTTTTGCAAGCGGAAGGCTGCACTCAGCTTTAACACAATATGCGACGGAACTAAACATTACGGCTCCGATCATTTCATTAGATGGTTCTTATCTAAAAAGTTACCCTGAGGGAAAAGTGCTTTTCCAATCGGTAATTCCAAAAAGAAAAGTAAAACAAGCGATTGAGTTCGCAGATCAGTTTCTTTTAAAAATTGCTCTCTGCCACGCGGATGCAGTTTATTATACCGAACATAATTCCGTTATTCCCGATATTATAGATAAGTTTGGTGCAAAATTTCAAGAGGTGAATTCTTACGAAAACTATCTTGATGAAACATTAGAAATAGTTTTTGCGAGTGACATGAAGGACAATCTGAAATTTGTTCAGTCAAGATTGAAATTCCCCCATTCGTTCGGACTTACTTCAAATTATTATAAATCGCATCTAAGAGAGAGTATCTATTATCTTGACGTGCGGAAGAACGGATCAACTAAAGCTACCGGATTGAAAAATCTTTTGAAATATTTGCATCTAAAGATTAAAGATGCGGCGGTGTTGGGAGATTGGTATAACGATGCAACTCTTTTTGAAACCGAAGCTTTAAAAATTGCAGTTGCAAATGCTGTTCCCGAAATAAAATTTAAAGCAGATTATGAATTGAAAAGAACCAACAACGAAGACGGTGTAGCCGAATTTTTAGAAATGATCTTGAAAGCAAAAAAATCATAACCTTATGCAAAAACAAAAATTATTAAGCGGTAAGCGTTACAAAATTCTTATTGTTGTCGTTACTGCAATCATAATTTCATTTTTGTTTCCCAAAGGCGAATCGCTTGAATCTGAAGTAACCGTCGGGTCAATCTGGATACAGGATGATCTTATTGCGGTGTTTAGTTTTCCTATTATTAAGCAGCCGCAAATCTATAAAGATGAACTCGCCAAAGCTAAAAACAGCGTTTATCCGGTTTTTGTAAGTGATGAATCGAATGTTAAAAATAATTTCGATTCGCTGCATCAATTAAAAAGAATAATGCGGGAAGAATTTTCTTCGATCAGAAAAGACAAAACAAATTTAACTGATGCTTTTCCTTTTTTAACCGAAAACGCAAAAGAGACATTTTATTCTCTGAGCGAAAAAAATTATCAGATCCTCGATCAATATTTTGGAGATGTTGAAAGAGCTTTGAACGAAATAAATCAAAGAGGAATGCTGGATCTGCCGCATGATAAAATTCCCAGAAACATTATTACTATCAGAACCGGAAACGTTGACCGAATTGATAATAAATTCCACTTCTTAAATCGTTCATCGGCTATCACTTACATTGAAAACAATATCAATAAAAAGCCATACAGAGCCGATATTAAAAGGGCGTTGGTTGAACTGGCCGATTATTATCTTGTGCCAAATATGAAATTCAGCCAGCAATTAACAGATGAAGAATTGGGAATTGTGCAGGATAAAGTTTCGAAGTACGCCGGAATAGTAAATGAAAATGAAAGAATAATAGCTAAGCATGAGCGGGTCAATCCTGAAACAAAATTAAAAATTGATTCTTACAAAATTGCCAAAGGAGAAATTATTGGTGACGGTGGATTGTTTCTTCAGTGGCTCGGAAAGTTTCTTCACATTCTTTCAATTTTAATTTTACCAAGCATTTATATTTTTCTTTTCAGAAAAGGGATTTATCAAAACAATTTGAAGATTACCATTTTCGCAATTTTAATTATTTGGGTTGCGCTCATAACTTTTCTTCTTAATCAAATCAACATTCCCGATGCAGCCAGGTTACTTATTTTCATCCCCACAGTTTCTATGCTGATGACGATAATCTTCGACTCACGTGTGGGTTTTTACAGTACAGTAATATCGGCGCTTATTTGCGGAGCGCTGCGTGGCAATGATTATCCTTTTGTAATAATGAATGTTATCGCCGGAGTCCTTTCGGTTTATTCTGTTCGCGATATTAAAAACCGGACGCAAATTTTCCGCTCGTTCATGCTCATTCTGCTTGGTTATGCGGTTACTATCACCGCTTTCGGATTCGAGAGATTTGAATCGTGGCAGAAAATTTTTATCGAATTATCTTTTGCCGGAACGAACGCACTGATAAGTCCAATTTTAACTTACGGACTTCTGATTTTCTTCGAACGCATTTTCAAAATAACAACCGACTTAACTTTGCTTGAACTTTCAAATTTTGATAGACCTCTTTTGAAAGATTTAGCGCGAAAAGCTCCCGGTTCATTTAATCATTCACTAACGATGGGAACGCTTGCAGAAGCCGCGGCTGAAATTGTTGGAGCGAATCCTCTTCTAGCCCGCGTTGGCGCTTATTATCACGACATCGGGAAAACTATTTCACCGAACTATTTTGTCGAAAATCAATTAACATCGAACAACATCCACGAAGAAATTTCTCCGGAAGAAAGTACAAAAATTATTCAGGAACATGTTTCGCAAGGAATTCAAATAGCAAAAGATGATAAGCTTCCGCAAGAAATAATTGATTTTATTCCGCAGCATCACGGTACTACCTTAATAAAATATTTTTATGATAAAGCGATTAAATTGCACAGTGATGAAAAAGTTGATCCGGCAAAATTTCGGTATCCCGGACCGAAACCGCAAACGAAAGAAACAGCGATCGTTATGCTCGCCGATACGTGTGAATCGGCTGTTCGTTCAATTCCCGAACCTGATATTGAGAAAGTAGAAAATCTAATTTCAAACTTGATTAACGACCGGATCAGCGACAAACAATTGGATGAATCTCCCTTAACGTTTAGCGATATAAGAAAAATTAAAGAAGTGTTCGGCAGCATTTTACTTGGTCAACATCATCGGAGAATTCGTTATCCAAAACAAGAAGAAATGGAAAAAAGTGAGTGATCAAACCGTTTCTTTTTATGAAAGTTTTTTAAAAGAATATGTAACACTTCTTAAACTTGAAAGAAATCTTTCAGACAACACCACCGCAGCATATAAAAACGATCTTTCCACGTGCTTTAATTTTCTTAATCAATATGATGTCAGAGACCTGAACGATGTATCATATCAACATATCAATAAATTTTTTGTGCGACTGCATGAAGCAGGTTTGACCAATTCGTCAATTGCTCGCTACTTTTCTTCTCTAAAAGGATTTTTCACTTTTCTACTTCTCTCACACTACATTGAATATAATCCAATGGAGAAAATCAGTCCGCCGAAGTTGCGAAAAACACTGCCGGAGGTTTTAACGATAAATGAAATTGATGCTGTATTTAAGATACCGGATGTTGGAGATAAATTTGGATTGCGTGACCGGGCGATGCTTGAGGTTTTATACGCGTGCGGTTTGCGAGTCTCTGAGTTGATTAACTTAAAAATTTCAGATCTTTTTTTAAGCGATGGAGCGATTCGTGTATTCGGTAAAGGATCGAAAGAAAGGATTGTTCCGATTGGAAGGAGCGCTATCCATTGGCTGGAAGAATATTTTTCTAAGAGCAGAGTGTTGCTCGAAAAAAAATCTAAAAGCGAGAATTACATTTTCCTTAATATACGCGGAACAAAATTTTCCCGTATGGGAATTTGGAAAATTATCAGCCGTTATGTGAAGGAAGCAGGAATAATAAAACCTATTCACCCTCATACGTTCAGACATTCGTTTGCGACACATTTAGTTGAGGGAGGCGCTGACTTACGGGCGGTGCAGGAAATGCTCGGACACGCGGATATTTCTACAACACAAATATATACGCACCTCGACCGTGATTTTGTTAAACAAGAGCATAAGAAATATCATCCGCGCGGATAAATATCTTTAAGAAGAAACTTTCGTAATTCGTTTTTTTTCTTGCTAACTTTAAATAAAAAAAAGAAAAATTATTTTCGTCCATGAAAAACATTTCAGTCATCATCATAGCAAAAAATGAAGAGAAGAACATCCGCGGGTGTTTGGAAAGCGTACGCTGGGCTGATGAAATTATTGTGGTTGATGCTTTTAGCGGTGACGCCACGGTTGAAATTGCGAAGGAATTCACCCCGCACGTCTATCAAAAAGAGTGGGAAGGATTTGCAAACCAGAAAGTATATGCGTTGGGTTTAGCCAATAACGAATGGGTGCTTTCACTTGATGCGGATGAACAAATTTCCCCTCAGCTTAAAGAAGAAATTTTGTCATTAAACGATCACGAACATTCCGCTTTTGAAATTCTCAGAAAGAATTATTTCCTCGGCAAAAAAATAACAACTTGTGGATGGGACAAAGATTACCAACTTCGACTTTTTAGAAGAGAAAAAACAAAAGTCACTGTTGACAAACTTGTACACGAAGGTTTTATTGTAGAAGGCAGAACAAAAAAACTCTATGCTCCGATGTACCATTACACAACCGCTTCACTTGAAAAAATGATCGGGAAGATAAATTATTATTCTTCTTTGCATGCTGAAGAAAATTTCGCGAGCAAAAAAAAAATCACCGGATTAAGTATCTTACTGCATGGAGTTTCAGCTTTTCTGCGTCCGTACATTTCGTTAAAAGGATACAAAGACGGTATGCATGGTTTGCTGATCTCATTTTTAAATGGACTTACTACAATTTTAAATTATGCAAAACTTTGGGAATTGCAGAAAAATAAACCAAGGGAAAACTGAGTGAAAACCTATTTCAGAATTTTAGCGTTTGTTAAACCTTATTATAAATATATTATCGGGTCGATTATTTTTAGCGTATTGTATGCCCTTGCTAACGGAGCTTCGGTATATTTGTTCATCCCGTTGCTTGATACTCTTTTTCTGGCGAAGGGTGAAAATGTTCATAAAGTTCAAGAGACTACAACGCACGCGCCATCGCTTATTCCCGATTGGATACTTTCAATAAAAGATTCTGCCGCGTCCGCGTTCAACAATTTTGTTTTCAGCGGAACAAAATATGACGCGCTTTCAAAAATAGTAGTGCTCGTTCTACTCGCTTTCTTTTTGAAAAATTTGTTCAACTATCTTCAGGCGTATTTTCTTGTTTTTGCCGAACAGGGCGTGGTAAAAGATATTCGGAACAAAGCCTACATGCATCTGCACACGCTCCCGATGGGGTATTTTAAAAATGAAAAAACCGGTAATTTAATTTCTCGCATCGTCAATGATGTTCAAGTAGTGCAGGCAAGCGTATCTACGGTGTTTCTTAATTTAGTGCGAGAACCGATAATGATCTTGGTTTTTCTCGGTATAGCAGTTTCAATCAGTTGGAAGCTGACACTTTTTTCGCTTGTTGTTCTTCCTGTTTCTCTCGCGTTGATCACTTTGATCGGTCTTCGCTTAAGAAAAGAAAGTCTAAAACTTCAAGAAAGTATTGCTCATATTACTTCGCTTTTGTATGAAACAATCACCGGCGTTAAAATTGTTAAAGCCTTCGGGATGGAAGCGTATGAGAACAAAAAGTTTTTTAATGGAACGCAATCTTATTTTAAAAAAGTTTTGCGGATGACTAATATAAGAAACGCAGTCAGTCCAATTACTGAATTCCTTAGTATTGCCGTGGGTACGGGAATAATTTATTACGGTGGAAGTCTTGTACTTTCAGGACAGGGTTTAAAAGCAAGTGAATTCCTCGGATTCCTTTTTGCAATTTTTCAGTTGATGACACCAATAAAAGAGTTAAGCGGATTAAATAATAAAATTCAAGAGTCAAGCGCAGCCGGTGATAGAGTTTTTGAAATTATCGACACCGAACCGTTAATAAAAGATAGAACCGACGCAAAAGAGATTAACGACTTTAACGAAAAGATTACTTTTAAAAATGTCTCCTTTCATTATCAAGATTCGGATGAACTCGTTTTAGACAACATCAACTTTGAAATTAAAAAAGGAAGCGTTGTTGCACTCGTAGGACCGAGCGGATCGGGTAAATCTACACTGGTTGATCTGGTCCCACGTTTTTATGATCCGACAAAAGGAAACATTTTAATTGATGGAATGAACTTGTGCGATATTAAAATTGCCGATCTGCGCAAGTTGATGGGAATTGTTACGCAAGAAACAATTTTGTTCAATGAATCGATTAGAAATAATATTGCCTATGGATTGGAAGATTTTCCTTTTGAAAAAGTTGTTGAAGCTGCCAAAACAGCTAACGCTCATAAATTTATAGAAGAATTTCCAAATGGTTATGATACGGTAATTGGCGAACGTGGTTTAAAAATTTCAGGCGGACAAAGGCAACGATTATCAATTGCGCGTGCATTGTTGAAGAATCCCCAGATTATGATTTTTGATGAAGCCACTTCGGCGCTGGATAATGAATCTGAGGTGCTTGTGCAGGAAGCCATCGAACGATTGATGCAATACCGGACAACATTCGTAATTGCTCACCGTTTAAGTACAATCCGCAACGCAGATTTGATAATCGTTTTGGACAAAGGGAAAATTGTTCAGCAGGGAAACCATGACGACTTGTTGCTTGAAGAAAAAGGTCTTTATAAGAAATTGTACGAACTTCAATTCCGTGTTTAAAGTAAAATGAATTTTAGAGACAAATCTCAAATCGCTTTTTATCTCATCGGTGCGATTGCCGCCTCATTTTTGCTTTCACTCGTTTTGCTGCAACTTTTTACTTTTTTATTAATCGTACTCTGGATTTTAGAACCGAACAGCGAAAAGAAAAAAGTGTTCGGTAATATTGAAATTTATTTTTTAGCGTTCGTTTGTGTCCGAGTTCTTTCAATTTTCTTTTCAGAACATTTCACGCTGAGCGTTCACGCATTATATAAAGACGCACTTTATTACGCGGGATTTTTCGCTCTCTCTTTTTATCTCCATTCTTTTACAAATGAAAAGAAAATCAAAATCCTTGAGATCTTTTTAAGCTTCGCTCTGATAGTTGCGATTATTGGAATTGCAAAATTTGTTTTCGGCATTAAACCACGCGCGGAATCTATCGTTTCAGGGTACGCTTCTTTTTCGACTTTTCTTCTTACCGGAGTGGCAATATATTTATCATTCTTCAAAGAACTAAAAAAAAAAATAAATCCTTGGATTGTTTCGTTTGGTGGAGTAGTAATTTTGCTTGCAATTGTTCTTGCGCTCGGCAGAGCTGATTTAGGGATAGCTATTGCAATTCTTGTTCTTGCTCTACTTCAAAAGAAGCTAAACCTGAAATATTTACTGACTATCGTTGTAGTAACAGTAGTGCTTTCGTTTTTTTCTTTTCAGCAAAACAGTGGTGAAATAAAAGTTAGAGTAAGTCAACCGGCAACGATGTCGGACCGTGATATTTTGTGGAAATCAGCTTTTCAAATTTCGGGAGAACATCCTCTGCTTGGATTTGGTCCACGCACATTTGAAAAAATTTTTCCGAATCGTGCCCTACTTTTAGATAAGGGGGTCGGCGGCTGGCATAATGATTATTTTACGGTGTACCTCGAGAGTGGAATATTAGCATTACTAATTTTTCTTTTTTTGTCTCTCAAAATTCTGAAAGAAGGATTCAAGAAATTTCTTTTTACAGATCAATGGCGTTGGGGAATTTTTATTTCGACCATCGCATTACTTTTATCGGCGGGAATGTCGGGATTTATAAATAATCCGATTCTATCAATTCTTTTCGTTTTTTTTCTTGCGTTTTTTAGTTCGGAAATTGAAAGTAAAAATTAAACTCCTTTTGTGTCTGCTTTGATCATTTGCCAAATGGTTAGAAGGATTATTTGAACATCGAGGGCAATCGACCAGTTTTCGATATACCAAATATCAAACTCAATACGTTGACGCGTGCGTTTCTTGTTTTCTTCTTCGTCAAGCACATCGCCGCGCAAACCATGTACTTGCGCCCATCCTGTAATTCCCGGTTTTACTAAACTTCTCAGTTTTATTTCATCAAAAAATTCTTTGTAAAGCTCGTTGTATGCAATAGCATGCGGGCGAGGCCCGACAATTGACATTTCTCCGAACAACACATTAAATACTTGCGGAAGCTCATCCAAATTCGATCTTCTTAAAAATTTTCCAAATGAAGTAATCCGCTGATCATCAACAGTGGTGGGAATAAATTTTTTATCATCGAAGTTCTCATACATAGTTCGAAATTTAAAACATCTGAAAACTTTATTGTTTTTGCCAATTCTATCCTGGATGTAAAATATGCTTCCACGCGAAGAAAATTTTTGGATGATCATTAAAATCGGAAAAAGCCAGGAAGTCAAAAGAAAAATGACAAGAAGGGAGAGAAGAATGTCAAAAATTCTTTTTACCAATCTCCACTGAATTTCCTGTAGCGGTTCGTCTCTTACGGTAATGATCGGGAATTTGTCGAGCATTGTTATCTTAAACTTTTTAGACACGAACCGGAAATAATCGGGAATAATATGAGTGCGGATAGCGTTGATGTTGCAAGTTTTGATAACGTAGTCAAGATTTTTTGCTGCGTCTTCCGGGAGCGCAATAATCGCTTCTTCTACATGGTGCGCTTGAATAATTTGCGAAAGATTTTCGATCATTCCCAAACATTGAATGCTGGCGGGAGTCGTTTGATCTCCAACAAATCCAACAAAGTGATACCCGAGTTGATTATTCTTTCCAAGCATTTTCCAGAAATTTTGTCCAACTTCTCCAGCACCGATGATGATTAAGTTGCGAACATTCTTTCCTTTTTTGCGAAGATAATTTACAATGAGTTGAAAGGAAACAATCCGCAAACTTATAAAGAACAATAAAAATACTCCGTAATAAAGAATGAAGTTTCGTGTGAATAAGTTTTCTTTGCTTATAAAGATGAACACAATGCCGAGCATTAATTGCAAACTGATATTCTTTATGATTCCGATAAACTGGAAAGAGAGAATCTGTGAGCTGGAATCTTCATAAAAACTGATTGCATTAGAAGATAAATACCAGGAGAAGGAGAGAATTATTAAAAGTCCGAACATATAATCGCGTGAAAGCAAAGTTGTAAACGATTGAGCAAATATTGCGGCAATAAGAAAAGATGCCGCCAATAGGAGGAAATCAAAGGTTAATCTGAAATGATAAATTGAATCTTTATTTACAAACATTGGGTCTGGAAAAATTTCTTATTGATTGAAAAATGTTTCTACTTTTTGATTAACAAAATCTAATATCTTTTTTTCAAAGATGGTACGATCAAATTGAGCTGCGCCGTTACTGATTGATAGAGAGTCGAAACGTTGCTCATTTTTTTCAAATTCATGTACCGCTTGCACTATTGCATCAGAAGTCTGTTCGTTAAAATGAATTCCGTTTTGCAGATGAATGACCGTTTCCGCAGTGCCACCTTTACGCAACGCAATAACCGGAGTACCACATGCTAAAGCTTCAACTACAATAATCCCGAAATCTTCTTCTGCGGCGAAAACAAAAGCTTTGGCTTTCTGTAAATATTTCTTTAACGCATCACTTTCCTGGTAACCGAGAAATTCGATATTCTTTTTTGCTTTTGAAAATATTTTTTCTTTCTCCGGACCCTCGCCGATGACTAACAATTTTTTATCAGGCATTTTCGCAAACGCCTCAACAATTAAATCAATTCTTTTATAAGGAACAAACCGGGAAGCTGTAACATAATAATTCTCTTTGTTTGTCTCACATGGAAAAAAATTAGTATCCACCGGCGGATAAATAACTTCGGATTCTTTGTTGTAAATTTTTTTTATCCGCTTTGCAATATATTTTGAATTAGCGATAAAATAATCAACTCTGTTCGCGGTTGAATAGTCCCAAATGCGCAGATAATGAAGAAACATTTTTACAATTGCGGCTTTTATTCCTCTCTGTAGATTCGATTCTTTTAAATACTGGTGAGTAAAATCCCACGCATACCGCATTGGCGTGTGGCAGTAAGAGATGTGAAGTTGCTGCGAACTTGTTATAATTCCTTTTGAAACTGCATGTGCGCTTGAGAGAATAACTTCATAGTCTGAAAGATCGAATTGCTCTATTGCCAGCGGGAACAGCGGCAAATATGATCGGTGATGTTTTTCTGCAAAGGGCAAATTTTGAATGAATGAAGTTTTGGGGAATTTCCCTTTTACGATCGTGTCTCGCTCGTGCTGATTGAGAAAATCAACGAGAGTAAAGATATCCGCATTCTTCCAAATGTTAGTAAAAGATTCAACAACGCGCTCGGAGCCGGCGTAATTAACGAGCCATTCGTGAATTATTGCAGTTTTCAATTTTGTCTGCATTATTTGCTTTCATTACAGTTAATCTTAAAAATGTTTTTATATGAGTCAACAAAACGCTGAAGTGAAAATTTTTCTTCAACGGTTAATTGACCATTATTCCGAATTTCGTACATCGAATTATTTTCAAATTGAAAAACAACTTGCCGCATCATTTTAATAAGCGCTTCCTTGTTTCGTGGTTCCACCAAAAAACCGTTTACATTGTGTTCAATTATTTCCCTTGGACCGCCTTCGTTTGATGCAATAACTATTTTATTGTAAGCTAAAGCCTCCAGTACTGCCATAGAAAATGATTCGGGAACGGCAGAATAATTTATTAAAACATCAAATTGATTGTAAAGTTCAGATTTCTCTTCAAGATACCCTTTAAAATAAACACTGTCATTTAGTTTAAGATTTTCAGTTTTTTCTATCAAATGTTGATAGAAAGATTTTGAATTAATCTCCTCTCTAGGCACACCCAAAATCAACAATCTGCATTCCGGATAATTTGATACGACTTCACAAAAAGCTTCAAGAATAAGTTCATGTCCTTTCTCCGGAATAATACTTCCTACGACAGCAAAACGGATTACATCCCGGGAAACGTGACTGCCTAGTGGTTCATCAATCCTTTTTGGGAGCGAAAGACCGTTATAAATAATTACAAATTTACTACGTGACTTTTCTCCAGTAAATTTTATTATATTTTCGGAAACGCTCTTGGAAACACAAATAAAACTATCGGCATATTTCACCAACACTTTGAGTAGTCTTCCTTCGAAGGAATTTTTTTCATAAAGCAAGTGCTGGATCACGATAAGTTTTTTCTTAAAAAGAATTACAAGTGGAAGAGCGAACAATGCGGCAAAATTGCCGTTTGCGGCAATAGTGGTAATATCTCTTCTCCTCATAAAAAAGTATAATGGAAATAGCGATCTAACAATATTTGTAAGAACCTTCAATTTATCGAAAATCGTCCAGCCATTTTTGTCCCGATAGATTTTTTTCAGACTTGCTAAAGAAAAAACGTTCAGCTTGTGTGCTATGAACTTTTTTGCCGGAACTCCCGGCGGCGTAGCAACCCAAAAGAGAGCGCCATCAACATGAAGCGCTATCTTTAACAAGACTTCTTCGCCGCCTCCCCACGAATCCATTACCGACAGAAATAAAATTGAGTTTTTGCTTTTCGCCATTTTTCTTAAACAATTGAAATTTTCTTTTTAAATATGCGAAGAAAACATTTTAGATGCTTTCTTTCCCGTCCAAAATTTTGTTCCAATATGCTTATCTTTGTCCAAAGAAATGGAATGCTTCTAAAATTTGTATGAAAATATCCGTAATTACACCGACGTTTAATTCCGAAAAGTATATTCGGCAGAATGTTCAATCTGTATTGCAACAAACATATCCTGATTTTGAACAGATTATTATTGATAATAAGAGTCAAGATAGTACTCTTCAATTAATTCGGGAGGAATATGCGTTGAGGGGTTTGACGGAAAAACTTAGTGCGGTTTCGGGAAAAGATAACGGGATTTCGGAGGCATTTAATAAAGGAATTGCCTTAGCTTCGGGAGAAATTATTGCATTCTTAAATTCAGACGATTATTATTTTAGCGAAGATGTTTTTCAAGAAATTATTGACGCATTCGCCAACGAGGAAATTCTTTTTGTTCATGGAAACATTTATTTTGAAGACGAGAAATACGGTTCAAACATTCGCAAGCCGTTGATGTGCAAGGTTCAGGCAGCGATGCCCTTTAACCATCCTGCAATGTTTGTAAGGAAAAAATGTTTTGAAGAAGCCGGATTGTTTGATATGTCGTTCCGTTACGCGATGGATTTTGAAATTGTCTGCCGAATGTTAAATAGAATCCCAGATTTTTTCAATAAAGGATTTTATATTAACGAAAATCCTCTTGTCTATATGCGCGGCGGCGGCGCCTCCTGGTTGAAAGAAAAGGAGAGTGTTGTTGAAGTTAAAAACGCTTTGCAAAAAAATGGATTGTGGAATATTTCGGCACGATATCATTATTTCGCGAGGCGATCAAGAATTTTTCTAAAATCTTTCTTGAATAAAACGGGACTGCTACTATTCGTAAAGTATTGGCGAAAATTTAAATGGAATTGAATCAGCGTATAAAAATATCATCTCTCATTCTCGCGAAAAATGAAGAGCAAAACATCCGACGGTGTATTGAAAGTCAACTTAACTGTATTGACGAAATAATTGTTCTTGTTGATGATGCAACCACCGATCATACTGAAGAAATCGTTCGCTCTTTTCCGCAAGTGCGATGTGAAAAGGTTAAATGGTTGGGATTTTCCAAGACCAAGCAACTCGGACTTTCGCTAGCTACCAACAACTGGATATTTTGGATTGATGCAGATGAAGCAATAACAAAGCCTCTAAACGATGAGTTGTTCCAGTCTAAAAATGAACTTCCGAAATTTAACGCTTATTCATTTCCGCGGCGCGCTTTTTTTCTGGGAAAATGGATAAAACATTCCGGTTGGTATCCGGGACGGGTTACCCGTCTTTTCAGAAAAGATAAAATTCAGTTCAGCGAAAACAATGTACATGAACATCTGGTTGTTGAAGAAGAAGTCGGAATTTTCAAAAGCGATATTGATCATTTTACGGATCCAACAATTGAACATTACTTCACGAAGTTTAACATCTACACGTCTCTTGCGGCAAAAGAACTGTACCAAAGAAAAAAATCTTTTAAGAAAACCGATGTACTGCTTCGTCCCTTATTTATCTTTCTAAAAATGTATATTTTTCGTTTAGGATTTTTAGACGGCTTTCACGGATTTCTCTTAGCCGTCTTTTCATCGCATTATGTTTTTACTAAATACGCAAAACTTTGGGAACTCAATCAACAAAAGGAGAATTAAATTATGGCTGAAAATACTAATTACGAAGTGCTCTTTATGCAGTTGATCATGCAGCAACAGCAATGGGCGATGATGTCCATGGGGAAATTGAAAAACCCGATGAGCGACAAGATCGAACGCAATCTTGAGATGTCAAAATATGCAATTGATACTCTCGACATGCTTGCGGCAAAAACAAAAGGAAATCTTGGTGAGTATGAAGATAAATTTCTTAGCGAAGTCTTACGCGAGTTAAAATTGAATTATGTTGAGGAAGTCGGCAAGGATAAAAAAGAAGAACCGGCACAACCTGCAACAGCTGATGCAAAACTTCCGGAAGCATAAATGAAATTCGGCATTTTCGGCAATACCACAAAAGACGAGCTTACGGCAACACTGCAAATAGTGGTCGATCGTTTGCAAGAAAATAATTACGAGTTTCTGATCAATGATTCGTTGCAAACTTCGTTTCCGATTGCTTCTTCGAATAAAAAGTATTTTGCCCCCGCAACGACTGTAGCCGAAACTTGTGATATTTTAATTTCTCTTGGTGGAGACGGCACAATGCTTTCCACAGCCTACATCGCTCATCAATATGATAAACCGGTGCTTGGAATTAATCTTGGCAAGCTTGGCTTTTTAGCTGAAGTCGACATCAAAGGAATTGAACAGCTTTTTAACGACATTAAAAATTCTCATTATTCGATTGAAGAACGAATTGTGCTTGTCGGAAATTGCAAAAATGTTTCTTGTGATGAATTTTTTGCCGTGAATGATCTGGTTATCGACAAAGGCGCCTGGCCCAAAATGATTGAACTTACCATCTCGGTTGAAGATGAATACGTTACTACTTTTTCAGCCGATGGTTTAATCGTTGCCACGCCAACCGGTTCAACAGGATATTCTCTTTCAGTCGGCGGACCGATCGTAAGTCCGAAAGCTGAAGTTATTACACTCAGTCCAATCTCGCCGCACAGTTTAACCATGCGTCCTTTGGTTTTGCCAAGTAATGGGAAAATATATATCACGGCGGATTCAATGCACACAAAAGTGCAAGTAAACTGCGACGGGCAGCGAGTAATGGAATTTGCACCGCCTCTAAATATTGTAATCTCGAAAAGTGCGAAACCGTTACGGTTGGTACACATGGACTCTGTAAACTACTTCGAGATTCTTCGTTCAAAATTACTTTGGGGATTAGATGTCCGAAAAAATATTCATCAACGAAAAGGATCGTAAAATGAAAAGTTTATTCATCGTTCTCTTTTTTTCAATCATTACCGTAGCGCAAACTGCAAACCAAAGTGTGATTGATCAAAAATCGGGCAAACCGATGTTGGTTGGTCTTTGCAACCGCGAATCGCTCCAAGATTCTTCATTCGCCTGGTGGTTTAATTCCGAATATGAAAATTATGAACTTGACACAGAAACTCTTTCACATGTAAAGATTGATAGTGAATTCCAATCAATAACCATAGTAATGGGAACGTGGTGCAGCGACAGCAGAAGAGAAGTCCCGCGTTTCTACAAAATTCTCGATTCGTTAAACTTTCCTTCAGCAAAAGTGAAGTTGATAATGGTTGATAGAAAAAAAGAAGCAGCCGGAATAGATATTTCTTCATTTAACATTGAACTTGTTCCAACTATGATTTTTTATAATGATGGATTAGAAGTCGGTAGGATTATTGAAACTCCGAAAGAAACGTTAGAAAAAGATTTAGAAGGAATTTTAGTAAAAAAATAAAATCAAAAAGAACTTGCGCTTATTTCTTTTACTTCTCCGGAGTGCAGGTTTTCTAATTTTATTTTCCCGATTCTTACTCTTACTAATCGCAAGGTGGGAAATCCAACGCTGGCGGTCATCTTTCTGACTTGCCGGTTCCTTCCTTCAATTATCGTAATGCTTAACCATGTGGTAGGAATTGTTTTACGGAAACGAACCGGCGGAATCCGCTCTTCAAAAGGGTATTGATCTTGTAGAATTTTCACTTTTGCAGGAAGAGTTTTCCTCCTTTCAATTACAACACTGGTTCGCAATTGAACTAAAACTTCTTCTGTAGGAACACCTTCAACTTGAACAAAATACTCTTTTTCTAATTTCTGTTTCGGATGCAACAATTTTTCGGTAAGCGCTTTATCGTTTGTTAAAATTAGCAAACCTTCGCTGTCATAATCGAGTCTGCCAACCGGGTAAACATCGTCAGGGAAATCAAAAAGATCGGCTAAAGTTTTTCTTCCGCCTGGATCGGTAAACTGAGAAAGCACTCCGTAAGGTTTGTTCACAGCAAAATATTTAAATGTTTTTTTCATCAGTCTTTTTTCTTTTCACAGCGTCAAAATTAGCAAAAAGATTTTCTTTCAGCAGCAAACTATTTCTTATTTTTACAAAAAGAAAAAAGGAATCAATTTGAAACCCCCGAAAAACGACCCGATTTGGAAAATGATGGGCTTGCTCTTTAAGCCGCATCCATGGCATGGAATTTCTCCCGGAGACAACGCTCCGTACCAGCTTACTGTTTATATAGAGATCGTTCCAACTGATTCGATGAAATATGAAATTGATAAACAATCCGGTTATTTAAAAGTTGATAGACCGCAACGGTATTCTAATTTTTGTCCAACGCTTTACGGGTTAGTTCCCCAAACGTACTGCGCAGAAAAGGTTGCTGAACTAAGCATGGGGAAAACCGGCAAAAAAAATATTGTCGGAGATGGCGATCCGCTGGATATTTGTGTCTTAACTGAAAAAACCATTACGCAAGGTGGGATTTTGTTGGAAGTTATTCCCATTGGTGGTTTGCGAATGATCGATGGAAATGAAGCTGATGATAAAATTATCGCCGTAATGAAAGGCGACGCTGTTTACGGTCAAATGAAAAGTGTGAAGGACGTTCCGCCGAACGTAATAGATAGATTGCGTCATTATTTCTTAACGTACAAAGACGTTCCCGGAGATGAGCACCATAAACATTGTGAAATAGATGAAGTTTATGATGTTGAAACGGCGTACGACGTGATCAAAAGAAGCCAGGAAGATTATGAACTTCGTTTTGGCGGAATAGAAGAAATGCTTACTTCGGCTTTGCGCGGGTAATAAACAAAGAAGATAAGAGTAAGATTAATCGGTTAAATAAAATATAACCGAATGGATGAATGAGAATGAATGACTGAATGTTTTTCATTCATTCAAGCATTCATTCATTCGATGATGTGTGACTCTTTGGTTCTGGTTTACAAGATCAGAAATTAAAGATTAAGGAAAGAAGAAAGTGGCATATTATTACAGAGATCAGAAAAAATATATCGAAGAACTTAAACGGTTTGAGTCTAAAATGCAGCCGAAAGAACTTGACGAATATAAAATGTTCGTGAAGCGGCATAAAGACGAAGAGGAATTCGACTCGATCGCTTTCGGGAAATTAAAAGCTCTTTATGAAAAATATTATGCTCAACGAGAAAAAAAGAATTATGACCACCTCTTTAAAAAACCGGATCAAGATATTGGTAATTAATCCCGCCCAAGTTTCGGTATTAAGCCGGAGTTTAATAAATTTGAACTACTAATTAAGAATCTCATTCATCCTTGAGGAACTAATGAACTATAAGCTCTTGAATAGAATTTTTGCTGCGATTGTTTTTGTTATCTCGAACGTCGTCCTTTTTTTTACAGTGCAACCATCGGTTTCGTTTTGGGACTGCGGCGAATTTATCGCTTCCGGATTTTCCCTCCAGGTGCCCCATCCGCCCGGAGCTCCCTTCTTTTTACTTCTCGGAAGAGTATTCTCTCTCTTGCCGTTCGGCGAGAATATGGCGTTTCGTTTTAACACCATCTCTGTCTTAGCAAGTGCATTATCCATTCTTTTCTTATATTTAATTGCAGTTAAGTTGATTGAGAATTATAAAGGAAAAACTTACACCAGCCTTTCGGATGCATTGCTGACTTACATTCCGGCCGCTATCGGCGCTCTTTCTTTTGCCTTCAGCGATACTTTTTGGTTCAACGGTGTAGAAGCTGAAGTTTACGCAACAAGTACCTTCTTCTTAGCTTTAGTTGTTTATGTGATGATGGTCTGGCACGAAAAAGCCGACAATAAAGACAATGAAAAATATATTTTGTTGATCGCTTACCTTATCGGACTTTCAACCGGTGTTCACTTAATGAGTGTTCTCGCAATGATCTCTGTTGTTATGGTGATCATGTTTAGAAAATACGTTGACGATGATGAAGCGTTGAAAAAATCAGGCTACATCTTTTTGGCTCACGCCGCTTTTTTAACCGTTCTTGCAATTGTGCTTTGGGCAAATCAAACCGATGCTACACCTCCGACTCCCGATCAGTACAAAGAATTTGATTCCCGTTTTAAAATGGTTATGGCAGGCATAAGCATTGTAATCGTTGGCGCGTTATGGAAAAAGTTATTCAACAGAAATTCGATTTATATTGCTCTCGCTATCGGCGGTGTTGCTCTCTTTGTTGTTTATCCCGGGATTGTAAAAGTTCTTCCCGGAATAATGTCGAGCATTTCCGGCGATAGCATCACTACAGAAATTCTTCTCCTGGCGGCTATCTTCGGCGCTTTAGGTTACGGTGTATATTATGCAGTGAAGAACAATAAACCGACAATGCATCTTGTTTTTCTCTCTCTTGTTTTTGCTTTGCTTGGATTCACAACTTATACCATGGTAATTGTTAGAGCAAACCAAAATCCCCCGATGAATGAAAACGAACCGGATAATTTTTCCGAACTCGTATCTTATCTAAATCGTGAGCAGTACGGCGACTTCCCGACATTTAAAAGAAGATTCGCTACAGAACCGCATCAGATGGGCGTTTATGAAAACTACACTTCTGATCTCGATTTCTGGTGGCGGTACCAGATGAACCACATGACCACAAGATATTTTATGTGGAATTACGTCGGACGCGAATCATGGGATCAAGACTCAGGCGCAAACATGTGGCCTCTCAACGGACTCGGAAACGCATTGCTCAAACCATTTAATATTAAATTTAACGGCGATGCAAAAGATTCTCTCTTCGGAATTCCTCTTTTGCTCGGACTGCTCGGTATCTATTTCCACTTTAAAAAAGATTGGAAGATGGCAAGCGTTTTTATGGTACTCTTCGTTTTTATGGGATACTTAACGGCGTTCTATCAAAATCAGCAAGAGCCGCAGCCGCGTGAAAGAGATTATTTCTACGTAGGTGCGTTTTTCGTTTTTTCGATTTGGATCGCTCTTGGTCTGCGAGGAATCGTTGATGTTCTTCTGGAAAAAATTAAATCTCCTTCGTTGGCAAGGAACGCTGCATTTGCAGTTGTAGCGCTTGGAATTATTTTTGTCCCGGTAAGAATGTTGCAAGCAAATTATTTTACTCATGACCGTTCACGCAACTGGGTTCCCTGGGATTATTCTTATAACTTATTACAAAGCTGCGCACCAAACGCAATCCTTTTTACAAACGGAGATAACGATACTTTCCCACTCTGGTATTTGCAGGATGTTGAAGGCGTTCGGCGAGATGTTCGTATCGCCAATTTAAGTTTGCTGAACACAAATTGGTATATAAAACAATTAAAAAATCTTGAACCCTACGGAGCTAAAAAAGTTGCGATGAATCTGGATGATCTGCAAATAGATGCTTTACAGCCTGCTCAATGGGATCCGCAGGATATAACCATTCCGGTGCCGCGTCAGCTTCCTTCTTCCTACAAAACATATTCTGAAGGAAGAACGATCTTAAATACCGATCCATCAATAAATTTTGATGAATGGAACGTTGCGGATTCAACGGTCATTCGTGATGGAAAACTCACCTGGCGAATGGACAACACAGTTGTTTACAGCGGAATAAAAGCTGTGCGCGTTCAAGATATTATGACAAAAGAAATCATCGTAGCCAATAATTGGCAAAGACCGATCTACTTTGCTGTAACTTGTTCGGATGATAGTAAAATTGGTTTGAATGATTACTTGAAAATGGAAGGAATGGCTTTCCGTCTTGTTCCCGAGAAAAAACAAGCAAGAGTTGAATTTATTAATGAACCTGTTATGCGCAGGCAGGTATTTAATGAAAGCGGTAGCTTTTCAAAAAAATATTTACCCGGATTTAAATTTCGTGGTTTAAATGATTCAACTATTTTCTTTGACGAAAACCATACACGGTTAGTTCAAAACTATCGTAATGCTTTTATCCGGATAGCAATTTATTATATGAATACCGGGCAGCCGAACCAAAAAGCTGTAGAAGTTCTAAACTTGATGGAAAAGAAACTTCCGAGAAAAATTCTACCGATCGATTACCGCATCCTTTATGATATTGGGAATCTCTATTTTGCCGTTGGCGATCTGACAAACTACAAAAGCATTGCAACCGAAGTTGAAAAAGAAGCCTTAAAAGTAATTGCCGATAATCCTCGCGGAGTAACTAACTATTACAATCCTTACAGAATATTGTTAGACATTTACGAAAACTTGAAAGAGTACGACAAGGGAATTGCCCTGCTCGAAAAGATTTCCAACATGTATCCGGGAGACACTCAAGTTAAGAGTGAGATGGATAGAATGAAAGCTGCAAAAGCAAATAAGGATTCTTTGGTTTCAGGTCATTAGTCATTATTCATCGGTGAGTGGTCAATCGTCGTTATTTTTTTAATGACTATTGACCGCTGACCATTGACCTTTCACAGCGAAACGTACTCAATGAAAATATTAATACTTGCTCTTTCGGGAATTGGCGATGCGCTAATGTTTACGCCCGCGTTTCAACTTTTACGCTCCAAATTTCCCGAAGCTGAAATTGACGCGATGGTAATGTACAAAGGGGTAAAAGAGATTTATGAACGGACCAATCTTCTAAACACTATCCAACATTTCGATTTTCTTAACGCATCAAAACTATCATCGCTTAAATTTGTTTTGAGTTTTCGCGGTAAGTATGATGCTTCGATTAATGTTTATCCTTCAAACCGGAAAGAATATAATCTTATAAATTTTTTAGTTGGAGCAAAAAAACGGGGAGCGGTTCAATATCTAAGAAATGATTTTTCAAATCTTGGGTTTCTTAATACACATAGAATTTTAGAGAACGATTCACTCCACAACGTTGAAGAAAATATCCTTCTCTACGAAAAGCTTTTCGGAGTAAAATTTACCGAAAAACCGCCTCTCTCTTTTCCATTAACTCACGAAGATGATTTATTCAAAGAGAAGTATTTAATTGAACTTGGGATCGATGCCTCCGATTTTGTGGTTGGCTTTCATCCCGGCTGTTCCTCACTTAAAAATCACACAAAAAGAAGATGGGAACCGGAAAAATTTTCTCGTCTCGGAAGGTTGTTGATCGAAAAGAAGAATGCAAAAATTCTAATTTTCGGTGGACCGGAAGAACGGGAATTGCAAAAATCAGTAGCGGAAAATATTGAATCCGACAGAGTTTTTGTTATTAAAACGCAGTCACTCTCACAAACTGCTTCGGTGATGAAACGATGTAATGTTTTTATCACTAACGACTCAAGTTTAATGCACGTCGCCTCGGCGATGCAATTAAAAGTCGTTGCGATAATCGGTCCAACGAATACCAATTACATTTCTCCGTGGAAAACCGCCCACCGGATCGTTTCGCTTAACCTGGATTGCTCACCATGCTTTTTTTATTCACCTAAACCGTTAACTTGCTCAAGAACAGACGTTCAATTTAAGTGTATAAAAGAATTAGACGAATTGAAGGTTTTTGCAGTCGTTGAAGAATTGCTTACAGACTATAATCGGAACTGATTGAAGTAATAAGTTCAAGAAGTTCTTTGCGAGTGAATGGTTTCCCCACATAGTGAGAGCATCCCGCTTCGAAAATTTTCTTTTGATCTTCTACCATCGAATAGGCGGTTACGGCAACTATCGGCGTAGATTTATATCTTTCACTTTGGCGCAGTTGTTTAGTAACATCTATCCCGGTAAGTCCTAGTCCAAGGTTAATATCCATCAAAATAATGTCGTAGGAATTGCTGTCGGTTTTAACCAACGCTTCCTCTCCGTTCGTGGCAAAATCGAGGGAGGCAAATCCCCGGATAAACAGAGACATTACTTCTCTATTATCATGATTGTCTTCCACCACAAGGATGTTTAATTTGTCGCTTTTCATTTACTAATAAATTCTATATTTTTTTACAAAAATAGCAATAATTAACATCACTCAAAACAGATAATATGCAGAAAAGGAAAAGAATATTCAGAATAGACAAATAAACTGAACAATGGCACGACTTCTTCTGTTTGTTTAAACTTCATAATTCAGTATTTTTAGCCATTACATTTTGAAAACGAAGGAGTATTTAGCAGAAATGCATTTTAAGAAGAGAACACATACGTGTGGTGATTTAAGAGAATCGAATATTGGACAGACAGTTATCCTTAACGGCTGGGTAGATACCAGAAGAGATTTAGGCGGATTAATTTTTATCGAATTACGGGATCGCTACGGAATTACCCAGGTAGTTTTTGAACCGGGATTTAATGAAGAAGCTCACAATATTGGCAAACATTTAAGAAGTGAATTTGTAATTTCTATTGAAGGAATTGTAAGAAAACGCCCCGAAGGAACAGAGAATGCCTTAATTGCAACCGGAACGGTTGACGTAATGGTGAACAAACTTACCATCCTAAATGAAGCCAAAACACCCCCTTTTCAGATTAAAGAAGATACAGACGCCGGAGAAGATTTACGCTTAAAGTACCGCTATTTGGATTTGCGACGTTCTTCGATGCAAAAAAATTTAATGCTGCGACACAAAATGTATCAAATAACCCGCAAATATTTTGATGAGCAAAAGTTTATTGAAATCGAAACTCCCGTGCTCATGAAAAGTACTCCTGAAGGAGCGAGAGATTTTCTCGTTCCAAGCAGATTGCACAAAGGAAAATTTTACGCGCTGCCGCAATCACCGCAAACTTATAAACAAATATTAATGGTTTCGGGATTTGATAGATATTTCCAGGTTGTTAAATGTTTCCGCGATGAAGATTTGCGAGCAGACCGCCAGCCGGAATTTACACAAATTGACGTTGAAATGTCTTTTGTTGATCAAGAAGATATATTTGAAGTTGTTGAAGGACTGATGAAACGTTTCTTCAAAGAAGTATGGCAGAAAGATCTTCAACTTCCGCTGCCTCGTCTTTCTTTTGATGAAGCTATGGAACGCTACGGAAGCGATAAGCCCGATCTCCGTTTTGAACTTGAAATGAAAACACTTAACCATGTTTTTGAAAACACGACTTTTAAAGTTTTTCAAGATCAAATCCAAAACAAAGGTGAGATTACCGGACTCGTTGCTCCAGGTTGTGGCGATTATACGCGCAATCAGCTTGATATGTTAACCGATTTTATTAAAAAACTTGGCGCGGGCGGATTGATCTGGATTCGTGTAAAAGAAGAAGGGCTTGAATCGCCAACCATGAAATTTTTTACTGATGAAGAGCAAGCGAACTTAACTTCTTTCCTTGGCGCAAAACCGGGTGATTTGATCTTAATTCTTACAGGTAAAAAATATAAAACGCTTAGTTTAATGGGAATGCTTCGTTTAGAAATGGCGAGAAGATTAAATCTGATTAATGAAAATTCCGAGTCAAAACTTTTGTGGGTTGTTGATTTTCCGTTGTTTGAGTGGGACGATGATACACAAAGATTTTACGCAATGCATCATCCGTTTACTTCGCCGAATGTTGATGATATTCCATTTATGGAATCCGATCCGGGAAAAGTAAAAGCACGCGCATATGATTTGGTTCTTAATGGTAGTGAAGTAGCCGGTGGAAGTATTAGAATTCACAGTGCTGAACTTCAGTCCAAAATGTTTAAGTCCTTGGGAATTACAGAAGAAGAAGCTGAACATAAATTCGGATTTTTGATGAACGCATTTAAATACGGCGCTCCGCCACACGGAGGCATCGCTTTTGGTTTTGACCGCCTTGCAATGATCTTTGCGGGTGAACATTCAATTCGTGAAGTTATCGCCTTCCCGAAAACCGCGAGTGGTATGTCGTTAATGGATGAAGCTCCTTCAACCGTGGATGAACATCAACTGAAGGAATTACATATTAGAATCAGAAATTAAGAATTGATTTGAAGTGCAAAAAAAGCCGTGAAATTTTTCACGGCTTTTTAATTTTAAATCGGATAAATTTTGATTATTTAAATCTTTTATCGCCTTTAACCTTGTTATAAACCCAAGTAATTTCAACCCAGGCATAGGGTGCTGTTCCTTGTCCTGTGATCCTGGCTTTTGAATAATAACCGTCATTGTCATATAAGAAAGCATAATTTGTCTCAGTAACTGGAATATTGTCTTTCCAGTTGGAGTCAGTCAGTTGAAATAAACTAGAAGTTAGTCCGTCATAAAGATTATTGCTGGCACCTACTTTAAAGTAAGTTTTTCTTGTTAATCCTTGAGTAGTATTTTTATTAGCAGAGGCAACAATATATCCAGTGCTAGAATAATAAATATCAGTACTTTGTTTATTTGACCCTGCTACCGAAAGAGGTTGACCTGAAGAAAGCATAAGTCCGCTATAATGACCAGATGTATTATCCGCAGTTTCCCAAATCCGAACTGGACCAAAGAGTGCCGTGTCTAAAGCAGCAGTAATATTTAAACTTGCAACACCATTTTTTGTTATATTGGTTTGAACAGTTGTATCCCTAAGACTTGTGCCGACAAAAACCAGTTTAACATTTTTACTCCCAACCGATAAATTAGTTACTGTATCAGGAGTCAGTTTATTTGAGTTAGTTCCTTCAATCCATATTTGTGCACCAGAAGGGGATGACTGAACAAATACAGAACCTGTATCATTGGTGGGTGTAGTAGGGTCTGTAGTAGAATCGGTACACGAAAAAAATACGATTGAAAAGATAATACTTGCTGCTAAAAATAATTTTTTCATTAAAGTTCTCCTTGTTTATTTCTTTTTAATAGTGAAGTTGAATTTTTGATTACCCGTTTTTATTGACCAAGTTCCAGCAATCGTTGTAAAGTCACTGTTCATTTTACCAACATAGAACCCTTGATATATTTGTTTAAGTAAATCACTCATGGTAATCTCACCAGTTGTCAAGTTGATTTTCCCTTTGACTTTCTGATTAATTGGATCTTTAAAGTTCATAGAAACAGATCCTTCAAAAGAACTATCTGTTTGTTCTGTAATCTTTAAAGTCATTGATTTACCACCAATAGTTCCTGAATAGATTCCCTTTAAATCAGGAGCTTTTTTTTCTTCAACCTTTGGTTGTTCTGCAACCGGTTGAGGTGTAGTTTCGGCGGGTGTCTTTACTGTTTCTTTTGGAACTTCTTTTTTCTCACATCCGGTGAAGAAAGAAAAAGTTGAAACCGTTAGAAATAAAAGCAATCCTAAAAACGAATAACTAGTTTTTTTGTACATCATACCTCCTGGTATATTGTTGGTTTTTTTTTGATACGCAAATATAAATAAAATTTTATGTTTCCTAAGTGATAACAGCAGTTGATTTAACTTAAGTTCCAGGGATTTATTCAAACCAAGTGAGAACTTCAAATGTTGTACTTGTTGGAAAAGACGGAGGAACATGTGTCATAAATCTCTCATCGAAACGGATGTTTGAATTGTAACCGTTTGTAATAGTTCCAGAATAAGGATCAAAAACTCCGGTTGCCTGTGCTTGATATTCTATCAAGCCGCCAGTTAATCGAATCGAACCGCAATAAGGGATAGTGCTGTAATTTTCTGCTTTTAATCCACCTTTGAGAGAAAAAATTGAGGCGTTAACAATAATGTCGCTTTTGTTAGGCACATTGTCTGTAATGATCACATTATTTGTGGCAACAAGTCCAAGCATGTCAGGACAATTCGGGCTCATAGGGTCGGTATTATAAACGATGTTATCATCTAAATAAATATTTCCGTTAGAAGTACCGGAACTAAGTGTTGCGCCAAGAGTTACTTTTCCATTTAATGTTCCCTTAATATGGAGATTTCCTTTGTCAACTGCGATAACTCCATTTGGAGCGAATGTTGAGAGTGCTACGTTTGTCCAAGTTCCTGCAGCGCCAACTTTGTAATCAACTGAACCGTTTGAATTAAACGTTAACCAGACATCAGTGTTTGAAAAGAGTCTTCCTCCTGAAGAAGCATCAGCTGATACTGTGTTTAAAGTAGAGGGTAAGGGGAGATTTACGCCGCTTTCATAACCGCCAAGAAATTGGGGGTCTGTGGCGGCATCAAATTTCTTTAATCCGTTTTTGGTTGTAACTTTTCCTGTAAATACTGGGCTTCCCCAGACATTCAATTTTCCTTGAACATGCATTGGTCCGGAGACGGTGTCTCCAGTAACATAATAAAGATTTCCAGGCATAATAGCGCCATAATAACCAAAGCGGGCAAAGCTTGAAGGTTGGAATATTACTTCAACTGTTTTAGTTATTCCGCTATAAGTTCCTGTTGCCGTAATTTTTTTTCTGTTAGAGCCCACACTAGAAACAGTCGCGCTGAAGGTTCCTCCGTTAAATGATACATTAGAATAACCGGATGTCCATGTCGGGTCTAAGAAAAATTTATTACATGCAAAATTTGCAGCGCTTGTAGCAACATTCTCAGCCATTGTGTTTCTGTAGTACTGAGTGTAAATATCGACAGAATCAGAACTGAACGTAAAAAGGTTTTGTGTATACAGCAGCAAAATGCCGCTAAAACCAAGGACTAAAAAAACCGATGCTCTTCCAAACATATTTTACATCCTATCTGCTTTTTAAATTCTTTGAAGCCAATCGAACTTGTCGCCAGTAAGCATTCGCATAATTTTGGTTATACGCTGCGGCGTTTTCAACTTTGATTGATAATTCCATCGTCTGAATTTCACCCGGATCAACTATTGGGAGTGCAATCGTATTCCCCAACGCATCGAAATAAACAAGGCGAAACTGAGTAACTACACCGGTTATAGACCTCTCCTCATCTCCATTGTTTATTACTCTATAAAGAGGAATGTCCCTTGGATTTGGTGTTTCGGATAAATCACTCGTGGTTCCGGTTCGGTATGCAACCGTATCAAGTTTGCCGACTTTTTGCAAATCGGTAACAAATGTTATTGCGTTTGAGTCGGCGGATAAAATAGTTTGATTTGGAGGGACTAAATTATCCGGATCAGCGCAATATCCGATTCGCCGCAAATCACCTTCAACGATAAAAATAATATCAACCAGATCGCGTTGGAGGATAAAATCGGAATTGTAATAAAAATAATTTTGCACAGTATTATCATTTACTCTAAAAAGAGTAAGAAGCAAAATTCCGCCGATAACGAAAGCTCCGATAATATCCAGGATGGTAGAATAACCCATTGGTGCCTCTACCTAAAATACCAATAACTGAATATAGTATTAATTCTTACAGTATCTTGCATTGAAACACTTGACACTGAAACAGTCAATTTTTTATGGAATGTTGGTGAAGCGGTAGCAACGTTTGGAGTAGTAGGATTTACATAACAAACTCTGCATGAAATATGATAATAAGCTGAAGCCAAAGTTGTTTCATCATATTCATAGTTGTTGTAATCATCAAAGTCATTAAAATCGGGAGGACGATTTGCATGTTCAACTCCATCAACTCCTAATTGACTTATCGAAGTTAAAGCTGTTGTAGCAATTACAGCGCTATCAACGGTTATTTCATCAAAAGCTAATTTGTTGGCATTTTCTATAACTGATGTTGCTAAGGAGATTGCAGCCAGACCAAATTTGGAATTTTGCATAGTTTCCTGCGTTTGCAGCAAAGAATTATTCATTCTTACGGAAAGGAAAGTCAGCATCATCATTGCTAATAATGTTAACATGGTTTGTCCGGTATTCATAAAAAAGCTTTTTTATTTAATTTATAAGGTCAAATTATGTACCATGTCTAAAATTACCTATTACAAATTTCCCATACAATACCGGTTTGAGATTTTAACAAATTAAAGGCTTTCTGTGTGATTTAGATGCATGATTCAGAATGATCGGTAATTTTTACACGTAATAAGTACATGTAAAATGTTCTTCATTTCTCTTAACCTGACATTTTTTTCTAAAAACATAGAGGATAATCCATCTTTGTGAGATGGCACTAATCTTGCTTTATAGTTGTCGAAGTCAATTATCACTAATCATAAGGAGTTCATAAAATGGGACAGCAACAGTTATTACTCATTGTTCTCGGTGTTATCATCGTTGGTATCTCAATAGTCGTAGGTATTAATCTTTTCAGTGCAAGTTCACTAGAAGCTAACAGAGATGCGGTAGTTTCAGATAATATGAATCTTGCTGCTCTTGCACAACAATTTTACAAAAAACCAACCGAATTAGGTGGTGGAAATAATACCTTTACCGGGTTTACCATCCCGACTAATCTTGCTTCAACTGCAAACGGAGCTTATACAGCAGTAGTTGCAGCTCAGAGCGTGGTTATCACAGGTGTTGGTGTTGTAGAAAACTCAGCCGGAAAATCATACAAAGCAGTTACAACGGTAACACCAAGCGCAATTTCTACAGCTACTCCGGCTTTAGAATAAGTTAACTAGTTTTTTTTCAAAAGGATTGCGAAAGCAATCCTTTTTTTATTTTTAGAGTGAATATATGGGACAACAGCAACTACTACTGATTCTTGTTGGGGTCATAATCGTTGGCTTATCTATTGTTCTTGTCGTAAAATTGTTTGATGTAAACGCGCTTGAAGCAAACAGAGATGCCGTTTATATCGACACCGTAAGTTTAGCGGCTAATGCACAACACTATTATCAACTTCCGAGAATGTTAAGTGGTGGAGGCGGATCCTTTGTTGGATATACCCTTCCATCAGAACTGGTGGAAAATGGGAATGGAACTTATTCGGTTTCAAACATTACGGAAAGTTCAATTACTTTTACCGGGGTAGGAATTGAACAAGACCCGGAAGGGAGATCATATCACGTAACTACCATCGTAACACCAACTACTATTCAATCAACTACATCAGTGCTGCAGTAAATAAATCAGAACAATCACTCAGAAAAAAGTTTTTATTAATGTAATTTTTATTTGGTATATTTCAGACAAATAATGCTTTTAATATTAACTGGCAAAAACTTTTATGGTAGAATATAGATTTGCGGCAATCAACAGCGCTGGAAAGCCTATTACCGGTGCAATTACTGCCGATTCGGCTAGAGAAGTAAAGCATAAGATCAAAAATCTCGCCGAGAAAAATCAACTTCAGATTAAATCAATTGAGAAAAAAGTAACTTTCCTTTATAAAGCAAAAAAGGGAAACGACAAACCTATCAAAGGTTCTCAAAAAGCATTCAGTAAAGATGAAGTTGTTGATGCTCTAACCAGACTTAATTATGAAGTAATTTCAGTTAATAAAGTTCTTCTTGATTTTAATCCAAAACCCCCTACTCTTGATATTGTAAATTTTGTTAAAATCAGTGCAGAACTTCTTGATCAAAAACTCCCTTATGGAGAAATTCTTACGCTTCTTATTAACGATACGCAAAACAAAACTCTTCGGGAAGCGTTAAAAGACATTAATAGCGAACTGAAAAAAGGAACCGACAGCCAGGCTGTTTTTATGCGCTATCAAGTCGTATTTGGAAAATTTACCGCTTACATGCTAGGATTAGCTTCCAAAAGCGGTAACATGACCGAAATTTATAAAGCAACCGCAAAGTTTCTTGAGCGTCAGCAAGAGTTTAAGAAAAGTTTGAAAAGCGCCTTGATCAGTCCATTCGTAACCGTATTCATTTTAATGTTAGCGGTGCTCTATTATGTGGGATACATTTTTCCTGAAACAGCAAATTTATTCTTAAGATTCGGCATTACCTTGCCTCCGATGACGGCGTTCACTCTTGGGGTTAGTAATTATTTAAAAGATCACATCATCATTATTCTTTCGATATTTTTTGTCCCAACCATCTCGCTATTATATTACTTCAAAACTAAAAATGGGAAGTTGGTTCTTGATGGAATGCTTTTAAAAATGCCCATCGTCGGAAATCTAATCCATAAAACTGTAATTGAAGTTTTTTGCCGTGTATTTTATACACTTTATAGCGGATCAGCAGAAAGTATTGAACCGATTAGAATAGCTGCTGAAGCAAGTGGAAATACTTACTTCGAAAATAAGATTAAAAATATTGCTATTCCCTTAATGATCAAAAAAGGAGTTGGAATTACAGATGCATTTACACAAGCCGGTGTATTTACAGAAACAGCTCTCTCAAGGTTTCATTCCGGTGAAGAGACAGGAACAATCAAAAACACTGCTCTACAATTAGCAAATTATTACGAAAGCGAAACGGTCCATAAATTAAAAAACATTATCGAACTAATTCAAGTAATAATTTCAATGATTATCATGATTGTAATGATAGCCTTAACGCTTGTTTCAGCTGAAACAGCTACCGTTAAACCTAAAATGCCCGGAATGTAAGTTATGGACGCTAATTTAGAACTTACCGATAAAGTTGGCTACATCCTTTTTAAGAAAGGGATTATCGATACCACCGTTCTTGAACAAGCGCTTACGATGAAAGCGAATGACACAAGCAAGATCAAAAAGAATCTGGCGCAGATATTAGTTCAAGAATTTAAATATGACCATGATGTTATTTTCAAAGAAGTTGCTAACCTCTATGCGTTTAGAGAGGTAGAAGCCACCGCTGATGTACTCACTTCACAAAGATTAGAATTTATTAAGCAAACCATGCTTGCCGCCGGGGACACAATGAAGCAGCTTATGCTTCAAGTAAAAGTTATCCCATTTATGTATGACGAACGGCAAAAAGATAAACTGCTTCTCGCTTCGATTGATCCAACCGAAAGGAACATTCCCAAAATTGCTTTCGGGCTGAACGCAAAAAAATATGAAGTGATGTTCATAAAGCAGCGTGACTTTGATAAGCTTGCCGAAAAACTTTTCCCGCCGGAAAATGAATTCTTAAAAAAACTTGAAGATATGCCATCCGACTTTGCCATTGATGAACAGCCGGAACAAACAGATGACGAAGCCGAAATTGAAGCCGAAGTAAATAAAAGCGCTTTAATCAATTTAATTGAAGCTGCACTTGTTGAAGGAACTCGAAGAGGAGTAAGCGATATTCACGTCCTACCCCGAGATGCCAAAACTACGTCTATTCTTTTTCGGATTGACGGAAATTTACAACCATGGCACACACAGGAGAATACTTCCCCCGAAGCGGTTCTTGCCGTAGTAAAAGACCGTTCACGCGGAATGGATAGATTTGAGAGAGAAAAAGCGCAAGACGGTTTTATCCAACGGGAAATTGACGGTCAGATTATTCGTTTTAGAGTTTCAATTTTGCCGATGGTCGGGACAGAACTAAAAAATAAATTTGAAAGTGTGGTTATAAGAATTCTTGACGATAGAAAAGTTGTAAAGGATTTAAAGCTGCTTGGACTTACCGGCTACGCCAATGATGCTTTTGAAAAAGCGATCCGCCAGCCGCAAGGGATGGTTATCTTAACCGGACCAACAGGAAGCGGAAAATCAACCACCTTAGTTGCAGCTTTATATCAAGTTATAGACCCGACAGTTAATGTGCTAACGGTTGAAGACCCGGTTGAATATGTTATTGCGGGAGCGCGCCAATTAAAGATTGGCGTAAAGATGAACTTTGAACAAGCCATCCGTTCTATTTTGCGTCACGATCCCGATATTGTTCTTGTTGGTGAAATGCGTGATAAAGAAACTGCCGAAGTTGCTATCAAATTAGCAAACACAGGTCACTTAACCTTTTCAACTTTACACACTAACGATGCGCCAAGCGCTGTTGCCCGTTTGTATAAAATGGGGATAGAACCATTCTTAATTGCCTACGCAATAAATATTATTGTTGCCCAACGTTTGATCAGACGCCTCTGTTCAAACTGTAAACAAAAAATGGCGAACTTTGATGAAGTGATGATGAAAACGCTTGGGCTTAACGTGGATGAATGGAAAAACTATACCATCTACGAAGCAAAGGGATGCGAAAAATGCAGCGGTTCAGGTTATAAAGGAAGAGTTGCAATTCACGAAGCTCTTTATTTTACGGCGGCATTGAAACAAATTATCCTTCGTTCCGGCGAGTCTGTAGATGAAGAGAAGATTCGCGATCAGGCAAAAAAAGACGGAACATTAAATTTGCGTGAATGCGGTATTGAAAAAGTAAAACTCGGAATTACTTCGTTTGAAGAAGTAATTGCTGGAACAATGGAAGAGTAAATCATGATCGATGACTTAAAAAAAATCCTATCAAAATTTCTTATCAACGTACCGGCGGTGCTTTTCGGTCATGATCGCATCGGTTACTTTGTAGAAAAATTTTCTCAGTTCACGAGTGACGACAGAATTTTGATGCAGAAATTTATAGTTAAGGTTTTAACTTTGATGATTGAGCGGGAAGCCTCGGATATTGAATTTGGCGGGTACGGGAGCGAAGGCTTTACGTGGATGAGAATATATGGAAAGAAAGAACGCGTTGTTGATCTTCCTAAATTTACCTTGGATGAATCGGCGCTTTTAATTCTTAGTGTGCTCAATGAAAATCAGCGGCGTTATTTAATGGTTACAAAAAGTATAGATTTCAGTTATACTTTTATGTATGAGCGTAAAAGGGAAAATGTAAGATTTAGAGCCACATGCTATTTCGATCTAGATCACATTACAATTAACATGCGCGCTATTGCAGCACGTTCAAGAACATTTGAATCTTACGAGTTTCATCCGGCATTAACAAAAGTGTTAAGCCACCAATATTTTAAATACGGGTTAACTCTTGTAACCGGAATTACCGGCTCAGGAAAATCTGCCACTCTTGATGCAATCATTGATTATCATAATAAAATTGATGCAACACATATCGTTATTATCTCTTCGCCGATCGAGTATGTGCATAAGTCGGACAAGTCGATTGTCAAACATCGCGAAGTTGGAAAAGATGTTTTAAGTTTTAAAGAAGGCGTTACTCAAGCGTTAAGGCAGGATCCTGACATTATTGTTATTGGAGAAATGAGAGACCCTGATACCATTATGGCGGCACTTGAAGTTGCCGATACTGGTCACAAAGTATTTTCTACGCTGCATACTTCTTCAGCTGTTGAATCAATTGATAGAATCGTTGCGGAAGTACATCCGTCAGAACAGGATCGTGTACGCAACCGCTTGGCGGATGTTTTAACTGCCGTGATTTCGCAAAAATTAGTTTCCACCATTAACGGTAAACTTGTCCTCGCCAAGGAAGTCTTAATTGTTAACTCGAATGTTCGTGCTGCAATAAAAAATAATAACACCAGTGAAATTTACATGATGATTAATCAAGGTGGACAAACTGGGATGAACACTTTGGAACAAGATTTAAAGCGGTTATATTTGATGAAGAAAATTAGCTTAGATTCGGCAATGGCATTTGCCAACAACAAAACCAGAATGCAACAAATTCTTTCGGCGTAAAGATGAAACCTTTAGTTTGTTTATATTGTGAAGGAAATGACTCCAAGATTGTTGTTGTTACAAAAGAGAATGACCAAATAAAAATTCTACGTGCAGCTTCAGTTGATGTGATTGGTTCGTCGCATTCACATGGTGAGATTGAAGCTGAAGCGGTTCAAATGATATCCGATGAAGCCGGGATTCAAATTGATTCGGGGAGCGGAACAAATTTGAGTATGCAGGGATTTGCATCCGGTGGAGTGTTTGAAAGTTTAGTAAATGCCGAGATGAGAGGATTGAAATTACACACGTGTGAATTCATCCCCGTACTTACCGAACCCTCTATCTTTTATCAGATAATTCCAAAACGTCTTACCGAATCGATGGTTTCAACGGATGTTTTAAAAGATACGATCATCCAGACAGACCGCCCTTTTGACCGCAATAATGTTGGCTTAACTCCACTTTCAGATGGAAATTCTCTCGCATCATTTTTAGCGCAAGATGTTCCCTGCTTCAAAATGATCAACAATCTTGCGCGGTATAACGGAAGAAGAGTATATAAATTAACTTCCGTAAAATCAGCTGAACTTTCTCTTGCTTACTACGTTGCAAAAAAGAAAAAGTTTTTTCCCGATGATTACTCTTTGATCGTTTACATCGGAAAAGAATACAGCAAACTTATTTTTTTACAGGGAAGAAAATTAAAACATATCGGCGCTACACTTGATTTAGGAACGTCGAATCTTCACACCTATGATGTTTACTTCTCGAAAATTTTACTTGAGATGGAAAACGGCGGCATTCCAAATCTTGATAACATCGTAGTTTGCGGCGAAGATGATTCAGAAAATTTAATTCTTTCTTTTTACGGAACATTTCCCGAAGCGAACGTCAGCAAACTTGATTTTGATAATGTCGACGTCTCAACGTTAAGCGAAGATGCGCGAACAAAAATCTCTTCTTTCAGCGTTCCATTTTCGGCGGCAATAGAATTTTTAGATGAACTCTCGAAAGAGACAACGGGTATTAATCTTTTGCCAAGATATATCAAAGAAGAACAAAAAGTTTTTCAATTCGGATGGCATGGTTACCTTGTTATTCCGCTTCTTTTTGCTGCGTCGTTTTTTTTAACTATAAACATTTTAACAAAACAAATAGAGATCAATAGATTAAAAAGCGAGATCCAATTTCAAACTGAATTGAAAAGACAAAATCTTTCTACGCTGATGGAGATAGATAACTTAACTGCTCGCATTAATAATTTTGGACAAACGCAAGCCATCTTGGATTCTGTAGCAAAAGGAGCGGCAATTTGGAACAAACTTTTATTTAATCTTTCTGATTTTGTCGGTAAGAAAAAAACATTTTGGGTCCGTAATATAGTTCTTCCAGACAGCGCGGTAGTAACAATAGACGGGCATTCGATCAATAGAAAAGTACTTACTGAATTCGCATCCGAGCTACCAACCGCTACTCTGCTAAATATTACGTACGAACCGATTCGCGAAAAAGATGCATTCCGCTTTACGCTAACGTTAAGAAAAGAAGAATTGTTGAAAGCATTGCATGAGTAGAAAACTAAAAAATACTTTCGCCCTTCTCGGGGTGCTCATCCTTCTTGTGCTGTTGGGTTTTGGTTATATTTATTTCTTGCAAAAACCATCGATAAAAGACAAAACAGCGGAACTGACTTCTTTGAAAGCGTTAAGTTATGATCCGAACGTTTTAGATAAAATGCTCAAAGAAAAAATGTCGAAAGCAGCAAAGTTGGATTCAATTCTTTCTGCTAGAAAATTTAATATCCCGAAAGATCTTTCGTCTCTGAAATTTTATGATTTTCTTAATCAGTTGAATGGGCGTCTCTCCGAAAAAGCAAAATTCAATATTGAATACTTATCGCGAGGGACAGATAAAGAGTTCTTTTATTACGACTACCGGATCAGCGGGTACGGTACTTTTAATGATCTTTACCAGCTTATATACGGAATTGAAGAAAGCAAAGAACTTAAAAAAGTTACTAAATTGAATCTAAGCAATTATGTGTTCGCACCGGAAAATGAAGAGCCGGAATTCTTGATCAATTATACGATGAACGTTGCCATTTATTTTTCTTCAAACGATAGATACGCAACAACTACCTATTCGGAAAATAATTTGAAAGCTCCAAGAGTGTATGATATTTTCTATCCTCTCATTCGTACGGAAATTCCGCCTAACATTAAAAATTTACTTGATGTACAGGCAGCCAAATTACTTGCGTTAGTTCCCGATGGCGCTTTTATTTCCGATGCAAGAGGAAACTCATTTTTACTTATTGAGGGAGATGAAGTTTATCTTGGTTACTTAACTACGATCGACTATAAATGGAAAAAAGTTACTTTTGTTCTTAACAAAGGGGGCATTGTTGAGACTGTTGTTTTAAATTTAGATAAAGCTTTAAGAAAATGAAACCAGAGATTGTTATGAAAAGATTAATTTTTATTCTCGTTGTTGCGATAAGTCAATTGTGCTTTTCGCAAGACCCATCAGAGAGAGATCTCAAAGGGTACACATCGCCGGATGAACTTGTTACACTCTCGGCTAATCTCCCATTTTCTAGTGCAATAGATTTGCTTAGCAAAGTAAGTGAATTGAAATCGGGAAAAAAAATTGTCTCTACACTTACACGCACAGAACCTATTGGTGTTGAAATCACCAACTTGCCATTTGACAAAGCCTTACTCATAATAGTTCAATATGCAGATTTACTTTTAGAAAAAAAGGAAGATGTTTTTATTATAAAACGTAAACCTGATCCAAATGCAGCCAAAGGTGATGAAGACGTTTTTGTTGACGCGAACACAAGAGAAGTTAGAATATCGGCGGTCTTCTTTCAGATGGATACCGAAGGTTTAAGAGAACGGGGAATAAACTGGCAATTTCTGCTCAGTAAAAAAGGAATGGATGTTGGAACAGGTCTAACCACTACGGCTCCAGCAAATGCTTCGGGTGCAGCTAATTCAGCAGGAACCACCAGCGATGCTGTAATTTCAAGCACGAATTCTTTTTCTGCAGGTAATTTTTTTGGAGAAGCTGTTTCACTCTTCCGGTTTATTGAAAGCCAAAAATTAGGAGAGGTTATTGCGAGTCCGAATATTACTGTACGTGATAAAAATGAAGGAACAATTCAAGTCGGTTCTGATTTTTCAATAAAGCAAAAAGATTATGCCGGAAATGTTATTGACAATTTTATTCACACGGGTTCAATCATTACCGTAACACCGAGAATTTATTCTGATCAGGGAATTGATTATGTGCTTCTTAAGTTAACCGTTGAACGAAGTACGGGATTCCCAGGTACGGTTTCTACTGAAATTCAAAAAACAACTGCAAGCACTCAAGTACTTATGCTTAACGGTGAAGAAACCATTATCGGCGGATTGTTTTCAAATGAAACCAAAACCGAACGCATTGGAATCCCGTTTTTAAAAGATCTTCCGTGGTGGGTTTTGGGTTTGCGGTATCTAACCGGAAGCGATAAAGAAACTATTACAAAAAAAGAATTAGCAATTGTAGTTAAAGTTGAGTTAGTTCCCACTTTAAGAGAACGTCTTGCCTTTCCGAATGGTGAAAATTTAATTAAGCAAGAATTTGATAATAATAAAAACAAAATAAAATACTATCAGTTTAATTCAGAAAATAAAGAAAAGTAGATAAGTCATGGAAGCGATATTAATTGTAGATGACGACCTAAATCTTTGCAAGGTTTTAGCGGAAGAACTATCGGAGATTGGATACCAAACAACTTACGTTACCTCTGCTGATGCCGCCCTGGAGCATATCCAGCGCGAGCCTATTAGCTTAATGTTGCTTGATCTTAAGATGCCGGAAAAAGATGGGTTTGAAGTTTTAAGGGAACTTAAAGTAAGAAATGTAACTTTTAAGGTTATCGTATTAACAGCCTACGCCGATGTTGTAAGTGCAATGGAAGCCGCACGTATGGGTGCAACTGATTTTATTTCAAAACCGTATGACTTTGATGAACTCCTGATCACCATAAGAAAAGTTTTGCAAAAAGACTTATGAATGAATGAAAATTAATTACCGTATCATATTAATCAATATTGTGATTGTTGCGGTAATTCTGGGCGCTTCCGGTTCCGCATTTTACACCATCATGTACAATGTACTTACCTCGCAGCAATCTAAACATCTTCTTACTTCAACCAATGACTTTGCGTTTGTTGTTCATGGTGTATCAAAAGATGTTGAAGATGCTTTTTCTCTGTTTCTTAATAAGTACGAGCAAAAACCATTTTCAAATGAAGCGATCTCGGTTTATAAAAATCTTGATTTTGTAATTAAGCTAAACCCGGATTCCACATTTGCTAAAGAGTCAATTGCCATTAACAAAGAAATTGTATTGTCGAAGCGGAATGCCAGGGTATCAACTTTCATTACTTCCAATCCTCTTATCTTTTACAATGTTAATACTACACCCAAGGGAGAGACATATCTTTACGGAAAGAATATTTCCCAGAATTTTATAAACGAACTTTCCAGTAAAATTCGTGCTGAAGTTGCGATCTATTACGACAATAACATCGTTGTTTATTCCAATGAAACGGTAAATCAAAATTATTTCTTTAACATTACCGAGGCGTACAGCAATCTTAACTTAAAAAATAACTACGACATTTTTACTCAGGAAACAGAAACTTCATATTTCCTCGCCACCGTTTATAAAATGAAAGAAGCGACGCTAACAAGCCAGCGGATCGGCGCCATCATTTTTACAACGCTTAACGAAACACAAAACCTTAAAACAAACATTAAAAACATTTTAGTGATTTTAGGAATCGCCGGTTTGTCTCTTTCGGTGGTGCTGACCCTTTTGTTGACCGGAAGTATAAGGCGACAAATCCATTCGTTAACAGAAGCTACAGAGATAACAAAGACGGGCAATTTTTCAAACCGTATGATGGTGGAGACGAAAGATGAACTTGGCGAACTTGCAATAGCTTTTAATAAAATGCTTGATGAACTTGAACGTAAAGAAAAAACCCAAGTTGAGTATTCAGATTTTATTACAATGATCAACGAGAATCCTTCGCTGAAAG
This sequence comes from Ignavibacteriaceae bacterium, assembly GCA_041671545.1. GTDB lineage: Bacteria > Bacteroidota > Ignavibacteria > Ignavibacteriales > Ignavibacteriaceae > UBA1563. The sequence continues at coordinate 343,815 of JBAZBI010000002.1, forward strand.
ATATCTCCGATTCTTCTCTGAAAAAAATAATCAATATTACCGAATGCAATGTTGGGGCGATTTACTCTGTTATTGGAGATGAAGTAACTCAAGTAAGTTCGTATGGTGTTAATGGAAAATCTCACGGTACAAAAGAAAAATCAGAATTATTCAAACCGCTGCTTGAAAAATTAGAAACGGTAGAAATAAATTTTAGAGAAGCTTCTCCCATTATTTCTTCCGGTTTAGTTGAGATAAGTTTGAAATATCTTTTGCTTTTACCGATCATCTTCAATAAAAAAACTATCGGCATTTTAGAACTTGGTTCGGTGAACAAACCATCACCGCAGGCAAAAGAATATCTTGAATTAATCAAAGATCAACTTGCGATTGGTTTAACAAATGCGATTGCTTTTGTGCAAATGGAAAATCTGGTAGAAGAGTTGAAACAATTGAATGAAAATTACCAGAAACAAAATGAGCAAATAAAATCTCAGAACGAACGTTTGCTTGAATTACATTCTGCACTTTCTCAAAAAGCAAAAGAACTTGAAATTCAGAAACAAAAAGCTGAAGAACTTACACAGTTAAAATCCCAATTCCTTGCAACAATGTCGCACGAACTTCGCACACCGATGAATGCGATCCTCGGATTGACAGAACTTGTTCTTGAAGATCAATCCGTCTCTTCTAAAAACAACGAGCGGCTTTCGGTAGTACTTCGCAGCGGAAAAAGGTTGTTGAATCTGATCAATGATATTCTTGATCTTTCCAAAATTGAATCGGGAAAAATGGAAATCAAATTTGAGAATTTCATTTTGGATGATTTACTTGATGAACTTAAAGCTTCATTTACAAGTTTGGCTAAAGAAAAAGATATTGAACTTCGTGTTGTTAATTTGGCAGAAGAGAAACTGTATTTAACTACCGACCGGACAAAACTACTTCAAATACTTATCAATCTTGTCGGCAATTCAATTAAATTTACTTCTGAAGGATATGTTGAAATTCGCGTTTCTCTTTTAAAGAATAGTGTTTTAAAAGTTGAAGTAGAAGATAACGGAATTGGCATTTCCTCTGAACAGCAAAAAATTATTTTTGAAGAATTCCGCCAGGCTGATGCATCTACAACAAGAAAATTTGGCGGGACGGGTTTGGGACTTTCCATCTGCAAAAAATTTGCCGAAATGCTTAAAGGAAATATTACCGTTAAAAGTGAGTTGAATAAGGGTTCTGTTTTTACTGTTGTTGTCCCGGTTGAAGTAGTTCATCTCTTTCAACAGCATAAAGCGGCAGAAGAAGAATCTCCAACCTTTGATAAAGCCGCTCACAGCCCGGTGTTGATCATTGAACATCAACGCGGAACGCGCCAGATGATAGCAAACTATGTGAACAGCAAAGGATACGAAACAGTTTTTGCAGAAAGTCCTGACCAGTGTATCCAGCTGGTGCAGAGAACTCTTCCGCTGCTTGTTTTGGTAGATACTTCTTTTCCAGCATTAAATTTTTGGAAGATGGTTTATGATCTGAAATCAGATTCCGAAACGCAAAAAATTCCTTTAGTTTTTTATTCGGCTAACGAAGAGAAAAAAAACGGATATGCTCTTTCACCCATTCAGATTTTGAAGCAGCCGTTAACTCAAGAGGAATTCGATAAAACAATAAAGTATGTTCGTGATCTGCTTCGTAATAAAGAAGCCACTATGGCTTTACTTGATTATGAAAAAAGCGGGGACTTCTTCAAGGCAGGCGGAGTTAACGTTCAACGGTATGATGAACTCGATAATTTTAAATTTGAAGAAGATGTTATTTTTATAAATCCATTTTATAAAGAGGGAAATGCACTTAAAAAATGTCCTGATATGTACCTTTCTTCAAAAGGATATCAGAAATTACTCTTCATCTTATTACCTGAAAATATTTCACCGGAGGAATCTGCCAACGGACAAAATATTCTCGCATCGTTATCCGATATTTCAAAAGCAAGCACCTATGAAATTCTGAAAGTAATTAGAAATGCTTTTTATTTTCTTGAGCTTGGCAAACAAAATCTTGAATCCCTTGTTGAGGAAGAGAAAATTGAAGTTGAAAGGGAGATAAAAATTTCGGATGAAAAATTATATGGAGAAAATAATGCCGGGAATGTACTAATCGTTGATGATGATTCCGACAGTCTCTTCACAATAAATGAAATTGTTCAAAAATGCAATTGCGTAACGGCTCTTGCAAAAAATGGAAAAGAATGTTTGGAGATACTCGAGAAACAAAAACCGGATGTAATTCTTCTCGATATTATGATGCCCGTTATGGATGGATTCCAAACGCTTCGGGCGATTAGGGAAAAACCGGAATTCAAAGACATTCCGGTAATAGCCGTTACGGCGAAGGCAATGATAGAGGACCGCGAAATAATTTTGAAACAAGGATTTGATAGTTATATAACCAAACCGATTAATTCGGGAGTTCTGGCGTTTCGTTTAACTAGAGCCTTATCGGAAAAAAGAGCAGCACAGCATGAAAAAGATCTTAGTAATAGATGATCAGACAGAAAATGTTTTTTATTTGCAGGACCGGCTTCAGAAAGAAGGATTTGAAGTTATTTCTGCAAATAGCGGAAGAACCGGTATTGAAGCGGCGCTAACTCAATCTCCCGATTTAATTCTTCTCGATATCATGATGCCTGAAATTAGCGGACTTGAAGTTTGCCGTTTTTTAACGCGTGATGTGCGCACTTCTCGAATTCCCATAATCTTGGTTACGGCAAAAACTTCAGCAGAAGATATGCGCGAAGGGTTGCAAGCAGGCGCTGTTGACTATATTAAAAAGCCGATCAATAAAATTGAAATGCTTGCACGCATTAATTCAGCGTTAAAGGTAAAAGAATCTCAAGAATTATTTCTTGAAGTTGAAAAAATGAAAACTTTTACTGCAACAGTTGTTACGGCAAATCATAAAATCAAACAACCGCTTACGCTTATTAAGTTATCACTTACCGCTATAAAACGGGAATTACACAAAGAAGAAATAAATAGAGATGCGATCATCAGCAAAACAAAATATATTGATATAGCTGTTGGCGAGATAAACGATATTCTTGAGTTGTTAAACCAGATTGAAAAACCAGTCTTTGCTGATTATGTTGGGGACATTCAGATGATCGAACTTGGCGGTAAGGAAAAACCGTCAGAGTAATTTTTCTACCGTTGCCAGCATCGTGTCAAAGTCGTAAGGCTTACTCACCATCGCATCAACTTTAAAACCGCTCAATTCTTTTCTATCAGCAAGACCCAAACTGCCGGAAGAAAGAATAACAGGAATTGTGAAACCAAGTTTTCTTATTTGTGCAATACATTCGGCTCCGTTCATTTCCGGCATATTATAATCGATGATTGCCAGATCAGCTTTTATTTCTTCAGTAAGAACTTGTAACAACTCTTTTCCATTTGACACTTTAATAACATAATAATTGTGCGACTCTAAAAGTTCCGCCAATAAATCCTGCAGCATTACCTCGTCGTCGGCAATTAAAATTATTTTTTCTGATATTTTTTTCTCAGCCAATGAAGAACTTTCGTAAGCCGGTAAATAAATATCAAATCGTGAACCCTGATTTACTATGCTTGAAACTTGAATTACCCCTTCGTGCGCTTTAATGATACCGTAAGAAATATAAAGACCAAGTCCCGAGCTGCTTTCTTTTTCTTTTGTACTGAAATAAGGATCAAATATTTTTGAGAGATTTTCAGAAGTTATTCCACTACCGTTATCGGCAACGGAAATACAAACGAAATTTCCGATTGGTAAGAATGGAAAAAGGTTTGCGTTGCTCTTTTCTACCGGAACATTTTTAGTTGAAAGCGAGATCCATCCGTGTTTTTCTACCGCGTCGCGTGCATTGATGCAGAGATTGAGAAGCACTTGATAAATTTGTGTGCTGTTTCCTTTGATAACAAAAACATCATCCGCTAATTGAAGATGAAAATCTATGGTAGCGGGAAATGTTTGTTTTACCACTCCCGTAATTTCATTTGCTAATTGATTTGGTGAAAGAATTTCTTTTTGCTTGGGTTTTGGTTTTCCATAGGCAAGGAGTCCGGAAGCTAAATCTTTTGCTCTTGCCGAACAATTCTCAATGTTTTCAACAAGTCGAAGTGCATCATTGTTTTCGGGAATTTTTTTCTTTAAAAGATTTACACTTCCGAAAATACTGGAAAGAAGATTGCTGAAGTCATGTGCAATTCCGCTGGTTAATTTGCCAAGTGATTCAAATTTTTGTTTTTGAATGAGCTGCATTTCAATTGCTTTGTTTAACTCCAGCGATTGAACAATTTTTGCGGAGCTTAAAAACAATCCTAATAATGCAGCGGCATCTTCTTTTTCACGTCCGGAGAAAGGATCTTTGTTTCGCCCCAGAATTAACGCCCCCTTTATCTCTCCTTCCGAGTTAAAAGGAAGAAATAAAACATCTTCAACGTGAAGAGTTTTCGACAAATTTTTAATGTCCGGTGGAGGAGAAATTACTTTTTCGTTCAACTGTCCATTCTTTAAAAACGACCGGCGCAACTGTTCTTTGGAAAAATTGATTGTACTTTGATCAAAAATAAGTTGAACATCTTCTTCCTTTTCCAAGATGAAAATCTCTATTTCGGTTTTGAGTTGTGAATGAAGCTTATCCCCAACTATTTTAGCAATAGATTTTAAATCAGGTTTATTAACTAATCCTGATAAAAGTTCGGAATAAAAATTTTCATTTTTCACAATGTTGTTACCGTTTGGTTTACGTTCCCTTTTCCAATTGATATTTTTTTATTTTTGAATAAAGGGTCTTTTGACTGATTCCTAATTGTTCGGCTGTTTTCGTCCTTTCCCAGCCATTGCTATCAAGCACTTTCAATATATGGTTTCGTTCTATTTCATCCATCGATAACTCTTCGATATGACGTTCCAAAGAAACGCCATTTGATGAAGAGGGAATTTGCTTTCTCCTTTTGGCAGAAAGAAAAAGAATTTCCGGGTGGATAATATTATCATCGGAAAAAATAATCGCTCTTTCAATGATATGTTCCAACTCTCTCACGTTTCCCGGAAAATCATACTGCATTAACGCTTCAATTGCTTTTTCATCAAACTTGCGGGGCGCCCTGATTGGGGATTTCGACTCAAGGAAAAAATTGGCGAGGGTTAAAATATCTTCTTTTCTGTCTCGCAGCGGCGGAACTGTAAGAGTTATGACATTTAATCGGAAGAGTAAATCTCTTCTAAATAATTTTTGTTCGGTTTCTTCTAAAAGATTTTTATTTGTTGCACCGATAACCCGTACATCGGAAGAAAGAGAATTAACGCCGCCCACCCTCCGGTATTCGCCGTTTTCCAAAAAACGTAAAAGTTTCGGTTGGATATTCAAACTCATTTCGCCGATCTCATCCAGGAAAAGAGTTCCTCCATTCGCAATTTCTACAAGTCCCGGCTTAGAAGTTTTTGCATCGGTAAACGCTCCTTTTTCGTATCCGAAAAGTTCGCTTTCAATTAATTGATCTGGCAGCGAAGCGCAGTTGATTACAACAAAAGGTTTTGTTCTGCGTTGTGAATTCTGATGAATAAACTCTGCAAGTAATTCTTTTCCGGTTCCGGTTTCTCCTTCTATCAAAATATTCGATTCTGATTTTGCAGCTTTTTCAGCAAATTGGATTAACTGGTTCAGTACCTGGCTATGTCCGATTATCCGGCTTGTACGATGCTGTTTTGCTTGTTTAGCTAATGCTTCATTCTGAAAGAGAAGATCGCGATGCTCTAAAGCTCTTTTTATCGTAAGAAGAAGTTCATCAAAGTTGTAGGGTTTGGTTATAAAATCGTAAGCTCCGAGTTTTATGCAATCGATGGCTTTGCGGATTTCGGAATCAGCGGTAAGAATAACAACTTGTATCGAAGGGTAATATTCTTTAACAAATTTCAGAACATCCTCTCCCTGCATGATTGGCATTTTCAGATCGAGGAGAAGAAGATCGTAATTTTTCTTCTTCATGTTTTCGATGGCGAATTTACCGTCGTAAACCATATCAATTGAAAAATTTTTTTCTACTAACTGCTCTTTCAAAAGATAACAGATGGTTTCATCGTCATCGCAAACAAGAATTTTGGGGTTCGTATTCATTTTTTCTATAATTACTCAATACAAAAATAACAAATCCTAAAGAACTGAAAACATTTTTCCACAAGTAACTGCCTGTAGAAAATAGTTCAGGCAAATGGGGTGATATTTCAGGCAAAACGCAAGGAGAAAGTGGCGAAAATCGAACCTAATCAAAGGGAAGATAATGGCATGCTATTGGCTGTTAATCTAGCAGTCATAAAGCATATTTTTCAATCAAAAAATAAAAGGACTACTATCATGAAAAAACTTCTATTTCTGCTTGCGGGTGTAATGTTGCTTGTTGCCGCTTCAACAAAAGCGCAGATGCAAATTCCAAAACCACATTTGCAGGCTTCGGTTGTTTCCTCAATGATGAACTCTTGGTCGGTTGCTCTTAACTGGCCTGATGTTTATGCGGCAATTTATACTTTACCTGATCATTACATTATTTATAAGAAAAACGGAGCGATTGCCGATACGGGAAAATTTGCGCTGGTTTGGACCACCCGCGAAGGCAAATTTATGGATCACCGTGTAGCATCAGGACAAAAATACTCCTACTATATTTCAGCGGATTATAAAAATCTTCCCGATGTTTTTTCCGATACGATAGAAGTTTTGGTTACTGAAGCAAATGATGTGATTGCAAAAGTAAGCGGTACGGTCATCGATGAATCAACTTTAACTCCAATAAAGAGAGCGAGAGTTGAATTTTTCCCGGCATCGTTTATGTTTGGTCCTCCATCTTATGCAATAACAGATTCAACCGGTTCGTATAAACTTAAATTAAAACCGGGCGAATATATCATTTTTGCAGGAGCGGAAGGTTATATTCCTGAATTTTATGACAATGCTCAATCTATGCAACAAGCGACAAAGGTAACGCTTAAAAGCGGTGATTCGTTATCGTTTGATCTTGGCTTGAAACAATTTGTTAAACCAAATCTTTTCTCAATCTCCGGCACAGTTAAAGATGCTGCTGGAAATCCTAAAAAAGCAACCATTACTGTTATCGTTAATAATAGAAATTTAAATCATGTCCCTGATCCGGGTGGACATTGTTTTTCTTATAGAACCGACGAACTTGGAAATTTCAAAGTTTTCGCAAGAGAAAATGACACGATTGCGCTTTTCATTAATCCGTTAGACCGTTCATTCCAGAAACAATATTATAACAATCAATCAACTTTTGAGACTGCTGAGAAATTAGTTGTAACTCAAGATATTACCGGAATTAATGTAACTCTTACTTCAAAAGTAGTTTATGCAAACGGCATTTCGGGTGTTGTTACTGATTCGGCAACCACTTTACCGCTCAAAGCGAAAGTCTATGCTTATCAGAAAAGATCAAATACGCATCGTGGTTCGCGCAATTTTGTTCTTACCGATAGCCTTACCGGAACTTATTCACTTTCCAACTTGGAACCGGGAACTTATTATCTGTTAGCCGGTGCAAGAGGATATCGCCCGACATTCTTTAAATATGATGGAACAAAAACACATAATTGGAAAAATGCTGATTCTATCGTTGTAACAGAAACGGGAATTGTGAACGATATTAATTTTGCTCTAAGCCGGATTGATACTACCGGTAGTTCAATAGTTTTTGGAAATATTATTGATAATGAAGGGAATAGTATTGAAGGAGCTGTTGCTTCATTAATAGATGAAAACGGTAAAGTTTTTAATTCTACAATTTCAGATGTTGACGGTTCGTTTATGCTTGAAGGACTTTCATCCGGGAGTTATCAATTGGTTTCTTCGGGTGTTGATTACAGCAGTGCTTCTGTTAGTAACGTTACTCTTGAATCTTCAAATAATTACTTAAATGTGAATGTTGTTTTAACAGCCGATGGTGTAACTTCAGTTAAATCAGAAAGCAATAATGTTGTTACAACTTATGCGTTAAGCCAGAACTATCCGAATCCTTTTAACCCAAGCACATTGATTAGCTATCAACTTCCAACAAACGGACTTGTAACAATAAAAGTTTACAATGTTATTGGCAAAGAAATTGCAACGTTGGTAAATGAATATCAGCAGAGCGGAAATTATTCTAAAGAATTTAACGCTAACGGATTAACCTCCGGAGTTTACTTCTACACAATTAAATCCGGAAGTTTCTCTGCTACGAAAAAAATGATCATAATGAAATAAATTAATAAACGATAAAGCCTCTTCTTTATGATTGAAGAGGCTTATCTAAAAACTTAGTAGAAACAAAACAAAGGAAACATAAAAATGAAAAACACAAAAAATCAATTGCTGAGTTTGGCTCCGGTAGTTCTGATTTTATTTTTTGCAGCCTTCATCGGATGCAAAAACTCACCCACTGATCCGATTGATAATAGTCAGACCACTGAAAAAGCCGCACTCGAAAAAATGGTTATAGAAGATTCTGCAATTTCTTCATTCGAAGCAAATTATGACGAAGAAGGAATGATGGAGATGTCCGGACCGATGGGATTCGGAAAAATAAGTTCGGAAATTTTCCCTGTAAAAGTTGGTAGAAAAATTACTTCCGTAACGCGAACTTTTACAATAAATGAAATTAGCGATACAACCGCCGAAGGAAATTTGGTAATTGTATTTACCGGCAATCTGTTTATTGGAGTAACAAAAGATACTTCAATAAGAGTAGTCGATACCGTTATCACCAAACCATTTGTTACAACTGTTGAGCGAAATATTAAATTTGTTAAGGTTGCTAATACTGCCTACCCGAAAATGAATTGGAGAATCGCTTCTTCTTCCGTAACAAAAGGCGGAACCAACAGCCCGAACATTTATATTAAAAGCATTAAAGCATATCTACCTTCCGGCGATTCAGTGATAATTTCTGATCCGTTAAATTACTATTTCTCACATGGTTTGGGAAGAATGAAAGAAATGCCGTCGGTTGCAATGAATCAGGAAGTTACTCTTGTAGTTGAGATTTACAGCGCTTATGCCGCAGAAGATTTTGTCGCTTTAACTTTTGGCGGAGGTCAAGGTACAATGCACCAGCGAGTAAAAGGTAAATTCACACTTGTTTCCGATGATGGACAAGGAAATAAAGTCTATTCGCAGAAATTCCGGTCGCATTCGGTAAGAGGCCACTCCCACACCGTCATTGATGCAATGCCTGTGCGAGTTGTAAAAGATGATACGGCTCCGGTTGAATCAAGCGCCTGGGGATTCCCGTATATAGTTAAATAGTTCTTTCATGTAATGTTGTGGATAAGAGTTACTGCAGGTTTTACCTCTACCTGCAGTAACTTGTTTTAAAGAGTGTAAAACATTCGACTTTTGTATGAACAATTATTCTCTTATTTTTAAGATGCAGAACGTGTAGTAAATAAATCATTCAATGAAAAAATACTTTCAACATATAATCCTTTTCCTTTTTGCCGCTTTCTTTTTCGGATGCGGAAAACCGGGACCAACGGAATTGATAGAAGATAGGCCGGACGAAGAAACGCCGCTTAAGTATGAAGTTCTTGCTAAAAATCCGGATGACGCCGTTTATCAGAACGGGTATGATTCAACGGGATTGTTGATGCCTCCTCCGGCTTCAGACGTTTTTCTCCTCATAAGCAAGAACATTGTTTCTGAAAGACACCTTTCACTCACTTATGATGTTGCTCAAGCTTTCTTTTTTGATAAAAGCAAACCTATCATATTACCTGATGGGAAAGGACATGGTTTTCAGGGAAAAAAGGTTATTCCACCGAGAATTAATTCGATTCTAATGAAAGAAGTAGATCACATAATTCATATTGGGCATGTGTCTACACAGCGCGATACAGTGATTGGTTCCAAATATGTTTTAAGCAGAATTGGACTTTTGGGTGATTCTCTTTCTTTGCATTATAATTCTTCGGTAAAGTTTGAGTACCGCGAAAAGATGATGGGTTCTCCGATTGAATTAAATCTCAACCTGCCTGAACAAATCATTGGAAATGTAAGCGTTTCTAAAAATGGAAAAGGTGAAAACATCCTTTTGCTTACATGGAATAAAGCCAGCAAAGACTCGGTTGAAATTATTGTCGGTGGAATAATGAAGAATGAAAGAGCTGCAACTGCATTTTTTAAATTTCATGTAAAAGATAACGGCCAAGTTAAAATTCCGCGTGGAGTTATGTCCGCTATCCCAAGGGATCGCTTTGACAGATTAGTCTTTACTTTTGTGAGAAAAGCGGTATTGCGTCAGATGAAATCATCACTCGAATTTTTTACAGTCATTCAGAACACTCACAGCATTATTATAGATTATCCTTGATAAAAACGGCAAGCTACTTTATACTTTTTTTAAATATTGTTTTAGGAGAAGGATTCGCTCAAGAATCTTTTTCTTTAAATGGATTTAAGAGTCATATGAATAAAGATTTTATCTTTTCTACGGAATCTAACCCGACAAATTTTTCTTCGGTGAAAGATTTGGCGATTGATGTTTTATTCGGAACAGAGTTTGCCTCTCCGACCGCTTCAAACTTGTACGCGCTTGGTATCACAAAAACTTTTGGCAGATCAAATATTTTTTTACGTTATTCACCCGGATTTTTTAAGGAATTTTCTTTGTTGAAAAATCAATCGATCGTTGGTGATGATTCATCCGATATTTCTCTTAAAACTGACTTGAAATATCATCAATATTTTTCTGCGGGATATTCTTATAAATTAAATGAAAAATTAAGTGGCGGATTTACGTTGAAATATTTTAACGAAGAATTCAGCCAGGACGCTGTGGGCGCTGTATTCTCCGATACTTCCCTTTCCTTTATTAGAGAAAACGAAACTGAAACAATGAAATTGTGGAGTATTCAATTCGGCGCGGATTATCTTTTTTCCCCGGTACTCCGTTTATCACTTTCGGCATCAAATTTTATTAATATGAAAAACGGTTCACTGAGTGAAACAAATAGACCTTATGAATTTCGAACTCCCCGAAACATACGTATGGCGGTCTATACACAACCCTTTTCTACCTTCGAAGCAAATTTCCTTTATGAAACCATTAACGCAATGCAGGTATCGCTTGGGAAAACTTTGCTGTTAGATAAAATGTCAGTCAATTTTGGTTGTACTTATTTTTCAGATTTTTCACTTAGCGGAATTCAACCTTCATTATCTCTTCAATATGGAAATATTTGTGCCGCGGTTTCAGGAGTGATCTATTTTTCAGATATTCAAAAGACCGCTTCGTTTGCCGACTTAACCGCCAACGGAATTTCAAACTTGATGAACAATAAATTCAGTAGTAATAAAGCGCTGTTCAATGTTTCGTATCGACTAAATACTGAAACGGAAAGATTGGTGCAGTTTGTAGATGTGACAATCTCAAATTCTATTTTTCCAACCTTCACCGAACATTTTACTGACGAACCGTTTGCAGTTGCACGTATTGTTAATTTATCTGATAAACCGGTTTCCGTAAAACCAAGCAGTAGGATCGACAAAATAAATTCAGAGTTGATCTATTCACCGAATTTTGTTGTGCAGCCGAAAGACACGGCATCCATTCCATTTTACACCGTTGTTTCCGAAGATTATTTTTCACCGAAACATGAAATATCATTCGTCAATTTTTATGTTACGACAGAAAATCGCGATGCTGATGATGAGATGCAAAAACCGCTGCTTATCAATTCTTCAAACGCGTGGGATGGTGAAGTGAGTAATCTCCGTTATTTCGTAAAAAGAGATTTCAACTTTTCTTCCGCGACGGCAAAGCGATTGTTAGCTCCACACAAAAGTGAATTGGACACAACGAACCCGGCGCTCTCAAATTTTCTCCAGGCAAAAATTCTTTTTGCAGAAATTATTACCGGAATGCTTTATATCGCTGATCCACTTGCTTCAAACGATCGCGTGCAATTCCCGCACGAAACGATTGATGTTAAAGGAGGCGACTGCGATGATCTTTCCGTTTGTCTCGCTTCTTTTTATGAGAGCATCGGAATTGAAACCGCATTTGTAGATTATCGCGGGAACAATCACAGCCGGCATGTGCATCTTCTTTTCAATACAAACCTCTCGCCCGCTGAAGCCGGATTAATAACTCAGAATGACAAGAAATATTATATCAGAAAAAATTCACTTGGAGAAGAAAAGGTGTGGATACCGCTTGAAACTACAGAGCGTTCCAACTTCGCAAATGCATGGGAAAAAGGTGTTGAAAAGTTTTCTAGCGAAGCGCTTGATCAATTAGGGCTTATTAAAGGGACTGTTCAGATAATAGAAATTTATTAAACTTGATTAACGAATTAGAGATACTTATGAAAAAGATAATGGTAATGACTGCAATTTTAGCTTGCTCTCTTTTTGCGCAATCGTATAAAATTGAAAAAGTTCAAGGCACAGTAAAAGCGTTGATCGGAAACAGCGAGCAATGGGTTGATGTAAAAGAGGGAACGATGGTTTCTTCATCAACTGTTTTAATGACGGATAAAAATGCTTTGATCGTTCTTTCCGGCAGAGGAATAAAATTTACGTTAAAACCTTCAGCAGCTTTGTCGGTTAACAGTCTAAAACGAATGACGATCGATGAACTATTGCTTGCCCTTGCGATGGAAGAAATACTTTCAACTCCTGCAAAGAAAAAAGATGATCAAAGCATGAACACCGCAATTTATGGAACAAACGAAAGCGGAGCCAAAACCGCCGCGGTTCCAACAAACTTACTTGGCGATTTGAAGTTGAACGGCGCCCGACAGCTTGCGGAAAATGGATTTAAAGAAACCGCGATCCTTACAGCTAAAGAAACCTACCGGAAATATCCGGACACACAGAAGAATATATTAACGCGTATTTACTTTGCGGAACAGATGATGCAGCTTTCCCTTTTTGATGAAGCATTGACGGAATATTCACAAATACAAAACTTGCCGTTAAATGATCCGCAAACAAAAGAGGTTCATGAGAAATTAGATTTTCTTAAAAAGAAACTTTCGGGAATGTAATTGGAAAGAGAAGAGTATTATTCCGTAAAGACGGGGCATGCCCCGTCTCTACCTAAAATCTAATTATTTTCTTGCCGTTTTGTGCAGAATACTTGTGTTGATTATATAAAGAGATGGGGTTACTTCAACAAAAGCATCTTCCGGTTTTGGACAAAGTTACCTGCACGCAAAGTGTAGAAATATATTCCACTCGCAAGCTTGTTTCCTTTGAAATCAATCTTGTAATTGCCTGCCGGTTTTTCTTCATCCACTAATGTGGCAACTTCATTCCCAAGGACATCATAAATTTTTAAAGTTACAAAGTTGCGAACTGCTAACTGCCAACTGATGACCGTACTCGGATTGAACGGATTTGGAAAATTCTGTGCTAAGTTGTAATTACCAACAACATCGTTTGCCACATCATCAACACCAACCGTCATTTTGTCGCCAATCCACGTCCATAACCATCTCCAGGGATGTAGCCATGAATCGTCTTCATTATAAGGTGAATAGCAGAAAACCAATTCCCTTGAACCGGTTGCATCAGCATCATTAATTGAGAAATCGATAGGAATTTTCATTCCTTCTTCCGGATGGAAAACGCTATCAGCACCGAAATAATTGTAATTCCGTTTTTGAGCAATATCAACAAATGGAATTTTAGCTTCGATGATATATCCATGCGAAGACTTCTGTCCGAAGTAATAATTAACACCGGGGAATAACAAACTATCGCTGTTGTAGCAGCTAACTTTTTCTTCATCAAACAGAAATGAGTAGTGAGGAGTTGCACCAGATTTATAGTTGTTGAAATAGGTATTGTGAGAATCGAATAACCCGAGATATAAATTGATGGCATCGTTCATCCATCGTTCGTTTGTCTTTTTATAGCTATAAATATCATCCGTTACATCTGCGGCAAAATAAAGATTGTCTTTATCGACTGCTAAATAAGCCAACACACCTATATCCATGTCTCCGTCAAACTTTCCTCCTTCAGCAATAAAACCGGTTCCCAATGATTTGATAATATTGATTTGAGGGAAACCTATCCATTCCTCTAAATCTCCATCGGCTTTAAAATTAACCGGAGCAGTTTTAGCTATAGTAGGAACACCTTTCCCTTTATTTGTCGTGGGTGAATTGAAGTAAGTCGGCGGAGAAGAAAGCACGAATGCATCTTTACAGACTATCGCATAATAGTACGTAAGGTCTTGGTCGGTAGACGCCGAACGAAGAATTTGTTCCCATAATTGAGTGTTCTCCGGAATATTCAATTTAAGAACTTCGGCTTTGGTTATATCCGTAATCGGTTGATCGGAATAATAAAGGTCATACTTTTCGCCTGTTTCATTTGGAACATCAGTCCAGGTAATTAAGTTTTTATAGTTCCCAGGAAAGACAGCCAATCCGTTTACAGCGTTGGGATGGAGGCATTCGCACCTAGGATTTCCAGTCCAAATTTCACTTAAATAAATAACTTTTCCCGCAATGCCGGAAGCTTCTGCCATAATTTTGAAAACATTAACATGAGCAGAATCAAAACCGGTTGAACCATCTTGCGGTATAAAATCCTTCAGCGGCAAAATATATAGATGCCATTGATTATCATCAGATGGTTGAAAAACTTTCCCGACTTTCCCGTTGCCGCCTTCAAATTGTATGCGAACCGGACCGACTCCGGATTCAGATTTCATCCAGAATTTTAGTGAGTCAAACGACCACGACCATGACATATCGAAAGCAGGATTGATATTAAAACCTATTCCTGTCGAACCGTTATTCCATTCATTCCCTTGAACCCATTTTAGTGCATTCAGTTCGGGAAGACGTCCTGCTGCTTGTACTAGTTCGAGTGTTGATTGCCCGAAAGTCCATCCGGTTCCAAGAGCGGCAGGTAAATATTTGCCATTAAAAAATATAACAGGAATAGATCTTTTTCCATTGATAGTTAAATTATCAAATAATAAAGATCCCGTTGAATTGATGGTTGTATCGCCACCGCCTGCCGTAGGGGCATATATCAACATAACTTCAAAACCCTTTATATGTTCAAGTTGCAATTCCCCATCACCGTCTCCGATTTGAAGTGAAAAACCTTTTGTATTGTTGTTATTCCTTTCAAGAGGAATGTCGACTTCCAACCAATCACTTGAAGTTTCTTTCAAATCAATGGCGATTTTGTGTAACCAAAGGTCTCGTAAACCGGCAGCATCAATTTCAGCCATTTTAAATTCCATTGTAGTTGTTCCATCAGCAGTCATTAAAGCAGGGTTTATAACTTTATAACGGAGCGTTAGATGTGTACCCCCGGAAAGATCGAGATAAGGTATTGAGTCAGTATGATCGGGTTTATAAGTTGTTCTAGCTACATATCCTCCCCATCCTTCGGCAGCTTGAATTTTGTAATCAATTTTCATTGAACCTGTTCCCTCAAAATGTGCGGTATCATTTGATAACTTGCAATATGAACCGGGACTGATAGCGAAATAGGTTTCATTCAACACAGGGGGATCTGGAAAAACCGGTCCGACAGCATTGTCAAAACTTTGAATAAGTGCTTGAGCGTGTGTTAGTTGCACAATACTCAGCAGACAGCTAAAAATATAAAGTTTTTTCATACTATTTCTTTTTCGTTAGTTGACGTCTGATATTTACTTCAACAAAAGCATCTTCCGGTTTTGGATAAAGTTACCTGCACGCAAAGTGTAAAAATATATTCCGCTTGCTAGATTATTTCCTTTGAAATCAATTTTGTAATTACCAGCCGGGTTCTCTTCATTCACTAATGTGGCAACTTCATTCCCAAGCACATCATAAATTTTCAAAGTTACAAGACTGCGGACTGATAACTGCCAACTGATGACCGTACTCGGATTGAACGGATTCGGATAGTTTTGATTTAACTGAAATATTAAAGGACTTGAACTTTCGTTTTCAACATCCACAACATCAGCACCAAACCACCGCATTGCTTGAACCAAAGGAGAGACTCTATCGAACCCATACCAGAAAGGTTTTGAGCCGGTTCCGATTAAGGATAAAGGATCGAAAGCAAAGAAAGCAATCTTGTTACCCGCTGGCAAATATTTATGTACGCCTATACTATAATCTTTCCCATCTACACCTTTAGAAGTTAAATCAACGATAGCTCCGGGAGCCGGAACAAAACCATCTAACCAATTTGAATAAGCAGCACCTAGTACAGAAGTTGGATCAATCTTTAATGAATCGTTATTTAACGCAATTACTTTTTGATGGAGTGAATCGCCAAGTTCAGTTCCAGCGATTGCCGTGACTCCCCAAGCTTTTTTCTCATCACCACTTGATGAATAATTGATGTCATTATAACATTTTGAAATACCAAGAATATCAAATTGGAAATCACCGGCATAAAAATTTGGGTAAAACCAACTAGTAATTGTTCCAAAATATTCATCTCCCGCTAAAAAATAGTTATGTTTTGGAGAAGCAGCTAACCAATCTTTGATAACCTGATTATTGTTTGCTTTTGGTCCGGTAGTAGTTATCTCAAAAATGTTTGTGTAATTATCAACTAAATCTTTTGTTAAGGGACCATATGCCCATTTTTCTATTGGAAATTTGATTACTTCAGAAGAGTCTATCGTTAAACCGTTATTTCCGAAATAATAAGATTGTGGAAATCCGGTAGTTTTAGTAAATCCATTAAATACTAACAGTGAAGAATATTGTTTGCAGTCGCGTGTATAATAAAAGAGTGGATCACTTTCAAAGTACACTCCAGTAAAATTGGTATACGAAACATAATAGATAACTGTTACTCCGCATCCTGCATCCGGTATCCACCCTTTGAATGTTTGTACCAGACTATCGGTATCTGTCGTTGTCATTTCAGTTTTTGAAAAAGTAACTCCTTTGTCAAAAGAATAATTCAATTCAACTTTACTCTTGTCGATATCTTCAAATCCGCAATGGTTTACGATGGCAGTGACTTCTCTGGGGCTTGTACTTAAACTCGTAGTAACTGGTGAAACGGCATTACCCCGGAAAGGCCAGCAACCTCCCGATATTAGTTCTATTTCCATTGCAAAATCAAATGTATAATCACGAGACCACCAACCGTAATCAATCCCCGGCATATTTCTTCCGTTGCTATAAAATTTAAAGCCACAGTAACCAGCAATTGTACCTGAGCTAATACCAATGCGAACAGAATCCATTACAGAATTAAGATTGCGGACAGCAACACCTATAACTTCACCGGTTTTTACAATCACCTCTTTACCTAAAACATCTAAATCAATCCACTGATAATTTTGTTGAGGAGTTTTAACTGTTGGATTGACGACCATTCCAACTCCGCTGTCACTCCAAACATCTTCTGCAAAGGGGCTTGATAATCCTAAGCCTGATGAATCGACCCAATTGCCGGTTCTATCCGGATTATCCTGGAACGCAGTTATGTTATTATACCCATTTCCCTCGGCAACGTAATAACCTAAATTTATTTCACGTTTTTTTTGTAATTCAGATTTGCCCCATTTGAGTTTAACTAATTTAACTTCAACTTCTACATGAGTCGCGGGCACTTCGGCAAAAGAAATACCAGCTTTGTGAATAAACATATCCGATGGAGCGACGAACCATTGCAAAAGCCAATCTTGTCCGAAAAATCCAAAGTTTGTATTTGATGTATAATCTCTGAAATAGGTTAACGTGTCCAGCCAGGCATCAACACTTTTTGTTTTTAAAGATTGAGAAGAAGTGTTGGTGTTTTTTCCCCTCTTATCTGTCTTTTCATTTTTAAGATTAAGGGAAGTTGTCTTTTCACCTACGGTTATGATCTCTCCACTTGGTTTAAGTAAAGCTCTGTTTTGTGCGAATAAAGTAATTGTAAAAATAAAAAGTAAACAAAGGATGATGTTCTTTTTCATATTGTATCCTTACTTCAACAAAATCATTTTGCGGCTTTGGACAAAGCTGCCGGCGCGTAAAGTGTAAAAATATATTCCGCTTGCAAGATTATTTCCTTTGAAATCTATCTTGTAATTGCCTGCCGGTTTTTCTTCATTTACTAATGTTGCAACTTCATTCCCAAGCACATCATAGACTTTTAAACTAACTTTACTTTTTACTGATAACTGAAAACTGATCACTGTACTTGGATTGAACGGATTCGGATAATTTTGATTTAACTGAAAATTTAAAGGAATTGAATTTTCGTTTTCAACATCCACAACATCAGCGCCAAACCACCGCATTGCTTGAACCAAAGGAGAGACTCTATCAAATCCATACCAAAACGGATTTGAACCGGCACCTATTAACGACAACGGATCGAATGCCAGAAAAACAATTTTGTTTCCCGTAGGTAACGTTCTGTGTGAGCCAACATTATAAGTGTTTCCATTTATTCCTTTGGCAGTCACATCAACTACAGTACCGTCAACGGTTTCAAATCCATCTAACCAATTTGAGTAAGTAGAACCTAATTCATACGTCGGATCAATTTTTAACGAGTCTTCATTTAGTGCAAGAACTTTTAAGTAAAGCGAATCTCCGAGTTCGGTTCCGGCAACAGCGGCAGCTAAGGAAGCTTTTTTTTCATCACCTGCTGTTGCGTAATTAATGTCATTATGATCTGCGGAAACGCCAAGTATATCATACTGAAAATCACCTGGAGCATAAGTTGTGTCATTCCAATTTGTAATAGTCCCAAGATAGTCATCACCGGCTAACAGGTAATTATGAGTTGGGGAAGCAGCTAACCATTCTTTAATAACAGCATTGTTATTATCTTCTGGTCCAGTGGTAGTGATCTCAAAAATGTTCTGATAATTATCAACTAATTCCTTGGTTAATTTACCATACGCCCATTTATCTTGTGGAAATTTTATTATTTCCGATCCAGTGGTAGTTGCTCCATTGTATCCAAAATAATAAGATTGCGGATAATCGGTAACTTCAGTGAAGCCGTTAAAAACTATAAGCGCAGGATTTTCAGGTTTAAAAATATAGTATGACGCAATGCTGCCGTCCTCTTTATTTCCTAAAGCATCAGTCGATGAAATATAATAGTAAACTTGCGTTCCGGGTTGAGCGCCGGGAATTGTTCCCTTGAATGTTCGGGAATAATCTGTTGAATCGGTAATAATCATTTGTGATTGTGCAAAGGTGGTTCCTTTGTCAAAGGAATAATTCAATTCAATTTTTCCATCGTACCCACACTGGTCTATTATAGCTAAAACCTCTCTAGGTTCCGTGCTGAGAGTTGGTTCTAATTTTGTAAAAAGGGGAATGAACATACATGATTGCCCCAAGTCAACAGCCAAAGCAAAATCAAATGTATATCCCCGGGACCACCAGCCGAAATCATTTCCCGGTTGTAATCTTCCATTGCTGTAAAATTTAAATCCATTGTAATTGTTAAGAATGCCGGCACTTATTCTTACTCTTGTAGAATCGGTTGTTGGACTAAGGTTTCGGATAGCAACGCCAACGATTTCACCTTTGCCTACAATTACTACACTGTTCGATTGATTCATCTGTATCCATTGGTAATTTTGTTCCGCGGTTTTGAGAATTGGTGATATGATCGTCCCTTTACCGCTATCACTCCAAACATCTTCAGCAAAGGGATTTGTTAATCCTAAACCGGAAACATCAACCCAATCTCCGGTTCTGTCCGGATTGTCTAAAAAAGCAGTGATGTTATTGTTTCCATTTCCGGCAGCAGGATAATAGCCTAAATGTTTTTCTCCAATGCTTTGCAAATCGGATTTATTCCAGTTGAGTTTAACTAATTTTACTTCTAATTGTACGTTTGTGTCCGACATGTCAGCAATTGAAATTCCAATACTTGAAATAGCCATATCTGCGGGGGCGATGAACCACTGCAAAATCCAGTCTTGTCCGAAAATTTCGAGACTTGTATTTGCTTCGTTGATATTAAAATATCTCAACGTATCGTTTATCCCCTTTACGCTTTTCACCGGAATTGAATTAGAAAGAAGATGTTTTCTCTGTTTATCTTTTTTTTCTTGTTTAAGATCAAGGGAGGTTGTTGATCCGCTTGCGGAAATTATTTCTCTGCTTGGTTTAAGCACAACTCTGTTTTGTGCGAATGAACTAATTGCACAGTTGAAGAGTAACCAAAGAATGATGTTCGTTTTCATACCGTTCCCACATTATGAATAAACTATTTAATACCGATTATATTTTTTGATGAATATCAAATGAAACCCATATCTTTTACATGAACATTTTTCACTTGGAAAGCAAACTAATAAAAAAACGAGTAAAGTCAAATTGATGAAAGGATGATTGCTGAAAACGCTTCTCATCCCATCAGTTTTAGTAACGGGCTGAATTCTTTTCACTTTTTTTAGCTCTCTATTTTGTCTATTTTTTCATGTCGATTTATGAAACCTCAATTGGAGACCGTTATGAAAATTAGTTCTCTTACTAAAATATTTTTTCTGGTTTTATTTGTTGCAGTTGCTGATTTGTTTCCGCAAACAGTTCCGGTAACTTTTCATTTTAAACCCGATTACACTCAGTTTAAAGCCTTACGCGTGGTGGGTACTTTCAGTAACTGGAACAATGCCGACGATAATTTCAAAATGACCGATGTGAACGGCGATGGTGAATATGAACTGACCGCTGCACTTGCTGAAGGAGTTACCCATAATTATAAATTTGTAATGGATGCCAGTTGGGATTTTGCTTACGGCGATCCCGATAACCCCGCAATAAACATTGCCGATAACAACAACTCAATGCTTGATGTTAAAGATCCGATGATAACGTATCTTCTTCCGCGCGGAATGAATACGAAGAATGAATTCTTTATTGATACTACAATGGCAGGACTTCCTATCAGAGCAATCTTCGCTTTCAAACCGGAAAACCCTCTTAACTTAACAACTTTGAAAGTTACCATTGATGGTGTTGAAGTTACTAATCCAACTCAATATTACGATGCGGCAAAACAAGAATTTTTGTATCAGCCCGTTCCGGCGCTTGGTTCCGGCAACCATACGGTTTCCATTTCAGTTTCATCTTCGATTGGTACGGCTTCAAAGCAATCAACCTTTACGCGACTGCCGGGTTACGTTGTGTATTTAGTTCCTACTGATTTTTATTACGACAAGAATAGTTCTAAAGGATATCTAACTCAAGATGTAACGGCGGTTTCGGTTGTTGGTGAATTTAATAATTGGAACCAGGCAATGCATCCGATGAACGACAATAATAATGATGGTTTATGGGAAAACACTGCGTTGTTAAAAGAAGGTTCATATCAATATAAAATGAAAATTAACGGGCAGTTTTGGCTGAACGATCCCGATGAACCGAAGTTTGATAACGTTCCGAATAACAACATGGTCACAGTAAAAGCAGATTCTCTTTCAAACATAAAATTAATTTCTCCTTCGGATGAAACGGTTTTTTCTTCGGATAACATGCAAATAAATTTTAGGGCGCTTTTGCGTCCGGGTGTAAAATCAAAGGGAGTTAATCAATCAACCATTCAAGTAAAATTGGATGATGTTTTAGCGGCTTCAGCTTTTCAAAGTGATAGTTCAATAGTGAACGCGACTTTAATGCTTGCAGGAGAAGGACGACATACGGTTTCTGTTTCATTTTCAAATAACGAAGGAGTCGCTGCATCAGAAAATTATTCCTACGGAATTTATCTTGGTAAGACGGGGAAATATTTTGTTGATGCCGGTAAAGATGAACCATATAAATATCCCGCTACGGTAAAAGACGGTTCGTGCGATATTCTTTCAGTTAAAATTGATGAAACCCCACAGCACGATTCTTTGAAATTCACCGTTCAAATGAGAGATGTTTCAGATCGAACTCGATTAGGGTTAATCATCTCCAATCCTACAAAAACGTTGGTGAATGATCCGATCGGCTTGGATATTAAAACGTATGAGTGGGAAGGAAGCGGAATCTTTGCATCAATCGGCGCTCCCGGAAACGCATATGAATGTAAATCAAAAGAAAATAGATTTATGATTAAACGCGATCCTTACACGGCAAGCGGAGAGTTGATAAAATTGAATAGCGATGTGCTCACAAAAAAAGAATTTGTATTCAACGTAAGTTTGCAATTTTTAGACAGTCTCTTAACCGGTTGGATGCAGACAAGAAATATTTCTCTCTTCTCTTATCTTTCTGCTGAAGATACTAGCGGCGGCGCTTATGAAGTAGGAATGAATGACGGAGGAACATACATGGACGAAGACCCGGACATTTACGACGCCGCATTTGTAAGAAGTGGAATCTGGCAAAAACGGATGTTCGCAAATTATATTCCCACCGGCTCACCCAACGGTCCAAGTTTAGTTGCTCTTGATGGAGCGGGAAGAGGAATTTTACCACTCAAAGCAAAAGATATTTCCGACAGCCTTGCAACATATGGTCCGGTAGTTACAATGTTAACTCCCGGTGTTGAGTATTGGTACAGAGATATAAATTTCCGCGGAAAGTTGAGCGATTCAACAATCCAATCAATTTCATTTTTCTTTAATGGAGTCGAAAGTACTCAGCCGGTAGTAAACGGAAACTTTTCTGTTCCCATTACACTCGTTGACGGTGCAAATAAAGTTTACGTTCGCGCAGTTGATTCAAGAGGATTTGCTACGGTTTCCAAAGAAGTAATTTTGTCGATCAATCCTGATTACACTCCCGATCTTTGGATCAACGGTTCTTCTATTGGGCGACAAGTAACTTTGTGGGTAAATGGTTCTTCACCGAGAGGTTTGGCATTATCTTATTTATGGTCGTCAGATTTAACTAACCCGGCTTCTACGATCGGAATTGTAACCGATACAATTACAACTTTTACTATGCCAACGGTGAGTGGAGAATATTATTATACTTGTCGTGTAAAAGATTCACAGAACAGAATTAAGAACGCAAGAATTCTTGTTAAAGTAGTGGGAGATTCAGTTCGTGTTGCCGGTATTAACGAACATGCAGCCTGGATTGATAAAGCGATTGTTTATGAAATTTATCCGAGAGCTTTTACAGAGCAAGGCGGATTTCTCGGAATCATCGATAGAATTCCCGACATGAAAGACCTTGGAATAAACACTCTTTGGTTAATGCCGATCTACAAAGGTCCTACGACTCACGGTTATGAAATTACCGACTACTACGGCTTTGAAGAAGATTACGGAACCGAAGCAGATTTTATTAAACTAATGGCTGAATTAAAGAAAGCTGGAATAAAAATTATTCTCGATTTCGTTGTTAATCATACTTCCATCCAACATCCGTTTATGCAAAATGTGTTTGAGTACCGTGGATATTCACCATGGGCTAACTGGTATATCTGGAGTGGCGAACCGGGCAATTCAAATTTCCAATTTTTATTTGATTGGGCTTCTCTACCAAATTTAAATCATAACGATGTTGAAGTCCGCAATTATTTTGCAAAAGTTGCAGAGTATTGGGTTAAAAAATATGGTATCGATGGTTACCGCTGCGATGTTGCCTGGGGTGTTGAACAGCGAAATCAATTATTCTGGCAGGAATGGCGAAAGAAAATTAAAAATATCAAACCGGAAGTTTTTTTGGAAGCTGAAGCCTCCTCTTCCGATCCAACGTTCTATCAAAAAAGATTCGACTCCGCCAACGACTGGGATTTGCGTAATAAGCTTTTAGGAGCAATTAGCGGCACGGTTTCTATAAACGATATGCATACGGTAGCGATGCGGGCGTACACAGACGGCAGACCGTTTAGATTTGTCGAGAATCATGATGAAGCCCGCGTTACTTACTCTTTTGACAGCAGAAGAAATAAATTGGCGCACACAATTTTGCTTACGTTAAACGGAGTTCCGCTTATCTATTCCGGTGGAGAAGTTGGTGAATTAACCAACCGCGATAAAGTTAATTGGAGCGATCCCGACAATACGAGACCGTATTTCAAAAAAATTATCAGTGTTCGTAATAAATATCTTGTAAATCCTAAAGTTTCAAGATTGCCAAATACAGTTCCGGCAAAAATTTACACGTATGCTTCGCTGAGTGATACGAATATTGTTCTTACTGCCGCTAATTTAAAAAATGAAATTCTAAATGCCGATATTGATTTAAGCGGTTTGCCCTGGGATGGTACAAGCAATTATTATTTAACCGATCTTATTGATGGAACGGTTTATACCGTAACACCGCAACAACACGCAGCGTTTCAAATCGCTTTAAATGAATTTGAAGCAAAGCTTTTCTACTTCAGTAAATACCCGGTTGTGGTTGGTGTTGATGAGAAAGATAATTTAACCGTTACGGAATTTAAATTGCAGCAGAATTATCCGAATCCGTTTAACCCGACAACCACAATTAAATTCCAGTTGCCAAACCAAGAGCATGTTTCTCTAAAAATCTTTGATATACTCGGAAGGGAAGTAACAACTTTGATTGATGATATTAAAAGTGCTGGCGTTCACCAAGTTGAATTTAACGCCGCCGGTTATGCATCCGGTGTATATTTCTATCAAGTTAAAGCGGGAAGTTTTATTGACACGAAAAAGTTTGTCTTGATGAAGTAGAAGTAAGAAATCAGAATTAAATAGTCAGAAGAAATTGAGAGAAACCTCCGGTGCTTAAGAAGCATCGGAGGTTTTGTTTTTACTTCAGTAAAATCATTTTACGGTTTTGAATAAAATTATCTGCCCGTAAAATATAAAAATATATTCCACTTGCAAGTTTGCTTCCATCAAAATCAATTTTATAAGTACCTTCTGACTCTTCTTCATTCACTAATATTGCTACTTCTTTTCCCAACACATCATAAACTTTCAAACTAACTTTACTGTTCACTGACAACTGAAAACTGATTACCGTACTTGGGTTGAATGGGTTTGGAAAGTTTTGATTTAAGATAAATAAGTTGGGAGAAAAGTTCTCATCAGAATTTATTAAAGTGATTTTCTTCCCGTATTCTTTCCCATCGATCTTTGCATAAACGAGATTAGTAGAACCACAACCCATTTCACAAACCGAGCCATACAACTCCCCAAATCCCTTTGCTAATGTATAGATTGAACCAGGGATAAAAGATTGATCTTGGAAAGTCTTTAGTTGTGTTGGAATACCGAAGGCAGAATCGTTTCTTACCGATAAACATTGTGTAAAATAATTACCGGAACTTGTAATTCGACCATGTGAAGAATAAATATTGTCTCCGGCTTGAGCAAACAAACTATCCGACATGTACTCATGATTTGCAGTCGTATCGTTAATATACCGATAAACACAGCCGGTAAGTGAATCAATTCTTTCAAATTGGTTATACTGATATTGGCTAGGAGTAATATCTTTATGCAATAAGATTTTATAAGTATGACCGTTTTCAAGTAAAGTATCGCCAATAACTTCAATGGAATGAGAACTTGAGTCAGTTGGAGGGAAAGGCATTTGTTCCCAGTAGGATTGATACTCCCAGTAATTGCCTGTCTGTAAAGGATAGTAGTTCAATAATTCTTTAAGCGAATCAACTTGCGCAAAAAGAAAGGCGGGTATAAAAACTAAGAAACAGAAATGTCTTCTCATAAATCTTCCTCCAAATGGAAATTATAAGTACAGTTCATTATTGGTAACAATCGAACGGATTGTTTTGTGCAACTTAATTTAAAACATCTGGAATTGCAATTTCTCTCTTTCCGAACACTTAACTCATTTTCTTTTTCAATCTTTCTATCTCATCTCTAAGTGAAGCGGCGCGTTCAAATTCCAAATCTTTTGCCGACTTATACATTTCATCGGTAAGCTGTTGTATCAAATCTTCTTTCTGTTCTTTCGTCATGTACTTAATTACCGGTTCGGCAACTTTAGAAAATGGAGTATCATATTTTTCTCCGTCTCTTGTCCGCACATCGGCTATTGAAGTAGAGGACATAATTTCATCGAACGTTTTGTAAATTGTCTGTGGAGTAATATTATTCGCAATATTATATTCCGTTTGAACTATCCGCCGCCGTTTTGTTTCTTCAATTACCTTTCGCATTGATTCCGTAATTCTATCGGCGTACATAATAACCAGTCCGTTCACATTTCGCGCGGTTCTTCCGGCTGTTTGCATCAGTGAACGTTCACTGCGGAGAAATCCTTCTTTGTCCGCGTCAATAATTGCAACGAGAGAAACCTCCGGTAAATCTAATCCTTCGCGAAGTAAGTTAACACCGACGAGTACATCAAAATCACCAAGACGCAGATCGCGCAGAATTTCTACACGTTCAAGCGCGTCAACATCGCTGTGAATGTAGCGGACGAGAATGCCAAGTTTTTCAAGATAGTCAGCAAGGTCTTCCGCCATTTTTTTTGTTAGCGTTGTTACCAGCACTCTTTCTTTTTTTGTTACACGAATTCTGATCTCTCCAAGTAGATCATCTATCTGTCCTTTTATCGGGCGAACTTCAATTTCGGGATCAAGCAATCCGGTTGGACGAATGATCTGTTCAACAAAAATTCCTTCCGATTTTTCCAATTCATAATCGCTTGGTGTTGCACTTATAAAAATTGTCTGATTTAACTTTGCATAAAATTCATCGAACTTCATCGGTCGGTTATCAAGCGCGGAAGGAAGCCGGAAGCCATATTCCACAAGGGTTTCCTTGCGTGACCGGTCGCCGTTGTACATCCCGCGTACCTGTGGAATGGTTACGTGTGATTCATCTATAATCAAAAGAAAATCTTTCGGGAAGTAATCCATCAATGTTGATGGACGAGTTCCCGGTTCGCGGTTTTCCATGTGGCGAGAATAATTTTCTATCCCCGAGCAGTAGCCGATCTCTTTCATCATTTCGATATCGAACTTTGTCCGTTGCTCAATTCTTTGCGCTTCCAAATATCTTTCTTGTTGATGATAATATCGCAAACGTTCTTCAAGTTCAATCTCAATTAGTTTGATGGCCTTTTGCATTTGTCCCCGCTCGGTTACATAATATTTAGCAGGATAAATTGCAGTCGATTCAATTTCTTCTTTTGTTTCTCCGGTGATTGAATCGATAACGGAAAGTTTTTCAATCTCATCATCCCATAATTGAATACGTATCGCTTCTTCATATTGATAAGCGGGAATAACTTCAATAATATCTCCGCGTACACGGAAAGTGCCGCGGGTAAAATCCGTATCGTTCCGGACGAAATAAATATCGGTAAGCGTTCGCAGAATTTCTTTCTTGGAGGTTTTCTGATTTTTCTTTAAAAAATAAATTTGTTTCGCGTATTCTTCCGGCGCGCCGATACCGTAAATACAGCTAACGCTTGCAACAATGATGATATCGCTTCGCCCTTCAATTAATGCTGTAGTTGCTTTTAGGCGAAGACGGTCAATTTCTTCATTCACGGCAAAATCTTTTTCGATAAAGGTATCGGAAGAAATAACGTACGCCTCGGGCTGATAGTAATCATAATAGCTGATAAAAAACTCAACCGCATTTTTGGGGAAGAATGATTTGAACTCGGAATACAACTGTGCCGCAAGCGTTTTGTTGTGCGAGATGATCAGCGTTGGTTTGTTTAGTTGTTGAATAACATTGGAGATGGTAAACGTTTTTCCGCTGCCGGTAACTCCAAGCAGCGTTTGGAATTTGTCACCACGCTTTATGCCGTCAACCAATTCTTGAATTGCCCGCGGTTGATCGCCGGAAGGCTGATAATTTGATACTAATTCGAAAGTCTTCATTTCTTTTAATAAATTTATAGTTGGAATTCTAAGATACAGGTTTAAGTACAAATTCAACAAGAGAAAAAGAAAGTAGAATTATGAAAAAAAGTTTTGTTATGACTGCCGGAGTATTCGGTTTTATCGGTGTCGCCCTTGGCGCTTTCGGCGGGCACGCGTTAAAGGAACTGATCTCTCCCGAAATGCTGGAAATTTATAAAATCGGGGTTCAATATCATTTGATACACGCGGTGGTATTGCTTGTAATTGCACTTTCGGGAAAAGAATTTATAAAACAATCTTTTGTTTTTTTTGCTGCGGGAATTCTTCTCTTCTCCTTTTCGCTTTATGCTTACGCGATTAGTGGATTGAAATTTCTCGTTTTTATTACTCCACTTGGCGGAACAAGCTTGTTAATTGGTTGGGGATTGGTGGTTTATCAATCATGGAAACAAGTAAAAGAATAGAAAACTAAAAACGCAACCTCGAAGGTTTAGGAAGAAATTTGTATCCGATCTTCGAGGTTACTCCCAAATTTCCCTAAACCATCAGCCATCAACATTCATCCATCCTAATTTCACATTAACCGAATTCATTCTTATTTTTATGACGCTATTTGTTAATTAAAAGAAGTACTTCAATGAAACGTTTCATCCTTTCCTTTCTGATTTTTATTTCCATCAATTATGGGCAATACAGTATTAAATCTCCCTACTTGCAAAATCCCGACAAAGTAATTGGTTACGTTGATAGCTGCGCAGCCTTTTGGCTAAAAGCTTACGACTCGATAAATGGAGGATTTTATACGAACATCGACAAGTTCGGAAAAGCAAGCGGCACGCAGAAAAATATGCAGACGCAATCACGCGATGCGTATGGATTTGTACGCGCTTTTATGCTTACCGGTAATGATGTTTATCTAACCAAAGCAAAACAAGCGCTCGATTTTATGTACAAACATGCTTGGGACAATACCAATGGCGGTTGGTATTGGGAACTCGACAAATACGGCAATCCGACTTCCGGCAACACAAACAAAGATGCGTTTCATCAACATTACGGACTTCTCGGTCCAATGGCTTCATTCGAAGCAACCGACGATACACTTGACTGGAACTGGGTAATGAAAGGTTATCAAAACAACGAAACAAAAATGTGGGACAACCGCGAACAATATTTCGGCTACTACGATTACAGCAGTAAAAACTGGTCGACAAAAAACAATAAAAGCTTTAACGCTACCGTTGATGCGATTACAACTCATTTGCTTTATTTGTACATGCTGACAAAGGATCAACAATATTTAGATAAATCGCTTCTGATAATTGACAACATGAAAACTCACTTTGTTGCCAGCATGGACAAACAAAAGATCGGTTTTGCCGAAGTGTATGACGCGAATTGGAATATTCTTTCAAGCGAAACGATGACAATTATGGGACATGTTTTAAAAACTGCATGGTGTTTTGCACGAGTAAATCAAATTCATCCCGATCCAACTTCTATTACGGCAGCACGAAAACTAATTGATGATGTTCTGGCAAAAGGGTATGATAACGAGTTTGGCGGACCATACAAAGATTATAACCGAACTACCGGACAAATGTTAATGTGGAATAATCCCGACACAGCAAAAGCCTGGTGGCAAATGGAACAAGCGGTCATGGCTGGATTGCAGATGTATCAAACAACATCGGATGAACAATACTTGAAGATGGCGGATGAAACACTCGACTTTTTTATGAAATATTTTGTTGATCATACTTACGGCGAAGTGTATGAAAACAGAACTCGACGCGGTGCGCAAACGTGGGGTGAAGGAAAAGGGAATCCGAACAAAGCCGGTTATCACTCAATTGAATTGGGATACTACACATATCTTTACGGAAAATTTTTCGTAAAGAAAGAACCGATAACTTTATACTATAATTTTCAAGCAAACGACGATAGGATGATTTTATTAAATCCGATTGAACTTCCGTTTGATGCTTACAAAATCAAAGAAGTTGTTTATAACGATCAACCTTACACTGATTTTAATGCAGTTACGCATGAGCTGCATCTTGCCGCTAACGCCGGTGGAAAGTTCAAAGTTACTTATGAACTTAGTGGGGCAACTAATATTGCAAGCGATGAAAACAATATGCCACATCAATTTAAACTTGAACAGAATTATCCGAATCCGTTTAATCCAACAACAGTAATCAGTTGGCAGTTGGCAGTCGGCGGTCACGTAACATTAAAAGTATATGATATTTTAGGAAATGAAGTTGCTACGTTGGTGAATGAAGAAAAAACTTCCGGTACTTATCAAATTTCGTTCAACTCCCAACTAACAACTACCAACCAACCATTTTCAAGTGGTGTATATTTCTATCAACTTCGCACCGGAAATTTTGTTGAAACAAAGAAAATGATTCTTCTTCGTTAGGCAGTTAGTTGATGATTCCCCATTAATAAAAAAGCCCGGCAGATGTCGGGCTTTTTTTAAGGATAAGCACTTACTCGTGAGTATTTTTTATTGCTTCAATCTTATTTCGCTTATAATCCGAAACTCCAACCACTAAACCGGCAGTTACAACCACAGCTCCAATGATTTGATAAGTTGTAACATCTTTTCCGAAAAGAAGCATAATAAAAGGTAGTAGCGCCAGCCAAACGTTAGTGTAAGGAACCCAAAGATGTGCGGATAATTTAGAAAGTTTGAAAAATCCAAAACTGTAGACGTAACCCGTTAATCCGGCGGCAACAACAAAGAGAATAGGCCACCAGTTATTGGGGAAAATGTTCCCATCGAACAAAGCAAAAAATCGGTGATACTCAACCGAAACAAAAGTTTTTTCGATTTTCTTTTCTACATCACCGGGTAAATTCTTTTTTAACTGATAAGAGGTTTCGGTTTTATCATAATTAGCTAAAATGAATTCCTTTTTCGGTTCATCAAGTTTTGCAAGCACACGGGTTTCAAATTTAGCAACAGGAACTTGAGCGGGAATATTTGCGCGAAGAAAAGTCCCGACGAGCGGGAAAACAATTAACGCCGAAGTAATAAAAAGCATCTTCCAAATCTCGCGCCACAATACTAATGCATTTGGACCAACTCCCTTAAATGCAGTTTGAACTGTTTTATTGTTTAGTATTTGTTGTGAACCTAAGCAGAGGTTGATAATAATGATCCAGATGATTGCGGTTGAATCGAGGAAAGTATTCGGATCGGGATTTCCACCAAGAATTCTTGGCAAGTGGGGAATTGCTAAACCGGAGACAACAAGCAAAACGCCGATCCAATGTTCCTTTCTGATAGCAGCATTGAACATGAATTTGCCGAAGAAGGGGAGAAACGCTAAATAAATATTTACATAGGGAGCAAAAAGATGAGGTGAATAATATCGCGGTAAATAAAAGAAACCGATGTTTTCAATAACGCCGGTAAAGGCACAGATCATAATCGTTATCAAAGCAACTGAACCGGGCCATAAATATTTTACTTCTTTTCCACGGGTAACTTCAACAAGAACTGCAATTGCAGCCCAAAGCAGTTTTGAAAGTTCTCTCCACCACGTCATCACTCCGGGAGAAACACCAACTTCTTTATTGCCGACATATTCCGGTTGGTTGCCCATCCAGTTGAGAATGTACTGTCCGCCCAATCCTCCATTAATTATCATCACCCAAAGAAAAAGTAAAATCAATTCCATCGTTCTTGTTCACTTATGTAAATGAATAGTTCCAATTTTTACGGGGGGTAAAGTTACTTTTTTTTTTTGAATGAACCTATAAATTTTAAATCAGTACATACAAAGCAATAGGCAAAATTGAATGATTGAATGAACGCATGGATGAATGAAATCATTATTTAATCTTGATGAAAGTTACAATCATCCATTCAATCACTCAACCATTCCATCTTCCAACGCGAACGATTTTTTCCTTATATTTGCACTCAACTATTGATAAATATAGAGAAGAGCATGGATTCCCAAAACATAAACGAAATTCCCAAAGCATATAATTCCGCCTCCGCAGAAGATAAGTGGTACGACTACTGGTTAAAACACAAAATTTTTCATTCTGAAGTTGATAAAGAAAAAGAACCTTACACCATCGTTATTCCACCGCCAAATATTACCGGTATGTTAACAATGGGACACATTTTAAATAACACACTTCAAGATGTACTCATCCGCCAAAAAAGAATGCAAGGTTTCAACGCTTGCTGGGTGCCGGGAACTGATCACGCATCAATAGCCACCGAAAGCAAAGTAACAAAATATTTAAAAGATGAAGGCATCGATAAACATCATATCGGACGAGAAAAGTTTTTGCAATACTGCCAGGAATGGAAAACGAAATACGGCGGAATCATCATTCAGCAATTAAAAAAACTTGGCGTTAGCTGCGATTGGGAACGCGAACGCTTTACGATGGATGACCACTACTATAAAAAAGTTATCGAAGCGTTTGTAAAACTTTATAAAGATGGAAAAATTTATCGCGGAAATCGATTAGTGAATTGGTGTCCGGTTTCTAAATCAGCCATAAGTGATGAGGAAGTAAATTATAAAACGATAAACGGAAACATTTGGTATTTCAAATATCCGGTGAAAAGTTCGGATGAATTTATTACCGTTGCAACTACTCGTCCAGAAACAATGCTGGGAGACAGCGGCATAGCTGTTAATCCAAGCGATAAGCGATATAAAAAATTTGTTGGCAAATCTGTAATTCTTCCTTTGGTGAATAAAGAAATTCCGGTTATTGCAGACCACTATGTGGAAAAAGAATTTGGAACCGGCGCGGTTAAAGTTACCCCCGCGCATGACTTTAACGATTATCTCCTGGGACAGCGGCACAACCTCGAAGTGATAAATATTTTTAATCCCGATGCTTCAACAAATGAAAATGTCCCGACAGAATTTCAGCATCTCGACAGATACGAAGCCCGGAAGTTGGTTGTAAAGAAGATGGAAGAACTCGGTTTAGTCGATAAGATTGAACCGTATCAAACGAACATCGGTTATTCTGAGCGTGGTGGCGTACCGATTGAGCCATATCTTTCCGAACAGTGGTTTATAAAAATGGATGACCTTGCCAAACCTGCTCTCGATATTGTGAAAGAAGGAAAAGTAAAATTTCATCCCGACCATTGGGTAAAGACTTATGAACACTGGATGGAGAATATTAAAGACTGGTGTATCTCGCGTCAGCTTTGGTGGGGACACCGCATACCCGTTTGGTATTGCGTTGGCGATGACCATTGTAATTTAGAATGCAAACAACCGATCGTTGCGGAAACTAAACCGGAAAAATGTCCGCACTGCGGAAGTACAAATCTGAAACAAGATGATGACGTGCTTGATACTTGGGCTTCAAGCTGGCTTTGGGCGCATGAGGTTTTCAAAACAGAAGAAGAAAAAAAATATTACTATCCTACAAATACGCTTATCACCGCGCCTGATATTATTTTCTTTTGGGTTGCGAGGATGATCATTGCGGGACTGTATTTCGAAAAAAATATTCCGTTCAGCGATGTTTATTTTACAAGTATTATCCGTGATTTGCAAGGACGAAAGATGAGTAAGTCGCTTGGCAATTCTCCCGATCCACTTGAAGTGATAGATGAATATGGTGCTGACGCGCTCCGCTTTTCCGTAATTTATTTAGCTCCGCTTGGACAGGACGTTTTATTTGCAACTGAGAAATGCGAAATCGGCAGAAACTTTGCGAACAAAATTTGGAACGCCGGCAGATTTTTGTTGATGAACGCACAGACGATTCCAATCGATAAGAAACTTGCTGATAAACATATTGATATTGTTGATGAATGGATCCAATCTCGTTTTAACCAAACACTGAAAGAGTTGAATCGCGCGATGGAGAAGTTTGAATTCAATAACGCTTCAAAAATTATTTACACCTTCGTGTGGAATGATTTCTGCGATTGGTACATCGAGTTGTCAAAATCAAAATTCTATTCCGATAACGGAGAAGTGAAATCAGCCGCATTAACACGGGCGATTTCTCTGTTTGAAAATTTATTAAAACTTGTTCATCCATTTATGCCGTTCGTAACCGAAGAACTTTGGCAGCTTATCGAAAAAAGAAATGAAGGAGAAAGTATTTCAACTTCAGCTTATCCAAAGTGCGACGAAACATTGATCAAACAGAATGTTGATGATGAAATGAACTTCTTGCAGGAAGTTGTTACCGCAATCCGCAATATCCGCGGGGAGATGAACATTGCTCCTTCAAAGCCGATTTCTGTTTACTTGAAAACGGAAGTAAATCTTTCAGCAAGTATTAATTATTTCAAAAAATTAACGCGCGCAGAGGAAGTCTTCATCGGTAAAGACATTGTTAAACCGGAAAAATCAACTGCCGCTGTAGTTAAGAACTGCGAAATTTATATTCCCCTTGAAGGATTGGTCGATGTAGCAGCGGAGCGGGAAAAATTACTGAAAGATATTGGTCGGTTAGAAGGAAGCATCGGAGGAGTCGAGAAAAAATTATCGAACGAAAATTTTGTTAAAAACGCTCCCACCGATATTGTTGAAAAAGAGCGAGCAAAACTGACTGACTGGAAAGATAAATTAGTTAAGTTGAATGAACTTCTTAAAAATTTGAATTGATTTATTTCCGATAGTAATGTAAGTTACGCAAAAAGGATTAATATGGAATTGACAAAATCTTTTGTAGTAGATGACGCCGGCAATGTTAAAAGCGTTATTCTTGATTTCGAACAATTCAAAAAAGTTGAAGAAATCTTACTTGATTATGGAATTGCAAAAGCGATGACTGAAGCAGCCGATGATGAAGAAATCAGTTTGGAAGAAGCAATCAAAGTAATCGAGTTAAAAAAATGATCGTTAGTTTTAAGAAGGTTTTTCTGAAAGATTTAGAGAAACTTAATGAAGACGATGCGCGGAAAATTAAAAGAATAGTTTTTGATTCCTTCCCGAAAGTAATCCTCTTATCTGAATTAACAAATCTAAAAAAATTAAAAGGAAATTCTTCTTTTTACCGCATCCGTGTTGGTGATTACCGAATTGGATTTGAACTGCGTTCAACGGATCATATAGTGTTTTACCGTGTCCTTCATCGAAAAGATATTTATAAATATTTTCCTTAGGAGCGAATTCTATGTTTTCAAAAAATCAATGGGTACTTCCGGCAACAATTCTCGCAGCGGCGTTTTTAATTGGAACTTTATTTATCAGCGGAACATGGCGAAGCGTGAGTAAAGCGAATCAAACCATCACTGTCACCGGTTCTGCTAAGAAAGAAATCATTTCAGATTTCGGAATACTTCGCGGGACAATTTCGGTGCAAGCTTTATCTGGAAAAGATGCTTATCACGAACTCGAACGGCAAAAACCTATCCTCTTTCAATACCTTGCACAAAAGGGATTTCCGAAAGAATCGTTAAATCTTTTTACAATCACAAGCAATCCCGTTTATGAATTTAACGCACAGGGAATGCAAACGAACATTGTTACTGGTTATGTGTATTCTCAGAGAATTGAACTGCAATCCAACGACGTGAACAAGATCAGAAATCTTTCGCTGGAGATAAGTTCGGTGATTGAACGCGGCGTAAATTTTTCCGTTGAGCAGCCGGAATATCAATATTCAAAAATGGCGGATATTAAAATTGAAATTCAAGCGGAGGCGGCAAAGGACGCGATGATCCGCGCAAAGAAAATTGCCGAAGCAACCGACGGCGATCTGGGCACAATGCGCAACGCACGCATGGGCGTTTTGCAGATCACTCCGAAAAATTCCAATATGATTTCAGATTACGGAGTTAATGATCTTAGCTCAATTGAAAAAGAAATTACCGCGGTGGTTAATGCTTCGTTTGAAATTAAGTAATAAAGTAAACTAAAATTTGTACTGAGAAAGTTGTGATGAAAAAATATACTTTTGCCATTTTATTCGTATTTGTACTGGCAACAACACTTAAATGTCAATATGTGGAGAAGTTTGAACATAAAACAAATTTCAGCTTAAACAAGGAAGGAAGCATCAACAACTTCTTTGCAAATGAGAATGATAGTCTTAGAAAAATCTTTTATTCTATAGGAATAGGGTTATCAGAATTTGCTCACATAGATGCAGGGTATCAAATTGACCAACAGTATGCTCTCTCATTTAAATATGCCTATACTTGGCTTTCTTACGGGGCAAATTTTGTTACTCCTGGCGTTGGTTCTGGTTGGGGTGTTACGTTAAGTTGCTTTAATGACTTTTGGATATTTAATAAAATATCACTTGAATATTTATATTACACAACTTTGCCCCTCCGCTATGATCCATCTGATAACATTATGAAAAAAAATTATGGCAATTATTATCAAATTGATATTGGGAAAGAGTACATCTTCAAATCTAAAAACTTACAATTCTACTGGTTAATTGGTATTGGTGTAAGCGTTCCGCAAAAAGAAAAAACTTTGGTACTCCCAACAATTGGAATTGGATTTACCAAAAACAACTAACATGTTTCCTAATTTTTTTGCAATTCTTCAGTTACGTAAGAGCGAACTTTGTTTGTAATCTATTTTTAACTTCTAAAATCAAAAATCGTTAATCATTATTCTTAAATCGATTTATTAATCTTTTTTCTTATCCTTCTTCAATTTCTTTTCCCCCTCTTTCTTGCTGTATTCTTTTTTATAGGCTTTGGCTATGCGGCAGTCTTTGCAAAAACTACCGCAGCATTCTTCCCATTCCTTTTCAGAAAACATTTTCTTCAATTTTGACATTCTTATTTCAATAATGCCTTTGCATGTTGCAAAATATTTTCCACGGTGAAACCGTATTTCTCAAACAAAATTGTGTCTGGGGCGGAAGCGCCAAATTTTTCGATCGAAATTATTTTTCCGCCATCTCCGGTATATTTGTGCCAGCCTTGCGCAATGCCAGCTTCAACAGCGATGCGGGATTTCACTTCTTTCGGCAGAACAGAATTTTTGTAATCTTCACTTTGCAATTCAAATAATTCCCAGCTTGGAAAACTTACGACGCGGACTTTCTTCCCTTCGCTTTCAAGTTTTTCCGCAGCCTTCAGAATTAATTCAACTTCTGAGCCGTTTGCTATTAAAATAATTTCCGGTTTATCGGCATCTTTTAATATGTAAGCGCCTTTAAATAAATTATCTGATGAAGGATATTTCGTTTGATCAAGAACCGGCAATCCTTGCCGAGTTAATAGTAATGCAACCGGACTTCCCTTGTGTTGAATAGCGAACTTCCATGCGGAAGCGGTTTCATTTGCATCTGCGGGACGCAGCACAACTAATCCCGGAATTGCACGGAGTGAAGCTAAATGCTCAACCGGTTGATGTGTTGGTCCGTCTTCGCCAAGTCCAATCGTGTCGTGCGTGAAAACATAAATCACTTTTATTTTGGATAATGAAGCGAGACGAATTGCCGGACGAAGATAATCGGAGAAAACTAAAAACGTTCCGCCAAAAGGAATAACACCGCCATACATCGCCATTCCGTTCATCAGACTTGCCATGGCGTGTTCGCGGATTCCAAAGTGAAAATTTCTTCCCGATCGATCGTCTTTTGAGAATGCTGAGTAACCATTTAAATATGTATTGTTTGATGGAGCCAGATCCGCCGAGCCGCCGATAAACGTTGGAATTGATGCGGCAATTGCGTTGATCGTTTTGCCGGAGGCTTGCCGTGTTGCAAGTTTCTTTCCGTCATCTGCAAACGTTGGAAGTTTTGAGATCCATTCATCGCCAAAGTTTCCGCTCATTACTTCAAGAAAAAGTTTTGCTTCCTGCGGATATTTTTCTCTGTATGAAGCAAAAAGTTTATTCCATTCAGTTTCATCTTGCTGATGTTTTTTCTTTTTTTCTTCAAATAGATTTTTTACTTCTTCCGGAACAAAGAATGTTTCTTCATATTCCCATTCTAAATTTTTCTTAGTCAATTTTATTTCTTCATCCCCAAGCGGAGAACCGTGCACGGAGGAAGTATCTTGTTTGTTCGGACTACCAAAACCGATATGAGTTTTCGTGATTATGAGCGAAGGTCTTTCATCAATTTGAGCATTTAGCAATGCAGTTTCGATTTGTGAAAGATCATTAGCCTCCGATATATGTTCGACGTGCCAACCGTATGCTTCAAATCGTTGTTCAATGTTTTCGGAAAAAGCGAGCGAGGTTTTTCCATCTATTGAAATTCCGTTATCATCATAAAAGAAAATAAGCTTGCCGAGTTTCAAATGTCCCGCGAGTGAAGCCGCTTCGTGAGAAATTCCTTCCATCAATTCGCCGTCGCTGCAAATACCGTAAATAAAATGATCGAGAATTTTTATATCATCTTTATTGAAGATTGAAGCGAGATACGATTTGGCAATTGCCATTCCAACCGCATTGGCAAAGCCTTGTCCGAGCGGACCGGTTGTAGTTTCGATTCCGAGTTTCTGATTGAATTCGGGATGCCCCGGAGTTTTGCTTTCCCATTGACGGAAGTTTTTCAGATCGTCAAGTGAAAGATCATAACCGCTGAGATGTAATATTCCGTAAAGCAGCATACTGCCGTGTCCGGCAGAAAGAATAAATCTGTCTCTGTTAAGCCACAATGGATTTTGCGGATTGTATTTCATATATTTTGTGTAAAGCGAATAGGCTATCGGGGCGCATCCCATCGGCATGCCCGGATGTCCGGAATTTGCTTTTTGTATTGCTTCAACCGCAAGAAATCGAAGGGTATTTATGCTTAACTGATCAACGGAAACGGACATGAAAACTCCAAAATTTGAATAATAATTTCCGTAAATATAAGGGAAAGAGTTGAAAAGTTAAGGAATGTAAGGAAGTTCAACCCGCTTTTAGTTTGAGCTTAATATTTTCCCGTCAACAACCGGAGTAAGACACACAAGAGGGGAATCGGGAACTTGAAATTTTTGAAATATTTCTTCAAATAAAAGGAATTGCTTCCCTTGTTTTTCCAACCGTGAAAACTGTTTGTACTTCATCTTTTTACCGGCGTTTGAAACCGGGGCATCAAACTTGAATGAAGAATGAAAATCATTTGCGGCATTTGTTTTTAGAAGAGAAATTTTCTCTTCATCACTTCCATCAGCTTCATAAGAATACGCGCGAAATTCTTCTATAACCCCCTGTTCAATTACGAGGTAAAGATTAAGAATCTTTTCAGTCATTAGTTTGCTGATTTTTAGAAACGAAATAGGCAATCGCAATCGCTAAACTCAAAGCGAATTTACACATCACGCTTTCAATAACCGTAAGCACAAATGAATCACCGAAGGATTTTAAAATAAATCCTGCAGCTACCGGAATCGAAATGAAGACATATGCGAACACAAGAATTCCGCTTAACTTTGCTTTTAACGTTCCCGGGTTGTCTTTAACTTTTTCTCTTAAATAAAAAATAGTTACCACAATTGGAGCGTAGTAGAAAAATCCGTACGACTCACCAAGCGGATAAGAGTAAGAGGCATAAAACACTGTGCATGTGTTTACGATAAATTTATCAATTGTAAGCGAATAGTATATAAGAAAGAAGAGAGCCGGTAAGTAAACAAGATAATTCTTTTTAACGGTGTTGCCCCAAAGTGTCCATGCAAGAATTAAACCTGTCGGGGGAAGGAAAGTTATATCTGCAAAAGCTAAAAATGCGACAAACGAACTACTGACATGAAAATAACAAATTAGCGATTCAAGAAATTGATACCCCATAAGCAATAAGATCAACACTGCCGCAAGAATATTTTCTTTTTTCCCTTTTAAATGAAATAGGACAAAACAAAGTAAAATAAATTCAACCGAGGCAATAAGCAGAGAAACAAAACCGTTCCAATTATTCACGTAATTCCTTATAATGTCTTATGTGTGCCGTCGCAGAAAGGTTTATCCTTTGTGTGCTTGCATCCGCACCACCAAACTTCTTTTTGTTCGGCGATCTCAACGATCATCGGTCTAAACTCGCTTCCTTTATGGGTTCCATCGCAGAATGGTTGTTTAGAAGATTTTCCGCAGGCGCACCAGGCATATTTGCCGGGCTCCACCTTAATTCCATAAGGACCTTTTTGTGCAATTACCGGTTCTTCCATAACAACTTTCTCCTATTAAATATAAAAGAATGTAGAATGAGGGGGCGCTCATTCTACATTATATTTATTATGCTTTCGGTCCGATCATTTTTTCGGGGCGAACGAATTCATCAAATTGTTCTTCAGTTAATAGACCAAGTTCAACTGCTGCTTCTTTTAATGTTTTCTTTCCGTGAAGAGCCTGCTTTGCAACCTTTGCAGCGTTATCGTAACCGATATGCGGATTAAGAGCAGTCACCAACATCAAAGAATTGATCAAATGTTTTTTGATGTTTTCCGTATTTGCTTCAATTCCGACAACACAGTTATCGGTAAAACTGTTGCAAGCATCGCCAAGCAATCTAATTGATTGAAGCACATTGTAAATAATAACAGGTTTGAAAACGTTGAGTTCAAAGTTTCCCATCGCACCGCCGATATTTATCGTTACGTCGTTGCCCAAAACTTGCGCGCAAACCATTGTCATTGCTTCTGATTGCGTGGGATTAACTTTTCCCGGCATGATTGAACTTCCCGGTTCATTTTCCGGCAAATTCAACTCACCTAAACCGCAGCGGGGACCTGAGCCAAGCCAGCGAATGTCATTTGCGATTTTCATTAATGAAGTAGCAATGGTTTTTAAAACTCCGCTGAATTCAACAAGTGCGCAGTGAGTTGCCAATCCTTCAAATTTATTTCTTCCGGTGATAAATGGTTTTCCGGTAAGTTCCGCAATTTTAGCGGCTGATTTTACAGCGAATTCAGGATGAGTATTTAAGCCTGTGCCTACAGCCGTTCCGCCGAGTGCAAGTTCGTATAATCTTTGAATTCCGCATTGAATTCTTTCCAATGCGTTCGTAAGCATTTGTACATAGCCGCTAAATTCTTGTCCAAGTGTTAACGGCGTAGCATCCATTAAATGGGTTCTTCCGATCTTAATAATGTCTTTAAACTCTTCTGTTTTTAGAGCGAAAGCATCGCGGAGTTTTATAATGCCTGGAATAAGATGACGGTAAATTTCTTCTACCGTAGCGATATTCATTGCCGTTGGAAAAGTATCGTTTGAAGATTGCGCTTTGTTCACATCATCATTCGGATGGATCGGTTTCTTGCTTCCCAAAACTCCGCCGGTAATTTCAATTGCGCGGTTTGAAATTACTTCGTTCACATTCATGTTGGTTTGTGTACCGCTTCCGGTCTGCCAAACTACAAGTGGAAAGTGATCATGCAGTTTCCCTTCAATCACTTCGTCGGCTGCTTTAACAATCAGGTCGGCTTTTTCTGCGGGAAGAATTCCTAAATCTTTATTTACGAGTGCAGCAGCTTTTTTTAAGATGCCAAATGCACGGATCAACTCGTCCGGCATTCGTTCTCCGCCGATTTTGAAATTCATTAATGAACGTGCGGTTTGAGCTCCGTAATATTTATCGGTTGGAACTTTAATTTCGCCCATGCTGTCGGTTTCAATTCTGTAATCCATTTGATCTCCTCTGGAAAATTTTTATTGTAAAATTAAGGATTATTGTGATACGGTGGTAGTGGAAAGAATAAGAAAAATGTTTTTTTAGAAGTATGAAATTAGAATACACAAATCAACATCCGGGATTTTCTCCCGGATGTTTTAAGTTGAAATTATTTCACCAGACTCATTTTACCGGTAACAAAATTATTTCCGGCGGTTACTTTATACAAATAAACTCCACTCGGGACTGCTATTCCGCTTTCGTTTGAACCATCCCATCGAGTAACATAATTTCCGGCGGGAAGATCTTTTTCGAAAAATGTTTTTATCAATTCTCCGTTAATACTGTAGATTTTTAGCGAAACATTTTGTTTTGCCATTGCATCGGGAATAGTAAAACTGATTATGGTTGAAGGATTAAACGGATTTGGATAATTCTGCGCAACTAAATAATTCATACCGGAAACCGGATTATCGTTTCTTTCAATCGATGTGAACAGCATCGCACCGTTTCCTCTTGAACTTCCTGAAGAATCCGCTAAATAACTATTTACAAACGAAGGACGTAGAGAAGTGCTTAAATATTGCGCTTTCCATTCTTCATCGGTTAAGCGTAAAAAATTTGTGGAAGTATATTCGTGATAACTTAACGCAGGACCAACAAAAGCAACCGGTTTATTTTCATCATTGTTTGCAATCCAAACGCCGAGATTAAATGGACCCATTCCAACATGTTTTACCCATCCAACATAGTGACCTGCTTCATCGGTGGGTGAGGTATGAACATCTGCAACTACAAAATGATTTATCTCATCAAAATCGAATTGTTTTTCAATTGTTGCATAAAACAATCTAGGAAACCACCCATCAAATTCTCTATGAATGTATGGAGTCTCCTCAGCTAATGAAAGGGTTGTCCGAAGAAAATGTTTCTCAATATCGGTTAGCAATTCTTTATTCAATTCTTTTTGAGCAATTATTCCAAGTGTATCCGAAATGGCTAACAAGTTGTTAAAATAAGAAACGATAATGTCCTTGTAATATCCCTTA
The DNA here is from genome assembly GCA_041671545.1 of Ignavibacteriaceae bacterium. Taxonomy (GTDB): domain Bacteria; phylum Bacteroidota; class Ignavibacteria; order Ignavibacteriales; family Ignavibacteriaceae; genus UBA1563. The sequence continues at coordinate 386,100 of JBAZBI010000002.1, forward strand.
CCAAAGGAAACCGATTGAAATTTTTGCAGTGAAATTGATACATAGCTTTTTAAGTTCTTATAAAAAGAAGGGAACGGTTCAACATAAGCAAAGGGAAATGAACAAAAAGACCCTCCCGTATAAGATTGTTTCGCATAAAGAAGATTGTCATGCCGGAGCTGCGTCCACGAAGCCAGTTGCGTATTCATTTTAGATTGCCAGTACGCGGCTGTCTGCATAAATGCCGGAAGTTGTTCCCGATCTTTCGGCGGATTAATTGTTCTGATCGCATTTAACCAACTGTTGTACATTGAACTGTTCCAGAACTCATCTGAGTAAGCGTCGACCAAATAACGCAGGGACGCTAGATTAGTTGAATAGTGATATTGTTCAAGTTCAGTTTGAAGCAGTTGTGCCGATGCATCATTCCCTAAAGCAAAAAGAACATCGAGTGAATTGGGAAGCATTCTTTTAATAAATATGCCATTATATTTTATTCGATCGTACACGACTTGAGAAAAAACATATGAATCAACTATGAAACGCTGCCCGAGTAAAAGAAAAGAAGAAGCAGGAACGATTGAATCAACTTCGGTCGCGGTAAGCACTTGAGATAAAATTCTTTGGTAAGCGAAATCATTTTTCTTTAATTCATTTTGAAAATCATTTACTCTGCTTGTGTCAAGCAGTTCGCTCGGATCGGTGATTTGCAATTTATCCTGAAGGTAAGCGAGATTGTTTAATGTAACGTTATCGGATTTCCCGACAAAGAATTCGATAATGCCGTCAATCTCATCGAAAGAAGTTTGAACTTCGGCAAGGTTCATCAATTTTGAAATAAGCAAAGCATCAATAATTTGTCTTTGGATATCCGAGGCTGTTTGAGGATTACAATCCGCTGGTTTTGAGCGTGGTGGAGCTAAATAAATCTCGGTTCTTCCAAGCCACATCATCGCCTGGAAATATTTTCCGAGCTTAGGTTCCATTTCATCCGTATAATGTCCGCGCACCTTTAGCTGGCTGAAATCATACTTCCTGCAATTTTCCGAAAACAAGAAAACAGATTCCATCTTTAATGATTTTATCTTCTCAATTAATGTATCAGCTTTACCAATATTTCCGTTGAAGTTGAACGTTGATTGATCTGTTAATAAGAGGTTTGCTATCCCTATATACAAATCAACATCTTCCAACGATTTTGTCATTCCCGGTTTATTTGCATATTGTGTTTTAAGTACGGGAATCTGTTTCTGAAGTTTGTCAAGAATATCGGTTAACTTCGGGATGATGTAGCCAAGTTCAACATCTTTCAAAATTTTATCGTAAGAAAAATGGAGTGAATGAAGAATAGCATCAGTTGAAATGAAAAGCGGTAAATCTTTGTAGAAAATATCCCTTAACGCATCGCCGAGCGTTGTGGTCTTTAACCGCTCAGTTACCATAAATCCGTTTTTCTCTATCAGTGATTTTTCATACTCGGTTAGCTGATATTTAATCGCGATGCTGTCAAGGAATAGCGCGGTTTCAGTTAGCGCCGGTATTTGATTTAGAAATGTTCCGGCATCATGCATCTGCAGAAGTTCATCTCCATCCATATTTTGATGCGTTTCAAGAAATTGTTTGTACGCCTCAACAGTAAACGTGTTGGACTGTGAAAACATCTGACTCGATAAAAAAAACGAAATAAAAACCAGCGCCATTTTTTTCATGTTATTGCCTCACTAATTTTAGTATAACAAATATTGAACATTTCAATCACTCATCCCAACCTCCGGTAATTAAATTCCGGAGGTTTTAGAAATTTCTATTTCACCAAACTCATTTTACCGGTAACAAAATTATTCCCGGCGGTTACTTTATACAAATAAACTCCGCTCGGAACTGCTGATCCGGTTTCGTTTGTTCCATCCCAACGGGTAACATAATTTCCTGCGGGGAGTTCTTTCTCAAAAAATGTTTTTATCAATTCACCGTTGATGCTGTAAATCTTAAGCGAAACATTTTGGTTCGCCATCGCATCGGGAATTGTGAAACTGATTATCGTTGAAGGATTAAACGGATTTGGGTAATTCTGCGCGACCAAATAATTCATACCGGAAACCGGGTTGTCGTTTCTTTCAATCGAAGTAAACAACATCCGTCCATTTCCTTTTGAACCTCCATTGGAATTTGCTAAATAACAATTCACAAAAGAAGGTCGTGCTGAACCGCTTAAATATTGAGCTTCCCATTCTTCATCGGTTAAGCGCAAAAAGTTTGTTGATGTGTACTCGTGATAACTTAAAGCCGGACCGACAAAAGTTACAAGTTTATTCTCATCATTATTTGCAATCCAGACACCGAGATTGAATGAACCGGTTCCAACATGTTTTACCCACCCAACGATTTTACCCGCTTCATTTGCCGGTGAAGTGTGAACGTCAGCAACCACCGAATGATTTATTTCTCCGTTATCGAATTGATTTAAACCTTTTTCATAAAATAATTTTGTGAACCAGCCGTCAAACTCTTTATGAGCATAAGGATCTGCCGGTTCGAGCACAAGTGTTGTTTGAAGAAAGTGTTTTTCTCGGTCAGTAAGAGATTCTTTACTGATCTCTTTTTGTGAAATACTACCGAGTGTATCCGCAATGGCGTAAAGGTTATTAAAATAATAAAGCACATCATTTTCAAAATATTCTTTATCAAAAGTAAGTGATTGAAACTTTTGTATTGCGATGGAGGCATAACTTTTCAGGTTCGTATAAAAATCAGGAAACGGTTCAACATAAACATAAGGAAAGGAGCAAGTTGGCACACCGGAATAAGATTGTTTTGCATAAAGAAGATTATCATGCCGGAGTTGCGCCCACGAAGCAAGTTGAGTGTTCATTTTTGACTGCCAGTATGCGGCTGTCTGCATAAACGGCGGAAGTTGTTCCCGATCTTTCGGCGGATTAATTGTTCTGATCGCATTCAACCAACTATTGTACATTGAACTATTCCAGAAATCATTCGAATATGCATCAATCAAATAACGCAACGATGCAAGATTGGTCGAATAATGATATTGTTCAAGTTCGTTTTTAAGAAGCTGCGCGGACGCATCGTTTCCAAGAGCAAAAAGAACATCAAGTGAATTGGGAAGCATTCTTTTAATAAAGGTACCGTTATATTTTATTCGATCGTATACGACTTGAGAAAAAACATATGAATCAATAATAAACCGTTGACCAAGGAGAAGAAAAGCTGAAGCCGGAACGATTGAATCGGTACCGTTATTGATCAGTACTTGCGATAAAATGCGTTGATACGCAAACTCATTTTTACTTAACTCATGTTGAAATTCTTTAACTTTATTTGTGTCGAGCAAGTCACTCGGATCGGTTAATTGAATTTTTTCTTTTAAATAGTCAAGATTGTTTAAGGTAACATTATCCGATTTCCCGACAAAGAATTCTATGATCCCGTCAATTTCATCGAAAGATGCTTGCACACCGGAAATGTTCAATAATTTTGAAATTAGTGTTGCATCTAAGATTTGTCTCTGAATATCAGTTTTGGATTGAAAAGAACATGACCCTCCTGCTATCGGTGGAGTTAAATAAATTTCCGTTCTTCCAAGCCACATCATTGCTTGAAAATACTTTGCAAGTATGGGAAACATGATGTCGGTATAATGTCCCCGAACTTTAAACTGGCTAAAATCATAATTTCTGCAATTTTCAGAAAATAAAATAACCGGTTCCATCTTAAGTGATCCTATTTGCATGGTTAATGAATCGGCTTTGCCAAGATTTGTACTAAAAGTAAAATTGCTTTTTTGTGTGAGTAACCGATTTGCCATTCCTATATACAAATCAACATCTTCTAACGATTTTGTCATTCCCGGTTTATTTGCATACTGTGTTTTAAGTGTGGGAATCTGTTTCTGAAGTTTGTCAAGAATATCGGTTAATTTTGGAATGATATAGCCAAGTTCAACATCTTTCAAAATTTTATCGTAAGAAACATGAAGAGAATGGAGAATAGCATCGGTTGAAATAAAAAGGGGTAAATCTTTGTAGAAAATATCTCTTAGTGCATCGCCGAGAGTTCTAGTTTTTAACCTCTCGGAAACCATAAATCCGTTTTTCTCAATCAGCGACTTTTCAGAGTCGCTCAATTGATATTTAATTTCTATATCATCAAGATATAACGCAGTTTGTGTTTGCGCCGGAATTTGATTGAGAAATATACCGGCATCATGCAACTGCATAAGTTCTCCGCCATCCATATTTTGATGGGTTTCAACAAATTGTTTGTATGCTTCCACACTAAATGTGTTGGACTGTGAGAACATAGTACTTGAACAAAAGAACAAAATGAATAAAGGAAAAACCAGCGCCATTTTTTTCATGTTATTGCCTCACTAATTTTAGTATAACAAATATTGAACATTTTCAATCACTCATCCCAACCTCCGGTAATTCAATTCCGGAGGTTTTAGAAATTTCTATTTCACCAAACTCATTTTACCGGTAACAAAATTATTCCCGGCGGTTACTTTATACAAATAAACTCCGCTCGGAACCGCTGATCCGATTTCGTTTGTTCCTTCCCAACGGGTAACATAATTCCCGGCAGGAAGTTCTTTTTCAAAAAATGTTTTAATCAATTCTCCGTTAATGCTGTAAATTTTTAGAGAAACATTCTGGTTCTCCATTGCATCGGGAATAGTGAAACTAATTATCGTTGAAGGATTAAACGGATTGGGAAAATTCTGCGCAACCAAATAGTTCATTTCTGAAACCGGGTTATCTTTCCCTTCTATCGAAGTTAACAGCATTGGTCCACTTCCTTTTGTGTTTCCAGTCGAATCAGCTAAATAAAGATTAACAAAAGAAGGACGAAGCGCCGAGGAGTTATAAGAAGCTCGCCATTCTTCATCGGTTAAGCGCAAAAAGTTTGTTGAAGTGTATTCGTAATAACTTAACGCGGGACCAACATAAGCTGTCGGTTGACCTTCTTGATTGTTTGTAACATAAACTCCAAGATTCATCATTCCCGTTCCAACATGTTTTACCCATCCAACTTGATTTCCAACTTCATCGGTTGGAGCCGTGTGTACATCTGCAACAAGTCGCTCATCTTCTTGAGCCATTCCATACAAAAGTGAAAATATCCAGCCGTTAAACTCCGGTTGTCCGCACATGTGATCCGGATTAATAGTAACGGCGCATTCAAGAAATCTTGTTTCTGCTTCGGATAAAATTTGGTTACTCAACTCCTTCCCCGCAATAGTTCCAAGCGTATCGGAAATGTCATATAGCCGTTGAAAATAGTGAAGCATAGAATTTTTATACCATGTCTCTGAGAAGTTGAGCGCTTGAAATTTCTGCTTCGCGATATCCGCGTATAATTTTAAGTTCTGATAAAACTGCGGAAACGGTTCAACATAAACAAAAGGATAGGAACAAATAACACCGCCACTGTTTGATTGTTTTGCGTATAAAAGATTGTCATGGCGAAGCTGCGCCCAGGAGGCAAGCTGAGTGTTCATCTTCGATTGCCAATAAGCGGCAGTCTGCATAAACTCCGGCATTTGTAAACGTTCTACCGGAGGATTAAGTGAACGAATAGCTTGCAGCCAAGCGTTGTACATCGAACTTTTCCAAAAATCGGTTGAGTATTCATCTACTAAATAACGAAGCGAAGCGAGATTGGTTCCATAGTGATATTGATCAAGTTCCGGTTTAAGAAGCTGCCCGGCTCCATCATTTCCCAGAGCAAAAAGAACATCTAACGAATTGGGAAGCATTCTTCTTATGAAATTGTTGTTATATTTAATTCTATCGTAGGTAACTTGAGAGAAGACGTATGAATCAATAATGAACCTTTGCCCGAGAAAAAGAAAAGCAGATGCAGGAACAATTGAATCAACTTCCGAAGCGGCGAGTACTTGCGATAAAATCCGCTGATACGCAAAATCATTTTTCTTTAATTCGTTCTGGAAATCTATTACTTTGTTGGTATCAAGCAAATCGCCTGGATCGTTTATTTGTACGGCATTTTTGAGGAAGGTGAGATTGTTGAAAGTGACGTTATCGGATTCCCCCACAAAAAATTTTATCACATCATCAATCTCATCAAATGCAGTTTGAGCGCCGGATAAATTCAACATCTCCGAAAGGAGTAACGCATCAATTATTTGCCGTTGAATATCAGCATCAGTTTGCGGCGGACAATTAAGGGGAATGGCGTTCGGTCGAATTAAATAAAATTCCGTTCTTCCAAGCCACATCATTGATTGAAAATATTTTGCAAGTTCGGGTCTGTGTTCGTCTGTATAATGTCCGCGTACTTTAAATTGACTGAAATCAATATCTCTGCAATTTTCGGAGAATAACTTATAAGAATTGAGTTGATATGTGTTTATCAAATCCAAGATTTCGGCTTGTTTAGAAGTATTATTCGAGTAATAGTAATTCGAAGTACCGTTTAACAATTTTTGAGCAACACCCAAATACAAATCAATATCTTCAAGCGATTTTGTCATTCCCGGATTTGCCGTATAACGGATCTGAAGAACCGGAATTTGCTTGTGAATTAAATCTAGAATCTCTGTCAGTTTTGGAATGATGTATCCCAACTCAACATCTTTTAAAATGTTATCGTATGAAAGATGGAGCGAATGCAAGATCGCGTCGGTAGAAATGAAAAGAGGCAGATCGTTACGGAAAATATCAATAAAAGAAGCTTCAACTGAAAGGGATTTCAAACGATCGGAAACCATAAAACCGTTTTTCTCGATCAGTGATTTTTCATAATCGGTTAATTTATATTTGAAAATAATGCTGTCGAGGAATAAAGCATTTTGAGTTTGCGCGGGAATTTGACCAAGAAAAGTTCCGGCGTCATGTAATTGTAAAACCTCTCCTGCATTCATATTTTGATGCGTGGAAAGGAATTGTTTGTATGCCTCAACAGTAAAAGTACCGGACTGGGGAAAGAGTAGAGTTGAGAAGAATATCAGCAGTGAAAAAATGATAATTGTATTTTTCTTTTTCATAGTTCCTCCTTAACCTTGAACTAATTAAAAATTTATTATTATTTGATAGCTACCCGAATAACATTGGTAACCTGATTATTACTGGAAGTACCTGAATAGTAGAGAAAATATTTATTATTAATCTTTCTGTAGAAAGGATATGCCACCTGGTACGTCTTCACTCCTTTTGTATTTGCAATAGTGAAAAAAGGTTTTGTGTCGGTTTTGTACCAAACATATCCGTCTTTTGAAGAAGCCATTCCAAAACCGGTGGAATTATTGTCCATATACATCATATCATATCTATCATTTTCAGCAACCACGGATGGATAATAAACTCGAGAGCCTTCCCAACTTTGAGATTTTATTAAAATAGGATTTGTTTCGCAGCGATTCCATGTTTTCCCGTCAGTCGAGGTTGCTAATGAAATTCCTCCGGTAAATTGGACTGGCATCGTTGATATTGGATTATAGCGAAACGAATAATATAAAAAGTAAACGCCATTAATTTTAATTATATCTCCCGCACTAATTTGAAATTCAATTGAATTTGCTTTTAGTACGGGATCCGCATACCGTTGCCAATTAACACCATCTCTTGATTCTGCTAAACCAACATGCCATTCTCCACTGGAGTTTTTAAATCCCTGATAATACATTTTATAAACGCCGTCTTCTTTTATAACTGCTCCGGGGACCACACAGTTGGCGTCCCATCGACTATACGAACTACTATCATTCCTCTGTAAATCAAATAGATTTTCTTTCACAACTTTCCAGGTAAAACCATCATACGACTCAGCATAACCGGTATTAGGGGCTAATCCATATTTAAAAGTTGCGAACCACATTTTAAATATCCCCTCGTCGTACAACACTTTTTGCATATTATACCAAGCCGTAGAGTTACTAGAAGCCAAGGGAGGTAAAACCGGATTGAGTTCAAAATCGGTCCAGGTAGTTGAAGGAGTTTTTCCCCAGGTAACCAAAATATAAATACTTCCAAGTCCGGTGCTTGTTGGGATGAGTGTTAAATTAACTTGCGTGGTAATTCCATCTTGAACATTTACCGCAGTTTCACCGGCATAAACAATGGTTTGGAGACTATCATAAGCATTAATATTTAATTGCCAGGTTCCGATTGGAATGTTGTTGAGAGATAAATCTGCGGAGGTATCATTTATTAAATTGAGAGAGGCTTTGAGTGTATCAAAGTCGGTTCGGGAAAGGATGGCTTCCACTAGAACAACATTCTTGGGTGCGTTTTCTTTATCAATCTTGAAAAGCAAACCGCCTTTGTTAGCGTTCCTTTCAACTTCCACCGTTACAATTTTTTCTTTGCATCCGGTGAGGTAAATGATTAACACACTTAAAAACAGAATAATAAAATTCTTTTTCATAAAATCTCCAATATTTTTCCACGCACAATTTATATCACTTCACAGCCACTCTAATGGTGTTCGTTTGCATATCGCTATTAGATGAGCTGGAATAATATAGAAAATATTTGTTGTTAATTTTTCTCCAACTTGGGTAAACAACTTCATATACTTTTTCGCCTCTTGTATCAGCTAAAGTAAAGAAAGGTTTTGTGGTCGTTTGAATCCAAGTATATCCATCTTTTGAAGTAGCCAGACCAAAACCAGTGCCTTTGGCATCCATAAAAATCATATCATACCTATCATTCTCGACAATAACGGAGGGGTAATAAACCTTTCCATCCCAACTTTGAGAATTTGATAAAATAGGATTTCCATTATATCGTGTCCATGTTTTTCCATCATTTGAGATTGCTAAAGAAATTCCTCCATTAAGTTGTGCAGGGGGCATCGTCTGAGGGTTAGAGCTAAATGAATAATACATAAAGTAAACGCCGTTAATTTTAACAATATCACCGGCAGAAACTCGATATTCGTTTGCAGTAGATTTTAATATTGGATCCGAATACCTCTTCCAATTGATTCCGTCACTTGATTCTGCCAATCCAACTTGCCATATACCATATGAATCCCTAAATCCACCGTAATACATTCTGTAAATACCCGCTTCTTTAATAATAGCTTCGGGAATAACACAATTTGCGTCCCATCTGTTAATGTTTGTGCTGTCATTATTTTGTAAATTAAAAAGATTGGTCTTGATGATCTTCCAACTATAGCCATCGTAAGATTCTGCATAACCTGTATTTGGGGCAAATCCAGGTGTAAGAATCGCGAACCACATTTTAAACTTACCTTCGTCATAGATTACTTTTGGTTGATTACAGATAGATTGAGGGTGGTTTGTACTTGGCATTTTTAACACTGGATTCATTTCATAATCACTCCATGTAGCCGAAGGCTTCGTTCCCCAGTTTACTAAAATATAAATATTTCCAAGTCCGGTGCTTGTTGGGATGAGTGTTAAATTAACTTGTGTGGTAATTCCATCTTGAACATTTACAGCCGTTTCGCCGGCGTAAACAATTTTTTGAAGACTGTCATACGCATTAACATTTAATTGCCATGTACCAATTGGAATGTTGTTGAGAGCTAAATCTGCGGAAGTATCATTTATTAAATTGAGAGAGGCTTTGAGTGTATCAAAGTCAGTTCGGGAAAGTATGGCTTCAACCATAACGACATTTTTAGGTGCGTTTTCTTTATCAATCTTGAAAAGCAAACCGCCTTTGTTTGCATTCTTTTCAACTTCAACCGTTACAATTTTTTCTTTGCATCCGGTGAGGCAAAAGAGAGATAGTCCAACAATAGTTATTAAGAAATATCTAAACATAGAACCTCCAATAAATTTGCTCAAAACTTACCTTTTTTAACTATAAAGTGCAAGTTGATATTTTATCGCAACCATTCCCAATTTTCCACCAACCACTATCGAACAACAACTAACCTTTTCTCCATTCCACTTCTTTTTAGTATTTTGCCCGAAGAAAATTTGAAAACTTAAACAAAAATTCGAGGCTTATGTTAGAGCAGCAAAGAACTATAAAAAATGAAGTTGCTATTACCGGAATTGGACTTCATACCGGTACTACGTGTACTATGACGTTCAAACCGGCGCCGGAAAATTACGGCATCCGATTTGTCCGTACTGACCTAGGCGGAAATCCTGAAATCCCAGCTCTTGCCGATTATGTTGTTGATGTTTCGCGCGGAACAACTTTGGGAATCGGAGAAGCCAAAGTTTACACAGTTGAACACGTACTTGCCTCTGTAGTCGGTTTGCAGATCGATAACATCATTATCGAATTAGATGGAATTGAACCGCCGATTGGCGACGGAAGTGCGATGCCTTATGTTACAAAATTACTCGAAGCCGGATTTGTTCAGCAGGAAGCGCCGAAAGATTATTTGATCATCGATGAAACCGTAACGTTCCATGACGAAGAAAGACAAGTTGATATAGTTGCCCTTCCGCTTGATAGCTATCGAATCACCGTAATGGTAGATTATCAAAATCCGGCACTTGGAAGTCAGCACACGGGACTTTTCGATCTTGAAAAAGAATTTGTTACCGAATTTGCTCCGGCAAGAACTTTCTGCTTTTTAAGTGAAGTTGAACAACTTTCAGATTATGGATTGATCAAAGGCGGGGATATTGATAACGCTGTAGTGATTGTTGATAAAACCGTTGTTGAAGGGGAACTCGATCAACTAAGGATCAAGTTGGGAATTGAGAACGAAGTTACTCTTGGCGAGAACGGAATATTAAATAATAAAACTTTGCATTTTAGAAATGAACCGGTCCGCCACAAACTGCTTGATATGATCGGCGATTTAGCGCTCATAGGAGTTCCGATCAAAGCGCAAATATTAGCTGCCCGCCCCGGACACAAAGCCAATGTTGAATTTGCCAAAATGATCCGCAAATTATATCAGCAGAAAAAACTCGTCCGCAAATATCAACATGTAAAAAAAGAAGGCGTGGTCTTTGATATTAATGCGATCATGAAAATTCTTCCGCATCGTTATCCATTTCTTTTAGTTGATAAAATAACGCAGCTTGATATGGATAAAAAAGTTGTCGGCGAAAAATCTGTTACAATCAATGAACCGTTTTTTCAAGGACATTTTCCAGGACAGCCAATTATGCCTGGAGTTATGATCATTGAATCAATGGCGCAAACCGGCGGAATTCTTCTCTTAAATTCTTTTCCCAATCCGGAAGAAAAACTTGTCATGTTCATGCAGATAAATAATGCTAAGTTCAGAAAACCGGTTGTGCCGGGGGATGTTTTGACTCTTGAAGTTGAATTGGTGAACAAGAAAAGTAAAGTTGTAATGATGTCCGGCAAAGCATTTGTTGATGAGGTGCTTGTAGCTGAAGCCGATTTTATGGCGGCGATTGTTGATAAAAACGGAAACTCAAAAAAATCTTAATAAATAAAATGACAGAAATAAATCCAACCGCAATTGTAAGTCCGAAAGCCCAATTAGGAGAAAACGTTCGCGTTGACGCTTACGCAATTATTAAAGATAACGTGATAATAAACGACGAAACGTACATCGGTCCGCACGCCGTAATTTATGACGGCGCACGTATTGGTAAAAAAGTAAAAATTTATCAGTCGGCTTCCATTGCGCACATCCCTCAGGATTTGAAATTCGATAACGATGAATCAACCGCAGAAATAGGCGACGAAACAGTCATTCACGAATTTGTTACCATTCACCGCGGAACAAAAGAAACGCGGTTGACTAAAATCGGCAGTAACGTTTTGCTGATGGCGTACTCACATGTTGCGCACGATTGCCACATCGGCGATAAGTGTATTCTTGCAAACGGTGTACAGATAGCCGGGCATGTTTTTGTTGATGATTGGACGATCATCGGCGGAATGACTCCCGTGCATCAATTCTGTAAAGTTGGAAAACATTGCATGATCGGCGGTGGTTTCCGTGTTACGCAGGATGTTCCCCCATTTATTCTTGCGGCTCAAGAACCGTTGCAGTACGAAGGATTGAATGTTGTTGGTTTGCGCCGCAGAGGTTTTTCAAATCAAGAAATTCAAATGTTGAAAGATGTTTATCAAATTCTTTACCGCTCGCAGTTGAATGTTACACAAGCAAAAGAAAAAATCATGGCTGATTTCGGAACGGAACCACATGCTTTAGAAGTGCTTTCTTTTTTAAATGAAAGTAAAAGAGGACTCATCGGAAAGTGAAATGGCATTTTATAAATTCCGGTTTACAAACCGGAAAATTTAATATGGATTTTGATCTTCAACTTGCAACCAATTGCAAAGAAGATGAAGCGTACTTACGTTTGTACCGCTGGAAGCCGCATTGCATTTCACTTGGAGCCAATCAATCGTTCGAGTCGATCGATCTTGAAAAAGCAAAAAAAGATTTAATTGATGTTGTACAGCGCCCAACCGGCGGGAGAGCGATTCTTCACGCAAAAGAAATTACCTACTCGGTTGTAATTCCATTAAGTTCAACGCATACACCATCGGAGATTTATCGCGAAATTAATTTTGCGCTGCTGCAAGGATTATTTTTATACGATGAACTTTTATCCGAAGCCGAACTTGAAACACAGCAGCCGGACTTTTCATCAATTTATAAAGATGGAAAGGGAACCGCATGTTTTGCAACATCAGCAAGAAGCGAAATAAAATATGAAGGGAAAAAACTGATCGGCAGCGCGCAGCGTAAACTTGGAAATATTATTCTGCAGCATGGTTCTATCCTTTGCGGTAAACAACACCGTAAGTTGTACGAATATCTTCATGGAAGCGAACAGGAAAAATTTGAAGTGAAAGATGAACTGGAAAAGAAAACTATCGAACTTGAAACAATCCTTAATAAACCGACCGATTACGATTTCCTTGGTGAATCCTTAAAGAGCGGGTTTGAAAATCATTTTAAGATTTCGTTTCTGAATGACTGATGCGGAAAATCTGTTATTGGTCATTAGTCAACGGTCATCGGTGTTGTAATCACAACGGTTTCTGAACAGAATTAAAAAACGAAAAGAATTAATAAAAATTTAATGACTACTGACTGATGACCTTTGACCAAACTAACTATGAATAAAAAATTCCTTCTGCTTTTCCTCGCACTCTTTCTTTTTCAACTTGACCTTTCCGCGCAAGTTGAATATGAATCTTTTCTTGAAGGCGCAACGGTTAACGACATTACAACTGACGGAAGTTCACTTTGGTTCTCAACATATGGACAGGGAATTTCCCAATATCTTCAAAAAGAAAAAAAATGGATCACTTACTCAACAAAAGATAATTCGTTAACGGAAGATTTGTTTTACTGCATCGCCGCGAGCAAGGATTATGTTTGGGCAGGCACAACCGACGGATTGATGACCTTCGATAGAAAACGGAAACTTTGGCGTAAAAGAAAATTTGGTGCAGGAGGAGAATATGGGAATTGGATCCGCTCTCTTTATTACGATCAAAAAGAAAACATTTTGTGGATCGGCAGGTTCATAAATCTTACCCGCTTTGATATTGATAAACAAAAATTTGATGACTTTGACATCACCTATGGTAAAGATTCCAGAACGAACAACATAAAAATTATTCGCGCAGACGGGAACGAGTATATTTGGTTCGGAACAGAGGGAGGCGTATTTCGATATGATAAATCGCGGGTATTGGAAGATAAATCGCAGTTAATTTTTTACAACAATCAACGGAACGCATTCCGCGGCGTTGGTGATGCAATTTCTATTTCCGATATTTTGTTTGATAAAAATTATATCTGGTTCGGAACAGATGAGTTTATTACTCGCGACAATCCTGAGTTTAACGTTGGCGGACTTTTCCGTTTTAACCGCAGAGCTTTGTGGGAACGAATCGAAAAAAGAAATGGACTTCCTGCAAACGGAATTTTTGCATTGGAACGAACCGGTAGTTTAATTTGGGTGAGCTGTTATCAGTTCGATAAGAAAAATAAAAAGGAATACGGAAGAGGTTTGGCGCTGTTCAACTCAACCACGGGAAAAATTTCGCGCGTAAATCCCGATGATATTAATCTCTCTTCCAACACGATACTTTCGCTTTACTTCGATGGGGAATCAATGTGGATAGGAACAGAAACGGGATTAACTAAAGTGAAAGTCTCAAATCCGCTGGCATTTTGGAGCGGGAAGAAAAAAATTAAAACGAAATAATCGAAAGTTTATTTTACTTAGTGAAACTCAGTGCTCTTAGTGCCTTGTGGTGAAAAAAGATTTAACACTGAGACACTAAGGACACAGAGAAACACTTAGAATCACCTCAACAAAATCATTTTCTTGGTTTGAACAAAATCTCCAGCACGGAGTTGATAGAAATATACTCCGCTGGTTAGTTGTTTGTTGTTGGTGGTTAGTAGTGTGTTGAAGGGAATTTGATAAGTTCCGGCTGATTGTTCTTCATTCACCAACGTTGCAACTTCATTTCCGAGAACATCATAAACTTTTAAAGTTACAAAACTTCCGACTACGATTTGCCAACTGATTACAGTTTCCGGGTTAAATGGATTTGGATAATTTTGTTCCAACTTGTACTTAGTCGGAATTATATTCTCTATAATTATATCATCTGGGGCATATCCAAAAGAGTCATTGAAAACCGCTTTTGCAGTAAATTTGTTCATCTTTAATGTTTTATCCCTTCCGATTGTTCCCTCATTATTATTGCTACCACCATTGGTTGATAAACCCCAATTAGCACTAAATTTGTAAACGACAGTTAATGATGAGTAAATTGGGAAATTAATTGTTGTTGTAAATATTTTATCTCCTGCAGTTACATCATCGTTAGTTCCGTCGTCATAAAGTCGTATCATTTTTGTGCTGTCGATATCCGGCCATCCTCCGCTAGGCCATTTAAGAGGAAGGTGACTACCTGCGATATGGATTGTTTTGAATTCTGTTTCAAGTGGTGTATTGATGATTTTTGCCCCATTTGTGTTACAGGTAAAGGTGATATGTGCATCTTGATTTAATACCGTTTCTAATGATTCGTTATTAAATCCTATCGCATCATAGGACATGATCCCAGTGTCAATATCGGCTTGAGAAATAACAAAGTATCTATCCCTCTGAGTGTCGTCTGTTAAATAATCGATTTCCCAAATATCATGGTTGTAATAAAATTTGAAACTGACTATTTCACCGACTTCTGCAAACATGGGAACGACTCCCTCATAAATATCAGCGTTAGTTTGTGATTGAGCTAATATTGTTTCGCACCTTTTTGCAAGTTCAAAATTCTCATCGTCTGATGCAGAAGATGTTGACACGATGGCTCCGCACCAACCGCTAAATGATCCTCGCACCCCGACATAATCTGTGGTTGGATTAAAAGAACCTTTCAATCTTTCGAGTTCCATGTTAATAGTAAATGTGACTTGAATAGTTTTCTTTGGAACGTAAACATTTACATCTTCCCAAAAACATTCATAAACATTTGCTCCGGTGGTTACCGTTATTAATCTATTCGCTGTTGATTCCCATACATCCGGACTGTGTACAAATTTAAATACAAGCGCTTGACCCTCGGTAAAGTTTGTGAAAACAACTGAATAGATTGAGTCGCCATCCTGGTCAGCCAACATGAAATCTTTTCCTTCCCAATTACTAAAATTTCCGCGCACCCAAACAGAATCTATTGCAGGATTAAATGTTCCTCGTTTAATTTGCACACTCATATTACATTTGAATTCAACCGTTGGTGCTTGTGCAAAAGTTGATAGTGGAAATACGAACAGAATAAAAATCATACAGAGAAAAAAGTTTAACTTTTTCATAACTAAACACTCATTGCTGTCTTTAATTTTATCCATCACCTCAACAAAATCATTTTCTTGGTTTGTACAAAATCTCCTGCATGGAGTTGATAAAAATATACGCCACTGGAGAGTTGTTGTTGGTTGTAAGAAACTTGATAGATTCCTAAAGGTTGCTCTTCATTCACCAACGTTGCAATTTCATTTCCAAGAATATCAAAAACTTTTAGATTTACTTTACTATCAACTGATAACTGATAACTAATTACTGTATTCGGATTAAACGGATTTGGATAGTTTTGTTTAAGTGCAAAAGTGGTTGGAACTTGTTCTTTAGGAGTATCCATTCCGGTAGTTATATCCGCGGACTTCATTACTCCAAAAGCATCTTCCAATCTCGCGTTATAGATATTCTGTTTCAGATAGAGTGCTCTTTTCATACCGGGTGCTTCATTCTCATTTGATCCGCCGTTTTGAGGCAATCCCCAGTTGGCGCTATACTTATACTGAACGATCATACTCGAATATTTGGGGAAAGTAATTTCATTAGAGAAAATATTATCAGATGCAATTTTGTCTCCATGTGTTCCATCATCATACATCTGGACACCGAATATACTATCTGTGTTAGGCCAACCCGATTTAGGCCATTTCAGTGGAGAATTTCCGCCAAACAGGTGCAGTGTCTTAAATTCCGATCCTTCGGGCATTCCGTTTATTTTAGCTCCATTTGTATTGCATGTAAAAAGAATAGTAGTTTCATTATTCATCACGCAAGCACACATATTAAATACAGTATTATATTCAGCTAATCCGGAATTGTAAATTTCTTGTGAAATTGGGAGATAGCTAAATTTATAGAGAGAATCGTATCCCACGTCCCACCTACTTGGGGGGTAGAAAAATTTGAAACTTATCGTATCTCCCAATGCTGCGTCCGTTATTATTGCTGCTTCAAAAACATCAGGATTGGCAGCAGTTGGTTTCATCCAATCATATTGCCACTCGTTAAACGTTCCACGAACAGAAACAGAATCTGTGGCGGGATTAAAAAACCCAACCAATCTTTCCAGTTCCATATCGAGAGTAAACTTTATCTGAATCGGTTTTAAGTTCTCCCGGTTATTGTCTTCCCAATAAGCTTCGTAAATATTATTGTCCGGTAAATTAACGGATGTATATCTTGTTTTTCCAAACTCACCAACTTCGATTCCGTTATGGCTTTTCACATAATTAAAGGAGATGGATTGATCTTTCTTGAAATCACAAAAAACACCGGAATAAATGGAATCGCCGTCAGCATCTTTTAAAAAGTAATCATATTCCGCGTAACGATTAAAATTTCCCCGCACGAAAAGTTTATCTCCTCTTGAAAAATTACCCCGCTTCATTGCGAGACGCATGTTACACCTGAATTCAACTTGTGGCGAAGATGGAGAAGGATAATTATTAAAGCCAATAAATGATAAGTCAATTTTATTATTAGAATAATCCTGTTGAGTAAGAACATAACGTCTAACAGGAATAGTTTCCCACTTTTCTCCCGAGTAACAAAAATTAAATCGAATAGTATCATCGGTTGACATAGCGATAGGGAGGATTACTGAATATATGGCGTTGTTTGGCTGACTCCGTGTCATCAAAATTTTTCCCCACTTATTAAAATTACCACCGATAAAGAGAGAATCTTTTTCAGGGTTAAATGATCCCGAAACTCGCTCTAATTCCATATCTACTGAAAATGTAGCCTGAATGGTTTTAGGGATGTGGAAAGAATCGGTCATTGCCCAAACTGTAGAATAAATGTTGAGACCCATCACAGGGAGGCTGAACGTTCGCTCGATAAAGTTTTCCCTTTTATAAGTATCATTTGAATATTTTACAAAATTAAAGTAGAGCCGTTGGTACCGTTTGAAATTTTGAAATGTTCTCGAATAAACGGAATCGCCGTCGGCATCATGGAGTTCATAGTCTATGCCTTTCCAATCATTAAAATTTCCTAAAACAAAGAGTCTATCTTCCCGTGAAAAATTTCCATTTTTCAGTTGCTCCCGCATATCGCACTTGAACTGCATTTTCATAGGAAAGTCAGCAAGTTCTGAAGAATTAAAACCCAGACCAAGAATTTCAGCTAAACCGCGATCATAATCATTTTGAAAAATTTTATATTCTCTTACCTCTTCTTCCCAATGATCCTTCCCATAGCAAAAGTTAAAACGAAGCGTGTCATTCACAGAAACTTCAATAGGGATTGAAACGAAATATAAATCACTGTTATCGGCTGATACCGACATAGGAACTTTCTTCCACTCATTATAATTGCCGGCAACAAAAACAGTATCGTTAGCGGAATTAAAACCTCCCATTAATCTTTCTAATTCCATATTAACGGAAAATGTTACCTGAATGGTTTTGGAAGTTTTGGCTGCGTGAGTGTCTGTGCTTTGAGCCGAAAGCGGAAGTGAAATAACTGTACAAGCTGTTAAAAGTGAAAAAAAAGAAAATAACTTTTTCATTGCGAATCCCTCATGTTTATTTTTTAATTTCATTTGTCACCTCAACAAGATCATTTTCTTGGTTTGTACAAAATCTCCGGCTCGGAGTTGATAGAAATATATTCCGCTTGATAGTTGTTTGTTGTTGGTGGTTTGTTGTGTGTTGAAAGAAACTTGATAAGTTCCCGCGGGTTGTTCTTCATTCACCAAAACAGCAACTTCATTTCCAAGCATATCGTAAACTTTTAATGTTACGAAACTGCCGACTGCTAACTGCCAACTGATTTTCGTTTCCGGATTGAAGGGATTTGGATAGTTTTGTTCTAACTTGAAACTGGATGGAATTGTGTTTTCGATTCTTTCAACATCAGTAAAATCATGATATCTTACAACGCCAAAAGTATCATCAACTTCATAATTGAATTTTGAAAATAGCATGAGTAAAGTATGATAAGATACTGAAGTGAACTCATTATTATTTCCTCCTCCATTTGTCTCAAAACCCCAGTTAGCCCCGTATCTATAGGTAATGTACCTTCGTGAATACATTGGGAATTGAACGATGTTTGTAAATATCTTGTCACCAGCAATTGCATCATTATGGGTTCCATCATCAAAAAGTTGCATAACTTTATTTATATCCGAATCGGACCATTCACTGCTGGGCCATTGCATAGGGTAATTCGAACCAGCTATATGAATAGTTTTAAATTCCGTTCCATCTGGCGCATTTATGATCTTTCCCCCATTAGTATTGCATTTAAATACAATTAGGGGGTCTTGAGCAAAATATGGTGGGTCACCATCAGGTACATTAAATCCAATTGCGTCATAAGTAAAGGAACCCGAATTAAAAACCTCCTGAGTAACTATGAAAAATCGCTCATTGGGAAAATCAAAATTATTTATTTCCCAGGTTCCTGGGCTATAGAAAAATGCAAAACTTATTTTTTCATCCAAACTTACCACGGCAGGTGTCGTAACTTTGTAAATGTCAGGACTATCAGGTAATGCAGTCATAAAGGTTTTGTTCCAACCATTAAACGAACCGCGAATCGAAAGAGTATCTGTTAATGGATTGAAGTATCCTGACAATCGTTCGAGTTCCATGTTTATGCTGAACGTAACTTGTATGGTTTTATAGTGGGTACAAAAACAGGCGTCTTCCCAAATCCCGGTAAAAATATTTGGTCCGGTGCTCGAAACAGTTAATCCTCTATTTCCAGTTACTTCCCAAACATCATCTCCTCCGTTGTGGGTGTGTGTAAATTTGAAAGTTAGTTTTTGATCGGCTTTGAAGTTAGAAAAGATTCTGGAATAAATTGAATCACCGTCCACATCTTTCAATTCATAATCGTTTCCACTCCAGCCGTTAAAATCGCCGCGAACGAAAACTTTCTCGCCGCGAACAAATTCTCCATTTCTCATTTCTATGGTCATGTTGCATCTAAATTCGACTCTGGTTGGGGGAGAAAAAGGTTCCGAATCAAATCCAATCGCATCTAACACAGCAAGACCGCTGTCATAATTAGCCTGAGTTATTACGTATTCCCTTACGCCGACAACTTCCCAAATATCAGGTGAGTAAACAAAATTGAAACGAATTGTATCTTGAACAGAATCGGTAACTGAAATAGTCGCCTCGTAAATATCGGGATTTGATTGTGAAACCGTCAGGTTGGTTTTTTCCCAAGCGTTAAAGTTTCCACCGATGGAAACAGTATCGCTTGGAGGATTAAACAAACCACTTAATCGCACCAATTCCATATTAACAGAAAAAGTTACAAGAATAGTCTTGGAAGATTTGCCTGTGTGGGTGATTGTTCCTTGCGCCGAAAGCGGAAGTGAAATAACGGTAAAAGTTATTAAAAGAGAAAAAAAGGAAAGTAACTTTTTCATTGTGAATCCCCATATCTATTTTTTAATTTCATTTGTCACCTTAACAAGATCATTTTCTTTGTTTGAACGAAATCTCCTGCGCGGAGTTGGTAGAAATATATTCCGCTGGAGAGTTGTTGGTGGTTATCCGCCCGAGGCGGAGTTTGTTGTGTATTGAAAGAAACTTGATAAGTCCCTGTTGCCTGTTCTTCATTCACTAACGTTGCTACTTCATTTCCAAGAACATCATAAATTTTTACTGTAACAAAACTGCCGACTGCCAATTGCCAGCTGATTATCGTTTCCGGGTTAAATGGGTTTGGATAATTTTGATCCAACTTAAAATTGGTGGGCGTCGTGTTTCCAAGTTTTTCAACTTTAGTTACATCTGTTGTGTGAATTATTCCAAAGGTATCTTTGATCTCTGCGGTTGCAGTTAGATAGTTCCAAATAAAGGTTTTGTTTAGCGCTCCGACAGTTTCATTATCGTTCGAACCGCCATTCGTTGGCAAACCCCAGTTAGCTGCATATCTGTATTGTAGGCTGTATTTACTATAATATTGTGGGAATCGTATCTCACATGTAAATATTTTGTCACCGGCAATTTTATCCTCATGTGTCCCATCATCAAAGAGCTGAATAACTTTTGTAATATCCTGATCCGGCCAACCACTGCCCGGCCATTGAAGAGGAGAATTGCCACCTGCCATATGGATTGTTTTAAATTCGGTCCCTGTTGGTGCGTTGATTATTGAAGTGCCATTTGTATTACATGTGAAAGTTATGAAAGGGTCTTGTAGCCCATGTGGAATCCGTAGTGTGTCGTTGTTGAAATAGGCAGCATACGAAAAAGAAGCTGAATCAAATACAGATTGATTCACTATAAAGTATCGATCGTTTTGAGTTTTATCAGTAAGATTATTAACCTCCCATGTTCCCGGAGAATAAAAGAATTTGAAACTTATTTTTTCATCAAACTCTACTTCAATTGGTACTACAACACGATAAATATCAGTACTGTCGGCAAGAGGAGTCATTCTTGTTTCACCCCATCCGTTAAACGAACCCCGCACTGAAACAGAATCTACAAGAGGATTAAAAAAAGTTGGTGATTTTTTTTCGGTTTTCATATTTACAGAAAAAGTAACAGGAATAGTTTTTGTTGGTTTATATACACAAACATCTTCCCAACATGCCGAAGTTAAATTCGCTCCGCTTGCAACAGTCAGCGTTCTATTTCCCGTTGCTTCCCATACATCAGGACTGTGGACATATTTAAATATTAATGATTGCCCAACTGTAAATTGGTTGTAGAAAACACGAGAATAAATAGAATCACCGTCAGGGTCAATTAATGTTGTTGCCTTGCCCGCCCAGTCGTTAAAGTTGCCACGCACCCAAACTGAATCTGTTGCGGGATTAAATGTTCCTCGTTTAATCTGGACACTCATGTTGCACCTGAATTCAAGGAGTGGAGTTTGTGCAGAGATAGATATCGGTATTGAGAGTACAATTAAAACTGTTAAAAGAAATAAGCTAAAATTTTTCATAACCAACTCCTCCAATTTGTTTTTAGTTTCATTTGTCACCTCAACAAGATCATTTTCTTGGTTTGCACAAAATCTCCCGCACGGAGTTGGTAGAAATATATTCCACTGGATAGTTGTTGTTGGTTATCCGCCCGAGGCGGAGTTTGTTGAGGGTTGAATGTAACTCGATATGTTCCTGCCGGTTGTTCTTCATTCACCAAAACAGCAACTTCATTCCCAAGAACATCATAAACTTTTAAAGTTACAAAACTGCCGACTGCGATTTGCCAACTGATTACCGTCTCCGGGTTAAATGGATTTGGATAGTTTTGTTCTAGCCCATACGCGGTAGGAATTCTTGTGTCTTGTTCAACCTTGGTAATTTTAACAATTCCAAAAGTATCTATGACGGTCGGGTCAAATAGTGAAAAATATGATGCATGATATCTGCCACCAATAACTTCGTTGTCATTTGAGCCTCCGTTTGTTGGCAAATTGTAATTAGCGCTGTATTTGTAAGAAATATTAAACCACTGGGGAAGAATACACCACACGGGGAAAGTTAAGATAGTATCCACTGAAAAGATTTTATCTCCGATAACTACATCACCATGTGTTCCGTCGTCAAATAATTGTATTGATTTTACATCTTTAGGGAGATAATTCTCGATATTAAATTCATTGGATGGAACCCCAAGAATATGTACTGTTTGAAATTCAGTACCAATAGGAGCATTTAAGATTTTTGCGCCATTTGTATTACAAATTATTTTTACTTTTTGATGATAAGGATACGGACCTGAAGATTGATTGTTGAAACCTATGGCATCATAAGCCATAAAACCGGAATCAAAAACTGCCTGAGTAACGATGAAGTATCTGTCGTTGTGAGTTGGATCAGTTAAATTATTTACTTCCCAAGTTCCGGGAGAATAAAAGAATTTGAAATTGATTTTTTCATCAACCGCTGCAATTACATCCGTAGTAACTTCGTATAAATCTGCGTTTGTGGTTGATGGAGTCATCAATGTTTCACCCCATCCGTTAAACGAACCGCGAACTGAAACTTTATTTATTGCCGGATTGAATAAGCCCGATAATCTTTCGAGTTCCATATTTACCGAGAAAGCTACTTTAATAATTTTAGAAGGTATATACACACAAACATCTTCCCAACATGCAGAAGTTAAATTCGCTCCGCTAGTAACAGTTAGCGTTCTATTTCCCGTCGCCTCCCAAACATCAGGGCTGTGGACATACTTGAAAACAAGATTTTGACCAACAGTAAAATTATTATATAAACCGGAATAAATAGAATCACCATCAGAATCCATCAATCTGAAATCTTTGTCAGCCCAATCATTAAAGTTGCCGCGCACCCAAACCGAATCTGTTGCGGGATTAAATGTTCCTCGTTTAATCTGTACACTCATGTTGCAATTAAAGGTAACTTCAACAACCTCTTCCCATGCTCTTTCAAAAACATTTATATCCGGATGCAGGGTTAGAATTCTATTGTTGATGTTTTCAACTGTATCCCTTCCGTTGTGATTAATGGCGAATTTAAAAACGAGTTGTTGCAAAGTTGTAAAATCACCAAATGCTCCTGTGTAAACAGAATCACCATTTTTGTCAGTCAACTCATATCCAGTTCCCGACCAATCATTAAAATTACCTCGCACAAACACTTTATCATCGGGAGAGAATTTCCCGTTTTTCAATTGAGAAGCTATGTTGCATTTGAATATGACGGTGATGGAAGGTGTTAAAAGAGGGGCTTGATTAAACCTTGCCATCGGTAATCCAAGATGGCCGGTTCCATAATCGGCAAAAGTAATAACATAATTTCTTATTGGAACATTTTCTTTTATTTCCGGTGAATGTGAAAAGTTGAAATGGAGAGTATCTTCAGACGATAAGTTAATGGGAATGGTCGCTTCATAAATATCCGGTTGATAAGAACGTGGAGTCAGATGGAGTTTCTGCCAATTGTTAAAATTACCGGAAACAAAAACTGAATCAATTTCCGGATTAAATAAATCAGTTAGTCTTTCCAAGTCCATAGAGACGGAGAAATTGACTTGAATTTCTTTTGCCGGATCCTTCGCTACGCCATTCCAATAATCGTCACATATATTTGCTCCGGCAGTAACGACTAATTTTCTGTTCCCTAAAGTCTCACGATAATGGTGGATCTTCCCCTCGTATGTGAAGATAAACAATAATTCTTGTCCTTTTTTGAAATTCCAAAAAATTTCAGAATAGACTGAATCGCCATCATAGTCGTTTAATTCGTAATCATAAGGAGCCGCGTTGTTGAGTCGAACGAACACTCTATCACCACGATCAAATGCTCCTCTTTTCATTTGAAGCTTCATATTACATCTGAATTCAACAGGAGTATAAATAATCTGTGCAGGGATAGATATAGTTATAAATAGGACAGTAAAAACTGTTAAAAAGAAAAATATAAACGAGAACTTTTTCATAGCGGCTCCCTCAAAATTAGTCTTGGTTTTGAACGCTTGTACAAACTTATAAAAAAACTGAAAGAAACTCAAACAATTTGCTTAAATGTTATATAGCCTGTTATAACTCTTTAGAAATGTCATGGTATTCAGCACAATAGAAATGTCATGTTTAAATATAAGAATTAAGGCGGATCTAACCGCTGGTCTTGCGGAACGTAACGAGCCGAAGCGTAGCGAAGGCGAGTGGAGTGTAGCAAGACCGGCGGTCTCGAAATTTTTGCCTCCACCTATGAACTTTTCTTTTTCTAACATTTTAATACCTCTTCCATGGGTGGTCTGCCTGCGGCACTGGGGAGCGTTTGTCTTTTAACTTTAGAGATTTCTTTAGTTTCTTGACTAATAATTCTTCTTCCGATTTATTGAAAATATGCATACTCTCATCTAAATACTTCCTGACAAAAACGTTATCCTTCGCATGCGGCATGATCGCATCACTTCTTTCAATCTGATACTCTATTCCCTCATGACTGAACGTGTAATCATTTTTTACTTGACGCTCCGTTTCATAACAGAATATCGATTCCAAATCTTTCCCGGCTGCGCTTCCATGAATATCGGCCATCTCTTCTGCCAACATGAACTTTGAATTATAGCTAGCGATAAAATATTCTTTAAGAAACTTATTTCCTTCTGCTATGCTGCTGATATTCCGCAGTCGCATTTCTTTTACCAGGCGATCCTGATGCGTCCTATTGCCGCGCTCTACTCTTCCCTTTGCCTGTGGCGAGTTTGCATAGATGGCTCTAATTGCTAATTTCTCTAATGCTTTCTGGTAGTCCGTACGGCTCTGTTCAGCATAATATACCGAATACCGATCTGTATAGACGCTTTGGGGTATTCCGCTTCCTTTACAGTATTCCGTTAAGGCTTCAAGGACTGACTGCGTCGTTTCTCCTTCGCTAAATCTCAGAAATACTTGCCCACTTGCATCATCAACGATATTTATCAAACAGCACTTCGAAGACCTTCCTTCAAACCAATCATGATGACTTCCATCCAATTGCAGCATTTCTCCTTTCGCCGCTCGTCTTTCTCGCCGTTTTTTGTGTGGTCGTTTTTTTCTCTCATTGGTAATTATTCCACTTCCTCGCATCCAGCGCCGCACCGTTTCATGATTTACTTTTATTGCTTCTCTTTCTTCTAATTTTTCTGAAAATAGTGTGGGTCCAAAATCACGATACTTCTCCCAATATATTTTTATTACTTTTTCTTTTATTGCTTCTGGATAACCCCGATTTGACTTACTCCCTCGTAGTAAATGGATTACTCCTGTATCTCCCGACTTTTTATAGCGACTTTTTATCCGATACGTCTGTCTTTCACTGATTCCCAAGATCTCTGCGCTTTCTACAACGGTTAGTTTTCCTCGTTCGTGCTCTGATAACACTTTCAGTCGTTTTCTTTCTTTTGTACTCATTGTCAGTATTTTCTCCATTTGGATCACCTTTTTTTGATGCTCCAAGTTTATCATTTTACTGACATTTCTATCGTGTTATAACAATTTAACAACAAAATTATCTTTCCGCTTGACAAAGTTAAAATAAATAATTAGTTTGTGCAAAGGATTGCATAAGTATTTGGAAAAACCTCCTATTTCCGCCAACATTCCAGTACAAACGTTTGCATGATCTAACGAAAAATGATCTTCAATACTTTTTTTGAATAACATCCTAAAAGGAATTATGTCCTCAACTTTAAAAGATATCGCAGAAAAAACAGGCTTTTCAGTCTCTACCGTTTCAAGAGTACTTCATGATAATTCACAGAAATATAAGATTAGTGAAGAGACTCAAGCCAAGGTCAAAAAGGTAGCAAAAGATTTTGGCTATAGAGTTAATGCTCTTGCACGAGGGCTACGTCTTCAAAAGACATTCGAAATAGGAATTATTGTTCCTGATATTTCCAATCCTTTTTTTTCTGAGGTTATTAAAAGTCTGGCGGGCGAACTTCGTAAAAAGGGATACAATTTTATAGTGTACGATTCTGATGAAGATATTGCTATTGAACGAGCAGCCATTAAAAGTCTTTTAGAGAAACGTGTTGATGGTTTAATCATTGCTTCGGTGGGTCAGGATTTTTCCCACATACAAAAGATACGCGATGCAGAAATTCCAGTCGTAATGGTCGATCGCTGTTTCGATGATTTAGATGTTGATTCGGTGAGTGTTGACAATATGAATGGAGCTTTACTCGCAGTCAATCATCTTATTAAAGAAGGACACACTCGCATTGCGTTTATCCAAGGGCTTCCCGGAACATACGCGAATGAAAGACGACTGCAAGGTTATAAAAGCGCACTTCAAGATGCCGGGATTCCAATCGATGAACGTTTGATCGTTGGCGATGACTTTCGATCACTCAACGGTTATCTTGAAACAAAACTACTTCTAAAACTTGCAAATCCTCCTACGGCAATTTTTACCGCAGGTGATTTAATCGCCCTTGGTACACTCGAAGCATGCAAAGAAAATAATGTCAAAATTCCTGATGATCTCTCACTTGTTACGTTTGATGATCCGGTATTCGCATCATACTTATCACCGGCTCTTTCAGCAGTAGAGCAGCCAATTTCAAAAATGGCTGAAATGGCTGCCGCATTATTATATCGGCGAATGAGAAACCCCCTCGACGAAAGAAGAAAAGTTTTGTTAGAACCGAAACTGAACATACGGAGTTCCGTCTCCAGACTTATTGACAAAAAACAAACTGAATAAAAAACGGCCAGTTAAATTCAAAGGACACCGAATGAGTACATCATTGAGATACATAACAAAAAAAATCACATACATTGTCTTTATGTCGGTTATGTTTTCAACAATTTGTTTGGCGGGAAATTCCGGGAAGATATCCGGAAGGATTATTGAAAAAGCAAACGGCGAACCGCTCATTGGAGCAAACATATTAGTTAAAGGATTGAAAATCGGGGCTTCAACCGATGTGAACGGTGACTATTTTATATTGAATGTCCCGCCTGGCACTTACACGTTAACGGCGTCAATGCTTGGTTATGAACCGGTAAGCATAAGTAACGTCTCTATTATTATTGATAGAACAACCACCCAAAATTTTATACTTGATACAAAACTAATTGAACAGAAGCTCGTTGTTATTGTTGCAGAACGCCCTGTTGTTGATAAAGACCTAACTGCCAGCGAACAGATTATTACGAGCAAAGTTTTGGAAAATTCCGGCGCAAGAACGATCAATGATGTACTGGAAACGCAAGCGGGAATTTTCAGCGACAATTCAAACCTTGCCTGGCAGCGGGGTTCAACCAAAGGTTACGTTAGAGGAAGTTCTATTGTTCAAGCAGTTTATATGATTGATAATCTTTCCGTTAACAGTGGTCTGGTTTCGGATAATTATTCCGGATTCAACAGTTCAACTATTGAACAAATCTCTGTATTGACAGGCGGGTACAATGCAGAATATGGTGAAGGGCGTTCAGCAGTTGTAAATATCGTTTCAAAAGAAGCCCCTGAAGGTATTCATGGTACGGTTTTAGGACGAATGCGTCCTGCCGGTGTTTATCATTTCGGTAGAAATATGTACAGTAATGAAAATAACGATTATAAAAGTACGGGAATTGACTATTGGACTCTCCAGTCTCAGGATGAAAATAGTAGGTTTTATCAAATGAATCCCGATTCACTTCTTGGAGCTTGGCGAAAACAAACCACTCCGAACGACGTACTTGGAAAATATGCAGATCGCCCGGAATATGAATATGAAGGAACACTCTTTGGTGGTATAACAGATCAACTAAGTTTCCTCGCGTCAGGACGTTTTAAACAAGGTGTTGGAATATTTCCTCAAGCTATTCCTTATAATCCCGAATTCAATTTTCAAGGATATCTGAACTACAAATTCTCTCCTGATATTAAATTTCGTATTGGTGGATTTTATGGAGGATACGAAAGTGCAGATTATACGTCGTCAAATCAAAATACCTCTGAGATGGGACAAGAAGCAGGTTGGTTAGCTCCCATGCGAATTGATGAACAGTATGCACGGGCAAAATATAATCTTTCTGGCGCCCCTTTCAGGCAATGGCCGGAACTTAGGCGTTGGTCTCAATTATATGGGAAAATCACTCACGTATTGAATACTCAGTCGTTCTATGAAGTAACACTTAGTTATCTAAAAGATCGTATGGATCGTTCGGATAGACATGGCCGCATTCCCGATTCGCTTTGGTTGCCGGATGTTGTTTCAATGCATCCGAGATATACGTTGCAAGCTTATTATCATACTTGGACAAAGAATAATTCTCAGTCATATCAAATTAAAGGCGATTATACAAATCAGATAACAAAAGCGCATAACATTAAAGCCGGAGTTACCTTTAAAACGTACGATTTTTACTACGAGAATTTTGCAGCAGAGTCCAAGAGCAGCAGAAGTAACGAGATGAATGTTTTTGATGGAAATCCATATGAAGGAAATTTATATGTGCAGGACAAGATAGAATTTCCCGGACTTGTGGTGAATATCGGTGTACGTGGAGATTTTTTCAATCAAAACCGGAACGCACCGAAAAATAGATTTGACCCGTTGGCATTTCAAGTTGAAACACCCGGTCATGATCTTGGCGCTCCTTTGGGAATCCCTGGAACTCCCGAAAGAGAACGAACAAAACTAAAAGTTGCAATTGCGCCGAGGATTGGTATTTCGCATCCGATTACGGAAAATGCTGTTTTACATTTTGTATATGGACATTTCTATCAACGTCCCTCCTGGACCAAAATGTTTGGTTTACCTTTTATAAATTATAGTACAACGTGGGACAGCGTTCTAAACCCTTATGCAAAACAAACTACTTTTATGGATGAATGGCAGGGATATTACGGGAATCCGGAGTTGGGATACGAACGAACGATACAATATGAACTTGGTGTAGATTATAATATTGCCGATGTATTGAAAATTGATTTAACCGGTTATTATAAAGATGCTTCGCGAGAAGCGGATGTTATCACTGGTGTTTATTCAGCAACTCACCCCGCAACTAAAGCGTTAATGGTCAGCAATTCCGGGTATTCCGATGTTCGTGGAATTGAAACCAAAATTGATTCCCGCTTAAACGGAATGTTCAACTTCGGATTAAGTCATGAAATTTACTGGTCGTTCAATGGAGAAACTGGGTTTAGCAGATTATATGAACCTGGTTCACAGAGCGTGGATGTTCCAAAAGGGTTGAGGCAGGAAAAAGGAGCTTGGGGGGATTACCAACGTATCAAGGGATGGGCAAGTTTTTCGATCAATAAAGATGAAGGACCCGAAATTGCTGGGTTCAAACCACTGAGTGATGTCAATATCTATTCAAATTTTTGGTGGAGAACCGGAGACCAGTATACTTATCACGCTCCAGGCGATCTTTCAACTGAGCCCAACAATAAACGATGGTTCAATTATTACCAGATCGACCTTAGAGTATCGAAAGGTTTTGATCTCATGGGACTGCAAACAGAGTTTAGTATTGAAGTAAAGAATTTACTCAACTCAAAATTTTTACGATTGTTATATGGCGATGAACTTGTGCGTTATTTAGAGAATCCGAATTTACCGGACAGTGAGCGGTTACCTAAGACCTCCGATTTTTCAGAACCGAACATTTGGGAATGGTATTCCTACGAGGTTCCACCTCAAAAAATCTATTTCCAAGTTATGATTAAATTTTAATTAAGGCTCTAGAGAGTGAACATGAAAAAATATATTGCAGTGATAGTTTTAACGTTAATAATATCAGACTTGAGCCTCACTCAGGTTGTCTGGGGAAAGCAGACTTTAAAAAGAGGGAAACTTTGGGCGACAGTTTGGAATTCACTTCAATACGGAGACCCGACAGAAACTGAAAACGGGTTTCATACTCTTGATTATCCCGGATACTCAAAAGCAACTAATGCTAACGATGCTTTGAACTATGCAGAGGCTGTGGGTTATGCAATTTATGGTGTGCGGGAAAATATAGCATCATCTTATACTATCAACTCGAGATTTTTTCCATCAGGACAAGATGTTTTTCCAATCGAAGAAGCTACTTTGACTAAAAATTATAATCTCCAAAATATTGGGCTTAGCGGCGAAGAAATTGTTACCGGAGCGCATCATGTGAACGGTTTAAATGTTGATGTTGCCCGAAGAAGTATGGTCTGGAGTTATCCCGGATTGAGTGATTTTATTATTCACGAAGTAACAATCACAAACAATGAATTGACTTCAGTAGATTCTATGTTTTTCGGGATGAGGTACGGCATTCGGATCACCCAGCGCTCCGGAAGCAGAGGAGATGAAAAGTATGATTGGAATCCGGAACAAAAGCTATTCTATTTTTACGATCATAGAAGATTTAGAACCGAAGATGAAGTCCCCATCGTTTACAATTTTGGTGTTGGACCTCTGCGAGGAGACATAGGCGATGCAAGTGACATCTACCAACAAGGAATTCGTGAACACGAAATTGACGCGCCGGGTTATTTTACCGTTGCTGTACTCGATTCTGCTGGAGCAAATATATATCAAAATATTCTTGAACACACCGGACAGGGTTTAACTGAAGGCGCAAGTACTGTTGACCAGATGTTTATTCAAGGGTCATCGTCTCATGCGCGAGTGAAGGAAGTGATGACGCATCAGCAACCGCGAGTATCATGGGATTCGGCTCGCGCATTAGGAGGTGAAGGTGGAAATAAATTTGAACGACGCCCGGAATATTTAGTAAGTGTCGGACCACTTTCTTTAACTCCGTTTGCTTCCGTAAAAATTGTTTATGCTGAAGTAATAGGAGAAATGGATCGTGCGAAAATTGTTGAAGGAGGAGTAGAAAATATCGATTTGATGGCCACAGCCTCGCGTGATTCCATGCTTGTTCACGTACGTGCAGCACGAAAATTATATGCAAACAATTATCTTCCGGATGTTTATCCTCCGCCTACTCCAACCGATGGAGAGAACAGTCTCAAAGTTTCAACAGAACCCGGACAAATAATTATTGATTGGTCTCCAATTTCTTCTTCATATAAAGATCCCAAAACCGGAACTAACGATCTTGCTGGTTACAGAGTCTATCGCTCAAACTATTTCACGATCGGACCGTGGAGTCTTGTAGCAGATCTAAAAAAAGATTCCATCGTTTTGGTAAATGGTAACATTCGTTTTATTGATAAAGATCTTCCGTTTGGGGTAGGAAATTATTATTGTGTAACAAGCTATGATGAAGACAACAACGAAAGCGGCAAAGTAAATAATACCCGTTTTCCGGTCTATCCTTTACGCGGACCAAATTTACAATTCCCCAAAAACGTTTACGTAGTGCCTAATCCATTTCGTCAGCATAGTAATTTAGCCGGAACCGGCGAACGCTATCGTATGGAATTTATCGGCATACCGGCGATCTGCAAAATTAAGATTTACACTTTAACTGGTGATGTGATTCAAGAAATCGATCATAACGATGGAAGCGGATCTGAAGCCTGGGGCAGCATCAAACGATTGGATTATCAATTGAATAAATGGACTCTTGGAATTGCGCCCGGCATATACATCTATCGTGTCGAATCGCTCGTTCCCGGACATACGGGAGAATCCTTCATCGGCAAATTAGCAATCGTGAAGTAACGGAGAAAAACATTAATGTATTCGACGAAAAAAATATTTCAAATAGTCTTTAAGTATTTCTTCTTGCTGACTACTTTCATCCAAGCGCAGTCAGGAATTTCACCGGCTGATATCGAACGTGCAGGACAATCAGGATGGCAATTCTTAAAGATTAATGGCGACGCCAGACAAGCAGGATTAGCCGGCGCATTTACGGCAATCTCAAATGGTAATGCCAATGCAGTGTTTGGCAATCCGGCTTCACTTTCGGATGTGAAAAACATTGATATTCAGATGAATGTGTTGCAATGGATCGCGGGTATTAATCATCAATCGGTTGCGGTAGCGGTAAATCTTGGTGACATTGGTGTTGTAGGTGCAAGCGTAGCCATGCTCGGTTATGGAGATATTCCGGAAACGATTAATGAATCAATGGGAGCGAGCGGAACGGCGCCTGTAATTACAGGCAAAATGTTCACCGCGAATGATATAGCCGCTGGGTTTTCCTATGCAAAAAAGATCACTGATAATCTCTCCGTTGGCGGCAATATTCGCTTGATGAGACAAACCATTGCAGAGTTATCAATGAACAATTGGTCGTTAGATTTTGGTACAATTTATTACACCGGCTTTAGAAGTTTGCGGATAGCGATTACTGCAAGAAATTTCGGACCGGATTCACGTTTCGGTGGATGGAGTGAAGAATTCCAAACAGAATCCGACTACGTGAGGATGCCGCTGGATTTTCGAGCTGGATTAGCAATGGACTTTTTAAATGAGGCTGGTGGTCCGCATCTTTTAACGGTATTAGCTGAGGGCGATCATCCGAATGACGGTAAAGAAAAATTTCATCTTGGTGCAAGTTATGCTTACGATGGAATGTTCTTCGTCCGCACCGGTTATAAGTTTAACTACGATGTTCAGAAATTTACCTTTGGTGCGGGTATCACTTATGAGATAGCCGGTGCTATTGGTACTGTGAATTATGCTTATGTTGATTTCGGCGAGTTAACGCAGGTTCATATGTTTTCACTTGGATTTTCTTTCTGATCAAGCGTACATCCGATAAGGAAGTAATAGAAAAAATAAATCATTATTAAATAAACGATCGCAGAAAATGGTAATTGTTAATTATGAAAAATAAAGTAGTTGTGATAGGAAGTTACAACACGGATCTCAGGATCAAGACGTCAAGAATTCCTCGTCCGGGTGAAACAATTATTGGTGGAATATTTTCAGAAGGCGGTGGCGGAAAAGGAGCCAACCAGGCAGTTGCCGCAGTTCGCGCAGGCGCTGAAGTCAGTTTTATAGCAAGAGTGGGAAATGATCTGCTTGGTAAAGAAGGAATACAGCGGTTAGCTGAAGAGCAAATCAATACACGTTACATCTTTCATGATACAGATGTTCCAACAGGTGTTGCATTTATTGTTGTTGACAACCGTGGTGAGAATAGCATAGTAGTTGCCTCCGGCGCGAATGCTTTATTAAGCCCGGCAGATATTGAAACAGCGAAAGATGAAATAACTTCCGCAACTGTTCTCCTTCTTCAATTAGAATCTCCAATTGATACTATCCGTGCAGCAATTAAGAAATCTCATGAACATGGAACAATTGTAATTTTGAATCCGGCTCCGGCACAACCTCTGGAGAAAAGTCTTTTAAAGGAAATTGACATCATCACTCCGAATAAAGTTGAAGCAGAAATGATTACGGGAATAAAAGTGACGGATGAAGAAAGTCTGCGGTCCATCGTAGAGAAATTTTTCGAGTTTGGAATCAAGAATGTATTTATCACCCTTGGTTCAAAGGGAGTTTTTGCCGGATTACCTAATTCCATGGAACACATCCCAGCATTTAATGTTTGTTCTGTTGATTCTACAGGCGCCGGAGATGTATTTAGCGGTTCTCTGGCTGCTTTTGTAGCTGAAGGAATGGATTTGGAAAAAGCAGCAAAGATGGCAAATGCATCTGCCTCAATTTCAGTTACCCGGCTGGGCGCGCAAAATTCCGCGCCACAACGGATTGAGATAGAAAATTTTTTGAGTACCTATTCAAACGCTAAGGCGGAGGTACTGAATTGAAAAATCGAAAACTAATTATTTCGAAAACATAATAGATGTATTGATGAAGACTAAATCACTAATAATGGAGTTGAAAATGAAAACTGTTAAACTGTTTTTCTTGATTCTAACGGGTATGGTTTTACTTGGCCAACCGCTGACAGCACAAGATCAAAAGAATATCTCTCTTCTCGGAAATTATGGAAAAGGTGAAGGAGAATCCAAAGCGGTTTTTGCCGCTGGTTCACTTGTTTTCTATGGGCTTGGAAATAAACTGCAAATCGCAAGTTTTTCAAATCCCTCAACGCCCGTTAAAGTAGGAAGTGTGATTCTCTCCGATGTCGTTGAAGATCTGGTTCGCACTTCAATCAATGGGAATCAATATATAGTTGCCACCGGTGGAAGCAAAATGTGGTTGATTGATGTAAAAAATCCGACCACGCCTGCCTTGGTTTCTACAACCGAAGTTGCAGTCGGAACAACATGTGAAGGTCTTGCAACAAGTGGAACGTACGCTTATCTGGCAGGTGGTGATGCCGGATTTATGGTTTACAATATTGCAACGCCGGCAAATCCGGTATTAGTTTCCTCGATCGATAGTCTTGCATATTGTGAGAGTGTTGTTATCTCAGGGCAATATGCTTACGTCGCTGCAGGTTCGAGAAGTCATATTGTAGATATTTCAAACCCGGCAATTCCTGTATACGTTGGAAGAATTCCTGGTTATGGAGGTTATCATCAATATATCAATGTCAGGTCTGGTTATGCGTACATCTGCAACTATGATGCAGGTTTGCAGGTAGTGAATGTAACAAATCCTGCAAGTCCGGTGAATGTTGCGGAAGTTCCATCAGGGTATCGAACCGCACGTATTGTGTTCGACGGAAATTATGGTTACGTAGCCGTTGGAGATGCCGGAATGTCGATTTATAATGTAGTAACTCCTTCGTCACCGGTGTTAGCGGGTACAATAGCAACAACCGGACGTGCCGCATCCTTATCTTACGGTGCAATTACAATAAGCGGAACACCGACAGGACATATTTTTATTGCAAACAGAAATCCCGCTCCCGGCATCAGCGCAGTCAATGTTTCAACACCGGCTACACCGGTAACCTCAGCGTTTCTTAGCGCTTTAGCCGCTCCAACAGGTACTGCATACATCCCCTATTACTTAAATGGGAAAGTGTATATAGCATATGGAACAGCCGGTTTAAGAATAGTTGATGTAACAAATCCATCGAGCGCAACATTATTATCGACGTTGGCTCTTGGTGGAGATTCGCGTGCAGTTGTTGCTGGCGGAAATTACGCATACATCGCTGCGAGAGATTCAGGTGTCTTTGTTGTTGATGTGACTGACGCAGCTAATCCGGTGAAAATTAAAACTATCCAAACAGCTCGCGCACGCGGAGTTGCAATAAACGGAACAAACTTATATGTAGCAGCAAGTGACAGTGGGATGGGTGTAATTGATATTTCAGATCCGCTAAATGCGAAAATCGTTTCTTACACAGGAAGCAGTGTGTATGGTGAAAATGTTTCAGTAGTTGGAAATATTGCTGGTTTAACAGATTATTCACAAATCACATTCTATGATGTAACTGTTCCATCAGCTCCAGTTAAGAAAGGATCAACCGGATCGCTAAAAACGGGAAATGAAGGTTTTGCAATTAGCGGAAATTTCGCTTACGTTCCTGATGGTGACAGTTTGAAGATATTTAACATCACTGATCTCAATACACCAATCCTTACTTCAAAAATTAAAACAGGTGGATACGGATATATGGCGGCAGTGGCGGGAAATTATTGCTACGTTGCATCAGAGGCAACAGGTGTTAGAGCAATAAATATTTCTAATCCTTCTGTACCTGTTGAGGATGGGTATTACGATGGCGTTCCGCAATCAAGAGGTCTATTTGCCGACGGCAGATATATTTATGTAGCTGAGAAGGTGGACGGATTGACAATTTATTCAAATGATTTAATCTCTTCCGTTGGAACCGACGGTACTTTAATCCCTGATGCAATTACTCTAAACCAAAACTATCCCAATCCGTTCAATCCAGCTACAACGATTACTATTGAATTGAAAGAAAGAGCTCATGTATCACTTGAAGTTTTTAATTCACTTGGACAGCGAGTCGTTATCCTTTTGAATGATCAATTACCGGCAGGTAAATCAGTTGTATCGTTTGATGGTTCAAAACTTTCTTCAGGAATTTATCTGTATAGGTTGCAAGCAAATGGTGTTACGATTTCAAAGAAGATGACATTGTTGAAGTAATTCCGAGTATGAAGTAAAAATTTTATAAAAACAAGAGTTGTTTTATTTATCTAAAATATTAATTAATGTGTTATTAATAAGGAAAGGTGGTGACACAAAAACAAGATTCTGTTCAACGTTCGTAATTATTTAATTAACTGTTTCATTTCATTTTTTAAGGAGTTGTTATGAAAAAATGCAAAGTACTTTTTGCAATGTTATTTTTGCTGATAGGAGCAATTCTATCAGTGAATGCTCAAGTTCCTCTCGCGGATAATTTATCTGCAAACGGTGTTTTAGGAACAACCGATTTTGTTACGAATACAAACTACGCTTCGCCTTCAACATCAACCTTATCTGAGCCTGCGGGTGTTGCAGTTGATCCGACTACGGGAAAAATATTTGTTGCTGACCGCGATAATCGACGGATTCTACGCTGGAGCGCTACAGATAAAATGGTAAACGGATCCGCAGCCGAAGCGGTGCTGGGACAACCTGACTTTGTTACACGCCTTCGAAATACCGGCGGCTTATCTGCCGCAACTACAAACGATCCATGCGCAGTTTTTGTTGATGCCAACGGTCGACTTTGGGTTGCTGATATGACGAATCATCGTGTTCTCCGTTTCGACAATGCTTCGACGATCGCAAGCGCTTCACCGGCTAACGCGGTATTAGGACAGCCGGATTTTGTGACAAACTCAACTGGTGTTACAGAAAGTAAGATGAATACTCCTACAAGTGTCTTCGTCGATGGAAATGGGACCTTGTGGGTAGCTGACAGAGCCAATAACCGCGTGCTTAAATTTAATAACGCGGCTTCAAAATCAAATGGCGCTGCTGCCGATGTAGTTTTAGGACAAGCTGATTTTGTTTCTGCTACTTCCGGTTTAACTGCTTCAACAATGAATGCACCATGGGGTGTTAATGTTGATGCGGGTGGCAGATTATGGGTTGCCGACAGAGTTAATAATCGTGTTTTACGTTTTAATAATGCTTCCGCAAAAGTAACCGGCGCTGCTGCCGACGGCGT
The DNA here is from genome assembly GCA_041671545.1 of Ignavibacteriaceae bacterium. Classification (GTDB taxonomy): domain Bacteria; phylum Bacteroidota; class Ignavibacteria; order Ignavibacteriales; family Ignavibacteriaceae; genus UBA1563. Next base: position 423,205 of record JBAZBI010000002.1, read on the forward strand.
GCTTGGTGAACCTGATTTCGTTACAAGTGTATTCAATAAAACTCGTGGTGGACTTGGTGAACCGCGCGGTGTTGCAACCGATGCTGCCGGAAGACTTTATGTTGCCGATGAAGGAAACACACGTATCATGGTTTACAATAATGCCGCTGCACTTGCAAACGGCGCTAATGCAACAAATGTTTTAGGGCAAGCTGATTTTAATTCAGATATTTCTTCGCCAATTTCTGCCAGCAGTTTAAATTATCCAATTTCAATCTTTATTGATAACGCCAACAGCACTATTTGGGTTCCTGATATCTATAATCATCGTGTACTTCGTTACAACGTTTCCAATCTTCCGGTTGAACTTGTTTCTTTTTCAGCAACGGTAAAAGAAGGAAAAGTTGTACTCTCATGGACTACCGCAACCGAAAAAAATAATTCCGGTTTTGCAGTAGAGAAATGCGAAAATAAAGTATGGAATCAAATCGGATTTGTAAAAGGGCAGGGAACTACTACCGAACGTAAAAATTATTCATTTACCGAAAACGCATCTGCCGGAAAATATCAATATCGTCTAAAACAAATTGATTTTGACGGTAAGTATGAATACAGTAGCATTATCGAAGCAGGTGTGGCTCTAACTGCTCATGATTATAAACTTGGACAAAATTATCCAAATCCATTTAATCCAAGTACCACAATTTCTTTCGTATTGCAAAATACTGAACACGCAACGTTAACTGTTCATAATATGCTTGGACAAGTAGTCGCAACACTCTTCAACGGCATTGCAAGTGCGAACGAATCATACTCGTTCTCATTTGATGCAAAAAATCTATCGAGTGGAGTTTATTTCTATCATCTTCAGTCTGCCAACAGAAATGAAGTTAGAAAAATGACTCTCTTGAAATAGTATGTTTTGAGATTGATCTTTACATCGGTTGTTTCTGACTAATACTTAGGGACAACCGATTGTTTTAATTGTAGAAGGGGAATATTGAGTGGCATCGTTTGAGAAATAGCGGCAAGGGGTTCAGTAATTAACATAAAGTTGGAAAGCACAAATTTGAAAAAAATATGTTAAATATTCTTAATTTTATTCAAGGAAGTTTTATGAAATCTTTAAGGATACAAAGTGTAATGATGTTCATACTTGTAACAGCAAGTGTAAACATTAATGCACAAATAAATATTCTTGAAAATACGAATGCCGCTTCTACTGCAAACAGTTTGGCTTATCCGCAATCAGTTTTTGTAGATTCACAAAATGGACATGTCTGGATTGCTGACTTTGACAACAATCGTGTTTTACGATATGATGTAACAGAGTTAACTTCAGTTGAAAAAAATAATGAATCATTATCTCCCGCACATTTTTCTCTTGAACAAAATTATCCGAATCCATTTAACCCCGCAACTCAAATTGGTTTCTCAACAAAATCAACACAATTCGTTTCGTTAACAGTTTATGATCTACTTGGACAAACAGTGGCAATCTTGTTTAGAAGAGAGGTAAATGCAAACACTTATTATTCCATCACCTTTGATGCAAGTTCATTGCCCGGCGGAATTTATCTCTATACTCTTCAAACCGCCTATGGATCTGAAGTAAAAAAAATGTGTCTATTAAAGTGATGTTATGACAAACAGAAATATTTTTTTGCTGAAATTTTTAGCGACACTTGCAATTTTAATTTTAATTCTTTCGAATTTAATATTCGCACAATCGCCGCTCGCCAATAATATGGAGGCGACTGGAGTCCTGGGGCAATTGAATTTTACGATGAGTCAATCCGGAACTTCATCAACTGCTCTCAACTCTCCTTCAGGCGCTACTGTTGATCCAACTACCGGAAAATTGTTTGTAGTTGATCGTTACAATAATCGCATCCTACGATGGAGTTCAACAGCAAAAATGAATAACGGATCTTCTGCGGAAGCTGTTTTGGGACAGCCGGATTTCAATACCGCTACGAGTGGATTATCCGCTTCAAAATTTAATGATCCGCTTAGAGCACACGTTGACATAACTGGAAATCTTTGGGTGAGTGATTATCTCAACAATAGGATTTTGAGATTTGATAAAGCATCGTCCAAATTAAGCGGTGCTTCGGCTGATGCTGTTTTGGGACAGTCTAATTTTACGACAAACTCAGGTGGAACTTCTGCAAGTAAAATAAAAGGACCGGTTGGTGTTTTTACCGATATAAACGGACGGCTTTGGATTACCGATAGATTAAATCATCGTGTATTGCGCTTCGATAACGCTTCATTAAAAGCAAACGGATCAAACGCAGACGCAGTGTTGGGACAATCCGATTTCACTACCGGAACAAGTGGACTCTCCGCATCAAAGATGAATAGACCGATGGGCATCTATGCTGATGCATCAGATCATCTTTGGGTATGTGAAGATGATAACAACCGGGTAATTCGTTTTGATGATGCCTCGCTGAAAAGTAATGGCGCCGAAGCTGACGGTGTATTGGGGCAGCCGGATTTTAATACGAATCTGAAAAATCAGTCTCGTAATGGTGTTGGTAATCTTCGTGGAGTTTTTGGAGATGACGCCGGTAGGTTGTACGTTGTCGACGAATCAAATCACCGTGTTTTAATTTTTAATCATGCCGCAAAACAATCAAACGGTGCATTTGCAGATTATGTTTTGGGTCAGCCGGATTTCGGAAGCAATCCGATCATTCAGCAAGAAATTTCTGATCCTTCGACACTGAATTATCTTTTATTTATGCCGCGTGATACAACCGCAGTTGAGAACGGAAAATATCCACTGATAATTTCTCTTCACGGTATTGGAGAAAGTGGAAGTGATCTTTGGAAAGTAAAATTGGAAGGACTCCCGAAGATTCTGGATGGAAAGAATTCTTTCCCTTTCATCGTTGTTTCTCCGCAATGTCCATCAACAACAGAATGGTACTACGATAGAACAGATTTAAAATTGAACAAGTTGATTGATAGTATTATTGCTCGATATCCCGTTGATACGAACCGGATTTATTTAACCGGTTATAGCATGGGAGGAATCGGTACATTGGACATGGCGATCCGATATCCAAATAGATTCGCTGCTTTACTTCCAATCGCTTTTCGGATTGAATCTGGTTGGGAACTATATGGAATAAAAGATATTCCGATGTGGGCATTTCATGGAGAAAGAGATAATATTATTCCTTTTTCTAATGCTCAAAGTGTAATTAATGCAATAATCAGATGCGGTGGAAACCCTTTGTTCACCGCTTATGCTGATCTCTATCACGATTCATGGACGCGAACTTATAATAATCCCGCTATTTTTGAGTGGCTTCTTACGAAAAGAAAACATTGATGAAAATAAAGAAGCCATATAGTTTGTCATTCAATTACCAAATCTTTTTTTGTTTGGTTATGGTACTCGAGTATTATACCTCAACAAATGCGCAAGTTAATATTGAAGCCATTGCAAGACTACACTTTTCTTTAACCGAAACTCCTAATCAATGGTTCGAAGGTTATCAATCTTACAGAAGCGGTTCTTATTCCCCATATCAATCTCACCGGAGTGGTTCTAATCGTGATACTGCATTTGTTGCGAGAACTTCAGGCAGTGAGGCGATGATAGAATGGAAGACAGCAGTTGTACCTAAGACGTGGAAGGGAGATTCAGCTTCATTCATCTGGGTGTGCGGCTTTGGAAATAATCTCGGTACGGAAAGGTTCGATCTAACTATTAATGACACGAGTATGGTTTCATTTTCTACAATTGATGAAGGCAATTGGTCTGTAAGCGGAAGTAAAGGAATTACTTTATCTTTTACTGCTGTCACTCAAAATGCCAATGGTGCAAATTTGGGATACATGGTTTTGACTCTTCATAATTCACTTGTTGTAAAAGGGAAAGCATTGAATCTCCGCATTCGCGGCAGGATTGCTGAGCGGGAAATATGGTACAGACTTTTTGCCTATCGAGATGCAATTAAGTATGCTATTGAAAATGAAAAGCGGAATTATTATTCGAGCGTTGAATTTATACACATGGGAGATGCGGCGCTCACGTTTTGTGCACCGAAGAAATCTTCAGGCTCCACCACACAACTTTATAATGCAAATACAATGATCGCTGAAGGTCGGTTGCAACCCGATGATGCGTTATCGAAAACCACGATTGTTATACCAAGAAATCTCCAGCCTTTCTCGAGCGAGATTACAATCATCAAGGTTGCCGGAAAATCAGTTGATACGATATTCTGGAATGACATGAACAAACGACGAGTTCGTGCTTTCATGGAAGAATATCTTGAGTGTGACCGATATGTCTTTCCTCCGGGAAATTTTCCGAAATTCCGATGGAAGAACGAAATCATGGTTGAGAATGAGGTGGGAAAATTTCCTTTGAAAGCAACATACTTTAATTCTGATTTCCAAAAGGTAACGGGTGCCGGTAAACCTGGTCGCTATGGTGCCATGATCGAAGGAGTTACTGCAACGGGATTTGTCATTAAACGATTTGTGACGTTATTCTGCTCGAAGATTGAGTTTGACGATTATAGCAAAAATGTTCCACTTCATATTAATAAACTTAAAGGATATGGAATACCAGATTCAATTTGGGAAGTGTATTCAAAGAATGAAGAACGATTTTCTTTCGGAAGTTTGAAAGATTTTCCGGAACATGATGCAGATGCTGCAATATTTCTTGCCGGACTTAAAGATTTAGAGAATACGAATTATATTTATGATACGCCTCGTATCCAGGATCGTCAATGGTGGATTAAACTTAAAAGAAAACTTGAGGGGAACTCACCTTCACAAAATCAATTAAGTATTCCTCAAAAGATCAATAATGACAATTCTATTTTCCTGAATGATGAAGTAGCACATTCAGTTCAATATGATAAAGATAAGATTGAAGAAATCAGAAATATTTGTCGTAACTGGGTTGAAAAAGGTGGCTCCGCAAATGTAACTTTAGTTGTTCATAAAGGGAAAATTATTTTCCATGAAGCATTTGGTGTTGATGAAGATGGGAAAACTGTAACCAAAGATTCAAGAATGTGGATGGCATCGATAACAAAACTTTTAACCGGTGTTTTAATGATGCAATTTGTTGATCAAGGAATGGTTGATTTAGATAAACCGATTGGTATATACTTACCGGAGTTAAAAGAAATTGCAAGTGACAAGTTAACATTACGTCATCTGTTTACACATACAAGCGGATTACAATTCGCCGGTGAATGGGCATCGGACTGGAACTATGATCTCGAAAATCAGATTGCTCAAGTTCTTCCCACGACTGTGGTCGGTGGTTCGTTTGCTTATAACAGAGTGGGATATTCTCTTGCTGGAAAAATAATGGAGCGTATCACCGGAAGAGCGGTTCCTTATCTATTTCAAGATAATATATTTTCTCCACTTGGAATGAAGAGCGCATATTCGGACAATACTTATGGCGGTTTATACTGTTCTGCTATTGATCTAGCTCGGCTTGGACAGATGTTGTTGAATAAAGGAACGTACAACGGAATTAATTTTTTTTCGGAACAATCATTTGAAAAAATGCTGCCGCAAAAACTTCCAGTTGGAAATATCCGTTGGGGAATCGGTACTTCTTCGATGAAAGGAGATGGACTTAGCGACTCAGCATTTGGTCACGGTGCTGCCTCCGGAACAACATTTCGGATTGATCCGAAGAATGATCTTATAATCATTTCGGCAAGGAATAAGCCGGGAAAATTCCACGATGAGTTTGAAAGTTCTTTGATAAAAAGCTGCACTTCATTAGTAATCGGGCATTGATCGAATGAAAAAGAGCATAACAAATAAGAAGAATACTTTATACTCTAATAGCCAATGGGGACAGATGCAATTACTGTTACCGGTAATTCTGTTGGTTACTGTGTTTTCGCTTATTCCTCTTTTACGCGGAATCTATCTTGGTTTCACTGATTATCGTCTCGGAGATCCTATTTCTTTCAACGGTATTCAGAACTACATCCAATTATTTAACGATGAATATTTTTGGAATTCATTCAAGATCGGAATGGTTTGGACGATTATAGTTACAGCTCTTCAAGTTTCTTTGGGATTAGGGCTTGCGCTTCTTCTCAACACAAAAGTTCGGTTTGTCTCTTTCTATACAATTCTAATTTTAATTCCTTGGGCAACACCTCCTATTATTCGTGGAATACTTTGGAGACAAATGTATGAACCGAATACCGGAGCGGTTAATATTCTGCTTAGCGGTGCGGGTCTAATATCAACGCCGATAAATTGGTTATCAAGTTTTGAATATGTTATTCCCGCGGTAATAGTAGCCGGTGTTTGGGGGGAAATATCGAAAGCTGCAATATTTTTACTGGCTGGTTTGCAAACTATTCCTCACGATCTCTATGAAGCAAGCAAGATCGATGGAGCCGGAATATGGGATCAGTTTTGGCACATCACACTTCCGGTGTTAAAACCGGTTTTAGCCGCTATCATCTCGCTGACTTTTATGTGGAATTTCAATACCTTTGGAATCATTTGGGTGTTAACACAAGGTGGTCCCGGTGGAATGACTCGACTGCCAATGCTTGCAGCTTACGAAGAAGGCTTCAAATATGGTTATATCGGGTATGCTGCGGCAATTGGAAATGTTATGGTCATCATTCTTTCGTTGATATTGTTTATGTACATACGAGTTCAACTGCGCGAGAGAAATGAATCATGAAGAAAAAAACATTTGTTAAGATCATAATTCACGGATTGATAATATTATTCGTAATATTTCTGTTGTTCCCCTTATTGTGGGTTGTGGCAAGCTCATTAAAACCTACATCTGAAATTTATTCCGGGTCTCCGACGATCTTTCCAAAGCATTTTACGTTGGCACATTATCTATCGGTAATAAATGGACAACAAATATTTCTTAGTATGTGGAACAGTGTTGTTGTTGGAGTGCTATCAACAATTGTTGTAATACTTATAGCTGTTCCGTCGGCGTATGCAATGGTTCGTTATAAATCGTTAGTTAACAATGCAATTTTAAGTTGGATTCTTGTCTCACAAATCTTCCCTGTTATTCTTGTAATGATACCGCTCTATGTAATATTGAGACATATAGGGTTGACCGATTCACTCATGGGACTTACCTTGATATATATCGTCTGGTCGCTGCCGTTTGTACTCTGGATAATGCACGGATATGTAAAAAGCATTCCGATCGAGTTAGAAGAAGCGGCGGTACTTGATGGCGCAACACGAAGTCAAGTAATCTTTAGAGTGTTGATGCCGTTGCTTCTTCCGGCAATTGGTGCATCGGCGCTTTTTGCATTCATCTCTGCGTGGAATGAATTTTTCTTTGCTCTCGTTCTGCTAAAAAGTCCTGATCTTGCCACGCTGCAAGTTGAGTTGGCTCGATATACAGGAATGGAAGGACAAGCGAGAACCGGTCCATTAGCAGCGGCAAGTGTTATTGCAACATTACCTTCGATTTTCTTATTTGTTTTTATGCGTAAGTGGTTAACAAAAGGTTTAGTCTCAGGGGCATTAAAAGGATGAAGAAGAACCTTATCATCACGTCATTATTAATTATAGGATCGATCCTCATTTTTTGGTTGATGAAGAAAAATGATAACGTTAAAACCTCTCCGCTTCGTTTTGTAAGTCTTGCCTGGCAGGAAGGAACGATAGCAACAAATAAATCTATCGTAGATGAATGGAACAATTTGCATCCGGATATGAAAGTTGAATACATCCAAGGAACCTGGAATTCCGCACATGATTATTTAATTACAACCTTTGAAACAGGAGATGTTCCGGATATTTTCCATTATGAGTCATCAGTTATAATTGATTATGCGATGCGAGGGTATCTAACAGATCTCTCACCATACATTTCACCGGAAATGAAAAGCGATATTCTCGAAGTTGCTTGGGCTACGGTAACGAGACCTAACGGCGAAGTCAGCGGCATTCCCTTTCTTATTGAATCGCTCGTCGTACTTTACAACAAAACTCTTTTTGAAAAAGACGGGATCGTTCCTCCAACTCGTGAACATCCGTGGACTTGGGATGATCTTCAAGTTGTCGCTCGAAAAATGACGAAAGATACGAACAACGATGGAGTGATCGATCAATACGGTGCTGGATTTGGTCTTCGCAATTCTGCAAATATTATAATGAACACGTCAATCAGTTTTGGAGGATCATTCTTCAGAAAAGAAGGTGATCACTTTGTGGTAAAAGTGAAAAGTGAAGAGAAAAAACTGCTCCAAACTATTGTTGATATGCTCTATAAAGACAAGTCGGCTTCTACAGCCAGTATTGGTGAATCGGGCGCAGGAATGATTCCGGGATTTTTTAGCGGAAGGTACGCGATGCTGGTTGGTATTGGTTCATGGGGAAGACAACAATTAGTCGAGAACGCTCCGAAAGATTTTCAATGGGGAGTAATGCCTCCAATAAAAGCACAAACGCAGCGATACGGTGCAAGTATGCAAACATTGAGTGTTCCAAAGAAATCCAAACGGGCAAAAGAAGCAATGATGTTCATTGATTTTATGTTAAACTCAAAAAACACCGCTCGTCTCGCACTTAATGATTGGATGCTTCCTGCACGAAAATCTTGCTTAGCAATGCCTGAATTCCAAGACACAATTGGAGGCTGGGATATTACTTGTTCGGCGGTGCCTACATTGAGCGTCGGGAGTTGGCTGGGTGCGCCCGGCTATGTGGAATGGAAAAGCAGAGTCGCAAATCCAATATTTCAGGAATTATTTGCGGGTAGATTATCGGTAGATCAAGCAGCAAAACGTATCGAACATGAAAGCAATATCATTCTTTCTCGTTACAAAAATCGCGGGGAGGTGTGGTGATTACATTACAAGACAGAGCGCGAGGTTCTTTTATCGGTCTAGCCGCTGGTGATGCACTTGGTACTCCAACAGAAGGAAAATCGCCCGAAGAAATCTTTTCACGATGGGGAAGAGTGGTTGATTTTCTTACCGATGAGCAAGGTGGAAGTGATGATACTGAATATGCTCTCTTCAGCGCCAAATTACTCCTTGAGAAAAAAAGAGAGTTAACATCTGAAGATGTTGCTACCTCCTGGAGGAAGGATATTATTAAAGCAGAAAATAGTTATAAAGGTGCCGGCTTCAGCGAGATGATTGCAATACACAATCTTATGAAAGGATTGCAGCCTCCACAATCAGGTCAGCATGCACATAGTTGGAGTGATGGTCTTGCTATGCGAGTCGCACCTTTCGGAATTGCTTCGGTAGGAGATCCCCAATTTGCTGCGCATCTCGCTTACATTGATGGTTGTGTAAGCCATTCAGGAGAAGGAATTTACAGCGGTCAGGCAGTAGCATCAGCAGTATCCATCGCAATGACCGGTGCACCAATTGATAAAATTATACAGGCGGCATTAGATGTTATTCCTACAGATTCATGGACATTCTCTGCAATAACTCGCGGAGTTGAAATCGGCAATGACTCAAAAGATGTTTGGTCTGCTTTAATGCCGCTCTATCGTTCAAAAGCGTGTCCCTACTATTATTGGACTGATGTGGCGCCGGAAGCCGTTGGACTTGCGTTCGGAATAATCACCGCCGCGAGAGGAAATTTTATCGATGCAGTGTGTGGAGCTGTGAACATCGGAAGAGATACTGATACCATTGCCGCTATTGCGGGATCGATATGTGGTGCGATGCAAGGTATTCAAGTAATTCCCGAAAAATGGATTAAGCGTGTTTCTATCTCACGCGGAACTTGTATAAATGCTGTAAAGGATTTAAATATTCTTGACGTGGCTGATGAACTATCAGTGCTTTCACAATCGTGGAGTAACCATTTATGAATGATGTAAAACAACGAGCAAAGAATGCAATGATCGGGCTTGCCATTGGAGACTCAATAAGTTGGACGGCCATGTTCAATCGGAGTTTTCTGCTTCCTGAATGGACAAGACGTAAACGACGGGAAATCGAACTTGCCTCCGAATCAACGGATGTGATCACCCCACCGATGCCGTTCTCACTAAATCAGGATGCAACACATTTTGATATTTCTCCAACACATAATACTGAGTGGGCAGCATTTACAGCGGAAATAATATTAAGTAAAGGTGACGTTTTTTCCAAAGATCATTGGAATTCCAAATGGATTAAACTTGCTGAATCAAAAGATCCAGTACGGGGGAGTGTAGGTTTAAAAACAGCACTTCATAATTTGCAAAACGGAATTTTACCGCCTCAATGCGGAAAAGAAAATCCTCACTACTTTGATGATAGCGCTTTGTCTCGCGCTGTTCCGATCGGGGTATTTTGTTTTGGCAAACCGGATGATGCTATCCGTATTACAGAAATCGATGCCTCTATTACTAATTCCGAAGATGGTGTATGGGCTGCTCAGGCAATGGCAATTGCAATAAGTTTAGTTTGTGTTGGTGAAGATATTCTTGACGCTATTGAAATTGGTCGTCAAAGCCTTCCTGAATCTTCATGGACGAGACGATTAGTCGATGAAGCAATCAAGATAACGGAATATTCCGATTCAATTTTTTCTGTGCTTCCTGAACTTAATAACAAAATCGTTAATCGTGAATACAGCTACGGGAATATAGCTCCGGAAACATTGGCGTTAACTTTCGCAATAGCAAAGTTGCACGGTAGTAATTTTGAGAATGCTGTGACAACCGCATCCAGCTTCGCTAAGAGTGGTGAAACTCTTCCGGCGATGGTTGGAGCTCTTGTTGGTGCATCGCAGTCAAATATAATTGCAAGCGAAACTTGGTTAAAGTCTATCGAGAAATTAAAAGGGATTTGTATCCCTTCCTTTTCCGGGAAAAATTATCTTGAACTAATCGAACGACTCTCAAATTTAGGGGAGAGGAGTGGAGTAAAATGAAAATATCCTGGATTGATATTATCCAACGTTTGAAATTTGAGTTCCAACAGTGCGAAGAAGAAGGACTTGATGTTAGTGAACTTCGGAATGAATGGAGTGAGACTGAAAAATTCAAACTGAGTGAAGATGAATTACGAAAGAAGGCTGAAATATTTTATCGGATACTCGAAACAAACATTTCCGTCTCGCAAAATGAAAAAAATGAATCCTCTTCATTTGAAGGTTTTATAAGTCACTCAAATCTCAAATCAGATACGGTACCTGATTTCGCTACATCCTTCATTGAGGATAAGATCCTTGGAGGTTGGCAGGGTCGAAGTGCAGGATGTTTGCTCGGTAAGCCAATTGAAAAGATCCAACGAGCTGGAATAATCGAATTACTTTTATCCAATGGCACGTGGCCAATCTCCGATTATATTTCCGGCAAAGGAATTCCGGATTTTCTTCAAGTTAAATTTCCATGGAATAGACATGGTGGAAAAGAAAGTTTGAAAGAGAATATCATTTGCATGACAGAAGACGATGATATGAATTATCCGATGATTAATTTATCAGTTTATGAACAATATGGGGAAAACTTTTTAACTGAAAACGTTATTCAAACCTGGATGGAGATGATGCCGATACTATCATCATTCACTGCTGAAAGAGTAGCCTATATCAATGCATTGAACGGTTTACTTCCTCCAAAAACTGCACTCCACAGAAATCCTTATCGTGAATGGATTGGAGCTGAGATTCGCGCAGACATTTGGGGTTGGGTCTCTCCTGGTCAACCTTTGCGCGCCGCTGAGTATGCATGGCGTGATGCCCGGCTTAGTCATGTTTCCAATGGAATCTATGGAGAAGTATTTTTTGCTGTAGTGCTGTCATTATCTTTTAAATATGATGATATGGAAACTATTGTAAAAGAAGCTTTAACCTTTATCCCATCTCAATCAAGATTTGCAGAAGCAATTAATTTTGTTCTTAATTTGCCGATTCAATATCAATCATGGGATGCTACAGTCAATTCTCTTTATGAAAGATTTGGTAAGTATCACTGGGTACACACGATCAACAACGCTGCTCTTGTTGTTGCGGCACTCTTATCATCAAAGGGAGACTTTGAAACAGCGATCTGTAATGTTGTTATGGGCGGATGGGATACCGATAGTAACGGCGCAACAACCGGCTCGATCTTGGGAACAATACTCGGCGCGGAAAAACTTCCACCAAAATGGATTTCTCCTTTAAATAATAAAATAAGAAGCAGTGTTAAAGGATTTGATAACTCTTTAATCACCGATCTTGCTAAACGAACGGCAATGATTTCAAACTATTCAACCAAATAATTGAAAGAACGATATTATGATTACTAAAAATGAACTGATGAATGATTCAGAATTACTCAGAGACCGTGCATGCGCAAGTCTTGTTGGACATGCGATCGGTGATTCATTCGGAGATATTGCACGCTCACCGGATTATCATTTACAATACGGCATCACAATGGATTTTTCTGAAAAACCTGCGCCTGGAACCGATGACACTGAATTTGCTTTACTGACCGCGAAGACACTCATCAAAGCAAAAGGGAATTTGACTGATGCAGATGTGCTTGAAGCCTGGAAAACACATGTCCTTCCTCTTTCAGAATTGAAGAGAGGAGGCGCAAGTGAAAGAGAAGCCGCTGCAAATATTCGTCGCAATGTTCTTCCTCCATTTTCCGGAATTTACAATTCGCACCAAATGAGTGATGGGGCTGCAATGCGAATAACACCGATCGGGATTGCTTGCGCCGGTGATCCGGAGCGAGCTGCTGCTTTGGCAGAAGTCGATGCACGTATAAGTCATTCACGCGATGGTCTGTGGAGCGCTCAAGCTGTTGCAGTTGCTGTGTCAGTTGCAATGGTAAACGCAACCGTAGATGAGATATTTAAGATGGCGATGAATGTTACTCCGAAAGATTCGTGGATGCGATTCACATTTGAAAAAGCGTGGAGTATTATTGAAGATAAGAAAACACTTGAAGATGCTTGGAAACCTTTGCATGACGCATTGTGGACTGAATATAAAGCTGTCTCGCCTGAAGCTGTAGTTTCAGCTCTATCAATACTTAAATTAACCAATGGAGAATTCAAACGGGGAATTATTTATAGCGGTAACTTCGGGCGCGATGCAGATACTATTTCAGCGATAGTCGGAGCCATCAGCGGTGCAATGAACGGTATGAAGAGTATCCCCGCTTCATGGGTTGAAAAAGTAAGACTTACTACAGGAGTTTGTCTCCCTTTTACAAAGGGAATGGATTTGTTTGATGTGGCTCTGCAATTATCTGAATTGGTAAAATAGCTGGAAGGACAATGAAAAATCAAAAACAAAACACCGGATCAGCCGGAAGGATTGGACCTAAAATTCGATCAGATTGTTTCGTCCAAGTATCTATAACAACAAAGGGCGGGATCAATATTGATCTAAAAAGTAAAGTTAAACGGCTGTATGGAAACTCAATTAATTCTCAAGTTATTGATATCTTCAACCATTTTGGAATTGAAAATGCAAATGTCTCGATAGAAGATCAAGGAGCTGTCCCCTTTGTTATTGCGGCTAGAGTTGAAGCTGCCATAAAAAGAATAGATCCCCAGCTAAACAATAATTATTTTTTAGACACTAACAAAATCTCAAAGAACAATTCAAAAGATAGATTGAGGCGTACTCGATTATATCTCCCGGGCAACGAACCACACTATTTTATAAATGCAGCCTTACATAAACCTGATTGTATAATTCTTGATCTTGAAGACAGTGTAGCTTATGCTGAAAAAGATGCAGCAAGAATTCTTGTCAGAAATGCTCTCGTTAATGTGAACTTTTGTGATGCAGAAAAGATGGTCAGGATCAATCCATTGCCCTTGGGTTACGAAGACCTGCAAGAGATCGTTCCGCATAATGTACAAACAATTTTAATCCCGAAGTGCGAATCTGCTGCTCAAGTAATTGAAGTTGATAATGAAGTAAATAATATTCTCGCACAGCAAAATATCGGGCGGAATATCTTTCTGATACCGATCATTGAAAGTGCATTGGGAATTGTACATGCATTTGAAATTGCTTCGGCAAGCAAATGGAATTGCGGCTTGGCTATCGGTCTGGAAGACTACACAGCAGATATCGGTGTTGAGCGGACGAAAGCAGGTAATGAAAGTTTGTTTGCTCGAAGTTCTGTGATCAACTCAGCAAAAGCAGCAGGAATTCAAGCCCTTGATTCAGTCTTTTCAGATATAAATGATGATGAAGGATTATTACAAAGTACGCTCGAGGCAAAATCGTTAGGCTTTGATGGAAAAGGGTGTATCCATCCGCGGCAAATAAAAATTATTCACGATGCGTTTGTCCCTACAGAAAAAGAAATTGAATACTCGCAACGTATAGTTAATGCATTCGATGAAGCACAACGAAATGGATTGGGCGTTGTTGCGTTAGGTTCCAAAATGATTGATGCCCCAGTAGTAAAAAGAGCACAGCGTATTCTATCACTTGCAAAATCACATTCAAAGAAATAACACGATGATGGCAAAAGAATCGAAATCAAATTTAATAAAGAACGTGGCCGGACGTTATGTCCCGAAAGTTGTAAATGGAATTCCGGCGGTTCCATTTCAAGGTATCAACAAATACCATCCCGGACACTCAAAAGCTTCTCCACCTATACGAAGTTGTTCTGATTATCCTTCTGACGGAAATAAACTTGTAAAGAATCTGAAAGAAGCTTTGAAGAATGCAGGATTGAAAAATGGGATGACAATATCAACTCATCATCATCTTCGTGACGGTGACGGGGTGACTAATGTCCTATTCGATACGATTAAAGAAATGGGAGTGAAAAATATCCGATGGTTTCCGAGCGCTTCATTTCCATGTCATGAATACTTGATTAAGTATTTGAATGATGGAACAATCCACCATATTGAAGGAAGCATGAATGGACCTCTTGGCAGATATGCAACTGAAGGGAAGATGAAAGGAACCGGCGTCTTAAGATCGCACGGAGGAAGATATAGAGCAATCCAGGATGGTGATGTTCACATTGATATAGCGGTAATTGCGGCTCCATGTGCTGATCCTTTCGGCAATGCAAATGGTGTGGCCGGAAAATCCGCTTGTGGACCTCTTGGTTTTGCTCTAGGGGATTCCGAATATGCAGATAGAGTTATTATTGTAACAGATACCCTTGTGGAGTTTCCGTGCATCCCATGGCATATCCAGGGGAACAATGTTGACTTTGTAGTTAAAGTAGAATCGCTCGGTGATCCATCTAAAATAATTTCCGGTACAACACAACTTACTAAAAGTCCTGATAGATTATTGATCGCAGAATATATTGCCCGCTTTGTTGAGGAATCGGGAATTATGAAAAATGGATTTTCCTTCCAAGCTGGTGCTGGTGGAATTAATTTAGCTTTTCTGGAAATCTTAAAAGCGCGGATGAAAGCAAAAAATGTGAAGGCGAAGTTTGTACGGGGAGGAAGTACGCAACAACTTGTGCAAATGTTGGAAGAAGGACTTACCGATTACATTCTTGATGGACAAGCTTTTGATATTGCCGGAGTTAAATCGCTGGGAGAAAATCAAAAGCACATTAATACCAGTCCATTCACAAGTTACAATTTTCACGGGAAAGGTAATTTTGCCTCAATACTGGATGTTGTTGTCCTTGGTGCAACTGAAGTTGATCTGAATTTTAATGCGAATGTTGTTACACATTCGGATGGATATCTTTTACATGGTCTCGGTGGTTGGCAGGATTGTCTTTTCAGCAAATGTGTAATTCTTGCAATTCCATCTTTTCGAGATCGCATCCCGATCATTGTCGATCGAGTGACAACTCTTTGCGGTCCCGGTGAAATGATTGATGTAATAATTACCGAAAGAGGGATTGCAATAAATCCTTTGCGTCAAGACCTTATAAAGAAATTAGCTAAAAGTGAATTACCAATTCGAAAGATAGAAGATATTCAGCATGAAGTATTGGATATTTGTGGTGGTAAACCGGAAATTCAAAAGTTAGATACAAATACTGTTATCGCTATAGTTGAATGGGTTGACGGGACGGTTCTTGACAGCATTTTCAAATCTTCAACTCTTAAATGAAACGACTGAACTTATGACATTACGAAAATCTATTTTGTGGACTCTATTTTGGGTGGTCGCGGCTTTACTGGTCAATATAGTAATTTATTTTTACCTTGGCTCGGAAAAAGCTATGCAATTTCTTGCCGGATACGTCATAGAAAAATCTTTGAGTGTTGACAACTTATTTGTATTCCTGATTATTTTCACCTTCTTTAAATTATCAGTAGTGCAACAAAGGCACATACTCAATTATGGAATAATAGGAGTAATTATTCTGAGAGGGATTATGATATATACCGGAATTGCTCTAATAGAACATTTTGAATGGATACTCTATCTCTTTGGCGCATTCTTGGTTTATTCAGGATTTAAACTAATATACTCAAATGATATTGAAGTTAATCCGGAAAATAAAATCATGATGCGGTTATTACATAGAATATTTCCTATTAAAGAGGATCACGGAGGTACTAAGTTTTTTATTAAGGAAGATAATAAATGGTTTATTACTTCCATGTTCATTGTTCTTGTAGTTATAGAAACCACAGATGTTATTTTTGCAGTTGATTCGATTCCTGCTGTATTTGGGATTACAACCAATCCATTTATAGTTTTTCTTCTAATTTATTGGCGGTATTAGGATTGCGATCTATCTATTTTGTTCTTGAAAAAGTGCAAAGTCTTTTTGTCTATGTGAAATATGGAGCAGGGCTCGTTTTGTTTTTTGTCGGAATGAAGATGTTAACAGCTCATATTTTTGAAATGGGAACCATGATTTCATTATGTGTAGTTCTGGGTCTTCTTTCTCTTTCCGTAATTCTTTCAGTTGTAAAGAATCCAATGCAATTAGCGAAAAATAAGGTTACAGAGACATCTTAAAAATGTTCCGGTTAATATATCGTCGGTTATACTTCCAAATGTCTAAACTAAATTCACAGAAAGTTCATTATGGCAGTTGTTGAATTAAAACACATATCAAAAATCTATGACAATAAAATAAAAGTAGTTAGCGACGTAAATCTGACTATTAACGATTCTGAATTTGTTGTTCTGGTCGGTCCCTCAGGCTGTGGGAAATCCACGACACTGCGAATGATCGCCGGACTTGAAGAGATTAGCGAAGGGGGTATCTATATCGATAATAAACTTATTAATGATGTCTCGCCTAAGGATCGTGATATTGCGATGGTCTTTCAGAATTATGCTTTATATCCTCACATGACCGTTTATGAGAATATGGCATTTGGTCTTAAACTTAGAAAATTCAGTAAAGATGAAATTAAGCAGCGTGTTTTGGATGCGGCTAAAATCCTTGATCTTGAAGAACTTCTTGATAGAAAACCAAAAGCTCTTTCAGGCGGACAGAGACAAAGAGTTGCAGTCGGAAGAGCCATTGTACGTAAACCAAAAGTTTTTTTATTTGATGAACCATTAAGCAATCTTGATGCAAAATTGAGAGTGCAAATGAGAACTGAGATTTCTAAACTTCATCACAAACTTGATGCAACAATGATTTATGTTACTCATGATCAAACTGAAGCGATGACGATGGGGGATAGAATCGTTGTTATGAAAGATGGAATGGTGCAGCAAGTTGATACTCCAATGCATTTGTATAATAATCCTCAAAATAAATTTGTAGCCGGATTTATTGGGAGTCCAGCTATGAATTTCATCGAAGGAAAAATTGTTGACTCTGTTGGATTAAAATTTGAATCGATGAAGTCGAAACTCATAATCAAACTAAATGATGAACAATCGAACATCTTGAAGTCGCATGTACAGAAAAATGCCTGGCTAGGGATCAGACCGGAAGATATTCACGATATTAACGATGAATCTCTCAAAGACAATTATCACGAATTTGAAATTATGCTTGAAATTGTTGAGCCGATGGGGAACGAAGCTCACATATATTTCAATATTGATGATGTGCAATTCATTTCGAGGATCCCGGCGCGGGATATTCCTCAAACTGGTCTTTTAAGAAAACTTAAGATCAATATGAAAAAGCTACATTTCTTTGAACTCGAAAATGAAAAGACAATAATTTAGCCGTCACTAAAAAGTTAATTAGTCGCCACTGAAAAAGCCGTATAGATTTGCGAGAAAAGATTTTAGAAAGCAAAGGGATTTAAATAAATTGCAAGAGAAAGAAAAAACAATAAGAAAAGCTTGCAAAAAATGAAACATAGAAACGCACAACAGACATTCGAAATCTTCAAAGTACGCCTTACGGAAATCATCAATAAAACACACCCGTTGGTAAAATTAGCCGAAACCATTAACTGGAAAAATCTAGAAGAGCAACTAGCAAAGAACTACTCGGAGAGAATGGGTGCACTGGGAAAAGAGATTCGCTTAATGGGGGGATTATAGTATCTCAAGTACATGTACAATGAAAGCGATGAAATGATTGTACAAAAGTTTGTAGAAAATCTCTACTATCAATACTTCTGTGGGAACGAATACTTTGAACACAGCCTACCGATAGACCCAAGCAGTATGACGAGATTCAGAGGAAGAATGGGAAAAGAAATGATAGAAGAACTGTTCAAAGAGATTCTCAACAGTGCAAACCGGAGCGAACAACTCAAAGCAAAGGACTTTGAGCAGTTAAATGTAGATACCACAGTTCAAGAGAAAGCAATCAGTTTTCTTATTTATCAACTGAAGGTTGACAGATGCAAAGCTGTATTATAAGATGCTGAAAGCCTTGGTAGAAGAGGCAAAAGAAAGAGAAATCCCTTTCGCCAGAGTTACAAATTTGTAGCAAAGAAAGCCTTGACCAAACAAGCGGGATATGCACACGCAAGACAAATGAATCGGTCAAGAAAAATGACAAAGAAGTTGAAGACATATTTGGGAAGAGTCTACCGGGACATCATAAGAAACACAGAGCAGAAAGATCAATCTCTCTTGAGCATATTAGCATTGGCGGAAAAATTATTAGCACAAAGCAAGGAGAGCAAACAAAAATTGTACAGCATCCATGCACCGGAAGTAGAATGTATCTCAAAGGGGAAAGCGCATAAGCGATATGAGTTCGGGTGCAAGGTCAGCATGGCAACAACGAGTAAGGATAACTGGATCGTAGCCATCCAAGCACATCATGGCAATCCGTATGATGGACACACGTTAAACGCATCGATAAGACAAGCAGAAAAAAGTACCAACTGGAAAGCAAAGAATGTGACCGTAGATTTAGGTTATCGTGGACACGATTACGATGGACAAGCAGAAGTCCATATTGTCAATAGATTGACGATGAAAAAGAAGGCGAAGAGTTTAATAAAATGGTTAAAGCGAAGGTCAGCCATAAAACCGATATTCGGTCACTTAAAATCTGACAATAGGCTTGAGAGAAAACTACTCAAGGGAAAAGATGGTGACCATATCAACGCAGTATTGGCAGCGTGTGGATTCAATCTCAGAAAACTCTATGCAGTTTTCTTATTGTCTATTTTGCACTGGTTAAAAAATCAGTTCATGGAAAAATATTTTCTCTTTTCCATGAAACTCAGCGAGCAATCTTTCATCTTTGCTCTTAAATAACTCACTTTTTCAGTAGCGACTAAATAGGATTGTTTTTAGGTAAGTGCCCCAACTTTATTCTGTTGAATGGATTTTCACTTATGAGTTCCCATTGAATCGCTCTGTTCAACGCCGACTGTAAAGTTCTTAGATAGAGATGCGCTGCAAATTTAGCTTCACTAAATTTTGCCATAAAGAAGTTATCAAGTTCTCTTACTGTAATCTTAGAAATTGGTTTATCGCCGATGTGTTTAATCAACATGCGGAACGAGAGCTTAACACTTGTAAGGTACTTCTTTGAATATATTTTCCCGATGTAACCAGAATACTCAAGTGCGAAAACAGAAAGAAGCTTTTGTTCAACTTTTACTTTTGCGGTTTCTGTCGCCTTGGGTTTGTCGTTCAGTTCATAAGAAGGGAAAGTACGTGAAGCAAATTTTACCGCCTCTTCATGTGTTCTTTTCTTTGTTGTTATCCTCCTTGTCTTGTTTTTTGTGACATCAAAATATTCCACATAATAAATTCCTCCACGATTGAGCAAATACATAACGAACTCCTTTACCAAATTATGATTAAGGAGAGTTCATTGAAACCTGTACAATTCCTGTACAGTTGAAACCTTTAAAACGAGAAAAACCGCCTTTAGTCAGACGGTTTTCTTCGTTTTTAGCTTGTTTTCGAGCTGGAAATGGGACTCGAACCCGCAACCTGCTGATTACAAACAAGCCGGTTTTCTTACTATTCGAGCTAAAAACAAAGATTTCCGCGTCTGAATTGTACAGTACTGTACAGTTGTATTAATCTAGTGAACTCTCACAATGATATTTATTTAAATTTCATAATTAAAATTAACGAACATACCCGATTTGTCAAACAGAAAATCTGAGTATTAGAATGAAATCTTTGTGGCGCATGTGTTTTGCAGAAATCCGCGCAGATCATTTTTTAATGTAAGCGTTCAGACCGATCACTAGAGGTTTACCGTCAACGATGCACTGAGTTTGAGTGTTTCCATGCGTGGTAGCGACTACCAATGTTTTGCCGGATGCGCTTGGTGTCGGTGTTTGCATTTCGATAGTGATGATGAGTTTGTTGTCTTCTATTTTAACTTCCATTTTATTGATCTCCTATTTTTAATTCTTGGATGTTTTGAACTACAACTTTGAATAAGTACTGCTTCCTATGTGAAAATTATGATATAAATCTTTATTATGCACTTTTTTTTATGGAGTACTGTTTTTTTTATAATGTTAATATTTTGTAACATTGAATACTATCTTGTATAGAGTATTACAAATAATGGAATTTCCCTTTTTAAAGTTGTCTTTCATTGAAGAACAGTAATTCACTACAAAAGACGAAAGTTCGATTGCTTACTAAAATTATTTCTGCTACGAACGGGATGGAGTAAATTTGCCTCTTAAAAAATCTGAACTCTACAGCTCAATCTGGAAAAGCTGCGATGAACTTCGCGGCGGGATGGATGCCTCTCAATATAAAGACTATGTTCTAGTCATTCTGTTTATAAAATATATCTCTGATAAATATGCCGGTGTTCCTTATGCGCCAATAACTGTTCCCATGGGCGCAAGCTTTAAAGATATGGTTGCGCTGAAGGGCAAAGCAACAATTGGTGATGATATTAATAAAAAGATCATTGCAAAAATTGCAGAGGCTAATAAGCTAACCGGAACAATTGATGTCGCGAATTTTAACGACCCGGAAAAATTGGGTAGCGGTAAAGATATGGTTGATAAACTCACCAAGCTTATCGCAATATTCGAAAGCCCATCATTAGACTTCAGTAAAAATCGCGCTGAGGGGGATGATCTTCTCGGTGATGCCTACGAATTTCTGATGAAAAACTTTGCTACTGAAAGCGGTAAAAGCAAAGGGCAGTTTTATACTCCGGCTGAAGTAAGCCGGATTATGGCTAAAGTTATAGGGATAAATCCAAGGGTTACAAATGCACAGACAACTGTTTACGATCCAACATGCGGATCCGGTTCATTACTTTTAAAAGTCTCAGACGAAACGGATAAGAACATATCGCTCTTTGGTCAAGAAATGGACGTTGCGACCGCTGCTCTTGCTCGCATGAACATGGTTCTTCACAATCACGCCTCCGATATTCAAACTATTAAACAAGGAAACACTTTAGCCTCACCTCTTTTCCATGATGAACAAAACCGGCTAAGAACTTTTGATTACGCAGTTGCAAATCCGCCGTTCTCATACAAATCATGGTCGAATGGTTTAACCGCGCAAGACGGTTCAATAAACGATCCTTTCAAACGATTTGATGGTTTCGGAATTCCGCCAAATAAAAATGGTGATTTCGCATTCCTTCTTCACATCATTCGCTCGCTTAAAAGTAAAGGGAAAGGTGCTTGCATCTTGCCTCACGGTGTTTTGTTTAGAGGAAATGCAGAAGCTGAGATTAGAAAAAATATACTCCGGCGCGGATACATTAAAGGTATAATTGGACTCCCGGCAAATTTATTTTACGGAACAGGAATACCCGCTTGTATTATTGTACTTGATAAAGAAAACGCTGAAGCCCGCAAGGCTGTATTTATGATTGACGCAAGCAAAGGATTTGTTAAGGATGGGAACAAAAACCGCTTGCGATATCAAGATTTGCATAAGATCGTTGATGTGTTCAATAATCAAATTGAAATTCCAAAGTATTCACGCGTTGTTCCTTTATCCGAGATAGAAAAAAATGAGTACAACCTTAACATTCCCCGTTATATTGATAGTTCTGAACCGGAAGATACCCAAGACATAGAAGCGCATCTTAAAGGAGGAATTCCTAATGCAGATATTGATGCATTACAAAACTATTGGAATGTATATCCTTCACTTAGAACTGTTTTATTTGCTACCTCAAAAAGAAAATGTTATTCAAAGTTAAATGTTGAGTCTTCGGAGATCAAGAATTTAATTTTTAATCATACCGAATTTGTTGCTTACAGAGAAAAGATAGATAAAGTCTTTAATACTTGGAAGAAAAAGAACACAGCCATTCTTAAGAATCTTTCAGTTGGTTCAAAACCAAAAGTGGTTATCTACAATCTCTCTGAAGACCTTTTACAAGCATTTTCTAATCTTCAACTAATTGATAAATATGACATCTATCAGCATCTAATGACCTATTGGGCAGAAACAATGCAAGATGATGTTTTTCAAATAGGATCTGAAGGGTGGAAAGTTGAATTCTTGTATGATGAAAAGAAGAAAGAATTTGAGTGCGATCTGCTTCCCAAACATTATGTGATTGACCGTTACTTTGTTAATGAAAAGAGAGAGATTGAAAATCTCGAAGCCGAAAGGGAATCTGTAGTAAGTAAGATGGAGGAAATGGTAGAAGAACAGAGCGGTGAAGATGATCCGTTTGAAGAAGCGAAAACGGAAAAAGGGAAAGTAACAAAAGCGCTCTTGGTAAAAAGAATTAAAGAACTTGAGAAAGAAGAACCGCAAGTAATTCTAAGTAAAGCAGCAGAACCTAAAGTTCCGTATAAAGGAATTGCTACCGAAGAGGACGAGTTAACTATCTTGAAATCATTTCTTGAATTGATTGAACAAGAAGCTGATCTTAAAAAGAAAGTAAAAAAAGCTGAAGAAGAACTCTTAGAAAAACTCAAAGCTAAATACAAGAAATTATCCGAACCGGAAATTAAGGAGTTGATTGTAACCGATAAGTGGATGACCGCAATTGGTAACGACGTTAAAAGCGATATGGACCGTATTTCTCAACGTTTAACTCAGCGCATAAAAGAACTAGCCGAACGCTACCAGTCGCCGCTTCCGGCAATTGAAATGGAAGTTTCTGCCGTAGAGAAAAAAGTTTCTAATCACTTAAAAAAGATGGGTTTTGTGGTATAATGCATTAAATAAAATGCGTATATCTGTCGCAATTATTTACTATATTTGCGACAAAACTAAGGTTAATAATGACACAACTAATTGAAATTAAAGTACTTACAAAAATGAAGAAAGCGAGAGGGGGCACGCTCTTTTTTGTTGATAATTTTATTCGTATTGGTAATCAAAAAGCCGTTAGTAAAGCTCTTCAAAGATTGGTTAAAAAAGGGGAAATACACCGTGTAGCTCCGGGTATTTTTGTCCGTCCGGTAAAGGATCCGGTTATTGGAGTTGTTATGCCGAATATTGATGCAATTGCAATTGCAATCGCTAAAAGAGATAGGGCGCGTATTGTTCCAACGGGTGCTTATGCGTTAAACAAACTTGGACTTTCTACCCAAGTCCCCATGAATATCGTTTATCTAACTGATGGTTCTTCAAGAAAAGTTAAACTTGGTAAAAATATAATTACATTTAAAAAAACTAGCCCTAAGTATGTAGCCGCCGTTGGTAATATAAGCAAACTCGTTATCCAAGCGTTAAAAACCGTTGGCGAAAAAAATATTGATGAGAAAATAATTGAGCGAATTCAAATCCTTCTCAAAGAAGAAAATAAAAATCACTTAGAACATGATATCAGATTGGCTCCGGAGTGGATCCGTAAAATTATGAGACCGGTTCTTAACGAGGTTAATAATGAGCAGTAATTCTATCTCTGAATGGTTTAAACTAACAGATGAAACAAAGAAAAATATCTTTGAGCAAACCTCACAAAAAGTTGAATTGCCCGCCGTTGCTGTAGAAAAAGATTGGTGGGTTGTTAACACGTTAAAACTTGTATTTTCTTTAAGCTGTGCAGAGCATCTTGTTTTTAAAGGCGGCACTTCACTTAGCAAAGCTTGGAATATCATTGAACGCTTTTCTGAAGATATTGATTTGGCGTTGAGCAAAGAGTTTCTTGGTTTCGAAGGAGTATTATCTAAGTCTAAAGTAAAAAAATTACGGGAAGCATCGTGCAAATTTATTGCTGAAGATTTTTTCGGTGAACTGAAAAAAGCATTTGAACAAAGCGGCTTTCAAGGTGTTAATCTTAAAGTAATTGACCGAAATACAGATGATACCGACCCCATCAAAATTGAAGTTGTTTACACAAGTCTATTAGACACAAATCCATACTTACAATCGCGAGTAATAATTGAAGTAGGAAGCCGTTCTTTAATGGAGCCCCAAACAGAGCGTTCATTCAACTCTTTTGTTTCCGAACAATTCAAAGATCAATCTTTTGCCGACGCGGAAATAACTATTCCGGTTGTTAATCCGGAAAGAACTTTGCTCGAGAAGATATTTCTTCTGCACGAGGAATTTCAGAACGCAGCCGATAAAATTAAAATTGAACGCATGAGCCGCCACCATTACGATATTGCTAAACTAATGAAAACGAATTTTGCCGGAATAGCTTTAACAGATACCGGTCTTTATAATACAATAGTTGAGCACCGCAAGCAGATTAACTTTCTTAATTATGTTGATTATACAAAACATGCAAGGGGCAAATTAAATATTGTTCCACCAGATGATATTGTTGCTGCATGGGAAAAAGATTACAACCAAATGAAAGAGAACATGATCTATGGTGATGCTCCATCATTCAAAGTTTTGATGGAAGAGATTTCCAAAATCAATTCAGTTATTAACGAAACTGAATCTGAATGAAAGTGAAGCCGGGTTATAAACAAACTGAAATTGGATTAATTCCCAATGATTGGGTTGTAAAACCAATTGATAAAGAAATTGATTTGTTGACTGGCTTTCCTTTTCCAAGTTCAAAATATTCTAAAGTTGGTATTAAGTTACTCAGAGGATCTAATGTAAAAAGAGGTGTAACCGATTGGTCTGAAGAAATAACACAATATTGGGAAAGAATTACCAACGAGATCAAACCATATCTATTAGCACAAGGTGATATTGTAATTGCAATGGACGGTTCATTAGTAGGTAAAAGTTTTGCTCGTTTATCTTATTGTGATTTGCCAGCCGTTTTATTACAACGTGTAGCAAGAATACGTTCAAACAAATTGGATATGGGCTATTTAAAAGAATTTATTTGCAGTGATTATTTTACTAACCACTGCGAATCAGTTAAAACTGTTTCTGCTATTCCTCATATTAGTCCTTCTGATATTAGAAGTTTTTCAATTCCAATTCCTCCAACCATCAAAGAACAAACCGCCATTGCCCAAGCCCTTAGCGATACTGACGAACTAATCTCCTCCCTCGATAAACTCATTTCTAAAAAGCGCAACATAAAACAAGGCGCTATGCAGCAGCTACTTACCGGTAAAACTAGGTTATCGCCATTTAATAAAAAATATGTGGGTTATAAACAAACCGAAGTTGGCTTAATTCCAGAGGATTGGGAATTAGTATCATTTGAAAAAGCATTTAAGTCATTACGGACTGCTACCTATTCAAGGGCGGAATTAACTCAGAATGATGAAACAATGTATGTCCATTATGGTGATATTCATACCAAATACAATTACTTTTTGAATTTTAATAAAGCAACCTTGCCATCCATTCCTAAGAGCAAAGTAAAGAATTATTCACTTTTAGTGGAAGGTGACTTAATAATGGTTGATGCCTCCGAAGATTATACTGCAATAAATAAAAGTGTTGAGGTAAAGAATATTGGAGCTAAAAAAGTTATTTCTGGGCTACATACAATCCTATTGCGTGACTCTGAAAATTCGTTTTCGAATGGATTCCGAGGATATATTATATCAAGTAGTGTTGTCAAAAATCAATTTGATAAATTAGCGACCGGCATGAAAGTTTACGGTGTATCAAAGAACAATCTGAAGAATGTCTTTATTCCAACTCCGTCCTCTAAAGAAGAACAAACTGCTATCGCACAAATTCTTAGCGACATGGATTCCGAAATTGAAACTCTCGAAAAGAAACGAGATAAATACAAAGCCATCAAACAAGGGATGATGCAAGAACTCCTTACCGGCAAAACGAGGTTGGTGTAATCTGCATGATACTCAAAACCATTAATGGCATTACGTACAAACTCCCAGAAAAGCTTAACGATTTCCAACTTGAAATGTATGTTCACCTTATCAATTGGAAATGGAAAAATATTACGGATGTCCCCGGGACAAACAAATATAATGGAGAATTAATTGAGTATGATGCCATTCTTCCAGAATCAGTTATTGATAGCTATCCTATCATTTATCCGAAAGCTCTCTCAAACTTTTTAGATCATCACAACAAATATCCTTTTAGAATACACAAGTTTTTTAACCATATGGCAAGCTCGCAAGCTGCTAACGCTAACCTTTTTATTCCAATTCTCACTCATCCTAAAGCTGAAGAAATATTACGAAATATAAAACCGGATTTCAACAGTTTGGCAAAAGATGAATTAGACAATGGTTTTCGTATTGAATTTTGGGACGAATCGTTTGGCGCTTTGAATGACAAAACAAGTATGTCCGGTACCGATTCCGATATTGCAATAGCTTACTACAATAAAGAAAATCAACTTTGTTTATGGTTGATTGAGCACAAACTAACTGAAGCTGAATTCACAGAATGCGGCGGATATACAAGCAAAGGACGAACAGATAAGATAAAATTTGATTGCACAAAATCTTTTTCGGAACTTATAGCAAATAAGAATTTTTGCTACTATCATGAAAAGTGTGGTTATAAATATTGGGAATTAACAGTGAAGCATGCATCTTTTTTCCCGAACCATCAGACTTATTCTTCTTGTCCATTTAAAGGTGGGTTGAACCAATTATGGCGGAACCAGCTTCTTGCTCTTGGCATCGAAGATGATCCAAACCAACACTTCAAACAAGTTTTCTTTTCTGTAGTTAGGCATCCCGCTAACCATGAGTTGGATAAATCCATCGCTGCATATAAAAAATTGATAAATAATAATCCTAAATTTTCAGCACATACATCACTTGAATTTGTTGATGAAGCAGTGAAACTTAACGATCCATTACTTGACAGATGGATAGATTGGTACAAAGAACTTTACAAATTATAGAGTTTTTCTATGACACAAATTGGCGACATTGAACGTAAGGCTCAAAACCGGGTAGTAAAATTATTCAAGGATAAGTTACACTACGATTATCTGGGCAATTGGGAAGACCGCCCAAATAATAGCAACATTGAGGAAGAATATTTAACAGCTTACCTCAAGAAAAAAGGAGTAAGTCCAAACCTTATAAGCAAGACTTTGGATAGACTTCGCATAATTGCCAATAATGCTTCGGAGACACTCTATACAAATAACAAGAATTTCTATACCTTACTGCGCTATGGTGTTCAAATAAAAGAAGAAGCCGGTCAGCATCATGATAATGTTGAACTTATTGATTGGGATAACCCGGAGAATAATCACTTTGCAATAGCTGAAGAAGTTACTGTGTCTGGTAATCACGAGAAGCGGCCGGATATAGTTCTCTATGTAAATGGAATTGCCCTTGCTGTGTTAGAATTAAAACGGAGTACGATTTCTATAGGGGACGGCATCCGTCAAAGCATCGTGAATCAACAAAAGGAATTTATACAATCGTTCTTCTCAACTGTTCAATTCGTCCTTGCCGGAAATGATACTGAAGGTTTACGCTATGGAACGATAGGCACACCCGAAAAGTATTTTCTTAAATGGAAGGAAGAAAACGCAGAACAAAATCTACTTGATAAATACCTCCTCATCTTCTGCGATAAAAAAAGATTCTTAGAAATGCTCCACGACTTCATTCTCTTTGATGGAGGGAGAAAAAAACTTTGCCGCACGCATCAATACTTTGGCGTAAAAGCCGCTCAAGATTTTTGTAAACGGAGAGAAGGTGGAATCATCTGGCACACGCAAGGCAGCGGAAAAAGCTTGGTAATGGTTTGGTTGGCCAAATGGATACTTGAAAATAATCCCCACGCACGCATTGTAATTTTAACCGACCGGGATGAGTTAGACAAGCAAATTCAGAGAGTCTTTGGAGATGCCGGAGAGAGCATGCAGCGCACTTCGAGCGGAAGAGATTTAATGGAGTTGTTAGGCAATCCACTTCCACGGATGATGTGTTCACTCATTCACAAATTCGGACAGAGAAATGTTGATAATTTTGAGTCGTTCATAGAAGAGCTAAAAAGCGGACCAACACAAACATTTGGAGAGATCTTTGTTTTTGTTGATGAATGTCATCGTACTCAATCCGGTAAACTTCACAAATTCATGAAGGCAATTCTTAAAAATGCCGTATTCATCGGCTTCACCGGCACTCCGCTGCTTAAGCAAGATAAACAAACCAGTCTGGAAGTGTTCGGCAGATACATAGACACTTATAAATTTAACGAAGCTGTAGATGACGGTGTTGTGTTGGATTTGGTTTATGAAGCCCGAGATATTGATCAAAGAATTTCCGCACCCGATAGAATCGATGCATGGTTTGAAGCTAAGACAAAAGGATTAAATGATTTTCAGAAATTTGAGCTAAAGAAAAAATGGGGGACAATGCAGGAAGTCCTTAGTTCAAGAAACCGTCTTGACCAGATTGTGAATGATATTATTATTGACTTTAGCATCCGACCGAGGTTAAGCTCAGATTATGGAAATGCCATTCTTATTGCACGAAGCATCTATGATGCAACCAGGTACTACGCTCTGTTTCAGAAAACCGAATTAAAAAACAAATGCGCAGTTATAACTTCTTACTCTCCCTTAACAAGAGATATAACAACCGAAAATGTGGGAGCCAATACAGAGACTGACAAAGAATTCATTTACAACACGTATGTCTCGCTTCTTAACGGAAAGAAAACTGAAGTTTATGAAGATGAAGCGAAAGACCTTTTCATACATCAGCCGGCAACAATGAAGCTGCTTATTGTTGTTGATAAATTGCTCACCGGATTTGATGCACCTACGTGTTCCTATCTTTACATTGATAAAAACATGCAAGATCATGGATTGTTCCAGGCTATCTGCCGCGTTAACCGTTTGAATGGAGATGATAAACCTTTTGGTTACATCGTAGATTATAAAGATCTGTTCAAGAAAGTGGAGAATGCTGTTGCAGTTTATACTTCGGAATTGGCTTACGATGAGCTTGATAAAGAAGAAGTGGATATAATTCTAAAGAGCAGATTGGAAAAAGGAAAAGAACGGTTGGATTCGGCGATGGAAGAATTGTCACTTCTATGTGAACCAGTCCTTCCTCCACGAGATCAAATGTCATTTATAAGATTCTTCTGTGGTGATCCCGAAAATTCCGATGACCTTAAAGCGAATGAAGTTAAAAGAATTACGCTCTATCAAAAAGTAGTTGCATTCATTAGAGCGTATGCAAATATCGCTTCGGAATTACAAGAAGCTGGTTATACATTAAGTGAAATTGAAGAAACAAAAAACAAGCTTGATTTCTATCTCAATCTGAGGGAAGAAATTCGGCGGTCAAGCGGAGAAATTCTTGATCTAAAACCTTATGAAGCTGATATGCGCTTTCTAATAGATAACTTTATCCAAGCCGATGAGAGCAAAAGTCTATCCAATTTTGGTGATCTCACTCTTTTGGATTTGATTGTTAAATCCGGTATTGCAGATGCCATAAACAGTTTACCGAAGAGTATGAGAGGTAGTCAGCAAGCGATTCAGGAAGCCATAGAAAACAATGTCCGGCAGAAAATAATCCAGGAACATCTTGTTGATCCGGCGTATTTTGAAGAGATGTCAAAATTACTTGATCAGCTTATCAAGGAGCGAAAAGAAAAAGCTGTAAGCTATGAAGATTACTTAAAGAAAGTAGATGCCTTAGCAAAGCGTGTAGTTAGCGGCAACCCGCCCGACCTTCCAACTGAAATTAAGACCAGAGCTCAACGCGCGCTCTACAATAATGTAGGTAAGCAAAAGCATTTAGCAATTGCCTTGGATAAAGCCATTCTTGAAACAAGGAAAGCAGATTTTCGTGGTAATCTTCAAAAGGAGAATGAAATAAAAGCGGCAATGTATAAGATATTAAATAATGTAAGTGAAGTAGAAAGAATATTTGCAATTGTTAAACAGCAAAATGAGTATTGAAAAAAAGCAGATAAAACTTGGTGAAATTTCCATTGATGTTATTTATAAAGACATTAAGAATATTCATTTGAGCGTTCATCCACCAACCGGTAGAGTTAGGATCGCTTCTCCGGAAAAATTTAAATTGGATACACTAAGAGTCTTTGCGATTTCAAAACTTAATTGGATAAGAAAGCAACGACTAAAAATACAAGCTCAAGAAAGAGAAGCGCCAAGAGAATATATCACGCGCGAGACCCACTATTTCTTTGGTAAAAGATTTCTCTTGAATGTTATAACTCAATCTAAAAATCCGAAAGTAATTTTAAACCATAATACAATTGACTTGTATGTTCGAGAAAATTCAACATTATCTCAACGTAAAGCATTGCTTAATGAATGGTATCGCGAACAATTAAAAAATAAGATACCAGAACTAATTGCACGTTGGGAAAAGATACTCGATGTAAGAGTGAATGAGTACGGCATAAAGAAAATGAAAACAAGATGGGGAACTTGTAACCCCAGAGTTCAAAGAATTTGGTTGAATCTAGAATTAGCTAAAAAACCGTCTGAGTGTTTAGAATATATTATAGTTCACGAAATGGTTCACCTTTTAGAACGCACACATAACCAAAAGTTCATTGCACTTATGAACAAATACTTGCCAAAATGGAAAGATTACAAGAAAGAACTTAACCGCTTTCCGCTTATGCATGAAAGTTGGGAGTATTGATAATGGGAAGGATATTTTTACTCGACCTTCGAAACGTTAGGCAACATCGAATTAACTTAAACCTATTCCAAAAATGTTCTAGAGGGACACATTGAGTAACATAATGTTTGATTTTTTAGAGAGAGATACTGATTGTCAAAGATTTGAGCAATTACTAAGTACGATTAAACATGATAAGTGTATCGCGTTTACAGGAGCAGGACTATCAAAGCCTCTTGGTTACCGAGTCTGGGAAGAAGGCATCTGCGGTACAGATGATGACCATCCAACTCTAATTCAATTAGCTGGTGTCGATAATGATAAAGCAAAAAACAAATCTCTTCCCGACGTTATTGATGAATGTAAAATAATTCTTAACGAAAAGTACTTTGAATTCTTGTTGAACGAATTTGGAAGAATTAATAAGGCGAAACATCATCCCAATTTGTTCTCTCTGTGGAAATCAAATTATAAACATCTTATTACAACCAATTTTGACGCTTCCTTATATGATAATCGTGAAGATTGTGAGAATATAGTTACTTATCCTAGCAAAGAGTTGAAAATACAACCCAAGAGAACATTATTTTATTTACATGGTCGTGCATTTATTACTAATAGTGAAAAGGCAGAGACTTTAAATTATTGGTTGGAGAATTTAGTTTATGGGAAGTTATCTTACCTTGAAGCTTATGACCCTCAAAATGGGGATGGCGCGATAGGATTTTTTATTTATTCAATAATACAGGCGTTTTCCATCTTATTCATCGGTTTCAGTATGAAGGATGAAGATTTTAAAAACACTTATAAGCAAATGAAGGATAGATGGGATAGATACATTAGGAAGATAAATCAACATCCCCAAAGGGAAAAAGAATCAATCAATGGTCAGTACATATTATATCCTTATCCTCTAAAAAGTGAGTACATAAGTGATAAGGATTATTCTCATCAAGTAGAAAGTTTTGAATACTGGGAACAGCTATTGAACGAAATAAATATTAGTGTTATAGCATATAAAAAAATGGATAAAGAGGAACATAAAGGTTTATCACTAGCATTGGAGTATATCATGGACGAAGCTCCATTCAAAAATAAAGTCGAATTAAGTGAACTTGGGATTCAAGCATTTGATTCTGGTTCAGCCTCAATTAACGAGGTGTCAAGATGAGTTTTTATAAAAATGCTCTATTAATAGATAAAATTCTTAGATGCGAAAATCTCAATCATGAAATAATAAAGAATATTGAAAGTTTAACTCAAAAGACAGAGTTGAGGAATTATTTCTGGCGCAATCTCACTAGATGTGAATGGTTACCGATTCTTAGTGAAACGGGTTTTTTCAAGGTACTATCAGCTTCTTCAGAGGGTGATAATGAATTATTTCACACACAATCTTTTATTAGTGAGTATCTCGTCAAAGCAGCCACTGATTTCCCGATTCAAGTTATAAGAATAATAAAATCTATACGATCAGATAACAATTGGGTAATATGGAACTTCGTTGAATTAGGTCTTACACTTGATGGTAAATACACGGTGAAACTAATCCCGGAAGTTAAAAGATGGGCGAAAATTTCCGGTTTATCATCGACAAATTTTAGTTCAAGCATGACTCAATGGATTGACCATTTAGTAAAAGGAAATCAATGCCAAGCAGCATTAAAACTTTTAAAAATCCTCTCTACACCCGCAGTTCTAAAACCTTCTAAAATAAGAGATAAAGCGGTTGAAAAAATTATTGGGAAGGATCATCCTAAAGCCATCTCTATTATAGACTATTACTATTTAAATGAATTACTTACAAAGGGATTAAATGGTTTGATCGAAAAGAATGCTTCTGAAGTTGCCTCGATCTTAGAAAAGTCTCTTGTAAAAGCAATCAAAATCGAATTTAATAATATAAAAAATGGTGGTGACCTCTCGTATGTATGGCGTTCAGCCATTGAAGATCATGAACAAAATTACAATTATTATGAATTAAAAGAATCTCTGCTGGTTGCTTTGAGAAATGCACTCGAAAAGCTTGTGGTAATGGATGAGAAAATAGGATTGAGTATTATAGAGTTTTATTTAAAGAATGAATACTCGATATTCAATCGACTTGCAATTCATCTCCTTCGATTCAATAGAAAGAAGTATTTACCTTACATAAAGGAATTAATTAAAAATAAAGAACTCCTAACAAAATCTGAGATATTTCACGAATATTACCTATTACTAAGAGATATTCATGAAGAGTTAAGTGAAGAAGAGAAGGACTTTATTATAAATTCTATCCTTGCAGTTGAAAATTACAATTCTGATTCAACACAAGAGATGCAAGAAAAACAGAAAAGGTATTATTGGTTTGGGAAATTAAATCTTTTAGAAAAATATCTAAAAGGCAAGAATAGAGATTTTTATAAAGACTTGAGAAATGAATTTAAAGAAGAAAAAGTAAGAGATACATTTTTTTGGCATGAATCATATAGTGGTGAGAAGTCTCCGATAAGCGTAAATGAGTTGAGTGAAAAAGAAATTACTGAAGCATGGAAATATCTGAAAGATTTTAGGGTGACTAAAGACAACTTCGATTCCCCAACACATGAAGGTTTAGCTAGAACATTTAGCGAGGTTGTTAAGAACAATCCGGATAAATTTTTAGGCAATGATTTAACTCCATTGCTAAATCTTAATCCTCAATATTCATATTGGTTTATTAATCAAATAGCAGAGCTTTATAAATCAGATAATTATAAAGTGTTTTTTCAGTATACATCAAATTTACTTTCATATATTACTGAGATAATCAAAATCGACAATGGGCGAATACAGTCGGTTGAGGATGGGATGCCTAGTTATGTTGGAGTAAAAAAACGTTCGTTAGATTTTATACAGACTTTGATCAGAACTCACAAGAATGAATTTGGTTTAGAATTTAAGGAGCAAATCTGGGAAATCATTAATTATTTGTGTTACTACAAAGATGATCCGAATGATACTCCCGAGAAAAATGATTCCTCTCTTAACTCATATACTCTTGCAATAAATAGTGTACGGGGTACTGCTGTAGGTTGTCTTATTGATTATGCATTATGGTTTGCTGATCATACGAAGGATAAACATAAAAATGAAGTACATCCCAATAGACTTCTGGGAGAGGAACGAGTTTTAAAACTATTAGAGGATAAACTAATAAACAAACAGAATGACCCGAGTCTGGCAATTCATTCAATATTTGGTGTCTATTTGCCGAATCTAGCCTATTTGAATTACAATTGGGTAAAAAAGAATATCCCTAACATCTTTACTGACAAGAACGAATACTATTGGAGAACCGCTTGGGGAGCATATATAAGCTCTTCAAAATTTTACTCTGATTTGTTTCAACTCTTAAAACCTCAATTAAATAGAGCATTAAATGATCTGTCGATAGGGATCAAAATGATACCGGCTGCATTTGGAAGGACTCCCGAAGAGGCTTTATCCGAGCATTTTATTATAGCATGTTTAAACAGCAAAGAGGATATATTGAACGAGGACAGCTTACTTAGAAAATTTGCGAAGATTAAAAACAATCCAAGTGCTACACATGCTGTCCAATTTATTGCTAATCTCGCAAGGAATGAAAAAGTATTTCATGAGTACAATATCCCGGAGCGGAAATCTTTCTGGCCTCAAGCAAAGGAGTTTTGGAAAATTAGATTAGAGGTTGTTCAAAATGAATTGCAAAATACCGAAAGGACTCATGCTGAGGATGAGTTTGATAGAGAATTTTCGCTCTATCTTGACTGGTTAAGTTGTCTACCAGCCGAGATCACAGTAGAAGAACTTGAATCTCTCTTAGATGCAACAATAAAAATAAATCAGAAAGGTTGGCACTTGCCTAATTTTATTGACTATCTGGTAAAAGAGTCAGAAAAGTATCCGGATATTGCGATTAGGCTTTTTGAACAGTTAATGAACACTAAAGCACCAGACTATTTTTATCATTCAAAAATGGAAAAGATAAAGCTAATTCTAGAGAGAGCAATTAAAACAGAAAAGTTGGAAGCTATTAAAAGGGCTGATTTTATCGCAAATAAGTTTGGTGAATGGGGAAATTATTATTTCAAAGATTTTTGGGTGGCATACTTGCAGGATAAACAGAATCTCAATTATTCTTAAGAAGAAATGTTTTTTGATGTTTGCCGCCTAAGCCGAACATATTCTAAGATCGTTAATTCGACTGTTCTAATAATGACTTTCATAGTATCATTAAGATGTATAAAGTTGTAGGTTTATCGTTAGGCATATTAGTGATACCCCATTTATAAAATAAATAGTACTAATGGCAAGATTGACCCACCAATAAGAATAAATACCAAGCAGCCCTTCCCCATAATAATACTTCCAAGTTTACGTTGCCGACCGCTCCTTGTTAATGGGATACCAATTTGCCGGGAGATGTTTTGTTTCACCCTTGTTATACCGACAAATCTTTTCCAGGAAAAGCCGCCTCTGTTCATGTTAACCCCGCTTATTAATTATTTCAATAAAATCATCTTCTTAATTGACGAATACTTTTCTTTACCGTCGATAGATTCTGCACTTATACGATAGAAATAAATCCCGGAAGAAAGTTTGTCTGAATTAAACTGCACTTCATAATTCCCAGCAGAAACGGTTTCATCTCTTAGCAACTTAACATCTTGACCAAGTACATTATAGATTTTAATTGTCACCTTTGAATCAAAGGGTAAAGAATATCTAATTGTTGTTGTTGGATTAAACGGATTTGGGAAATTCTGCATTAACGCATACGTTGTCGGAATTACTACTTCATCTTTTATACTTGTCGTTATACCATTATCTCGTGCCGATCCGGTTCTACGATTATTCCCTTGATAAGTTCCCCATACAGGAGCTTTAGAAAGAGATACTAAGTTTTTGCCAAGTGTAGTTGTTGATATTGATCCACCACCATCATAGAATGAATAAACATATCCATCACTGGTTCCAATATATGTAGCTCCATTTATATGCAACATATTTGCACTTACTGCTGAACCATTTTCATATTGCCAAATCTTATTGCCTAAAGTATCAATACAAGAGACTACTCCATTATCATTACCAAAATAGAGTCTTCCAAATTCTGATATTGCAGGTGTGGTTCGTATTGCACCGTCAGAATTATAAGACCAGATAATCTCTCCGCTAATTGGATCCATTTTTCTTAAAATACCATCCTCGCATCCAACATAGATGAATCCACTCCCATCAATTACGGGTGAGGTTGTGATTCTACTTCCTATATCTGTACTCCATATTGTTGTAACTAAGCCTGCTGTCCCGAAGAATAACTTTAGCAAGCGTCCTGATTTTGTCCCGACTACTATTTTATTTTCCGCATCAATCGCTGGTGCAAGCACCACGCTATCACCAAATTCTTTGCTCCATGTGAAACTGGTCGGAGTTGGATTTGCAACAAGATCAAATCCATACATTGTCCCTTTCTCTGTCGGGAAAATCAATTTTCTGTCTGCCGTTAATACCGCAGAAGCACTTATTGGTGCATCAGGTCTATAAAACCAAGCGGGTAATCCGGTCTTATAATCATACGCAATAAAGTTTTTATTGGAAACTCCCACATAAATTCTTTTCAAAAGTGAATCTATTGTAGGCGTAACTTGTGTTAATCCACCTAGCGAAACGGTTGGCCACATTGAAATTCCAAACTTATTGAATCCATTAAGATTTGCGCCGTTGGTTATGAATACTGAACTATCAAACGAAACCGATGCCGCAGTTCGTATCTGCTCATTAACTATCAAATCAAATATTGGCATGAGGTCCCCATCGACCATATATAATTTTGCACCAAGCGTCTGACTTTTGCTGTTATCTGAAATATAAAGCATATCATCACTAAGTGCTGTAACTCCGCCATCAACACTGCCGAACAACTTCTTTGATGCAGCGGCGATATCTATTCGTGCTTTAGAAGAATCCTTCGCTCCTTGATTATCTTGAACAACTAACTCCACATTACTTGTACCTTGTCTAAAATTATTTGTAATATTCGTTAGTCCTTTGCTAGCTTGAATTAATTTTTCATTGATAAACCAAAACACAGAATCAATATTTCCGTCTTCATCTATACTACCACTACTACTAAAAGTAAGCTCTTTCTCCAGTATCTTCCCAAGGTTTTTAATTACTACATCAGTTAATACTGTTGCTTTAGGTTTCTTATTGAACGGTAATGAACTTACTTCGTTACTAAAATCACTTTCTGTATTAAATTTGCTTAAGGCTTTTATCTTATACTTGTAATTTATGTCATTAACTAAACCGCTGTCTTTGTAAGTTAATTGAGTATTGGTAACACTATCTAAAAATGCAAAAGTTTGTTGACCAACAGCTCTGTAAATATGATAGTTGATTAAGTTATTCCCATAAGCTTGTGTCCAAGAAAGTACCGCAGTCTGATTTCCGCTAATAATTGGTTGTTGAACCGGAGGACTTACGATAGTATAGAAGAGTCTTACCGCAGAAAACTCTCCCCAACCTTCAACATTAAATGCTTGTACTCTCCAAAAATAATGCTCGTTATTTTTTAATCCGGTAATCTGTTTACTTGGGTTTGTAATTGTCGAATCGTTAAAAGCATATGTTTGGAATAATGAATCAGTAGAAACCTGCAAACGATATTTGATTGCAGTTGGTGTTGCTTCCCAAATTAGAGTTGGTGTAAGAAAAATATTTACAGCACTATCAAGAGGAGTAGTAAGTAATGGTTTAGGCATCACAATTACTGTTGTAAAACTATTCCAATTAGAAAATTCACTCCAGCCCCCCTGGCTCTTTATTCTCCAATAATATTTTGCGAGATGCTCTAAATTTGTAACCGTCTTAAACGTATCTACTGTAAAGTCAGCTACCATCTCGCTTAAACTCACTGTGTCTTTTACTAATTCATACAAGTAACTAGTTGAAGAAAGCTCTTCGTTATTCGCATTACTCCACTTGAATGTAATATCTAGTGGTTGATTTACTTCCCCGTTCTTCGGTTCTAATAAGGTCACAATTGTTGGGCCAATTTTAGTTATAAAACCTCCAGTACCGTTGAGATTAAAATCTTCAAAGTTTGCATCACCGCGATATACCCCAGTAATATAGACATTACCATTTGTTGATGCTGATATTCCAATACCATAGTCAGCAGATGCCTGTTTTGCCCATAAGGCGTTTCCTACATTATCATATTTTGCGACAAACATATTGTTGGTTGTAGATGTTAGAGTTCTTGTACCGAATGTGGCTGTACCATAGAAATTACCTGTAATATAACTGTTTCCATTAACATCGGATGAGATTCCCCAACCGGACTCAAGACTGGTTCCTCCAGCTTGTTTTGCCCATAAACAGTTTCCAGCATTATCATATTTTGCTATGAATATGTCCTGGTCTCCAAAACTTGCCAGGGTTGTTGTATCGAATGTGGCAGTTACAGAGTAAGACCAACCTGTTATATAGCTGTTCCCTGTAGCATCGATCGAGATCCCGCGACTATTTTCATTTAAAGTTCCTCCAGCCTGTTTTGCCCATAAACATTTCCCAATATCATCATATTTCGCTATGAATATATCATAGGCCCCAAAACTTGTAATTGTCGTTGTGCCGAATGTAGCTGTTTCTTGGAAATCACCCGTTATATAGCTGTTGCCAAAAGCATCGGTGGAGATTCCGTAACCGTCTTCAGCAAAAGTTCCTCCTGCCTGTTTTACCCACATGCAGCTTCCCGCATTATCATATTTTGCTATGAATATGTCAGGGTTTCCATAACTTGTAAGTATTTTTGTCCCGAATGTGGCTGTCCCACCGAAAGCCCCTGTTATGAAGCTGTTCCCGGTAGCATCAGTTGAGATTCCGTAACCAATGTCACCTGAAGCTCCCCCAGCCTGTTTTACCCATAAGCAGTTTCCGGTACTATCATATTTTGCTATAAATATGTCATTGCTCCCATAACTTGTGATTGTTGTTGTGTCGAATGTGGTTGTTCCATTGAAAAAACCTGTAACATAGCAGTTCCCGGTAGCATCGGTGGAGATTCCTAAACCATTGTCACGTAAAGTTCCTCCAGCCTGTTTTATCCATAAGCAGTTTCCCGCATTATCATATTTTGCAATGAATATGTCGAAGCCCCCATAACTTGTAAGTGTCATTGTGTCGAATGTGGTTGTTCCTTCGAAAAAGCCTGTTACATAGCTGTTTCCATTGACATCGGTAAAAATGGCCCGTCCCGAAGCATTAGTAGAACTACTCATTCCTTTTGCCCACTCAAACATCTGTGCCTCAGCTAACTCTTGAGAAATTAAAACTAAGAAAGTTATTAATGAAATTGTTCGAAAGATTTTCATTTTGCACCTCTGAACAATTTAAAAGTAGTTATAAACATTTTGCTTCCCTTTTTTATCTCCTTGCAAGCACCGGCTTTCATTGCATGGAACAGCAAAGGTTAGGATATGAATAATTTGTCTAGAATTTAATAAACAATAAATTTCTTTAGCATTAAAAAACAGAAAAGCGTAAAATCTTTTAAGAAGTTTTTTTGTGTGGAGGTAATTCTTAAACAGTTCTTCAAGGTAACTTAGCCCTTACTTGTTAAAATTTGTTTAATGGGTAAAAGAAAAGTAAAACTATTTATTCATATCACAAAGGGAATAAATATAAAAATACTTATAAGCTTCATTCATGCTAATCTTAATTTCTCATCTTCTCAAAGCCTTATCGTTCTAAAGTCTGCTTCGCCTACTTAGTGGTTGGACTAAAACCATAAAAAATCCCTCATCACTGAAGGATTTTATTCCTAATTTCTAACTCTCAATTCCTAATTATTTGAGCAGTATCATCTTTTTTATCGAGCTATATTTCTGCTTCCCATCCACTGATTCCGCACTCAACCGATAGAAATAAATTCCACTTGGCAGACTGGCAGAATTAAACTGTACCTCATAATTTCCCGCAGAAACTATTTCATCTTTAAGCAGTTTTACATCTTGCCCTAAGACATTATTTATTTTTATTACTACTTTTGAATCAAAAGGCAGCGAGTATCTTATTGTAGTGGTTGGATTAAATGGATTCGGGAAATTCTGCGCCAATAAATAATCTCTTGGAATGTCATTAGAAATATTTTCATACAAATCAGTTAGTGGTGAAACAGAACCGTTAATAAAATTTACCTTAACAATACTTCCTTCTAAATTTGCCAATTCAGTTTTTGTCGTGTCAAAAACAAAAAGGCTTGTATTACCTTTGTACAATAATTTTAACTCAACTAATTTCCCGTTCGCAAGATTCATCCCGTTTAATCCATCCCATGCAAGAATAATTTGGTTATTAACGAATCCAGCCAAAGCTCCATCCAACTGATTGTCCCAATTCATTGCTCTTCCCCAAGAAAGTGCTGTGGTATCAATCGTTATTTTAATTGTCAACGCACCAATATCAGTTAAATTTTCTGCATAGAGATTTACAACGATGCTGTCGCCGGAAAGACTCTTTACTGAATCTAACTTAAGAATAGGCTGTTGCGCTAAATATACATTAGCAAGTAAGAGCCAAAAAATTGGGACAAATATCTTCTTCATAAAACCACTTCTGTTATTTTTGATAAACCATTTTCTTTATTGAAGAATAATGGGTATTTGCATTTTTTACATCCAAACGATAAAAGTAAATACCACTTGCTATGTTATTAGGACTGAATGTAATTGAATGTACACCGGCTTCTTTTGTTTCATTTGTCAAAACAGAAATACATTCACCGAGCATATTGAACACTTCTAATTTAACGAAGCTCTCAACGGGTAAGTCAAATTCTAACCGTGTCTCCGGATTAAATGGATTAGGATAATTTTGTTTTAATGCAAATTCTGTTGGCACCGATTCATTAATTCCTGGAGCATTAATCCCAATCTTTTTTAAGACATTCCCTTCTACGTCAGCGAACTCAGTTCTATTTCCTAATGAAATACTTTGCGATAGCACTTCGCTTTTTAATCTTAATCGTAAGTTCATTAATACATCGTTTTGTGAAAAGCTTTTGCCGGTCACATCATCCCATGCAATAATAATTTTATCGTCCCTTTCAATGTAAGACAAATTATTTAATTCACTTTCAATACCAAGAAATTCTAATTCATCTTTCGGGTAAATTAATTCTAAAGTTATTGCTCCTAATTTATTCTCTTCAGTCAATCTTAACGGGTAAATAAATTCATCCCCCTTTTTTGCATTGATTGTATTTCCATCAAAACTCATAAGAACAGTATTGCTCATTTTCATGAGTGATGGATCATAACTTCCATTCATATCCCCGACCACTATTCCATTAAAATCTTTTACGAGATTTGATCCATTTATCGTAATTGCCGGGTTTTCAAAATACCAGTCACCTGCCTGGAAGGAATTTATTTGAAAAACTACCCTTCTACGGATATCGAAAGCATCTGTGCTGTTTATGTTCCCACTGACATTTACGTCAGCACTCTGCTGTTGGATAAGAGTAAAGGGAATTATCCCGGCAGAATATCTTCGAATAAGAAGTGCGTCAGTGCTATTAACGCCATCCCAAATCTTGCTGGTCTTAGCGATTACTTTGTAATTTCCATCAATTACACCGCCAAAACTATAGTTACTACTTGCGGAGGTAGTTGTTGAATCTATGAGAACACTATTTGATTGGAGATAAACAGAAACACCGGTTAACGGTGATTTTTGTGCGTTGGCGTATTTTACCGTTCCATTGATTGAGTACTTATAGATTGTAGAAAAACCCCAAACAGAAGACCAGTCACCCAAACCACCTATGTTCTTTGCCATTACCCTCCAAAAATATTTGTTGTTAAATTGAAGATTGGATAGGCTTTTTAAAGTATCCGTCAACAAAGAATCATAAGTTGTAATTGTAGTGAATAACGAATCATTCCCCAATTGAAAGATGTAACTTGTAGCTTTATCTACCTTTCGCCAGGAGAATGCGATTGAAGTCGGATTGTTGCTGCTGTAATTTGCAGGAGAAACCAATACGGGTTGATCCGGAAGGCTTACTATAGTCTTAAAATTCCAGATACTTGACCACCCGCTTGTTCCAGTTGGATTAGTTGCGTTAACACGCCAGTAATAAGTTTGTTCATTTGCTAAGTTGAAAATATCTAAATAGGAAACAGTATTATTCGATTGATCTAAAAAAATGTTCGTGAAATTTATATCTGTCGCAACCTGTACTCTGTAACTTTTTGCCGACACGACATCTTCCCAATCTAATCTTAAGTTGACAGATTGATTTTGTGCAGCAGTTAACGGAGAAGTAAGTTGTGGAGCGTTCGGTGCCGGTGTTTGAGTAACTAATCCGTTTGTATATGCTACGAGTAATGTATTCCCAATTGTATCTGCAATCTCTGAACTTGAAGAGAGGAAAGCCACGGTTCCGTTACCAGATAGGTACTTGAATTGCAAGTCCACCATTTTCCCGGTTCCGATATTAGCGCCGTTAACTCCATCCCAGGCTAATACTATCTTATTCCCGCTTCTTCCCACAAGTCCGTCACTCATCGTTGAGTTCCAATTCATCGCTTTTCCAAATTGCAAAATCGTAGTGTCAATCTGAATCTTAACGGTTACGGCTCCAAC
The DNA here is from genome assembly GCA_041671545.1 of Ignavibacteriaceae bacterium. Taxonomy (GTDB): domain Bacteria; phylum Bacteroidota; class Ignavibacteria; order Ignavibacteriales; family Ignavibacteriaceae; genus UBA1563. The sequence goes on from JBAZBI010000002.1 coordinate 466,050, forward strand.
TCTTGTAAAATTTGAAACGTAAATTGGTACAATAACACTATCTCCGTTGAACGCAGATTCAGTTCCCGCTGATACTGAAATTGTTTGACCATTCAATAAAACAGTATGAATGAAAACGACTAAAATAAAAATGTACAACTTTTTCACGATAAAGCGCTCCTTCTATTTTTATAAATTATTCTGACTACCATCATTAGTTTACCAACCAACTTTTTCTTTTCAAATTCCTGATTCGTAATTCCTCAATCCTAATTACTAAAGCTTCCATTAACATCACCGACAACATTTCCTAAAATAACTTTGGATACATCATTTCCATTAACCGTAACATTTGGAGATTCAAAAACCCAACCACTCTTAGGAAATGAACTTATTTGTCCCACAACGAATCTTCTTATCTGCAAAGCGTCGGTACTATTTACGATACCGCTTGCATTAACATCTGCCGCTTGTAGCTGAAGCGCGGTTAAGGGAATTAAGCCAACGGTGTATCTTCTAATCAAAAGCGCATCGGTTGAGGTGATCCCGTTAATTGGCTTGTCGCTCTTGGCAGTAATTTGATAATTTCCATCGTAAACATTCTTAAAAACAAAATTTCCGTTAATATCGGTGACGGTAGAATCACTAACCACATTTCCGTTCTTCAGAAATACTTGAACACTCGGAAGAGGGGCATTTGCTGAATTATTATATAATACTCTCCCCGAGATTTTTGAATTTGGAAAAACAATTACCGTTCCGTTTAGCATGGAGGTGAGAATATTTTGATTATTCACATTGCCGATGATCCCGTTCTCAATTGCTACAGTGTAGTTTCCATAATTTCCGCTTAATTTCACTTTGAAACTACACACAACTCCCGAATCACTACTAAATAGCGATTGATTTATTGAGTAAGCTAATATTCTAATCTTTGTTGGAGTAACTAAAGAATAAGAAATCGAATGGTTTGCGGTTGCCCTTTGACCGAGTGAAATACTATTTGCAATTAGGTCAAGACCCTGCGGAAGTGTTACATCAAACTGAAATGCTGTGAATGATTCTGTGTTTCTGATTTTGAATGAGAGCATGATCGTGTCATTTTTAACCCCAGCAGTTGAAACGGTTGATAGAATATTCGGTGCAAATGCTGTGGCTGTTAAATTTATGACGGAAGGATTACGAACGTAGTCATTGTGATCTAACGTCAACTTAGCTGAATAATTTCCCTTCACTCCGCTGTGAAAAAGAATCGGTAAGTTTGATGAATTATACGGCAGAATTGTTATAGGAAACATTGAAGTCGTATAAAACAGATTGGAGTCAAACTTAATCGAAGCAATCTTTAATGTATCGTTCCCATTATTTGTAATAGTTAGATTGGTATTTGCGGTATCTAAGATAGAAATAGAACCATAATTAATTTGTGTTGTGCTAAAAGAAATAACCGGGGATGCGATTTGAAGACTTCCGTTATAGGATGCGGAAATGATATTTGCGCCGGTAGTATCTGCTATAATTGCGTCACTGATATCAACCGCATAATATCCCCCCGTCCCATTCAGATTAAAATCTACTTGCAAAACATCTCCGCTGGTACCAGCGAAGGATTTATTTAAAGGAGAATAAACGACTACTTTTAGTTTATTACCGGTAAATGTATTCACCACAACTTGATGATCACTTTGCCGGAATAACTGAGCAGAACCAACTTTGTATGTCATTGCCTGAGGAAGGTTCACCGTAAATTCAAAAGCAGAAAACGCTTCCATATTGTTTATTAAAACCCTCAAACTTCCTTCATAACCTGATCTTCCTTGAACAGTTCCGAGATGAATTTCATTAACTGCATATGCATATCCTTTTACCGATATTGCTCTTGAAGGTTCAGCTGATGAATTACTTGCAATAGTTAATGAACCGTTTTTATTTCCTTTTTTAACAGGCACAAAGGTTATAGCTCGGCTTATTGTTTGAGAAGCTGCGATAGTTACTGTGCTTGAATCGCTGAATCTTATCTCACCAAGATTAGATGATAACGATGAAATGACTAATGGAAGATTTCCGGTGTTGGTAATATTTAATATCCGTTCTGCGTTTTGCCCCAAAGCTAAACTTCCGAAATCATAAATGGTTTGATCGACTGAGAGTAACGGCGCCAGCAAGGAATACAAACCATTGAAAGAATTGTTCAGAATATTAACATGACTTGTATCGCTTACGATTACATTTGAGACCGATAATTGATATGACCCCGGCATCTGTTTGGCGTTACAACTAAATGTCACTACGGTTCCGCTGTCCCCGGTGAAATTCTTTCCGCTTGATGAAAAAGCAATCAGTCTAAGAACATTATTCGTGAGTACCGATGTGCTAACTTGATGATCAAGTTTTCTAGAATCAGCTAATGATGCGCTGTTGTTTGCATATTGCAATACTGCGGGGAGGGCAATATCAAGTTGAAACGCTGTGAATGGTTTCTCGTTATTGATCTTAACAGAAATCAGCATAGTCTCATTAGGACCCGAACTTGTAGTATCAATAAATAAAGTATTTTGTGCCAACAACGCGTTAGCGCAAAATATAATAAAGAGAATTGAGTATAAAAGTTTCATAGTGGTTTATTTATCTTATAATTTGATCATATTTTTTTGAATCATCATACCTAATATTTATTTTACATCAACCATCAACCGTAATCCATCAAACATCTACCATCATTTCAAAAGCATCATTTTCTTCGCTGATGTAAACTTAACCGACTCAAACCTGAAAATGTAAACTCCGCTTGAAATAACACTCCCATAATTGTTTTTCCCGTCCCACATTATTTTATAACGTCCGGCTTCTCTTTCACCTAGATCGAACGTTCTTACTTGCTGACCCAAGATATTATAGATAACTATCTTTCCGGCAGTCTTTGCGGGAATACCATATTGTATTGTTGTAGATAAATTAAACGGGTTCGGGTAATTCTGGTCTAAATAATAGTTCTCTGGAATAGTTGAAACGCCATTATCAATCAAGTTCAAATTAATTTTCCCTCCTTCGTTATCGGAAAGCACTGCATCGCTTAGACTAATTCCTTTTGCATCTCCGTCAATTGTGCCGATGAGATATTTTCCAGGAGCAAATTCATTTTTGTTTAAACTGTACATTAAAGCAATTTGAGTGGTATCGCCGAGTGAAGAACTCATGTTCTCAAAGTTTGCAGAACCGGAATAAATAAACTTCTTATCCTTTAATCCTTTTCCCTTAAACTGTAATTGAATACCCGCTACAGGTTGATCTGTTGTCAGATAAACTTCATTACCGGTGAATTCAACTTTTGCATTGCCGTAACTTGTCTTGGTAAGATAATTTTTTAACAGAGTTCCTTTTAGGATGATATTTACATTACCAACAACATCGAGTACATTTATAATGCTGTCACGTACTACATCCGCTGCGTCAAATATAAATGGTTGGGGATTTTGCCCTAGGATGTAAGACACTGTTCCTAAGACATCTAATACATTTACAGATAAATCTCCGTTTCCATCGCCAAGAGCGGCGGTGTAAGGTGTAGTACTTACTACAAGCGAAGAATCTGACTCGGAAAAATCTGTGCGCACTGTTCTATAATAGTAGTAATACTTTTTGTTTGGAATAACTTTATAATCCGTAAACAACGTATCGTTAATGAGAGAAGTGTTTATCATTACCGGTTGTGTAAGGGTACTATCATTAATGTGTTCGAGGCGGTACATATTGTAACCAAGCAAATCGGGAACATCTTGAGGATTTGACCACTCTAGATTTACTTTGCCAAGCCCGGCGGTGGCAGCAAAATCAAGTGATGATGAACCGGCGGCGCTTATAAGAAATTCGAATCTCTGGTCTTCGATTGGTATCTCAAAATCTTCAAGGTCTCTTGCTCCTTCTACTCTTAGACGGTTAATTCCGTCTCCGGTATAGAGTTTGATAGTTTTGTACGCAGTCCAAATCCTATGATCAGAAGACCAATGTCCGGAATCTGTGATCGCTTGTTGATTATATGGTTCTCGTACTCCAAATGATAGCTGTGGTGTAAAAGTGGTATCCATGGGGCGGTTAAAGTAAATGTCAAATCGTTGTGGACCAACTCCAAAAGGGTCAACCTCTTCATCTTGCGCATCTTTGCCGTTCGCCAGTATTTTCCAGACTATTCCATGGGCGGAATCCGATGGAACAGTTAGCTTTGGTTCAATCTTAAAGATTGCTAGGTTAAAATCATCCCAGAAATCATAGAGCATGTTTTTAACTTTTAATGTGTCATTAGTCCCCCAATATAGACTGTCGACGTTTTGAAAAAATCCACTTCTTGCCCTAAATATATTAGTACAATTTATAATGTTATTATTTTTTTGATTAAAATTGAGATCACCGTGCGGTGTAATAAAACCACTATAAAAACCATTTGCCCACACGTTGACAAAATTGTTATATAGAACAACGGGAGTGGGAATCCCTTGATCACCCCAAGTCCCAGCATTTAAATTTACGATATTACAATTTTTTAACTCTTTTAACGTTCCTTGACTTCCAAATGGATTCCAACCTGCCGCGATATCTTGAAGTGTGGAATTAGTTATTTTTGTTGAAAAAAAAGGACTTACATTTACTACATTAATAATTTTACTATTTGCAATGTTGCCAATTATTCCGCCATAAAAATGATTTGGGGGATTAGGTGAAATAATGTCTTTAAAAATACAATTATCAAATTCACCACTAATGCTTCCAAGATTTTTAAAAATGCAATATTTAAAATTAACCCCATTAAGTTGATTGAGATTTCCTTGTATGGTAATCAAACTGTCTTTTGTGCCAATTGCCGAAATAATTCCTCCGACGTTGGCGTTGATAATTATATTAGTACCTGGTAATATTTTTATACCCCCCTCATTTGTAAATTTTAATGGTTGACTTATCAACCATTTTTTATCAGGCGTAAGTGTAATAACATAGTCGTATACTCCCCCCTTTAATTCATAACCATTATTCGCTGTAATTATTGTTTCCAATTTTATAGTATCTTGGATACCTTCATCCCATGCAATTGTTTCTAATACAATATCTCTGTCATTTGCAATTGTTGAACTAATATGAATTCTAAATGGGGTAGACTCATTCGATCTTCTTGCATATGGGCTCATACTTCCAACCGTGGCGGTGTCTCTTGTAATTTGAGCAACTGTTGTATCCTCAAATTCTCCTAACTGTAGTTTAATTTTTACATTATTAGCCTGCCCCCAGGTATTGCTGAGCATAAACCATAGTTCAATTGTCTCATTAGCGTCAACTTGTCCATCTCTGTCACCATCTAATGTGTCAACAATCGTGTTAGAAACAAACCATAATACTGGTTTAGCCTGCACACTCATTGCAGACATCAATTTTACTTGTCCTTGGCTTGTGTTTATTAAGTTCCCCCACATTTGTTCCTGTGATTGTCCAGAATAAAAATGATGGTAAAGCGAGACTGCTCCGGAGACAAGAGGTGCCGCCATTGATGTTCCATTATAAGTTCTATAACTACCGTTTGGGATAGTACTAATAATATTTGAACCGGGTGCTCTCAATTCATAATTAAATAATTCGGGAAATTTGCTATATGCCGGTCCATCACCATCTTCGTTGGAAAATTCTACTGTTGCCTCAATACCTAATACAAATGAAAGTGCAGCAGGAAACATTTGCTTCTGATTTATATCCAATCCATCATTCCCCGCTGCCGCAACAAGTATACATGAACTATAAGCATTTGCTAGGGCGTTCTCCATTGTTAAACTTCTAGCATAACTACCGAAACTCATATTAATAACAGTAGCTCCCTTCTGTGTGGCATAAATAATACTTTTGGCAATTGTCGAAGCATCGCCTCTGCCACTACTTTGAAACACTTTTAAAGGCATTATCTTCGCTTTCCAATTTACTCCGGCAATCCCAATTCCGTTATTAGCTTCCGCTGCCGCTATTCCAGCTACGTGCGTACCGTGGCTGTTATCATCGGTTGGGTTGTTATCATTATTTATCCAGTCCCACCCTTTTACATCATCAACGTAACCGTTGCCGTCATCATCTATTCCGTTATCGGGTATCTCGTTCTGGTTTGTCCAAATTTTATTTTTTAAGTCTGGGTGCAGCCAATCTACTCCGGTATCAAGTATTGCTATTAACTGCGTGGTATCTCCGGTAGTGCTATCCCAAACCGCATCAACTTGGGTAGCGGGTATTCCCCATTGTTGCGGATAGAGTGGATCGTTGGGAGTAACAACATTTGGTTTTTGTTGTTGGTCATTGGTCAAGAAGTCATTAGTCATTGGGGCAATGGTCATTGGGAGGGCAGGGGCGTTGGCTACATTTATTTCAGGATGCTCTTTTAGCCATTCAATCATTTCACTTTCTGTTAAGGCAGGGGAAAGAGGTTTGCTTTCAACAATAGAGAGAATATAATTCGGTTCGGCATACTCTACATTCGGATCATCTTTTAACTCATTGATAACTTCAAATACATTAAGCGTACTGTCGCCTACTATTTTATAAATGTTATGCAGGTTTGGTTGCTCAAGTTCTTTTCCATTGGAGGTTTTTAACATTCGTTTGCTGAAGCTTCTCTTCTCATTCGGGAAAAGCTTTTCTGCTTTTTGCATGTTATGTTTTTGCAGAATCGCATCAACAGAGGGAACTCCCATCACGTTTACGCCGTTTACTTTTGCAAGCGAAACTCTTACATCATCTTTTAGCTTTAGGAGTAATTGTCCCGGCACAAAATCAAACTGAGAACTACGCGGATCAAGTTTAATAACATCATCAGCCGCCGGAGTTGTTCCGTTTGCAGTTTGTGAGAAAAGATTTATTTGAAGCAGAGCAAAGAAATAAAGTAAAAAATGTTTCATTTTTAACTCATCTAATTTTAATTTATTATTTTCAAACAGATTACTTTTGTCATTTTAACAATATCATTTTTTTAGCCGATGTAAAGTTAGCCGACTCAAATCTGAAAATGTAAACTCCGGTTGAGATGACACTTCCATAATTGTTCTTACCGTCCCACATTATTTTGTAACGCCCAGCTTCTCTTTCGCCAAGATCGAATGTTCTAACTTGCTGACCCAAGATATTATAAATAACTATCTTTCCGGCCGTCTTTGCTGGAATACCATATTGTATTGTCGTTGATAAATTAAAAGGGTTAGGATAATTCTGATCTAAGTAATAGTTATCGGGTATATTAGATACACCATTATCTACTAAGCTCGAAATAATTTTACCTCCTTCATTATCTGAGAGAACTACATCAGCAAGACTAATGTCTTTGGCGTCTCCATTAATTGTTCCGATAAGATATTTACCTGAAGCGAATTCGTTTTTATTTAGGCTATACATTAAGGCTATTTGCATGGTATCGCCGATTGATGAACTCATATTTTCAAATGCTGCCGAACCGGAATAGATAAACTTCTTATCCTTTAATCCTTTTCCTTTAAACTGTAATTGAATTCCAGCTACTGGTTGATCTGTTGTCAGATAAACTTCATTGCCGGTAAATTCAACTTTCGCATTGCCGTAACTTGTCTTGGCAAGATAATTTTTTAATAGAGTTCCCTTTAAGATAATATTTACGTTGCCAACAACATCAAGCACGTTGATAATGCTGTCCCGCACTACATCCGCTGCGTCAAAAATGAACGGTTGGGGATTCTGTCCTAAGATATAAGAAACTGTCCCCAAGACATCTAATACATTTACAGATAAATCTCCATTGCCGTCTCCAAGCGCTGCGGTGTATGGCGTCGTGCTTACTACACGTGAAGAATCTGACTCTGAAAAATCTGTGCGTACTGTCCGGTAATAGTAGTAATACTTTTTATTCGGTATAACATTAAAATCAGTGAAAAGTGTATCGTTAATAAGAGAAGTATTTATCATCACGGGCTGTGTTAGGGTACTATCATTAATGTGTTCGAGGCGGTACATATTGTAACCAAGTAAATCGGGTACATCTTGAGGATTTGACCACTCTAAATTTACTTTGCCAAGTCCAGCGGTTGCAGCAAAATCTAGTGATGATGAACCGGCAGCGCTGATTAGAAACTCAAATCTCATATCTTCTATCGGTATCTCAAAGCCCTCATCATCTTTTGCACCTTCAACTCTTAATCTGTTAATACCATCTCCGGTGTAAAGCTTTATTGTTTTATAGGCAGTCCAGATTTTTCTATCATCCGACCACTTGCTCGAATCGACTACTGCTTGTTGAGTGTATGGTTCTCTTACTCCAAAAGTTAGTTGAGGAACAAAGGCTGTATCCATGGGTCGATTAAAGTAAACATCATATCGTTGTGGACCGACACCAATAGGTTCTACTACTTCATCTTGAGCGTCCTTACCATTTACAAGAATTTTCCAAACAATTCCATGTGCCGAATCGGAAGGGGCAGTATGAATAGGTTGATAATTAATCATTGAATATGTAGGATCAACCCAGAAATCATAATTCTTCTTTTTAAGCTTTTCTAAAATCGTAGTTCCCCAATATTGATTTGGTATATTTATCACATCCCCACCCCCTGATTGAGCAAAGTAGCAATATTCCCCAACGCTAATAAAATTATTGTTAGAAACTGGTTGGTTTGCATATGAAAATAGAGCAGTTGGCCTATAGGTTACGCCAAAAGTTTGATAAAAATAATTCCTTATTTTAATAAAATTATTAAAACCTAGAGGAACGTAATCATTAAAAATGGATGTATTAATCTCTCCAAAAACCAAGCAGTCTTCAACATTATTTTTTGTAAAATCAACTGGGTGATCCATACCCCAACTAAAAAGTCTTTCAAAAGCACAATTTCTTATAACATTATCCTTCATTATAGTTTTTCCCCAAAGAAATAGACATCTAGGCCATCCAGCCTCATATGTAGATATTTCTTCAAAAACACAATTCAAAAAAGTCATTGAATTCCCTTGGTCAAATCCTGTTCTCATTCCTGAAAATGAAGTATACTTAAAATTCATTATTCCACTTCCGTACACTCCTGAAATGATTGAACCAGGTCCTTTTATGGTTATTAAGCTGTCGGGTTTACCAAATCCAATTATCTTACCTCTATTAACAATGTTTTTATTTAAATTTAGTTGAACTCCGGGTAGTATATTTAATTCCCCATTTGTTCCAACTCTAAAACTTGAATTAACAATCCAAAGATAATTTGGTGTCAAAACCATTGTTGTGTCCATTACTCCATCAAGATAAATACCATTATTAGTTTTTAATACAATTTTTTGTTTTACTGTATCGGGAGAACCGTTATACCATAACAAACCCTCAAATACGATGTCTCTATTGTTTGCGATATCTGTATTGATATGGATTAATAAGGGATTGCTTTCATTGCTTCTTGTTGCGTAGGGACTAATGCTTCCAACAAAAGCAGTGTCTTTAATTATTTGAGCAACGGTTGTGTCTTCAAATTCTCCAAACTTTATTCCAACAAAAACACTATCAGATTGTCCCCACGTATTTCTAAGCGTAAACCAAAGTTGTAATGTTTCACCGGCGTCAACAAAGCCATTATTATTATCACCAACAAGCGTATCAACAATTGTATTAGAGATAAAATTAATAACCGGTTGTGGGTTAATATTTATCGCTGAGTTTATTTGAATGTAATTTGTTGAGGTTTTGATTAAACTGCCCCACATTAATTCTTGTGGATCAACTGAATGTTTAATTTTATAAAGTGAAACGGCACCAGAAACAAGGGGAGCCGCCATTGAAGTTCCACTATATATTCTATAATTCCCATCAGGAATTGAACTTAAAATTTCTGTACCAGGAGCACTCAATTCATAATTTAGTAAATCGGGAAATTCACTAAAAATGGGCCCATCTTGATCGTAATTCGTAAAACTCGCTCCTATAACTTGTACCCCTAATACATATGCTAATGCTGCTGGAAAGAAAGGTTTACAAAGTGAACAAGGTCCTATCCATATCCCATCATTGCCAGCAGCTGCAACTAAAACACTTGTCGTATAAGCATTTTCTAAAGCCCCTTCCATTGTCATTGATCTTGAATAACTCCCAAAACTCATATTGATTACCGTCGCACCTATGATCTTTGCATAGATAATTCCTTGAGCTATCGTTGCGGCATCAGCTCTGCCACTGCTTTGAAATACTTTTAACGGAAGAATCTTTGCTTTCCAGTTCACTCCGGCAATACCAATTCCGTTATTTACTTCTGCTGCCGCTATACCCGCTACGTGCGTGCCGTGGCTATTATCATCAGTCGGGTTGTTATCGTTGTTTATCCAGTCCCAGCCTCTTACATCATCAACATAACCGTTCCCGTCATCGTCCATTCCATTATCTGGTATTTCGTTCGGGTTTGTCCATATTTTATTTTTTAAGTCGGGGTGCAGCCAATCTACTCCCGTATCAAGTATTGCTATTAACTGTGTTGTATCTCCGGTAGTACTGTCCCAAACCGCATCAACTTGTGTCGCGGGTATTCCCCATTGTTGCGGATAAAGAGGGTCGTTCGGGGTAACTACGTTTGGTTTGTGCAACTGGTCATTAGTCAAAAGGTTTTTGGTCATTGGTGAGGTTGGAGAGTTTGCCACATTAATTTCCGGATGGTCTTTTAGCCATTCAATCATTTCACTTTCTGTCAAGGCAGGTGAAACCGGTTTGCTTTCAACGATAGATAAAATATAATTTGGTTCGGCGTACTCAACATTCGGGTCTGCTTTTAACTCGTTAATGACTTCGATGATATTTAACGAGCTATCACCTACAACTTTATAAATGTTATGCAGGTTCGGCTGTTCAAACTCTTTTCCGTTAGAGGTTTTTAACATCCGTTTACTAAAACTTCTCTTCTCATTGGGAAATAGCTTTTCTGCTTTTTGCATATTGTGTTTTTGCAGGACTGCATCAATAGAAGCAACTCCCATAACAGTTACGTCGTTCACTTTTGCAAGCGAAACTCTTACATCATCTTTTAGTTTTATGAGTACTTGTCCGGGTACAAAATCAAACTGCGATGCACGTGGATCAAGTTTGATAACATCATCCGTTACCGGAGTTATTCCGCCTACAGTTTGTGAAAAAAGATTTATTTGAAGTAGAGCAAAGAAATAAAGTAAAAAATGTTTCATGGTTCCTCTAAAGGATATTTGACCAAAGTTATTTTTTATTATAAATATCTATTGTGAAAGTAACCAAAGCGATGAGGCTTAACTTTTGAGGTGTACTCATTTTATCCCCGAAGAGAATAAAGGAGTCAGAAAAGATGCATGAGAAAGTGTGAGAACCAGATCGTTTCTTCTAAATATATTTTTTACTAGAATCAACAACTACCAACCCGTTCCATTTTGTTATTGGTAAAATAGTGAAAAACCAATTATTTCCAAACGGGGAGATGGGAAAAGTTCAATTAAACACTAACGGCTAAAGAAATCTGGTTGTCATGCCGACAGCATTCAGCTATAAGCAATTCATAATTCCCAGATATCCCACACTCTACATCCGTCTTGAATGAGCTTTGAATGCGTCTTGCTTGCGATTCATAAGGCTTACATAACCGATGGAGCCGGGCAATATCCGGCTCCTACCCTTTCATCTCTTTAATTAATTCCCACCCCCGTTCATCTTGCTTCGTGCGATGAATAACGTAACCGCCAGTGACTTCGGATCCATCAATCCTCCAAGATCAGTTTGTATGCGCATTGCATCCTTGCATGATTGAAGCATCATCTCATAGAACCCGTCTGATGTTTGAGGGATAATGGTTGATGGTTGATGGAGTTTCAACGGTTGGATTGTTTCTTCAACTTGCACGTCATAGTTGATGAGGATTTTTGTCCCTTTCTGTTCTGCAAGTTTTGTAACAACCGCCTTCATTCCTTTCTTCAAGTTTTTCAGTTTCTCATGCACTTCATCGGGAGCGAAGAAACTATACTCAGTAGCTCCGTCTCCGTTACGCACTGCATAAAGATAATACGCCCCAAATTTACTTTCTCCTACTACCGGTTCATCAAATAGCAATTCGATGCGGGTAGGCTGGTTTAACTGAAGTTCCAGTTTCTTTCTCTCGCTCATATTCGTTCTCCTTTTCTTTTACTTTGTATGAAAATTCTTCTTTGCCTTCTGTTACCGTTACTCCTTTAGGAATAACTCTTTGTTTAATGAAGACTTTGATTTTGTTTATGTCCGGTTTTACTTGTTCGGGTATGATGGTAAGAAGTTCCGGCTTAGCGTTGGCAAGGAACACTTCCATATTTGTAATCTCCACTTTGTCCGGTTTCTTATGGAACTTAAGTATCCCATGAGCTAACTCAATTGTCTTCTCCTTTCTCTCACGGATAAATCCTTCAAGTTTTATCTCTAACCATCGTACTTTTTCTTGTAATACTACGTTCTTCTGAATAGTAAAATCATTTATCATTGCACATTCTTTTTCAGCTTCAGTGAAGTTGTGAGCAATCTGATTTTCTAATTGCTGTACTTGCAAGAGCAAGAGATCGAAGTAGGCCTCAGTCTGCGCTTCTTCTTTTAGTTCTACTTCAGCTAAGAGTTCATCTAAAAAGTTCATCTCGATTTTCTCCTTTCTTTTAAGCTGTTTTCTTTAGTATCTGCAAAGGTTGTATTAGATTCTTCTCCTTACATTTTTGTAAGTATTCAACAACTGCTTCATTGACCATCTTGGTCATTGGCTTCTTTGTTGTTTGTTTAAGCCGGTAGAGTTCCGGAATGAGTCTTTCATCTATCTTCGGGCTATACATATAAATCCTCCGCGTTAAGTGGTTGATGACAATGTTCACATCTATTGTTTAATCGTCCGTCGTAGTAGATGGTAGATTCAAAACAATAGGGACAATCAACAAGAAGTTCATCTCTTTTGTAAAGGTTGGACATTCTCCAATCCTCTCTCCGCGGGGTATACTTTTTATAAGACTCAACTCCATCACGGTTGATAATCAGCGCGTGGTTATTCTCCAACGAGTAGAAATGAAATCCTCCCTCACCAAGATTGAATCCGTGTTTCGTTACATGCTTCAGATTTAGAGATTCGCGCATAATTTCCCTTTCACTACAGAAGTAGAGTATCTCATCCTTTTCGTCGTAGTACATTTCTATTGGATTATCATGTTTTAAGAGCAGAAGTTTATCCGGTTCTTTAGCTGAGATAGATGCTACTGCGAACGAACCTTCGATCTTCTCAAAGACATCCTTTATCTTGTTGCCTTTCTTCTTTGAAGATAACAGATAGAGGATCGCCTCACTATCAACCTCCGCGTCACGTTTATCTTTGCCGAAGATCTCTCTGTCGTTGTGGATCATTCCGTTGTGTACGATGCAGAGTCCTTCTTTGTTAAAGATAGGATGGTTGTTCGCGTTGTTCTTTTCAGTCCCTTGGGTTTTCATTCTTGTATGAGCTATCATCATAGTTGGCAACTCCATGCTCTTCCAATCATAGGTTGTTGCCGTCATTGAAGATCGTTGAGCAAGTTTGTGAACGATGAGGTTCCCCTCTTTGATAAAAGCATAGCCGCTTGCATCTCTGCCGCGACTTTCGAGTAAGGTGAACATTTTTGTTATTTTTTGTTTATCGGGTTTCTTATCGCCGAAGCAATAGTATCCCATGATGCCGCACATGGCTTTTTCTCCTTGATTAATGTTTAGAAAATGTGTTATGTTGTGTAAGCAGATGTGTAACAATTCGGAGGCAGTATGCCAACAAACCTTGCGTTAGATGATAAGTTAATTGATGAAGCGCTGAAAATCGGAAGGCACAAAACAAAACGGGAGACCGTTAATGCAGCCTTGCGTGAGTATATTCTTTCACGGAAACAGCAGAAAGTAAAAGAGTTGTTCGGAACAATTGAGTATGATTCTTCTTACGATTACAAAAAACAGCGTTCCGTAAAATGAGATATTTAGTAGATACTAGCATTTGGTCGCTCGTTCTCAGAAGAGATGAAAAACAGAACGAACAGTTAATCCATCTTCTTTCCGAGCTAATTGATAAAAAACAAGTTGTGCTTTGCGGTCCGGTGAGACAAGAACTTCTATCGGGAATAAAACAACCGGAACAATTCAGACAATTAAAATTACGGCTAAGGCATTTTAAAGATTTACCGGCTGCGACTGAGGATTATGAACTTGCCGCCGAGTTCTTTAACCAGTGCCGTGCTAAAGGAGTTCAAGCTTCAAACATTGATTTCCTTCTTTGTAGTTTAGCGGTGAACAATGATTTAGTCCTTTTAACCGCCGATCAAGACTTCCTCCGAATTGAAAAACACATCAAAGTTAAAGTTCATTTTGTTAAAGCATAGCACTGCATTAAGCAGCAACTCTTTGAAAGATTGAAATTCTTTTTATGAGTTTCAGCAAATCAGCAAAATGATTTTGCCGAAGAGAATAGCTGATACCGATTCGATTACAACCAATGCCTTCCGTTACTTCCCAGTCAAGTCCGTTTAAGAGAATAAACTCTTTCACTTGATCGATCAGATTACTACTTGCAGAGAGTTGATATTCTTCACGGTCTTGCAATCCAAAGAGATAGATAGGTTGATCCACCAATCCGATCCTTTCTTTGATACGAGAAAGGAGATAATCTTTCTGATTGATCTTCAGTACGCAACGCCTCTTTTGTTTTCCAAGTAACCAGTTTCGTGAAAGTTCAATGATAAGTTTTCTATCTGCGTCATCAACGTGTGGATTTTCAGGACACTCGTCATCATTCTCTTCATCCCAGCAATTTGAGCAGTGAGCATTTCCCATGTCGTCAAAGTAAGCATTGCTTCTACGAACAACTTCATCACAGTGATCACAGTGAGTGAACAGTTCACCGAAGCAATCATCACAATAGGCTTCTTCTTCAGCCCAACGAATCTCTCCGTCACCGATCTTTTCACTACAGCATGTACAATAGATTATACTCATTGTATCCCCCAATTCGGCAGAATGTTTTCATTCCAGTTGAGTGTTTTATCAAGAAGCATGTCAAGTTCTTTGAGTCCTTCTCTGCAATCGTCGGGAATAGAAACAAGATGATTCTTTAAGTTCTTCAAGAAGGTGCTTGAGTGTTGTCTTCCTTTGATCTGTTCAAAGTCTAACTTGTCTTGTGTCGCTCCGAGTACAGCGAGCTTAGCAAGAGTAAACGTAACAAGTGTTGTAGAAGGACAGAGTAACCAGCTTCCGGGAGTTCGTTATTCGAAGCCATAATGTTTTGTACGGATAGCTTTTCGTTTACCATACCCGCTTCGTTCTCTTCTTTGTCTTTGCTGCTTATCGTCTATACAGTTACTTAGCGAGTAGAGAACCGTATCAAGTGAATTAACAATTTCCGGATTTGGAGTAATAGCAAAATGAAGATGTCCTCCTATTGGATGATCATCTACATAATGTCCGGCATAGAATTCAAGCTGAGGAGCTTTCTCGTGACCATATTCAATGATGGTCTTTAGTTTAGCGGTGAGATCAATGGGGCTTTCGGAATAACCGGGACGGCATTCAGCAATGGATTCACAGCCGTCGAGTCCGAAGGAAGAGTTTGATTTGAAGTAATTGTGTGCGTGAACGTAGCGTCCTTCTCTGCGGCAAAGCAGTTCGGGATCGCAACCGATTGTAAAAGACATGGGCGTCTCCTTTGTTTGTGATTTGTTATTTGTGTTTGTTTAGTGGTGGGCGCCCAAAAGTTTAGTTCTAAGAGTTAGCGGAGCGGCGAAGCCTCCATTGTTCCGGAGGAAGGGGAACGGAGTGACCGGAGGCGGAGCTAATAATAAGTTGAGTGTCTGGTAAAACTTAAGTGTGTCTAAATGTTCGGTGTGTCGAGTAAAACGATGATTGATAAATAATGCTTATCTATGAAGTGAAAAAGTTTGGATGCGTTCTCCTAATTCGTAATTCCTCATTCCTAATTCTGTGAGATGTAAATACAGAGACTTCCTTTAAGCGGATAACCATTCTTCTTGCTAATGGCTTGTGTTAATGAAGTTATCGTGTATGTGCCACTCTCAACCTTGCACTCGTCACCGATGTTAAACTCTTCTTTGTCAAGAAGACATTTTCCATTATGAACAGTTATCTGCTCTGTGCCAAGATAATCTTCGGCATTGATCTCCTTTTTTGTTGTACTCCATATCCGCATAGAAAATCCCTTCAACTCAGAGACTCTATTTTCTTTGAATCGGATAACCGGTTGATGATGTTCCCGGGTCCTCATGCTTACAACATTATCTGAAGTCTTTAGCTGTTCAATTTGATACCCAATTCCGCAATTACACAGCATCTCTATTGTAGAGTCAGATATCCCCTTTACCCATAGCACTGAATCATGAACTGCTTTTTCTGTCTTGTAAATGTTAAATGCCCAACACTTCACAAGCTCAAGTTTTTCATTCTTGCTAAAATTACCGAATAGCTCAGCGAACTCTTTCTGTATTTCATCAATACCGGACTTTCTTTCTGCTTCACGATCAAGATAGTCTTTAGTTTGATCGAGTAAAATAGCCATGCTACGATTATACTTCTTCAATAAGTCGGCGGCGGTATCTTTCATCGGACTATCGATATCACTACCTATTTGTAGGAACGGAATATCAAGATGATCAATGAACCCTTTAATACGATTACCTTTTGATACACTTCCTTCACCGAGAAGATTAAGGTCTACTTTCTTTACAAGATATTTAATCGCTTCCACAAGTTGGTCAAGAGGATGATTTGCTTCTACCCTTATTAACTCACGGTATTTTTGAGGAATGCGCGGAAGAAGTGTTTTTGGCAAACCAATACTTTTTTCAATAATTGACTCGTACATATTTCTAGTTTGTTCAATATCCTCGATTGCAGACACTCCTTCTTTAACTGTACTGTCAATTACTCTTTCAAGATTCCAACTGAACTGCTCCATCAGTTCTTTCATTAAAGACTTGTGAGTAATCCCTATTGCACTTCGGCTCATCTCAGCGTTGGCTACAAGTCCAATATTAGCAGCGTTGTTAGCGATCTTTCCAAATGCGCGGATAAGATTCTCTACTGAGTAAGGAATGAACTGTTTATTCTCTGGATGTGAATTGAGGAATCGGATAATCAAACCATTTAATTGTTCCGCGGGTGAAGAATCTTTTTCTTTCCGCTCGATCTTCTTCATCGGAATCTTACCAAAAGTTTTATTGAAATCTTTTACTTCGATTCCATCATACTCAATAGAATGAATACCATATTCACCGTATTGATTAGGATTGCGAAAGACAATAGCTTTACCATCTTCAATGGGAATGATGCCCGCATTATCATCAAGGTCAGCGCCGCCTTTAACCTCCAGAAAATTCTCTATATCTGATTCGTTTATCCAGATGTTACCAAGATTGTCTAAGCAGATGGTGTTCTTTGCTACTGTAGGTTGGAAATTGCCATCGCTATCATGGTTTCTGAGATCGACTCTAAAATAGCCGCGCATACCATGGGGAACGGGTATATGGAATGATCTCTCCCTAGCAAAACTGATAAGACTGTTCTTGTACATTGTCCATGCAAGTCTTGTTAAACCGGGGAATCGATTATACGGAATCTTATGATAAATGGCTTTCCTTAGAGTCCATTGTTCATCTTGGATTGACTCACTACTTTTGTTATCAAAGTCATCAAGCATAGAACCAACTCTGCCGGTAATAAGATTATCCTTGAACTCCTCAATTGCTTTGTGAGTCCAGTCTAGGAATACTTCTGCTCCTCCAAGCAGTGGCCAAAGATTTAACATTGACTGAATGTCTATCCGTAGATGTGTTGAAAGTGAAACCAGCTCCAAGGCAACATAACAACCGTCGAACTTGATCTCCTTTTTTATGTTCTCACTACCATAAATGATAACATCATGTTTTATCTTATCGGATACAACACAGTTACCCTTAACTAAACCTTTGTTATAAACAAGGGTGAATTGAGAAGAGCTATTTACTTGTGCATCCTCCCATCCTAGCCGCTTTGCAAGACTAAGGCTTATCAAAGACAGCCCGTCAACTTTCTTTGCTTTCACAGATTCGTTTATGTGAATATCTAAACCATCAAGATGCGCTCCATATCTGGCAGGTCTAAACACTCTGCTGAGATACTTGCCTAACTTAAAAATGTTATCTGATGAAATAGTAAGGCGAACTTTATCAAGGAAAGTCTCGAAAGGAATCTTACCCGATGTATTGAAGGCTTCCAAAGTTCTTAGCTCTCCATTACGAAGATAAGCAAATGAATATTCCTTCCGCGCGATCAGTAACTCTATTGCTGTTTGATCATCACCGAAAGGAATAGTTGTACCATTGAGCTTAGTAAAGAAGGGTTCAAAGAATCTGGGCTTGTAAACAGTGTTTCCAATGTTTGTCTCCATTACCCGATGAGAAAAATTGTGTGCCGAAAGAACTTGTGACTGTGCCATGTTAACTCCAACTAGTTAATTAATGATAGGTTATTTTAGGACCCCCCGTGGGCTCGGAAAGATTTAAATGGGTCCCCTCCGAGTCATATACGGGAGTACCTAGTTGGAGAGAGGCAAGTATAAATTGAGGGTATTAAATCACTAATTGGAAAAATGTAAATTTGTTAATCAGGCGAGCATGGAAAAGATAGTACTGGTAAATGCATTGGGAGGCTAAAAACTCAGGACAGCATATCTTGCTAGGACACACCAGATAAGGTCTTAGGTTATCTTGCATGAAATAGGTAACCTAAAATGAGTTACTTGGTAACTATAGCAAATGTATACATTGAAAAAAGGTAGGTAAATTCGAGGATATCAAAGATATTTTTTATCTCTGAATAGCGTTGGAATACTAATTGTGAGCAGATAGTGAAGGTTACCCCTAGTTTGAACGAGTAAATATACTAATCCATTTTAAGGGAAGCAGTTATATAGTGAATTCACTAAATGGATTTGGATACCATCGGGTGTAATGGATAGGTAGGCATTCCATAAAAAATGGATTTTTCCATACTTAATAAGTGGGCTATTTTATCTTTTAAATGGCTATCCAATAAAAATAGCCGGCCAAATACTTTTGTATAGAAACGCCCAAATTCATTAGGAGTGCAATAATAGTATGTTTTTTAAAATAAGTGGATGAGTGGACAGATTTCTGAATAAATGAAATTCCAGTACCCGTTGGATAATAGAAAATTCCATATATAAGAAATACCATCCACCTCTCCACTTGTATTACTTAGCTTTAGTTATCAGACGAATAAGTAGGTGTCCGGAAGAACTCGTCGTCAAGGCAACCTTGATTTGATGTGTTTCCTAAGACTGAACCATTAACCGTTGAATTATCATCTGCTATACTATGAGATAGACTTTCTAGGTCGAGTTCGGCTAAATAAGAGGATTCATTAAATGAAATCGATTCGTCCGGATTATCCCGCAAAGTTACTCTGATGCCGGGACTGCAACGGACACTGGGACTCGAATCATCTTGCAGCGCAATGCCCAAAACCCAAATCGAATTTTTGTATGAAACACTATTGCGTGTATTTACATATGTTAGTTTCCGGACAAGGCAATCACTATTAGCCTCGAGAACCTCCTTGAAAAGTTTTTTTCCGCATGCAAAATAACCGGATTCTTTGCACCAGTCATTATAAACCATGTACAGCGTTTTCATTAGAATCATTTTATCGCTTTTATTTGGGTCTAGAACAATTAACTCACAGTTCTCACTTATGAACTCAGTTACTGAGTGAAGGTTGGACGATAATTTTGTAGTTGTTCCCTTTAAGGATTCTGGTAGTTGAAGTCTAATAGAACCATCATTTTTGAAGATCTTAGATCGAATCTCCATTAAAAGGTTGAATATTCCGGGGATTTCCTTAATGAGTTTCTTATCCAACTCAGTATCTGGATTATCCACGAAAGATCTTGTGAATTCAATAATTTCCATTCTACCAAGAAATGCTTTATCAAGATTTGCAACCCTCGGCAGACTGTTTGTTGAAATTATCAACCGTGCATAGTTTCTGAATTGAACTCTTACACGATAAATCTCCCTTGTACTTATAATATCTCCCCCCGTCAAACGTTTAATGATATCCGTCTCGGCTTCTTTGGTTGACATCTCCATGGAGAAGTTGACAAGTTTGTCTTTCAGATGAATCAACGAATATCCTTTGTCGGTAGAAATATCGCTAAGAGTTTCATGAGAACAGTTTCTATCTCCAATCATTGTAGATAGAACATTGGTTAGTAAACTCTTTCCGTTTCTTCCGGTTCCGTATAATATCAAGAACTTTTGATCTTCATATATGGGCATTAAACAATAGAGCATCCATTGTTTGAAATAATCGATCTTGTCTTCGTCTCCATCAAAGATTTCATTCAATTTCTCAGCAAAAAGCTCACATTTAGCGATAGGATCATACACAATATTCAATTGCACTGTTGACCGATATTCCGGAGAGTGGGGTAAAAATTCTCCGGTTCTCATATCATACATTCCATTTTTCAGATTTAATATGTGAGGAAATGGGTTCATCTCATCACCGCAACTTAAATCTTCACACATTGTCATTCTTTTTCTAAGGTCAGAGATTGCCTTTGCAGTTATAGTACCAAATTGGAAATGCATCTCCAGACAGGTGCTTAATAGAGAATGCAGATCATGTTCGTTTATTTCACTAAAAACGCCATCTTCATAAAAGTAAAAAGTATTCTGATCTGATTTGAAGATTAGAACATCCTTAAAGCTATTGATTACCTCGTTTAAAGCCGAACTTTGATTGTATTCTGGAACTGGTCCTCCATCCATAATGTTTAGTGGGGTATTAAACTTAGTAATTTTCATGGTGTTACACATCTTTTTACAAGCAAGGGAACATAAATTAAACGGATCAACTGTCTTGAATAAAGATTTGAGACTTTCATCTATTTCTTCGCTATTATAATTAGGCTGCTTAGAAAGCATCTCATGAGTTTTTAATCTACCTTCAGGTCCTAAGAAAGAAAAATTAGCTTTTAGAAAAGTAATTTCCTCGTTGTGTAACTCTTCATCGTTCTCGAATTTATTTTCGATCCGCGATAAGATTCGACAACCATGAATGACATGATTAATATCGCGATTACTAAATGACTTTTTTAACTCCTCTACTTCTTGAGGGGAACCAACTAACGGGCTGTATTGAGATGTACAATTAAGAATATTCTTATATACAACAGTTAGTTTGTCATTTTTAACAATCTTAACCAATGGTTGATTAGAGCGTTGAATAACGGGTACCCTTGCCAAAGAGTGTATTGCCGTAGCGTCAAGATCTATGAGTTGACGATACTCCAGAGGAATAGCAAATAATTCTGAATCGCTATGTTTTGTATTGGGGATTCTCATCATACCCGCAGCTTTATAGATGTTTAGGCCAATCCCTTCGATTCCATTAGTTATTTTTTGGCACAAAACTTTTTGATGAAATGGCAGCTCTTCTGAAGCCACAAAACCACCGAATACTGCCCCGGGTATTCTAATATGAAACCCTTTGTTTCCACTAAACTCATAGGAAATAACATTCGGGTCTAAATCATAGTTTTTTTGCAAATAAGTAACCAATGCTATTGTTGATCTTTTTGCCCTATCTAAATCTGAAATTGGATTTTCCCCCTTAAAATCGATTTCAATTACTAACTCAGTCGACAATACTTTCCCTTTGAATTCTGCACTCAATAGTTGATCTGTGCCATTCTTAGAATTTTGTTGCCGTACTGAATCATCATAACAATATAGTGATCGATGACATTCTTGTTTATAAAGTAATTCTTTTTGGAATTCAATTGTTTCGAAAATATTTCGATCGACGATGTTACCAGTTGCGTACTCGTAAATATTGGGCTGCTTGTCTAAATGTTTAGACATTGTGATTGCGGCCTTCATTATTTATTTACCGTCACTTTATTTTTTGAAGAACCATTTCGAAGTTGTTCTAATCTTTTATATTCTTTGCGGACTCTGGGCGAGTCGGGACCAAGCTTCCATCTCAAATCAAGATAGTTTTTAACATCCTCCATTGGAACCTTGTAATTAAATAAACCTTTGGGGGTGTTTTTATTCTTGGACGTATTTTGCTCAGATGATCCTTGTTCTATGGGCTTTGAGTTATTCATTAAGTTTCCTTTACTCATTTGAGATTTATTAATTGTGGACTTTTTTAATTGGTTGTTTTTTTCAATTAGATTTTCTTTAATCGTTTGTGATTTCATTTTGAACCTTTTTGATTAATTGTAATTAAAGTTATTTATGGCAAGAACTAAATCTTGCGTATTCAAGTGGGCATAAATTTCAGTCGTTGTTACAGAACTGTGCCCGAGCAGTTTCTGAACAGTGTAGATAGGGACATTTTTCTGAACCAAATTACTGGCAAAGGAATGCCGCAGCGAATGAAAATGAATTTCCTCATTCATCGCCGAAGCTCTTACAGCTTTTTTAAATCCCTTTGAAACATAATCTGAGCTATATTTGAATCCATACTCTTTTACAAAAACGTAAGTGCAATTAGGCTTACGATTATTCTTTAATTCCGTTAAAACGGAGAATAATTCCTCGCACATTGGGATTACCCTTTGTTCACGAGTCTTTGTAGAAAAAGATTTACTTCCTATTGTTATGAGTTTTTTATCGAAATTAATATCAGAATATTGCAGGTTTACAACTTCCGACAGGCGGCAGCCAGTCAGAAAGGAAAACCTTACAATCGATCCGAGTATTAAGTTATCCATCTTTGATATAATTATATCTAATTCACTTTTCATTAGAAAAGCGGGGGATACTCTTTGCCGTTTAGGTACTTTAACCTTCGTGAAGGGATTTGTTTTTATCAATTCCCATTCTTGGGCTTTGTTGAGTGCCGCTTTCAGAGTACGGTAATAAACACGATACCCTTTCGGCGCTCGAACTTTAAGTATTTCGATGAACTCGATAACCTTCTTCAATGTTAGCTCAATGAGCTTGTGATCCTCTCCAAAGAAATTGATCAGTATCTTAAATGCCAACTTTATTGATCGTTGGTATTTTTTAGAGTGATAGACCTCTGAATACTTCACATAGTCCCTATAAAAAGAACCAATAGTATCCGAGGAACTATCTTGAGCGATTCGGATCTCTGCAATTAGTGCTTCAAGTGATTTTAATTCATCTGAAGAATAAGAGCCGAGTACCTTTGAGAAATTAGGCATTAGCCTCCTTTCAATTAGTTAATGATTATGTTTATAAAATAATTTAGTTTAAAGACCTCATTTAAGAAGTCATCGGCCGGGTTCTCCAGCCTCCACACGATTATTTATTGCGTGTGTCATTCAGTATGTCAAAGAACTGCGAAAGTTCAGTACATATATTGAAACAACTTTGGTACCGTCATTTTTCGTCAAAAAAATGTTTCGTTTTTTATCTTAAAAAGAGTGAATGTAAGAAATAGTTTAAAAAGTTAATGTATCATCGTGAGAAAAACATGACACTGCTGTAGAGTTTTTTAGTCGCTAATGGGAATGGATTTGAATGATAAGTTGGAGGGTTGATAAAAATTATCGCTTCACAAAACAAAAATATTATTATGGATAATCTTTAATTGGAACATCTAAAAAAAAGTAATTAGCTTTTTCTTTGTATGGGGTAGAATCTCTCTGTTGTTCCATCAAACATTATCTTGGCTCGTTTTAACCTACCCTTGAAAGTTGAAGGAGCAACCGGTTTGTTTTTTTTGTAGGGAAGGGCTTGTGCAACCCTTTCATATGTGACCTTCTCACCCCCAAGTTGTATTTGTTTTGCAATCTTGTTCAGGTAATTTGCTTCATATATAGTCTGGTTTTCTTCTATTGTAGTAAATTCAGAAATAATCTCTTTGAGGCATTTAATTTCATACTTAAGAGATTCTTTTTCCCTTGCCAATGGCATTAATTCAGAAACAATAATTTGGAAATCTAAATGATATTTGTCATCATAAAAATCCGTCGTAAAAATGAGTAGATGTTTTGCAAATAAAAAAAGTACTCTTATATCTGGATTCTTATTCACATATACTTCTCTATGAACAAGGAAAAAGATCAAATGAATTCTTTCACGCAAAAATTCAAATTTAGATTCTACACTCATTTGATTTTCAGTATGTACATTATTTAGAAACCTTACTGCAAGCTCACTGATGAGTAGCTCGGCTTGTTTGTAGTTGTCCAGAGTGTAATGAACTTCTTCGAGTTTCTTTTTCAGAAGAAGTTCGTTTTTAAATAAAACAGGCAAAATTAATGGTGCGGAAAGCAAAGCGGTACCAACGCCTATTGTAGCTGCCCCCAAGACAGCGGGAAGAGCTGTAACCAGTCCAACAGTAGCAACCGCCTTAGCAAAAGTATTTTCAGCTTTATCGAGAGAAGGTTTCTCTATGTTTTTCGGTATTTTACCCTTTCCTAAACTTAAAGCAGTTCCAAATCTACTTTGGGATTTACTTTTTCTTTCCAAGACAATACTCTCTACCTCCAGACCTTCTCTTTCATTTTTAAGTGATTCTCTTTCCCTATCAAGAGAAGCTTGGTACTTCTTAAGTAAGTCGAAATACGCATCAAGAGTCTCTCTACTAGGTTTTTTCGTTTTAGAAACAAGTGTATCCAAAGCCAGCTCAGCAAATTTAGCACCTTTCAAAATGATTTCGTCCATTAGAACCTAACCCTTACTTAAAATAATTCAATTGCTTTTTTTAGACTATCTTTTGATAAGTGCGCATAAATCTGGGTAGTTGAAATATCTTTATGACCAAGTAATTCTTTAACCACATAGAGAGAAACACCTTGTATTGCCAGATAACTTGCAAAGCTGTGTCTTAATGTATGAAAGTGAATTTCATTTGATAATTGCAAATTAATAATAATTTTTTAAATCCCTTAGTCAAATAATCTTCTTTATATGGAATGGTTCCATTCACTGTAAAAAGATATATACCCGGTTTTTTCATCCAAGTAAAGACGATGTTCTTTATCTTATCAGCAATAGGAATGTATCTTTCTGATTTACCTTTCGTTAAATGTAATGCGGTATTCCTTACTCGTATCATTCCTTCTTCAAGTTGAATGGAATCTTTCTTTAGGTTGATGATCTCTCCTAATCGCATACCCGTGTAAAACGCAAATGCTATTATATCCCTAAGTTTAGGATTTGTAGCCGCTTCCAATATCATTGCTAGTTCTTGTTCGTTAAGATAGATGGGATTGTTTTTCGGTAATCGGCCAAGCTTGATTTTAACTAAGGGATTTACATCCATCAACTCCCATGCAATGGCTTTATTGAATGCCGACTTCAAAGTTCTTAAATAGAGATGCGCTGCAAATTTCGCTTCACTAAATTTTGCCATAAAGAAGTTATCAAGTTCTCTTACTGTAATCTTAGAAATTGGTTTATCGCCGATGTGTTTAATCAACATGCGGAACGAGAGCTTAACACTTGTAAGGTACTTCTTTGAATATATTTTCCCGATATAACCAGAATACTCAAGTGCGAAAACAGAAAGAAGCTTTTGTTCAACTTTTACTTTTGCGGTTTCTGTCGCCTTGGGTTTGTCGTTCAGTTCATAAGAAGGGAAAGTATGTGAAGCAAATTTTACCGCCTCTTCGTGTGTTCTTTTCTTTGTTGTTATCCTCCTTGTCTTGTTTTTTGTGACATCAAAATATTCCACATAATAAATTCCTCCACGATTGAGCAGGTACATAACGAACTCCTTTACCAAATTATGATTAAGGAGAGTTCATTGAAACCTGTATAATTCCTGTACAGTTACTGTACAGTTGAATACGTTTAAAACAAGAAAAACCGCCTTTGGTCAGACGGTTTTCTTTGTTTTTCGCTTGTTTTCGAGCTGGAAATGGGACTCGAACCCGCAACCTGCTGATTACAAATAATCGGGATTTTCATAGTAATTAGCTCGTAATCGCCATTTTTTCGCTCACTCCCTACTCAGTCCCTACCTAACATAAGGAGTTAAATCTTATGTTTATTTCTAAAACAAAAAAATCGCCGTTCTATCAATTGACTTACGATCTCAATGGTAAACGCACAACCGTTTCTACAAAAACCACCAATCAGAAAATAGCTTACAAGTTCATGGCAAACTTTTCACGAGATAGCGTTGAATCAAAAGAACAAATTCATTTCATTTCGCTTTCCAAATTCCGGGACGAATACAAAGAATATATTAAGCAAACAAAATCAAAAAGTTACTTGCGATCAGTCGAACTCTCTTTTAAACAATTAATATCTTATGCTGGAGACAATTCGTTAAACCGTTTAAACATTCTTACGCTCGATAAATTTGTAACTTCCACTTTCGCACGTACACAAAGAGGAGCCGGACTTTATTATCGCACGCTTAAAGCAGCTTTTAGTAAAGCAGTAATTTGGAATTATCTCTCTGATAATCCTTTCAAGAAACTAAAATCTCCAAAAATTGCAAAGCCATTTCCATTTTTCATTTCTGAAATTGAGTTGAAGATCATCATTGAACACGCACAAAAAGATTATCTAAAAGTTTTATTCACTACTGCTTATTACACCGGGATGCGCTTAGG
Source organism: Ignavibacteriaceae bacterium (assembly GCA_041671545.1). Lineage (GTDB taxonomy): Bacteria > Bacteroidota > Ignavibacteria > Ignavibacteriales > Ignavibacteriaceae > UBA1563. Next base: position 492,641 of record JBAZBI010000002.1, read on the forward strand.
AGAGTTACTAAATATGAAATGGAATTGGATAGACTTTAAACAAAATATTATCACTGTTCAATGTTCGGCTACTTTCACAACCAAAAGTAAAAAAGAAAGAATTATTCCGATCAGTGCCAACCTCAGAACTCAGTTATCAAACCAATTACCCAAGGTCATTGATGTAGAAAAAAACACTTTTGTCTTTACACGGATAAACGGAGTTAAGCTCAATGAAGATTTTATCAGTAAACAATTCAAGAAGTCCGTTCGAGTTGCCGGTTTAGATGATAAAATTCACTTCCACACTTTGCGCCATTCCTTTGCTTCTCTCTTGGTTCAACGTGGAGTATCGTTATATGTAGTTAAAGAATTACTTGGACACGAATCGCTTACTACAACTCAAATTTATGCTCACCTACAGCAGCAAAATTTGAGAGATGCGGTAAACCTTTTGTAAAGCATTGATTACAAATTTAATTGTAAATATCCTCATCTAAAATGATGGGAATGCAGTAAATCCTATTTATTCAAAGAATTGTTTTGGATCCTTCATTCCAATTCAATATTTCTGAATTTTGTTGTCTAGTGTTCAGAACCCATAATTATTGGATAATGGACTATCCCGAAAGCTGGTAAATAAATTATCGCAAGAATATAATTTATTTTTACGCTTACATATAAAAACTCAAACCGAATCAGTATGAAGAAACGTCAACAACAGTAAAACTAATCCGAGAAAAAAAGCCGCCCGAAAGCGGCTTCGTACATAGAGGATCAATAATAAATGAAAATTATTTTATAAGATTCATTTTTACCGATTGTACAAAATTTCCGGCTTTGATTCGAACGAAATAAATTCCGCTTGATACCTTATTACCGAATTCATTTACCGTATCCCACGAAGTTTGGAATGAACCTGCGTTATAGTCTTCGTGGTTTACTAACGTTTTAACAAGCGTCCCTTGAAGATCATAAACTGCAAGATGTACTTTCTCCGATTGTGGAATTGAGAAACGGATGGTTGTATTTGGATTAAACGGATTTGGGTAATTCTGTACGAGTTGATATTCTTTAGGTGTAGTTGAAACTTGTTTAACAACTTCACTTGCTCCATGCGGGGTGCCATGGCACGGAGTACAATTCATTTGCGTCATTACATTATTCAACAATGTTGCTCCGTGGCAAGTCTGGCATTGAGCAACTGTCGGATCGGTTACAAAAGTTGAAACAAATGTCTGTGCGAAATATGCGTTAAGAACCTCAGCGGTTTTTGCGGCAAGATCACCTGCAACGCGAGCGCACCTTTCTTTTCTTTCAGTGTCACCAACTTTTTTCTTTGCGGCAATACACCATTGGGTAACAGCAACATGGCATAAAGTACTACCGGAAATATTTTGGGGAAGCGCTCCTACATATTTTGCGTCAACATATTTACCGTCAATTGAAGCTTGATTCGCCGCGTCAGAAGGTGACTTCTCCGAAATTGCCCACCCCCAAACTTCATTTATGATTTTACCGTAATCCGCTTTGGGAACAACAAGACTAATTAATGCCGCAGCGCCATTAAGCGTTCCGCATAACGTTCCCCAACCATTACCGCCGCCACCGCCGAATAACATTATTTCCATTGGCAATCCAGCCCACGGGTCAGGCATTTTTTCTGTTAAAGCCTCCGTAAATGCCCCAAATACTCCGGCACAACACGCCTGTCCGGCATAATACAAATGGTGAGCTTTTAATCTTACCACTTCAGGATCAAGTGTTGTATAAGGCCAAGGATAAGGGGTGGATTTAGTGCCGGCTTTTGCAGTCGCTGTTGTAACTAAGCTAGCGATGCTTGCAATTGCTGTAGCTCCAACTGCCGCTTTTGAAGCGCTTACCAGGAAATCTTTTCTGGTTAGATTCTCTTTCATGTTAACTCCTTTTGTTTTGATTTATTTATTGTAGGGAATTCGTTCTTAGTCAGTAGCTCAAGTATTCTATCAATTTTAGTTTCGGAGGGATTAGTCTGTTTCGCTTTTTCAAAATATATTATTGACGCATCTCTATTGCAATAAAGCAATAACATTCCCAGCACATAAAATTTAGTGTACTCATTTTCATAAGTAACCAGGTCGTTTTTGATATTTGTGACAAGTACCGGACACGGACAGTCATCTGCTTGGGGATCCGTATTGGTAATAACTTCAATGTCGGTGGAAATTAAGGATAAGAATAAATCGAGCGCTTCGCGTGGTTTGTTGATCTGCGTGTAACAAATAATTAACTTCTTCGCCAATTTTTTATTAGCAGTGAAATTTAGAATTTGCTCTAATTCCTTAGCAGCAAGATTGTATTTCCGCATCATAAAATATTGATTTGCGAGCATTTCTTCCATAATGCTTATCAGCTCAATTGGAATGCCAGATTTATTTTGTGTAAAAAGGTCTTCTTAGGGGTTTTGGATGGGGGGAGTGTTTCAAAAAATCAAAAACTGTTGCAACATTTTGTTGCGTTGCAACAGTTTATTCTTCAATACCAAATGCTTTTAGGTATCTCCAAAGAGTAGATCTGTTCATTTCTAATTCTTTAGCGGCGTTGCTTCGGTTCCATTTATGTTTCTCGAGCATTTTGACGAGATCGCTTGCTTGTAATTTTTGCCTATTGATTTCTTTAACTTTTTCAGGACAAATTCTATTTGATTTAATGGTTTGTGGAAGTTTACAAACATCAATCGGAATTCCGACTTTTGATCTGATAAAAGCATATTCGATCGCATTTTCCAACTCTCTGATGTTTCCAGGCCATGAATAATTTGAAAGAGCGTCGAGCGCTTCATCACCAAATTCCGAAATCTCTTTCTCATAAATCATCGAAAACTTTTTCAAGAAATGGTTTGCCAGGAAAAGAACATCTTCCTTCCGGTTTCTAAGGGGAGGCAAATGGATGGGAATAACATTTAACCTGAAAAAGAGATCTTCTCTAAATTTTCCTTCTTGTATGGCTTTTCCAATATTCACATTAGTTGCTGCTATTATTCTCACATCAACTTTGCGTGTAACGGACTCGCCAACTTTTTCAAAAGTGCCATCCTGGATAACGCGAAGTAATTGCATTTGCATTTGAGGCGGCATTTCACCAATCTCATCAAGAAAAATTGTTCCGTTATTTGCAAGTTCAAATCTGCCGGTCCTATCTTTTAATGCATCTGTAAATGCTCCTTTTACATGCCCAAAGAGTTCGCTTGCCAAAAGATTAGGAGGCAAAACAGCACAGTTTACTTTTACATAGGGTCTATCTTTTCGTAAACTTGTTGCCTGAATTGCGTCTGCGATCAATTCTTTTCCCGTTCCTGTTTCTCCGGTAATAAGGATGCTTGCATTACAACTTGAGATTTCAAGGATAAGATCAAAGATATCTGCCATCTCGCGGCTAAAACCAACTATTCCGTAGAAGTGGGTGTTTTTTATAAGATATTTTTCAACATTTTGCTGTTGCTCGATTTCTCTAAAGGTGATAACCCCGCCTACGGTTTTGGGAGAATCATTTTTTAAGAGAACAGCGTTTAATCTTATTGATTTATTATGACTTTTGCACTGTATTTTCGTATCAAAATCATAGATCGTTTTCCCGGATTCTAAAACCCGGACAATAGGACACCGGTTATCGCAGAATTTAGATTTAAAAACATTTTTACATAATTCTCCAAGCACTTCATCTCTGTTGAATCCGGTTATTCTTTCAGCCGCCTCATTGAAGAATTTAATTCTAAATTCTTCATCAACTGAGAAAACTCCCTCAGCTAGAGAATGAAGAATTTCGTTTTGAAAATCATTTTTCATGCTATAGGCATTAAATCAAGTTTGAATAGTATTTAAATAAACGCTGTCAAATATACCCAGAACTCAGCAATTATTTTATTAACAAAAACATAGATATAATCCTCAAATCATTTCTTCGTTAGACCCATTGTGAAAAATCCATTGTCAAAAGTTTAATAACTATCTTTTGTAAGAATAACTTTACCTCTGAAAATGCGATAAATGACAATTGTATAAGCTAAAACAATCGGGACACCTATCAATGCAATGATCAGCATCGTCTCAAGCGTTCTTTGTGTTGATGACGCGTTGTAAATAGTTAAACTATAATTTGCTAAATCGATGCTGGACGGAACAAGTCTTGGGAATAGACTAACGGCGAATAATCCAACGATTGATGCAATGTTAATTGCCGAAGCAAGAAAAGTATAACCAAATCTCTTCGCTTTTAAACCCACCGGGATATAAACTATTGAAAGGAGTAACAAGATGAATAACGTCCAGAATAACGGATTCTTTAACATTCCGTTAAATAAATACGGAGCGACAAAAAACGTCGATAGAGTTGAAATAACATAAAGGACAATAAATCCCATCCACGTCTTGTTTGCCCAATTAATCATTTTTTGTTGATGGTTGCCTTCTGTCTTCATCGTTAAATAAATTGCCCCGTGCATGGTGAACATCACCAAGCCTAAGATGCCAATTAACAGAGAGTAAGGATTCAATATTCCGAGGAAGGTAATGTTGGATACAATTTTACCATCAATAATTTCAATGGGCAAACCACGCATTATGTTTCCGATAGCAACCCCAAAGAGTAACGCCGGGCCAAAGCTTCCGATCGCAAACGCTAAATCCCATCTTTTTTTTGCTTCCGGAGATTCGGAAAACTTTCTGAACTCAAATGAAACAGCGCGGAAAACCAAAAAATAAAGGAGAAGCATAAATGCTATATAGAATCCGCTGAATACCGTTGCATAAACAATTGGGAACGCAGCAAATAAAGCTCCACCACCGGTTAAAAGCCATACTTCGTTGCCGTCCCAAACCGGTCCAATCGAATTGATATTCACTTTCCGTTCATTTTCATCTCTGGTGAAAAGTTGAATTACTCCGACACCAAGATCAAAACCGTCAAGTATTGCGTAACCAATTATCAACACCCCAACCAATAGAAACCAAGTTATATTTAAGTCAATCATTGTTTTGCCTCTTTCGTTATTGGTTCGGGACCATGTTTAATTTTCTTAAAAAGTAAGGTAAGAAAGATAGAGCCTAAAAGAATATATATAAGTGCAAAGAGAATGATGGAGAAGATAAGTTCGCCGGTTCCTACGGTAAATGAAACTGCGTCTTTGGTTTTCATTAAGTGATAAACAATCCATGGCTGGCGACCAACTTCTGCTGCAATCCAACCGAGTTGAATTGCGATTAGTGGAAGAGGAACCGACCACTTGAGAACCGTAAGAATTTTTTTATTCTCAAATAATTTTTTCTTGTACAAGAGATAACCTGCAATCGCCATAATTAAAATGAAGTACATCCCGAGCACAACCATATTGTGGTAGGAAACAAATGTTAAAAATAATGGCGGAATATTTTCCCGCGGGAATTCGTTTATCCCTTTTATTTTTGCTTTGAAATCTCCGAAAGCCATCCAGCTTAGTAATCCGGGAATTTCGATGGGAACTTTTAACGTCGGCGGATGGTCTGTTGGAAAAGCGAATATTGCTATCGGAGCCCCTTCTTGTGATGTATACAATCCTTGCGTAGCTGCAAATTTTTCCGGTTGTGTTTCGGCAACTTGTTTTGCATGTTCATGACCAAAAGGAAATACCTCTAAAACAGATACGATCAGTCCAAAAACAATTGCAAAGCGAAGTGAGGTTTTCGCAAATTCAGTATGTTTATTTTTTATTAAATAATATGCCGATACCCCGGCAACAAAAAATGCGGCGGAAATAAGTGCTGCGTCAATTGTATGATAAAATCGCGGCATAGTAGAAGGATTAAAAACTGAGGCCCAAAAATCGGTTAATTCGGCACGACCATTTCGAACAACATATCCGGCAGGAGTTTGCTGCCAGGAATTTGCAACTAAAATCCAGAAGCCGGAAATTGTTGAACCAACTGCAACCATAAAGATTGAAAACCAGTGAGTTCCTTTAGAAACTTTTTCTCGTCCAAAAATATACAACCCGAGAAAAGTTGATTCAAGAAAGAAAGCAAAAACACCTTCTGCGGCAAGAGGTGCTCCAAAAATATCACCGACAAATTTGGAATACTCCGCCCAGTTAGTGCCAAACTGAAATTCCATTACAATTCCCGATGCAACACCAACCGCAAAAATTAAACCTAATATTTTCCCAAAAAATTTTCCGATGGCAGCATAAACTTCATCTTTCTTTTTCCATCCTATTGCTTCAAAAATAACCAGCATCCATGCTAGTCCAATTGTAAGCGGAGGGAAAATAAAATGAAAACCGACTGTCATTGCAAATTGAATTCGGGCTAAAAGAACTTGATCCATAGGAATCTCCGAATAATTAGTTAATTATTAGTTATTTAAGTGAACTACGTCTTATATTTGACTCTACAGCTATTTGCTTTATTGATTTGCTTGATAATTTTTTTTTCATTTCGCCGAGCAATTCGCACCATATTGTATGTACGGAACACCACCGAATATCAGTACAAAACTCTTTATCTATCAAACACTTATTTAATGCTATTGGTCCTTCAACCGCTTGGATAATTTCTAAAGGAGTAATGGTATCTGGATTTTTTGCAAGGGAAACCCCACCCTGTTTTCCCTTTTTTGTTTTAATTAATCCGGCTGAAGAAAGTAGAGGAATAATTTTTCGTAGGAACATTTCGGGAATTTCTTGGGTCTTTGAAATATCAAAAATCGTTATCGTTTCCTCGGATTCATTTTCCGCTAAATGAATCATTGTTCTTATTGCGTATTCGCCGGCTAAAGTAAGTTGCATAATTTTTTCTCTTTTCAATCTAAATATGACAATTTTTATCATATTTAACAAATAATATATTTACTCTATTAATTATTTCTTGTAAAAAGTTTTATTATTGAGTGAAATGCAAATTGTACATGTTGGATTCTCGAATTGTTTGTAACCCCAGATACATCTATTCGACAAAATTATTTCATGAGAAGTACTAAATGACTGGTTGAAGGATGATTTTTGATTTCAGTGATGACCTTGAGCCCCGCTTTATTTGCCAGGTATTTGATACCGCCGTTTGCAATATAGTTTTTGTAATTCCTATAATGTTCAGAACCGGCAGCAAATTCTACAATCTCATTTAATCCACTCCAAAAGCCTTTTGGTTTAGGGACAAGATAATCGCCAATAATAATTTTATCGGCAACTTGTGCTATTTCCTTTAAAAGATTCACTCTTTTTTCTTCATCCACTTCATGAATAACATACGTCATTACCGCGTAATCAAAGTATTCTTTCCCGCCGGAGCTAATCTCACTTATATTTTTATGTTGAAATGAAATTTTATCATTTGGATTTTCAGAAAGAATTGAGTTTGCTCTTTCTATATTCCGTGTTGATAGATCAATCCCCAACACCGATTTACACTTATCCGAAACGGAAAAAGAGAACCGACCGGTTCCGCAGCCAACATCAATTATGCTGGAGTTTGGTTCTATAAGATTTTTTATTTGCCCGAATAACCTATCCTGATTCGGTGCGATAAAAGTATCATAAAACCAGCCATCATACCAATGATCTTTGTTTTCCATTATAACGTTAAAACCCTAACGTATAAAATATCAATCCAACTATTAAGCCGATAACAAAATTGAAGACTTTTAGTTTGATTGAATCTTTAAGTGAATAAGAAAGCATCGGTAACATTCCGTGCCCGTCTTGAACCATTGAACTTGTTAACAATACGGAAAAAGGGATAAGCCCTTGAGCAAATAACGTAACAAAAATTAAATGCGGACCGGACTCCGGGATCAATCCTACCAAAGCGCCAACAAATAAAAAAACAATTTTGTATTGTGATGTGAACTGTTCGAGATGTAAATATTTAAGAGCTAATTCAACTACGAGTAATGCTCCAAACGTCCAAAGAAAAGTTTTCCAAAGATGTTTTTTAATAATATGTCCGTAAATATGTTCCGTAACATAATGTGTGAAACTTCTTTCATGAGGATGTGTGACCATCTCTTTACAATTGGTGCAGGTGGATATTTTATATTTTTTTACAATGGTATCTATCAACAAACCGCTAAAGATTCCAATCACAAAAAGAATAGCGAAAAGAATAACGGCTTGCTTTGGAAACATTGCGAGCATTACAAATGCCTCATCACCGGAGACTGCGATCATTGAACCGGCAAGTGCACCAAAGCTTATTAGTCCATGCATGTAAAGAGAAACATTTGTAAATCCCCCAATACATCCGGGAACCGTACCAATTAAAGAGGCTAAAATATATTGTTTAAATTTTCTGGCATTAATAAAAAATTTTTCGATCTTTTGTTTGGTAAGTACATTCAGCAAATCGACTGAGATCATCATCACTGCAACGAGTAAGGAAATCTCAATCGACTCTTTTACAAGTCTCAATATTATGTCAAACAATTTCTCACCATAAATAAATTCATCTTTTCTGTTGTATTAGATACAGAATAGGGCGATGAGATTCCTTCAACAAACTGAAAAGACTTGTCCTGCGGAGAGATTGGCAACTCGAAACTTAATCTTAAATAAGCCGTTGTTCATTTTACAATCTTTAAGACATCTCTAATGCTTGATTTAAATCTGCAATAATATCATTAACATCTTCTATCCCAACAGATAAACGAACAAGATCATCACTAATTCCGGCTTTGAGTTTATCTTCTTTACTTACGGCTGCATGAGTCATAGAGGCAGGATGCTGAATAAGTGTTTCAACTCCCCCCAACGAAACAGCCAAGGTTGCCAGGTAAACGTTGTCCATCAATTTTCTACCGGCTTCTAATCCTCCCTTAACACCAAAACTGATCATTGAACCGGTGCCGTTCATTTGTTGCTTTGCTAACTCAAATTGTGGATGGGATTTGAGTCCCGGATATTTTATCCATGCAATCTTTGGATGACTCTCCAAAAAGTGAGCGACCTTAATGGCATTTTCTTGATTTCGTTCTACGCGAAGTGCCAATGTTTTCAATCCACGAATAACCAAATATGCTTGATGCGGATCCATATTGCATCCCATATAAACCATTGAATGACGAATTTTTTCATATAAACTTTTTTCTTTTGTAACTACAATTCCACCGACGATATCAGCATGACCGTTAATAAATTTTGTAACGGAATGAAGAACAACATCGGCGCCAAGATCAAGAGGCTTTTGTAAGTATGGTGTTGCAAAGGTATTGTCAACTACCAAAATAAGATTGTGTTTCCTGGCTATTTCGGCACAAGCTTTAAGATCGGTTATTTCCATTGTGGGATTAGCGGGTGTTTCGATATAAAGTACTTTTGTGTTTTTCTTTATTGCTACTGTAATGTTGTTAACATCGGACGTACTTACAAAATCAGCTTCAACACCAAATCGCGAGAAATCTTTTTCCAATACACCTCTCGCCGGACCATAAACAGACGCTGTACTTACAATGTGACTGCCCGCACCCAATAATGCCATGTAAACACTTGTTATTGCAGACATGCCGGAACTCGTGGCAACTCCATCAAAACCATTTTCCAACTCTGCCACATTTTTCTCAAGAACGCGGATTGTTGGGTTACCAATTCTTGTATATATGTAGCCGTCACTTGCGCCGGAGAAACAATCTGCACCTTCCTGTGCATCCTTGAATTTAAATGTTGAAGTTTGATAAATGGGAACGGTAGCGCTCCCGAATTGATCTTCAAAATTTCCGCTGTGAATCACTTTAGTGTTAAATCCCAGATTCTTGGTATTCATATTTTACTCTTTTCGTTATTAAGTTATTGTAAAAAAAAAGATTCTTGTAATTAAATTTTTAATCTCGTTCGACAAGGTTATGAATATTCCCGGTGAACATTTTATTTTCATTCAAATTCAAGAGCACACATTTTTGTATTGCGATAAAAGCAAGATGATCTTCGATTTTGATTTCAGCTTTAAGAACAAACATGCCATGCGAATAGCTCTGTACGAACATTTTCCCAATCGGCTTATCGAAAAGTTTAATCTGTTTTCGATATTTTATTTCGCTTGATACGACAACAAGATGATGATTGCTCTCAAGTAATTTTTCCATTGGATAGATTTGCATGAATAATATGTTGCGCATATCTTCAAGCCAGCGGACGTATACTATATTATTAACATGCCCTGCAACATCGATATCATAAGTATTTACCAACAAGGGAACTTCGATAAACAGCTGGTTTGTTTTACTTGATAGCAACACTTCGTCAACTCTCATTTCTGTTTCCACCGGCAATAAATCCTCTATTTAGTTTTGTGTTGATTTCTTTTATAGCAGAGTAATTATCAACAAGAATATTTTTTATCTCCTCGGAAGAGATTTTGCCCCTCGCATGCAGTTCACCTTTTCTAACTGTGTGAAGTTTATCCATTGCATCAAAACCTAAGGAATTAAAATCCGCCATTAATAGCTTCCCTTTAGGGGAATGAACACGGATAATTTCGCTGAGACATAAGAGAGGATTATTAAGTTCGTGCATCGTATTTATGCAGACAATATTATCAACTGTACTATCCGCAAATGGGATTTTTTCCAGATTTAACCGGATATACTTTACTTTATCCAAATATGCTTCCGTAATTCTTCTTTCACTTTCAATCTTAGAATCAAGATTGTAATCGCCTGTAATGACGGAGTGCCCCAATCTCGTTAATGTTGAGGCGGCTCTTCCGGTTCCGGTGGCAACATCAAGAATTAAAGAATTGGGCTGAAAATTTGCAGCAGAAATCATCCGGAAATATTCTTCTATTAGATCGTATCCCCAATCAAAAAGCAATAGATCGCTTTCGGATTTTGGAATAGTTTTATAATTAATCATCAATACACTAACATGGACGAGCCAGAACAAAAAAGTTTTCTTTTTCGTGTCTTGTATCTTTGTGGCAAAACTTGCTCGCTACAAAGTCACGGAGGCACGATTTCTTAATTAAGTGATTCAATTTTCAATGCACTGAAAATATTCCTGCCTGCCTGCGGCGGGCATGCCATTTTGCGCAGAATATTTTTGTTAACTACTAATAAGTATATAATATGTCCAAACATCCATTCAAAAATAAGCTAAATAATTTTATTCTAACGTCCGCTTTGTTTTATTGTTTATGAAACCAACGACAATCATCATCAAAACAAGTAGCTGACTTTAAATGCCTTTTATGGTTTAGTTTTTAATGTTCATTTTAATTTACATACCCTTTGTCAATATCAAAAAGAACCAACAGGTACATTCATTTTCAAATTAATACTTCTTCCCGGAGATAACGCGTATCCCTTATAAGTATCAAGAAAATCGCGGTAAACTTCGTTCAAAAGATTAGTAACATTTAGGTCAATATTTATTGGTTGATCGTATAAACAAAGATCAAATCCCAAACCTAAATCGACCAAATTATATTTCCCTGTTGAACAGACGCCGAACGGTATATCGGGACCAATTCCATCATCGAACTGACCAAACGGTTCATAAATACCGGCAGCATTTTTACTTGATACAAATTTTGCATTTATCGAAATGTAAGGCGATTTAATCACAGTATAACTTGGCAATGAAAATTTAGCCCCAAGCGTAAATCTTTTAGGAGGCATTAATGGTAATTCGTCATCCTTCCAAGAACCGGATGTAAATTCACTTTTAATCAATGAATAACTTCCGGAAAGCAAAAGCCAATTAAACACACCGGCATCAACCGACAATTCCAAACCGGTTATTAATGCATCTGCTTGATCGTGTGCGAATACGAATGTTGCATTTGCCGGTGCAAGCGGATGATCCGGCGCGTTGTAAAGAAAAATGTAATTGTTTATTGTATTATGGAAAACTGAAATGTTTGCATTCAACATCTCATTTCTCAATCTTATTGATGAGCTTAAATCTAGCGACGTTTCATTCTTCAAATTTGGATTCCCTATTTGAAAAGCAAACACGCCTCCGTGTTCGCCGTAAACATAAAGATTATAAAAGCTCGGTGTTCTGAATCCGCGGCTTACATTTCCGGTTACAGTTAATTGATCCGTTAATTTGTAAGCTGCACCGAACGAACCGGAAAGATTGGAATAACTCCGCTTGTCGTCATTAGGCAAAAGAGGATTTGTAATTGTTCCATAAAATATTTGATCCCTATAATCAAAACGGGCTCCAAAGTTTAGTATTAATCTATTCCTCTGCCATTCTTCAAAAAGAAATAAGCCGTAGTTAGTAAAATTGCCGGTCGGTTGTAAAGGCACTTTCCCGATGTTTTCATGATCATAATATTTTACTTCTGCCCCTATCGTCCCGGACAGATTGATTACATCAACATTTTCAACCTCAACACGGCAAGTGTAAACATCAAGTATCAAATCCACGGCAGCAGAATCGGGTAATGTTGAATAACTTAAACCGGCTTGCGTTGCTTGCCTGTGATTCCTTTGATAACTGAATTTTGGCTTAATAATGAATTTATCCAAAGGTAAATTTCCTTTAACATTCACTATTTGGTTTTCAAGTCGAAGTCCTATTGGACCGCCGTCGGGTAAAAGGAAATTATTCTTATTTAAATATTGATCATAATCGATCGAAAATATTCCGACGGGAGATAAATAACCAACACCAAACGAACCGTTTAGTTGCTCGAAGTTTGTGTTTGGTATTTCACCGGTGAATTTTGGATCTCCTCTTTTGAGAGTTTTGGAATAAGTATCTGCATTAGGCGTATTAAAATTATCGGCTTTTCTTCTAACAAAATTTGCATTAACTGAAAATAATTCCGTAGAACCGTTTAATGTAAGCCCACTCATATATTCGTTATTATTTGAAAAATAACCTCCGGATAGAGAACCGCCAAAATCCAAATCGCTTTTTTGTGAAAAATGAAAAGGATGAGGTATTAAATTTACAGCGCCGCCCATTGCGTCGGAACCATAAAGCAAACTTGCAGCCCCTTTTATTACTTCTATTCGGTCGTAGTTTGAAGCTTCGATATTGGGAGAGTGACGTTCACCGTATTGCTGGTATTCTTGAGTAACACCGTCACTTAGAATTAAAACACGTTCCCCCGTGTGTCCGCGCACTACCGGCTTTCCGGCGACAGAACCGGCAGAAAGATTGTAAATACCGGGCATATTTTCCAAAGTTTTTCCGAGCGATGACGATTCCGATTTCATTTTCTCTCTGCCGCTTAAAGAACTTACATCTTGCGGACTGTTTAAAGGATCAGTAGCATAGGGATTCCCCGTCACAATAACGGTTTCAGTCTGGATTGTAGTTGGTTTTAATTTAATCATTAGTTCAACTATATTTTCTATCTCTGAATCAATCATCTTTATTTCAGATTCAAAACCGATGTAACTAATAACAAGCCGGTGTTTACCTTTTGGAATATTTGTGATGATAAATTCACCTTTATCATTGGTGACCGTTCCGCGGCTAAGTGAAGGCAATGCAATATGAGCTCCGTAAAGTGCAATACCCTCATTTGATAAAACTTTCCCTTTAATTGTTCCACCATATTTTTCGGCAGAAAGGATGTTTATACTAAAAAGAAAAAATATAATAACAACCGGCAATAGCCGGTTTATTTTAATTGAATGCATTAATATCTCCGTTATTTGAGTGACAATACTTTTTTATAAATCGGGTATTTGCCAAACAAGCGGAGGACCTCTTAAGTAGCTTACACTAGGTTTATTTTGAAAGGTTAGTAATATTTGAGGCGTATCGATGTTGGATTCAACTATGAATTCATTTGGTAATTCAAAGTGAATAGTAATGCCGTTGCTAAAAGTCTGGGATATAATAAAAGCCGGGCAATCGTCGCGTTCGGGTTCATTAGGTTTGTGATTATGAAGAAGTTCTCTTCCGGAATTAAATGCGAAGATCAATAAGAGTAAAAAAAGAACTAAAGAAGACTTAGCTTTTAATACGGATATTTTATTTATTGAATTGAGCATTTAGCAACTAAAATTACTTTAAGGTTAATCATTTTCATTAATATTTTCAATGTTTTTGGTCGTCACTGTGTCCATGACCAATGCTTTTTTTTGCTGTTGGTTCGGTCAATTGCTTTATTTCACCTTTTACAAATTTATCTATCGCTTCTTGAACCGACATCTTTCTTGCAAGATATACTTTACTCTTTGGTGTATTTAAAATTTCAAATGCATGCGGTCCAACATTACCAACAATAACTGCTTCTACTCCTTTATCCAAAAAATCATGAAGGCTATAGTGATTGTGTCCTTCATCTATATTTTCAAACGCTTCGAAAATATTTGTCTCTGTGTTGAACATAATAAAGTAATGTGCATGTCCAAATCTTTTTGCAATTGAACTTTCCAAATTATTGCAGTCAGCGCCTATTAACAGAAGCATATTTTTCCTTACAATTTAGTGAGTATGATTATTCTACTTAGTAGCGTTACTTTCATTCCGTATTAATCAATCTATTAATCGACCGTGGTCTATAATCAGCACCCCGTTTAAATGATCAACTTCGTGCTGAATTACTCGTGCGGCCAGACCTTTAAATTCCCTCTCTTTTCCTTTTTCGTTCTGATCGAGATATCTAACAAAGAGCGTTTCTATTCTACTAACTTTAACCGTTGTATCCGGCAAACTTAAACATCCTTCTTCCATTTGTTCTTCACCAAATCCTGAGAGTATCTCAGGATTTATCATCAAGATCAATCCTTCGCCTATATCTGTAATCACCACCCTTTTTGATGCTCCAACCTGAGGTGCCGCCAATCCTATTGCGCGATGAGCGTACATGATCTCGGACATGTTTTTTAGCAAATGACGGGTAACGTGGTCAATCTTGTTTACCGGTAATGCTATTTTTCTTAGAACGGGATCCGGATAAATTTTTAACTCATACTTTTTCATAGCAATATTCTGCCAATTGATACCTGAATTTTAATTTTTAGATACTACGGCAGAAGAACCGCCACTGCCAATACCGTTGTCCACAATCCATTTTTGTCTCCTTCGGCAGTTTGGGTAATATTAAAAGATTTTACAATCTTTCCTGACATTTTAAAAACCTGCTCACGTTCATTCCAGTCCGAATCCGAATCAAATTCAACCCCGAGAGTTGTGGCAAGCATTTGAGCGGCTAAGTCTTCAGCATAATCTCCGGCAATTTTTTCTTTTACTCCAAAAGGATGATGCTCTGATAAATAACCATATTGATTGCCGTTTGCCGGAATTGCAACACCGATAGAGGACGCAATTAGCCTATTCGGTTCGTTCGTTGAATTCCGGGCCATAACGGCAAATGTAATTTGACCTGCGCTGATTTCTTTTAATCCTTGCTGCCTAGAAATCATTTTGCATCCCGGCGGATAAATACTGCTGACGGTTACCAAGTTGCAAATCTCTATTCCGGCACTTCGTAAAGCCGCTTCAAATGAGCTGAGATAGTCTCTGTGTCTTCCAACCCCCTTTGTAAAAAATATTTTAGTCGGAACGTACAATTTTCTACTCCTTTTTATTTGGATAAATAATTGTTAACGGCATCTTTAACTTTTATTGTCCCTTTGTAACCGTCAACTATTTTAACTCCCCCTTTTTTGAGAGTTTCTTCCGCTTTATCTCCAACGTGACCGGTAAGTAAAACTTCAGCGGCTTTGTTGATAATTAATTCAGCGGCGTTGGGACCCGCGCCGCTTTGCATCTGCTCACCGAGATTTGAGACGGCTTCAAATTTCAACGTATCTGAATCCACAATTAATAAATATTGGCACCGTCCGAATTGTTCACTAAGAAGTGCATCCATTGATCCGCCGGTTGAGGTTACTGCAATTTTCATTTTTTCAATTCCTTTTATTGTTTTTTATTTGATGCTTAATTCCCGACCATATCTTTTCTATACGTTCTTTTATTTCAATATTAAATTCTACTATCGTTTTCCCCAGTTGCAGCGACCGAACAAAGTCCTGATGAAAAGGAAGCAATCCCAAAACAGCAACATTATTTGTCTGAGCCATACCGGCAATCAGTTCAGTGATTTCAAGATTTAAATCATATTTATTGATGATGATGCCATGCGCGTATTTGAATGTTTTTAATAATTCGAGAAGTCTTTTCAAATCGTGCAATCCGGAGAGAGTCGGTTCGGTGATTATCACAACGAAATCAGTACCGGCGAGGCTGGCATTTACCGGGCAGCCAATTCCCGGTGGTCCATCAATTATTATCCACTCCGTTTCTTCCGTAATATTTTCAACTGCCGCTTTTTTTATTTCACTCACAAGTTTCCCTGAGTTCCCCTCGCCCGGAAGAAGTTTTGCATAAAAAAACTTAGAACTGTCTTCAAGTTCGCCGGAGTAAAATTCGCCCGTTTTTTTTGTTTCAAAGGAAATAGCTTGTTCGGGACAAACCTTAACACAAAACCCGCATCCCTCGCAGCTAATTAAATCAACTTTAAAATTTTCTATTGCATCAAATCTGCAAACTTCTTCGCACAATCCGCAGCCGCTGCATTTGTTGGAATCTATTTCTGCTTTGTTCCCGCCGTAGAATTCTTTTTCTGTCGCAATTTTGGGTTTTAACAAAAGATATAAATTAGCCGCATCTACATCGCAATCGATAACAATTTTATTTTGAATTAATTTAGAAAGAGAAGCGGCAAAGGAGGTTTTCCCCGTACCCCCTTTACCGCTTAAAACAACTATTTGAGAATGATTTTGAATTTTGTTCACCTGTTCTTTTTTCTATTCTTTGATGATGGACTTTAAGACTTTTTCTTTATCCAACTTCTTAGTGCAGAAGAACCAATCTTGACAATTTAGATTTTTCTTATCTTCCATGCGTTCCTTTGCTGTACCGCAAGATCCAGCCGTCGGAACAATAACATCATCACCGGGCTGCCAATCCGCCGGAGTTGCGACTGAAAAAATATCCGCGGTTTGAAGCGCTACCACTACACGATAAAGTTCGTCAAAGTTTCTGCCTAAGCTTAAGGGATAATAAATGATTGTCCGTATGATTCCTTTCGGGTCGATAACAAATACCGCTCTCACCGCTTTGGTAGAACTTTCTCCCGGTTGGATCATTCCATATTTGTTGGCTATTTCCATTGTGATGTCTTCGATCAACGGGAAATTAACTTCAACATTTTTCATACCTCTGTATTCAATTTTTTCTTTAATGGTTCTTAACCAGGCAATGTGGCTGTATATTCCGTCAATTGATAAACCAACCAACTTACAATTTGCTTTCAGAAATTTTTCTTCTAAAAATGCGAAGGTTATAAATTCTGATGTACATACCGGAGTAAAATCTGCCGGATGACTGAAAAGAATTACCCAGTTACCTGCATATTCTTCCGGGAAATTAATATCTCCTTGGGTTGTAACCGCCTTAAACATCGGCGCCTTATCACCGATCCGCGGCATTGAAACTACTTGAGACACGCTGTTACTTTCCATAAGGAACTCCTTTTTTAGTTAATAGTGATGTTACTTTTTTCCACTTCAATCAATGCGGTTATTTTTTTTACAATGTTTTTAATTTCTTCCTTCAGATTTATTAAAAACAGTACCGGTATTTTTCCATTAGAATAATCTTTTGCAATTTCCTTATCAAATGGAATTTTCATCAAAATAGTTATTTGCCCGGTGTTCAAATAATCCTCCAGATTAGTGTATGATTCCTCATATTTATTTATCACAACACCAAAGGGAATATTAAGAATGCGTAAAACTTCAACTGCGAGTTTCAGATCATGCAATCCAAACGGGTTGGACTCGGTAACGAGGATGCAATAATCGGAATCGCGCACTGCCTCAACCATTGAGCATGAAGTTCCCGGAGGAGAATCTATAATATTCAGCTTATCGGTTTGAATTTTCTTTTTAACTTCTTTAATTAACGGCGAGGTGGAAGCTTCACCAACATTTAAAATTCCATCAAAAAAAAGAACATTGCTCTCCTCAGATATTCCTTCACGAACAAAACCAATAGTTTTTCCCTTTTCGGTAATCGCTTTCTCAGGACAAAAGTATGTACAGGCTCCACATCCATGACATAATTCATCTATAAGGAAAATATCTGAACCCATCTTTATCAAAGCATTAAACTCACAAACCTGTGAACATTTTCCACAAAATGTGCATAGGGAAAAGTCAATTACGGGAAGCATCTTTACCGTTGGATTTTCTTCATGAAATTTAGGGTGAAGCAGAATATGCCCGTTTGGTTCTTCTACATCGCAATCTATATAAACGGAATCTTCAATAACGGATGCAAGCCCGCAAGCTACTGTTGTTTTACCGGTTCCACCTTTACCAGAGGCAATTGATATTATCAATTCGCGACTCAAGTATTAGTGATGATGATGTTCGTTTCCGTGTGCACACACTTCATAGCCACTCAGTTTACCTGCTATAAAAAGGTTCAACGCATCTTCATAGAGAAGACCCGGTGCTGTAATGACATTAATGCCAAATCCAAGAAAATTAGAGACGGCTTTTTGCCCCATCCCGCCGGCAATGATGGTTCCAACATTATATTGTTTTACATATCCGGGAAGCTGGCACACGCCGCCATGTTCACCGGCTAAAGGATTAAAATAGGTTTCTTTCTTTATTATTTTATTCTGTTCGTCGAACTCGCACACATTGAATTTCGTGCATCTTCCAAAATGTTCAGCCACTATTTGCTGATCACCGTTTTCTTCAATTGCTACCGCTAACCGTTGATTCATATTAACTCCACATATTTATATTACTTGAGAATTTATTTACCTAAAAATTTTTATCCCAGTTCCTTCTTTTCTACCGATCTCTTTAGAAGATTCATGTTTAATTATCAGCAATTTCCCTTTTACAAATTGATTCACAATTTCTTCAACCTGCTTTTTGGCACAAGAGTATACTTTTACATTGGCAGATTCCAACAGTCGGAGTGGATGGACACCTATTTCAATAGTAATTACCGCCCCGGCATTTTTTTCAATCATAAACTGCGCTGTTTGGATTCCGGCTCCACCAAATATGTTTGCATAAGGATTGCGAAGAAATTCGAATGTGTTTTTCTCCGTATCATAAAAAATTACGAACGGAGTCCTTCCGAATTTCTCCGCAACAAAAGAATTCAGATCCATGCTCTCGGATGTAATTGCAATTAACATTAGAGTGACATCATTTTATCTGTTTCTGAATCCTTGTCCTTTACCTTTTCCACCGCCATGGTGATTTCCTAATCCACGACCGCCGCGTGGTTTTCCGCCGCGTCCGAGTCCGTAAACAACTGCCTTATTCTCTGCAGATTGGTCGGTGGTCTTTTCAGTTTGTATTGTTTTAGTATCTTTGCAGCGACCTCTTTTTATTCCGGTCCTTGCACCTTCTCCTTGCGGACCTGTTCCATTAAAGTTTGGCATAAATGCCTCCTTCTTTTTGTTTGTTTAAATGTGTCAAATTACTAAAATCGAATTTTTAGAATCACCAAAATGAGTTAACACTTGCCTGTCTGCATCGGGTTCGTTCAACCAGACTTGTCCGTCACCTAAATATCTAAATTGATATTCTTTTCCGGCATTCAAATTATATTCTGCACTAAAAGAACCATCGGGACTATTATGCGAGAATTTATCTTTATGAATATCCCAATTGTTAAAATTGCCAACGAGATTGACATGTGTAAAATTTTCACTTACTTCTTTTGGAAGAATAAAGGTAACATGACAAATGCTTCCGTCTTTTGAATATTTTTTATTAATAGCCATAACTCACCTCGTAATGTTTTTTAATTAAAAAAGTATTGTCCGAATAGATAACTTCTTTCAATTGTTTTTCTTTAATTAAATTATCAATAAAATCCCATGTGGAATTTGACCGGGACAAAAAATTATCAACAGCATCTTTTCGCATTGGATGAACTGCAAGAATGCTCAACAATTCTTTTTCGGCAGCGGAAGAAAAACTGAAGTCCGTACCTTCGTTGTAAGCAATAAGTTCTACACTGTTCAATAAACCGCTGAATATTTGATAAGCCATATTTAAATTTTCTTCCGATGGTGCACTCACTGATTTTTCAGCCGGGGGACGCGTTGGCACCAGGATGTATGCCTTGTGTGGATTTATTTCGCTTATTAGTTGAGCTGTTTTATTAAGTGTTTTCAGATAAGCGTTAAAATCTTTAACAAGCATTGTCTCGGTTACCAGTATTCCGTTGAAAGAAGAAGCAAATTCCTTTATCCCTCGAATTATATTTTGAAGGATAAGCGAGCCGTACGGTCTGTTTATCATTTTCCAAATGTTTTCGTAAGCAGAATCAATTTTTACCGAAACCCAATCTGCATTCATTAAATCGTTTTGAACTTCTTTAGCCCAAAGCAAAGACGCATTTGTAATTACCGCTATTTTGATTCCAAATGATCTTAATCTTTCGATAGTCTTTCCAAGATTGATATCAAGGGTTGGTTCGCCGTCCGGAACAAAGGTCAAATAATCAATCTTCTCTCCTGCCTTTTGTAATTGCGAAACTTTTTCGGCTACTGCATTAAAAATTTCATCCGTAGTGAAAAACTCTTTTCTTGTAATTGACATAGAATCGGTCGATCCAATTTGGCAATAGACGCAAGAATAGCTGCAAACCTTCGGAGGTATGTTATTTATTCCAAGCGATCTGCCTAATCTGCGTGATGGTATGGGACCGAATATTTTCATCATTAAACCTTAGTCGCGATTTCTAATTTTTCCGAACCGGAATAAACTTCTTCAACTTTAAGCGCAGCAGCGGCATGACCGGGTAATTTAGTCGAATTCCACTTTTTCATATCATTAAATATTTCACCCTTTTTGTAATATTTGATACTTCCTTTTACTTGAAAGGATTTTTTCTCGTCGGTTATAAAAAGAATGGAACCCTTGCTTCCATCCATAATATTTTTGCGTGTTTTATCAAAATAATTATCGGCAATAACTATTGTTCCCGGATTGTATATGGAGACGCTGGTGGCATAAATTGCATTTGGAATTCCTTTTGTATCTACAGTAGAAAAGACAATGGGACCTTCGCGCTTTCTCCATGCTTTCATTACTAACTCGGGTAATACTGCCATCTTATTTTTTCTTTTAATCTCTTTTCTTAAAATTCATTCGTGAAAATTTAGAGTGCCAACTGAAAAATCTTTTAAATCAAATTTCTTGATAACATCACAGTCACATTTAATGCCTTTGTTATTAAAGAATTTAATAATCTCTTCTATTTTCTCCTCGGAGAAATTTTTTGTAAGGTACCATCTGGAATGCCTGAAGTTTTGCTCACAACTTTTTTCAGCAGTAAAGATTTCATATAAATATGCTAGTAATAAAGCTAATTGATAAATAGGAATTGGAGGACTCAATTTTGTCACTTAATCAATTCCCTTAATAACTAAGCAGTAATTATAATTTTCAATCATAAGCCAACCTTGTTTCTTTTTCTTTCAGTGTTGGGTTTATTATTTCTTTCCACTCCTTTGTATTCCACGTATTCAATTTGGAGTGCGTTAAATAATATTTCTCCGGAATCGGATGAGTGCCAACAACAACCCTCATATCATATTTAGCTTCTATAAATTTTTTGAAATGACCGATATAAGGACAAGGCGGATAACCAACTACCATTCCGGTTGCAAAATGAACTACTTCCGCTCCGTTTTTCTTTAACTCTTCCGGTGCGTATTCAATGTTTCCGCCGGGGCATCCTCCGCACGATGTGTAACCGACAAGCTCAACTTCTCTATCTTTGTAAATATCAAAAGCTCCGGCTCTTTCTTTAATTGACCTGAAGCATTTTCCGCCGGCGCAGGTTCTATATCTGTCGCAGATAATAATTCCAATTTTTATTTTGTCAGTCATCTTAATGTCTTCTTAAAATTTTCTTCCTTTTACTTTCATCGGATCACCGGAATAACCCAAAGCTTTCCAATCTAATCGTCCTTCTTTACTATGGCATGAATTGCACTTTAAGGCTTTGTCTTTGGGCGCTACCATGTGATTAATAGGCCAGTACATTTCTGTTTCGATAAATGCATAACTCCCCGAATAAGGTAAATTCACTTCTTTCATACCAAGCTGAGAAGCTAAATTCCAATCATAAACTTTCCAGTAACCCCCTTCGCCAAAAAGTTTTGGAACAACTAAATAGTTATTCTGAGTATCATAAATTTGTTTGCCGCGCATTACTTTGAATGGCGCAATCATCGCTCTTGAATCTTTAATATCGCCGTTGAGTTTATTTAGCATTACGATTTTGTCCGGTTGAACTTTATCGCCCATTTCGTAATAGGAAGCGCTGCCGTTGTACCATTTGTAAGTTGGAATAACATCTTTTGCCCACTTAAATTCTCCCTTCATTTTATTGTAAGTTTCTTTTCCAAGTTCATCTTTAGATTCAGGTCTATCTTCACCGGCTTTTGACCAATCCCACCAAACCTTTGTTGGTTCAACGCGAGCAAATTCAGGGATATGACAAGATTCGCATGCAACTGAAGTGATGTGTTTATTAAGGGTTTTGTTTTTATGGATTTCATTTTTATGGCAGTCTGTGCAATAAATATGATTTTGTCCGGCAGCCATAGAGCCATGGCTTGCGCCCAAAATTTTGTGTCCGTTTGTTTTATGGCATTCGTTGCATTGGAATCCAAGGTTACCCATGTGGACATCTGTTTCGGGTTTGGGCTTGTATAAACTGTTATCCATGTCTCCATGTTTAACACCGGTTCCGCCGCCGCCGTCAAAATGGCAAATACCGCAATTGTTTCGAGTAGCCTTTCCAACACTTTGTGCTGAAACTAAAAGATCAACTTTCGGGTCAGGCATTCCGGCGCCCGTTGGAGTTTTTTTGTATGTGCCGGATTGATCATGGCAAACTAAACAATCAACATTTTCTTCTTTACTAAAATCAAATGTTGCATCTTTCCATCCATAACCAATGTGGCAACTTGTACATCTTGGATAGTTGGATGTAATGCCAAGGCAGAAGTTATTTATAAAATTCTTTTTGCCGAATTGTTTTACTTGATGTCCGGAATTCTCAAATTTTTCGTCCATCCATGTCCAATGGCTGGTTTTCATAATTTCTTTTGCTGCTGATTCATGGCAGGTCAAACACGTTTTTGTTACATCTTGAGGATTTGTAAAAGGTCCTTGTATCAAATCTTTATGAGATTGACCGAGTAATAGTATGCTCCAAAAGAAGAGTGCAAGAGTTGTTTTTTTTAGCATGTGAACCTCTCTGTTATTTTGGTTTCCATTGTTTTAATTATTCCATTTACTTTTCTTGTAATTCTTTTTGATAGTGTTCTACTATCAAATTCACTATTGATTTAAAAGTTTGCGTTACTTCACAATTTGGTTTTTCCAGCACGATCGGTTTCCCCTTATCGCCGAGAATGCGCGCGTCAATATCAATAGGTATTGAGCCGAGAAAAGGAATGCCATTGTCATCAGCTAATTTTCTGCCGCCACCCTCGCCAAAAATGTTGAGCACTGCGCTGCAATGAGGACAAACAAATCCCGCCATATTTTCAACAACACCTATGAATGGAATTTTTAATTGTTTTGCCATATTGATTGCGCGCTCAGCGTCCATCACGGAAATCTCCTGCGGAGTTGTTACAATTACAGCGTAATCGGGTTTCATTTGTTGGGAGATGGTTAATATTTCGTCCCCGGTTCCGGGAGGAAGATCGGCAATTAAATAATCGAGTTCACCCCACTCAACATCCGCAAGAAATTGATTCAGTACTTTAGAACGCATTGGTCCGCGCCAGATTATCGGCTGCCCGCTTTTTATTAAACTTGCCATCGAAATCATTTTAGCGCCGTACTTTTCAAAAGGAATAATCTTTTCATCCAAAAAAATTAATTCACTATCTACATTTAACATTTTAGCTACGTTTGGACCGGTGATGTCAGCATCAAGAATGCCCGTTGAAAATCCTTCCAATTGAAAAGCGTGAGCAAGATTAACACTTACGGTAGTTTTGCCAACTCCCCCTTTTCCACTGAAGACCGCAATGCGGTGTGTTATTTTTGAAACGGTTTCGGAAATTCTTTTTTCTTCTTCGTCAAATGTTTTTTGTTTGTCTTGTTGATTCATTGATAAATCTTTTGATAGTTATTGGAACAATTTTTACAATAATGCTAATTAACCATTTCTACTTGAGGCGCATCAACCATCATAAAATAATTTTTACCGTGGAAGCCTACTTCCTTGATGATTTGATTTTCAATTAGTTCATTTAGTTTTTTTAATTCCCCATTTCCCTTAATAAAATGTTTTACCGCATCTACTCCTATTGGATGGAGCGAAAGCAATCCCATAAATTCATTTTCAAAATCATCGGTTGCAAAAAATTCTTCTGTTTCAGGGTAGCAAAGCAGAACCGAATTAGTAACTTTCTCTTTGATCAGTTTGGATAATAGGTTGAGTGTGTCTGCCTCCGGACTTACCGCGTAACTTTCTGCCGGAGGGAACATCGGAGTCATAAAATAAGAGGTTTTACTCTCAACTGTATTCAAATAGATAGAAAGCTGTTCAATCTCTTCAGCGTTATCATTCATGTTTTGTATAAGTGTTGTTTCAGTAGTAAGCGTGCCTTGAAATCTTTTTGAGAATTGTTTTATTCCGTCTAAAATTTTATCGTACTGTAATCTTTGATGAGGGCGGTTTATTTTCAACCAGGTGTCTTCTTTAACCGTATCAATTTTAAGTGAGACGTAATCCGCAAACATTAAATTTTCTTGTATGTTTTCATTCCATATTAAAGCTGAGTTTGTGAAGACTGCTATTTTATAACCAAATTCACGCAGTAAAGAAATTTCTTTTGAAAGATTCGCATCAAGTGTTGGGGCTCCGCTTCCGGCAAAAAGAATATAGTCAATCTGTTTCCCGCTCTTTTTAATTTCTTCAAGTTTATTTTTGACTGAGATGTAAAGCTCGTAAGGTGATAAACAATTATCTGAGCAGACGGAACAACTCGAGGTTTTTCCACTTGGGCAATAAATACAGTTATACGAACATGTTTTTGACTTTGCATTGTTAATCCCCAATACCAAACCAAGCCTTCTTGATCGTACCGGTCCATAGACTACTTTACTTTTAAGTGATTTATTAGAGAGGATACTCCTTTCCAATTTTGCGCAAAGTGTTTTGATTGCGTTTTTAAACCAATTAACTATTTGACTATTCATTTTGTTCCTCTCGTATTAAGATTAATTCTGTTATGCTAATTGTGTTCCAAACAAATAATGTTTTATTCGTTCGATTTTGAGCATTCTGAAATGGATAACATTGCATTATCGCAATGAGTATTGCAGCGCCATTGCATTTCTGCATAATAGTGCTTATATTTTGCAACAATTTGGAGAAAAAAATGGTAGATGTTCAACAGATAATTGATAAGAATAAAGAATCCTTAATTATTCCCGATGGAATTGCGGTAATAGGTAAAGATCAAAACATCATCGTGTTCAACGAAGCTGCTTCCCGGATCACCGGCTATTCTGAAGATGAAGTGATCGGAAGAAAGTTTGAATTTCTTTTTGGGAGGAAAATTGATGAACGGAAATCTATTCTTGAATCGTTAGAGCAAAATATTGCATTTAGTAACCTTGCTATTAACTTAACAGACAGTAAAGGGCATATCAAAAACGTTCTCGCCTCAATTACTCCAATTAAAAGAGATGAAAATGTTTTAAGTGTGGTCTTTGTTTTCAGAGATACAAAGGAAATGCTTTCTTTGGCGGAAGAAATTCAGCAGAAAACTTCTGAGCTCATCAATCAAAAAAATAAACTTGATGCAATCTTTAACAGTAACATCGAAGGAACTTTTACGATTGATAACGATTGGAATGTAACTTCATTCAATACATCGGCAGAAAAAATAACCGGGTATAAAAAATTTGAAGCAATCGGGAAAAAATGCTGGGATATTTTTAATTCATCGCTTTGCCGCAACGGATGTCACATGGAAGAAACGGTTCAAAAAGGAAAACCGATGATCGGCAATGAATTGGAGATATTGCAGAAAGGAGGAAAAATAATCCCGATCCGTGTAAATTCCGCTATCCTTCTAAATAACAAAAATGAAAACATCGGCGCCGTTGAAACATTTATGGATATCTCGGAGATCAGGAATTTATCCGCTCATCTACGTGAGTTTTTTAAATATGAAAATATTGTTGGCAGAAATAAAGAGATTAAACAAATTATTTCCGTACTCGAAAGTGTATCGCAAACGGATAGTTCTGTTTTAATAACCGGGGAAAGCGGAACAGGAAAAGAATTGGCGGCGCGTGCAATTCATTTAAATAGTTCAAGAAAAAATGGACCATTTATAGCGGTTAACTGCAGTGCGTTTGTGGAATCGCTAATCGAAAGTGAATTGTTCGGACATGAAAAAGGAGCTTTTACCGGGGCAATTAAAACAAAGATTGGAAGATTCGAACTTGCTCAAGGAGGGACGTTGTTCCTGGATGAAATCGGAGACCTTTCTACTGCTGTGCAAACAAAATTGCTTAGAGTTTTGGAAACGCGTGAGTTTGAGAGAGTCGGCGGAAATAAATCAATTAAAATGGCTACAAGAATAATTGCAGCTACTAATAAAAATCTCGCCGAAGAAATATCAGCCGGAAGATTTAGAGAAGATTTATTTTATAGAATCAATGTAATCAATATTCATCTGCCTCCGCTAAGGGAAAGAATGGATGATTTTCCATTACTGGTAAATCATTTTATTGAAAGTTTCAACAAGAAATTCAATAAACATATCAAACATTTTTCATCATCGGCTTATGATTTGGTAATGGATTATAGCTGGCCCGGGAACATTAGAGAACTGGAAAATGTTATTGAGCATTGCTTCGTTTTATGTAGCGGAGATATCATCCAGGTTGAGTGTCTTCCCAAAAGATTGAGAGAACCTAGTAAAAAAACTATAGTATTGAATAATCCCGATGTACAAAAAGGTTTTAAAGAGACAGAAAAAGAATTGATCATTTCTGTTTTAAAAAAGAATAATTATAACCGAACTGAGGCTGCAAAAGAGCTGAAAATCAATCCCTCAACTCTTTGGAGAAAAATGAAGAAACTTGACATTAAAATTTAGCGATCAATTAATACAACTAAGACAGTTACCCGTTTGAGATTATCAAACTAACTTCTTGGTTTCACACTTATCACATTCAAACTGAAGCGTCGTATGGTTTATTTCGTACCGGTCGTGGAGTTCAAGCTCAATGAGTTTTTGTATGTCTATCGTTTTACTTACCGCCATATCTTCAACTTCAATATGCGCTTCAAAGTGAGTATCGTTGTCGTTTAATTTCCAGAGATGCACATGATGAATATTAATAATACCGGGAATTCTTTCCACCAAAATTTTTAATTCATCCAAATTTATTCCCGCCGGAGACGACATCATAATCACGTTTAGAGATTCTTTTACAATCTCATATGTCATTTTTAAGATGTAAATTGAAATAAGAATGGTTAAGACAGGGTCTATCCAGTAAATTTTGAAATAAATTATACATAACGCCCCAAGGATTACCGCCACGCTTGAGACGGCATCGCTTAACAAATGAAAGTAAGCTGCGCGGATATTGAGATTATTTTGAGAACCTTTTTTAAGAAGAAGAGTCCCGGCTATATTTGCAATCAATCCCAACGAAGCTACTATCAACATTAAACTGCCCGCGATGGGTGATGGAGTATAAAATCGTAAGATGGCTTCTTTTATTAAAAAGAAACTGATGATGATCAAGGTGCTTGCATTTATTATTGCCGCAATTATCTCAGCTCTTTTTAAACCGAAGGTGTATTTAAATGTTCTAGGTTTTTTGCTCAATCGCATCGCAATGTAGGTGATGATAATTGCAATACCATCGCTAAAGTTATGCAGAGCATCTGAGATGAGAGACAAGCTTCCCGAAATTAACCCGCCGATAACTTCCGCTACCGTTATAAAAAAGTTCAACGCCATGGTGATGAACAAATTTTTCTCGGAAGTTTCTTCCGCTTTGTTATGATTATGTGACATAGTTTTCTCTAAAAAGTCTCTATTGTTCTTCACCATTTTCTCATGAAAAAAACAATTCATTTACTTTCAAAATTAACTGCTTTTTTGTTCACTTCTTAACTCATTTTGCTAACCAGTCTCTCGAAGATAAAAAATTTTATCCATTATTCGGTCATAACAACATTAATAATTTAAAAATTAGCATTAAGTATAAATTAACACCTTCAGAATTTATAGTAGAACATCTCGAATACGCAAAAACAGTTAAATCGAAGTCTTAAATTCAATTCTCGCCCCTACAAATGTTCTATCAAGAAGAAGTTATATTGTTAGTAATAATATTTTGCGCAAAATGATGGAATATTTTCCGAAAAGAAAAAACTTAATAGCATGAATTAATGAAAACAACTGGATACTTGTTTTTAATTCAATTTACTTGTCGTTGAATGTTTTTCATTCAGTCATTTAAGAATGCAATCATTCATTCGGTGATTACAAATTATTTGCTTCTGTTCGTCCAGTTTATGAATAAGCAGTTCAGAAAAATACTTAGTAAATCAAATCTCAGTGATAAAATTTATTTCCACACTTTACGCCATTCCTTCGCTTCGCAACTGGTTCAAAAGGGAGTTTCACTTTACGTAGTAAAAGAACTTTTAGGGCATGAAGATTTATCGACTACTCAAATTTACGCTCATCTACAGCAACAAAATTTAAGGGATGCAGTAAACCTTTTATAGATCAATTATAGCTAAATCTCTGTTAAACTTTCTGTGGGTTTGGACAAAAGTCCAAATTCAAACTCTATTTTCTACTTACTGCCTCTTTAAACACTTTTTTTTCTTTTCATTGATATTTTAGAAAATATTTTGTCCTTTTGTCCAAACGATTAATATGAATTATTTTCAGCCATTTTCATGGACAAACTCACCATTTAATTTCGCCCTACTTTTGTCCATTCGTCCATCTTTGGGTACTTTTTCTCTTTTTCCCTAAAAGCAATGTACCTTTCCAAGCCCGATTTCCTCTCATCAATGTCCAAATTGTAAAGGTTAGCATAAACTTTTGTCCATTTGGAGAAAGTATTTTGTTTAATTTGTCCAAAATCTTCGTACTCTTTTTTAAACCTTTCGAACAATTCTTTCTTGTTCTGTTCCTCGTTCAAGGGTATTTCTTTTATAAATTCCTCAAACTCTACAGTTGTCCCATCAATAAATTTTTTCCTTACTAAGTTCACATGTTCATATTCCATTAAACCATTTTGGAGATAATATCGGCAGCAGCCAATCATAAAATTATCAAAGGCATTCCATTCTGCTTCATCCCATTCCTTGAAAAACATTTTACCGAACTCATGGATCGGTTCATATGCCGCATTATAATAATCGGAAAATTCTATTACAAACTGTCTCGCTTTTGATGAATCATCATTTCCGGTAATCGAATGATTCGTAGTAATCAATATTTTGGGTGATCGTTCAAACGGAATTGTATATTCATTTAAGTTTTTCTTCTCAATAGTTATTCCTTCGGTAAGAATTGAAAAGAGTTTGTAAAAATCAAATTTCTTCTGGACATCATCAAACCACATGATATTAGTATCCAGATTTACGGATTGGAACGGAAAGCTTTTGTCAAATCTGAAATTCTTACCGTCTATCCTTAAGACATTACTTAGTTGCTTAATCGCATTTGTAACTAATCCCTTTCCCGATCTCCCGAATGCATTCTCACTAAGTTTTTCATCAATAAATATTATTGCTTTTGTGCGTGTAGGGTCTTTATAGCTATGCAGTGAATAACCGATTGCCGAGATTAACGCATTTATCCGACTCTGATTATTCCTACATACATTTTTAACAAACTTCTCAAAAACCGAGTTTTCATTTGTTAGACTGAAATCCCTTTTGATTAATTGTTTTTCCCAGACAAATCCATCCAACTTTTCATAATTCTTGATTATTATTTCTGTTCTGGTTACTTCAACAAAACAATTATTAAAATAGAACGTCGCTTGGTCCTTTGTTTCTTCAATGATATTTAGATTAACAACTTTCATACATTCAAGTGTCGACTCACTGAATAAAGTCTTAGCATTTCTTATCAAGATTTCTTTTATCTGTTTAACGGGCACATTTGCGTTGATTTTATCGATATAGTCGAAAACATAATCTTTGATTCTTCCGGGTGTTGTCTCATTTACGATATTATTGTTAACTTGAAGAAAAATATAATCCTTTCCCAAGTACGTCTTCCCGAAACCTTCTGCCTCTAAATATTCAATGAAGTGATTTCGACTAATATCTACCTTTCCGTTTTCTATTTTCCAAAAATTTAGTTTTGGAAATTCAAAGCCATATCTCTTGGCAATTTCAAAGAACGTTCCCAGCGTTACGTCCCCTCTATAGTCTTTTAAATTAACATCAAACTTTTTATTCAATTCAGCCTCGGTCTCTTGAGGATACCGTGGATTATCTTTCCCGATCAATAAAAAATAGGCTCTTCCTTCTTCACCCAAAGAAGCAAGAGCAAAGCTCAGTCTATAGTAATCTTCATAATTATCAATTTTACCTTTAAGAAATTCTGCAGCTTCTCGAACATATCTCCCATCCATTGGTACAGATCGGTTTTGAATCTTCGTTTTTGCTTCTGTTTTAACTTCTCCTTTCTCATTTTTCAAAACACAAAACTCGGTAAGAGTCTCTATTAATTTCCCAACTCTAACTTCTTGAGGTTTTGTGGAAGGTAAGCCTTCCTGCAGATTTTTAAATTTATATCTGTAACCGCTCTCGTGAAGCGAGGATGGTAGAACCGTGTAACACCTTCTCCAACGCAACTCTATATGATCACATAATCCTTCTTCTTTTAGTTTGAAAGTATAAACTGATTTTTCACCTCCCAAAAATCCATTGAGGTATATATCGTCATCACAATAAAACCAAATATGATACCCTTTATGACTTCCGCTTTTTACAATCCACTGATAATTAATCGGTAATCCAAGACTTCTCACGAATTGCTCAATAATTTCAACATTTGTGACTTTATCAAAATCCAGACACCTTAATTTTTTTATTCCTGAAATAGCTCCTATTCCATTAGTATCAGAATTCCAATTTGCTTTTTCAATATCTTCAATTGTCATTTCTTCATTTTGCCATCTTTGCCAACTCACCTTCGATGTCTTATTTACGAGAGGTATTACGTTGAACTCAAATACTTCAAAAAAGTCTTTAGCGCTGTTTCTAAAATCCATTGTAATCTCCATAAACACTCAAAGAGAATTGATATGCTCTAACTGCTAAATTTTTGTCCATCTCAGTGGCTTCAAACCATACGAAATAGCGTAGGTTTTGCACCTCTTTTTCGTTTGTGACATACAATTTTTGTTCTTTTGATACTAAGTCCCTACTCATAAGTTAAAACCCCCTCGGAATCCATTTTCGCAGTTTTACCCGTTATGGATTTTAGTGTTTGTTTTGCAATATCCGGACGAGAAAATTCGCAACTGTAAATCCATAGGTTTGCATTCACGGCACATGTTGATAAACGGAATTTATTTCTTCGCTTTAGTTTTTGCGAAATACTTTTCTGATCCGTCTGCACTCTATAAAACTTCCTCCCTCTTTCTTCTTGCCACAAGTAAGTCATATTACCCTCCAGCTTTCAAATTATCATTAACCACATTCTCAAATGCTTCACTCTTAAATAAAGTTAGTGAATTTGAGCGAGGTCCATCAAAAGTTTTTATGGCTTCTCTCAAGGAATCCATGTTCAAATGGCTATAAATTTCTGTTGTAGTTATCGAAGAATGTCCCAGCAATTCTTTAATTGCATAAAGTGAAACCCCTTTCTGCACTAAGTTTGAGGCGAACGAATGTCTCAATGAATGAAAGTGAATTGAATTATCAATACCCGCAGCCTTGCAAGCGTTTTTAAATTTTTTAGAGATGTAATCTCCCGTCCATCGCATCCCGTTCGATTTGCTAAAAACATATCTTTTGCCGTTATCTGCCTTATTAATGGAAAGAACGATAGGGGATGTTTTCTCTGTCTTTGATGGACTTATTCTCACAAGTACCTCATACAACTCATCGCAAATTGGAATATACCTTTGGTTCCTTCCCTTAGTAGTGAATTCATCATCACCAACCGTAATTATTCTTGCAACCAAATCCACATTCTTCCAAGTCATATTCACTAATTCATTTAATCTCATTCCGGTATAATATGCAGTAAGGATAATAAATCGAATAACAGCAATAGTTACATGACATAGTATCTTGGGGAACTGTTCACTTGATATGTATGCTGGGCTCGCCTTCTGTCTTTTGGGAAGCTTAATTTTTAAGAAGTGATTCTCCGAAATATATTTCCAATCAATCGCCTTATTGAAAGCTGCTTTCAAATTGCGGAAATAAACAACGTACCCCTTTTTAACGATGTGCCGTAAGTGAATAACAAAATCTTCAATCTCTCTGAGCTGGATTGATGAGATTGATCTCTGCTCTCCGAAATACTCAACGAAATATCTCAACGCAATTTTAACAGACCTCCAATAAGAACTTGATCTGTTTTCTTTGATATGGTGACTACATTCATTGGCAAAAACCCTTAGCGTCACTATTCCTTTTTGCTCAACTTGTGGCATCATTGAATAAAGTATCTTAAACTTTTCCATCTCCTTAAGGGAGATTTTGCTTAATATGTTTTGAATTCCATCTATCATTCTATAAACTCTATTATTCCAGATAAATCTTTAAATGTTTACGAATTAATTTTGCTTTTATATTTGAACGGTTGGTTTATTCGAAATGGTTATCTGCTTCGTCGTCTTCCTCTTCATTTTCACTTTTGGGAATCTCAACTGACGAGCCATCGGATTTTGCTACCCCTCTAGGGGGGACTTTAGACTTGCAGAATATCCACTCATCCAATTCTGATTTGGAAAAGAATAACATCTTTCCGGAAGGTTTATAGAAGCTTATTAGTTTTTTGTGGGTTAGTTTGTAAAGGTAGCTTGGTCGAAAACCAAGATATGCCGCCGCCTCTTTGAAGCACAGAGGTTTGTCGTCATTTTTCTTTAATATGTTCTCAAGCTTGTTAAGCTTTTCGAGCAATAGTTCTTCTTTCATTATTTGTCTCAAATTATTTTAAAAAAATCTGACACCAAATAACAAAACAAAAGAACGTATTGGAAGGAACGTTGTTTCCTTTTAAAGGGAAGTCTACTTCCTTTTTTTCGGAAGTTTATTTCCTCCTTTTAAGTCTTCAAGGTAGCGTTTGCCGTAGGATTCATATTTCAGAGGATCTTCATCAAATTCTGTCAAGGTTAGTTCATAAGCAACATCACGTCTAAATCCCTCTTTTATTTTCTCTGTAGTAAATTCAAACATTTCTGGAATGTATCTTTTGTTCGATGGAATCTTTAGATTACTCCTACTCAATAGTTTTTCCCAAAACTTTATCTCATTTTTCATCATTTCAATTATTTCGTTATATGTTAGTATTCGTTTTTTTTCAACCGTGAAGTTTTCTACCTTCTGCTCATCTTTCAGTGAAAATCGAATAATATCGAATGTATTTGCGTCATCTATAAAGTCAGTATCCTTAAACTTCATTTCGATCATTTCTTTTATTGAATCGCTCACTTTCCACCCTACTCGTATTGACATTTTCATATTGACTTCAAGCAATAGCTTCATTGGCAACTCAATTTTTTTTGCTATTTCTTCTGGAAAAACATATAACAACATCTCAGACATTATTCTACAGAGAATGTAATAATTATGGGGTTCCCAATTCCGCTCATCATACACAAACTCTATGAACTGTTTAAAATGATGTTGTTCAAAAAACTCATGATTTATTTTTTCATAATTAATATTTACGCTCTCATCAATTAAAATTTTTTTCATCATATGAATTGATTGTTCTACTTTTTCCCAAGAAAGTTTTTTCGACGATGAGGCATAGTTTTTCTCTAATTGTATTATTAAAAAGTGTAATATCTTTAACGTTTCTAATGAATGGTTATCCTTTTCATTTTCTATTTTATCAACTAGTTCTTTATTCAACTGTGAATTATACTTTCTTTTTGACATAATTTTTAAACCTTTCACATTTTATAATTTATAGAACAATATCTGTTTTTTTATAATATTAATTAATGATTTTATCCATGTAAAGAAATGTAATTATATAGTTGATCATTCCTACAATTCATATTTTATTTAGAGTTTTTTATTGAAACAATTTTTTAGTTGAGTTAAATCGAAAGACTTCTAATTTCAATTAACCCCGATCCATTTTGTTTTGTTCTATCCACACCGTTGGCATAACTCCGTCGTTTCCTGCTGTAAAGACAAATGATCCAGACACGATTTTTTGCTAAGCGCTAATCGTGGCCGGACCGTAAAGACAAGGCTTCACCTCGCTTCGCTCGGTTCGCCAATACACCGGCTACACTTAGGCTAAAAAGTAATTCCTCCTTAATCCGCTAATCACGGTTTAAGCCATTACTTTTTATCGCCGGAAATCAATTGGAAGAGTTGAAAGTTTTTCTTAAGCACAAAACACTGCGGGAGGGGGCAAAAACTTAACGGTAGTACGGGAAACGGTATAATTTTTATGTTGGATAAATGCTGGAGTACAAAGAAATTTTACCTTATTCCCTTTACATAATGCGGTATTATTTTGCGGACTTAATAGTGGTAGTTGAAGTGTCCACAAAATAAATCGACATTATGCAAACTACCTATTTTTGCCCCTCCCTTAGCTGCAAATACAAATGATTTTTTCATGATTTTTGTCCCCAAAATCCCGCCAAACTCCGAACCCAAGTAGAATCACATAAAGGATTCCAGTTCCTTCAAAACAGAATTGCGCTCATACTTCGCTTCTTCATTTTTCAGTCAGTAATCGCAGAATGTACCATGCACAACTTTTTCCCCCTCTTATTCCCTACTTTGCTTTTGATGATGGTGGAAATAGTGTGCAAGGTACTGAAAACAAATGAGGCTTGTACATGGTTTTTCTTTTGCTAATCGCTGAAAAACCACGCCAAGCCTCTGAATGTTTCGCTTTTTGTCCTCTTTCGCGGAAAGCGAAACGAGAAAAAATTCTTCCTTTATTCTGTTTTTAGCTCAAATACGGAATAAAGGCTGAGTTTTTTTTATTTTGCTTTCTCTTTTTAAAAGCATATAAGGCTCTTAAATAGCATTCAGTTCTTTTTGTTCCGAAAACGGAACAAACTCAGAAAATTTCTTCTTTTCCTCCTCTCGCTTCTTTCCTTGAACCAGAAAAACGTTGATCTCCATCTCAATGACAATAACCATTGTGAAGGCAGTGCCCGACTGACGATAGAAAAACTTAAACAGAAATTAAATACATGAATTTTTATACCTTATCGTTTATACTCCCTCTTCCACAGTTTTATTTCTATCTCCGTAAAAAGTACTAAGATTATAGACGGGTGTTAATAGTTGTCTGCTTAAAACTTTGAACTACTTTTCAAAAAATCTTTTGAGTGTTTTTGCCTTGTTGTATAACATTGAATTGTAAATTTTCAATACCATTTTGTTTCTACGATTCTTTGAGGAGTTGTTTTGGTTCCGGCTTTTATTTCTGTGATGCGAAGTTCATGGTTCAAGTTAGGAAGGTCACGATATTTGAACATGCGACCGTCTAAAGAAATTTCATGCAGCTCCTTCAATGAAAGGCGCGTGATTGCTGCTTTCAAGTTGGTTGCAATGGTTGCCCAGTAATCTGTCTCTACACTCATTTTCTTTTTGCTCGTTAATTGGTTGTTCTTTCACGAGCAAACTTGAAGATTTGGTGAAGCAAAGTAAACGAGGAAAAACGAGGTTTTTCGAGGTTAGGAGATAAGTTTTATTTATTTTGGGTTAATTCAATTTCTAAAACGTAAAATTGAGGTAGAGATGTTAAGGAAAAAAACAGTATTCATTTTAGGAGCAGGAGCAAGTGCACCATATAAATTCCCCACAGCAGATGGACTTAAAAAACAAATAATAAATGAATCGAGCTCCCTTCTATCATCATTTAATGATGCTGGAAATAAAATCTTTGTACGATACTTAGACAAAAAGCCGATTTATTATGAGGATTTTATTGAAGGATATAATAAAGCAAAAACAATTTCAATAGACTTATATCTAAACATTAACCCTCACTTGGCAGATTTTGGGAAAATGGCTATAGCTGTTTGTTTGAACAAAGCTGAATTAGCATATGGGAATGAGGGCTCAAATTCGATCTTCAAAAATGTCGATATGACAGACTGGTTAGAATATTTATTTAATAACTTTATTATAAATGGGATTACAAATTTAGAGCACTTGAATGATTACGAACCGAATATAACTTTTATTACTTTTAATTATGAGCGGTCACTTGAATATTTCCTGTGGACTACTCTTTCGAATCATTTCTCACTTTTGTCTTATGAGGATAAATTTAAACTTTATAAAAAATTTAAAATATTCCATATATATGGTGATTTGGGGGACTACGACGATGTTATAAAAGGAAGGAATGGGGCAAATAAACTTGGTGGAATTGACAGTTTGTATGTTTTGAATCGGATTTCGAAAAATATTAAGACGATTTATGAGCGAAAAGAGGCTCAAGATAATTCTAACATTAAAACAGAATTGCAAACTGCTAAAAATATATTTTTTATGGGATATGGATTCGGTAAAGAAAATAATGCTATGTTAGATTTCTTCCGCCCCAAACTTGATTTAAAACATATTTATTCAACGAATGTTGATTTCAGTACTAATGAAATAGTTCGCTTTAATGAAACAATGCCCGGAGCTTATATCCAAAGGACTGGAATTTCTTTCGCTGAAAAAGGGACTAAGTGTTTAAATTTAATAAAGGAGTGGCTAAAGTGAGTTCTCGTAAATAATGACTAATAGTTTAATTTTCACACCCCAGTAACATAATTAGGGTTTTTCTGCACAATTCTTATTTTAACTTTTTTCATGAGTACGATTTTTGTTTTCGGGACTTCTTTTTGTCCTTCAATTTCTACTTCGCTTAACAATTGGTTTACAACTTCCTCAACTGATTTTTTCTAGCCCTTGTTCTATCACTGCATCAAGCTTTGATCTTCTATTAATTCGTATCTCGAAATCGTTTTATAAAAATCAATTCTGCTTCACTCCATTGATAAAATCCAATCTACTGATTCTAATGTTTTGAGACTTTTTCTTGCACAGAAATTTCAACTGCTGCTTATCTACTTCCTTAGAGCTATTGCGTAATAGAGATGAATGGGGTTTCTAAGGGTCATTGCCCTTCATTCCTTTAATGTCTTGTAATACAGACGTTCCTGCACCAACTCTGTTTTCCCGAAGAGGGTTAATAATCATATCTCTTTCGATCAAGTTCTGTCTTCAAATTCTACGAACTCTTTTTGTGGGAGAAAATCAAATTTTCACTCAACCGCACATTCGTAAACACAATAAAAATTACCAACTGCTAATCACTTCCCCGGCACTTTTTATCGCATTTACTTCACGACTGAAAATCAAGCACAGTCCCTACAAAAAGTGTTCTAAATTTATTGACTGACTTGAAAAAATCGAAAGTGAATCGCAGTTTAACCCTCAACCGCTTCGATACCATTCATTTGTTGGTGTTTACGGTACATCCAACGCAACAAGACATAAGGAATCTTCATTACATTCTTTGACCTGAAAACCTCCCTCATTTTTCTCTATTCCGAATTTTACAATAGCAAAAGCGAATCAGTAGAACGAACGGCAACGCAGTTGAAATTTTAATCCTCCTTGAAAAATGTACTCCTCAAAACCGGTTCCTCATTCGGACATAAATACAATCTCAAACAATAATTAAAAAGTAATCACAATAAAATTCTGAATACAAGGAACAGCAATGAAAAAGTCACTTAAAAATCAAACTGCATTGATCGATAAAACAATTCGCCGGGGCGAATCAAAGACTAAAACATTAAACAACGATACTCTTGAAATCGAAAGAGCCCCTCTTTTTGATTTCATCAAGAATCAACTTGGAGGAATTGAATTAACACCGGAACAAATGAAAGAACTTGAACCGGAAAGACCAACGATCAATTACTCAATGTTCACTTTCAACCCAGATGAAGAAAATGAATACGAATACAATTTTTAAACTTAAAAGGCAAATACAATGACTAATCCTAAATCAATTAAAACCATCTCTTGGAAGTTTAGAGACATTCAAGAAAGTTATCCCGAACTGGCAGACTGCCAGAAGAAAATTACTTCACCGGAAGACGTTTACGCCCAATTCTCTTTTCTTTTTAGAAATGAAGTCAAGGAGAAGTTTGTAGTCTTTTGGCTCAACTCTCAGAACAGAGTGATCGGGTTTGAAGTAGTCTCTGAGGGAACGCTTGATTCTTCCGTAGTGCATCCAAGAGAAGTTTTCAGAGGAGCAATAGTCGCAACCTGCAGAAATATCATCATTGCCCACAATCACCCTTCGGGAAACCTTGAACCAAGCAACGAAGATATTTCAATCACTAAGAAATTAGTTGAAACCGGAAAGATCATCGAGATCAATGTCTTCGACCATATCATTTTTACAAATTCGGGTTACACCTCTTTTGTTGAAAAACGATTGATGTAATCGCAAAAAATAATTAAGCCGGAAGTTTTATCACTTCCGGTTTAATTTCAATCACTTTCATTTTAACACAAATCTAACTTCAATTAATTACAAAGGAACAATATCATGAACTACTCAGAATTCTCTCAAAACATTTCAAATAAGATCATTTCAATTTTAGAGACCGGAAAGCTTTCCTGGAGACAATCTTGGAAGGTTTCGCTTCCTCATAATTTTGTCAGTAAGCGCCGATACGGTGGTATGAACCTTTTCAGCTTGTTTGGGAAAATGATTGACAACAACTTCACGAATCCCGGATTTTTAACCTTCTTACAAGCTTCTCAAAAAGGATTGAAGATCAACAAGGGAAGCAAAGGAAGTCAAGTCATCTTTTGGAAAACGGATCAAGTTTCGGAAGTAAATGTTAATACTGAAGAAATTGAATCAAGAAGACGGATGATAGCGAAGTTCTATTATGTTTTCAATATCTCTCAAACGGATTACACCGGTGAACCGGAAGTGCCAATCCATGAAGCTGCTCAGTCTTTACTTGATTCGATCATCATTGAAAAGAATATCATAACTTCATTCCATCCGGTTAAAGCTTCGTACCGCCCAAGTCTGCATGATATTATCATGCCGGATATGAAACAGTTCACTTCACCGGAGGAATATTATTCAACTTTCTTCCATGAAATAATTCATTGGAGTGGAAAGGAAATGAATAGAGAACTGAATGCAGATAATAAAACCATCGCTTACGCAAAAGAGGAACTGATCGCAGAGTTCGGATCAAGTTTTCTTTGCGCTCTTTGCGGAATTGAAAATACGTTGGAGAATTCCGTAGCGTACATCCAAGACTGGATCGAGTATGCGAAACTTGATAAGACGTTCATTCCGGGGGCAATTACCTCAGCTTCTAAAGCGGTTGAGTTCTTAACGAAAAATTATTTCGAGGCTAAAGAACTTAAAGAAGCTGCTTAATTATTTAATATCATTTCGCTTCCCTCTTAAATTGAGGGAAGTTTTATTATCAAAACTAAAATATTGAACCTATTTAAAAGTCATCCTTGCTTTATTTTGATAAATATTTTTCATAGGTTTCATATATTAAAAGTTCAAAGCCGATAAAAAACTTAATTACAAAGTCCATCAAGTTTAACGGTACGGCATCCAGAAACTTTACTTGTTGGAGTGTTCATTAAAATAATGTTTGGTAGAATTGAAGGAGTTTCTGAAAAGTCCCTACCTAGTCCCTACTTTAAACCTCGAAATAATCGGGATTCTCGGAAAGGTTTAAAACAAAAAACCCCGAAAACGTTTAATTTTCGAGGCTTTTTCGAGCTGGAAATGGGACTCGAACCCGCAACCTGCTGATTACAAATCAGCTGCTCTGCCAATTGAGCTATTCCAGCAATAATTTTTTAGTACACAAAATTAAGGGTATTTCGCCTGTCTTCCAAATATTTTTACCTATCGCCCTCTTCTTCTTGCGGAATAATCGAAATTTTAAACTGCACCATCTTTTGTTTTACTTTTTTTATCAATTCAAACGTGATGTTTCGGTATTGAAAAACTTCTCCCGTATTTAGGATTTTTCCAGTGTGGAAGGCAACGAATCCGGCAATTGTTGTGTATTCATCAGAATAAGCCAAAGACTGATTGAAAATTTCGTTGAAATCTTCAACATCAATAGAACCCAAAACCAAGAAGTTACCGTCGGGCAATTTCGAATATTCATCTGAAACATTTTTCCCTTCACTGGAAAGCTCACCCACGATCTCACTCAAAATATCTTCAATCGTTAAAACTCCTTCGGTACCTCCGTATTCGTCTGTTACAATTGATATTCGCTCACTCCTTTTTTGCATCTCTTTCATAATCTCAGAAATCAACTTTGTTTCGGGAACGAAATAAACCGGACGGATCAAACTCTTAATTACAATATTTTTCTTTTCGACAAAAGACCGCATCAAATCTTTGGTATGAATGATGCCAATGATGTTGTCTAAAGAATCCTGAAAAATTGGAACAAGGGTGTGTCCCGTTTGAAAAATTTCTTTTACCATCGCATCGTTATCGTCAGTTAATTCTATCGCAACCATTTCTGTTCTGGGAACCATCACTTCATTGGCTTTAAGATCCGTAAACTCAAATACATTTTCAATTATCTGATGTTCGGCTTCATCAATTGCACCAGATTTTACGCCCTCGGAAATGAGTACTCGAATTTCATCTTCCGACGCGTGACCGTGCGAAAACCTTCCTTTTGTCTTTAACGGAAGAAGAATTGAATCTGTAAGAAAAAGTAGAATTTTTATGGGAATTTTAAATAGCTTTAAGATGAGGGTGAATAACGAAACAATTTTCGGAGCGATGGCCTCTGCATATTTTGCCCCGATCGCTTTTGGAACAAGAACAACAAATATCCAATGACACAGAGCAAGCAGCAATAAACTCGCAAGAATAAAACTGATTTTTATCGATGTTACAAAAGAAACAAACGAAGCGTCAACCGTAGTATCGATATAAAAAAAGACGAGGAACGCCACCACCAACAAACTGAAGGAAGCTTCAATTTCAATAAGTCCATAGATATCATCAATGTTTTGCTGAAGCGCTTTAATTTTGCGGTTTAATTTATTGCTCTCGTTTTCATCCACACTATATCTGATAATGGCGACTCCCGACATTGTTAGCAAAGCGGCGCAGCAAAATATTAAAAGTATTAAAAAACCGGTCATAACTCTTGTTAACTCATCCTTTGTTAATTTTATAGGCAAAAATAAGAAGCAAAACCTTCGCTAAAAAATCTTTACCAGGATAATTCCCCAACTATCCTTATTTTCAGTTATAAAATAGAAAAGATTATGAAACCAACATCAATTAAAGTTGAAAAAGAAGTGATTTCAATCCTTTGGCGGGATTCGAATGAAAGCCGGATTGAACTCCGTTACTTGCGTGAAGAGTGTCCCTGCGCCGGATGCAAAGGAGAAACAATTTTACTCCACAGTTACCGCCCCCCAAAATTGCCAATCGCGCATCCCGATATGTACACGATCAAAAATTTAAAAATGGTTGGAGAATACGCCGTGCAGATTTGGTGGAAGGATGGCCACGATACCGGAATGTATACATGGGAATACCTGAAAAAATTAGCCGCGGAACAAGCAAGCGGAACAAAACAAAATTACGAACCCCTCTTATGATCTCTCAAACGAAATTAAAACATTATAGTTCCCTGCTACAAAAAAAATTCAGACAAGAAGAAAAGAAATTTCTTGTTGAAGGAAAGAAACTTGTAGAAGAAGGGATTCAACAAACTCGATACAAGTGCGAAGTAATTTTTATAACGAATGAATTTAATGAAAAGAACGAAGCGTTTGTCTTTTCTTTGTTGAAAGATTTTCCTGTTGAAATTATCCGCAACATTGATTTTAAGCGCCTCTGCGACACCCAACAACCACAAGGAATCGTCGCGGTTTTTCAATTCCCGCATAATGAAGAACAACCTAAATTGCTTTCACGTAAAATTGTTTACATGGAAAATATTGCTGATCCCGGAAATTTGGGAACGATCATCCGCACTTGCGATTGGTTTGGGTTCGGACAAATTTTGTTAAGTAAAAACTGTGTGGAGTTGTTCAATCCAAAAGTTATACGGGCAAGCATGGGTTCAATATTTCATCTTTCCGTTTCTGAAAACGTCGAACTTCCGTTTCTTACAAATCTAAAAAAACTTGGATTTGAAATTTTGTGCAGCGATCTGGAAGGAAAAGTCTTTTCTGAAGTTGAAAAACCGGAAAAACTAATTCTCTGTTTAAGCAGCGAGTCGGATGGTCCATCTTCAGAATTAATTTCCGCTGCTGATTATAAAATTACTATTCCTAAAATTGGAAATGCCGAATCACTTAATGTGGCTTCGGCATCTGCAATTCTACTTAATTATTTTGCTTAAAATTTTAACGGACAATTCCCGAAAAAGAATATTTCGTTCCTCCGTTAGGACCAGTTGTTTTGATAGAAACACTGACACTTCTCGGGACTTCTAACGTATCGGTATCGGTAATCGAAAAAGAAAATTGAGTCCACCCTCTACTTTGAGTATCCGGCAAATTCATCGAAACATCTCCACGACCTTTTACATTGTCTCCATCAACTTCAACGGTTATTGACTGTCCGCTTGATAAGGGATTATCGTACTGATCCTTAACTTCATAATTGAAAAATTCTGTTCCTCTATTAGGAATATCAAAACTGCTGGGAGTACACGTAATATATGGCGAACCGGAGAATAGAATTGGAATTGTATGTGTTACCAGATTAAAATTTTCATCAGATGAAGTTGCTGTGATACGCGCAAAACCAGGACCCAAAATGGCATCAATTGGTTCC
Organism: Ignavibacteriaceae bacterium; assembly: GCA_041671545.1. GTDB lineage: Bacteria > Bacteroidota > Ignavibacteria > Ignavibacteriales > Ignavibacteriaceae > UBA1563. Next base: position 535,675 of record JBAZBI010000002.1, read on the forward strand.
GGTGCAGCAGAGATTAGATCAACAGTTGCTCGTCCGTGGTCGTCTGTATTCGCTGAACCTACAATTATTCCGCCGGTTGTAGTAAAATAAACCGGAGTATTCGGACGCGCAGGATTTGCATATTTATCTCCTACAAAAGCGGTAATTTTATCGATTACTCCGTAAACAACTAATCCGGGAATGTTCACATACTGAGGTCCGGTAGAAAAATGTGTTTGATCCGGCAAACCACCGTGTATTGCGTACGTAACCGGAATTGAAGTAACTTTATTAGAGCCAACTAAAATATTTGCTATTATCTGTACAGTTCCTGCTTTTGTTCCGCTTGTAAGAAAAACCGAAGCTTGACCGTTAGCATCTGTGTAAGAAGAATCCGGGCTTAAAAATTCTCCGCCGCCCGGTCCAAACCCAATAGTAAATTTTACAGCAACTGAATTGGCAAAATCAATTGCCTTGCCCAAAGAGTCGATCACTTGAAAAGTGATTTTACCCGACTCGGGCGCTCCGCTTTCTTTTACGCCAAGGCTTAAAGACGATTGAGAAGTTAAGAAGATTGCAACCGGGGGTCCACTTTTACCTGATGAATTTGAGTTCGATTTTAATTTTATCGTTGGAGTTTTATTGTCTCCGGGCGAATAGACCTCTGACGAGACTGTTAGTGTGTATCCAAACTTAATAACTGAGATTATTACAGTATCTGCAGCATCCAAAGTAAAACTTGCGGCAAACTTACCATAAGTATCGGTTAAAGTGACGATTTCCGTACCATAATTAATCCGTACAATAGCGCTATCAACTGCTATTTGGGTTACAGAATCTATTACTGTTCCATTTATAGTTACAATCGAATTTTGGTTCTGCTGTCCGCCACCTGTGGATCCATCAATTACCGGAGAATTTGGAGACTGACAACTGACGACAAAAAGTGAAAGAAGAAAAACAAGAGTGGCAAAAGAAATAATTTTCTTTCGAAACTGATGTTTGGAAGTCATAAAGTGATTCATTTTTAAACCTTGTGAAAACTACAGTTGTAACTTATGTTCCGCAGGCTTTATAGTCAAGTAGTTTGAAAAATGAAATCTATTTCAATTAGTTAAATCTTCTTGCAAATAATTAACTTTCTTCTTGTTTTTTTGACTGAAAAAAATATCTTTGCAACCGTAGTTTCTGTAGCTTCCTTAGCCCGAATTTTTAATTATTAACGAATGAGAAAAAACCATGTTTGAAGGAGTTGGAACGGCTCTTGCGACCCCGTTTAATGAAGATTTTTCAATTGATTATGAGTCGTACAAAAAACTGATCCGCCGCCAAATTGAAGGTGGAGTTGATTACTTAATTGTACTTGGAACAACCGGAGAATCACCTGTAATTGATGAGTACGAGAGAGAAAAATTAATTGAAACCGCAATGGAAGCTGCCGATAGCAAACTCAAAATTGTCATCGGAACGGGATCTAACGATACGAATAAAGTAGTTAAGCTGAATGCCATCGCAGAAAAGTATAAATCCGACGCCGTGCTTATCGTTAATCCTTATTACAATAAAGGAACGCAAAGCAGTTTGGTTCAGCATTACAAATATATTTCCGAACGAACTTCTCTTCCGATTATTTTGTACAACGTTCCTTCGCGCACAGGCATGAATTTACTGCCGGAAACTGCAATCAAGATAAATGAATCATGTAAAAATGTTGTCGCAATTAAAGAAGCCAGCGGAGACATTTCTCAGATTGCGCGGCTGTTTGCAATGAAACAACAATCATTTGAAGTTATTTCCGGCAACGATGATCAGACAATTCCCATTATGGCTCTGGGCGGCGTTGGAGTAATTTCTGTTTATTCAAACGCTTTTCCGAAAGAATTGAAAGAAATTACTACAGCGATGCAGAAAAATGATTTGCAAAAAGCGCAGGCATTAAATCAGAAATATTTAAAAATGATAAATCTACTTTTTGAAGAAACCAGTCCTTCGCCATTAAAATTTGTGTTGAGTAAAATGGGAATTTGCAAAAATATTTTGCGCATGCCGCTGGCACCGGTTTCTGAACTCACAGAAAATCTTTTATTGAAAGAGTTAGAGAACTATGGGAAATATTAATTACGGACTTCTCGGCTCAACCGGAAAACTTGGCAAAGAAGTACAAAATGTTTTTGCAGAACAGCAATCCCAACTTGTGTTTGAGCTTTCGTTAGAAGGCGAAACGCAGAAAAACATTCCTCAAATTTTAATCGATTGTTCACTGCCGGAGAATTTTGAAAACACAATTGCGCTGGCAAAAAAATTTAATTGCCCGTTAATTATTGCAACAACGGGATTAACTTCCGTGCAAGTGGAAACCTTGAAAACATTGGCTGAAACCGTTCCCGTTGTGCAAAGTTATAACTACTCGCTCGGTATCCAGATTTTGTTGAAGCTTACAAAAGAAGTGCAAAAATATGTTAACGATTGGGACATTGAAATTTCAGAAACGCACCATCGATTTAAAAAAGATAAACCATCCGGTACGGCAATAATGATCCGTAACGCGGTGGAAAAAGAAAATGTAAATGTTTCTTCTCTTCGTTTGGGTAATGTTTTCGGCGAACACACAATAAGTTTTGGCGGACTCGGCGAAGTGCTTTCAATTTCTCATTCTGCTTCTTCGCGCAGAACTTTTGCAGAAGGAATTTTTCGATCAGCCTTATTTCTTCTGAAAAAGAAAAATGGATTTTATTCTTTCACCGATGTAATAAACGAGAATAGTCATTAGTCAAAAGTCATTGGTCATCTTAAAAAGAAATGACCGCTGACTACTGACCAATGACAAAAAACTATATAAGAGGACAACCATGGATTCATACGAAATAATAAACTATATCGCTTCATCAAAAAAGAAAACTCCGGCAAAAATTTATTTACAAGGAAAACTTGCTAAAGTAAATTTCAAATCACTTGAATTTTTCGGAGGAAAAAAATCCGGAATTCTCTTTTGCGAGTTGGAAGAGTTTGAAAAATTTTATAAAACAAACAAAGATTCAATTAAAAAATACCGTGTTGAACTTGATAGAAGAAACTCAGCTATTCCTTTAGCTGATCTAACAAAATATAACGCGCGCATCGAGCCGGGCGCTATCATCAGAGAACATGTTGCCGTTGGCGATAATTGCGTGATCATGATGGGAGCCGTGTTAAACATAGGCGCGGTGATCGGTGAAAAAACGATGATCGATATGAATGTTGTCGTCGGCGGACGAGCGATTGTCGGGAAAAATTGTCACATCGGCGCCGGTGCTGTACTCGCTGGAGTAATTGAACCGCCAAGCGCTGATCCTGTTGTTGTTGAAGATGATGTTCTGATCGGCGCAAATGCGGTTGTACTCGAAGGCGTTCGCATTGGTAAAGGCGCGGTGATTGCCGCCGGTTCCGTAGTAGTAAAAGATGTTGAACCTTACTGCGTTATGGCTGGTGTTCCCGCAAAACTTCTAAAAAAAGTTGATGAAAAGACAAAAGAAAAAACAAAACTGATTGACGAACTGAGAAATTTGTAATCGTGAAGATCATCGTTCAAAAATATGGCGGAAGCAGTGTTGCCGATGTAACGAAAATTAAAAAGATCGCTGAAATGATCGCGGAAGTTCACCGGCAGGATTTTGCTGTTGTAGCAGTCGTATCGGCAATGGGAAAGACTACCAATTCACTTATCGAATTAGCTCAGCAAATTTCTCAAACACCTCCGCATAGAGAAATGGATATGTTACTTAGTACCGGCGAACGAATTACCATGTCGCTGCTTTGTATTGCGCTTGAAGAATTAGGACTTAACGCTATCTCGCTTACCGGTTCGCAAGCGGGAATAATTACAAACGACCGCCATAACGATGCACGCGTTATTGAAGTTCGTCCTTTTAGAATTCAAGATGAATTGGAAAAAGGAAAGGTTGTTGTTGTCGGAGGTTTTCAAGGAGTAAGTTACAAGCGTGATATAACCACGCTTGGTCGCGGTGGCTCAGATACATCAGCAGTAGCGCTTGCGGCGGCGTTAGATGCGGAGCGATGTGAAATTTATTCCGATGTTGACGGCGTTTATTCTACCGATCCGGCAATTGTGAGAGAAGCAAAACATCTTCCGGAAGTTTCTTATCAACAAATGCAGGAGATGAGTTTTGCCGGAGCAAAAGTATTAAATGCACAAGCTGTTCAATTTGCCAAAGAAGCCAATATTGCTATTTATGCGAGAAGCACTTTTCAATCTGGTAAAGAAACGATTGTAAGAAAATTAGCTCCTGGTGTTTCAAAAGGAATTACCGCTGTGGTGTATGAGAGCGATCTTGTTAGAATTCAAATTAAAGTCGATACAGATAAATTTGATTGGCTGATGAATTATTTTAAAGAGAAGCAAATCGCATTAAAAGAATTAAATTTTAGTTCGAATCATGAAAACGAATTACAAACAAACGTCTCTTTCCTTGTTTCATATAAGAACGTTTATGGCTGGCAAAGTGTTGAAGAAGAATTAAAAAAGAATTTAAACGAAACGATAATTTTTGATTATTCTCTTGGAGCAATATCTCTGATCGGTGAAGGTCTGAATTCAGATAACGGAACGTTATACGAAACGGTTAGCTTGCTTAAGAAAAATGGACTTAAGATTTTCGGAATCACCACTACTGCTTTTAGAATTTCGCTGTTGATTCCAAAGGAGGAACTTACTAACGGGGTGCAGTTGTTACATAAACATTGGATTTCATAAAGAATAAATAAGAAAGAATAAATGAATATCGTTGTACAAAAGTTCGGCGGCAGTTCGGTTGCCGATACTGATAAAATAAAACGGATTGCAGAAAAAATCCAGAAACGTGTGCTGCAAGGGAACAAGCTCATCGTAGTTGTTTCCGCTATGGGAAAAACCACCGACAATTTACTTAAACTTGCGAAAGAAATTTCGGCAAAACCGGAACCGAGAGAATTGGACATGCTCTTAACCACCGGCGAGCAAATTTCAATTTCACTTTTAGCTATTGCTCTAAATCAGTTGAACATACGCAGCAAATCGCTTAATGCTTTTCAAGCGGAAATTATGACGACCGGGGATTTTAACGAAGCAAGAATTAAAAATATCAAATCGCAAAAGATTTTCGATCTGCTTGAAGAATTCGATGTTATTACCATCGCAGGATTTCAAGGAGTAAATGAAGAAGGCGATTTAACAACACTTGGACGCGGCGGTTCCGATACATCCGCTGTTGCGCTTGCTGCGGCTTTACACGCACCGTGTGAAATCTACAGCGATGTTGACGGCATTTACACTTGCGATCCACGTCTTCATCCAACTGCAAAAAAACTAAAATATGTTACGTATGATGAGATGCTAGAGATGGCTTCGTTAGGCGCTAAAGTGCTGCACAGCCGCTCGGTAGAAATTGCTAAAAAATTTGAAATTACGCTTTATTGCGCAGCAACATTTTCAGAAGAAGAAGGAAGTTATATCGTGAAAGAAAATATTGAACAGCCGGTTGTTACCGGATTAAGTGTTATGGATAATCAAACGCAAGTTACGCTTTCGCACTTGCCGGAAGATTACACGTTGATCCATAAAATTTTTCATAACGTTGCCGAAGAAGGTTTGAACGTTGACATGATCTCGGTGATTGATGACGATGCAAGTTTAACGGTTTCGTTTTCAATTATTGATGAGAGCAAAGAAGATGTTGAAACTGCGCTGCATCATTCGTTAAAAGATTTAGAAGAATGGAACATCTCTTATCATCCCGGCTATAGCAAGTTATCCATAGTTGGTGTCGGTATGCGCTCGAGCAGCGGTGTCGCTTCCAAATTTTTTGGCGCGCTTCAGCAAATTCCAATCAAGCTTGTTACCACATCGGAAATAAAAATTTCATGTTTGATGGAAACTTCATTCAAACAAAAAGCGGTCGAATCACTTACAAAAGCTTTCGATTTATAGAAAGAAAATTTTTTGCAAATAAGTCCAGTTGAACTCCGTCATTTGCTGCATCAGAATCCTGAACTTGCATATCAAGAATTTCAGACAACGAAATTAATTATTGATGCTGTTTGCGCTTTGCCGAAATTCGATAAACGGTTTACAATTCATACTCCGATGCAAACCGGAGTGTTGGTTGAATACAAAGTAAATGACGGAAATTATCTTTTATTCCGCGCAGACATTGACGCTCTTCCAATAAGCGAAGAAACTTCATTCCAATTCAAATCTAAAAATGATTGCATGCACGCCTGCGGACATGATGTCCACACTTCAATCCTTTTTGGTTTAGTTGAATTTGTTGCGCGTGAAAGCGTAAATCAAAATATTCTTTTCCTCTTTCAACCGGCGGAGGAAAGCGGCGGCGGCGCGATGAAATTTTTTGCCACTGGGATCTTCAATCAATTTAAAGTTGATAAAGCTTTTGCACTCCACGTTACCGATGAATTTCCAAAAGGAACAATTGCAAGTACAAGCGGAGTACTTTTTGCCTCCGCTTTGGAAATTGATGTTGATTTTCATGGTAAAAGTTCACATGTAGCTTTTCCGCAGAACGGGAAAAACGCATTTAATGCAGTACGACTTTTCCTTGATGCGATTGATAAAATTCCTAAAGGAATTAACGACGCGACCATGTTCGGTTTCGGTAAAATCACTTCCGGCAGTGTTCGCAACATTGTTCCCGGCGCCTCAAAACTTGAAGGAACTGTGCGCGCTTTAACCATGAAGGGAACGGATGAAATGGCTGCTCGATTCGAAAAGATCGCAATTGGAATTCAGCAAATCACCGATGTTAAAATCACCCTTACAAAAGGAGCGCATTATCCCGAAGTTATCGTAAATGATTCCCTCTTCTCAGGTCTTTCAAAAATATTATCCAATAAATTCACTTTTCTTGATTGCGGTTATAAAATGACCGGAGAGGACTTCGGTTATATTTCTCAGCAGTATCCTTCATTTATGTTTTGGCTTGGTACTTCCATCGGCGAGCAGTATGGATTGCACAATCCGCAATTCTTGCCGGAAGATGATGTAATTGAGATCGGAACAAACGCTTTTAAAGAGATCCTCCTTTCGCAAATCGTCTAAATCTTTTCTAAAAAATCAGTTGACACTCTTTCGGTTTTTTCGTTATATTAAGCCAAGTAAAGATTCGTTTCTCTCATTAAATCAAGAGGCAATATGAAAACGGTTCAACAAATTCTTGCAAAAAAAGGAAATGGAATTTTCACTATATCTCCCAACGAAACGATGTACGACGCATTAAAACTTATGGCTGATACCGATGTGGGTGCGTTGTTGGTGCTTGCTGATGAAAAAGTTGCCGGGATTCTTTCCGAACGCGACTACGCACGAAAAGTTATTCTTAAAGGAAAACTGAGCAAGGAAACTTTGGTGAGCGAAATTATGACGGAAGATGTTGTGAAAGTTTCTCCCTCAACACTTGTGGAGGAGTGCATGGCAATAATGACAGCCAAACATATCCGTCATCTTCCGGTTGAAGAGAATGGGAAACTCTTGGGACTTGTCTCCATCGGTGATGTGGTTAGCGCCGTAATTGATGAAGAGGAATTTGTGATTGAACAATTGACAAGTTATATAAAAGGTTCGCGCTAAATTAGACGAACCTCTTCCATTCCTTCTTATTTAAGTAGAACGAACTTCTTTGTTTGCACAAACTGTCCGGCGCGGAGTTGGTAGAAATAGACTCCGCTGGTGAGTTGTTTGTTGTTAGTGGTTTGTCGTACGTTGAAATTAACTTGATACTTTCCCGCCGGTTTTTCTTCATTTACTAAAACTGCAACTTCATTTCCGAGGACATCATAAACTTTCAAACTCACTTTACAGTTTTCCGCCAACTGATAATTGATGACTGTCTCCGGATTAAACGGGTTCGGATAATTTTGATGCAAAGAAAACTCACTTGGGATATCATTATTTTCATTCTTTAATCCAACCACAAGAGAAGTGTCTCCCAAAACTTTCCCACTAATTACACAGCCTTTAAGCCACCAGAGAGTATGACCGACATCAAATCCTGCTGCTAAAGAATCCAACCCGATTCCTTTCGTCAAAGAATATCCCGTGTAATACAATGAATTCGGAAGGTGAAACATTTTCCGGTTAAAAATTTCATTGTCAAAATATTTTTGATCATTTGCTTGACAGATTACTTGCGGAGTATTGCTGTATTGGTATCGGTATAACTCCAAAGTATCACCGACTTCTGCTGTGAGGTCATCAATTAAACAATCTTGTGGTGAGCCGATATTCCGTAATACTTTCCCTGTTGCGCTGTCAATCCTCTCAAGAGAATATTGAGATTGCCAGGAGGGGCTGTAAAGCGATTCTTTCTGTTCAATTATAAAATATTTATTCCCGTTCGATAAAAGTGTATCGCCGATAACTTCACGAGTCATTATCCCGTTAAACTCATTCCAACTATTTGAATTATAATCAATCTCATAAATATTGTAATTCCATTTGTTTCCGACTGCGAGGGGATAATAGGATAAGGTTTCTGGTGAAATAGGAAGCGACTTAATAATTTTCGTCTCGTTTGAAGTTATTTCATAAAGATTGTACTTGGTTGCGGCGTAAAGAATATTTGAACCAGGCTTTTTATAAACGCCGACAATACTTCTGTCGAGCTTTCTGTAAAAAGAGAAAGTTTTTCCGTAATCAGAGGAGAGATAAATGTTTTTGCCGTCTGCAAGATAGAGTAAAGGACCGACTAGTAGTGACTGATCTATAGAAATAAAAATCTTCCGCGGTGATTCCCAAATCTTTTTCCACGAAAAAGCATCTCCATTTTTATCAGACACCGCGATAAAAGTGGAGCCATCATATTCACTTGAACATCCATAAATGTGAGTCCCATCTAAATCATAATAAAACCTTGAATTTCCATTCCATGTAGCTGTATCAACTTTAGTGTAAGTGTTTCCGGTATCGAGAGATTTTACCAAGTCATGGTTAATCAATCCAAACATTATTTTATCATCTTGTGGAAAGAGAGAGAGAAGAAAAAAGTTTTTTGAGTTAGAAAAACCGGTGGAGAAATCATATGACGGCCATGTAAGTCCTCCATCACTGCTCATAATCATCCAATTGAAAGAAGATGCATAAACCCTGTCGGGATTTTGTTTTGAAACTTCAATCCTACCGAATGCTAAAGACCAATAACCGAGTACTGATCCAACATCAGACTTATAAATAAATCCATACGATTCAAATCCGCCACCAAAACCGCAATAAATATATTTATACGGATCTCCGTTAAAAAAAGAGATGTCTCTTACGCTTTGGTACCCTTCAGTTACCGGGTTATACTGCCAATAATCTGCCGCAATAAGCGTGTCTTTATCTTTGGTTAAATCATAACGGTAAATACTGTTTTCTTCGGAATGGTTTACCCCGGCATGATATAAATAATACTTCCGGTAAAAAAGGTGTGTATTACCATCTTTATCTTCTAATCCATCTAATGAATTAAAAGTATAAAACCGCACTTGCGAGAACACCTGAAGAGAACATAAAAGAGAAACAAGAATAACTAATAACCGTTTCACTAAAAACCTCCGTTTTTCGTTAATGCAAACTAAACGAAATACCCCTTCAAAGTCAATTAATTCTTTATTTGCGCTTTCTGCAACGCTTCAAAATATCTTTTAATCAACTCTTCGTAGTCTTTCGTGTAGCCTTCGCGGTAAAGATTGTTCAATTCATCCTTCAAATTATCTTTCCCTTTTTGCTTTGCGAGATTTAGTTCACCGGGAGAAGTGCGCTGTCCTGCGGTACCGCTTTTTGATTCGCGTTCTTTTTCAAAATCTCTTTCATTCATCGAGCGCTGCGCATCAAGTAGTCGCGAGAGGATGCGTTCCTGCTTTTGAATTATTTCATCCGATAATTTTTCCGATCTCATATCGGCAATAACTTCCTGCATTTGCTTTAGCGTTTCGTCCAAGTTGGAAGGAATTTTTTTCGATTGTCCGCTTTCTTTTGCTTCGCGGTTCAGTTCATCCAAAGATTTTTTAATCATCTCCTGCTGTTGCGCGAGCCGCTGCATTTGCCCCTGCTGTTCGGGAGTAAGTTGTCCGTTCATTCCCTTTTGCATCATTTGTGTCATATTATTGAGTGACATTTGCTGCCCGGACATTTGCTGAAGCTGCTGCATTAACGACATCATTCCGCTCCCCCCTTGCCCGCCGCCCTGCATCATTTGATCCATCATGTTTTTCATCATCGATGCTGCCTGATTAAGCGAGGACATCGCTTCGGATTGCTCCGTCATCGTTTGCGATTGATTTCTATTTTGCAAACCTTCAAGGGCATTATCCATTTGGCTATGCGCTTTACCGAGCGCCTTTCCCATTTCGGGAGTTATGGCAAAAGTTTTTTGCGAAAGTTGATTCATCTGCGACAATACTTTTTCCAGGTTCCTCTTTATTTCGTCCTGCTTAACGGCTTGTTTGTTCATTTGAGAAGACTGAAAATTACTTTGACTATTTTTTTTTGCCTCTTCCTGATCTTTTGAAAGAGAAATAATATTGTTCAGTGATTTCATCAAGTCGGCAAAAACTTCCATTTGATTTTCTTGTTCCATATCCTGCTGGAGTTTCTGCATTTTCTGTTTCATCTTCTGCATATTTTGAGAAAGCTGCATCTGTTTCTGCTTCGCTTTTGGCTTCTGCTTTTGTTGAATATTTTCCGAAGCTTCTTCTGCAAGTTGTTCGTTCTTTTGATCATCTAATTCTTTTTGAAGTTTTTCAACTTCATCCTTCGGCATATCTTTCAACTCACTCATCAACTTTTCCAACTGCTTCAGTTCGTCTTTCATTTTTTGAATGTCGTCTGAAAGTTGTTTTTGTTGTTTAACCGCATCTTCACGCTGATTTTTATTTTCAAGATCAGCTTGCTCTGTTTTTTGTTGAAGATCGTTTTGCTTTTTGGAAGCTTCGTCAGTACGTTTTACAAGCTGGTCGATCTTTTGTTCGATCTGTACGCGCTTTAAAAGATTGAGTGTCCGTTCAATTCCTTTGCGGAAAGATTCTTCATCAAACTGCATATTATCAAGCGCCTGCTGGATTTGCTTCCTATCCATTGATTGAAGTTTCTCCTGGAGCTTTTCCATGGCTTTTTTCATTTCATCGCTTGAAAATTCATCGAACATCTTTTGCAGTTCCATAAATTTATCAAGTGTTTCCTTGCTAAGCAGATTATGTTTCTGCAGCTCATCTTTGTTTTCCGCAAAATCTTTTTTGATCTCTTCCGCTTTGTTTTGAAGCTCTTCAAACTTATTCAGCGTTTGCTCAATCTTTTCTTTTTCTTCCCAGGTAATTTCTTTTTTGTCCTGCTTCAGTTCCTTGCTGATCTTATCTAAATCTTTTTTTAGCTCTTCAGCTTCTTTTAACGTCTTCTTCAAATCGTGTTCAACTTGATCTTGTTTTTTATCGGTCTTCGCTAAAATTTCTTCAAGCGATGGAAGCCGCACCGTGAAGCTGTTTGTTTTGGTTGATTTCGGTCCGCTAATATTGTCATTATCAAAAACTTCGAGATAATAAGTGAACACATCTTCGGTTGCAAGCGACATTGGTGAAAGATTCCAAATGTAGCGGACTTCCTGCTCCACATTTTCTTTTGTAATCGGAATTTCAATTGATTTATATTTCTCCTGTGGCGGTTCATATCTCGATGCAGAGAGCTGGTAGTGAAGTAGCAGTTTTGTGAATCCAAAATCATCGGCAATTGAAAGCAATAACGGCAGGCGTTGATCGTCGCCCAAATCAATGTTTTTATTTGGCGCAAGAATATTAATCGAAGGAACAGCATCGCTTTGAAGTTTTATTGAATAGCTTACCGGTGATGTGTTTTGATTACCGAGTTCATCTTCAATCATTATTTGATAATTCTTTTCCTGTCGCGTTGAAAATGAAACAGAAGCATTTAAACCGGAAGTATTCATTTTAAGTTTTGTCGAATCATCAAAAAATAAAAACGCACTTTTCAGAAATTTGGATGTCTGCAAACGAAGCGTAACCGTACTACCGAAAAGCGTAGAAATATTGCCGTTATCCTGCATTTGCATCACCGGAAGCTTGCTGTATGCGGGTGGAGTAACGGTAACTGAAAATGCTTGCAGCACCGGTTTATCGACAACTTCTATAACATATTTTTCACTTTCAATTCCTTCGGCGGAACAATAATACTCCGTTCTATTGCGAACGCCGGAAAAGAGAAACGAAAATTTTTCGGTGGAATCGGCGATGAGATTTTCCGAAGTAAATTTTGCTTCAGTTTCATCTTTATAGAAAAGAGAAATTGCAGTTGGAGCACTCCATTTTAAAAGATTGTCTCCTGTTATTGAAACGGAAATTGTTACATCCGCACTTTTTGTGATTTTTGTATTCCCCGGTAAAACATGAAAATAAAATTTTTGAGGAGGAAGAAATTCAGTGCGATGGTCAAAAAATCTTTGCGCCGCTTCTTGAAAGTTTTGGAAAGAAATTAACGAGATTGCAAAGATGAAAAGCGAAGCGAAGAAGTATTTCATCTGCCTTTTCGGTTGCGCAAACGTTAGTGCAGAGGAAAAATTTACCGGTTCAACTTTTTTAAATGTTGAAGCAAACGCTGCAATTGCCAACTCCTTAGAGAAGAGAAAATTTTCTTTTTCTCTAAAAAGTTGAAGTGAATTGAGCAACTCATCTTTTATTGAAGGGAAAAAACGACCAACGCTATCTGCGGATTTGCTGTGTTCATTCTCTTTGTATGACAAATATTCTTTAACTGAAGGTTGAATAACTTTAACAACCAACAAAATCAACGTTACAAGTACAAAAGCAAAATAGAGCGGAGTGCGCACTGCTGCGGGAAACCGGAAAAGAAGTTCTGCGGTTATCAACGAGAATAAAAAAAGAATTATTCCCGATGCTGCAATTTGAAATAGAGTTAATGCGGTTATGAGCAAGTTTTTTTGCGCGAACTGTTCTAACTTTTTTTCTATCGCGTTATAATGTGTTAAATCAAATTTCATAACTATTGACTTAATGCCCAAACAATAATATTTGTTCCAAACTTCAAAGCTTCTTCTCTTGTTTTTTCGTCATCATGATGTACCTCAAGATCAACCCAGCCGTCGCTTGGATTTGATTCGTACGTGTAATAAACTGCGAGACGTTTCTCTATAAAAATTCCAAATCCCTGTGGCGGTTTATTATCGTGTTCATGCGTTTTCGGCGGACCATTTGGAAAATCAAATGGTGAATGATACAGCCCGAATGAAAATGGAAGTTCAACCAAATCATTCTCCGGAAAAACTTTTTTTATTTCTCTCCGGAACGCTGCATCCAATCCGTAATCATCATCAACATAAAGGAAACCACCGCTTTCAAGATACGTGCGCAAACGAGGCACTTCCTGCTCAGAGAATACGATGTTGCCGTGTCCCGTTAAAAATAAAAACGGATAAGAAAAAATCTCATCGCTGTTCAAGTCGGCAAAGACGTATTCCGGTTTCGTTTTGATTGAAGTATGCTCAGCAACAAAGCGGAGTAAATTCACTTCGGCGGACTGATCGTTGTACCAATCGCCGCCGCCGCTGTATTTTAAGCGAGCAATACGGAAAGCGTCAGTCTGTGCAAAGCAAAACCCGCTTAAAACTATAGTAATTAGGAGAAAATATTGTTTCATAAATTTAATTTCGGTAAGCAAAATAGAGATAGTTTTATAGAAAAACTATAACCGGAAAAGAGGACGGATGAATATAAATTCCAAAAGGCAAAACACAAATCACAAATGAGTAAATCACTTCAAATAAATCATTCCTTTTGTCTCAATGAAGTTTCCCGCTTGCAACCTGTAATAATACACTCCGCCGGAAAGTTTGTTAGTGGTTAGTTGGTGGTAGTTTGTTGCATCAAATGTGATTGAATATTTCCCGGTTTGTTGTTCTTCGTTCACCAACGTTGCAACTTCATTTCCCAATACATCATAAACTTTTAATGTTACGTAACTGTTTACTGCCAACCGATAACTGATTACTGTTGATGGATTAAACGGATTTGGATAATTTTGAAACAATTGGAATTTATCCGGAATAGAAGGCTCATCTTCATCAACACCCGTTACTCCACCGTTGGAAGTAAAAAGAATCGTTCCCGAATCGCCGACGGCAAATCCCCTTGTGTCGTTAAAAAAATAAATTGAGTTCAATGATTGAGAAGTTGGAACTGAATGTAAAATCCAATTATCGCCCCCATCTGTTGTTTTATAAATGAGTCCGGGATATCCGCATGCATAAACTACGTTCGATGAAGGTGCAGAAACACCCCTAATTTCGCCACCAGGATCGGGATAAACACCAGAGCGAGACCAACTTGTGTCTGATATTTTTTGTCGTAGAATAACAGGAGCGGCATACTTGTCCCCCTGCACTCCAACAACAAATGAGGAACCGCCGCCATTGCAAGACTCACCGCTGAATGCTTCAGAACCTAATCCGTTAAAATATCCAAGTTCTTTTTCTATCCATGGGGTGCTTGGGAAAACAATCTTGGTAATAATTGAATTCGTTGTCAAAGCATATTGTGGCAAACTAAGTGCGGCGTCACCGCGAAATAGAAAAATCGAACGGATTGGGTATCGACTTATTTTTTCTGAAGACCAAGTTTTGCCGCTATCAGTTGACTGAAAAACAAACCCGGAGTCATCACCCACCAATATGTATTCAGGGTCAACAAATAGTGCACTCAGAAAATTTTTATCGTATGAATAGAATTCAGTTTTCCAACTTGCGCCGCCATCGGTAGTAGTAATAACATTGCTACCGACAATTACTCCATTCAGTTTATCTGCAAAAGAAACGCTATTCCAGTTCATCGGGAAACTCCAGGGAAGCGTGATAAAATTCCACGTCTCGCCTGAGTTAGTAGTTTTCAAAATAGTTTGGTTCATCCCAACCGCAATTGCTGTGGTTGAATCGAGCATTACTACATCAGTAAGTCTTTCTGAAGTTCCGCTGTTTTGTTTAATCCACTGCGCTTGCAACAGTTGGGATGCCATGAACAACAGAATAACGAAAGAAAGTTTATTTGAGAGATGGATTTTTGTTTTCATATTTTCCTCCTAATTGAAAATTGGATTGCTTTTGATCAAGCTCATCTTAACCATCATATATTTTATTTTAAAACTATCATCTTTCTAATCCTTACCGAGCCATCTACCATTAAGCTGGAGAAATAGATTCCGCTTGATAATTTGTTAGCAGTATCAAAACCGACAGCATATTTTCCCGGTTTTTGTTCTTCGTTTACCAAAGTTGATATTTCATTCCCAAGAACATTATAAATTTTAAGAGATACAAAACCACCTACCGCCAATTCATAACTGATAGTTGTACTTGAATTGAAGGGATTTGGATAATTGGAGAGAAGAAGAAATGTTTCGGGATTGGCTTCTTCTTTGTCGATCGATGTAGCTGTATGACACGCACTTTGATTTGGTAAAACACTTTTCGGAAGCGATGATGAATTCCCTAGTGTGAATTCCAACGAATCAATAAATATTGTTGTATCAAGAGAATAAAAATATTTTTTTTGTAGTTGTCGGTAAACCGCAACAGAATAATCTCCAGCGGTCAACCCGGTTAAAAAAGCATGAAGATCGAAAATACAATTGCACTTGGCGATAGGTCCGATAGTATCAAGTTCTGTAATTACAATCGAATGCCCGGTGATTTCTGTAAGCAACGAATAACTCGATGCGCAATTTGATGCTACATCGGTGTTCCAAATTTGAACCGTATCGGACTGAATCTTAACAAATACTGAATCATCTTTTGCGATCACATTTTTCGATACTAAAAGAATAAACACGAACAACAAAAACATTTTCATATCAGCTCCTAAAATCTTAGTTAAAAATTACTTCAAATAGATCATTCCTCTTGTCTGAACGAAGTTTCCCGCTTTCAATGTGTAATAATAAACTCCACCGGAAAGTTTGTTAGTGGTTAGTAGATTGTTGTTGGTTGAGTAAAAGTTTACAGAATGATTTCCAGCTTGTTGTTCTTCATTTACAAGCGTTCCAACTTCATTACCGAGGACATCATAAATTTTTAATGTTACATGACTGCCTACTGCCAATTGCCAACTGATTACTGTGCTCGGATTAAACGGATTTGGATAATTGGAGAGAAGAAGAAATGATTCGGGATTGGCTTCTTCTTTGTCGATCGAGGTTGCAGTGTGACATGCGCTTTGATTTGACATAATGTTTTTCGGAAGCGATGATGAATTCCCCAGTGTGAATTCCAACGAATCAATAAATATCGTGGTGTCAAAGTCGTAGAAATATTTTTTAAGTTCTTGGCGGTAAACCGCAACCGAATAGTGCCCGGCTGTTAACCCCGTTAAAGAAGAATGAAGGTCATAAATGCAGAAGCAATCTGCAAGTGGTCCGAGTGTATCACATTCTGTAACTACAATTGCATTTCCGGCAATTTCCGTTTTTAACGAAAATCTTGATGCACAATTTGCAGAAACATCGGTGTTCCAAATCTGCACCGTGTCGGATTCAATTTTTACAAAAACAGAATCATCCTTTGCAAAAGAACTATTTGACACAAAAAACAAAAACACAAACAATAAAAACTTTTTCACTTCAGCCTCCTAAAATCTTAGTTAAAGATTACTTCAAAAGTATCATTCCTTTTGTTTGAATGAAAAATTAAAAAAAAACTGATGAATGTCAAGGATATTTCGTTTTTATTTCAAAAAGATCATTCCTTTGGTTTGCGGTTGTTGACCAGCTTGCAGGCTGTAATAATATATTCCGCTGGCTAATTTGTTAGTGGTTAGTTGGTTGTTGTTAGTTGCATCAAAGGTTACGGAATGTTTTCCGGCTTGCTGTTCTTCGTTCACCAAAGTTGCAATTTCTTTACCCAAAACATCATATATCTTTAGCGATACGTTACTGCCAACCGCTAACTGCCAACTGATGACTGTACTCGGATTAAACGGATTTGGATAATTCTGTTCTAACGAAAATCCGACGGGAGAGAAATTTTCACTCTCAACTTTTACAATCGGGGACGTGCGATCACTTTGCAAATTTCTATAAACCATACTATCGCATAAGAGCCACCCACAAGCGTTGTCTGTAAAAACTAAATCTCGTCCTTTAATATTTGATACATTCGGAAATAGCTGCTGTGCCCACGTTTTTCCCGAATCACTGCTGAAATAAAGCATATTGTAATTCGAAAGCCAAACTTTAGAGGCATCATTCTTTAAAAACTCAATATCATTTCCCCAATTTGTTTCAGGATGAAAAACAAGTTCTTCCCATGAACCTCCATCATTTGTTGTCCGGTAAATTGATCCTTTCCCCATTTTTGAATTAAACCCATAACAGAGCCCGAGATTTTCATCATAAAAATTTAGCACGTGAACGGATGAAGGTGTTTGCACTTTTTTCCATGTTTTACAGCCATCGGTAGTTTTATACATAGATTGAGGATTTAGACCGCTCTCATAAAAATAGCTGATATTTGGAGAAATAAAATCAAGCCTTCTCCATGTATCGCCGGAATAAGCGCCAAAAGCGGAATCGTTGACAGCAACCCAGTTTGTTCCTCCATCAGTAGTTTTTAAAAAGAAAGCTGGATCAGAAGCCGTCTTTCCATCGCCCATAGCAATTCCGTTTTGAAGATCAAACATTTTGATATAATTCATAAAATTGGTTTTTGAAGTATCATCAAATTGGATTGCCCAATTTTTCCCGCCATCTGAAGTAGAGAAGATTTTTCCATCTCCGGAACCGAACCAGATATTTAAACTATCAACCATTGAAATATCTATTCCTGTAAACGAAGAATTTTGCACGGAAATTTTCCCCCAAGAGTTACCACCATCCAGGGTTCTGTAAATTTGTCCATACGCAAGAGAAATAACTGCGCAATTACTATCAACGGCATCTATAGCCCAGCCAAGTCCCCATTGTTTTGTGTCTAAATTACCGGCTGCGGGCGACCATTGCGGAAAAGAATTTGTGGAAAGGATGAGCACGAGAAAAAAAGTGAACCAAGAAACTAACTTTTTCATAAGAACCTCCAAATAAATTTTCACCGTACGATTCTATTATAAACTAAAAAGCTAGAATCATTCCCAGTGTTTATTTGAAAAATTAAAAAAAAACTAACTAATGTCAAGGATATTCTCAATTTATTTCAAAAAGATCATTCCTTTGGTTTGTGATTGCTGACCTGCTTGAAGTCTGTAATAATATATTCCGCTGGCTAATTTGTTTGTTGTTAGCTGTGAGTGGTTAGTCGCATCAAAGGTTACGAAATGTTTTCCGGCTTGTTGTTCTTCGTTCACCAAAGTTGCAACTTCATTACCGAGTATATCATATATTTTTAACGTTACATTACTTCCGCCTGCCAACTGCCAACTGATTATTGTACTCGGATTAAACGGATTCGGATAATTCTGATAAAGTTGAAACTCGTTTGGTAAATAAGAATTTTCTTCAACACCAACCGGATTCCCCGTATAAATTATTCTAAATGCATCCGCAACTACTTGTCCATTTGCAATATCACCAACAGAAATTTTGATCGCTCCGGAGTTGAAAAGATTTACAGTCGATAGATAATTCCATTCGCCGCCGTCAACTTTTTGACTTTTCTCAACACTCGTTTCCTTGCCGTTTCCCTCAATTACGAATTTCGTGTCGTATGCGTTCGCGGAATCCGATTGCCACCAACCATAAACATCATATTTCCCGGGTTGGATAATATCCGTTTGAAATACTGCCGGTTCGTTTTGAATTGATCCATTCGCCGTAAAATAATTATCGCCAAAAAATTCTGTTCCAGTTGTTGATGGAGTCCACAAACTTGCGATGTTTTTGTTATCAAGAATCATCCATTTGGGATGTGAAAGTTGTAAATATTCAGAAACCGAATACATAAAATGCTCGCCAAGGTAACTTAGATTTTCGTTCGTTACTACTTTGCCGGTGGAATAATAATCATACGGTGTTTCGTACGTTAGCGCAACAACTTTGTCGCCCCAATTATTCCAAAGCCAGCCTTCGGGAAAAGTAGATGATAAATTGGAATAGCTATAATCAGCTTGTGTAAAATAGGGATTGCCTGACGTATTCAAATTTGAAAATAGATTTTCGGAATGATAATAATCCTCCGAAGTTGAAGAAGCTGTGTGAACCCAAAACGTGCAAAACGGTGAAGCCTGCGAATGAAGATTTTGAAAGATCGAAAGAACTTTTTGACTGTTTATTGCTGTCATCCTTTTCTTAAGTATTTTCACTTCAGCAGTCGTTGCTGCATCGCTTTTATTCCAATTCGATTCAACGTCAATTCCGTCATAGTTTGTGCGCGATCTTCCGTAATAAACACCATCGGGATTTGTAAACGGAATGCAATGAAAAACAATGTGTTCGCGATAAAACTGTATTAACTCATTATTTGCCAGAGTGCTTTCCATAAATCCGTCAAGTTGCCATGAACTTGGCGTTTCACTTGGATGAGTCCGCGCATGAACCCAAACATGATATTTTAACGAATCGGGAATTGCCGGATCGGTTACGGTTAGTTCGTGGATCGGTAAATTGTGCAAAGTATAACCGAGTGTATCAACTTTTACGTAAGGAGAAGATGCCCATTGTTTTATTCTTTCCCTCAAAAAAGTTAACGTGTATGGAGTGTAATAAGCAACGTAAACGGTATCATGTTCATATGTTTTTTGAAATGTACTTGTTGCCGGACTTTCAGAAGCGGTGAACCGGTCAAATGTTTTATTATCGTATGAATAAACCGCTCTTTTAACATCTGCCGGTGAAGTTGAAATAGTTACTTTGACAAATTTATTTAGAACCCCAGACATTCTAAAATAAAACCATCTTCCTTGAATATCTGCATAGGTGGTTACAACATAATTCACCGAATCAGATGTAGTAGCTGATTTCAGATTTCCACTTTCAAAATTTGCATCAAAGGTAACCTGAGCAAATGATGAGCAGCTTATCAAAATAATTATCAAAACGAATTGTTTAAAGTGAGGAACCGAAAGGAGTGATTCTATTTTCATGTATGCTGTTTACTTTTCTTTTAATAAATACTAAAAGAAAAATAACAATTAAACTTGAATGTTTGAGAATCTGTGGAAGGAAAGAATAGGACGCAGATCAACTATGATTTTTTATGATCAGCACGGATCATAAACGATCATAACAAATCTGCGTCCCAATGTTTTTAGTACTTCAATCCAAAGCCGTACTTGAACAAAGGATCGTAGTTTTTATCTCCAACGTTAATTGGAATTTGTTCATTGGTCTTAGGCCAGCTATGACCAAGTTTTCCGGTGAAATTAAAATCTCCGAACAGAACATCGGTTATGCCTGCACCTTCGCTGCCTGGTAACCAAGCTGCCACAAATGCGTTTGCATCTTTTAACTGCTTTTCAATTATCAAAGGTCTACCGGAAAAAAGAACAACCACAAAGGGTTTACCGGATTTTTTAACATTCTCAATTACCTCAGCGTCTTCTTTTGCCAAGGATAAATCAGTAGTATCGCCTAACATTTCTGCATAAGGCTTTTCACCCACAACAATCACAACAACATCCGCATTTATAACTTCGGAACCATCTTTTGAGTAGTTTACAATTGTGTTTTTTGAGACTGCATTTTTAACTGCTTGCAGAACGGTTGTTCCGCCGGTGATAGTGTTGCCGGATTTCCCCTGCCAATCGATTGTCCAACCACCACATTGATTTCCAATATCATCAGCGCTCTTTCCGGCAAGAACTATATTCTTGACATTTTTAGAGATCGGCAGAGTTTTGTTTTCATTTTTCAGAAGAACTAAAGATTGACGGACACATTCGCGAGCAACTTGTCTATGTTCTTTTGATCCGAACGATGCCATTAATGATCTATCGGTGAGAGGATTTTCAAAAATGTTCATTTCAAATTTTACGCGAAGGATTCTTTTTACTGCATCATCAATGCGGCTCATCGGCACTTTGTTTTCGTTCACTAATTCTTTTAACAGAGTGATGAAATCAACATAATTGTTTGCTTTGCCGGGAGGATTTGGAATCATCACCATATCAAGTCCGGCGTTAAACGATTTCTCGATACTGCTCTTGTAATCTTTTTCAAGCTGATCGATCGCAGCCCAATCGGAGACTAAAAATCCCTTGAACTTCAACTCGTTTTTCAAAACATCGGTCAACAGATATTTATTGCCGTGCATTTTTACACCGTTCCAGGAGTTATAAGAAACCATGATGGTTTTAGTTCCGGCTTTGATTGCAGAAATATATCCCGGCAAATGTAATTTCCTTAAAGTTTGTTCATCAACTTCTGTATTGCCTTGGTCTTTTCCGTTGGTGGTTCCACCATCACCAAGAAAATGTTTTGCGCAAGCAAGAATTGAAGTTTTGTCTGAAAGTTTTTTCCCTTGTAATCCTTTAACGCTCGCAGCACCCAATGATTTTGCTAATTCCGGGTCTTCACCAAAACTTTCGTAAGTTCTTCCCCAATGTTCATTTCTTGCAACTGCAATACAGGGTGCAAAAGCCCAATCCATGCCTGTTGCAGCAACTTCTTCCGCCGTAACGTGTGCAGCTTTTTCAATTAGTTTTGGATTACGGGTTGCACCCAATCCAACGTTGTGTGGAAATATTACAGCACCGGTAACATTGTTGTGTCCGTGAACGGCATCAACTCCGTAGATCATCGGAATGTGGAGTCTCGATTTTAGCGCGTGGTTTTGAAGCATGTCATAATAATCAGCCCAGCCTTTTGCAGAAATGTCATCGATTTCCGAACCGCCACCGCAGAGAATGGAACCCAAAGAATATTTTTCGATATCTTCGTAATGCCCTTTCAACGCATCAATATCAACTTGAGTCATCTGCCCGATTTTTTCATCAAGCGTCATTTGAGATAAAAGATCATTAACTTTTTGATCGATCGACAACTTTGATTTCGGTTCCTTAGCAGAATGATCTGAATAAAATGCCGAGAAAATCGCCATCGATAAAAAAAGAATGAGAGAAAGAGTTGTTAAGTTTTTCATATTTGCTCCGTTACATTTGAGTTTTCGAAATAAGAATAAGACCCCGCATCTACAAGTTTCTCCGAAAAAATATTCCGGATTTTCCCCTTACATTACATCCCAATTTTCAACAGCAGTTTCGTTTGCCGGGACCTTTTCAAGTTCATTCCAGATCAACGCAGCTGCGCCAAGGACTGCAGTATTTCCATTCTGCAAAGCGGAAGGAAGAAGTTTCACTTTATTCTTGAAGATATTTAACATGTTATCTTCCATTGCTTGTTGTGTTGGCTTAAAAAGAATTTCACCGGCTGAGGCAAGTCCGCCAAAAAGAATTATAGCTTCGGGACTTGTAAAAGCCATCGCATTAGCTAAAGCTTTACCCAAAACCTCACCGGTGTAGGCAAATGCAGCAAGCGCAATTTTATCTCCATCTACGGCGGCTTCATAAATCATTTTTGATGTGACATCGTTAAAGGGAACATAACGCAATTTACTTGAGTCGTTTGAGTTACAGAGGAGTTCAAAAACTGTTCTTCTAATTCCGGTTGCCGAAGCGTAAGTTTCAAGACAACCTTTTCTTCCGCAGCCGCAGACTCTTCCTTCTTCTTTAACAATAATGTGACCAAGTTCGCCGCCAAAACCATCGTGCCCGTAAACCAAATTTCCGTTTGCAACAACTCCGCTTCCGAGACCGGTGCCAAGTGTAATAACAATGAAATCTTTCAATCCCTTTGCTGCGCCAAATTTCATTTCACCAAGTGCGGCGGCGTTTGCATCATTGGTAATAGCTGCCGGAATGTCGTAATATTTTTTAACGATCTGTAAAACATCAACTACTTGCCAATTTAAGTTAGGCGGGAGTTCAACTTTGCCTGTATAATAATTTGCGTTTGGCGCTCCGATTCCAATTCCAACCAAATAATAATTTTTAGCGATTGTTTGATAAACTGCATCTACTTTGGGGAATAATCTTTCAAATAATTTTTCGGCAGATTCAGAAGCGTTCGTTGGTATGGAAGATTCAGCAACGCACTTTCCTTCTTTATCAACAAATCCGAAAACTGTATTTGTTCCGCCAATATCAATCCCAAGAGCAACACTAAGTTTAGCCATATTAAATTTTCTTTTGTTAAATATTTCTCGATCTTAATTGGAGAAGTCAGAATGGTTAAATATTCTGACTTCTCATTTCTAATTCATAACCTGGTAGAGCCAAACCAAATAATTTGGAATAATTGAATGGTTGCATGACTGAATGAATAACATTCATCC
The DNA here is from genome assembly GCA_041671545.1 of Ignavibacteriaceae bacterium. GTDB lineage: Bacteria > Bacteroidota > Ignavibacteria > Ignavibacteriales > Ignavibacteriaceae > UBA1563. The sequence continues at coordinate 559,014 of JBAZBI010000002.1, forward strand.
ATTCAACCTCATTCAATCATTCGTCCAGTTTTTGGGACAAATATTCTTGCCTGCCTGCGGCGGGCAGGCCATTCTGCGTAGAATATTTTTACTTACTATCTAATTCTTTTCAACTACTTTGCATAAGAAGGAACGTGCCCTTTAAATCCGTAATACGCGATGAATGCATAACAAATAACCGGAAGAATGAAAGCATGATGGATTCCGATACTATCTGCAATAGCTCCTTGAATAACAGGAATGATCGCTCCACCTACAATTGCCATACATAAAATTCCGCTACCCTGACCGGTGTGTTTTCCTAATCCGTCAATGGCAAGAGTAAAAATAGTTGGGAACATGATTGAGTTGAATAATCCGATAATTAAAATTGACCACATCGCTACCTGACCATTTGTAAGCATTGTAACAATTACTAACGTTGCAGCAACAAAAGCATTCACGCCGAGAACTGTTCCCGGTTTTACAATTCTTTGAACATAAGAACCAAGGAATCGACCGATCATTGCACCGCCCCAGTAGAAAGAAACTAACTTTCCGGCATCAGCTTCCGCAAGACCGGCAATGTATGGCTGCCCCAAATAATTTACAAGAAAACTTCCGATTGAAACTTCAGCGCCGACGTAAACAAAAATTCCAATTGCGCCAAGAACTAAATGTTTATAGCCCCAAGCGCTTTTATGTTTTTCATCATAACTTGTTCCGGTTCCATCTGAAGAGGTGACACTTGCAGCTTCAATTTTTGGTAGTTTGATAAAGGCGAAAACTGCGGCGATAATAAAAAGTACGGCGGCTAATCCGATGTAAGGATTTTGGACAGCGGCTGCTTCGGCGGCTTTGTATGTTTCAACATCAGCCGGAAGCATTCCTTTCATTTCATCGGCTGTTTTTACAACAACGGAGAGAATCAGTAATGAACCAAAATAGGGCGCAATCGTTGTTCCGAGAGAATTAAATGCTTGTGTTAGGTTTAGTCTCGAAGAAGCTGTTTCAGATTTTCCTAGAATTGCTACATATGGATTTGCAGCAACTTGAAGGATTGTAATACCGGCAGCTAAAACAAAAAGTGCGGCTAAAAATAATGGATATGAGCGAACACCTGCCGCAGGATAAAACATTAATGTTCCAATTCCCGCAGTCGTTAATCCAATTACAATACCGCGTTGATAACCAATTTTTTCAATAAATTTTCCCGAAGGAAGAGAGACTACAAAATAAGCGAAGAAAAAACAAAACTGGATTAACATCACTTGCGTATAGTTAAGATCAAAAACTGATTTTAAATGAGGGATAAGAATATCGTTTAAGCAGGTTAAGAATCCCCACATAAAAAAGAGTGAAGTTAAAGTTGTTAATGCAAAAGTGTAATTCTGGCCATTGCCCGAACTTTTTACATTTGCGTTTACCGGAGCCGATACCGCCATGATGTTCTCCTCAATAAGTGATAGTGTGATTAATTAATTGTCTGCGATTTTTCGAATGCAAAGGGGAATTGAAACAAACAATATGCCTAAAGAAATGTCCTTTTTTACCTTGTTTTAAGCATATTTTTGGGGTCATCAAAACTTTTGGTTATCAAATTAATAAATTTTCCTTATCAAATTAATAAGCAACTTGAATGCAAAAGTGGTAGTAAAATATCAGTAAACGAGTTTCTGTTTAATTCTAAAAAAGATTTTTATAATTACCATGTTCTCTTTTTTCTGAATAAGAAAAAGATCACGACGATCAATACAAATCCAGCGAGGAAGAATATCCAGTAAGGTGTTTCTTTCAATTTAAATGGTCTGAATGAAACCGAAATAGTTTTTCCTTTTCCAATTTCTGCCAGTGTGTACTTCCAAATAAGTTTTTTCTTATCTACTTGAGTAGCGTTATGTGTAACAATTTCACCGGGGAAGGTGTAAATGTATGTAATTTGATAAGTAGAATCGTTCAGTCCAAAACCGGTTGCTATCGGCGGGATGAATTGAGAAAAGACTTTCTGCCCGGCGGCACCATCTTGCAACGAAAAATGATATTCGGCAAAAGGTTTTACTTTGTTTAACGAATCGATGTGCGTAAAACTAAATTCAATTACTGCGTGAGCCGTGCTGTCGGTGGTATCGTTAAAGACGGTTATATTTTCAATTTTAATATTAGGTGAATTAAAATCAGAGCGGAGTGAATCAGCATTAAAAATTCCCAACGGATCATAAAAAGCTTTTCCACCTGAGGTATCGGCTTTGATCCAATAATGGATTTTCATATCGCCGGAACCATCGGGGTTAAAACTTACTTCCTGCTCGTAATTGATGCACCCGGCAAGGCTGATCATCAAAACGGCAGCGAATAAAAATTTACTAAAACGTGAACGGGAACTGGTCTGTTGCTTCATTAAGAATCCTAAAAGATTTTCGTACATCAAAATTAGATAAATTTTTGGTTTTTCGTTAGATTTATATGTAGTTTTTTTCAACAAAGGTTTTAGAAGATGCCGACTTACGATTATAAATGCTTAGAATGCAATCACAACTTTGAATCTTTCCAGTCGATGAAAGATGAACATTTAACCGAATGCCCGGAATGCGGCGGTAAATTAAAACGATTAATTGGCGCTGGTTCCGTCCCGATTTTTAAAGGAACCGGATTCTATCAAACCGATTATAAAAATCCAACATCGGCAAAAAAAACAACTCCGGCGCCGGCAAAAGTGGAAAAAACTACTTCTTCAAAATTAGAATAGTAAGAAAACGCTAAATGTCAGTCGGGATATTTCGTAATTTATAGCATGTAAACCAGAACCAAGGATTCACTAATCAGTGGTTGGATGATTGAATGAAAAACATTCATCCATTCATTTCCATTCATCCATTCGGTTAAATTTTTTAAATCATTTACTATTCTTACCTGCCTGCGGCGGGCAGGCCATCCTAAACAGAATATTTTTGCTAATTGTCTAATTCCCCAATCGTCAAAGGTTTTGCAATAATTTTCTTATGGCTATCAAGCAAAAACATTGTTGGAGTTGCGTAGATAAAATACTCATTTGCGGCAGCGCCATCCCAGCTTTTTAAATCCGAGACATTAATAAAGTCCAACTTATTTTGATCAATGAAATTCTTCCATTCGTCTTTGTTTGTATCCAACGAAATGGCAACTACTTCAAAATCTTTTTTCTTTTTTTGAAGTTCATTTATCTGCGGCAAGATGGTTTTGCAATGTGGACACCAGCTTGCATAAAATACAAGCAGCACTTTTTGCTTGGTGATTTTATTTAGTTCAACCGCTTTGCCGGTTATGTCGGTCATCGCAAAGTTAGGAGCGATTGCTCCAACAGGAAGTTTTTTGTTTTGGTCGATCCTCCGCTGAATTGTATTTCCCAACTTTTCATCTAAACAGAGATCATCTTTGATCACGTAATTATCAACAATGTAATCCAACACTTTATCAAAACCGAATTTCTTAAAACCATCAAGTAAATATTCAACAACGTGTTGATAAACAATGGTGTTCACTTTTGCGCGACTTATAACCGAGTCAATCGCTTTCATAAATTCTTTTTCAAGAAGTTCTTTCGGTAGTTGAGGATTCCGGTAATAGGTTAAATACTCAATCGTTTTGTTGGTAAATGCGTCGGAGAAAATCAACTCAGCGTCGTCAAAGTCAACATTATCAAGTGCGTGAGCTTCAAGAAATGCTAACTGCTGCTCAGGTGAGGAATTGAAATTAACCGATGGCAAACTTGCTGAGTGGATATATCTTGCAATAAATGAAGCCGGTTCATTCTGCGAAGCAACAGTTACAAACTCCAAATATTCATCTTGCAGTTGGTTAATTTTTTTTTGAACTGATTGATAAAAACTATCTTCTTTCGGATAACGTAAAAGAAGCAGCTGCAATAAATCGGTTTTGGTTTTGTATGCTTTGTTAAGTTTCACAAAAGAATAATAGAGGCGGTTGCTTTCCGAAGAGAGAATTTCCATGCTGTCCAAAATTGCAGATGCATGAGTTTTTAGTTTAATATCATTTCCATCGAAAAGAAAATCTACTGCACGGTTATTGGGAAAAGAAAGCCGGTAAAATCCCTGATGATATTTTTTCTTATCAAAAGAAAACCGAAAAACATCTTTCACTGTTGAAAAGATTGAATCCACCGTTGCAACTTTCTCTCCTTTTAGCGATTGAAGTTTTGCAGACGAGGAACCGATATCTTTAACCGTAACTTCAAACGACTGTGAATTAATAAAAGTCGATGCAAATATGAAAATGAGAACCGGGAATAGTTTCTTCATTTTTTAATTCTTCTTTTGAAATTTAATATATTTTCCCATTTTAAAAACTTGCTATCTGTTGTTCGCATTTTCAGTTGTCCGATTTTTTCGGACAATTCAAATAACCTTATGCTGGTTTCTTTATTAATTCCGCATCACGCCAAGGCGTGACGCTACACGAATAAATCCCGATGAATCGGGATGTAGTTTTTTCATCATCGTTTACGATGATTTTTTCGTTCAGCGATACCGTTTACGGTATCGCGATTTATTATTAACCGAAATGTTTATTAAAAATCTCCTCCAAGCGAGAAATACCAAATTGGTTTTGTAAAACTTTGTCCGTTATACGCCCATGCGCAATCAATACGCAAAAGAAAATAGAGGAAATAAAATCTTGTGCCGACACCGGTTCCCATAAGCAAATCTTTGCTAACTGTTCTTCCGTTTTCATCTTTTTCAAAAAGCTTTAGCTGATGAGAATTATTCCACGCAGAACCGGCATCAAAAAATGCTGCGCCAAGAATATTTCTAAACAGAACCGGCAGCGCACCGGTTACAAGATAACGGATAAACGGGAAACGAAATTCAGTGTTGAACAGTGCGTACTTTGTTCCGATCTGCTGCGCATAATTAAATCCTCGCATCGGTAAAGCCGCGGTAAGAAACGCGAAATCAGCAGGGGAATCTAAAGGAACCTCCCCGGTTGCAAATCTACGATTGATCCAATTTTCAATTCCACCAAGGAAAAACCGCTGCGGACTTTTCCCGTTTGAAAATCCTCCCGACAAACGAAATGCGAATGCGTAATCAGTCCAGAATTTTGTATAATTTCGATAATCTCCTAAAATAGAATAGAAGCCGTACTGTTTTGCGTGCAAAAGGGGATTGCCGTAAATATCAAAGCGGTAGCGTGTACCGTCAATCGGCGCGGTGTAACCGAACATGGTGTTATCATGCACAAAACTTATTGCAGGAATAAGATAAGTTGCTTTCTGCGTTGTCTCGTACGGATTATCTAAATTTTCAGCTGTAACATTTAAAAAACTTAATCCGCCATCCAATCTATAATATCTGTTGAACGGATAACTAAGGGAAAGTACTCCGCCGTAATTTCTAAAACGGAAAAGATTTACATCGCGTCCTTTTTGCAAATAGACAAACCGCGCCGTGTGGAATCCTTCAACTCCAATATCCAATTTGTTCGGCAAATAATAATAGGCAAGACCGTAATCGCTATTTTTCAAATCGATTTGCATACTCGTTTGTCCGATCAAACGGTGATTGCCAAGCACATCGCTAAATGAAATTACTGTTGTTCCGAGTAAGCCGTAGAGCGTGCTGAACCCGGCATTTGCATAAATTATATCAGGAGAGAACGTAACTTTATAACGGTTGACTTTGAAATTTCCTTCGGCATCGAGATTAGCTTTTGGATTAAAGAGATCGTTCGGCTTTTGTTCAGTTGAATCATACGATAGGTAATCAGATTTGCCAAAAATAAAATTGCTGTAATCTTTTTTTGCCGATGCGGAATCGATAAAAACTCCGGTTGAGAAACTGTTCGCTTCTTCAGATTGTTTCAATGACGAATCAATTTTTGCTTCGCCTGTAGAATCTTTTTTAACTTCAGGTTTCTTTGCGACAAGAATTGATTCCATATATTTTGTAAGAGGAAGAGAATCTTTGTCTAAAGAAATATCGTACGGATTATTCATCAAGAAAATATTATACGCCGATTGATACATCGATGCGAACGCAAGTTTTTTCCCGTCTTTTGAAATTGTCGGCTGATACAATCCGTTCAAAGAATTAGTGATCGGTTTTGCTTCGAGTGATTCAACACTTTTTACCGAATCGTTTCCTTCAAGAACAATTTTCTTTCTATAAATATTGTTGATGCCGTTTTTATCCGATACGAAAATTACTTCTTTACCATCCGCGGATACAATTGGAGAAGCTTCATCGCTGTTTGGAGTATTGGTTAATCGTGTGATCTTTCTATTTTCAACCTCAACAGAATAAAGATCGTTCTGCGAATAATGGTGTTCGTACATTCTAAAGTTTGCAGGAACAGAAACAGTGTCTACAAACTCGCCTCTATCCGAAGCAAAGAAAATAGTTTTCCCGTCTGGCGAAAAAGAAGGATCGCTATCGGAAAAAATATCATTTGTAATATTTTCTAATTTGTCTTTAGTTATATCGTACAAATAAATATCGGACTGCGATGAAGTTTGTCCGGCAAACACAATATTATTATTGTCCGGCGCCCAGTTCACTGTTCCGATGGCGCCAAAACGTAATGGAAGAATTGAAACATCGTCTTCGGCAATATCATAAACATAAATAACATCAGCGCCGTTTCGTTTTGCAGCTACCACAATTTTTTTCCCGTCGGGAGACCAGCTTAATCCCGGAGTAAGAATATTTAATTCTTCAAAATCAGCGGAGCGATTTCCTTTTATGATGCGATCAACTTTCTTCCCATCGTTCGCATCCATAATGTAAATATCAAAATAAAAATCGCGGTTAGAAATGAACGCGATCTTATCGCCTTGTGGAGAAATTGCAGGACTGGTGTTGTAAAATCCGCCGTCTTTCCGGTGGTCGGTTAATCTTTTAGAAAATTCATCCGGGTCTTTGTAGAGCGCCATATCTGGCCAGAAAATTCTTTTTATCTCTTTTTTCCAACGCTCATTCAGTTCTTCCAAATCCAAACCGATCGCGGACTTCAATCCATTTTCAAAATTGGCTTTCCCTTTAATTTTATTAACAAGCTCGCCAATTTTTTCATCTCCATATTTTTGTGCGATGTAATGGAAGACCGCCTGCCCGCCGCGGTAAGCAAAATATCCGTCAAGATTTTCAATGTCGGGCAAGTACTCACTCGTTGCCGCATCGCGGATGAACATATCGGTGTTCGTATCCCAACCAAGCGAAAGATATTCAGCCAAACCTTCGTTAAACCAAAGCGGTAAGCGGATTGAAATGTTGTTCGAAATAATATTTTGAATTGATCCACCGTAAAACATATCATTCAACACAGCGTGCACAAGCTCGTGGTGAATTACGTGACGGAACATTTTATAATTTCCGGTGAATGGAAGAACCACTCTGTTTTTAAAAAGCTCGGTAAACCCCCCGATTCCTTCGCTCAGATATTCGTCGGTAACATTTGTTTCTTGAAAATCATTTTGTGAATTATAAAGGATGAGTGTAATTCTATTGTTGATCCTATAGTTGATATGTTTTTCAATCGAGCTCAACGCATCTTCCGATGCAGCAGCGGCAAACTCCGCTACTTTACTCCCTTCTTGATTGAAATAAATATCAAAATGATTAGTCTGTATGTAGTACCACGTCATATCTTTAAACTGAACTTTGTTCTGCCCGAACTGCGCAAAGACGAACTGAACCGAAATAAATGAGATGACGACCGCTAAAATAAATTGTTTCTTCATAGAGTATTTTTAATCGATAATAAGAAAATCTAATTCCATCCGCTCTTGATTAACCCGAATCAATTTGACTTGAATCTTATCTCCGAGCCGGAACATTTTTTTACTTGCTCTGCCAATTAAGGCATATTTTTTTTCATCATAAAGATAATAATCTCCCTCCAAATCACGCACGTGAACAAGCCCTTCGGCAAGCACGTCTTTTATCTTCACAAAAATTCCAAAGTGCGTTACACCTGAAATGATCGCGTGGAATTCTTCGCCAAGGTGGCTCCGCATCAGTTCAACTTGTTTCAGTTTAACCGAAAGACGCTCGGCATCAACAGCTTTTCTTTCACATGTGGAAATATTCTCACAAATCGCCGAAAGTTGTTCTTCGGAATAAACCAATTTTTTCTGCTTCTCGATGTACTCAAAAAGCATGCGGTGCACGAGCAGATCGGAGTAACGTCGTATTGGCGAAGTGAAATGGGTGTAATAAGGAAATCCCAATCCGTAATGCCCGATATTATCCGTTGAGTAAATTGCTTTTGCCATTGAGCGGATGGCAATTTCGTTAATAAGCAATTCTTCTTCTTTCCCTTTTACTTCTTCCATCAGTTGATTTATGGATGAAGCTTTGGATAGATTGTCCGCCGAATAATGATAGCCGAAAGACTTAATAAATTTTGCGAACTCGGCAATTTTGTCTTTGTCTGGGCGGTCGTGAATTCTGTACAAGAAAGGTTTACGCTCTGATTCTTTTTTCACAAATCCAATATGATGCGCAACCACTTTATTGGCAAGCAGCATAAATTCTTCAACAAGATTGTTGCTTTGTTTTGTTTCATATAAATAGGCGCGGATCGGAGCTCCGGTTTCATCAAGCTGGAATTTTATTTCGGAAGTTGAAAAGTTTACGCTTCCCTCTTTTAATCTTTTTTTGCGAAGTGTTAGTGCTAATTTATTTAGAAGAAGAACTTCAGTTGAATAATCACCTTCACCGGTCTCAATAATTTTTTGCGCTTCATCATAAGTGAATCTCCGCTTGCTTTTGATGATCGTCTTTTTGATTTTATAATCAACAAGTTTGCCGCGCGCAGTAAGCTCAGCAATTACGGAATAGGTGAGCCGGTCTTCGTTCGGCACGAGCGAGCAAATGTTATTCGATAATCTTTCCGGAAGCATCGGGATAACTTTTCCAACGAGATAAACACTGTTGCCGCGCTTCTCAGATTCTTTATCAAGCGCAGAATCCTTCACAACATAATTACTAACGTCGGCAATGTGAATTCCGATTGCAAAATTTCCATTCTCTAAAACTTCAACCGAAAGAGCATCGTCAAAATCTTTTGCGTCGTCGGGATCGATGGTCATTACTACTTTATTTCTGTAATCAACGCGGGTAGAAATTTCTTCTGGAGGAATTTCGAGCGGAATTTTTTCTGCTTCTTGAATAACTCTTTCCGGGAAATTTACGGGAAGATTAAATTCTTTTGCAATTGAAAGTAACTCAACATCGCTTCTGCTTGTTTTGGCAAGGACTTCAGTAATTTTCCCTTCGGGATTCTGCTTCGGCGATTCCCAAACGATCTCGCTAACAACAACCCGATCACCAACTTTTGCATCGTGGATATTTTTTTCATCGATATAAATATCCCGCCGCATTTCTTTCATTTCCGGTTCAATGTAAAAGAGAGAATCCGATTTTTTCAATGTTCCTACAACTTCGGTTATGCGCCGCTTAATGATTTTAGTTATCTCGCCTTCAAGGTTTTTTGCTTTCTTTTTTTGTTCGGCAAAGAGCGCAACCTCAACAATATCACCGTGGAAAGCAGTTCCAAGATTCCTTCCGGCAATAAAAATATCGCGTCCGACTTCTTTTTTAGGAAGTACAAAACCGAATCCCCGTGGATGCATTTGCAGTTCGCCGGTTATGACCGCCTCCTTCATAATTTTTAGTTGGAAGCGTTTTCCCTGGCGGACGATAACGTCTTCTTCCAATAATTTATGGAGCACAGCTTTAAGAGATTGATACTCATGTTCTTCGGTGACTTGAAGCTGTTTGGCAAGTTCTCTGGCTTTTATCGCTTTGCCAGGATTTTTTTTAAAAAAGGCGACTAATTTTTTTTTCATTAAAACTCGAATTTATATTTAAGACCTAGTTCGTTAATCATTTCTGTTGTGAATGTGTTTTCCGTTTCCGATAATCTTCTCTCTACACGAATTACAAAATTTTCTAATAATGGATATTCAATTAGAATATTTGCCGCCGAGAGATCCTGAAAAATATTTGTCGTTCCGCCGATAGTATATTTAAACTTTTTTATTCTGCCGCTTAAGTTAAGCTTGGTTGTATTTCCGCTGGAACGAAATTCCAGAGATTTCACCACATCACCAAGATACGTATTTAGCGCTCCTCCAACAAGTGAGCTGGCAAACGAAGTTGCTGTTCCCGAAAACATATCAGACGCTCGGGTTTTATCTTGAGAAGTAACTTCGTTTTTAAATTTCCCCGAAATAATAAACCAAATGGCATCCGATTTATCCAAACCCGGAGTTGCCTGATCATTAGCAATTGCCGATGAACCACGGTAAACCGCCATGTTGGTTTCTGATTGCGCAAAGGTTTTGGAAAGGTCTTTTAATGCGCCGACAAGTTTTATTTTAACCGCAACTTCTTCTTCTTTTCCGGTTCCGGAGGTTGAGTCGGATGAAACATAATAGCTTTTATACATACCAACAATATCTAAATAAGGATTTGTTACTTCACTTTCAAATTTTAGTGAGCCGGTTGCCGTAAAAGTTTTTATAAATTCAAGTGTTGAGCCCTCAAGCAATTTAAGTTCACCCTGTACATACTGCAAGCCGTTCTCCCGCTTATACCGGATACTTCCGTTTAGTACAGATGTTAATTTTTGATTTGCTTCTTTTGCTAAAATGAAGGTTACGGTTGCTTCGCTTTGAATTTTTACAAGAAAGTCATAATCAAATTTTGAAAAAAATCCTTCGCCGGTTCCGTCGCTTAGGTTTTTATCGATCTTTGCATTAATCACTCGTTGGATTTCTTCCTCACGCGAAGTTAGTTTTAATGAATCTTGCACATACTTGTAAATAAAATTTTCGGAGCTGGATGAATATCCTCCTTGTGAAGGAGGAAAAATTAAATTTGCATCTTTTATCAGCAATGGAGCATTTAATGATGAGTATTCATTCTGCATGGTAAAAACAATATTACCGTCTGTGCCGACAAATAGATTTCCATAAAGATTGGGACTAGCCGATTTAGATTCATTGGACAAAATCGTTAAATCTCCATTAACTGTAATTTTTGTTGAGACGAATTTTAAACCGCTAAAAGTCATCTCTCCGGAACCATGCATCGTTCCTTTGTTTTTTACATTTCCGCTATTTGCTACAACCATTTCATCAAGTATCAATTTTTGATCTTCAAAATGCATTTGAAGTCCGGCCGTGTATTTTAAATTATTTGCATCTACTCTAAATGTGCCGTCCTGAATTTTCAAAAATCCAACCGACTCAAGCTTTGCATACGTTCCGTTGATCTTTATTTCGGCGTTCAGCATTCCGCCGAGTTCCTTTACAAATGGAAATGCATCGCCAAATGTAGCAAGGTTAAAGTCTTTTGAATCGATATTAAGTGAAAGCGGTTTATTATCTGGAAGCCGTTTAGCAACCGATCCAAAAGCTAAATCGATCGGCAACAATCCATCGATAGAAAATTTGGCAACTAGACTGTCTTTCCCATTTTCGACAAATTTAATTTTTGTTTGTAGGCTTTTGTCTTTATATCCAAACACCGCTTTGAGCGAACCGAAATTATTTTTCTTGTACGTTACATTATCCACATCTACGTTCAATTCCATAATGGGATTTTCAAAAGTTCCGGTGATTTTTGCATTAACCGTAATGTCATTATCAATAATATTACCCGGTGACATTCCTAAAAGATTATAGCTGATGTCATATCCTTTAAATTTAGAAACTTGAATTGATAAGTTTTGTCTTCCTTCAAGAGCAAGTGTTCCATCGGCTTTGATGAACGCATCGCCGCGGTAAAGATTTATATTTTTTAGCGAAAGGACTTTATCAGCAAATCCGATTTGCATTTCTTCTTTATTTCTTAACTCAAATTCGTTGTATTTATAGAGGAGCGAATCAATTTTTAGTTGCAAAGTTGGATCTTCCAGCTGAGACGAGAAAACAATAGAACCTTTCATATTGTCGCCAACCGCTGCTCCGGCATTCGCTTTTAAAATGTTATTCCGTAATGTAATTCCGGCGGAAACGTTTTTTATTTCCGTGGCAGCAATTATCCTTTCGGAATTAAGAGAGAGATCACATGAAAAATTACGCAGACGGAAATTATGCAGCGGATGTTCTACATTAATTTTTGCGCTGCTGTTGGAAGCAATGTAAGTGTTTTCACCGACGACCATTTTTAAATATGTAAACGCGGTTGAAGTCTGAAGAGAAAAAGTCGAATTATCTGATTTTATTTTCCCGTCAAGTTTTCCTTCGGAATCAAGTTGAAACTTATCTGCGAATATTGACAGAAGTGACAAGTCCCTGCTCACAATATTAAATTTTAGGTCAAAGAGTTCGTTTTGTTCTTCTTGCTGTAAACCTTTCTTGCGCGGAGTATTGCGGAACAGTTTTGTTTTGGCAAGAAGAGAATCCTTTTTAAGTCCCAGCGGATAATAAGCATCAATTTTTTCGATAAACGATTTTGATATTCCATCGCTTTCGTAAATAAGCCGGGGAATTAACTTTGTAAGTTGAAAATTTCCCGATACCATTGCATCTGCAAATGTGGAATGAAGTGAAATATTTTTCTCGGTTGGCGCTTTTGTGTCCATCGAAAAAACGATCCATGCTTCATTTATTATTTTCTGCTTGAAATGAGAATCATAAATTCTTCCGTTCAATTTTGCCAGGAGGTTGTCGGGATCGAATCCTTCACCTGAAGCGTTAAACGTTAGATTAAACGATGAGGTTAACACAGAATCATTTAAAAGTTTTGCCAAATTAAGTTGACGCGCTTCAATCGAGCATTCGTATTCCGGCGCTGCATCATTTTGAATGTTCAGAGTTCCGTCCAAATTTATTTTTTGAGAATCAATTGCAGCGCTGCACGTTGCCGCGAGCACGCCATTCTTCATGTCGGCGGAAAGTAAAAATTCATTCAAGTAATTATTCGACACTGTCGAACGGGCGGCATCAACATTAATTTCAGTGGTTAAAGTTTTTCCGTTTGTGCCGGAACCTTGCGCCGTGATTTTTGAAGTTAGATTAATGGGAAAATGTGCGAACGGCTGAACATCAAGGTTATACGAATTTAAATCAGCTTTATATTCCATCGCATCTTTTCGAAAATCAAAAGTAACGTTTCCGTCTAAACTTCCGTCTTTCAATCCGGCAGAGATACGTGAAGTAAAATTTTTAATTCCACCTTTGTAGGTTAAGGTATCAACCGACAGCGTTGAAAGATTTTGAAATTGCGGAAGCTCTAAGCCTGGCATCAGCAGTAAAACATTTTCATATTTCAAAGTTGAATTTGTAATCGCAGCATCGATTAAAAGATTGGAGGGATCATCTAAATTTTTTAGTCGTCCGGTGCATTTAAGATCTGTCTGTAAATATTTCAAATTCAAATCTTGCACGATCAAATCATTTATCGTTCCTTCGGCGTTGATGGTTCCTTCAAGATCACCTTCAAGCATATCAACTGTCGGAACAAGCGCTGTCAAATCATCAAAATTGAATGGCTCGGTTATCAGATTTACATTTGCCTTTGCACGCTTAAATGCTTTCTCATCAAACGGAGCAAAAAGATTAAATCCCTTTAACTGTGCGAGTAACGAAAGTTTTGAACGGTTTGTTTGTAGCTCAACTCCCAACGCAGAAAGTTCTTCTTCGTTAACAAGAAAATCACCGGCAATTTTTTTTATGTTGAAATTTGCAATGTTTGTCTGGCAATAAAAATCATCGAGATGTGCTTTGAACTCGTTGTAATTGATGTTCATTTCTGCATTTAAGGTGAGTCCGAGATTTTTTATTCGCAGATCGCTGAGATTCAGATTTTCGTAATAACTCGTGCTGTTTCGCAGCGCTTCATCTTGCAGCGAAAAATTTATTCCCGATAGCGATACTTCAGATACTTTTATAAGAAACGGGAAGTCTGTTTTTGAAGTATCCGGCGGTGTGGAAGGAAAAGCTTTGGATAGGTTCAGCACACCTGCACTGTCCCGAAGTAAAATAATCTTCGCATCTTCGATTAAAATTTTCCGCACAAAAATTTTCTGTAAAAAAATTTGCAGCGGACTAATCTTCACCTCAACTTTTTTTATGCTTGCGATAGTATCTTTCAAATAAAAAAGTTTTGCGTCGCGTACAATCAGCGAAGTAAAAATCGTTCCGTCAATTTTTCCAATTTCAATTTTCCCGTTGATCTCTTCATTTACCAACGAGACAACTTGTTCGCGAAGATAATTGCGGAAGGTGGAGGTTTGTGTAATTCCCCCAATAATGAGAAGGAGAGTGAATATCCCGACGAAAAAAAAGACAAAGACGTTTACCGTTTTATGAAAACGGCTTCGCTTCGGGATAATATCAAGTAAAGGATTCTTCACTTTCCATATCGTTCAATTATGGTTTGGATAATGTTGGTTGTCGATTGATCGGTAACGAATGAAATAGTTTTTACCTCGCCGCCGTTTGCCTCAACGATATCGCGCCCTACAATTTTATCGATCGCCCAGTCTGCGCCTTTAACCAAAATGTCGGGAATCAATTCGCTGATTATTTCTTGCGGTGTGTCTTCTTCAAACAAAGTCACATAATCTACAGCTTTTAAATTCGAAAGGATGAAAGCGCGTTCTTCTTCATTTACGATCGGGCGTTTCGCTCCCTTTATTCTTGTAACTGAAATATCTGAATTTAAACCAAGGATCAAAACATCTCCTGCGGCTTTTGCTTTGTTCAGATAATCAACATGTCCTGCGTGAAGCACATCAAAACAACCGTTGGTAAAAACAACTTTTTTCTTTTCTTCTTTTAATTTTTTGCGGATCGCTAAAATTTCCGCGCGTGTGTAGATCGGTTTCATTACAACTCTTCGTTTACGGTTGAGAAAAGTTTTTCCAATTCGATTGGAATAATACCAACTTCTTCACAGACCAATCCACCCGCATAATTTGCAAGGTAGGAAGCTTCTAAAATATCTGCACCTGCTGCGAGCGCCATCGTAAGTGTTGAAATAACCGTATCGCCTGCGCCGGAAACATCGGCAACTTTTCTTGCCTTTGTCGGCATACGTGATTCTTTTCCTTTTTCAAAAACTGCGATGCCCGCTTCTCCAAGTGTTAGCAGAACATATTTTGCGTTCAATTTTGTAAGAAGTTTTTTTCCGGCGGTAGTAACTTCGGCATCGGTTCTTATCTGCATTCCCAAAATATCTCCCGCTTCTTTTCTGTTTGGTTTGAAGACGGTTACATTTTTGTAAGAGAAAAAATTAAGGAACTTCGGATCGACGGTAATTAAAATATTGTTTTTGTTCGCCAGCGTAATTACTTTTTGAATAAGCTGCGGAGTTAGAATTCCTTTGTTGTAATCCTGCAAAATAATTCCGTCGAGAGATGAGATGTGTTCTTCAAGAAAAGTTAAAATTTTTTGCTGCGTTGCTTTTGAAATATATTCTTTGCTTTCTTTATCGATTCTGACCACATGCTGACTATCAGCAATAACACGTGTCTTAGCCGTTGTTGGTCTCGTTTCGTCAACAAGAATTCCCGTAGCGTCTATTCCCGATTCATCAAGTAACGAAAGAAAAATTGAACCGTAATTTTCTTTGCCGATTATTCCAACCGGAAGAGGTTTTCCGCCAAGCCGTGCAATGTTAAGCGCGCAGTTTGCAGCGCCGCCGAAACGGTAAAACTCATTATCAACTTCAACCACGGGAACGGGAGCTTCGGGAGAAATGCGTTTCACCTCACCCCAAAAATAACAGTCGAGCATCATATCGCCGATGACCGCAATTTTCTTCCCCTTAAAATTCTTTTTGATCTTCTGTAAACGGGATTTTGAAAGAGTAACCATAGATTCTTTTACTTGTGATTTAATGATGCAAAGATAAGGAGAAAATATTAGTAGGGAAAGGAGCGTAAATGTCTCTTTTACTTCGGAGGAACGCTCGCGAGCGTTCCCTACGCCAAAAAAATCCAAACTGTAGATATTATGTTTAAAAGGTAAAATAAAAAAAGGCATCCTTTCTGTAAATTAGATAAAGTCGATTCAAACGAATCATCTAATTAAATAAAATA